>NZ_FRCQ01000033.1 GCF_900142965.1 Rhizobacter sp. OV335
TAGACGCTGATCGTGATCTGCCCGGGCTCGGCCACCTTGATCGGCAGGCTCCAGTCCGGATGCCACTGCGTGCTGGTCTTCAGCGCCCCTGCCGGCAGCGTGGCGTTCGTCGTGGTCACCGCTGTGCAGTCCTGGCCCTGGTTCAGCCCGGTGACCTGCGCAACTTTCAGATTGCGCGTCAGATCGTTCAGGTAGCAGCTTCGCTTGCCGTTGAAATCATCCCGGCTCGCGATGTTCCCGTTGGCGTCATAGGCCTGACTCCTGCTGCTCTGCAGGCTCCCCGCCCCCGCCGGCTGGGTCTGGCTGCTGAAGTAGTTCTTGCCGTTCAGGCTGAGCGCGCTCCAGTTCGTCACCTGCCCGCTCGGCTCGGTCATCACGATGCCTTGCGGCAGGATCCAGTCGTAGGTCCGCGCCACGTAGAGGCCCTCACGCTGCTCCGTCACCCGGATGCTCGGCGGTACCGCATAGCTCACCGCGTACTTGTCCACCCCGCCCGCATGCTCGGTGCTGATCGCTCTTCCTTCCGTGTCGTAGCCGAAGGTGGCGTAGCGCACGCCGCGCTCGTCGCTGACGCCGGTCAGCGCCCACCCCAGGTCGGCGCGCTCGTACAGCAGGGTCTTAGTCGTCCCGTTGTGCCAGGTGACGCTCGCAAGGTTGTTCTGGGCATCGAAGCCCAGCGTCGTCACCTGCCCGTTCGCATCGGTGATCGTGCTCATCCGCGTACTGCCCTCGGGCCCGGCGGTGTACGCGAAGTTCAGGCTGTGCCCGCGGTTGTCGCTCGCCTGGGTGAGCAGTCCTGCGCCGTCGTAGCTCAAGTTCACCTGCGTGCCGTCGGTCCAGGCCATCGCCGTCAACCGGCCCGTGCTCGTGTACGTCTCCTGCACGTTGCTCGTGCTGTCGTTGTAGACGTAGCCGCCGCCCGCCAGCGCGATGAATCGATCCGCGTTGCCCGGTTCGGCCGTCGGCGGCGTTGTTGCCGTGCTGGTCATCGTCCTGGAGATGCCGTTGCCACGGTCGAACACCGTCGGGTTGGGCAGCGAGGGCGCCGTGCCCGCACTCCTCGTTCCCAGGCTCACCTGTCGGTGCAGGTTGCTGAACCACAGCAGGCTGCCCAGCTTGCCGTAGCGCTGCACCTTGCCCGTCGGCCCCGAAGGAGGCGTCGTCCACACCTTCGGAATCTTGTCGCTGCTGTCGAAGGTGAACTGCAGCGTCGTGTTGCCCATCGCCAGCCCCGTGTCCACCACCTCGCGCTTCACGCCGCGCAGCGGGTAGATCGGGTTGCCCTTGCACACCTCGCACTCGGGGGGCGGCGGGCTCCATGCATAGGGCAGCAAGATCTCGTGGAGTTCGATCTCGCAGGCCTGCGTCGCCTCATTCCAGGCCAGCCCGTTCGGACACAGCGAGGCCCGATAGAAGTCCGGGTCTCGCGACGCCAACCACGCCGCGCCACTGCAACTCGTCTCGTAGTGAATGAACTGCCCGCCACTGTCGAACTGCGTCGCCGCGCGATAGCTGTCCAGCACGACCCTCAGCGCCGGCACATGCTGCACGCCTGCACCGTCCCAGCAGATGCCCGGCGCACCCAGGAACCCGCGCGCGAACGCCTCGTAGTTCGCCGGGATCTCCCCGAGCGTCTTCACGCAGCGCGGCAAGCTTCCCGAGTCCAGGGTGTTGCAGTACTGGTACGGCTGCGACTGCGGGACTTGAGCGAACACCGGCATCACGCACGCACACGCCAGCAGCGCCAGCAGGCGCCACATCTTCGAAGTCATTCACGTCCTCCCAAACCGTTCCGAGGGAGCCGCCCCAACGCAATGAGTCGGGCGGCCTTCAGCGCGACATCGCAGCTTCTACTGCGGGCTGCATCGATGTCGCGGCGGGCGGATTAGACACGAACGAAATGACGGAAACGAGTGCTTGTCGGGGTCTGACGACAGTTGTTGACGATCTGCAATTCGTTCACGAAACGTGAGGCTGCGTCATACCGGCGCGAATGATGCAGATCCATCGCATTTCAGCTGCGCGGCCCATCCGAATACGCGCAGGCCGGCAGGCTGGAAGCCTGCCGGCCCTTCACGACTTACCAGTTGAAGCCCAGCGTGTACTTCCCGCTGGTCGCGCCGGTGCCGCCGCTGTAGAACTTCACGCGCACATAGCGCGCCGACGCCGCAGTGTCGGTGTTGCTGACGCTCGCCGCATCGACGACGCCCGACCCCTTCTCGCTCGCGGCCAGCTGGGTGCCCGACGAGTTGTAGATGTAGAGGTCGTAGTCGCTCGACGCGTTGGGCGTCAGCGTGGCGGTCAGCGTCTTGCCGGCCGGCAGGTTGACGAGGAAGTAGTCACCATCGCTCGACGAGCCGATCGCGCCGTTCCACGTACCCACCGACGCCACTGCATTGGCGGTGCCGATGTTGTCATTCGGCTCGGTCTCGTTGTTGCCCGGCGTGACCACGCTCGCGATCTTCAGGAACTGCGCCGTCACCGGCCCCCATTGGCCCGACGACACCTTGGCGCGCACGAACACCAGGTGCTTGCCCAGCGACAAGCCTGTCGTGGCCAGCGTGCCGCTGAGCGACTCGGTGGTCTGGTTGAAGCTGCCGTCGGTGGCCGTCAGCGCAATGGCCGTGGCACCGGCCACCCACGGCGGGGTGTCGATGTAGGCCTCGCCGCCGGTCACGTTCAGCACGGGCTCGGTGCCGTTGCTCTGGTTGAAGCGCGTGTCGGTGGCCGATGCCGTCAGCGACACCGGCGTGCCGGCGAGCACGCCGCCGCCGCTGGCATCGCTGCCGAGCGCCACCGTGGTCACGTCGGCGCCGGCCGGCGTCTGGTACGGCGCGCGCACCACCTTGGCGGCGTAGATCAGCGCCGGCAGGTTCTTCGGCTTGGTCGTGCTGTTGTACGTGGTGCAGCTCTCGAAGAAGCTGGACCCCAGCTCGATCGTGTAGGCCGCCACGCCGAGCTCGCCATAGCTCGGGCCGTCGCTGGTGCCGTCGGTGGCGTACAGGCCGATCGACTGCTCCGGCGTGTAGCCGTTGAAGTACGCGAAGCGGCGGCCCAGCGTCTGCAGCGCGGTGGCGTTGGCCGTCGGCGTGCTCGTGGTGCCCCAGGGCCACAGCACCAGCTGGCTGTAGCTGTGCACGTCGATGTGGATGCCCGAGGTGTCGACCGGCGCGCCGTCACCGGGATTCGGGCCGCGGCGATCCGGGAAGATGCTGCGGATGTAGTTCTGCACCGCCTGCGTCTCGGGCTCGGAGCCGGCCGACGCGCCGCGGTAGGTGAGGTCGCACTGGCTGCCGCTGGAGCCCGAGCCCCCGGTGCTGTTCCAGCCGAACGTGAAGTTGCGGTTCAGGTCGGCACCGCGGGTGTTGCTGGTGGCGCCGCAGTAGGCGGTGTTGGTGTTCTTGCGCCACGAGAGCCCACCCTCGGCCTTCTTGCGGCCGTCGGGGTTGGTCTGCAGCAGCAGGTGCACCTCGTGGTGGTCGACGATCCAGGTCGCGTCGGGGTCGGTGCCGTAGCCGTTGAGCAGCCAGCGCGCGAACTCCAGGTTCAGCGGCGCGGTGGTGTATTCGCGGGCGTGAATGGCACTGTTGACGAACAGCTTGGGCTTGGTGCCGCCGATGGCACTGTTGGTGATCTTCAGCACCCGCATGTCGTAGCCGCCGGAGCCGACGGTCTTCTGCCAGGAGTCGCCGATGTCGATCCAGCTCGCGAGCGTCGGGTAGGTGGTGGTGAAGGCCGCCGCGGCGGTGAAGGTTTCTTCGACCGTCTCGTAGCAGGCGAAGCCGGGGATCGACTGGATGGTGGCGTCGCCGGCAGCGGCGCCGGTGATGCCGGTGCCGTCGGTGGACGCACCAGGTGCCGTGGTGCGGCTCTTGGCATCGGCGGCGGCCTGGATGGCGGCCAGGAAATCGTCGCGGCGCTGGATGAACTCGGGCGCGTTCTCGATGCGGAAGCCGAAGCTGCGCAGCGCGGCGATGTCGGCCGCATCGAGTTCGAGGACGAGGAAGCCTTGCTCGTAGTTGGATTCGAGCAGGTTGGCGTGGAAGGTGACGGCGGCCTTGCGCAGCATGGCTGCGTCGGGGTAGAAGGCCTTGTAGATGTTGGTGCGCTGCTTTTCCTGCTGTCGCAGCAGGCGCATCTCGGTGGCGGAGTCTTGAGGCGTGGCCACCTGGCCGGGCAGGCGCGCCGGGGTGGTGGGGCTGGACTGCGTGGACTGCGAGAAAGCTGACGGTACTGCGGAAACTGCAAGGAACAACGCGGCAATTGCCGCCCGCGGTTGCGGACGTACGTTGGTCATGGAACGCTCCCTGTGGTTTACGGTACCAGCCCAGCTGCGTGGGCTGGATCGGCGCGCGCTCTCGGCTGGGGATCGACCCATCGGAGCGCCGAATGATTCTGGGCGACTTCTCCCTGTTCGGCGATGGGAGTAACAAGATGAACAAGGTTATTTATTGGGTATTGGCAATGGCCGCGTGTTGCGGTAATTCGCGTGCGTGCGAAGGGGATGCCGCGCAATGGGCGCGCGACTTTGCTGCATTGCGAACAGTGCGCGGACACTTTGATGGTGGAAGCTGGGCAGCGGATGTGGACCGCTGGCAAGGGCGCAAGCATCGGCTGATGCAATGCCTGGCTGCTGGGTTGTCAACAGCGGGGACGCCGGTGGCGCAGGTGGTAGCGCGGATGGGGGAGCCGGATGCGCGGGTGGCGTGCCCGTCGGCGGCGTGCGACGGGGTGGTTCGGCTGATGGAAACGCGGGGGGAAGGCGAGCGGGTGGTGGCTGAAGGCACCCAGCTGTGGGTCTACCTGTGGCGCGGGCAGCACGATCGGTTGGTGTTCACCGTGCTCGCCGGCAAGGTATCTGACGTGGCGTGGGCGTATGCGCTGGAGTGACTCCGCGCTAGGCTGCCTCGACCCGGGCGCAGTACGACTCGAAGGTGCGCTTCCATGCGGAGCGGGCCAGGCATCGGTCGCGGTACGACACGAGCTTCGGATACGGCGCGATCAATGACGCGTCCTTGATGCCCGACGAGAGCACGTGCGCCATCAGGATGTCGGCGACGGTGAAGTTGTCTGTCGCGACGAACTCGCGGTTGGCGAACCAGCGCTCCAGGTTGCCCAGCATCCGGTTCACCCAGCCGACCAGGAACTGGCGGTGCTTGCCGCAGCTGCCATCGGCCGACCAGTCGAGCACCATCAGGCTGAGCAACGGCATCTCGACCGAGTTCATCGCGGCGAAGCACCAGCGCATCACCTGCGCCTCGCCGGCGCGGTCGGCGGGCATCAGGCGGCCAGACTTCTTGGCGAGGTGGACGACGATGGCGGCGGATTCGGACAGCAGCAGGCCGTCATCGTCGATCGACGGGATCTGCTCGAACGGGCTGAGCCGGCGATAGGCCTCGGTGTTCAGGTCGTGCGCGGGGTGGTCCATGCCGGCGATCTCGAACGGGATCTGCATCTCTTCGAGCGCCCACAGCACGCGCAGGTCACGGGTGTGGCCTCGGGCGCCGGCGTTGACTTTGGAGAAGCCGTAGAGCTTGAGCATGGAAGGTCCTTTGCTGAGTCCGACGTGCCGTGAAGGGTAGCGGCATCGCGATGTGGGATGCGCAAAACCTAGGGATAGTCTGCATAGCTGGTGATTCCGAGGGTTGCTGTCCCGCTAAAGCGGTAGAGACGCCCGGCACCGGGGCCGCGCTGGACCGTCTGCGCCTTTTGCTGCGACAGCGGACGCACTGCGGGCGCACCCATCCCTCGGCCACCAACTTTCTTCGCGCCATCCCCGAGTTCGGATCTGCGCAGTGGTCTTAGCAAGCCCTCAGGATCGAACCTTGGTTAGCTCTCTCGGATAAATACCTCGATCTCAACGCCGTCGAAGCTGTAGAGCGTCTTGCTGATTTGCTGTGCCAAAGAGGCGTCTACAGGTGAGGATTCGGTTGGCGCGTGTCGGGCAGCGACTATCCGGAGGACGTCGGCGCTGGACAGGCAGCCATGTACGGTGCGGGCGAATTCAGGCCATGAAACCCAGGCACTGCGCCTGTCGGCGCTCGCTTCGCCCGAAAAGCGAGCGGCGTGACGAGTCATCACGATCAGGACAGGTGGTCCGGACGACTTTGCCGATAGGTTCCTGATCCCCAACGCGGCCATTACCGTGCCTGAATCCCGGTTTGCAACCCATCCATGGACCCGGTCAACCCAGGTCCCGGCGCCCAACATGTTGCGCCGCCGGCTATCCCGTTCACGCAGGGACCGGGAAGACACGTCGTACCACTTGATCTGGACCAGCGCGACCGTGCCGTGGAGGTGGTCCACGATCGCGGCGTCGATGTCGGTGAGCACGCTGCCGTCTTGCCTCTTCAGCTTGAAACCTGATGGGGCGACCTCGTAGCGGGGCCCAGGAAATAGTGCCGCGAGTTCCTTGCGAAGCCGGTCCTCACGTGCGTCTACGGCCGTGTCCCAGTCCCTACGGTAGTGCCCGCGAAGGTGCCGGACCATGCCCACGAAAGGGTTCAGGAGCGCCGACATCGAGGGCACCAATGCAAAGTCCGGGCCGAGGTCCACGTAGAACGGGAAGGGGGTGTCGTAGTGTGACAACCACCCTGGGTTGGACTCCCCATCGAGCGTCATGGACCGCGTCGCCATGTCGGCCCACACAGGCTCGTACCCATTGGCGTGCCATCCGTGCGCGATATCACCGCGGGTGCGGTACAGCGTGAGCAGATTACGAAGGTCAAGATGCCTGTGCGTCGAGACGAGCCGTGTGCAGAACTCGAGGTGGCTTAGCGCCTGCGCTGCGACAAGCCGGCAGGCATCCTTCCATTGCCGGAATGTCCGCCCCCCGACCATCGCGTCGTCAGCGAGTGCCGTGGCTTCGGGCCACCAAGCCTCAAGCTGTCTGATGCGCTGTAGGCCGCGCTCCATCAGCGCTTCGTCGAAGGAGTAGCGGATAAACCATCCCCCGAGATCCGTGCTGGACCGCTCATCCAGTCGGCGCCTGATGCGCTTCAGTTGAGCGGCGCTCAGCGGTGCCAGCGCGCCCGTTGTCTTTAGCTGCTGCGCGATTAGCCAAAGTTCAGCGTGGCGATCAGCTGCCTCGGCGCGACCATGTTCAATTTCTATCGTTAACCGGCGCTCACCTTCGAACTTGGTCCTGCTCAATCCGTAGCGTTCCAGACTCGCGAGGCGATGGAGCGAGTGCAGGGTGCCACACCGCCAGAGGTAGTTGTCCATGTACTCCGTAAGCCGGTCGCTCGAAGGGCCCCACGGCATCGGACCGCTGCAAGAACCGACCTTGGCTAGCAATGGCTGCAGGGCCGGCGCGGCACCCATCAACATCTGGTGACGGGCGACGTCATGCTTCACCAGGTCCAATCGGTTCGGAGCCATCCGGAATGCGAACGCACACATGTCAAGCGTCCGGAATATTTCCGTGATCGCCTGGCGCTCGCAGCCTGCAACCGCCGTAGCGGCCGCTGCCTGGTTCTCGGCAATCAGTCGCCCGAGCAATTCGACCGCGCGTCCACCTTCCACGCACTTACCTCCCGGATGGGCCGTCGCTAGGTCTTCCCGAGCAACGTGAGGATTTCGTTCAGGGCAGCCCGCTGCGCGCGCAGTTGCTGCCTGAGCAGAAGTGTGCGTGCTGCGTCGAAGGCCTCCTCGACGTTGTCCTTGATTTCGAAAACTGGGAATCCGTCCACGTGTCTCTTGGGCTTTTGGTGCGCGAGTGCGTTCCGCCATTGCAGCAGATCCTTGATGCTGCCAATGCCCTCCTTGTACTGCTTCAGACCCTCGTGGTCCTTGCATAGGCTGACCGCCATATCCACCCGGCGGCTGCTATCAAATGACCGCGCCTTCACGAGTGTCTCGAAGTCCACAGGGTCAAGTTTGACGATGGCATCGATGAGCGCCTCGATCTCGCCGAAGTGGGCATGATCTCCCTCTTTGACGAGGACCTTGAGGCTCTTGACAACCGGACGCATCTTTTCCAGCAAGCGCTTGCACAACTCAACTTGCTTGCCGGCTTCAAAGCTGGCGTGCACTGCGCGAATCACGTCTGTCACTAAGTGGTCGAGGTCCGCTACGCCTGCCATAACGATGCCACGCATGTTCTCGACGTCCACCACCTTACGCACCGTCAGGTTGAAGACGTCTTTGATCTTCCTCAACAACTGTTCCGTAGGACGGCCGGAATAAAAGACCCCCTCCAAACCGCGATCGGCCGCTTCTTGGCGAAGCTTCGGCACGCCGCTGGCCGAATAAAAGATGACCTCTGTGAGGCAGTTCTGGTCGCGGATCTGCCGGATGACGTCGCTTCCATGCAGGTCACCGTTATCACCGTCGCCATCCGCGATGTTGTAGTCGATGATCAAGAGGTCGAATTGCGATCCATCGACTGCGGCCCTGATTTCCTCAGGTGACATTCGATACTCCAACTTGAGGTCAAAGCCTTGCGACTCGACGTACTCCTTCAAGTCGTCGGTTTCGAAGCTATCAAATGCGGCAATCTAAGTGGCCATGCCAGAAGCATCCGTGTACGAACACCACGGCCCGATACTTTGGGAACACCAAATCAGGCCGGCCAGGCAAGGCGGGAGCATGGAGCCGGTAACGGAGTCCCCGAGCGTGCAGCAAGCTCCGGAGGCGCAACTCTGGCTTGGTGTCCTTTCCGCGGATACGGGACATCCGCTCGGAGCGCTCGGCCGGGGTCAGGAAGTCAGTCATGGCACCTGCTACTGCTGGTCACTTTGCGCGGCCCCATTTCCTTGCCAGCATCCGCCAGAAACCTTGAGTGCAGGTCAACTGGTTGGAGGCAACGCCCTGTTTTCAGGGTATCCGAGATGCCGTATTGGCTGCGCTAAAGCCCCTTGTATGAGTTCAATCTCGAGCCATGCGCCCACACTCGGCAACGTCGTCGGGCGTCTCGACGTCCAGTCAAACTTGCATCATCATTCAGTCCTCGAAAGCCGAAGGAGAAGCGCATGGAGATTGACCTCTCACTCGATGAAGTTGAGATCCTAAGAGAGTGCCTGAACTACTCAAAATTGAACCTGAGAGAGGGGGCCGCTCCCGATGACATCAAGCGTCGGAAATTAGAACAGTTGGATGCTTTGCAGAAGAAGTTCAGCACTGTCATCCACCAGCCTCCTTTAAAAAGGGATTCGTAGCCGCGCGCAGGCCATGCCTCAATGAGGCTCAATCATTTCCGACGAGCAGTGCGAAGCGCCGAAACCTCCTCGACGCTCAACCAGGGCCTGCTCGCATGCACGACGCGGTGGCAGTTTGCGCACAATAGAGCCAGATCGTGAACGCTAGTTCGATGTCCCTCGACCAACGTATGGAGCGGCTTCGTATGGTGCACGTCGATGATGCCGCTGGCCGACGGCCCATACGCATCGATGAAGTCGAATCCGCACGCAGCGCAAGCCAGTCGCCCGGACTGCTTGAGGGCCATCGCCTTCACCTGCTCGACGAGCTTTCGGCTGCGTTCCCGTTGCCGATAAACGCGCGTGAGAATCCGCCCTTCTTCGGCATCCTGAATTCCGGGCTCGTCCTCCGCCAAATAGGCTGAGGCGTCGTCTCGACCTGAGATGCAACCTCGGATGGCCTGACTGACTTCGGTCAGCCGCTGCGGGTCGTTGGCAAAGAGCCGCCAAACAACTCCTTCGTCCCTGTTCCCTCGTCGCAGCCCGACCCTACCCTGCGCCGTATAGGTTGGATCGAACCGCCGGAAGTTCATCATCTTCATGTAGACGCCGGCGGGATTCCTGAACGTGCGCTTGTCGTCGAGCTGCACGGCTCGACCGAGTTCGTTCAAGATTGACGACAGCTCCTTGACCGCGGCACTGTTCTTAGAAGGAGGAGAGACGCGGTGTCGCAGGTACAAGTCCAACGCCAGGATCAACTCGTCCCTCGTCCACGCGGGATTGCGTGGAGCCCCCGGAGTTCCAATTGCCTTCGGCGCCTTTGCCATGTCCATCCCAGTGCCAATGTCGACGCGCATCGATCGTGCGCGATTCGAAGTCGCATTGTCTCGAACGAACGAGGATGGAGTCCATCACATTCGCGTCACAGCTTCGCGCCGACGCGCACCCACTCCCCCACCCGCTCCGCCTCTTCCGACAGCAACCGCAACGCCGTGACGCTCAAGCGCCTCAGCGAATCATGCCGAGACCGATCGATCAGAGGCGTGTGATCGTCCATGCGCAGCCAATCGTCGAACTCCGCGATCTCCAGCAGCGCTCGAACGCCATCGGCGACATCGATCGTCAGCCCGACTAGTCGATTCAAGTGACGCGCCTCGATGACCCGAGCGTCCGTCGACTCATCGGTCCACCGAAATTCCTCGAACTGCGAGGGAGAGGACGAGGGAGACTCCTCGTCGTCAGCGGCATTGATGCTCATGCGTATTGGCTCCAGAAGTTGAATGCGCGCGCGTGAAAAAGCCGCCAGTGGGCGGCCTCACGCGGGTATCTTCCGAGACGCCAATCTCGACCCAGGCTCTCGCCTGGGCGCGGCCAATGTAGCACGCACCCTGCCGCAGAATCGGCCTCATGCGCCATGTGCCACGACTCCTGCTGACTGCCCTGGCGACCGCGCTGCTGCTCGCGCTCTTGCTCGTCTTTGCAGCCTGGTACCTCACCCTCCCCACCACCCCCGACCCCTTCTACTCCGCCACCTACCGCATCCCCTTCCGCCCCGGCACGCTGCTGCGCCAGGAGCCCTTCACCCGCGGCGTGCCCGAAGGCGCCGTCGCGTGGCGCATCCTCCACGCCACCACGCGTGACGACGGCTCGCCCGCCCTCGCCAGCGCCATCGTGATGGTCGCGCGCAACGCGCCCGCCGGCCCGCGCCCGGTCGTCGCGTGGGCGCACGGCAGCACCGGCATCGTGCGCGGCTGCGCGCCCTCGCTGCTGGGCGATCCGTTCGCCCACGTGCCCGCGCTGCAGCCGCTGCTCGACCAGGGCTGGGTCTGGGTCGCCACCGACTACGTGGGCCTGGGCGCCGCCGGCATCCACCCCTACCTGGTCGGCACCGGCCAGGCCCGCTCCGCGCTCGATGCGGTGCGGGCCGCGCGGCAGATGGTGGGCGTGGCGCTGTCCGATCGCACCGTCGTTTGGGGCCATTCGCAAGGCGGCAACGCGGCCCTGTGGGCCGGCATGCTCGCGCCCCGCTACGCGCCCGACGTGCCGTTGGCTGGCATCGCCGCCCTCGCGCCGGGGAGCGACCTGCCGGCGCTGGTGGCCGCCGTGCAGCACACGCCGGTCGGCCGCATCACCTCGGCGTACCTGCTGCAGGCCTACAGCGACACGTATGGCGACGTGAAGTTCGATGACTACGCGCGCGGCTGGCCGGCGCTGATGGCGCGCGACATCGCGTCACGCTGCCTGGCGGGTGGCCGGGCCTGGTTCACTGCGGTCGAGGCGGCGGCTGTCGGCGGCAGCATCTTCTCCGCACCGCCTACGAGCGGGCCGTTGGGCCAGCGGCTCGCGGAGAACACGCCTGTCGGGCCGTGGACGCAGCCGGTGTTGATCGCGCAAGGGCTGGACGACGACCTGGTGCCGCCCGCGGTGCAATCGCGCTTCGTCGCAACACGCTGCCAGGCAGGGCGGGCGATCGACCACCGGCGCTACGCCGGGCGCGACCACGCCTCGCTGGTCGCGGCAGATTCACCGCTGACGAAAGACCTGCTCATGTGGACGCAATCCCGCTTCAGCCACCAAGCGCCGCACCCCGGCTGCCGAACCACCGATCAGTGAGCCGGCAGCCGCCTGCGCCACACCTCCAGCAACGCCACCCCCATCGCCAGCGCCAGCGGCCCGATCACCAGCCCCGTCGCGCCGAACGCCACCAGCCCGCCGACGATCGCGATGAAGGCCGGCAGCGTGTGCAGCCGCAGCTGCTTGCCGATCAGCACCGGGTACAGCAGGTTGTCGACCAGCGCGACGACGATCGATCCCCACAGCGTGAGGATCAGCGCCTTCTCCCAGCTGCCCTCCAGCAGCAGCAGCCCCGCCGCCGGGATCCACACGATGGCCGCGCCCAGCACCGGCAGGATGGACAGCACGAACATCACCAGCCCCCACAGCATCGGCGCCGGCAGCCCCAGCCACCAGAACATCAACCCGCCCAGCAGCCCCTGCAGCGCCGCGATCAACACCGTGCCCAGCACGCTGGCGCGCACCACCTCGGCCACGCGCTTGAAGATGCGGCTGGTCTCGCGCGCCGTCAGCGGCAGGACCGATCGCAGCCAGCGCAGCGCCAGCTCGCGGTCGCGCAGCAGGTAGAACAGCGCGAAGAAGGTCACCAGCAGCTGCACGCTGCCCCACATCGAGCCGGTCAGGAAGCCCTGCAGCCGCGGCGCGAGCTGCTTGGCCATCTCGTCGCTCGACGGCATCTGCTTCGTCGCCCACGCCACGGCGCGCGCCAGCGTCGGCCTGTCGCGCACCAGGTCGTCGACGCGCTGGCGCACCTCGTCGGACCGCAGGTGCTCCCAGCCCTCGCGCGCCTTTTCGACCATCACCGGGGCGATTGCCGCTGCCAGGACGAGCAGCACGGCCGCGAGCAGCGCCGTCGTCAGGCCGGCGCTCAGGTTCGGGCGGCGCACGCGGCGTGCAATGCGCCGGTGCAAGCCGTTCGCGACGATGGCCAGCGCCACCGCCCACACCAGCGCCGACACGAAGGGCTCGGTCATGCGCCAGCACAGCACCAGCACGATCAGCGTGATGACGGCGAGCGCGAACACCGAGACGCGGTTGCGGGTCAGGCCGGCTCGAGGCGGCGCATCAGCGGGGTCTTCGGGGGCATCGGCATCAAGGCTGTCCATTCAGGGGCGCGGGCAATCGGTGTTCCTGATGCGGGCTGGACCTGCCGCTCGCTCCGGAGTGGATGCATCCACATCAGTTCGCCGAGGTTGACTGAATTGATCTCCAGATCGCGGCGCAGGACTTCGTAGAGCTGTACGTTTTGCTCGAATGACGTCATCGATGTCTCCGGTGATCTCGTCGGGCTTGTTAAAAGAGTGGGGTGGTTTTTTTTAACACCGTGCGGGCATGGAGCGGGCCTTCGATACCTCAGGCTGAACGGGTCTTTGCAGTCGTGCAGTTGAAGTAGGCGACGAACCCTTCGACGGACGGGCCCTCGACCAGCTCGGTCCCTGCTCTCAAGAAACAGCACACTTCCGTTCGCCCTGAGCAGCGACCGAGCTTGTCGATGGCGCGTCTGTCGAAGGGTTGCGTCCGAAGCGGGCCAGGCCTTCGACAAGCTCAGTCCGAACGGTTTCTTTGCAACCGCCGGGTCCCTTCAAGGACCTGATGTGCTCAGGGCGAACGGGGGCTTAGGGCAAACGGGGACTCAGCGCAACGGGGCTCAGTTCGAACGTGGGTCGGTGCGCGAACGGGGCGCGGTGCGGGAGCGGACGAGCGCCCTCACCCAACCACTCGCCTCCCCCAACCCCAGCACCTCCCGCACCCCCGGCTCCATCGTCGCCAGCATCCCCTGTCGGAACGCCCAGCGCGTGCCGAACGGCACCGTCAGCTTCACCACGTCGCGCAGGCACAGGCGCGCCAGGCGCTCGCCTTCGGGCGTGCGGGCCATGCAGCGCGCTTCATACTCGCGCTGCAGTTGCTGCCACTGCGGCAGCGCCTCGGGCAGCTCGCTTATCCCCATCTCACGCCCCACGCGCTGCCAGAAGGCCAGCAGCAACGCGGTCTCGTGCGCCTCCAGCTTCACCCGCGCATGCCGTGCGTTCCAGCGCAGTGGCTCCAGGAAGAACGTGGCCAGCACGTAGCGGTAGTCGCTCGCATCCGCCGGCACATGGCGGTGCACATCTCGCAACCGCTGCAGCGCCACCCGCCCCGCCTCGCTGTCGAAGCCGTGGCAGATCAGCTCGCGCAGCGTCTGCCGCGTGCGCGCCAGCCGGGCCTGCGTCTGCGACACCAGCTGCGCATGCCCGTACAGCGTCGTCACCAGGTGCGCGATGCCCATCATGCGGATCAGCGCCAGGTAGGTGCCGATGCGAAACGTCATCCGGTGCCGGCCGTAGTACAGCGCCTCGATCTGCGTCGTCATGCCCCGGCCTCCCCCGGCTCGGCCAGCGCGATGCGCGTCTCGAACTTCGAGCAGTTCATCGCGAAGGTGCTCTTGAAATTCCGCACGTTGTTGTTCGACGAAAACACCTCGCGCGTGAACGCGTGGTACCGCTCCATCGACGCCGAGTTCACGATCAGCAAGAAGTCGAACTCGCCCGACACCTCGTAGCAGGCCATCACGTCGTCCTGCGCCGCCATCTTCTTCTCGAAGTTGCGCAACAGCGCATCGTTCTGCTTGTCGAGCTCGACCGAGACGAACACCGTCAGCGGCCGCCCCACGCGCTGCCGGTCGACGATCGCCACCTGCTTCATCAGCACGCCCGAGGCCTTCAGTTGCGCAATGCGGCGCTGGCAGGTGGCCGGCGAGCTGTGCACCCGCTCGGCCAGCGTGCGCATCGGCAGCGAGGCATCGTGTTGCAGCAGGTTCAGGATCTGGGTGTCGAGTCGGTCCATTCGCCCATTCTCGGCCAGCAAAACGGGACAAACGCATCACGCGACGCCCGATCGCGATGATTCCGCTCACGCGCTGCTGCCGACAATGCAGCATCCCAGCGTCCGTCCTGCCCGGAGCCCGCGATGTCCACGCCATCCTCCCCCTCAGCCACCGAGTTCGAAGCCCAGCTTCAAAGCTGGCGCCACCACCTGCACCGCCACCCCGAGACCGGCTTCAACGAGCGCCGCACCGCCGACCACGTCGCCCGCGTGCTCGAGCTGCTGGGCATCGAGGTGGAGCGCGGCATCGGCGGCACCGGCGTGGTGGGCACGCTGACGGTGGGCACCGGCCGCGGCGCGATCGGGCTGCGTGCCGACATGGATGCCCTCGCCCTCACCGAAGCCGCCGAGGGCCGCGCCCACGCGTCGCTGAACCCCGGCTGCATGCACGCCTGCGGGCACGACGGCCACATGGCGATGCTGCTCGGCGCGGCGCAGCTGCTCGCGCAGCGGCGGGATTTCGACGGCAGCGTGCGCTTCATCTTCCAGCCCGCCGAAGAGCACGGCCGCGGCGCGGCGGCGATGATGGCCGACGGCCTGTTCGAGCGCTTCCCGGTCGACGAGATCTACGGCGCACACAACATGCCCGGCCTGCCGGTCGGCCACATCGCCACGCGCGTCGGCGGCATCATGGCCAGCGAAGACAACTTCGTGATCCGCATCACCGGCCGCGGCGGCCACGCGGCGCGGCCGCACATGGCGGTGGACCCGCTGGTGATCGGCGCCGAGATCGTGCTGGCGCTGCAGACCATCGTCGCGCGCTCGGTCGACCCGGGGCAGCCGACCGTCGTCTCGTGCACCGAGTTCATCACCGACGGGATCCGCAACGCGCTTCCGACGCACGTGACGATCAAGGGCGACACCCGCAGCTATGCGCCCGAGGTGCAGGCGCTGCTCGCGCGGCGCATGCGCGAGCTGTGCGAGGGCATCTGCGCGGCGCATGGCGCGAGCTGTAGCGTCGA
Organism: Rhizobacter sp. OV335; assembly: GCF_900142965.1. GTDB lineage: Bacteria > Pseudomonadota > Gammaproteobacteria > Burkholderiales > Burkholderiaceae_C > Rhizobacter. The sequence goes on from NZ_FRCQ01000033.1 coordinate 15,536, forward strand.
GTACACGCACGAGTTCGCGCCGACGGTGAACTGGGCGCAATGCGTGCCGGTCGCGGTGGCCGCCGCGGTCGAGGTGGTGGGCACGGACCGGGTCGATGACGACGTGGCTCCGATGATGATCTCGGAGGATTTCGGCGCCTTCCTGCGCGTGGTGCCCGGCGCCTTCGTCTTCATCGGCAACGGCGATGGCGACAGCCCCGGCGCGGTGCCGCTGCACAACGCGCGCTACGACTTCAACGACGCGCTGCTGCCGATCGGCGCGCGCTTCTTCGCGGAAATCATTCGCCAGCGGCTGCCGCGGCGGGAGGCCTGAATGCTGTTCGTCAACCCGCGGGCTGAGCGCCGGTCTTACGACGCCACGCTGCAGGCGATCCTGAATGTCGAGTCCGGGCGCGAGGGCCGGCGCTGGCTGCGGGCGTGGTCGCTGTTGAACGAAGGCGCCACGCCGCTGTGGCCGCTGCCGCGGCTCGCCGCGCAGCTCGGCATCGCGCACCTCGCGGTCAAGGATGAATCGACGCGCTCGCCGCTCGGCAGCTTCAAGGCGCTGGGGGCGCCGCTCGCGCTGCTGCGGCTGGTGTTGCGGCGCTGGCCAAATCGCGGGTGGCAGCCGGCCGATTTGCTGGCCGGGAAGCACGGCGCCGAACTGCGCGAGCTGGTGGTCATCAGCGCGACCGACGGCAACCACGGCCGCGCACTCGCGGCAGCCGCGCAGAGCATCGGCTGCCGCTGCGTGATCGTGCTGCACGCGCACGTCAGCGCCGAGCGCGAGGCACCGATCGCCGCGTTCGGTGCCGAGATCGTCCGCATCGCCGGCGACTACGACGCGTCGGTGCGCGAGGCCGCGCGGCTCGCCTCGGCGAACGGCTGGACGGTCGTCTCCGACACCTCGTACGACGGTTATGAAGAGATCCCTCGCGATGTGATGCAGGGCTACGGCACGATCGCCGACGAGGTGCTGGAGACGGGTGGGCCGCCGTTCACGCACGTCATCGTGCAGGGCGGCGTCGGCGGGCTCGCGGCCGGTGTTGTCAGCCATCTCTGGGAGCGCTTCGGCGCACAGCGGCCGACGTTCATCGTCGTCGAGCCGGCGCAGGCGGATTGCCTGCTGCAGAGCGCGCGCAGCGGTCGGGCCGCGCGCGCCAGTGGCTCGGTCGATTCGGTGATGGCCGGGCTGGCCTGCGGCGAGACTTCGCCGCTCGCGTGGCGCTTCTTGCAATCTGCCGTCGATGCGTTCATCACGGTGGATGACGATGCGGCCGTGCAGGCGATGCGCATGCTCGCCGAAGGCAGCGCCGGCGACGTGCCGGTGCTCGCCGGGGAATCGGGTGCGGCCGGGCTGGCGGGCTTGATCGCCGCGTTGGCCGATCGCGGCGCAGCGCAGCAACTCGGCCTCGACGCGAACGCCCGCGTGCTGCTGCTGAACACCGAGGGTGCGACGGCGCCGGGCGTCTACGAATCGCTCACCGGTCAATCGCCCGATGCGGTGCTGGCGGCGCAGGCCGCGTGGCGGGCGCGCGAAGGCATCGACGGCGCAGCGCTGCTGGCGCGCATCGACCAACACGCCCGCATCGGCGCGATCGACGGCGGCGGCGTCTGCCGCATCGCGCTGACCGATGCGGATCGCGCGGGCCGCGAGCAGCTGGTGCAGTGGATGAAGGAGGCCGGGCTCGAGGTGCACGTCGACCAGATCGGCAACCTCTTCGGCATCCGCGCCGGCACGCACGACCTGCCGCCGGTGATGACCGGTTCGCACATCGATACCGTCGCCACCGGTGGCCGCTACGACGGCATCTACGGCGTGATGGCTGGACTGAAGGTGGTGCGGTGGCTCGACGCGCACGGCGTGCGCACGCGCCGCCCGCTGGTGGTTGCGGCCTTCACCAACGAAGAAGGCGTGCGCTTCATGCCCGACATGATGGGCTCGCTGGTGCATGCCGGCGGGCTGCCGCTGCAGCAAGCGCTCGACACGATCGGCACCGACGGCGCGCGGCTCGGCGACGAGCTGCAGCGCATCGGCTTCGCCGGTGCGATGCGCTGCGGCACGATCCGCCCGCATGCCTTCGTCGAGCTGCACATCGAGCAGGGGCCGGTGCTGGAGTCCGAAGGCATCGCGATCGGCGCGGTGCACGACCTGCAGGGCATCTCATGGCAGTCGATCGCGATCCAGGGGCAGTCGAACCACGCGGGCACCACGCCGATGCACCTGCGCCGTGACGCCGGGCATTGCGCGGCGGCGATCGCCGTCTTCGTGCGCGAGCTGGCGCTGCGCTTCGGCGGCGCGCAGGTGGGAACGGTCGGCGCGATCGAGCTGCACCCGAACCTGATCAACGTGATCGCGTCGCGCGCGACGCTGACGGTCGATCTGCGCAACACCGACGAGGCGGTGCTGCAGCATGCCGAGGCCGAGCTGGACGGCTTCGTGCAGCGGCTCGCGGCCGAGCAAGGCGTGACGATCACCGCGCGACCGCTGGCCCGCTTCGAGCCGGTGCGTTTCGACGAGCGGCTGGTCGGCCGCATCGAGCAGGCCGCGGCGGCGCGCGGGCTCACGCAGCGGCGCATCACGTCGGGCGCGGGGCACGACGCGCAGATGATCGCGCGCATCGCGCCGTCGGCAATGATCTTCGTGCCCAGCCGCGGCGGCATCAGCCACAACCAGCGTGAGTTCACTGCGCCCGGTCAGCTGCGCGACGGCGCGAACGTGCTGCTCGATGTGCTGCGGGCGCTGGCGGACGAATAGCAAAGCACCCCGTAGCAAATCACCCCGTTCGCCCTGAGCCTGTCGAAGGGCCTGCGCGCTTGGCACCACGGCTTCGACAAGCTCAGCCTGAACGGGTGAGGCACAACCCTTCGACGGACGGGCCCTCGACAAGCTCGGTCCCTGCTCAGGGCGAACGGGGATGGGGAGGCACCAGCGTCGTGCCGGTGATCTGCTCCTGCGCCTCCACCAGCGACGGCACGAACTTCGCGCCATGGCCCAACGCGCTGGCCAGCGTCAGCGACTGGTGCACCGCCTCGCCCAACCAGGCCGGCACCGTCAGGCTCTCGGCCAGGTGCGTGTAGTAGCGCAGATCCTTGCGCGCGTTGTCGAGCTCGAACGACAAGCCCTTCACGTCGCCCTGCAGCGTCTTCGCCATCGCCTGGAACAGCCCGGAGTTGACCGCGCCGACCGTCGTCACCGCCACCAGCTGACCCAGGTCGACCCCAGCACGCCGGCCGACCGCGAAGGCCTCGGCCGTCGACGTGCAGATGGCCTGTGCCATGAAGTTGTAGAGCAGCTTGACGACATGCCCCGCACCCGGCGGGCCGACGTGGTGCAGGTTCTCCGCGAAGCAGCGCAGCAACGGCTCGACGCGCGCGAAATCGGCCTGCTCGGCGCCGACCATCACCGTCAGCCGGCCGGCCTCCGCATCGGGAGCCGAGCGCGCCAGCGGCGCGTCGATCAGCAGCACCTGCTGCGCGGCACAGCGCTCGCGCAACACCGCGGTCGAGGCCGGCTCGCTGGTCGAGCAGTCGACGATCACGAGCCCCGGCTTCGGCCGCGCAAGCAGCCCGCCGTCGCCGGCGAACAGCCCCTCGACCTGCGGCGTGCCGGTCACGCAGATGAACACCACGTCGCAACGCGCGGCCAGCTCGGCCGGCGTGTCGAGCTGCAGCGCGCCACGCTCGATCAGGTCGGCCACGCGCTCGCGGTTGCGGTGCACGGTGAGGTGCAGCGCGTGCCCCTTCAGCTGCAGGTTCTTCGCGATGCCGTGGCCCATCAGGCCGCTGGCGCCGATGAATCCGATGTTGCTCATTTGGTGGTCTCCTGGTGTCTTGTTGATGGGACTGTTGGCAGAATCGATCGCTCATGACGCGCCCCACCGCCCCCTCGCCGCTGCCCGCCGACGCGCAAGACGTCGCCCGGCTGCTCGGCGAAGACATCATCTTCGGCCGGCTCGCGCCCGGCAGCCGCCTGGTCGAAGACCCGCTGATGGCGCGCTTCGGCGCGACGCGCCACGGCGTGCGCCAGGCGCTGGCCGAGCTGGAGCGCATCGGCATCGTGGTGCGCGAAAAGAACAAGGGCGCCAGCGTGCGCGCACTGGCCGCCACCGAGGTGCGGCAGATCTACGAGGTGCGCGAGCTGCTGCACCGGCAGGCGGCGCTGCGAATTCCGCTGCCGGCCGATGCCGCGCTGGTGTCGGCGCTCGAAGCGCTGCACCGGCAGTTCGTCGCCGCGCTGCACGCTGGCGACCACGGCACGGTGCACCGCATCAACGACGAGTTCCACCTGACGCTGTTCGGCGGCTGCGGCAACCCGTACCTCGTCGACTCGATCCGCCACTTCATGTGGCTGAGCCTGCCGGTGCGGGCCCAGCGCACCGCCGCGGCCGGCCATTCGGAAGCTGCGGCCGAAGAGCACCTGCAGATGATCCGGCTGCTGAAGGGTCGCGACAACGCGGCGTTGGCAGAGCTGTGCGTCGCGCATCTGCAGCTGGCGAAGCGGGACTACCTGGAGGCCACCGATCACCAGCGGTGATGGACCTGGGCCTTCGCGTGTTTCTCGTAGATGGCGTTGACGGCCCGCATCGTCTCGGCTGACAAGGCCGGCAGGTCGGCCGCGTTCATGTTCTCCTCGACCTGCGCCGGCTTGCGCCCTCCGGGAATCGCACAGGTCACCGCCTCTTGCATCAGGATCCAGCGCAGCGCGAACTGCGCCAGCGTCTGGCCGGCCGGCACCAGCGGGCGCAGTGCCTCGACCGCTTCGAGCCCGCTCGCATAGTCGAGCCCCGAGAAGGTCTCGCCCTTGTCGAACGCCGCGCCTTCGCGGTTGAAGCTGCGGTGGTCGTCGGCGGCGAACTGCGTCTGGCGCGTCAGCCCGCCCGACAGCAGGCCCGACGACAGCGGCAGCCGCGCGAGGATGCCGACGCGGCGCGCCAGCGCCTCGCGGAACAGCAGCTCGGCCGGCCGCTGGCGGAAGATGTTGTAGATGATCTGCACCGACTGCACGCCGGGGAAGTCGATCGCCTTCAGCGCCTCTTCGACCTTCTCGACGCTGACACCGTAGTGGCGCAGCTTGCCGGCCCGCACCAGGTCGTCGAGCACGCCGAACACCTCGGGCATGTAGTACACCGGCGTCGGCGGGCAGTGCAGCTGCAGCAGGTCGAGCGCGTCGGTGCCGAGGTTGCGCAGGCTGCGCTCGACGAAGGCAGTCAGGTTCTCGCGGTTGTAGCCCTCGGCCGCATGCGGGCTCAGCCGCCGGCCGGCCTTGGTGGCCACGTAGAAGGTCTCGCTGCGCTCCTTGCGCAGTCGCGCGATCAGCCGCTCGCTGTGGCCGTCGCCATACACGTCGGCGGTGTCGAAGAAGTTGACGCCCAGGTCGAGCGCGCGGTGCAGCGCGGCCATCGATTCGCCGTCGTTCACCTGGCCCCAGGTGCCGCCGATGGCCCAGGCGCCGAAGCTGATCGTGGACACCTTCCAGCCGGTGCGGCCAAGTTCGCGGTAATGCATGGGTCTGTCTCCAGAGATGTTTCGCGGATTATCGATAATTTCACGCGCACGGGGCCAATTGGGAACGTTTCTCAACACGGTAGCCCGGCGATTTATCATGCGCGCACGGCGAATGTCGTCCATCGTTTCATCAATCGCCAGCCATCGCGCTCCCAATGGAACCGCATCCGGTCCCGGGTCGCCCAGCCAGCACAAGTGCCCGCAACAGGGCATCGGAGCCTCTTTTCCATGGCAGTTCACCCCTCCTTCCGTCCGCTGACGGCCATTGCGCTCGCGATCGTCGCGTTGCCGCTCGTCGTGCGCGCCCAGCAGTCCGACGCGGCTGAAGTCACGCTCGAACCGGTGCAGGTCAGCGGCAACTGGCTGGGCAGCGGCCTGCAGAACAGCGTGAAGAGCTTCGCCGGGGCACGCACCGTCGTGAAGAAGGAAGAGATCGAGCAGACCGGCGCGGCCTCGATCGGCGACGTGATGCGACGCATCCCCGGCGTGCAGTCGACCGAGAACTCCGGCAGCGCCGGCAGCGCGATCTCGCTGAACATCGGCGTGCGCGGGCTGACCGGGCGCTACTCGCCGCGCTCCACCGTGCTGCTCGACGGCATCCCGCTGGCGGTCGCGCCCTACGGCCAGCCGCAGCTGTCGTTCGCGCCGGTGAGCCTGAACAACATCGAGTCGGTCGACGTCGTGCGCGGCGGCGGCGCGGTGCGCTACGGGCCGCAGAACGTCGGCGGCATCATCAACTTCAACACCCGCTCGATCCCGGCCACCGACACGTTGAGCGGCGACGCGACGGTGCGCTACAACGACTTCAGCGAAGGTGGCGGGCACAACACGCAGTACAGCCTGTTCCTCGGCCGTGAACTCGACAACGGGCTCGGCCTGGCGCTGCTGTATTCCGGGCTGGACGGCAGCGAATGGCGCGCCAACAGCGACGAGAAGGTGAACGACCTGGCCGTCAAGTTCCGCCAGCCGCTCGTCGGCAAGGCCGAGGTCTACGGCAAGCTCTCGTACTACGACGTCACCTCGCGCACGCCCGGCGGCCTGACCCCGGCGCAGTACGACGCCGACCCGTTCCGGAACACCCGCCCCACCGACTACTGGAGCGGCGTGCGCAAGGGCATCGACCTGGGCTACCTGAACCCGCTGTCGGCCACGCAGGAGGCCGAGGTGCGGCTCTACTACAACGAGAGTTCGCGAGCGAGCGTGCTGATCAACACCGGCGGCACCTTGCTGACGCACCAGCCGCGCAACTACCGCGTGCTGGGCGTCGAGCCGCGCTACACGCAGCGCCTCGCATTCGGCAGCGTGGCGCACGACGTGACGGTGGGCTACCGGTTCGTGCGCGAGCGCGGCGACGACAACAGCTTCACCGAGAACTTCCCGAGTGGCGGGGCCAACCCGACGACCAGCTTCGAGAACGAGACCGACGCCCATGCGGTGTATGTGGACGATCGCATCGCGATCGGCAACTGGCGCATCACGCCGGGCGTGCGCTTCGAGCACATCAGCACCACGCGGATCGACGGTGCTGGCAAGACCTTCGACACCGACAACAACAAGGCGCTGCCGTCGGTGAACGTGGCATGGCTGGTGACCAGCGAGTGGACGCTGTTCAGCAACTACAACACCTCGTTCGGCCCGGTGCAGAACATCCAGCTGAACTCGCAGACGGCCACCAACCCGCTGAAGCCCGAGGTCGCGAAGACCTTCGAGCTCGGCACGCGCTGGAAGAGCGCGACGCTGAGCGCGGAGCTGACGGCCTTCCGGCTGCGCTTCGACAACCAGATCCAGCAGGTGACTGCAGGCGCGTTCCCCAGGTTCGCGAACCTGGGCGCCACCAAGCACGACGGCGTCGAGACGGCGCTCGACTACAGCTTCGACAAGGACAGCGCCCTCGCCGGCCTGAACGTCTTCGCGAACTACACGCACACGCGGGCACTGCAGGAGTCGGGCGACACGGCGGGCAACGAGGTGCCGTTCTACTCGCGCGACACCGACACCGTCGGCGCGCGCTACCGGCTGGCCGCGTGGTCGTTCAACCTGTCGAGCACGCACCAGAGCTCGCAGTTCTCGGACAACGCCAACGGCTGGGCTGAAACCGTCAACGGTGGCGCCGGTCTCGTCCCCGGCTACCGCCTGTGGAACGCGCAGGTCGGCTGGAAGCTGCCGACCGCCACCGCGATCGATGTGCAGGTGGGCATCAACAACCTGGCGGACAAGCGCTACTACACGCGCAACGTCGACGGCAACCTCGGCCGCATGGTGGGCGCGCCGCGCACCACCTACGTCCAGGCGCGCGTGGCGTTCTGATGAGCGCCATCGCGCAAGCGCCGTCGCGACGCCAGGGGCTGCGCCGCGTGTGGCTGCGGCTGCACCGCTGGATGGGGCTCAGCGTCGGCTGGGTGCTGGCCATCGTCGGGCTGCTCGGCGCGGTGCTGGTGGTCGCGCAGCCGGTGGACCGCTGGGCGCATCCGAACCTGTTCAAGGCAGACACCCAGGTCGAGGCAGCCGGCGGGACCGCGGTGGCGCTGGAGCCGATCCGGCAGCGCCTGGTCGCCGAGTTCGGCAGCGCCAGCGCGATGACCTTCCGCCCGCCGCGCACGTCTGACGAGACGCTGTGGGTGCTGGTGCGCGGCAAGCGCTGGGGCGGCACCGTCTACTTCGATCCCGTCACCGGCCGCGAGCAGGGCCGGCGCGGCGACAGCGAAGGCTTCGTCGGCTTCACGTTCAAGCTGCACAGCTCGCTGCTGCTGCAGGACACCGGCAAGGCGATGCTCGCGTGCGGCGCGCTGGCCTACCTGCTGATGCTGGTGACCGGCGTGGTGCTGTGGTGGCCGCGGCGCTGGCCGCCGTCGTGGCGCGTCGAGCTGCGCCAGGGCGTGCTGCGCGGGCTGTTCGACCTGCACCGCACCGGCGGCGTGATCATGGGGCTGGTGATCGCGGTGTCGGTGGCGAGCGGCGCCTACATGGCGTGGCGGCCACTCGGCGAGTTCGTCACCTTCCTGGCCGGCGGCACGTTCATGCGCCCACCGGCCCTGCCGAAAGAGGCGAAGGACGCGCCGGGCGGATCGCCCGTCACCGTCGACGAGCTGGCCGCGCAGGCGCAGCGGCAGTTCCCTGCGGACCCGATCGGCTACATCCAGTTGCCCGGCCCGGACCGCCCGGTGCGCGTGCGCATGCGGCTGCCCGACGATCCGCATCCGAACGGGTTGACTTCCGTCTGGCTGCACCCGCGCACCGGTGAAGTCCTGTCGGTGCAACGCTGGAGTGAATTGGATCCGGGCGGCCGCGCGGTGGCCTGGGTCTACCCGCTGCACGTCGGCGAGCTCGGCGGCCTGCCGCAGCAGGTGCTGACCTTCTTCAGCGGCCTGGCACTCGGCGGCCTCGGGCTGACCGGCGTGTGGCTGTGGTGGCGACGCCGGCCGGCCTGAGCAAAACGGGGCAGGACTGAGCCCACCCTCGTTCGGGCTGAGCTTGTCGAAGCCCCGGTCCGATGCGAGCAGGCCCTTCGACAGGCTCAGGGCGAACGGGGCATTGCCGTTCGGGCTGAGCTTGTCGAAGCCCCCCCGAGCGTCGGACACAACCCTTCGACGGACGGGCCCTCGACAAGCTCGGTCCCTGCTCAGGGCGAACGGGTTTGTGCGGTCGTAGTCAGCCGCGCGGCCGGCTTGCGGCTCGACAGGAAGGGCCCGAGCGCCGCACGCGCCGCCTCGAACGACTGCCAGACCGCCAGGTCCGGCAACGCCGGGATCGTCACCACCTCGCCCTGGTCGAACGCGACCAGCGAGGCATCGACCATGTCCTCGGCCGACATCACGATCTCGCTCGGCAGGTGCTCGACCGGCAGCCCCGCCAACGCCCAGAAATCGGTGCGCGTCGCGCCCGGCAGCACGGCCTGCACCCGCACGCCCTTCGCGCCGATCTCGTGCTGCAGCGCCTCGGTGAAATTCAGCACGTAGGCCTTGGTGCCGCCGTAGGCGCCGTTCAGCAGCGCCGGCGCGACCGCCGCGATCGACGAGATGTTGATGATCGCGCCCAGTCCGCGCTTCACCAGCCGCGGCGCCACCGCGCGCGCGAGCCGCGTCAGCGCGACGACGTTCAGCTGGATCATCTCGTCGAGCCGGTCCGGCGACGAATCGACGATCGGCGCGGCGACGTTGAAGCCGGCGTTGTTGACCAACACCCCGATGCCGTCGTCCGACTGCAGGCGCTCGGCGATGCGCTGCTGGTCCTGCGGCTTCGTCAGGTCGGCCACCAGCACCTCGGTGCGGCGGCCGGTCTGCGCGGTGATGCGCGCGGCCAGGGCCTGCAGCCGTTCGCCGTTGCGGGCAACCAGCACCAGGTCGTGGCCACGCCGGGCCAGGCGGTCGGCGTAGACCGCACCGATGCCGGAGGAGGCGCCGGTGATCAACGCGGTGCCGAGAGGATTCGTGGAGCTCATGTCGATGTCCTTCAGGAACGCCGTGCCAGGCGGAAGTGCGGCACGCGGCGATTGACAGCTCGAAGCTTGCGCCGTATCGTTTTGACTCATAAGTCCTGGAAGCCTCGTTTCGTGCCATCTTCCAAAAACGCCCCCGTCCGCCGCATCGGCGTGATCGTCTTCCCCGGCTTCCAGATCCTCGACCTCGCGCCGATCGCCGCCTTCGAGCTCGCGAACCTGTACGCCGGGCGGGTGGTGTACGAGGTCGAGCTGCTGTCCGAGCACGGTGGGCTGGTGCGCAGCTCGTCGGGGGCCACGGTCGATTCGAAGCCGTTCAGTGCGGTGCGCTACGACACGCTGGTCGCCACCGGCGCGCTCGACGTCGCACCGACCACCGAGGGCCTGTGCCGCTTCCTCGCGCGCAGCCTGAAGCGCGTGCGGCGCATCACCAGCATCTGCAGCGGCGCATTCATCCTGGCCGAGGCCGGGCTGCTCGATGGCCGCCGCGCCACCACGCACTGGAACTTCGCGCAGGCGCTGCAGAACCGCTTCCCGCGCATCACGGTGCAGCCCGACCGCATCTACGTCAACGACGGCCCGATCTGGACCTCCGCCGGCATGACGGCCGGCATCGACCTGGTGCTCGCGCTGATCGAGGAAGACCTCGACGCCGAATGCACCCTCTTCATCGCGAAGAAGCTGGTCGTCTACCACCGCCGCATCGGCGGGCAGACGCAGTTCTCGGCGCTGCTCGAGCTCGCGCCCGACTCCGACCGCATCCAGAAGACGCTGACCCATGCGCGCGCAAACCTGCGCGACGAGCTGTCGGTCGACGAACTCGCCGAGGTCGCGCACCTGAGCCCGCGCCAGTTCAGCCGCGCGTTCAAGGCCGAGACGGGGCAGTCGCCGGCGCGCGCGATCGAGCAGCTGCGCGTGGAAGCGGCCCGCGCGCTGATCGACACCGGGCAGCTCTCGCTGGTGGTGATCGCGCGCGACACCGGCTTCGGCGACCCCGAGCGCATGCGGCGCGCGTTCATTCGGGCCTTCGGGCAGCCGCCGCAAGGCATCCGTCGCAGTACACGTGAGCTACAACGCGAGCAACAACGCGCCTGATTTGTCACGCAGGCGCACACAGCAGCGCCATTCGTCTGGACATCGACGGTGCGTTCTGCATCGTTCCTGCAGAACTGTTCGATAGCGTGTCCGCTTCCGGTATGAACACGAAGGCGGACGGGCATGAGCGACGAGATGGAGACCCAGTTGATGCGCTGGCCGCTGCGGCTGCTGCTGCAAGGGCTGGACGCACGCGACGAGAACGCGGTGCGCCACTTCCTGGCGCGCGCCACCCGCCAGCTGAAGCACGAGTGGCAGGTGGTGCATGACGGGGATGCCGAGGTCGTGCTGGTCGCGGGCCTCGAGGTCGACACGGTGCGCGGCATGCTGGAGCCGCCGCTGATGACGCTGCACCTGGTGCCCGCTGCGCAGGATTCGCGCGCACTGGCCTGGCGCACCGGCCGCGCACCCGGCAGCGTGCTGAGCAGCCCGCTGCAGTTCGACGCGCTGGTCGAAGCCCTCGAATGCGCCGAGCACTGCGCCACCGGCGAGGTCCCGGCCTCGTTCACGCAACTGTCGGCCGGCTGCCGCTTCCGGCTGCGCCGCTGGCCGCCCGCCGGGCTGCTGTGGGACGACGCCGAGAACCTGCGCCTCGCCAGCTTCCTGCTGACGCGCTCGCTCGACCTCGAGAAGCTGATGCGGCTCAGCAATGTCGCCGCCGACAAGTGCGTCGCCTTCATCACGCGGATGGCCGCCGCGAACCTGCTGCACCTCGAACCCGGCGGCCCGATCATCGAGCCCTTGTCACCCTCGCCCATGCCACCCGTGCGCAGCGATGCCTCGTCGCGCCGCCCCACCCGCGCCCCGACCGGCCTGCTGCACGCGTTGCGCCGGCGCCTGGGGCTGGCGAGCCGCTGAACGGAGTCGCCCATGCCGCACTCGGGGTTTCCGGACATCGCCTTCCACACCACCGGCTCCGAGGCGCCGCAGCCGCCGCGCGATCCGGTCGCGGTCGCGCTGGCGGGGCTGTGCCGCCAGGCCGGCGTCGAAGGCTGCACGCTCGTCGAGGCCTCGAGCGGGGCCGTGCACTCCACCAGCGGCAGCACGCGCGGCAGCGGCAGCGTGTGGGAAGCCGCCACCGACTACTGGCGCCTGTATCACCGGCAGCAACGGCATTTCGTGCCATGGGGCTGCCTGCGCGCGGCGGTGTTCGTGCATGACAGAGGCGCGATCGGCGTGCTGCCGTGCTGCGACGAGCCGCCGCTGGTGGTGGTCGTCAGCGCCCGCGCCGACGGCGTCGACTGGGAAGAGTGCGAGCGCCTGACGCGTGCGCTCGGCGCCGCGCTGCGCTCGCTGCTCGACCGGCCGCTGATCGAGATCGCCACCGCCTGAGCGGCCTGCCGGGGGCTCATCCGACCCCTATCCATCGTGATTTCGCGTGATGTCCATACGCCAACATGATGCATCAATACCAATTGATGCCACCTCTCGCAAGCATTGCAAGCGGGTGAAACCGCTTCCACTTCGGAGCAGACCGGCCTCCTACCATCCGACGGACTTCAGCCCCGGCGACCCCTGCGTCCCGGGCCCGCGAAGCCCCACAAGGAGGACGACCCATGTTTCCGTTTCGAAGCAGCAAGCTCTGCCTGGCGTTGATCGTCGGCGCCGGCTTCACGCAGCTCGGCCACGCCGCCGACCTGGCCGCCGGCCGCTACACCGTTCGCTCGTCGTTCAGCGGCCTGTGCCTGGCGGTCGACGGCGGATCGACCGCCGAAGGCGCGAACGTCGTGCAATCGACCTGCGACACCTCGCCGGCGCGCCAGTTCGACCTGCAACGCGACAGCCAGGGCTACTACCGGCTGGTGAACGTGAACAGCGGCAAGGTCGTCGACGTGCAGGACATCTCGACCGCCAACGGCGCCAATGTCCACCAGTGGACCTGGCTGAACGGCGACAACCAGCGCGTCGCGCTGCAGGACCTGGGCGGCGGCAAGTACTACGTGCGCTTCAAGCACAGCAACAAGTGCATGGACGTCGGCAACTCGAGCCGCGCGTCGGGCGGCAACATCGGCCAGTGGGAGTGCAACGACGGCGAGACCGAGAAGTGGAGCTTCGTGCCGGTGGCCGGCGCGCCCGCTCCGGCCCCTGCGCCCGCCCCGGCACCGACGCCAGCCCCCGCGCCGTCGTCGCGCTACAGCGTGCGCTCCAATTTCAGCGGCCTGTGCCTGGCCGTCGCCGGTGACTCGACCATCAGCGGCGCCGACATCGTGCAGATGGCCTGCAACAGCTCGCTCGGACGGCTGTTCGACCTGGTGCGCGACACCGAGGGCTATTACCACCTGACCAATGCCAACAGCGGCAAGGTCATCGATGTGCAGGACGTGTCGACCGCCGATGGTGCGAACGTGCACCAGTGGCAGTACGGCGGCGGCGACAACCAGCGCTTCACGCTCGACAACCTCGGCGGCGGCCTGGTGAACGTGCGCTTCAAGCACAGCAGCAAGTGCCTGGACGTCGGCAACTTCAGCAAGGCCGAAGGCGGCCACATCGGCCAGTGGAGCTGCAACGGCGGCGAGACCGAGAAGTGGACGCTGGTCGCGGCCGCTCCGGCGCCGTCTCCTGCCCCGGCCCCGGCACCCGCGCCTGCGCCCGCTCCGGCACCGGCTCCCACGCCAGCACCGGCACCGGCCCCCGCTCCCGCACCGGCCCCTGCACCCGCACCCGCACCCGCACCCGCACCCGCACCCGCACCGAGCCCGGCACCTGCGCCGGCGCCTGCGCCCGCTCCGGCACCCGCGCCTGCACCGGCCCCTGCGCCCGCTCCGGCACCCGCGCCTGCACCGGCCCCGGCTCCGGCACCCGCTCCGGTCCCCGGCCGCGGCGCCAACGTGCCCTGGGTCGAGTACCAGGCTGAAGACGGCAGCACCAACGCCCAGATCATCGGCCCGAGCCGCCAGAAGTGGGACGCGAACCACATCGAGGCCGAGGCCATCGGCCGCAAGGCGGTGCGCCTGAACAAGACCGGCGACTACGTGTCGTTCCAGACCACGAAGGCCGGCAACGGCGTCGTCGTGCGCTACTCGATCCCCGACGCCCCCGGCGGCGGCGGCATCGACAGCACGCTCGGCCTGTACGTGAACGGCGTGCGCGTGAAGACGCTGCCGCTGACCTCGCGCTACAGCTGGTCGTACCAGGGCGGGCTGATCGGCGACCCGATCGTCGACAAGCCGGCCGGCCAGCCGCACACCTTCTTCGACGAGGTGCGCACGCTGCTGACCGACAGCATCCCGGCCGGCGCGACGGTGATGCTGCGCCGCGATGCGCAGGACACCGCCGCGTTCTACGTGATCGACCTGGTCGACATCGAGCCGGTGCCCACCGCGCTGACGATGCCGGCGGGCTTCACGTCGGTCACGCAGTTCGGCATCCAGCCGAACGACGGCAAGGACCACGCCGACGACGTGCTGCGCGCGATGCGCTCGACCAGCAAGCTGTGGTTCCCGCCGGGCGACTACCTGCTGCAGAAGATCTCCGGCGGCAACGTCGGGCTCGACAACCCGGGCATCGAAGTGCGCGGCGCGGGCATGTGGTACACGAACCTGAAGGGTCCGAAGTCGCTGTTCTTCTGCTACGGCGCCAGCGCGAAATGCGTGTTCGGCGATTTCTCGATCCTCGGTGAATCCAAGGCCCGCGCCGAGGAATCCGAAGGCGTGCAGAAGGCCTTCGCCGGCCCGATGGGCGCCAACAGCCTGATCGAGAACGTCTGGATCGAGCACGTGGTCGGTGCGATCTGGGTCGGCAACGATCCCCCGTACCAGACGCAGGCGACGCAGAACCTGACGATCCGCAACTGCCGCATCCGCAACACCTATGCGGACGGGATCAACCTGGACAACGGCACGTCGAACTCGGTGGTCGAGAACTGCCACCTGCGCAACACCGGCGACGACGCGCTGGTGGTGTGGTCGATCAAGTGGACCGACTGGGTCAAGGACAAGACCTACCAGCTGGGCGAGAACTTCATCAGCCCGGAAGGCAGGAACGCGCCCGACCAGGGCCAGGGCGTCAACAACGTGTTCCGCAACAACACGGTGCAGATGCCGTGGCGCGCCAACTGCTTCGCGGCGTATGGCGGTGCGAACAACGTGTTCAAGGACAGCGTCTGCGAAGACGTGCTGACCTACCCGGGCATCCTGATCGACAACGAGTTCAGCTCCTACCCGTTCGGCCCGGCGACCACGACCTTCAGCAACATCTCGCTGATCCGTGCGGGCGGCCCGATGTTCCTCGAGAACACGGCCACCCCGTGGCAGCACGGCGCGCTGAAGTTCTACATGCGCGAAGGCGACGTGAACAACATCCTGGTGGAGAACGTCGACATCATCGACCCGACCTACTCCGGCATCGAGTTCCGCGGCTTCGGCTCGGCCTTCGTGCCGCCGGGCGAGAAGTTCCACCCGGACCTGCTGCGCGACGCTGACAACGCGAAGTTCAGCAACGTGAAGCTGAAGAACATCAAGATCACCAACCCGGGCAAGTACGGCATCGAGGTCATCGACAACGGTGGCCGCGGTGCGGTGAACTTCGACGGCGTGGTCGTGACGAACCCGGCGCTGGGCGGCCTGAAGCAGGACACCGCGCCGAGCAGCTTCTTCATCCGCGGGACCGGCAACTCGGGCTGGTAAGACAAGTCTTGCGCCTGCCAGGGCCCGGTGTCGCGCTGCGATGCCGGGCCTTTTTCCTTGTGGCTAGCGTTCAGTCCACTTGGCGCGCTCCGCCTTCGTATAGAGCGCACGCATGCCGGGGCTGAGGAAGATGTAGCCGACCAGGATCGACTGGTAGACGGCAACCGCCGCGCTGACCATGGCGCCGGGGGGATTGGACGTCCACATCGACGCCACCGCACGCACGGAGACGATGACACCCAGGATGAGCAGCCCACCCAGGTAGCGGGACGCTGCCTGGCCGCCTTGCACGGTTCGCCAGGCGGCAATGCCAACGATGACCAGGAAGATGGCGCTGAAGATGCTCCCGCCAAAAACGGCAGATGCGGCACTCACCAGCAAGTAAGCGCCGAGCAGAACGATGAAGGCTCTCGGCGCCCGCGCGACCGCTGGCGCCTCAAGGTTGGAGGATGGGGGCGCGTACGGATTCCTGTCAGACATGTTCACTCCTCTTCGTTGTTGATGTGCGGCCTCGTGGCCGATCTCCTCGCGGAGCGCGGATGGTAGCCGCGGGCCCGTACGATGCGGGTCACGATGCATTCCGACGACGACCCTGCGCCACCAGCCGCCTTTCCGTCTCTGGTCGAGTCCGCGCGCTGGTGGCTGAAGCTCGGCTTCATCAGCTTCGGCGGGCCGGCCGGGCAGATCGCGGTGATGCACGAAGAGCTGGTTGTGCGGCGGCGCTGGATCTCCGAGGGCCGCTTCCTGCATGCGCTGAACTACTGCATGGTGCTGCCCGGCCCGGAGGCGCAGCAGCTCGCCACCTACATCGGCTGGCTGATGCATGGGCGCCTGGGCGGCATCGTCGCCGGTGCGCTGTTCGTGCTGCCGTCGCTCGCGATCCTGATTGCGCTGTCGTGGGTGTACCTGGCGTTCGGCAAGCTGCCGGCGGTGGCGGGCGTCTTCCACGGCATCAAGCCGGCGGTGACGGCGATCGTCGTGGCCGCGGCCTGGCGCATCGGCTCGCGCACGCTGCGCAACCCGGCGCTGTGGGCCATCGCGGCCGCGGCGTTCCTGGCCTTGTTCGCGCTGAACCTGCCGTTTCCGGTCGTGATCGTCGCGGCCGGGCTGGCCGGCGCGGTCGGTGGGCGCATCGCGCCGGCGATGTTCAGCATCGGCGGCGGGCATGCCGGGACAGAGGCCCCGCATGCGCCCGCGTTGATCGACGACGGCACGCCGACACCGCCCCATGCCCGCTGGCGCGCCGCATCGTTCGTGCGCGTGCTGGCCGCCTGCCTCGCGCTGTGGCTGGCCGCGATGCTCGGGCTCACGCTCGCGTTCGGCTGGCACGGCACGCTGACGCAGATGGGCTGGTTCTTCACGAAGGCGGCGCTGCTGACCTTCGGCGGCGCCTACGCGGTGCTGCCCTACGTGTTCCAGGGCGCGGTCGAGCAGCACCACTGGCTGACGGCCGCGCAGATGATCGACGGGCTGGCGCTCGGCGAGACCACGCCGGGCCCGCTGATCATGGTGGTCGCGTTCATCGGCTTCGTCGGCGGCTGGACGCAGGCCCTGTTCGGCAGCGAGTCCGCGTTCCTGGCCGGCGCGGCGGCGGCGGGGGTGGTCACCTTCTTCACCTTCCTGCCGTCGTTCTGCTTCATCCTGCTGGGCGGCCCGTTCATCGAATCGACGCACGGGCAACCGGCCTTCACCGCGCCGCTCAGCGCGATCACCGCGGCGGTGGTCGGCGTGATCGCCAACCTGGCCTTGTTCTTCGCGCTGCACGTGCTGTGGCCGCAGGGTGTGCACGGCCTGCCCGACCTGCCGAGTCTCGCGATCGGCATCGCCGCGGCGATCGCGCTGATCCGCTACCGGCAGGGCGTGGTCCGGGTCGTGCTGTGCGCGGGCGCCGTGGGGTTGCTCCTGGCGCTCGCTGCGCGTGCGTGAGGCCTGACCTAGACTCGCCCCGCATCAACGACAGCCGGGACCGCGAATGCTGAAGATCTGGGGCAATGCCGATTCGATCAACGTGCAGAAGGTGCTGTGGTGCTGCGAGGAACTCGCGCTGCCCTATGAGCGCATCGACGCCGGCCGGCACTACGGCGTCGTCAACACGGCCGAGTTCCGGCGCCTGAACCCGAACGGCCTGGTGCCGACGATCGACGACGATGGCTTCGTCGTGTGGGAATCCGGCACCGTGCTGCGCTACCTGGCGGCCAAGCATGGGGCCGGCAGCCTGTGGCCCGACGATGTCGTGGCGCGCGCCGAGGTCGACCGCTGGATCGACTGGTCGAACTCGACGCTGTGGCCGGCGATGGTGCCGATCTTCCGCGCGTTCCTGCGCACGCCCGAGCACGAGCGCGACGACAACCTGATCGAAGCCGCGCGGAGCGAGACGCTGGAGGCGATGCACATCCTCGACGCCCACCTCGAAGGCCGCGCGTTCGTCGGCGGCGAACGCTTCACGATGGGCGACATCGCGCTCGGCTGCGCGGTCTGGCGCTGGATGACGCTGCCGATCGAGCGCGAGGAGCTGCCGCAGGTGCAGCGCTGGTTCGATGCGCTGTCGAAGCGCGAGGCGTACCGGAAGGTGGTGATGTTGCCGTTGGTGTGAGCGGCATCCAGTAGCGTTTTCGCACCAAAACTGCCGTTTAATAGCGGTTTCGCATCACCGTGAGCGGAATTGCATGGACATTGGCTTCTCTGCGCTTCTTCAGCAGCACCCCCTGAGGCTGGTCCAGCCGCTGCGGGTCCATTCAAGCCTCGGCAAGAGTCGCCGTCGCAGCGAGACGCCGTCCCTCGTACAAGCCCAGTTTCCGCCGAGCTATCAGCCGGGGGATTCCTTCCAGGGGCACTTTGAGTTCGGCCTCAAGTACGAGGAGATCCACCTGGAGTTTCTCGCCCGGCTGTTTGCCGCCGTCGGCCGCGAGCCGCTCGAGGCGTGGTGCCGAACAGAGCCCTTCGGCCAGTACGCCCGCCGGGCGGGCTTTCTTTTCGAATGGCTCACCGGCCAATCGCTCGACGTTCCCGATGTCGGCAATGTCGCCTATGTCGACGCGTTGCCGGTCGGCAGCTACGTCACTCGCACCAAGCCGCAGCGCAACCAACGCTGGCGCGTCAACGACAACCTGCCCGGCACGCGGGACTTCTGCCCGCTCGTGCGGCTGTCCGATCCGTTGAACGCGGCCGGGCAGTTCGACCCCGGCGCCGCCCTGGCGGGCCTCGACGCCGAGTTCGGCCCGGACATGCTGCTGCGGAGTGCGAGCTGGCTGACCTTCAAGGAATCGCAGGCCAGCTTCGCGATCGAGCGCGAGGCCGACCAGGACGCGCGCATCCGCAGGTTTGCACAGGTGATCGCCGAGCACTGCGGGCGGGTGGACGAGCCGCTGAGCGATGCGACGCTGGCGCTGTTGCAGGCCGGGATCCTCGGGCCGGGCGCATTGCGGCTGGGCATCCGCCGCTCGCCGGTGTTCGTCGGCCAAGCCTCGTTGAGCCACAACGTCGTGCACTACGTCGCTCCGCACTTCGCACACGTGCCGGCGATGCTGGACGGCCTGAAGGCGTTCGAGGTCGCCACGCGTGGGGCCTCCTCATTGATGCGTGCCGGCGTGCTGGCCTTCGCCTTCGTCTACATCCATCCGATGTGCGACGGCAATGGCCGGTTGCATCGCTTCCTCGTCAACGACACGCTGCTGCGCGATGGTGCGATTCCCCACGGAACGATTCTTCCGGTGTCCGCGACGATCGTCCAGTCGACACGACTGCGGGCCGACTACGACCGAGTGCTGGAGGTCTTCTCACAGCCCTTGATGCGCCGCTATGCCGGCGACTATCGCTTCGGCGAAAGAGAGATCGCGGCAGACGGCACGCCCTACGACTTCGTGTTCGAGGCCTATGACGATGCGCAGTTTGCGTGGCGATTTCCCGACCTGACCGAGCACGCGATCTACACCTGCAAGCTGATCGAGTCGACGATCGTCGACCAGATGGCTGGCGAAGCACGCGTGCTGCGCCGCTTCGATATGGCCAGCCGGCGGCTGAAGGCGGTGATCGAAATGCCGGCGCCCGACGTCATCCGCGTCATCCGGTCGTTGAAGGAGAACAGCTGGGTTGCGTCCGGCAAGTTGCTGAAGGAATACCCCTTCCTCGATGACCTGCTTCAAAGAAGGCGCGCGATCGAGGCGGTGCGTTCCGCTTTCGAGGACCGTCAGCCCGAGGACATCGCCGACGCGTGAGAACTCGGCACGGCCTGGTGATGCCATCGCGGTGGTCACCGTAAAGACTCTTCACCCCGGTGCGACAATCCCGCTCCTGCCTGCCGCCCCTTTCCTGTCGCCTGATTTCCCGCCCGCCGTGCCCGACAACATCACCCTGCTGCGCCGACAGAACGTCCTCACGTTGTTCCAGCGCTTCGCCGAAGCGCAGATGCGCGACGGCATCGCCCCGAAGGGCATGGAGCAGCTGTTCGCGCAGGCGCTGCAGATCAGCCCCAGCATGTGGAGCCAGGTCAAGAGCAGCCGCCCGATCGGCGACAAGCTCGCGCGGCAGATCGAGGCGGCGCGTGCCCAACCCGCCGGCTGGCTCGACGAAGCGCACGAGCCGCAGGGGCTGACGCCCGCCGAGCTTCAATTCCTCCAGCTCGCGCTGAAGGCCTGGCGGGAAACGAATGCCGACGGGCGCAAGCAGCTGCGGCTCGCCGTGAAGCGGATCGCCGCCGGCGAGGACTGAGCCGGCCGGCCGCGCGCCGCGTCAACGGTGCGCGGCGCTCTCCAACAACCGCTTCAGCGTCTGCAGGTCGCCCGTGACCTGTGCGCAATCCTTATCGAAGCTCGCATTGTCGGCCCCCGCGGCACGGAACAGCATGAACGTCAGCTCGCAGCCGTCGCCATTGGCCACCGCGCGCATCGGGTTGCTGAACACCGTGCCGTCGGGCAGCGTGACGTCGTGGTCCAGCACGCCGTACGGGTTGTCGGGCGCCATCTCGATCTGCACCCGGCCCATCGGCGATTCGCCGAACCAGCGCCCGTCCTCTTCGACGATGCCGGCCGCCAGGCCCGAGGCCCATTGCGGCAGCAGCGAGGGCTGGTGCGCGAACTCGTAGACGACCTGCCAGGGCACGGCGATCGAGGCGGTGACGATGCGGACATCCTGCAGCATGGCGCGCTCCTTGATTCCTGCGGACTGTGTCGGGGCAATCAGCGTGCCGGCTCGCGCAGCGGCAGCGCCGCCACCAGCACGCCGAGCACCAGCCCGCCCAGCACGTCGACCACGACATGCTGTCGGATCGCGATCGTCGAATAGGCGATGCCCACGCACCAGGCCAGGTTCACCCATCGCAGCGCGACGGGCACCTCGAGTTCGCGCAGGTGTCGCGCCAGCAGGTGGCAGGTCAGCACCGCGAACGACACATGCAGCGACGGGAACGCGTTGCGCGACGCATCGCCCGCGCGCAGGAACTGCAGGCTGCCGTACTGCGACCAGTCGACACCGAAATCCGGCACCGCGCTCGGGTAGAACAGGTAGAACGCGAAGCCGATCGCGCTCATCAGCGCGGCCCGCAGCACGTAGCGCAGCAGCTCGCCGCCATCCTTCGAAAACGCCGGCGCGAGCGACACGTAGACCCACAGCGACGCATACACCGGCAGCAGCCCCTCGCGCAGCGTGAACCAGCGGTCCACCGCCAGCACCGGCATCACCGTCACGGCGGCCTGCGGTGAGCGCGCGGCCCAGAAATACAGCACGAAGAACAGCGAGATGCCAGCGGTGATGCCCACCAGCTTGGTCGGCCACAGCGCGAGCAGGCGCCGCAGGGCGGCACGGGGCCAGGGGGCTGCAGGACGGGGGAGCGCGGTCGAGGTCACGGCGACGGGTCAAGGTCAGGGTAGACCCGCATCATCGCGCGGTTTGGCTTGTCATTGCCTTTGCGTCCCGACGTACGCGAGCAGACCGGCCACCAGCGCATCGAAGGCCACGCGGCAGCGCGGGCTGCTGCGCAGGTCCTCGTGCATCGTGACCCAGGTCGGCAACGGCAGTGCGATCAGCTTCGGCAGCAGCCGCACCAGGCTGCCGTCGCGCCGCGCCAGCGGCACCTGGCACATGCCGATGCCGGCACCGGCGCGGATCAGCGCCAGCTGCGCCAGGTTGCTGTCGCTGCGCAGCGTGAAGGTCTCGCGCCGCATGCCTTGCAGCGCCTTCTCGGCCTGCCGCAGCCAGGCCGACGGCTGGTCGTAGCCGATCGTCGCGTGGGCCGCGAGTTCTTCGGGCCGGCGCGGCGTGCCATGCCGTTCGAGGTAGTCGCGGCGCGCATGCAGGCCCAGCTCGATGCTGCCGACGTGGCGCGCGATCAGCTGCTCCTGCTTCGGCTGCACCATGCGCACCGCGATGTCGGCCTCGCGGCGCAGCAGGTCTTGCAGCTTGTCGGTCAGCACCAGCTCGATCTTCAGCTGCGGATGCGCCTCGTGGAGCTCGGCCAGGATGGTCGGCAGCACCTCGACGCCCATCACGTCGCTGCAGCTGATGCGCACCGTGCCCTTGACGATGCCGTCGCCTCCCTGGCCGCCGGCCGCGCGCTCCAGCGCCGCCGCGGTGCTCTGCATCGCCTCGGCATAGGGCCGCAGCGACTGCGCCGCCTCGGTCGGCAGCAGGCCGGTCTGCGAGCGGGTGAACAGCACGACCCCGAGCGCCTGCTCGAGCGCCGCGACGTGGCGGCCGACGGTCGGCTGCGTGATGCCGAGCCCCCGGGCCGCGCCGGACAACGAGCCTTCGTCGAGCACGCCGAGGAAGGTCCGGTAAAGCTCCCAGCCGATGGTCGAAGTCATTCATAAATGTATAGCGTCACGCCGATGCTCGGCAATTCCATCTGAGCGCCTCCATCGCCAGAATTCATTCCATTCCCACCACCCACCTGGAGATCGACATGAACGACGGCAACACCCGCAGCAGCGACAAGACAGCCCTGGTGCTGGGCGCCACCGGCGGCATCGGCGGCGAGGTCGCGCGCCAGCTGCGCGACGCGGGCTGGACGGTGCGCGCACTGCAGCGCGGCGCCACCGAGGCGATGCAGCAACGCGACGGCATCACCTGGCTGCGCGGCGACGCGATGCAGCGTGCCGACGTGATGCGGGCGGCCGAGGGCTGCCAGGTGATCGTGCATGCGGTCAACCCGCCGGGCTACCGCGGCTGGGCCGAGGTGGTGCTGCCGATGGTCGACAACACGATCGCCGCGGCCGTGGCGCAACGCGCCACCATCGTGCTGCCGGGCACGGTCTACAACTTCGGGCCGGATGCGTTCCCGCTGCTGCGCGAAGAATCGCCGCAGCACCCGCAGACCCGCAAGGGCGCGATCCGCGTGCAGATGGAGGCCCGGCTGGAGGCCGCGAGCCGCCAGGGTGCGCGCGTGCTGATCGTGCGGGCCGGCGACTTCTTCGGGCCGAAGTCGGGCAACAACTGGCTCGCGCAGGGCATGCTGAAGCCCGGAAAGCCGGTCACGTCGATCGCGACCCCGGCCGACGAAGGCGTCGGCCACCAATGGGCCTACCTGCCGGACGTGGCGCGCACGATGGTCGAGCTGCTGGATCGGCGCGATGCGCTCGGCCCGTTCGAACGCTTCCACATGGCCGGCCACTGGGATGCCACCGGCCGGCAGATCGCCGAGGCGGCGCAGCGCGTGGTCGCGCGCCGCAGCGGGCAGGCGCCGCGCATCACGCGCACGCCGTGGTGGCTGCTGCGCCTGATGGCGCCCTTCGTCACGACGCTGCGCGAAATGATGGAGATGCGCTACCTGTGGCAACGGCCGGTGCGCATGGCCAACGACCGCTTGCTCGCGGTGCTGGGCCGCGAGCCGCACACGCCGCTGGACGAGGCCATCGAAGCGGCCTTGGTCGGCATGGGCTGCCTGGACGCCAGGCGTCAGCCCGCCGGCGACAGCCCGGCGATGAACTTCAGCACCGCCGCATCGCTGAAGTAGTTCGTGTGGAAGGTCGTCGCCGTCTTGCCGAGCGACAGCACCTGCGGCTTGCCTTGCGCCGGCTCGCCGAAGAAGCTCATCGACTCGGTGTCGACGACCAGGTCGTTCGCGCCGGGGAACACGATGTCGGCACCGAGGGCCGCGAGCTGCAGGCCGGGGTTGCGGAAACGCGTCCAGAACTTCCACGCCGGCTCGTCGAGGTTCGGCTCGAAATCGGCCGACACCACCGCGAACGTCGGCTGCACCAGCCACCGATCGGCGAACAGCGCACGCGTCTCGGCGTTGTCGGTGGTGCGCTGCTGGCTCGCGAGCCCCGGCACCAGCACGACGGCGGCGTCGGCCAGCGGCAGCGCCGAGCCGAGCTGCAGCGTCTTCCCCAGCACCTTGGCCAGCCCGGCGGCACCGGCGGCCAGCGGGAACACCGTGCTCGCCGCCTGCCCGGCCAGCGACAGCGCGTTCGCGATGTTGGCCAGCATGTCGAGCGCGGCACGCAAGCGATACGGCGACGCGAGGCTGGTGCCGCCCAGCGGCGAGCCGACGAACACCGCCCGGCGCACCCGCACCGGCGCCAGCCGCAGCAGCCACGACGCGACCAGCCCGCCGCGGCTGTGGCACACGATGTCGATCGGGCCGGCGATGCCGCGCAGCGCACGCTGCAGGTCGAGCGCGTTCAGCCACGGCGCGACCGACAGCGTCGGGTGGTCGAACGCGAAGATGCGCTCGCCGTAGGCCTGCTGCCACTGCGCGAGCAAGGCCAGCCCGGCCGGTGTCGCGCGGAGCTGGTCGAACCACATGTCGCTGTTGCTGAAGGTGCCGTGCACCAGCAGCAGCGCGGGCTGCGCGCCATCGAGCTGCGGCGCTGGCGCCGGCACCAGCGCGCCGCCCACCCATTGGCGCAGGCCCTGGTGCGGCGTGAGCTTCGCATCCAGCGCCACCAGCGATTGCGTGATCCGGTTCGGCCCGATGTCGTCGTACTCGAAGCGCTGCAGCACGTCGCCGAAGCCGAACCAGCCGGCGCGCCGCGAGCGGCCGCGCAACACCTGGGCGGCCGGCGGCTCGTAGTTCCAGCGCAGCACGCCGTCGTCGTCGCGCAGGCTGACGCTCGCGCGCGGGTCGGCCATCGACGGCGTGAAGCCGCGCCGGCGCCGCATCGAGATCGGCAGCGCCACGGCCTGCGACGGCGCCGGTTCGCGCAGCCCGAGCCTCGCGTCGGCCGCCGCCCAGGGGTCGGCGCTGAAGGGCAGCGGATCGCCGGTCGTGACGACGGCGTTCATGCCGGCTCCCCGAGGGCCAGCGCGGCCGGCGCCACGATCGGCAGCGGCGTGACCTGGTGCTCGCGCGCGATCGCGATGTCGAGGATCGAATCGAAATCGCGCGGCTCGCTGAGGGCCTGCACGCCGGCCTCGCGCGCCTCGCGGAAGCCGCAGTGCTCGGTCAGCCGCACGCTCTCCAGCGGCGCGAGCTTGCCGTCGCGGATCAGCCCCCACACCTCGCGGTAGCTGGCGCGGCCGGCCCGCCACGGCCGCGTCTGCGCGCCCGGCGAGCCGGTGCGGTGCTCGTCGCTCGGCGGCATCGCGTCGCCCGGGTTGATCACCTCGCGGTAGGCGAACTGGTAGTCGCGGTGGCGCCAGTAGCCGGGCAGCGCATGGCCGTCGAGCAGGAACACCACCGGGTGGATGTCGACCAGCTCCAGGCAGGCGGCGAACAGCAGCGTCAGGTCGATGCAGGTGCCCATGCGCGCCGCGCGCACCGCGCTCGGCGTGCGCAGGCGCTGCGAATCGAGCGCGCGGTTGTAGGTGGGCGGCGGGTTGATGTAGCCGAGGTCCCATTCGTGCAGCAGCGCCGACCAGATCGCCTCGACCTGCAGGTCGACGTTCTCGAGGCTGGCCGGGTCGCCGGACGACGAGGACTGGTAGCCCTCGAAGCCGGCGCTCGGGTCGTCTCGGATCACCCGCACGTAGCGCTGCGCGAGCGTGATCGCGCGCTCGACCGCCGGGTCGCGCGGCAGCACGAACGACGGCAGCCAGACGCCGCTGGTGCTGTTGTCGAGCCACTGGTCGACCGGCATCAGCCGCATCGCGTAGGTGTCCTTGTGGATCACCCGCCCACCGACCATCACCTGCACGAACAGGCTGCTGACGACCGCCTCGGAGACCGAGCGCATCAGCCGCGCGGTCAGCGGCATCTTGACGCGCGCGCCGAGGCTGGTGCGCTCCTGCGTCAGCTCGATCTCGGCCTCGTAGCGCGCCCGCTCGATGCCGCAGTTCAGCTCGACCAGCACATGGGCGCGCGTGAGCGGCTGCGTCACCGCGCCGCGCAGCTCGAAGCGGTGGAACAGCGCGCTGCGCTTCTCGGCGGAGTCGCCCTGGTTGTGCAGCTCGGCGTAGTTGAATTCGGTGCGCGGTTCGACGACGGCCCGCAGCGGGGCGCGTGCCACGGCGGGCGCACGTGCCGGGGTCGCCGCCGCGGTGCGCGCCAGGCGCGGCCCGCCGGGCTGCGCGACCAGCGGCGCGCGCGCCCACAGCGCGATGCCGGTGCCGGGCACCAGGTCGACCTGCGCGCGCGTCGCGGCCCAGGCCTGTTCGAACGCGACCGGCAGGTTCCAGGCCTGGGCCGCCAGCTGCGCATACAGCGTCTCGAAGAAGTAACCGGCCAGCGCGTCGTCGAACGCGTCCTGGAAGCCCATCGCCGCCAGCACGCCGGCCGGCAGCAGCTGCGGCGCGATGCGGGCCGCGGAGTTCCACAGGTTCAGCCCGACGAAGAACGGCCGGTGCCGGCCGCCGCCGGTCAGCGCATGCGCCAGCTCGGGCGGCGCCACCATCACCGGCAGGCCGTCGCTGCGGCGCATCAGGCAGCCGTCGACCACGCCCTTGTCGTCGCGCTGCCATTCGGCGGCACTGCGCCGCTCGTCGTGCAGCGTCACCGCGACATCGGTGCCGGCGCCATTGGCGAGTTGCGCGATGCCTTCGTGGTTGTCGAAACCGCAGACGTGCACGACCTCGGGCCGGAACGCCGCGCACAGCGCCGTCAGCTCGGCCAGCGTCGGGTTCACGGCCACGCGCCAGCGCGGGTCGTCGCCGGCCAGGCCGAAGGCGCGGCGCACGCGCTCGGTCTCGTCGGTCGCGTCATAGGCCTGCGCAAGCGCGCCGGGCAGGCTCTGGACGACCAGCACCCGGCCATCCATGCGGCGCACCGGCAGCGGCTGCCGATCGGCGAGGTCGAGGTGGCGCATCACCGTCAGGCCGGACCCGCCCGCCGCAGCGGACCCGCCGGTGCGGCGGTAGCGCCGCGTGGCCCGCGACAGCACGAACTCCCACGGAAAGATGCGCCCCTCCCAGCCGACGCTCTCGGCCTCGAACGGCATCGTCACGACGACGCGGCCGGCCTGCGCGATCTCGCGCAGTGCGTCGTCGGTCAGCCCGAAGGCCTTCAGCGTCGTGGTGGCATCGGCCTGGTGGCGGTCGGCCACATCGGGCATGTCGCGCCAGCGCTCGCGGCTGCGCAGCACGTAGCTCCAGCGCATCGCCTCGTTGGCCAGCGAACGCGACCGCGCCGCGGGGTCCGGCACCACGCCGGCGCCGCCGAGCCGGTAGCGCTTGGTGGCGGTGACGATCTGGATGCGGGACAGGAAGCCGTCGGCTTCGTTACGCGGGGGCATGGGGTTCTCCGAGGCTCGGGCAGGCCGCGCGAGTCTATCGGGCCTTGGGCCTCGGGCCTGGCTTCCCCCGGCCGTCAGTCGGTGCGGGCGGCGCGGACCACCAGCGCGTCGGTGCGGGCCGTGTTCGGTGCCATCACCGACAGCCTGCGAGCGTCGGCATCGAAGAAGGCGATGCCGCCGAAGGCCGATCCGTTGGAAGCGCAATCGTCGCCGCTGAGGGCCAGCACGATGTCGAAGGCGTTCGCATCGCTGCGCGGCGTCAGCGTGCCGGCGACACGGCAGCCGGTGCCGCTGCCGCTGAGCACGCCCTGCGCGTCGATCGTCAGCGCGACGCTCAGGCTGTCGGCGGGCCGCGCCGCCTGCGCGTCGTAGCTGCCGGCCACGTCATCGAGCGAGGCCGTGCGCTCGTACGCCGGGTTGTAGGTCATCGAGAAGGCCGGAGCGTCGGCCGAGAGCGTGCCATCGAAGCGCTGCGCCGCGACCACGGTGGCGCTCAGCTGCGTGGCCGTCACCGTGCCGTCGGCCAGGCTGAAGTCGATGGTGTCGATCGTGGCACTCGAGCTGAACGCACCGTCGACACCGGCGCCGGTGCCTTGCACCAGGCCGGCCACCGAGTCGGGCGCGTCCTGTGCCGAGTAGAGGATGCTGAAGCTGCCATCGCTGAAGACCAGGCCGGTCAGCGTGCGGTGATCGTCGGTGCTGCCGGTCCACCAGCCTGCCGCGACGGTGGGCACCGGCGTCGGGGTGACGACGGTGCCGCCACCGCCGGTCGAGCCACCGTCCGTCGCGGCGCTTGTGCTACCACCCCCGCCCCCTCCACCACCGCAGGCCGCCAGCAGGCCCAGCATCCCCACCATCACCACCAGCATTCCCGAACGGCGTCCCATGAGTTCCTCTGCGACAAGAGTGCGAAAGGACTCGATTGTTCGAGCCTGTCGCTCGTTCGCCCACGGGAGACATGTACTTCTGCACCGCGTCCGGGCGACGAAGCCGGCCGAAGTGCGACTTCGGACCAGTCTGGATCGCGATATACGAACCATATATACTTCGTACATCACCTCCAACCTCCCTTTCAGGCACCGCCATGGGCATCGTGAAGATTTCAGACCAGATGCATGACAACCTGCGCAGCGCGAGCGACGCGCTGAGCCGCTCGATCAACGCGCAGGCCGAGCACTGGATGCGCGTGGGCATGCTGTGCGAGCTGCACCCGGCACTGAGCTACGGCGACATCTGCCAGCTGATGCTGCGCGCGGCGCAGTCGAACGAGCCGGCGCTGTCGTTCATGAAGCCGGTCCCGCCGAGCCCGGTGGCCGCCCGCACGCCGCGCAGGGCCGCCCGATGAACCGCCCCGCCCGCTCGGTGAAGGTCCACCCCGCCGCCGACCTCGCGATGGCGCGCGCCGCCGGAGCGCTGGCCGCCGACGTGCTGCGGATGATCGCGCCGCACGTGAAGGCCGGCATCAGCACCGGCGAACTCGACCGGCTGTGCCACGACCACATCGTCGAGGTGCAGAAGGCGGTGCCGGCCAACGTCGGCTACCACGGCTACACGAAGACCATCTGCGCGTCGGTCAATCAGGTGGTGTGCCACGGCATCCCGTCGGACGACGAAGTGCTGCGCGACGGCGACATCGTCAACCTCGACGTCGCGGTGATCCGCGAGGGCTGGTACGGCGACACCAGCCGCAGCTTCGTCGTCGGCGAGGTCTCGCCGCTCGCGCAACGGCTGGTCGACACGACCTACGAGGCGATGCGCGCCGGCATCCTCGCGGTGCGGCCGGGCGCGACGCTCGGCGACGTCGGCCATGCGATCCAGACGGTGGCGCAGCGCGAGGGCTTCAGCGTCGTGCGCGAGTACTGCGGGCACGGCATCGGCCGCATCTACCACGATGAACCGACGGTCCCGCACTACGGCCAGCGCGGCCAGGGGCTGAGGCTGGTGCCGGGCATGGTGTTCACGATCGAGCCGATGCTGAACGCCGGCAAGGCCGGCACGCGCACGCTGGCCGACGGCTGGACGGTGGTCACGCGCGACCGCTCGCTGTCGGCGCAGTGGGAGCACATGGTCACGGTGACCGACACCGGCGTCGAGGTGCTGACGCCGTGGCCGGAAGGAACGGGCGCCTACGCTGCGCTGCCCTGAGGTTCAGGGCAAGCGCGTCAAGGCACCAGCGAGTGCACCCAGGCCGACACCGGGTTGCCCCGGATCACCAGCCGGTTGCGCGCGAGGCATTCGAACTGCGCGCCGAGCTTGCGGGCGACCGCTAGGCTCGCTTCGTTGCCTTCGGCGACGACGATCTCGATGCGCTGGAAACCCAGTGCGCTGAAACCATAGCTGGCCAGCGAACGCGCGGCGCGGGTCGCGATGCCTTGGCCTTGCGCCGACTGGCGGACCCAGTAGCCGAGGTTGCAGACGCGGTGGATCGTGTTGAACTGGTTGAGCCCGGCGCCGCCGACCAGCCGGCCGCTGCGCTCGTCGAACAGGGCGAACTCGCAGGCCTGCCCCTGGGCCAGGCTGTCGACGCAGACATCGACCCAGTCGATCGCATCGCGCACGCCGTAGCCGGGGTGGCACCAATCCATCCAGCGGCCGATCGTGCCGATCGATTCGCGGGCGGCTTCGGCCATGGCCCGCGCGTCGTCGCGCGTCCAGGGCCGCAGCACCATGCCGTCGAAGCGCAGGGGCTCCATCGGGTCGCGCGTGTCGATGCGGCGCGAGGCGGTGTCACCCATCTCGAACTGCCACGGCGCAGCGGCCAGTGGCGCGGCTTCGGTGGGGGGCAGGCCGTCGTCGACGACACGCCCACTGTGATTGAAATCGCCGAAGTCGTCGAGGAACGAAGCAGCGGCATCGTCGCGGGGGCGCGCGTCACGGGAGAGGACATTACGAAAGGCCATTGTTCGCATCATCGGTAGGCGCCACGCGCCGGTCGTCTTCGATCACGGTGTCGGCCCAGGCGCTGCCGGACGTGAAGCCCGAGTGCTGCATCGTCGACGGTGCAGCGGCATCGGCGTCGTGCCGCAGCGGCGCGCCGCCGATGCGGGACCACAGTCGCTGGAACAAGGGCGCCGCATCCTCGGCACCAGGTTTTCTGGAAGACATCGATTCCATCCCTGGAGGAGCACCGACGGGCGGCGCGATGCCGGATGAATGGCAAGAAGCGGTCCATGCCGGCGCGCCGGCCCGGCGCGCGATTTGTCAGTCCCCGCTTGCGGCCGGGCCGCGCCGGCGCTGCGTTTGCGCCGTCCATCGACACGGCGCGCACCTGACATTCAAAAACTGTCAGGTGCCGATTGCGTCGGCCGGCGGACACTTCTTGTTCCAGGGTGCCGCGGATCGTCAGATCGTCACTGCGGCTCGCGCACGCCGTGGTCCAGCACCGCCCGCACCTTGCTGGCCAGCGCCCGCGCGCTGTACGGCTTGGACAACAGCTCGACGCCCGGGTCGAGCCGCCCGCCGTGCACGATGGCGTTTTGCGCATAACCCGACGTGAACAGCACCGCGATGCCGGGCAAACGCTGGCGCGCCTTGTCGGCGAGTTCCGGGCTCTTCAGCCGGCCGGGCATCACGACGTCAGTGAACAGCAGGTCGATCGCCGCATGGTGTGCCACCGCGTCGTCGATCACCACCAGCGCCTGGTCGGCGTCGCTCGCCTTCAGCACCCGGTAGCCGAGCTCCTGCAGCATCTCGACGGTGGCGCCGCGCACCGCGGCATCGTCCTCGACCACCAGCACGGTCTCGGCCCCGCCGCCGGCGTCGTCGGCGGCCGCCGCGGCACCCGGATCAGGCGTCGCGTCGACCTCGCCCTCGGCGGCGCGGGCACGCGGCAGGTAGACCTTGACGGTCGTGCCCTGCCCCGGCTCGCTGTAGATCTTCACGTGGCCGCCGGACTGCCGCACGAAGCCGTAGACCATCGACAGCCCGAGCCCGGTGCCGGCGCCGGCCGGCTTGGTGGAGAAGAACGGCTGGAACACCTGCGACAGCACCTGCGGCGTCATGCCGCAGCCGGTGTCGCTGACGGCCAGCATCACGTACTGGCCCGGCTTCACGTCGACCTGGCCGCGCACGTAGTCGTCGTCCAGGAAGGCGTTGCCGACCTCGATCGTCAGCCGGCCGTTGCCGTCCATCGCGTCGCGGGCGTTGATCGCCAGGTTCAGCAGCGCGTTCTCGACCTGCGTCGGGTCGATGAAGGTGTGCCACAGCCCGCCGGAGACGATCAGCTCCACCTCGACGCCCTCGCCGATCGAGCGGCGCAGCAGGTCCTCGATGCCGCCGATGAAGCGGCCGACGTCGACCACCCGCGGCGCCAGCGCCTGGCGGCGGCCGAAGGCCAGCAGCTGGCTCGCGAGCTTGGCGCCGCGCCGCACGGCCGCGCTCGCGCTGTCGAGGCGCTGCATCACCTTCACGTCGTCGTGCGTCAGCCGCGACACCAGGTGCAGGTTGGCCGAGATCACCTGCAGCAGGTTGTTGAAGTCGTGCGCGACGCCGCCGGTCAGTTGCCCGACCGCCTCCATCTTCTGCGCCTGGCGCAGCCGCTCTTCCGCCAGGTGGCGCTCGGTGATGTCGATGGCCTCGGGCACGACCGCGACCACCGCGCCGTCGCGGTCGTGCACCGGCCGCACCGCGAAATCGAACTGCCTCCAGCCGGCCGGCAGCAGCAGGCGCAGCTCCTGGCGCCGGCTGTGGCCCTGCGCGGCCGCCTGCACCGCGAGCCGAATCGTCTCCGGCATGCCCGGCGTGCGGGCGAACCACGGCGAATCCCAGTAAGGCCGGCCGACCACCTCATCGAGCGTGGCGCCAATGCCGCGCAGCGAGGTCTCGTTGGCATCGAGCAGGCTGCCGTCGAGCGCGAGCAGGCCCTGGTACTGGAAGCTGGTCGAGAAGATGGTGCGCATGCGCGCCTCGCTGGCCTGCAGCGCCTCGGTGCGCGCGGCGACGCGCGCCTCGAGCCGCGCCTGCAGCTCGGCATGCCGGCCCTCCGCATCGGCCAGCAGCTGCGCGGTGCGCTGCCGCTCGGCCTGTTCAGCGCGGTGCAGTCGGCGGCTGCAGTGCAGCGACCAGCCGAGCCAGACCGCGCCCGGCAGCAACGCGCCGAGCATCCATGACAACGCGATCGGCAACGCAGCCATCGTCAGCGCAGTCGCGTTCGCGACAGGCGTTTCGCGTTGGCCACCGCGGTGCGGTGGACCGGTGCGAGACCGTGGCCCAGCACGCCGAGCGCCGCCGATTGCAGCTGCGTGCCGATCGCCTGCGCCGACGGCGGTCCCCACGGCGACAGGCAGGCGCGCCACCAGAACATCCCGAAGGCCTGCTGCGCGCGCCAGGCCTGCATCCCCATCGCCAACCACGACTGCTGGAACGCGGTCGTCTTCTCGGCACTCATCCGGGTGAACTCGCGCCGGTCGCGTTCCGAAGGTGCCGCACCGGCCAGCGCCATGCGGGCGATGCGGTGCGCCATCACCGGCGGCACGGCAAAGGCGAGTTCTGCGCTGCGCTGCGCGAGCGAGTTGCGTTGGCGTTTCGACATGACAGGCTCCTGGGTTGCAGCCACTGTAAAGGCCGTGCTGCCGTGCAGCAGCGGGTCGCGCCCTATTCCTACAGCGCGTGCCATCGCAGTCCGACGCACGGCGCGTCGACGCGCGCCGACGATTCGCTGCACACGGCCACTGCATGGCCGCATGCCCACCAGGAGACACCACCCATGGCCTACCAAGATGTTGCAAGCGTCGGCATTCAAGACGGTCTGCCCGGCCGCCGCGCCGTCCCCTCCATCGCACCCGCCGCCGTGCCGGCCAACGCCGACAGCACCCGCAGCGCGGTGTCGTGGGGCGCGGTACTGGCCGGCGCCGCGGGCGCGGCCGCGCTGTCGCTGATCCTGCTGATCCTGGGCGTCGGGCTCGGTCTGTCGGCGCTGTCGCCATGGGCACGCGAAGGCGTCAGCGCAAGCACCTTCGGCGTCGGCACGATCCTGTGGGTCACGCTGACGCAGGTCGCCGCGTCGGGCATGGGCGGCTACCTCGCCGGCCGGCTGCGCACGCGCTGGGCCGACACCGCGGGCGACGAGATCTACTTCCGCGACACGGCGCACGGCTTCCTGGCGTGGGCGGTCGCGTCGCTGGCCACCGCCGCGGTGCTGGGCAGCGCGATTGGCGGCATCGTCGGCACCGGTGCCCGGGCCGGCGTGACCGGTGCCGCGGGTGCCGCCTCGGCGGTGCCGGGCAGCAGCGCCACGGACGTGATGAACTACCACGCCGATGCGCTGTTCCGCCGGGACCCGGCGGCCGCTGCACCGACCACCACCGATGCGCCGCCGCTCGCCGAGGTCGGCCGCATCTTCGCCGCCGGCGGCCGCGCCGCGACGCTGCCGCCCGACGACATGCGCTACCTCGGCCAGCTGGTCGCACAGCGCACCGGCCTGTCGCAAGCCGATGCCGAGCGGCGCGTCACCGACGGCTGGAACCACCTGCAGACCGCGTTGAACGACGCTCAGGCGCGTGCACGCGACGCGGCCGACACCGCGCGCAAGGCCTCCGCCTATGCGTCGCTGTGGCTGTTCATCTCGCTGCTGGCCGGCGCCTTCGTCGCCAGCCTGTGCGCGACCTGGGGCGGCAGCCGGCGCGATCTGTGAAGTTGGACGAACCATCCCACTGAACCACCCACCGGAGACACCTGATGCGATCCCTTCTTCTGTTCTTCCTCGGCGTGCCGATCCCGATCATCATCCTGATCGCGCTGTTCTTCCACTGACATGGCCGAGATCCGCACCGGCCAGGCCGACACGCCGCTGACGCGCGAGGAGTTCGGCCGGCGCTTCCAGCAGCGCTGGTTCGATCCGGCCTACGACGCCGAGCGCGACGCGATCGCGCGGCTCGAGGAGATCGCCTGGAAGGCGGTCGACGAAGGCCGCAAGTCACCGGTCACGCGCGCGGCCGGTCCCGGCTTCGCGGACCCGGGCTACGAGGTCGCGGTGCAATGGCTCGACACCCGACAGCGCCTGAAGGCCGCGCAGGCGAACTGGGCCAAGCCCGGCGCGCGCTCGCGCGTGCTGGTGGTGTGCGGCAGCGCGCGCAACGACGGCAGCTGCCCCGGCGAGGTGTCGAAGACCTGGCGGCTGAGCGGCCTGGTGCGCGAGGAGGTCGAGCAGGCCGGCCTCGATGCCGACCTGCTCGACCTGAGCCTCGTGACCTCGGAATACGGCCGCCGCATCCACCCGTGCAAGGGCTGCGTCGGCACCGCGATGCCGCTGTGCCACTGGCCGTGCAGCTGCTACCCGAACCATGCGCTCGACCAGGCCAGCGACTGGATGGCCGAGATCTACGAGCGCTGGGTCAGCGCGCACGGCATCGTGATCGTCGCGCCCACCTACTGGTACCAGTCACCGAGCCCGTTGAAGCTGATGATCGACCGGCTGGTGTGTGCCGACGGCGGCAACCCGGACCCGAGCAGCACGCACGGCAAGAAGGTGGCCGAGGCGAAGGCGATCGAGGAAAAGGGCTGGGACTTCCCGAAGCACCTCGCCGGCCGCGTGTACGGGCTGGTCGTGCACGGCGACGTGGCCGGCGTCGAGCAGCAGCGGCATGCGCTCGCCGACTGGCTCGACTGGATGGGCCTGGTCGATGCCGGCGACGGCGCGCGGCTCGCCCGCTACCTCGGCTACTACGAGCCGTACTTCAACAGCCACGAGGCGCTGGACGCCGACACGGCGTTCCAGCAGGAGACGCGCAACGTCGCGCGGGCCGTGGTGTCGGCCGTCGCGCAGTTGCGCAGCGGGACGCTCTCGCGCCCGGATGCCGGGCTGGAGCCGCCGCGCCCGAAGTAGCGGCGCGGCGACATCCGTTCAGATCAGACGCGCGGCGGATCCCCCTCGCGCTGCGGGTGCCGGTGCTTCGCCACCGCGGCGATGAAGGCCTGGATCGTCTTGTCGTCGCCGTTGCCGAGCAGCACACCCGGGTCCGGCGTGCCATCGCCCAGCGTCGTCGGCACGCCCGCCTTCTCGATCAGCGCGCGGCCGGCGCCGAGCGCCAGCAGTGTCTTGCCGTGGCGCCAGGTCAGCGCCGGGTACTCCAGCGCCTGCCCGAGGCCGAGCAGCACGTCGACACCCTTCTGGCCATCGGGCAGCACGACCGCGTCGAACAGCACCGGTGGCGAGTTCTCGATCGACCCGGTGGCCAGCAGCGGCTCGCCATCGGAGGTCGTCACCGCACCGATGCGCGGCGCGATCACCGTCGTCACCGCGCCGGCCTTCTGCAGCGCGGCCACCAGCTTCGCAATCGGCTTGCCGGCCACGCCGTGCGCCGCGAGCAGCGCGATGCGGCGCGTGCGGATGCCACCGTCGCCCGGCCGCGCCTTCAGCGACAGCGCCGGCGACACCGTCACCTCCGGCTTGGCCGGCTTCGGCAGCGCGCGCGGCAACGGCGGCGGCAGCGGCATCCCCAGCCCGTCGGCGACTGCCTTCGCCAGCGGCTTCGACACGTTCAGCAGCGAGGCCACCATGCGCTCGCGCACCGCCGGCACCGTGACCTTGCTCAGCTCGAAGCGGAAGCCGCCGATGATGTGCGCCTGCTCGACCGGCGTCTGGCTGTCGAAGAACAGCGTGGCCTGCGTGTAGTGGTCGGCAAACTTCTCCGGCTTGCCGCGCAGCTTCTCGCCATTGACCGGCTGTGGGAACGACACGAAGCCCTTCGCGCCGGCCTGGAACGGGCAGCCGCCGCCGAGCGAGTTCGGCTCGTACGCGACGCGGCCGCGGTTCACCGTCTGCCGGTGCAGCCCGTCGCGCTGGTTGTTGTGCACCGGCGCGAGCGGCGCGTTGATCGGGATCTCGTGGAAGTTCGGCCCGCCCAGCCGCGAGATCTGCGTGTCGACGTACGAATGGATGCGCCCGGCCAGCAGCGGGTCGTTGCTGAAGTCGATGCCCGGCACCACGTGCGCGACGCAGAACGCGACCTGCTCGGTCTCGGCGAAGAAGTTGTCCGGGTTGCGGTTCAGCACCATGCGCCCGACCGGCTGCAGCGGCACCAGCTCTTCCGGGATGATCTTGGTGGCGTCCAGCACGTCGAAGCTGAAGGCCTCGGCCTGCTCCTCGCTGAACACCTGCAGGCCCAGTTCCCACTCGGGGTACTCGCCCGATTCGATCGCTTCCCACAGGTCGCGCCGGTGGTAGTCGGCGTCGGCACCGGCGAGCTTCACCGCCTCGTCCCACACCAGCGAATGCGTGCCGAGCAGCGGCTTCCAGTGGAACTTGACGAAGCTGCTCTCGCCGCGCGCATTGACGAGGCGGTAGGTGTGCACGCCGAAGCCCTGCATCATCCGGTAGCTGCGCGGGATCGCGCGGTCGGACATCGCCCACATCAGCATGTGGGTCGACTCCGGCATCAGCGACGCGAAATCCCAGAAGGTGTCGTGCGCCGACGCCGCCTGCGGCATGCCGTGGTGCGGCTCGGGCTTCACCGCGTGGATCAGGTCGGGAAACTTCATCGCGTCCTGGATGAAGAACACCGGGATGTTGTTGCCGACCAGGTCCCAGTTGCCCTCGTCGGTGTAGAACTTGATCGCGAAGCCGCGCACGTCGCGCGCGGTGTCGACCGAGCCGCGCTCGCCGGCCACCGTCGAGAAGCGCACGAACACCGGCGTGCGCTTGCCGGCCTCGGCGAACGGCGCGGCGCGCGTCAGCCGGGTCAGCGGCTTGTAGCACTCGAAGTAGCCGTGCGCCGCCGAGCCGCGCGCATGCACGATGCGCTCGGGGATGCGCTCGTGGTCGAAGTGCGTG
The DNA here is from genome assembly GCF_900142965.1 of Rhizobacter sp. OV335. Taxonomy (GTDB): domain Bacteria; phylum Pseudomonadota; class Gammaproteobacteria; order Burkholderiales; family Burkholderiaceae_C; genus Rhizobacter. Next base: position 52,550 of record NZ_FRCQ01000033.1, read on the forward strand.
ATCTTCTCGCGCAGGATGAAGTCTTCGAGCAGCGCCGGCCCGCGCAGGCCCGCCTTCAGCGAGTTCTGGTTGTCGCCGACCGCGACGCCCTGGTTGGTCGTCAGCACCTCGCCGCCGGCATCGGCGCGCACGCGCTGCAGCGAGCCGAAGCCGTCGTGCGACGGCGTGTCGTCGCCGCCCTCGCCGGTCTTGCCGGTGTCGTTGGCCTCGGTCAGCGTGCCGGCGCCGGTGGACACCGATGCGAGCGGGCTGCGCTGCCCGACCGGCGGCGCGACAGCGTTGTCGCGGCCGATCTCGTTCGGCTTGTTGGCATTGAACGGGATCGCGGCGGCGAGCGCCTGCACCTCGACGGCCTGGCGCTCCTGGCCAGCAGGGCTTGGCGGGATCGGGCGGCGCTTGCTCGCGGGGGTCTTCGAAGGGGTCTTGGGCATGGGAGGGCGACTCGCTGAAAAGCAGACAGGCAGGGGGACGGCGGAGAGAGTTCGGTCAGAGGTGGCCGCGCCCGGCCAGAGCACTGCAGGCCTGCGCGCAGACACGGCAGGCCTGGGCGCAGGCCTGGCAGTGGTCCATCGAATGCTTGCCGCATTCGTCGCCGCACACGCGGCACAGGTGGGCGCACAGCTCGCAGGCGTCGCCCAGATGGGCGCTGTCGCGAGCGAGGTAGGCGGCGGTCAGCCGGCAGGCGTCGGCACAGTCGAGGTCGAGCGCGATGCAACGCCGCATCGGCGACGGATCGGGCTCGCCGAGGCACGAGACGGCGCAGTGCAGGCAGGCGGTGGCGCAGGCCTGGCAGGCCGCCAGGCAGGCGTCGAGGGTCTGGTCCTTCATGAGGGGGATCCTTCCGTCAAGGCGTCAAGGGGTCTTGCGCGGCTTGGTCGACTGCAGGTCCGGCGGCGCGGGCTTGTGCAGGCTGGCCTTGCCGGCCTCGGCCGACGGCAGCTCGGCGGGCGTCGCGCCATCCGGGTTGGTGCCGGCCTTCGGGCCGTGCTTGGTGTCGGGGCTGCCGGCGTCGTGGATGCTGCGCGGCTTGGTGGTCGGGTTGGTGGTCGGGTTGGACGGGCTGGAGGGCTTGCTCATCACGGTCTCCTGGAGTGCGGGCCGCTCAGCGCCGGGGGCGGCTGAGGACCCAGAGGGCGGTGCCCAGCACCGCGGCAACGCCGACGCCGGCAGCGACGGCCTGGGGGCTGGGGCGGTGCCGGCCGAGGAAGACCTTGGCCCCAGCGAGGATCAACCCGTAGCGGCCGGCCTTGCCCGGTCGCTGGAGCCAGGCCCCGATCGCCCTGCCTGCTTCGGACAGCGGCCCCGCGTGCCGCGCGTTGCCGGTCAGGCGCGCGGTGCTGGCTTCGTCTTCGATGTGTTCGATGTGTGGTGTGCTCATCGTCGACCCCTGGGATGTCATGCCGACCCGTGGCAAACGGCATACCTGTGCGCGTTGCGCAAGATCGCACCCGCAGTCGCGTACTTCTCCTACAGCGAACGCGATTCGAATGCGTAGATTGGGGTGGTCACCTTCCTCCCCCTTTCTCCACCCAGCCCACGCAAGGAGTTCCCATGCCGACATCCCACACCGCCACCCGCTCGCACGCCGCCACCGCCACGCGCACCCGCAAGGCACCGCCGGCCGACGCGATCAAGCTGCTGCGCGCCGACCACGCCGAGGTGAAGAAGCTGTTCGCCGAGTACGACAAGCTGGCGAAGGCCGAGGCCGATGCCAGCGAGCGCGAAGCGCTGGCCCTCGACATCTGCGCCAAGCTGACGGTGCACGCGCAGATCGAGGAAGAAATCTTCTACCCGGCCTGCCGCGACGTGCTGCAGGACCAGGACGACCTGCTCGACGAGGCCACCGTCGAGCACGCCAGCGCGAAGGACCTGATCGCGCAGCTGCAATCGAGCTCGCCCGACGACGACATGTACGACGCCAAGGTCAAGGTGCTCGGCGAGTACATCGACCACCACGTGAAGGAAGAGCAGAACGAGCTGTTCCCGAAGGTGCGGCCGAAGCTCGACCGCAAGGAACTCGGGGAGCAGCTGCAGGCGCGCAAGGACGCACTGCTGGCACGCCTCGACGGCGCGCACTGACAGGTCGAAGCCCCGGCCGCCGCCATGGAATCGCTGTTCGCGTTCCACGTCTCGCCGCTCGAGCTGATCGTCCGGGGCACGCTGATCTACTGGTTCCTGTTCCTGCTGTTCCGCTTCGTGCTGCGGCGCGATGTCGGATCGGTCGGGATTGCCGACGTGCTGCTGGTCGTGTTGATCGCCGACGCGTCGCAGAACGCGATGGCCGGCGGCTACGAGACGGTCGCCGAGGGCTGCGTGCTGGTGCTGACGCTGATGGGGTGGAACTGGCTGCTCGACTGGGCCGCGTTCCGCTTCGACGCGGTGCGCCGTTTCGCCGAGCCGGCGCCGCTGCTGCTGGTGCGCCACGGCCGCGTGTTGCACCGCAACTTGCGGCAAGAATTCCTGACGATGGACGACCTGCAGTCCCAGCTGCGGCAAAGCGGCATCAGCAATCTGAAAGAAGTGCGTGCGGCGTTCATGGAGTCCGACGGCCGCTTCTCGGTGATCACCCGCGACGGCCGCCAGACCCGCGGCAGCTCGCCGGCCGAAAGCCCGGCCACCGACGGCTGAGCGGCTCGCCGGTCGCTCAGCCGGCCGCCACCAGCGGCCGGGTCCGCCGCAGCACCGCCTCCAGCTCGTCCAGGTCGACCGGCTTCACGAAGTGCGCATCGAAGCCGGCCTCGCGCGAGCGCTGCCGGTCTTCCGCCTGCCCCCAGCCGCTCAGCGCGATCAGGTGGATCGCCTGGCCCCAGTCTTCCGCACGGATGCGCCGGGCCACCTCGTGGCCGGTCAGGCCGGGCAGGCCGATGTCGAGCACGATGGCCTGCGGTCGGAAATCGCCGGCCGCAGCCAGCGCCGACGGGCCGTCGTGCGCGACCCGCACCTCGTGCCCGCTCATCTCCAGCACCTCGGCCAGGCTTTCGGCGCTGTCGATGTTGTCGTCGACGACCAGCACCCGCAGCGCTCCGGCCGCGGTGGGCGTCGTCACGCCCGCCACCGGTGCGGGCGATGCCGCCGGCGCGCGCGGCGGTTGCCGAGCCGGCACCGCGGCCGGCCAGGCCACCGCCACCAGCGGCAGCCGCACGATGAAGCGGCAGCCGGTGCCCACGCCGTCGCTGTGGGCCTCGACGCTGCCGCCGTGCATCTCCACCAGCTGCTTCACGAGCGCGAGGCCGATGCCGAGCCCGCCCTGCGCCCGCGCGACCGAGCGGTCGACCTGCGCGAACATGTCGAACACCCGCGGCAGCATGTCGGGCGCGAGGCCGACGCCGGAATCCTGCACCGCGATCACCGCCTCGCCATTCTCCGGGTCCGCGCCGCGGCCTTCCTCGCGCCATGCGCTCAGCTCGATCGAGCCGCCCTCGGGCGTGTACTTGGCGGCGTTGTTCAGCAGGTTCGCGACGATCTGGCACAGCCGCGTGGTGTCGCCGTCGACGCACAGCTCGCCGGCCGGCGGCAATTGCACTTGCAGCGTGTGCCGGCCCGCATCGACCAGCGGCCGGCTGGTCTCGACCGCCGTCTTCAGCACCTCGACCAGGTCGACGCGCGTGCGGCGCAGCTCGAGCTTGCCCTGGCTGATGCGGCTCACGTCGAGCAGGTCGTCGACCAGGTGCACCATCTGCCCCAGCTGCCGCTCGATCACGTCGCGCGCATGCGCCTGCGCCACCGGCCCCGGGCTGCGCTGCATGATCTGCAGCGCATTGCGGATCGGCGCCAGCGGGTTGCGCAGCTCGTGCGCCAGCGTCGCGAGGAACTCGTCCTTGCGGCGGTCGTTGTCGTGCAGCGCCTCCTCGGCCAGCTTGCGGTCGGTGATATCGGCGACGATGCCGAGCAGCCGGCGCGCGCCGCCGCGTGCATCGCCGTCGACGCCGTAGAACACGCCGTGCGCCTCGATCCAGTGCAGCGAACCGTCGGGCCACAGCACGCGCGCCTCGAAATGCAGGTCCTGCCGCGTCGCCTCGCTGGTCTGGAACAGCGTCGCCACCCGCTCGCGGTCGGCCGGGTGCAGGTGCGACAGCATCACCCGGTGGCCCCACTGGCCGACCGGCTCGTCGTAGCCGAAGCAGCGGTCGTGGCGCAGCGAGGTGCGCGCGGTGTCGCTCTCGAGGTCGAGTTCCCATTCGCCGATGCGTGCCGAGGCCAGCGTGAACTGCAGCCGCGCCTGGCTTTCGTGGAAGGCCGCATCGATCAGCGCCTGCTCGGTCACGTCGGACGCGATCACCAGCACCGATTCGACGCTGCCGTCGTCGGCGAACTCGGGCATCAGCCGGGCGTTGAAGAAGCGCTTGCCCTGGCTCTCCTGCCCTGGCCCCAGGCCCCGCATCGTGTAGTTCAGCCGCACCAGCCGGCCGCTGGCGAACACCTCCTTCAGCGCGCCGTTCCATTGCGCGCACAGCGCCGCCGGCAGGCCCAGCTCGCCGAAGGTCTTGCCCAGCATCGCCGACGGCGCGATGCCGAGGTGGCGCTGCACCACCGGGCTGACGTACACATGGCGCAGCGCGCGGTCGATGCGCGCGAAGATGTCGGGCGAGTTCTCGACCAGCGTCGCGAACTCGCGCTCGCGGCGCGCCAGCGCGAGCGAGGCCACCATCAGCGTCTGCTCGGCCGCCACGCGCGCGCTCACGTCGCGGATCACGCACAGCCGGCCCATCGGTTCGCCCTGCGCGCCGCGCAGCCGCGACACGGTGCACTCCACCTGCATCGCCTCGTCGTTGCGCTTCACGTGCAGCAGCCGCGCGCGGTAGGCGCCCTGGTCGAGCAGCTCGCGCCGGCAGGCCTCGCGCAGCGTGTCGTCGGGCCAGACCTCGCGATACAGCTGGTCGGCACTGCGGCCGAGCAGCGCCGATGCGCTCTGCCCGTACTGCCGCTCGGCAGCGGCGTTCATGAAGATCAGGTGGCCACCGTCGTCGAACGCCAGCACCGCGTCTTCCATCTGCGACAGCACCGCGCGGCGCAGCTTGTGGTCGGCGGCGTTCGCGCTGTCGAGCGTGTAGACGTCGCTGCCGACGACGATCGCATCGACGTCGCCGTTGCGGATCGCGCGCAGCGTGTCCTCGGCCTCCTCCAGGCACTGTCGAAGCGCCTCGTTCTCCGCGACCGCGCGCCTCAACTGCTCGACCGGCGTCATTCGTGCGCTCCTGCCGCGTGCAAGCCGTGCAGCGGATCGAGCGAGCGGCGCAGGCGCTCGTCGTCCGACAGGTCGCCGATGAAGCGCCGCAGCGGCAGCGGCGCCAGCCGCACCAGCGTCGGCGCCGCGACGATCTGGTCGGCGGTGGCCTGCTCGACGTGCTCGCCGATGTCGAGCACCTCCAGCCGGTAGCGGCCCGACAGGTGGGTCTCGCAGAAGCGCCGTGCGTTGACGACCGCGCGCGCCGAGGCCGGCGTCGCCCCCGTGACGTAGAGCCGCAGGTCGACGAGGTCCGGCAGGCGGTCGTCCAGCGTCATCGCGACGCTCGCACGTAGGGCCGCACGTCGAGGCCGACCAGCACGCGCTCTTCGTTCGACAGGTCGCCGATGATCTTGCGCATCGGCTCGGGCACCTTGCGCACCAGCGTCGGCACCGCGAGGATCTGGTCGCCGGCGGCGAGCTGCGGGTTCACCAGCAGGTCGACCACCTCGATCGAGTAACGGCCCGCGAGGTGGGTCTCGCAGATGTGCTTGAGGTTGTCGAGGGCCGCCATCGACTTGGCCGTGTGCCCCGCGACGTACAGCTTCAGCTGCCACTCGGGATTGGTGGCCAGGGTGGAGATCGCACGCACGGCGGCATTCATGGCCGGGCCTCCAGCGCCTCGCGCAGCTTGCGCGCCGAGCCGGTCAGCACGCGCTGGTCGGCGACGAACACGTCGACCAGGTCGACCCCGTGGTCGCCGATCAGGAACTCGCGCACCTGGTTCGAATGCGGCATGCCGCGCGACTTGACCACCTGCATCGTGCGGGTGCGCTCGCCGTTGAATTCGAGGTTCGACAGCACGATCCAGCTGTCCATCAGCGACGAGACGCCGATGCCCGAGGTGTCGAACACCTCGTTGGCCGGGCCGTGCGTCAGCGTCGTGAACAGCGAGGTCACGCCCTGCTGCTTCAGGAAATCGATCAGGCGCAGCAGCGTGCCCTGCAGCGAGTTGTCGGGCTGGCGCATCTCGAGGTTGCTGATCGGGTCGATCACGACCGCGTCGGGCTTCGACGCCCTGACGATGTCGTACATCGCCACCAGGTGCTGCTCCAGCCCGTGCAGCGTCGGCCGCGACGCGTGGATCTCGAGCAAGCCCAACGCCCTCCAGCGCCCGAGGTCGATGCCGATCGACTTCATGTTGCGGATCAGCTGGCTCTCGGATTCTTCATAAGCGAACAGCACCGCCTTCTCGCCGCGGGCGCACACCGAGTCGACGAAGCTCGCGCCGATGCTGCTCTTGCCGGTGCCGGCGGTGCCCGAGATCAGCACGCTGCTGCCGCGGAACACGCCCTGCCCGCCCAGCATGCCGTCGAGCCCGCGCACGCCGGTGGAGACGCGCTCGTCGCAGGCCTGGTGGTCGAGCCGCAGCGAGGTGATCGGCAACACCGACAGGCCTTTGCTGCCGATCAGGAACGGGTATTCGTTGGTGCCGTGCGCCGAGCCGCGGTACTTGACGACGCGCAGCCGGCGCGTCGAGATCTGGTCGACGATGCGGTGGTCGAGCAGCAGCACGCAGTCGGCCACGTACTCTTCCAGGCCGTAGCGGGTCAGCGTGTTCTCGCCGCGCTCGCCGGTGACGACGGCCGTCATGCCGCGGTCCTTCAGCCAGTGGAACAGCCGGCGCAGCTCGGCGCGCAGCAACGCCTGGTTCGGCAGACCGGAGAACAGCGCCTCGATGGTGTCGAGCACCACACGCTTCGCGCCGATGCGGCGGATCGCATGGTCGAGCCGGATGAACATGCCTTCGAGGTCGTACTCGCCGGTCTCCTCGATCTCGCTGCGCTCGATCTTCACCTGGTCGATCACCAGCTTGCCTTCGGCCTGCAGCACATCGAGGTCGTATCCGAGCGAGCGCATGTTGGCGACCAGGTCGTCGCTGCTCTCCTCGAAGCTCATGAACACCCCCGGTTCGCCGTGCTGCAGCACCCCGTTCACCAGGAACTCGGCGGCCAGCAGCGTCTTGCCGCAGCCGGCCGCGCCGCACACCAGCGTCGGCCGGCAGCGCGGCAGGCCGCCTTCGGTGATCTCGTCGAGGCCGGCGATGCCGGTCGGGGCTTTCGGCAGCTGGCGATCCAGGGTGTCGGAATTCTTCATGCGGGGCGTTCTCCTCGTCAGCCGCGGCTCCTGACCGCGGCACTGATCTCGTCCATCAGCTGCTCGAGCTCTTCCGGTTCGAACGGCTTGCGCAGCGCCCGCACATGCGGGCCGAACTGCCGCACCCACTCGCCGAACTCGTAGCCCGAGCACAGCACCACCCAGCGGTCCGGCTGCTTCGCGAGCAGCTGCTTCGCGAGGTCGGTGCCGGAGATGCCGGGCAGGCTGACGTCGGTGATGACGATGTCGTACTCGTTCGCGGCGCACAGCGCCAGCGCCTCTTCGCCGTTGGCGCACGCGGTCAGCGCGCGCCCCGGCTGCTCCATCAGCATCGCGATGCTGAGGCGCAGGTCGTCGTTGTCTTCGACATAGAGCACGGTCACGTCTTGCAAATCGGGTCCTCCGGCGGGTGCCATGGTGGAAAAGTCTACGCTGCCGATGCGGGTGCATCGACCTGTATGCGAGGTGCTGCGTCGGATGGGTGGGGGCTCGCCAACCCAGCAAATGCGCGGGTTTCCGGGGCATGGCGCGCCGGCTGTAGTCTCCATCCTACAAAGGCTGTCGGCGCCGTCCGTCATGATCATGAGCGGATCCAGCGCTAGTCTGCACCACCGTTGCCCGCGCCGTATGCAAAAAGACATGCTGCGGGCCAGAATCGCGCTCGCCGACCTGCTCTCGCCGGCTTGAATCAGTATGGAAGCCCCGCCATGAACGTGCTTGAACTCAACGAGGTCGCGACGCCGGAACGCGAGATGGTCACCCTGCTCGCCGCATTGACGCAATTGCGGCGCGGCGACGCCAGCGTGCGATTGCCGCTGCACTGGGACGGGCTGGCCGGCAAGGTGGCCGACGTCTTCAACGACCTGGTCGAGCAGAACGCCGCGATGGCCGACGAGCTCGGCCGGCTGCGCCAGGTGGTCGGCAAGGAAGGCAAGCTGAAGCAGCGCGCGGTGCTCAGCGAGACGCGCGGCTTCTGGGGCGCGTCGATGGAATCGATCAACGCGCTGATCGACGACCTGGTGCACCCGACCAGCGAGGTGGCGCGGGTGATCGGCGCGGTGGCCCAGGGCGACCTGAGCAAGAGCATGGCGCTGGAGGTCGAGGGCCGCGAGCTCGAGGGCGAGTTCCTGCGCACCGCGAAGACCATCAACAAGATGGTCGAGCAGCTCGGCAACTTCTCGGCCGAGGTGACGCGCGTGGCGCGCGAGGTCGGCACCGAAGGCATGCTGGGCGGCCAGGCCAAGGTGAAGGGCGTGGCCGGCACCTGGAAGGACCTGACCGACTCGGTCAACTCGATGGCCGGCAACCTGACCGACCAGGTGCGCAACATCGCCGACGTGACGACCGCGGTGGCCAAGGGCGACCTGTCGAAGAAGATCGACGTCGACGTGAAGGGCGAGTTCCTGACGCTGAAGAACACCATCAACACGATGGTCGACCAGCTGCGGTCGTTCGCATCCGAAGTGACCCGGGTGGCGCGCGAGGTCGGCACCGAGGGCTCGCTCGGCGGGCAGGCGCGGGTGGAAGGCGTGTCGGGCACCTGGAAGGACCTGACCGATTCGGTCAACTCGATGGCCGGCAACCTGACCAGCCAAGTGCGCAACATCGCCGACGTGACCAAGGCGGTGGCCGCCGGCGACCTGTCGAAGAAGATCACCGTCGACGTGAAGGGCGAGATCCTGGAGCTGAAGAACACCGTCAACACGATGGTCGACCAGCTGCGATCCTTCGCCGCCGAGGTGACCCGCGTGGCGCGCGAGGTCGGCACCGAAGGCATCCTGGGCGGCCAGGCCGACGTGCAGGGCGTGGCCGGCACCTGGAAGGACCTGACCGAGTCGGTCAACTTCATGGCCGGCAACCTGACCAGCCAGGTGCGCAACATCGCCGAGGTGACGACCGCGGTGGCGGCCGGCGACCTGTCGAAGAAGATCACGGTCGACGTGAAGGGCGAGATCTCGGAGTTGAAGAACACCATCAACACGATGGTCGACCAGCTGCGGTCGTTCGCCGCCGAGGTGACGCGGGTGGCGCGTGAGGTCGGCACCGAAGGCAAGCTCGGCGGCCAGGCCGACGTGCAAGGCGTGGCCGGCACCTGGAAGGACCTGACCGATTCGGTGAACCTGATGGCGTCGAACCTGACCAGCCAGGTGCGCAACATCGCCGACGTGACCAAGGCGGTGGCCGCCGGCGACCTGTCGAAGAAGATCACGGTCGACGTGAAGGGCGAGATCCTGGAACTGAAGGCCACCATCAACACGATGGTCGACCAGCTGTCGTCCTTCGCGGCCGAGGTGACGCGGGTGGCGCGCGAGGTCGGCACCGAAGGCCGGCTGGGCGGCCAGGCGCAGGTGCGCGATGTGTCGGGCACCTGGAAGGACCTGACCGACAACGTGAACTTCATGGCCGGCAACCTGACCGGCCAAGTGCGCGGCATCGCGAAGGTGGTGACCGCGGTGGCCAACGGCGACCTGCAGCAGAAGCTGACGGTGGAGGCCAAGGGCGAGATCGCCGCGCTGGCCGAGACCATCAACAGCATGACCGAGACGCTCGCGACCTTCGCCGACCAGGTGACCACGGTGGCGCGCGAGGTGGGCGTCGAAGGCAAGCTGGGCGGCCAGGCCAAGGTGCCCGGCGCGGCCGGCACCTGGAAGGGCCTGACCGAGAACGTCAACCAGCTGGCGGCCAACCTGACCACGCAGGTGCGCGCGATCGCCGAGGTGGCGACCGCGGTGACGCAGGGCGACCTGACGCGCTCGATCACGGTGGAGGCGCAGGGCGAGGTGGCCGCGCTGAAGGACACCATCAACGAGATGATCCGCAACCTGAAGGACACCACGCAGAAGAACACCGAGCAGGACTGGCTGAAGACCAACCTGGCGAAGTTCAGCCGCATGCTGCAGGGCCAGAAGGACCTGCTGACGGTGGGCCAGCTGATCCTGTCCGAACTCGCGCCGGTGGTCGGCGCGCAGCAGGCCGAGTTCTACGTGCTGACCGGCAGCGGCGGCCTGGGCCCGCGGCTGAAGCTGTTCGGCAGCTATGCCTCGGGCGGCCAGGCCACGCACGGCAAGGAGGTCGACCTGGGCCAGGGCCTGGTCGGCCAGTGCGCGGTCGAGAAGACCAAGATCCTGGTGACCAACGTGCCGAGCAGCGCGATACGCATCGCCACCGGGCTCAGCGAGGGTGCGGCGCTCGACATCCTGGTGCTGCCGATCGTGTTCGAAGGCGAGGTGCGCGGCGTGCTGGAGCTGGCCTCGCTGGAGCGCTTCAACCCGGCGCACCAGGCCTTCCTCGACCAGCTGACCGAATCGATCGGCATCGTGATCAACACGATCAGCGCCAACATGCGCACCGAAGACCTGCTGACGCAGTCGCAGTCGCTGGCCGAGGAGCTGCAGAGCCGCCAGCAGGAGCTGCAGCAGACCAACGAGGAGCTGCAGGAGAAGGCCCGGCTGCTGGTGCACCAGAACCAGGAAGTCGAGCGCAAGAACCAGGAAGTCGAGCAGGCGCGGCAGGCGCTGGAAGAGAAGGCCGAGCAGCTCGCGCTGACCTCGAAGTACAAGTCCGAGTTCCTGGCCAACATGTCGCACGAGCTGCGCACGCCGCTGAACAGCCTGCTGATCCTGTCGGACCAGCTGTGCAAGAACAGCGACGGCAACCTGACGCCGCGCCAGGTGGAGTTCGCGAAGACCATCCACCTGTCGGGCAACGACCTGCTGATGCTGATCAACGACATCCTCGACCTGTCGAAGATCGAGTCGGGCACGGTCGCGGTCGACGTGTCGGAGCTGCGGCTGGAAGACCTGCAGCGCTCGGTGGACCGCAGCTTCCGCCACGTCGCCGAATCGCGTCACGTCGCGTTCGAGATCGGCGCGCCGGTGCGTCTCGCGCCTTTGCCGAAAACCATCGTCACCGACGTGAAGCGGCTGCAGCAGATCATCAAGAACCTGCTGTCGAACGCCTTCAAGTTCACCCACCAGGGCGCGGTGCGGCTGACGATGGAGGTGGTGGACCGCGGCTGGTCGCGCGACAACGAGGACCTGAACCGCGCGTCGCAGGTGCTGGCGTTCTCGGTGTCGGACACCGGCATCGGCATCTCGCCGGACAAGCAGCAGATCATCTTCGAGGCCTTCCAGCAGGCCGACGGCTCCACCTCGCGCAAGTACGGCGGCACGGGCCTGGGCCTTGCGATCAGCCGCGAACTGGCGCGGCTGCTGGGCGGCGAGATCCGGCTGGTCAGCGCGCCGGCCGAGGGCAGCACCTTCACGCTGTACCTGCCGCAGAGCTACAGCCCGACGCGCAGCCTGCGGCACGGCCGCGGCACGCCGCCGGGCGTGATGAGCGAGGTGCTGCCGATGCTGGAGCGGCCGCGCGTGGAGGTGCCGATGTCGGTGGCGACATCGGTGAGCGACACCGCTGACGCCGACGAGATGGGCGACAACGCCGCCAACGACGACCGCGCCGACATCCTGCTCGGCGACAAGGTGCTGCTGATCGTCGAGAACGACCTGGCCTTCGCCGACGTGCTGCTGCAGGCGGCACGCCGCGTCGGCTTCAAGGGGCTGGTGAGCACCAGCGGCGCCACGGCGCTCGCGCTGACGCGCGACTTCCAGCCGGCGGTCATCACGCTCGACATCTTCCTGCCCGACATGGAGGGCTGGCGCATCCTCGAGCGGCTGAAGTCCGACCTCGCGACGCGCCACATCCCGGTCTGCGTGGTATCGACCGACGACTCGCGCGAACGCGCGCTGCGCTCGGGCGCGGTGGGCTTTTTGACGAAGCCGCTGCAGTCGGTCGACGAGGTGGAAGAAGCGCTCGGCCACCTGCACGAATTCGCCGAGCGGCGCCGCAAGCGGCTGCTGGTGATGATGGACGACACGCCGGCGCGCGCGCAGTTCCTGGACGCGCTCGACACCGAGACCGACATCGTGCAGGCGAGCCGCGCCGACGAGGCGCGCGAGCGCATCGCGCACGGCAGCATCGACTGCCTGATCACCGACGGCAGCGTGCCCGACTTCGGGCCGGAGGACGTGATCGAGTCGCTCGAATCGCGGCCGCTCGCGCGCCAGCTGCCGATCGTGCTGGCGAGCAGCGACCCGGCAGTGTGCGTCGCGTGGGAGCGCGGCCACAGTGCGTTCGCGCTGCGCCGCGCCGATTCGCTGGAGCGCATGCTCGATGCGTCGGCGTTCTTCCTGCACCGCGGCGAGGCGACCATGTCGGAAGAAGAACGCCGCTCGGCGCGCGAGCTGCATGACGCCGACCGCCGGCTGCACGGCCGCAAGGTGCTGATCGTCGACGACGACATGCGCAACATCTTCGCGCTGGCCACCGTGCTCGACAACCACGGCATGGTGATCGTCTCGGCCGAGAACGGCCGCGATGCGATCCGCCTGGTGGAGACCGACCCGAGCATCGACATCGTGCTGATGGACATCATGATGCCGGAGATGGACGGCATGGAGACGATGCGCCAGATGCGCAGGCTGCCGCGCGGCAAGGAGCTGCCGCTGATCGCGGTGACGGCCAAGGCGATGAAGGGCGACCGCGAGAAGTGCATCGACGCCGGGGCCTGGGACTACCTGTCCAAGCCGGTCGACACCGCCTACCTGCTGGTCGTGCTGCGCGGGTGGTTGAGCAAGTGAGCGCGCCCCACGATCTCGACCCGAGGGTGAACATCCTCGTGGTCGACGACCTGCCGGAGAAGCTGCTGGTGTTCGGCACCGTGCTCGAGGAGCTCGGGCAGAACCTGGTGTTCGTGCGCTCCGGCCGCGAGGCGCTGCGCGAGGTGCTGCAGCGCGAGTTCGCGGTGATCCTGCTCGACGTCAACATGCCCGACATCGACGGCTTCGAGACCGCGGCGCTGATCCGGCAGTACAAGCGCTCGGTCGACACGCCGATCATCTTCATCACCTCGTACGCCGACGAGATGCAGACCGAGCGCGGCTATGCGCTGGGCGCGGTCGACTACATCCAGTCGCCGGTGGTGCCGCACATCCTGCGCAGCAAGGTGCGGGTGTTCGTGCGGCTGTTCGCGATGCAGCGGCAGGTGCGCGAGCAGGCCGATGCACATGCGGCAATGGTGGCGGCCGACGCCGCGCGCCGCGTCGCCGAGGACAACGACCGCCGCTCGGCCTTCCTGGCCGACGCGAGCCGGGTGCTCAGCGGCTCGCTGCAGGCCGAGGTCTGCGTGCAGGCGCTGGCCGAGCTGCTGGTGCCGGCGATGGCGAGCGCCGCGCTGGTGCTGCCGGGCGACGAGCCGGGGCCGCGCCAGAAGCTGGTGTGCGCGTCGTCGGGCGCGGGTGGGGGCCATACCGCGAACCGCATGCTGATGGACATCGCGCCGCCGCTCGCCGCCGCGCTGCGCCAGGCGCTGGCCGAACGCCGCACGGTGACGCTGGCGCCGGCCGACCTGGCCGCGCTCGCGCCCGACGCGTTCGGTGCGGGCCGCGCGCGCGCCCTGCCGTGGCAGGCGGTGCTGGCGCTGCCGCTGATCAACGGCGACCGGCTGCTCGGCGCGCTGCTGGTGGCGACCGACGACGCGCTGCAGCGGCCCGACTGGCGCGTGCTCGACGACCTGGCCGCGCGCGCCGCGGCGGCGCTCGAGAACGCGATCCTCTACGGCAGCCTGCAAGGCGAGATCGTCGAGCGGCGCGCCGCCGAGATGCAGCTGCAGGAGGCCGGCCGGCGCAAGGACGAGTTCCTCGCGATGCTGTCGCACGAGCTGCGCAACCCGCTGGCGCCGATCCGCACCGCGCTGGAGGTGATCCGCCGCATCGCGCCGCCCGATCCGAAGATCGGCTGGGCCACCGACATCATGGTGCGCCAGCTCAAGCAGATGACGCGGCTGATCGAGGAGCTGCTGGATGTGGCGCGCATCAGCCAGGGCAAGATCGTGCTGAGCCGCGAGAAGGTCGACCTGAACGCGGTGATCCTGCAGAGCGTCGAGACCGCGCAACCGCTGATCGACGCCCGCGAGCAGCGCCTGCAGGTGCTGCCGCTGGCCGAGCCGATGTGGCTGCACGGCGATTTCGCGCGGCTGGCGCAGATCGTGTCGAACCTGCTGAACAACGCGTCGAAGTACAGCGAGAAGGGCACGCGCATCGCGCTGGAGGCGAGTGCCTCGCCGCAGGGTGCGGTGATCCAGGTCAGCGACCAGGGCATCGGCATCGATGCGCAGCTGCTGCCGCGCATCTTCGACCTGTTCACGCAGGGCTCGCGCACGCTGGACCGGGCGCAGGGTGGGCTGGGCGTCGGGCTGACGCTCGCGCAGCGGCTCGCGCAGATGCACGGCGGCAGCCTCGAGGCGGCCAGCGAAGGCATCGGCCGCGGCGCGGTGTTCACGCTGCGGCTGCCCTGCGTCGGCCTGGTGCGCAGCGGCGAGGCCGGCGGCCCGGCGCCCGAAGCGGGCACGACGCACCCGGCGCGCGTGCTGGTGGTCGACGACAACCACGACGCGGCGCACAGCGTGGCCGACCTGCTCGCGCTCGGCGGGCACGAGGTGCGCACCGCCGCCGACGGCCGCGAGGCGCTGAGCGTCGCCGAGCACTTCAGCCCCGAGGTGGTGGTGCTCGACATCGGGCTGCCGATCCTCGACGGCTACGAGGTCGCGGCGCGGCTGCGCACGATGGACGGCACGCGCGGATCGCTGCTGCTCGCGCTGACCGGCTACGGCCAGCAGGACGACCGCGCGCGAGCCAAGGCGGTTGGCTTCGATCACCATTTCGTGAAGCCGGCCGATCCGGTGGCGCTGCAGAAGTGCATCGACGGGTGGCTGCGGGAGCGTGGCAACGCCGAGCGGCAACAGACGGGCTGACCGACCGCCCCGCAAAACGACCGCGGCGCGCCGGGACGAATGGCCTGAAGGGCCACCTGGCAGGGAACCGCGCGCGCCCGGCGGTTACTGATGCGCGCATGAGTGGCTGGCGCGATTACCTGTGGATCACCTGGTGGCGTTCGCTGTGGGACGGCGACGGCCCGCGCGGGCGGGCGCACCCCGCTGCGCGCCTGCCGCGGACGCCGAAGGAGCGGCTGCAGCATCGCCTCGTCGACGACTACGCCCGCCACGTGGCCGGTGCCGATGGCGTCGTGCGAACGCTGCGCCGCTGGATCGACGGGCTCGGCGGCCACCTCGACCTGTCGCGCTGCGAGCGCGCCGCGGTGCGCCAGTTGCCGAAGGAGCTGATCGACGACTGCATCTCGTATGTCACGCAGCGCAGCCGGCATGAACAGTTGCGCATCACGCTGCCTGACGGGCTGAACCAGCAGGTCGGCTGGTGGTCGGACTACGGCCTGGGCTGACCCGGGTGGGCGGGACGCCTGCATCGAACTTCCCCTGAGTCCTACACCGTTTGCCTCTTTTGCCCGATAGGCAGCACCGCGTCAGCGCTCTACCCTGGGACCAACGAATTTCAGGAGCGTCCTATGGGTCCCAGCACCGACACCTGCTCGCCGTCCGCGGCGCTGGGCCTGGCGCCGATCTCCCGCCCGGCCCTCGGCCTGCTGGTCAGCGAGCCGTGGCGCGCCGCCGTCGAGCTGGCCTCCCACAAGCTGCGCCGCGGCTTCTCGAAGGCGCAGCAACCCGGCGACGGCCACCCGGTCGTCATCTTCCCCGGCCTCGCGGCCGATGGCGCGGCGGTCGCCACGCTGCGCGAGCACTGCACTGCCCTCGGCTACACCGCGTTCGACTGGGGCCGCGGCCTGAACGTCGGCCCGCGCGGCGACGTCGACGCCTGGATGGCCAACCTCGCCGACCACGTGCAGACCCTGCTGAAACCGCACGGCGGCCGCGCGACGCTGGTCGGCTGGAGCCTCGGCGGCCTCTACGCCCGCGAACTCGGCAAGCTGCTGGCGCCCCAGGTGCGCCGCGTCATCACGATCGGCACGCCGTTCAACGCCGAGGCCGACCACAGCCACGTCGGCTGGCTGTACCGCCTGCTCAATGGCGCGCCGGCCCGGCTCGACCCGGCGATGAGCCGCCGGCTGCGCACGCCGCCGCCGGTGCCGACCGCCTCGATCTACAGCCGCAACGACGGCATCGTCGCGTGGCAGACCTGCATCCACGGCCCGCAGGAGCATGCGACCGGCCGGGTGCGCGACGTGGAAGTCGACAGCAGCCACATCGGCATGGTGTGGAACCCGCGCGTGCTGAATGCGGTCGGCGACCTGCTGGCGCTGCCGGGCAGCGGCCACTGATCCACCGGCCAGCGCTTCAGCGCCCCGGCGCCCCCATCAGCCGCGCCAACGTGCCGTCGGACTTCACCTTCTCGAACGCCGCCCGCGTGCGCGCCACCACGTCGTCGGGCGTGGCCTTGCTGTAGGCCATGAACAGCCCGGTCGACAGCGCATCCAGCGTGTAGACCTTCTCCAGCATCGCGGCGCAGTCGATGTGCGACTCCTCGCACAGCTGCCGCGCGTCGCGCTCCGGCATCGGCACCAGCTGCACCTGGCGGTGCAACAGCTTGCGGAAGTTGTCGCCGTTCTGCGCCGACACCACCAGCCGCGTGAAGCCCTGCGACTGCAGGTACTGCTGGCGCACGTCGTCGCGCATCACGCCGACGCTGTAGGCCTTGGCGTCCTGCAGCGTGCGCACCACCACCTCGGTGTCGGTGCGCAGCTTGTACAGGTGGTACTCGATGCGCATGAACTCGCCGGCCCACTTGAACCGGTCCTCGCGCTGCGGCGTGCGCGCGATCATGAAGATCAGCACGTTCGGCTCTTGCAGCGCCATGTCGTAGGCGCGCGCCCACGGGTAGATGCCGGCGCGGTAGTCGGTGATGCCGGCGCGCTGCATGGTGGCCGCGACCACCTCGCTGGCCGGGCCGAGCACGCGGCCGGCGCTCAGCCAGGTGTAGCCGGACTCCTCGGTGACGCCGCGGATCGCCTGGGCGTGCGCGGCGGCGCCGGCATACGCCAGCGCGACCGCGAGAACCGTGTGAATGCAACGCATGTCTTCCTCCTTCTGATCAGGCGGCCACCCGGTCGCGGCCTTGTCGCTTCGCGCGGTACAGCGCCTGGTCGGCGCGGTGCAGCAGCGCATCGAAGCGGTCCATCGTCTCGGGATCGAACTGCGCGACGCCGATGCTCAGCGTGACGCGCGGCGCGACCTGCGACGCGCTGTGCGGGATGTCGCGCCCGGCCAGCGCCTCGCGCAGCCGCTCGGCCGCGGCGTGCGCCTGCTCGGCATCGACCGCCGGCAGCAGCACCGCGAACTCCTCGCCGCCGATGCGTGCGGCCAGTTCGCCGGCGCGGCCGAAGGTCTCGCGCAGCGTCTGCGCGATCAGGCGCAGGCAGTCGTCGCCGAGCGCGTGGCCATAGGTGTCGTTGTAGCGCTTGAAGAAATCCACATCGCACAGCAGCACCGACAGCGGCTGGTTCAGGCGCTGCGCGCGGCGGAACTCGACATCCTTCACCTCGTCGAAATGGCGCCGGTTCGCGAGGCCCGTCAGCGGATCGCTGCGCGACAGCTCCTCCAGCTGCGCATTGGCGGCACGCAGTTCGGCGGTCTGCTCGTCGACCAGTTCGGCCAGCCGGTCGCGATGCGCAGCCAGGTCGCGCTCGTCGCGACGCTGCCGCTCCAGGTAGTCCGACAGGTTGCCCTGCAGCTGGTTGACGCCCGACTCCAGCAGGCTGAGCTCGTCGCGCCGGCCCGGCGCGCGCTCGAGCCGCAGCCGGTGGTCCAGCGTCTGCGGCGTCAGCGCGCCGAGGTGGCGCGCCATGCGCCGCACGTGCACGGTGACGGTGCGGTTGAAGACCCACATCACCAGGCCCGCCAGCAGCAGCGACTGGATCAGCTGGGTCAGCACGATGCCGGCCAGCTCGCCGCGCAATCGCTCCCACAGCACGCGTTCGTCGCCTTCCAGCGTCAATTCGCCGACCACCTCGCTCGCGCCGGGATAGGGCTCGTAGTTCAGCTGGCGGTGCAGCACCGGCGCGCGCTGCGAGGGCTGCGCACCTTCGCGGCGCTGCGCCATCAGCTCGGTGGTGCGGCCGTTCTGCAGCAGCCGCAGCTCGACGCGGCCGACCGGGCTGACCTGCGCGACGCCGTTGACGTGGGTCTGCAGCGCGTCGCGGTCCATCTCCCAGATGGCCTTGGAGAGCGTGCGCTGGAACACCTGGTCGATCAGCGTCAGCTCGGCCGTCATCGCCGCCAGGTTGGCCTGCCAGGCCGACCAGGTGCGCACCGCCACCGCGGCCCCCGTGAAGACGATGCCGAACACCAGCGTCGCCAGCACCAGCTGGCGGCCGAGCGAGCCGTTCAGCCCGCCGTTGTCAGAGCCACTTGCGCTGGAGGCTCTCATAGGTGCCGTTGCGGCGGATCGTCTCCAGCCCTTTGCGGAATCGCTCGACCACCTCGTCGGGCGTCTTCAGGCTGAAGGCCATGTCGAGCCCGCCTTCGGTGCCGAGGTCGGTGAGGGCGAGCGTGCGTTGCACGGTGCGGGCGGGGTCGTCGCCGGCCTGGCGCACCAGCCAGGTCACGTTCAGCTCGTTGGCGATCCACAGGTCGACGCGGCCGCCCTTCAGCTTCTCGTAGTTCAGCTCGTAGCGGTTGCTCGACTGCAGGTTCTGGCCGATCTGGAAGCCGTTGGCGACCAGGTACTGCTCGCCGGCGTCTTCGTTGACGGTGGCGATCTGGAAGCGGCGCGCGTCGTCCAGCGTCTTCACCGGCGGCGTGCGGCCGCTCAGCGAGAACAGGTACCAGCGCGTCGGCGCGATCACGCCGACCCACTTGAAGCGCTTCTCGCGCTGCGGCGTGCGGGTGATCGAGTAGATCAGCACGTTCTCCTGGTTCAGCGCGATGTCGTAGGCGCGTGCCCAGGGCATCACCTGGATCGGCGTGCCGGCGAGGCCGGCCTCCTTCAGCACCGCCTGCACGACCTCGGTGCCGAGGCCGGTGACCTGGCCGTTCAGCGTCATGTTGTAGGGCGGCAGCTCCTCGGTGACGATGCGCAGCGATTGCGCGGCGGCCAGCAGGGGCAGCATCCCGAGCAGGCAGCAGGCAAGACGGCGCAACGGGGAAAGAGCGGACATGCGGGACTCGGCGGACGGAGCAACGCCTTTTTTTCGACCACTCCGGCCAGCGACTTGAGCGCAGCGGCGCGGCGTGGCGTGACGAAATGCTGGTTCGCCGCGGCGGGAGCCGATATAACTGACGCACCCCGAGGAGAGCCCATGACCGCACCCGTGCACCACATCACCCACCCGCTGATCCAGCACAAGCTGACGCTGATGCGCCAGAAGGACCGCAGCACCAACAGCTTCCGACGCCTGCTGAACGAGATCAGCATGCTGATGGCCTACGAGGTCACGCGCGACATGCCGACGCAGATGATCGAGATCGAGACGCCGCTTGAGACCATGATGGCGCCGGTGATCGACGGCAAGAAGACGGTGTTCGTCAGCATCATGCGGGCCGGTGCCGGCTTCCTCGACGGCATGCTGAACGTGGTGCCGGGCGCGCGCATCGGGCACGTCGGGCTGTACCGCGACCCGAAGACGCTGGTGGCGGTGGAGTACTACTTCAAGATGCCGGCCGACATGCACGAGCGCGACGCGATCGTGCTGGACCCGATGCTGGCCACCGGCAATTCGGCGGTCGCGGCGGTGGACCGGCTGAAGGAGACGCGGCCGAAGTCGATCCGCTTCGTGTGCCTGCTGGCGGCGCCGGAGGGGCTGGCGCACTTCCGGTCGGCGCACCCGGACGTGCCGGTGTACACCGCAGCGATCGACCGGCAGCTGGACGAGCACGGCTACATCGTGCCGGGGCTGGGGGATGCGGGGGACAGGTTGTTCGGCACCAAGTGACCCACGTTCCGTTCGCCCTGAGCCTGTCGAAGCCCTCGTGCCAGGGCGCCAACCCTTCGACAGGCTCAGGGCGAACGGGCTTGGGTGTCCGTCGGCAGCGTGATCGCCACGCGCAGCCCGCCATCCGGCCGGTTCGCGAGCGCGATGCGCCCGCCATGCGCCTCGGCGATCTCGCGCGCCAGCGCCAGCCCGAGCCCGGTGCCCGCGCGCTTCGTCGAATAGAACGGCAGCAGCGCCTGCGCAAGCACCGTGTCGCTCATGCCCGGGCCGCGGTCGGCCACCTCGAAGCGGATCTCCGCGCCGCTGTCCACCAGCGACAGCGTGACGCCCTCGGCCGGCCCGCCCGCCTCGTGCGCGTTCTTCAGCAGGTTGATCAGCGCCTGCTCGACCTGCGCCGCATCGAACACGCCGGCTCGCGCCGGCAGCTCGCCGCTGCGCGTGAACGGGTACTGTGCCGCCAGCGCGTCCAGGAACGGCGCCCACTCGACGCGCGCGAGCCGCGGCGCCGGCAGCTTCGCGAAGCGCGCATAGCCGTCGAGGAACCCGTGCAGGTGCCGCGCGCGCTCGCCGATCGCGGCGAACACCTCCGGCAACCGCTGCACGTCGCCGCGCCGCGCCAGCTCGGCCCCGCTGTGGGCGAGCGACGAGATCGGCGCCAGCGAGTTGTTCAGCTCGTGGCTGATGACGCGGATCACGCGCTTCCAGGTAGCAACCTCTTGCCGCGACAGCTCGCGCGTCATGCGCCGGAACAGCAGCAGCCGGTGCGGCCGGCCCTGCAGCCGGAACTGGCGCTGCGACAGGTGGAAGGTCTCCTCGCTGCCGTCCAGCGTGACGCTGAACAGCGCATCGGTGCCCTCCTCGACCGCGCGCACCAGCGCCGGCGGCAGCGTCGCGAGCAGCGCGCCGAAATCGCCGCCCTCCAGGCTGCGGCCTTCGCCCAGCAGCTGGCGCGCCGCGATGTTGGCATAGGCGACACGCTGCCGCACATCGGTCAGCACCAGCGCGACCGGCGTGTTCTGCACCACGGTGTCGAGCAGCAGCTCGCGCTGCGCCAGGTGCTGGCGCTGGTCGCGCAGCGCATGACCCAGCGCGTTGTGATGGCCCACCAGCGCGCCGAGTTCACCGCCGTGGTCGTCGCTGATCGAGACGCTGAAGTCGCCATCGCGGTAGCTGAGCACCGCACTCTCCAGCGAGCGCAGCAGCCGCTTCAGCGGCGCGACCAGGCGCGACGAGCCCCAGGCCGCCAGCAGCAGCGCGAGCACCGCGGCCGCACCGACCAGCAGCGCCGCATGGCCGCCCCAGCGCGCAAGCGCGGCCAGCACCGCCGCATGCAGCGCGGCACCGGCGCCCAATGCGGCGACCAGCGCCAGCAGCAGCCGTGTGCGCAGGCTCACCGGGCGCATGCCGTGCTCAGACCGGCAACCCGTAGCGCTCCATGCGCCGGTACAGCGCCTGGCGCGACAGCCCGAGCGCCGCGGCGGCGCGGCTGACGACGCCGTCGGCGCGCGCCAGCGCCGCGACCACCGCGTCGCGGCTCGGTTCGTCGAGGTTGCGCGCCATCGCGGGCTCGACCGGCGGCAGGCCGAGCAGGTCGGGCGTGATCGGCCCGCCGCGCGCCAGCAAAGCGGCCCGCTCGATCACGTTCTTCAGTTCGCGCACGTTGCCCGGCCAGGCATGCGCGAGCAGCTGGGCGCGCGCCGCATCGCCCAGCTGCGCGCGGCCGGCGAGGAAATGCTCGGCCAGCGGCAGCACGTCGTCGCGGCGCTGCGCGAGCGGCGGCAGCGCGACCTCGATCACGTTGAGCCGGTAGTACAGGTCTTCGCGGAAGCTGCCGGCGCGCACCATCGCCTTCAGGTCGGCATTGGTCGCGCTGATCACGCGCACCCGCACCTGGCGCGTGCGCGACGAGCCGACGCGCTCGAAGCGCCCGGTCTCGAGCACCCGCAGCAGCTTGACCTGGCCGGGCAGCGGGAGCGTGCCGATCTCGTCGAGGAACAGCGTGCCGCCGTCGGCCGCGTCGAAGCGGCCGTCGCGCGACTTGCCGGCGCCGGTGAAGGCGCCGCTCTCGGCACCGAACAGCTCGGCCTCGATCAACTCGGCCGGCAGCGCGCCGCAGTTGACCGCGACGAACGGGCCGTCGCGCACCGCCGAGTTGGCATGCACGGTGGCGGCGATGCGCTCCTTGCCGCTGCCGTTGGGGCCACTGACCAGCACCGGCAGCTCGGAGCGCGCGACCTGGCAGGCCAGTTCCAGCGTGCGCTCCATCGCCTCGGACGCGTAGACGATGCCGCCCAGGTCGTGGCGCTGCGCGAGCGCCTCGCGGCGGCGCCGGCGCTCGTCGCGCACGCGGGCCACCTCGCGCGTCGATTCGGACAGCTCCAGCAGGTTCTCGACGGTGGCGACCAGCTTCGCGTCGTCCCAGGGCTTGGCGAGGTAGTCGGCAGCGCCGGCCTTGACCAGCTCGACAGCAGCCTCGAGCCGCGTCCACGCGGTCAGCAGGATCACCGGCAGGTCGGGCTGGCGCTCGCGGATCGCGCGGAACAGCGCCGCGCCTTCGGCGCCGGAGGTGGTGTCGGCGCTGAAGTTCATGTCCTGGATCACGACGTCGACCGGGCCGCGATCGAGCGCGGCCAGGCCGTCGGCGGGGGTCAGTGCGACCTCTGCCTGGATGTCGTGCAGCGACAGCAGCAGCGACAGGGCCTGGCCGACCGCGGGGTTGTCGTCGATGATCAGGATTCGGCGCATGGGGCGCGAGCTTACTAGGCGCCCCGCATGACCACCACCGGCGGCAGCGCGGCAGCGCGGCGCGCCGGGCCGAGCACCGCGACCTGGCCGAGCACCCACAGCGTCACCGCGCCGATCGGCAGGCACACCCAGGGCAGCTGCGGCAGCTCGTACAGGCTCATCAGCAACCGGTTGATGCCGTACGCGGCCGTCATGCCGAGCACGATGCCCATCGTCGTCAGCAGGAAGTTCTCGGTCTGGAAGTAGCGCAGGATCTGCACCCGCGACGCGCCGAGCGCGCGCCGCACGCCGATCATCCGCGTGCGCTGCTGCACCCAGAAGCTGGCCAGCCCGACGATGCCGAACGCGGTGACCACCAGCAGCGCGATGCACACCGCCACCAGCAGCGCGGCCATCCAGCGGTCCTGGCGGTAGTACTCGTGGCGCATGTCGTCGAAGGTCTCGCGCTCCATCACGATGCGCTGGCTGTCCACCGCCTGCAATGCGGCGACCGCGTCCTTCAGCAGCCGGTCGCGCTGCGCCGCGTCGGCGACGCGCACCAGGTAGTTGCCGTCGTTGTAGACCGGCTGCACCGGCAGCAGCGTCAGGTACGCGCCGCGCGGACCGTTCGGCTGCGGGATCGACATGTGCTCGACCACGCCGACCACCCGCATAGGCGACGACCCGAACACGTACAGCGAGCGGCCGATCGCGCTGCCTTCCGGGAACAGGCGCGCCGCGGTGCCGCGGTCGACGATCACCGCCGGCACCTTCGGCTCCTCGCGCTCCAGCGCCGAGGCCGGCTGCACTTCTTCCGGCAGGAAATCGCGGCCCTCGACCAGCTTCAGGCCGAGCGTCGCGAGCGCGTTCTCGCCGACCAGGTAGAGCGCCGCGCTGAGGGTCGGCGACGGCTGGTCGGGCGAGATGTTGACGCCGGCATCGGACGAGCCGTTGCCGAACGGCACGTGGTTCACGCTGGTGGCGGCCTTGACGCCCGGCAGCGCGCGCAGCGTGGCCAGGTCGCGCCGCGTCAGCGCCTCGGCGTTGTCGCGGCGGGCGACGTCGTTGAGCCGGATGTGCAGCAGCTCGGCCTCGGCCAGCCCGGTGGGCGCCTGCATGCGCTCCAGCCGCTCGCTGATCAGGAACAGCGCATTGCTGACGATCGCGCAGCTCAGCGCGACCTCCAGAACGATCAGCGCGGCAGCGGTCTTGTGGCGGCGCAGCGTCGACAGGATCGGTCGGATGTCCATCATCACGTTCTCCTTGGTTCTTGCGCGCTCATTGCGATTTGAGTTGCAGCGCCGGCGTCACCTGGCAGGCGCGCCACGCCGGCAGCAGCCCGGCGGCCAGACTGGCCACCAGCGCGAGCACCAGCGTGGTCGCGAGCATCGGGGCGTCGAGGTACGCGAGCTGGGCGTAGCTGGCCGGGTTCTGGCGCACGCCCCACAGCCCGAGCAGCGCGAGGCCGAGCCCGAGCACGCCGCCGACGATGCCGATGCTGCCGGCCTCGACCAGGAACTGCCCGAAGATCGCGCGCCGCGTCGCGCCGAGCGCGCGCCGCACCGCGATCTCCGGTGCGCGGCGCATGCACTTGGCGAGCAGCAGCCCGACGGTGTTGGTCAGGCACACCAGCAGGAAGCCGAACGCGAGCCACAGCTGCAGGTGCACGTCGCCGGGCACGACGTGCCTGAAATCCATGCGCTCGGTGACGTTGCGCAGGCGCACGTTGGTCGGCCGCTCGAAGCGGCCGGCCGCGCGCTGCTGCTCGGAGTAGTCGGTGAGGTACTGGCGCAGGGCCGGCGCATCGGCCGCCGACGGCATCTGCACCCAGTACTGCAGCCAGGCGCAGGGCGCGTTGAGGGCGCGCGGATCGGGCGTGGTGCGGTTGCCCCAGCAGGTCAGGCTGCCGGCGATCGGCAGCCGGGCCTGCAGCGCGGTGGAAAACGGCGTGAACACCTGCTCGGTCTTCGCGAAGCGCCCGGCGAACAGGTCGTAGTAGTGCGGCACCGGGCGCCACGGCGCGAGCACGCCGACGATGCGCAGGTCGTGGTCGCCGGCGCGCAGCATGCGGCCGGTGCTGTCGGCGCCGTCGAACAGCTTCTGGTTCAGCTCGTGGGAGATCACCGCGACGCGCGCGCCGGCTGCGTCGTCGGCCGCCTCCCAACCGTGGCCGTAGCGCCAGGGCGTCTCGAACATCGAGAAGAAATCGGCGGTGGTGTAGCGGGCGCTCGCGAAGAACGGCGGCCGGTCGGTCTGCGCCGGCTGCACCGCGACCGAGCCGCCGGTCATCATCACCTGGCGTTCGCCGCGCTTGTCGCGCAGCAGGGCCTCGGCGTCGAAGCGGGTCAGCTGCTCGAGCGGTTCGGAGCCGGGCGGCGAGCCGCCGCGTTCATTGGCATCGAGCTGCACGTAGAAGAGCCGGTCGCTCTTGCCGGGGATCGGGTCGCCGGACAGCACGTGGAACACCGTCAGCGTGGTCATGCTGGCGCCGATGCCGAGCGCGATCGCGAGCACCATCAGGGCAGTCAGCGCGGGGCTGCGCCGGAAGCTGCGCAGCGCCAGGTCGAGGTGGTAGCCGAACATGGTGGGGCTCTCCTATTTGAGCAAGGTGTTGACGGCGGCCAGGTCGGCCTCGTCGATGCGGCCGGCCGCCTGCAGCAGCAGCAACCGGCTCAGCACGAACTGGTGGCGCGCCTGCGAGTACGAGGCCTGCGCCGAGGCCTGGGTCTGGATCGCGAGCAGCAGGTCAGTCATCGTCTGCGTGCCGAGTTCGTGGCCGATGCGGGTGGAGGCCAGCGCGCGGCCGGCCGAGTCGACCGCAGTGCGGGTGGCGTCGATGCGGCCGATGCCGGCGGCGACGCTGCGGTACTGCTCGAGCGTCTCGCGCGCGACGCGGCGGCGGCGCTGTTCGTAGTCGTCGCGCGCTGCATCCTGCTGGTGGAACGCCTGGCGCAGCTGCGACTGCGTGGCGCCGCCGGCGAACAGCGGCACGTTGAGCATCAGGCCGATGCTCGCGACGTTGCGGCCGTCGGTGTTGCTGGCCGGCGTGGGCCAGGCCGCGGCACGGCCGACGCCGAGATTGGCGCTGAGCGTCGGCAGGTGGCCGGCGCGGGCGGCGGCGATGCCCTGCCCTGCCCCATCGACGACATGGCGCTGCGCAGACAGCGTCGGGTTGTGCCGTAGCGCGTCGTCGACCCAGGCCTGCGGATCGGCCGGTGCCGGCAACGCCATCGGCAGTTCGTCCTGCAAGCGGTTCAGCGCCGGCGCGGGCTGGCCGGTGATCTCGGACAGCGCCTCGCGCGCATCGTCACGCGCCTCGCGGGCATCGATGCTGGCGGCGCGCGCAGCCGCGTGATAGGCCCGCGCCTGCTCGACATCGACCTGCGCCGACAGCCCGTTGCGGAAGCGCTGGTCGGACTGCTCGACCTGCTGGCGGAACGCATCTTCATTGGCCTCGACCTGGCGCACCGCGTCGTCGGCGGTCAGCACGTCGAAGTAGGCGCGGGCGACGCGGGCGCACAAGGCCTGCTCGGCGGCGCGCACCAGCTCGTCCTGCGCATCGGCCTGCGACTGCGCGACATGCAGTTGCGACAGGCGGGCCACGTCGACCAGCACCTGGTTCAACGTGACCGAAGCGGTACGGCTGTTGATGCGCTCGCCGGGGTCGCTGGTGGGCTGGGCGCGGTCGTATGACAGGCCGGCCGAGGCTTGCGGCAGCAGCGGTGCGCGGGCCTGGACGACGCCTTCCTTCGCGATGCCGCGTTGGGCGTCGGCGGCGGACAGCACCGGGTCCGCGCGGCGGGCCTGCTGGTAGATCTGCAGCAGGTCGTCGGCTTGGGCTGCCAATGGCGCGATGGCGAGCGACATCACTGCGATGCAGCGGCGCATCGCGGCGGTTGGGGAACTGGGCTGGGGGCTCATGCCGGGGCGGTCGGCCCTGGCGGGCCGACTGCACGAAGAAGCTCGGCTCCGTGGGTGCATCGCCAAACTCCCTCCACTCACTTCGTTCGTTGTGGTCAAACAGTGGCGATGAGTCAGTCTACGAAGCGCGCTGGCGCGCGCCACCCCCGAAGCCGATCTTCTCCGTCGCCCCAGAAATCGCCCCCAGCCCAGTTCCCCAACCGCCGCGAAACACCAGTCGCTCTTGTTCAGGGGAAAAGATTGGTCAGGTGATTGAGCACGTAAGCGCTCGAACGCTTCGTGGGCCTGTTCAGGCTCTTCCACCCTCACGCACAGAGCGCCTTTGCTCGCACCCACGTCAGCCCACCAACTCACCAGCCGAAGCCGAAGACAGCCGAAGCTCATCTGATACATCCACGACCTGTCCATCAACAACGTGAACGTTGCGCTGCGCCCGCGCCGCCAACTGCGGATCGTGCGTGACCATCACGATCGTCGCGCCCGAGCGGTGCAGTTCCTCCAGCAGCGCCATCACGCTGCGCGCCATCTGGCTGTCGAGGTTGCCGGTCGGCTCGTCGGCCAGCAGCAGGCGCGGGCTACCGGCCAGCGCGCGCGCGATCGCAACCCGCTGCTGCTGTCCGCCCGACAGCTCCGCCGGGTAGTGCCGTTCGCGTGCTGCCAGCCCGACCCGCTCCAGTGCGTCGCGCACGCGGCGACGGCGCTCGTCGGCCTTCATGCCGCGGTAGCGCAGCGGCACCTCGACGTTGTCGGCGATGTTCAGGTCCGGGATCAGGTTGAAGGCCTGGAAGATGAAACCGATCTTCTCGTTGCGAATGCGCGAACGGGCGTTGTCGTCCAGCTGACCCACCTCGACGCCATCGAGCAGGTAGCTGCCGCCGGTCGACGCCTCCAGCAAGCCGGCGATCGTCAGGAAGGTCGTCTTGCCCGAGCCCGACGGGCCGGTCACCGCGACGAACTCGCCCTCCTTCACCTCCAGGTTGAACGCGCGCAACGCATGGGTCTCGATCACCTCGGTGCGGTAGACCTTGGACAGGCCGGTCATCTTGAGCATGGGAGTCCTTCGATGTCAGTGTTCGATGGGGAGATTCACTGGCTGACGGCAACGTGCTCGGCGCCCTGGAACAGCTCGGCACCGGACACCACCACCCGGTCGCCGACGGCCAGGCCGCCGAGGATCTCGACCTTGTCGAGGCTGCGCGCGCCGACCCGGATCGGCGTCTTGACGGCCACGCCGTCGCGCAGCACATAGGCGTGCGCGCCACCGGCCTCGTCGATGAAGCTGCCGCGCTGCACCGCGAGCACGTCGTCGCGCTTGTCGAGCAGCACGCGCACCGCCAGCCGCTGGTTCTGGCGCAGCTGGCTCGGCTGCTCGGTGGCGCCACCGCTGAAGCGCAGCCGCGCCGCGACCTCGTTGTTGACGACCTCGGGCGACACCGCGCTGACCGCCGCGCGCCAGGTGTGGCCGTTGCCGCTGATCTCGCCCGGCATGCCGACGCCCAGGTCGCGCGCGAAGCTCTCGGCCACCTGCATCTGCACCTCCAGCGCCGACAGGTCGATCACCGACAGCAGCTGCGCGTCCTTCGCAACGTTCGCATGCTCGGCGATGAACAGTTGGCCGACCTGGCCCTCGACCGGCGAGCGCACGGTCAGGCTCTCGACCTGGCGCTGCAGGTCCTTCACCATCAGCAGCTGGCGTGCATGCGCGAGCTGCTTGGCCTGCACGTCGAACTTCAGGCTGTCGTCCTTCAGCTTCAGGCCGGCCTCGGCATGCTCGAGCGCGATGCGCGCCTTCTGCAGCGTGTCGCGCGCATGCTCGACCTGCATGCCCGACACCGCGCCCGCATCGAACGCCTTCTGCTGGCGCGCCAGGTCGTTCTGCGCGCTGCTGTGGTCGATGCGCGCCGAGTCGAAGGCCGCCTGCAACGCGCCGCGCTGCTGCCGCGCGTCGACATCGGCGCGCAGCACGTCGGCCTTCATCGCATCGGCGTTCGACAGCTCCTGCGCGAGCTTCGCGGCCAGCTCGGGGCTGTCGATCAGCGCCAGCACCTGGCCGCGCGCGACGCGGTCGCCGGCATGCACCTTCAGCGTCGCGGCACCGCCACCGGCGGCATACAGCGTCGGGCTGACGGCCGCCACGACCTTGCCTTCGGCCGCGATGTCGCGCACGAACGGGCCGCGCTGCACGGTCGCGACCAGCAGGCGCGAGGCCGAGACCGACGGGCCGGACAACCAGCCGTGGCGCAGCGCCGGCGTCGACACCGCCACCGCCGCGAGGGCCGCGAGCGACACGCCGATCGCAAGCCATGGCCCGACCCGCATCCGGCGCTTCGGCAGCGGCTGGTCCTGGGCCGAGGTGTCGCGGATCACGGGAGCGTCGTTCGCAGCGTTCATGGGCTGCTTCATTGCAACGCCCGTGCCCGCGCGGGCTGCCGGTGAAAGTACCGCTGAATCAAGGGCTTGGCGCGGATTGCCCCTGGCGCCGACGTGTCCGCGGACACTCGCCGGACGGACAACGGACAGCGCGCCGACAATCTGCCGCCATGACGACCGCACCCACCGCCGCGGCCACGCACGATGCGCTGGCCACGCTGACCCAGGCCTTCTTCGACGCCGTGTCCTTCGAGCCGGGCGGGCGCCCGCCCTACGAGCGGCTGCACGACCTGTTCATCGACGGCGGCCTGCTCATCCGCAACCTCGGGCCGGCGCCCGAGGTGACGACGGTCGCGCAGTTCATCGCGCCGCGCCAGCGCTCGGTGGAGGCCGGCGAGCTGACGGCGTTCCGCGAAACCGAGCTGGCCGAGATCACCGAGGTGTTCGGCCAGGTGGCGCACCGGATGAGCACCTACGCGAAGGCCGGAACGCTGAACGGCCAGGCCTTCGCGGCGCGCGGCGTCATCTCAACGCAGTTCGTCTCGACCCCGGTCGGCTGGCGCATCAGCGCGATGGCCTGGGACGACGAGCGCCCGGGCGTCGAGATGCCCGCGCGCTACGAACCGCCTGCCGGCTGAATGCTCAGCCCTTGAACGGGTTGGCGGTCGCGAACCACAGGCCGATGCCGGTCGCGATGATGAACGCGCCGTCGAGCACGCCGACCAGCAGGAACACCTTCTGCTGCAGCGGCTCCATCAGCTCGGGCTGGCGCGCCGACGCTTCGAGGTACTTGCTGGCCAGCACGCCGACCCCCAGGCAGGAGCCGATGGCGCCGAGGCCGATCATGTGGCCGACGGCCAGCGGGACGAGGTTGAGGGTGCTGGCATCATTCATGAATGCTCCTTCGGTTGGACATGGCTGCATGCTCGCCGCCTGACCCCCTGCAGTCCATGACCTTCGAGGTCATGTCCATGGAGAACCCGATGCTCTTCGTTCGCAACGTCACCCTGCCCGACGGCCGCCGCGGCCACGATGTGCTCGCACGCGACGGCCGCATCGAGGCCATCGGCCCCCAGCTGCCGCTGCCCGAGGGCGCGACGCTGCTCGACGGCCAGGGCTGGCTGCTGTCGCCGCCCTTCGTCGACGCCCATTTCCACATGGACGCCACGCTCAGCCACGGCCTGCCGCGCGTCAACCAGAGCGGCACGCTGCTCGAAGGCATCGCGCTGTGGGGCGAGCTGAAGCCGCTGCTGACGCAAGACGCGCTGGTCGAGCGCGCGCTGCAGTACTGCGACTGGGCAGTGGCCAAGGGGCTGCTCGCCGTGCGCTCGCACGTCGACGTCTGCGACGACCGGCTGCTCGCGGTCGACGCGCTGCTGCACGTCAAGCAGCAAGTGAAGCCGTACCTCGACCTGCAGCTCGTCGCGTTCCCGCAGGACGGCGTGCTGCGTTCGCCGACCGCGCTCGGGAACCTCAAGCGCGCACTCGATCGGGGCGTCGACGTGGTCGGCGGCATCCCGCACTTCGAACGCACGATGGCCGACGGCGCCGAGAGCGTGCGCCTGCTGTGCGAACTGGCCGCCGAGCGCGGGCTGCACGTCGACATGCACTGCGACGAGAGCGACGACCCGCTGTCGCGCCACATCGAGACGCTCGCGTTCCACACGCAGCGGCTCGGGCTGCACGGCCGCGTCACCGGCTCGCACCTGACCTCGATGCACTCGATGGACAACTACTACGTCAGCAAGCTGCTGCCGCTGGTCGCCGAGGCGCAGGTGCATGCGGTCGCCAACCCGCTGATCAACATCACGCTGCAGGGCCGCCACGACAGCTACCCGAAGCGCCGCGGCATGACCCGCGTGCCCGAGCTGATGGCGGCCGGCGTCAACGTCGGCTTCGGCCACGACTGCGTGATGGACCCGTGGTACTCGTCCGGCAGCGCCGACATGCTGGAGGTCGCGCAGATGGGCCTGCACGTCGCGCAGATGACCTCGCAGGCGCAGATGCGGGCCTGCTTCGACGCGGTCACCGTCAACAGCGCGAAGATCCTCGGGCTCGACGGCTACGGCCTGGCCGTGGGGGCGCGCGCCGATTTCGTGCTGCTGCAGGCGCGCGACCCGGTCGAGGCGATCCGGCTGCGCGCGGCGCGGCTCGCGGTGGTGCGCGGCGGGCAGGTCGTCGCACGGACGCCGGCGGCCACCGCTACGCTGTCGCTGCCGGGGCGGTCGGCCAGCGTCGACTGGACGCTGCAGCGCTGAACTTTCTCTAGCGGCCCGCGGCTTCGCGGAAGTAGCGGATCCGGTCGTCGTCCGCCGGGTGCGACGCGATCGCGATGCCGAGCCAGCCCGGCTCGCCGCCGTCCGAGCGCTTGCGGCGCTCGTCGGCGATCTGCTCGAAGAAGCGCACCATCGCGTCGGGCGAGATGCCGGCGGCCTTCATCAGGTGCACGCTGTCGGCATCGGCCTCGCGCTCGGCATCGCGCGCATAGCCGGCCTGCCCGAGCACCAGTGGCACGCCGGCCAGCAGGCTGCTGAAGTCGCCGACCACCACGCTCGTCACCACCCCCAGCGCGGTCGCCTGCACCAGCATGCGCAGCCCGTGGCGGTGCCGCACATGGCCCAGCTCATGGCCGAGCACGCCGAGGATCACCGCCTCGTCGCCATCGACCAGCGCGACCAGCTCGTCGGTCAGCACCATCGTGCCGCCGGGCAGCGCGAACGCATTCGGGCCCAGCGACTTGTCCTTGCCGCGGCGGAACAGCAGCTCGTGCGGCGGCGCGCCCTGCGGCCAGGCCTGCGCCACCGCGCGCTCGAACGCGGCGCGCAGCTTCGCCTGCTGCGCCGGCGGCAGTTCGCTGGCCTGCACCAACTGGCCATCCACCGACTTCATCGCGGCGTTGCCGATCTCGCGGTCGACCGACTGCGGCAGCACCGCGACGACCGCGCGCGCGGCCCACGGCAGGCCCCACAGGTAGCCGGCGGCCAGCAGCAGCACCAGCGCGACGACGATGCCGCCGACCCAGCGCCAGCTTTGCTGCGCCTTCACGACCAGCGTCTCGCCGCGGCCGCT
This sequence comes from Rhizobacter sp. OV335, assembly GCF_900142965.1. GTDB lineage: Bacteria > Pseudomonadota > Gammaproteobacteria > Burkholderiales > Burkholderiaceae_C > Rhizobacter. The sequence goes on from NZ_FRCQ01000033.1 coordinate 84,753, forward strand.
GGCCCGCGCCCAGGCGTCCCAGGCGGTGGCCTCGGTGCAGTGCAGCGCGCCGCCATCGTTCAGGTGCGCGACGCGCGCGCCGTGGCGGGTGCGCTCCGGCCATTGCACTTCGGCCAGCGGCACGCTGCGCGCGATGCCGTCGCCGGCGATCAGCAGCCGCTCGCCGCTCACATGGATGCGCACCCGGTGGCTGCGCGCGCTGCGGCCGTCGAAGAAATCGACCTCGAGCGCGGGGGCGGCGGGGGGACCGGACGGTGCGTTCACAGCCCGACGTCGATGCCGAAGAAATCACCGGCCGCGTCGCCGGCGGCATCGCCCTCGTGGCCGGCCTGCGCGACCAGCGCATCGAGGTGGGTGCGACTGACGATGCCGACCGATTCGAGCCGCAGCCGCGTCAGCGCGACGCGCGCGAACGGCCAGTACAGGCCGAGCGTCACGACCATCAGCAGCCAGTTCAGCAGCGTCGTGCGCAGCAGCGGCCCGAAGCGCAGCTCGCTCTTGAAGCGCAGGTGCTTGTTGCCGGTGCGCGACCACAGCAGGTTCTGGAAGCGCGACGTGAAGTACGGGCGGGCGAAGACCTGCATCAGCAGCGAGACCGCAAGGATCAGCACGACGCTGAAGATGATGATCGCGACGCTGCCACGCCCGCCCTGTCCACCTGCGTGCCCGCGCAGCCAGTCGCCCAAGCTGTCACCGAACAGCGCGAACCCGCCGGCCATCGCAAAGCCCACGACGAGGCCGGACAGGATCCAGACGCCGAAGCTCTTCAGGCACAGCCCGTAGAACGCCCCGGGGCCGGCGCGCAGCTCGGTCTGCAGCTGCGCGAACGCATAGTGGTCGTGCTGGTATTTCTTCAGGTTCCACAGCAGCAGCGGCATCGCCAGCAGCGTGATGCCCATCACCGCGCCGAAGGCCGGGCCATACCAGCCGGGCGGGTGGGTCGGGTCGGGCACCGCGAGCAGGACCACCAGCAGCACCGCGCTGGGCGCGAACACCGGCAGCAGTGCGCGGTAGGCGCCGCCGACGCTGCCGGTGAAGCGGAAACGCAGCCCGCGCCAGCTGGTGTTGGCGAGCCGGAACTGCAGCGACGACTTGAACAGCGCCGGCCACAGCAGCGCGATGATCACGAAGGCCACCAGCCCGGCCACCGGCGAGAAACTGCCGGCCGCCGAATACAGCCCGCCGAGCAGCGCGACCAGCAGGTAGCCGCGCAGCATCTTCTTCGGGTCGCCGTGGAAGCCCAGCGGCTGGCCGGCGACCAGCGTGTTGCCGTAGAAGTAGCGCAGCCGCCGCACCTTGGCCCACGGGAAGTAGAGCCCGGCCGTGACCAGCGTCAGCAGCAGGTTGACGATCCAGATCCGGAAGTATTCGCTGCCGGAGCCGGTGAAGCGGATCGGCAGGCGCTCGTTGAGCGTGCTGTTGTCGAAGCCGGAGGAGATGGTCGCTGGTGGCAGCGTGGCGTCGAGCGTCGAGACGACGCCGTCCAGGCCGGCGCTGTCGATGCTGGCGCTCTGGGCCGGCTGGTCACCGTCGGGCGCGGTGAATCCGTCGTGTGGCGTGGTCATGTCGTGTGCGCCGTGCCCTGTGGATGGGCGGCGTTCTCCCTCGCGAAAACTTTAACACCGCGCTTTGCCGCCGCCATACTCCCCTGTTCGGGGCCATCGGGGAGCGCACCCTTCGCTAGAATCGATTTCACTCCAGGGACACCCACACATGAAACTCATCGGCTCGCTCGCAAGCCCCTACGTGCGCAAGGTGCGCATCGTGATGGCGGAAAAGAAGCTCGACTACCAATTCGAACTGGAAGACGTGTGGACGCGCGACGCGATCATGAAGTCCAACCCGCTGGGCAAGGTGCCGGTGCTGGTGATGGAAGGCGGCGAGGCGGTGTTCGACTCGCGCGTGATCGTCGAGTACATCGACACCCGTTCGCCGGTGGGCAAGCTGATCCCCGAGACCGGCCGTGAGCGCACCGAGGTGCGCACCTGGGAGGCGCTGGGCGACGGCCTGCAGGACGCCGCGATCCTGGCCCGCCTGGAGCAGACCTGGGCCGGCCGCAGCGAAGGCCAGCGCAGCGCGGCCTGGGTCAGCCGGCAGATGGACAAGGTGCATGCCTGCCTGGCCGCGATGAGCCAGGGGCTGGGGGACAAGGCCTGGTGCTCGGGGACGCATTTCACGCTGGCCGATATCGCGACCGGCTGCGCGCTGGGGTACCTCGACTTCCGGTTCGCGCACATCGATTGGCGCAGCAGCTATCCCAACTTGTCGAAGTTGTACGAGAAGCTGGCGCTTCGGCAGAGTTTCATTGATACGGCGCCGCCGAAGGGTTGATTCTGTTCACTGCGTGGCATTGCCGGGTCTCGCCCCGGCGGGCGAGTCACTTTCATTTGGGGCTCAAATGAAAGTAACCAAAGCAAAGAGCCTGAATGCAACACCATACGGTTCGTTCT
>NZ_FRCQ01000027.1 GCF_900142965.1 Rhizobacter sp. OV335
CCGGTGCCGGGTGCGTTGCCCGAGAACTCGCGGATGCGCTGGATCAGCGCCGGGTTGCGCAGCGTCAGCGTGAACGACAGCCACTTGCTCAGGTCGACGTCGCCGCAGAAGGCCTGCGGGCGGCCGAAACCGGGCGCCTTGCGCGCGAGCCGCTTCCACAGCGTCCAGGCGCCGTCGAGCGGCTCGCGCACCAACTCGGCGGCGCGGTCGTGGCCGCCGCGGCGCGAGTCGGCCGTCATCGACCCGAGCGTCAGGAACACCTTGTCGTCGCGGCCGACGGAGAGGCTGAAGGGCCGGCCCTTGCGCTCGCCGTGCAGGGCCTCGATGCGCCGGCCTGCGCCCTCGTCGACGAAGTCGGCGTCGAGCACCCGGCTGCCGTGCTCGAAGACGACGCCGTGCAGGGCCAGCCAGTCGTGCATCGGCCGCACCACCGAGTCGTACTGGTTCAGCGCCGTGCGCCGCACCCCGCCCAGCGTGTGGATGCGCGGGAACTCCTGCAGGAAGCGCAGCATGTAGCGTCGCAGCTCGACCGCGCTGTGCCAGTTCTGGAACGCGAAGGTGGTGCGCCACATCGTCCAGAAGTTCGTCTCGAGGAAGTGCGGCGCAAACCAGTCGTCGATGCGGCGCGTGCCGAGCAGCCGCTCCGGCGTGACCAGCAGGCGCACCAGGTCGAGCCGGTCGTGCAGGTCGAAGCCGAGCTCGCTCGCGTCGAGGATGTGGTGCCCGCGGTCGACCAGTCGCGCGTGCGCGTGCGTCAGCACCTCGGCGTTGAACTGCCGCACCTCGTCCTTCACGCTGCGCTTCGCGTCGCCGAGCGAGGGCACGCTTGACAGCACGTCCCACAGGCACACATAGGCCTCCTCGGTCCACATGCGTCCGCCCCGCGACATGAAGCCGCCGATGGCGTCGCCACTGCCGTCGAGCGCGCCGCCGGCAACCGGCAATTCCTCGAGGATGCGAATGTCGCGACCGCGCCAGCCGGCGTCGCGGATCAGCAGCACGGCGGCGGACAGCGCGGCAATGCCGCTGCCGACGATGAAGGCGCGCGGTGAGGTGGAATGGCTCATGGTCGTTGTCTGCAGAGTTCAGGGTCTGCCGTCATTGAATCCGCGGCGCCTCGCCATCGGCTTGACGGGCGTCAAGCAGTGCCGATCAGGTCACGCAGAACAGCGGCGAGTCCGGCCACAGCCCGTGGCCGAGCGACCAGCCGGAGCCGATCAGCAGGCACAGGCCGGCCAGCCGGATGCTCCATGCGAGCGCACGCCGGTCGAGCCGCGCCCACAGCACCGGCGCGCCCCACAGTGCGAATGACGACGCGAGGCCGAACGAGGCAATCACGCCGGCACCGGCCACCGCGCCATCGGCCAGCGCCGCGAGCACCAATGCCGACTGCAGCAGCCCGCACGGCCACGCAACCCACAGCGTGCCGGCGGCGCCCGCCTTCAGCGGCCCGGCCATCGCCTGCCAGCCGTCGGCACGGGGCGCATGCAGTGGTGCCGGCGCCTGCCCGAGCCGCGCCAGCCAGCGCGGCTGCCGGCCGCTGAACAGCAGCCACAGCCCGAGCGCGACGCCCGCCACGTGCAGCAAGGCCCACAGCGGCCGCAAGGCCGGCGTGGCCTGGCCGAGCCAGGCGAGCGCCGACACGCTGGAGGCGACCAGCGCGCCGCCCGCGGCGTAGCCGAACAGCCGCCCGCCCTGGAACGCGAGCGCGGCCGGCAGCGTGCGCCCGCCGGCCGCGCTGCCGCAGCCGCGCACGATCGCGGCGCTGCTGGCACCGCACATCGCGGCGCAGTGCGCCGAGCCGGCCAGGCCGAGCAAGGCGGCGCCGGTGAGCAGCGCAAGGCTCATCGCCGCGTCACAGCACGCGCGAAAAGCGCGCGCCGCCGGCCTCCCCGGTGCGGCCTTCGCGCACCCGGGCCCGTGCGGCCTGCAAGTGACGGTCGAACACCATCGCGATGGCGCGCACCAGCAGCCAGCCGCGCGGCGTGACCTGCACGGTCGCGCCGCCGTCGATCTCGACCAGGCCGTCGGCCACGAACACCTGCAGCGATGCCAGCTCGGGCGCGAAGTACGCCGCGCCGTCGACACCGTGCGCATGGCCGCGCGTGCTCAGGTCGGCGCGGCCCTGGCACATCAGCGCCATGATCACCTCGCGGCGCAGCAGGTCGTCGCTGTCGAGCGCGAGGCCGCGCACCACGGGGAAGCGGCGCTGCGCGAGCGCCTCGTAGTACTCGGGCAGGGTCTTCGCGTTCTGGCTGTAGCTGCTGCCCATGCGACCGATCGCCGAGACGCCGAGGCCGATCAGGTCGCAGTCGGGCTGCGTGCCGTAGCCCTGGAAGTTGCGGTGCAGCCGGCCGGCGCGGCGTGCGCGGGCGAGCGCATCGCCGGGCAGCGCGAAGTGGTCCATGCCGATGTCCTCGTAGCCGGCGCCGAGGAAGCCGTTGATCGCGCGGCGCAGCATCGCGACGCGATCTGCACCGGTCGGCAGCTCGGCGGTGACGATGCGCCGCTGCGGCTTGAAGCGCTCCGGCAGGTGCGCGTAGCCGTACAGCGCGACCCGGTCGGGGCGCAGCTCGGCGACGCGTGCCACTGTTTCGGCCAGCGTCTGCGGCGTCTGCTTCGGCAGGCCGTAGATCAGGTCGACGTTGATCGATTCGTAGCCCTGCACGCGCGCAGCGGCGACCAGCACGCGCACGTCCTCGAACGGCTGCACGCGGTGCACCGCCTGCTGCACCTCGGGCTGGATGTCCTGCACGCCGAAGCTGATGCGGTTGAAGCCGAGCGAACGGAAGTGCGCCAGGCGCTGCGGCGTGACGGTGCGCGGGTCAACCTCGATCGAGACCTCGGCATCGGGCAGCAGCCGGAACGCGCCGCGCAGCATCGCCATCAGCCGGGTGAGCTCGGCATCGCTCAGGAAGGTCGGCGAGCCGCCGCCGAGGTGCAGCTGCGACACCGGCACGCCGGTGTCGAGCGCGGTGGCGTGCAGCTCGATCTCGGTGGCCAGCGCGTCGAGGTATTCGACGGCGCGCTCGTGGTGGCGCGTGATCACCTTGTTGCAGGCGCAGTAGTAGCAGACCGATTCGCAGAACGGGATGTGCACGTAGATCGACAGCGGCGCGGCGCTCTTGCCGCTGTCGCTGCTGCGCATGACCAGGGTTCGCTGGTACTGCGCGGCGTCGAACGCGTCGCCGAAGCGGTCGGCCGTCGGGTACGAGGTGTAGCGCGGACCGGGCACGTCGAAGCGGCGCAGCAGTTCGTCGTCCAGTGCGTCGTCCAATGCGACTTCCAGCGCGGGGGAGGGGTGTGTGGCGTTCATGTCGCCACTGTCGTGCGGCGCGCGCTGCGGCGGTTTGCGCTGGATCAAGCGGGGCCTGCCGATGTACTTTCAAAATGCCTCCGATGAACCGCCTTCCTGCGCTCCCCTCCGAGCCCGACTGCATGCTATGCGAGCGGCGCAATCTGTGCCTGCCGGTGGTGCGCGACGACATCGAATCGGTGGTGGCCGGCAGCATGCGCGCGGTGGCCGCGGGGGACTGCCTGTTCCTCGAGGACGAGGCCTTCGCATCGCTGTACGCGGTGCGCAGCGGCGCCTTCAAGACCTGTGTGGGCACACCGCCGCAGCGCGGGCGTGTGACCGGCTTCGCGTTGCCGGGCGACCTGCTCGGGCTGGACGCGATCGATGCCGGGTTGCACTGTTGCCAGGCGATCGCGCTGCAGGATTCCGAGGTGTGCGAGCTGCCGTACGACCAGGTCGAGCAGGTGCTGGCGGCGTCGAGCACGCTGCAGCGGCGTTTCCACCAGCTGATGAGCCGCGAGATCGTGCGCGACCACGCGCTGATGCGGCTGCTCGGCCAGCGCCAGGCAGGGGCGCGCATCGCGGCCTTCCTGCTGGGGCTGTCGGAGCGCGCGCTGGAGCGCGGACAATCCGGCACCGAGCTGCGCCTGCCGATGAGCCGCGAGGATATCGGCAGCCACCTGGGCTTGAGCATTGAGACGGTGAGTCACGTGCTGACGCGGCTGCGCGCGGCGGGCTGTCTGCGAGTGCGGCTGCGGGAGATCGATATCGTCGACAAGCCTGCATTGCGCGGCGTTGCTGAGGGACTGGCTGCTGCCTGATCGCGCTGGCGCGTCGCGTCGCGGCGGGTGGCGCGAGGGGGCAGCGGCCCGTCGTTGATGCCGTCGCCGACCATCGCGACGCAGTGGCCGGCCGCCTGCTCGCGCTGCACCGCGGCCAGCTTGGCGGCTGGGTCGCCGCGCCGATCGCAGCATCGGCACCGACGCGCATCGCGCGGTCGGCTCGACCCGCCGCCGCATGTCGCCGGACAGCAGCACGCGGCGCCAGCCGGCCGCGCAGAGCGCCTGCAGTGCGCCGACGGCAACGTCGCGAGATGCTCGTCGAACTCCAGGCACAGCAGCGCCTCGCCGGCACGGCTGAACCCTCCGACCAGGCAATGCCGTCGTGCGGCGCGAGCCCGGCCACCGCCTGCGACAACGGATGGCGCGACCGGCGCGCCAGCGAAGCGGCGCGGCGCGGTGCAGCAGGGCCGGCCGCGACTCCCCGGGCGGCCCGGCACCCGCACCGCCGAGCAGCGCGGATGCTCCTGCGTCAGCGTGCCGGTCTTGTCGAGGAACACCGTGTCGAAGCGTGCTGCTGCAGCGCCTCCAGCCGCTGCAGCAGCACGCCGCGCCAGGCCGCGTGCGGCAGCGACGCAGGCGGAGGTGGCCACAAGCGACAGCGCGCACTGCAGGTCACGATCAGCACCGCTCAGGTCTTCACGATGATGGCGACTCGATCGAGGTCAAGGTTTCGGCAGGCCGGCGAGCCGGTCGAGGTCCTTGAAGTTCCAGTCGTCGGGCGATTCGCAAGCGGCGACCTTGTCCTGGCAGTACGCGCTGCCCAGGTCCATCTCCAGCGGCTCAATGCGCATGTTGGACTTGGTGCTGAAGAAGGCCTTGACCTTCGGTTGCAGCAGGTTCTGCGCGTTCTGCGCCGTCACCACCGCCAGCTTGCCGGACTGCAGGCGCAGCAGCGAGCCGACCGGGTAGATGCCCACCGTCTTGACGAAGGCCTGGAACACGCGCGGCTCGAAGTGACCCTTCCACTGCGCCATGCGGCGCAGCGCCTCGCCCGGATCCCAGCCGCTCTTGTACGGCCGCACCGAGGTGATCGCGTCGTACACGTCGCACACCGCGCCCATCTTCGCGAACAGGCTGATCTGCTCGCCGGAGAGCTTGTGCGGGTAGCCGCTGCCGTCGACCTTCTCGTGGTGGTGCAGGCACACGTCGAGCACCACCGCGCCGGCGCTGCCGCCTTCGAGCAGCATCTCGTGGCCGCGCTCCGGATGGCTCTTCATGATGTCGAACTCGGCGTCGGTGAGCTTGCCGGGCTTGTTCAGCACCTCCAGCGGCATCACCGCCTTGCCCAGGTCGTGCAGCATGCCGGCCAGGCCCGCCTTCTTCAGCTGCTCGCCCTGCAGGCCGAGCTGGCGGCCGAGCGACACCATCAGCGCGCACACGGCCACCGAATGCATGTAGGTGTATTCGTCGGCGCGCTTGAGCCGCGCGACGCTGATCAGTGCGCCGGGATTGCGCAGCACCGATTCGGAGATCTCCTCGACCAGCTCCTCGCACTGGCCGGCGTCGATCGCCTTGCCCAGGCGCGCCTCGCCGAACATCGACGCGATCTTCGGCACCGAGCGGCGGTACAGCGCAGCCGCCTTCGCGAGCGCCTGTTCGCCGTGCTCCGCTTCGTCGAGCGCGAACGGCATCGACGCGGCGAACTCCAACTCGCGCTCGACCTCGGCGGCGACTGCCTCGCGCGTGATGGCCCGTACGCAGGCGGCCGGGCCGTCGACGTCGAGGCCCTTGCTGCTGTCGATCCACAGCTCCCTGACACCGCCGGACTTGATGCGTTCGAAGTCGGCGTCGCTCTTCAGCATGAACTTGGAGCGCCAGAACGGATGGTCCATCCACGAGCCACAGAACTCGTGGACGTGCATCCCCAGCCGCAACTGGTCGACCGGGATCTTCTTGATCATGCGAGCTTGAAGAAGCTGATCTCGCTGCTCAGGCGGCGCGATTGTTCAGCCAGCGCGGTGGAGGCGGCGGCGGTCTGCTCGACAAGGGCGGCGTTCTGCTGCGTGAACTGGTCGAGCTCGCGCACCGCGCCGCTGACCTCGCCGACGCCGCGGTGCTGGTGCTGCGTGCTGTCGGCGATCTCGCGCATCAGCGTCTCGATACGGCCGGCGTTTGACACCACCGCCTGCATGATCTCCCCGGCGCGGCCGACGACGGTCGAGCCGCCTTGCACCTGCTCAATGCTGGCGCTGATCAGCGACTTGATCTCGCGTGCGGCAGTGGCCGAGCGGCCGGCGAGCGCACGCACCTCTGACGCCACGACCGCGAAGCCGCGGCCATGCTCGCCGGCGCGCGCCGCCTCGACGGCGGCATTCAGCGCGAGGATGTTGGTCTGGAACGCGATGCCGTCGATCACGCCGATGATCTCGCCGATGCGCCCCGACGAGGCGCGGATGTTGTCCATCGTGCGGATCACCTCGGTGATCGCCTGGCCGCTGCGCTCGGCTGCGCCGGCGTTGTCGTGCACGCTCGCGCTGGCCTGCGCCACAGTGCCGGCCGACTGCGTCACCGACGACGAGATCTGCTCCATGCTGGCAGAGGTCTGCTGGAGGTTGGCGGCCGCCTGTTCGGTGCGCTGCGACAGGTCCATCGACGCGGACGCGATTTCCCCGCTGGCGGTCTGCACGTTCTCGGCGCTGTCGATCACGACGCTGACGATGCGGCGCAAACTGATCTGCATCTCGCCGAGCGTGATCATCAACTGCGCGGCTTCGTCGGTGCCCCAGGGACGCGGTGCGGTCGTCAGGTTGCCCTGAGTGATCTCTTTCAGGTGGCCGGAGACCTCCTGAAGGCCACCCATCATCACCTTGTAGAACGCCAGCAGCAGGTAGCCGGCCAGCGCGATGAAGAAGAGCGCGGCGCCGAACTGGCCGTAGAGCTCGGCATGCAGGTGGGTGATGCGGGTGTGCAGGCGCGCCTCGAGCCGGTCGAGCGCCTGCTTCTGTAGCGCGAACTGGTGGTCGAGCGCGGCGGTGCCGGCGTTGTCGAGCATGGCCGGGGTGAGGTCGTGCGAGCCGTCGGACAATATCCGGGCAATCGCCGCTTCGAAGGCCTGCGTCGCCGCCCTCGCGTCACGCGCGTCGACCAACCGGGCGTTCTCCGGGATGTTCTCGACGCCTTCCCGATGCGAGTTCCGGATCTCGGCGTCGAGGTAGCGCAGTACGGCCATGTCGCCTGTCATGCGATCGCGGCGTGGGAGGCTCAACTCCTTGGTGCGCAGCGCCAGCGTTGCGATGCCGCGAAGCTGCGCCGTGGTCTCGGCCTGCAGCGGCAGGCGCAGCACCGCGAGGTTCATCAGGTGGTAGGTGTCGAGTTCGGGGTCGAGCGCGAGCTGCGAGCCGTTGGCGACCTGACCGATCAACGCCGTCACCATCGCCACGTACTCGCTGTGGCTCCGGAAGGCCTCGTCCGGCGTGGCCGGCGCGGGACCGCTCAATAGCGCCTCATGCGATTTCTGCAGCACCGCGAATGCGGCGGCGTCGTCTAGCTCCTTGCCGAGCGCGTCGTGATGCGCTGACAGCGCACGGAATGCCTCGCGCACCTTGTCCTGCCGCTCCGCGATGTCGGGCAACTGGGCCGTCAGCGCGTAGCGGCGTGCCTGTGCTGCGCGCATTAGGTCGATGGCCGGGCGCAGATAGTCGATCCCGCGCAGTTCGGCGCGGCCGACGTCGATCTGCGAACTTTCGTCGGTTTGCAGGAAGTACAGCGCGACCACCAGTGGAGCCATGAAGGCGCAAGCGACCCACAGCGCCTTGGCGCGAAAACCGATCGATCGGAACAGCCGGATGCCCGGCGCGAGCCAGCCGTGGTAGCGGAAGAATTCCCCAAACCCGGAGTTCAGGCTGGTGTTTTGCAGGGGAAGTGGGATTCGGTGCGACATGTCGTCAATCTCCGGTACGGCTTCTGGCAGAACTGAGACGGGCACGACTCGGTCGTCGGAGCCCGTCCTCGGTTAGTTTTCGGTCATATCGCAATTGACTTGATCATTTATGAGCGCTGAAATCATGAATTTGTTCACTGCGGCAGGGCGGAGTCGATGCGGTAACCTGCGCGCGATTCCTTCACCCCGTCGGTCCGTCCATGTTTCCCAAGACGCTTGCCCTCGTCGACGACGACGCCGAGTTTTCGGAGTTTCTTTCGCAGTACCTGCAGGCGCGCGGTGTGGCCGTGCGGGTGTTCGGTGACAGCAGCGACCTGCTGGTCGACCCCCAAGCCTATGAATTCGAGTTTTACGTCCTCGACCTGACGCTGCCCGGCGTTGATGGCGTCGAGTTGCTGCGCATCCTGCGCAGGCGAACGAACGCAGGCGTGCTCGTGGTGTCGGGCCGGCTGGCGCCGGACGTCTTCGAGTCGGTGGTGAACGCCGGTGCCGACATGTACCTGGCCAAGCCGGTGCGTTTCGAGCAGGTGGCGCTGGCGGTGAAGGCGGTGCAGCGGCGAGCGGTGACGGCGCGCGAGCAGGTCAACAGCTGGAAGCTCGACCGCCGCACCAGCGAGTTGGTGGCGCCCGACGGTGCGCGCATCGCGCTAAGCGAGACCGACATGGCCGTGATGGAGTGCTTCGCGCAGGCACGGGGCGGCAGCGTATCGCGCGAGGCGCTGCGCGAGCGGCTCGGCTATGCGGACGGCGAGCAGCCCGACAACGTGCTGCACGCGACGATCTACCGGCTGCGCCGCCGCATCGAGCGGGCAACGCCGACGGTGGTGCCGCTGCAGTCGCAATCACGCGTGGGCTACGTGTTCCGGGCGACGCTGTCGGTGGCCTGAGCCGGCCGCGCCTCGGTGCCACCAGCCGCTCACGCACCGAAGGACTGCGGGATCACCAAGCCCATCGACAGGCCGCCGGCGGGCGGGTGCTCCACGCGCGCCTCACCGCCATGCAGGGCCATCACGCGGTACACGATGTACAGGCCCAGCCCGTGGCCCTGGCGCTGCCCAGGTGTCGTGCCGCGCGCGCCGCGCGTGAACAGACGCGGCCGCAGGTCGGCGGAAATGCCGGGGCCTGCATCGATCACCTCGATCACCAGCGCCAGCGGGTCGTCCGAGTCGGAGATCCGAATCGTCACCGGCGTGTTGGCAGGCGCGTAGGCAAGCGCATTGGCGATCAGGTTGCGCAGCGCCAGCCGGATCAGCCCGGCGTTCATCGATGCGGTGCGTGTGCTGGTGGCGCGCTCCAGGTTCAGGCGCGCGCGCTCGGCGGGCTCGACATCGGCCAGCGCCAGCTTGACCAGCGTGTCGATGTCGATGTCCTGCCGCGCCAGCGGACCGGCGTCGTTCAGCAGCACGGCGTCGGCCAGCGTGTTGTCGAGTGCCTTCGTGATCTGCGACAGCACCGCGCTGGCGCGCTGCAGCCGGCCGGCGGCGGCTTGTCGATCGCGCTGCTCGTCGGCTACGGCCTCGGCCGCGCTCTGCAACGCGGCCGACGCATTGTTCAGCGGCTGCCGCACCTCGTGCGCCATCATCGCGAGCATCTCCCCGCGCTGCGCGAGCAGGCGCCCGAGCTCCTCGTGCGCCATCGCCTGCTCCTGCAGCCGCAGCTCGGTCTGCATGCGGCGCTCCTGCTCGCGGGCGAGTTCAGCTTCGCGGGTGAGCTCCTTGCTGCGTGCCGCCTCGAGGGCGATGCCGATGTAGCCCAGGTTGCCGTACAGCGAGGCCACCACGCTGGAGACAAGCGCCAAAGCCACGTCAATGCTGCCTGCCAGCGCGCGCGCCGATTGCCACTCGCTCGCGACCACGACCAGCCGGACCGTCAGCGCCGTGGCGAACAGCGCTTCGGTCCATGCCAGCATCGCGGCACTGCGGGAGCCGCTGCGCCGGTGCAGCGTCCATGCGAGACGGGCCAGCCATGCCGCGCCGCCGATGTTGGCGAGCACGGAGATCGCGAGCCGCGGGGACTCGAGATCGCTCACGCCCAGTGCAGTGAGATAGGCTGTCGAGGCCGCCAGCCACGGCAGAACGAAGCGCTTGATGTCCAACGCGGTCTCACCCAGTTCGCGCCGCAGCGCGGCGGCGCGCAGCGGATAGGCGGCGAACATCAGTACGTTGCCAATCCCGAACGCGAGGATGGGATCCAGCGCTTCGCGCAAGCCCAGCAGAATGAACCCGAAGCCGTACAGGAGGCTGCCGCTGCACCAGGCTGCCACCGAGCGAAGGTCATGGCGGCGGTGCAGGATAGTCCAGGTCGTGGCCGGCAGTGCTACGAACAGCAAGCCAGCGAGAAGGAAGGCGGTTCGTGCGTCGATCATCAGATGCTGGGTCGCGAAGTGAACAGACTGTGCGACGGCGTCCCCTGTCGCAGGCTGAAGTTTCTGTTCGAGGCCAGACAGCCTGAGTTGTTGCCTCTAGCTGCCATTTGCTCAGCGCTAATGCCTCGAACACGCGGGGAGCTGTTGCGTAAGGCGCTCCAACTCAATTCTTTCTCTCTGAGTCTAGTAGCCGACTTGCCGCACTGTCGAGCGTGGCGTGACGAAAGTACCCCACCAATGAGGCCGTCGACCGATGCCCCGTCATCGCCATCGTCTCACCGAGCGGGATCTGTTGACGACCAGCCTCGGTCACGAATCCCGAGCGCAGCGAGTGAGCTGAAAACCCTTCATCGATGCCAGCCAGCGCACAGCGCTTCTTGACGATGTCGCGTACGGCGGGAGCAGAGAGAGGCTCACCAACCTTGCCGCCACGTCGCACGCGCCGGAAGATCGGACCGGCCACGATCTGGGACGCAGACAACCAAGCTTGCAATGCGCTGGCTGCACGGCCGGCGATAGGCTTGTCGTTCTCAGCACGATCAGCACCAGCCTGATTCGACTTCGAGTGGCTCAGTGTGTAGATGAATGCATCACCGACGCGGCGCGTGTTCTCCATGCTGGCTGACGTTACCTCCGAGCGCCGGCGACCGCCGCTGGAAAAAGCGAAGAGGAGGAGGGCGCGGTCGCGCAAACCCGCCAGCGACGCGTCGCATGTGTCGAGCAGCGCCTCCAGAGGTTCGCGCGTGAGGGCCGGTTTCTTGTGCGGCAGGGCGCCACGCTTCGCGTAGGCGCGCCGTGCTTTCGATAGCAACTCGCGCACCCGCGGTTGCGCGCACGGGTTGTCCACCATCTGCACTTGGTGCGCCTTGGACAGCACGCTGATGCGATGCACGAGGGTGCCGAGCGTCGGAGCGCCGATCTTGCCCTTGTAGCCACCGTCGACCAGAGCTTGATCGATCGCTGACGGCAACTCGCTGACGAGTTCACCGTCACTGTCATGGCGCAGCGCGTGATCGACGATGAATTGAACGACAGCCGCTTCCTCGACCGGCAGTGCAATTGAGCATTGGTACCGCAGCGCGTACCAGGCAGCCCAGTAGCGCAGGGCAGAGCGATAGCTGCGCAACGTATTTTCTGATTCGCCTTGCCGAAGCAGCGCCGCTTCAGCCTCTTGCGCCATTGAGCCCAGTTGCGTCGGATTCAGCGGAGTTGATCCAGCGATTCCAGGAACAAGCGCCGCGGGCCGCTTTTTCTCTATTTTCATATGTAAACTGTATGATGTATAACGTACATAGTAAATAAATCGCGATAACTATCACTTATCGTGACTAATGTAGGCCCGAAGCAGGGCGCCGATCAAGGAGACCGAAAATGCCGCGCGGAATCAGTCAAACCGACGTCTGGAACGCCTGTGATGCACTACTTCTTGAGGGCGCCAGGCCGACGATTGAACGGGTGCGGCAGAAGATCGGCAGCGGCTCGCCCAACACGGTCAGCCCGTACCTGGAGACCTGGTTCCGGCATCTGGGCGGGCGCATCAAGGATCCGGGCGCGTTCTCGGCGCCTTCAGACGTACCTCACCCGGTCCTTCAGGCGGCCAAGCACTTCTGGGAGGTCGCGCTGACCGAGACGCGACAGGACTTCGACGAACGGCTACGAGAAGGCATGGCCGCGGCGATCACCAACGTCGAGGCTGAAAAGGAACGCGCCAATCAGAGCGCCGCTGCAGCGTTCGAGGCCACCAGCAAGTTGGCTCACCTGCAGGGCCAGCTCGCGCAGCATTTGGCCGCCCTCGAAACGGAACGGCTCGCACGCGCAACCGCACTGGCAGATTTGGCGAATGCGAGACTGTCCATTGAACGCTTGGAATCTCGCCTTGCGCGCAGCGAAGAGACATTGACCGCTGAGCGCGCTCAGCACCGCGAGGCGGTCGAGGCGGCCGGGCAGCGCGCTGACGGGGCCACGCGACGTGCAGCACTCGAGATCGAACAGGAGCGCCAGGCACGAATCAAATCGGACAAGACCCTCGAGGCCGTCCGGGCGCGGTTGGCAGAGGTCGAAGGTCACGCGCGCGATGTGGCGGTCCAACACGCTGAAGAAGTGACGGGACTGCGGAGCGTCGCCGCTAGCACAAAGCAGGCCCTGACGGATCTTCAAGTAGTGCTGGCAGAGCGCATGGACGATAACCGGCGACTGCAGGAACAGCTGACCTCTCAGCGCGAGCAAATGCTCCAAGCTTCAGCTCGGGACCAAGCCACCAGAGATTTGCTGGATCAGCTCAGGCCCAGCGCAGGCACGATTCGGACCAAGAAGGCGAAGACCATACGAGCGACACCTTGAGTCGGCCCACACGGATCACAATCGCATCAGGAGAGCGCCATGTCGGTCGTAGTCAGCCGCCGGCCGGCGACGTTCAGTGATTGTTGAAGTTGTTGTAGGGCGTCGAGAGCGAAATCGCCACGTATATGTCAAGTAGAGCCTGCCGGTTCGAATCGACTTCTTCCACCTCGCGAATGTCCATCGCCCTCAGCCGCTCCTTCTGGGCGACGAAACACTTGGCGAACGCATCCTGCGTCTTCCGGCAGCAATGCAGCAACCTTCCGTGCTGATGCGCGGCAGAGCAGGGCGCTTGCGGAACGGGCCAAAGGGTCGGTGCGCAAGGTTGGCTTGATCTGTGCCCTCCGCAGCGTCCGTATCGCGCCCCCGCGAGAGTATCGGTTCGAAAGGTGTGGCCCCCATGGTTCAGGGTGCGTCTGCGTTGCCCAGCATCTACGCTCTCCGGACCTCGGTTCTCCTGCGCAGCTCAGCGACGACCTCTACACTGCTGAAACTCTCGCCTCCCGCAACGTAGTTGCTCAGCGCCGCCTTGCAGCGAGCTTCGAAATCGCGCGAGACACGCCGTGCCTCCACTGCGCGCCGGACTGACGATTCGACGAACGACGACAACCTCTCGCCGTTGGTCAGGACGCTCTCGAATTCGGCCCTCAGTTGGGGCTCGATGCGAATCGACAGGAGGTCTGAATCTTTCATGGAAACAATCTGAGGTATGTCTTTGTCTGCTGAGGGGCGGACGAAGTCCCACTGCCAGACGAGAGGTTTCCGCGCGCGATAGTTTCTAGATATCGCATATGGATCCTGAGCCTGCGACACGCGTCAGCCCCGGGGTCCGGACTAGGGTAGGGTGGCACTTTCACGACGGCCGATTTCGGCCATTCCAGAAAACGCATCCCCGGGGAGGGTCGCGATGAAGTTCATCCACGCAGCCGATATCCATCTGGACAGCCCGCTGAACGGGCTTTCCGCTTATCCAGACGCGCCCGCCGAGCAGCTTCGCAGCGCGACTCGCGACGCCTTCGGCGAACTGGTAGATGTCGCAATCGCCGAAGAGGTCGACTTCATGGTGATTGCTGGCGACCTGTATGACGGCACCTGGCGAGACTTCAACACGGGCATCTTCTTCGTACGGGAAATGGGGCGCCTTAGGCGCGAGGGCATCCCCGTCTACGTGCTCTTCGGCAACCACGATGCCGAGAGCGAGATGACGAAGAGGTTGGAGATGCCGGACAACGTCCACGTCTTCGGCCCGAGCAAGCCTCAAACATTCAAGGTGGACGGCTTAGCCGTGACTCTGCATGGGCAGAGCTTCAAGCAGCGAGATGTCAACACAAACCTGGTCACCGGCTATCCAGCGCCGACCGCGGGGCACTTCAATATCGGCGTGCTGCACACGGCGCTCGAAGGCTACAAGGCGCACGCCTACTACGCGCCATGCACCATTGCTGAGTTGCACGCCAAGGGCTACGGCTATTGGGCGCTGGGTCATGTACATGAGTTCCAGAAGTGGACGGGTGCGTCGACCATCGTGTTTCCCGGGAATCTGCAGGGGCGCAGCGTCAAGGAATGCGGCCGGCGAGGTGCCGTGATGGTGACGGTCGATGATGCAGCAGAGGTCACCATCGAACGCATCTTCATTGACGTGCTGCGCTGGGAGCAGCTAACCGTGGACGTCTCCGACTGCGAGACGCTCGCGGATGTCGTGCACAAGACTGGCCGAGCCCTGGAGGAACTCCTCGACACCGACGGCGAAGTGCCGCGGGCTGCGCGCATCACCATCCAAGGGAACACGAAGGCCCACGGCGCGCTCTTCGGGCAGGAAGCCCAGCTGCGCAGCGAAGTGCTCGCGCAGATTGCCAGCATCGGCAACGAGCGCCTCTGGCTCGAGAAGGTGCGCATCACCACGAAGCCCTTGGTCGATCCGGAGAAGCTGCACCAGCGGCTGGACGCTTTCACAGACCTGCAGGACCTCCTGGAGGAGGCCGCCACGGATGTCGACTTCATTGAGGAGCTGAAGACCGCGCTGGCGCCGTTTGCAGCCAAGGCCCCGCTGGACCTGCAGGAGGTGGTGCCGCTCATCGAGAAGATTCGAACCGGCGACTTGAAGGAGCTCATCGAAGAAGTCGGGCCAGGCCTCCTGGCGCACCTGGCTCAGGCGGAGTGACCCATGCGCCTACAGAACCTGAATCTAGTCCGGTTCGGCAAGTTCACCGGCACCGACATCGCTCTGCCCAAGGCCGAGCACGATTTCCACCTCATCGTCGGGCCCAACGAGGCAGGCAAGTCGACGGTCCGCGGCGCCATCGCTGACCTGATCTTCGGATTCCCTACGCGCTATGCGGCGATGGCGTTCGTGCACCAGCAGTCCGAGCTGTGCCTTGCGGCAACGGTCGCGGATGGAGGCGAGAGCCTCGCAATCATGCGGACCAAGGGACTCAAGAACACGCTGCGCACTCCGGCCGACGTGCCTCTGCCCGACAACGCCCTTTTGCCCTTCATAGGCTCGGCGGACCGTGCCTTCTTCGAAACGATGTTCGGGTTGAGCCATGCCCAGCTCGTCGCCGGCGGCGAGCTGATCCTGGACGCTTCCAAAGACGTCAGCCAGGTGCTGTTCCAGTCCGCGGCAGGCATCGCCGGGCTCGGCAAGGTCAAGGATGGGCTCATCGCCGAAGCTGACCGGCTGTGGGCCTCGCGGCATTCGGGCAACCGCACCTACTACATTGCCAGCGACCAGCTCGACCAAGCCAACAGGGACCTGAAGGCGGCCACTGTGCGCTCCAAGAGCTTTGGGGACGCTCGGTCTGCGCTCGATGACGTGGAAGCACGCATCGCTGCTGCGACCGCCCTCAAGGGGCAGTTGCAGGCCACGCGTGACAAGCTGGAGCGGGTTCGCCGGCTAGCTCCCAAGGTGGTCGAGCTGAAGCAGAAGCTCGCCGAACTGGAGGCGCTTGGCGACGCGCTGAACCTGCCCGTGAACGCCCAGGAGACGCTGACCAAAGGGGAGCAGGACCTGTCCGTCGCTGAGACCACGCTTCGGCAGTGCGAGCGGGCAGTGACCGAGCTGACGGAACAGCGGGACCAGGTGGTCTTCGATGCATCGGTCCTCGCCTCAAGAGACGACATCCAGGCCTTGGCGGCCACTGGCGAGAGCGTCCGGAACCACTACACCGGCCTGGTCACCCGACAAGCGGAGGTTGATCGCGCCCTGGAACTCGCAGGGGCTGCCGCGGAAGACCTGGGCTGGCCGGATTCGAAGGATGAGGCAGTGTTGCGCTCGCGGTTGCCGACCCAACTCACCCTCCGCGAGGTCCAGCGCCTAGTCAACGAACACGGTGGTCTGCTCCAGGCCAAGACATCCGCGGCAGAAAGCGTCGCGACCAAGAGGGCCGAGCTGGAGGAGGTTGAAGCTGAGCTGAAAGCGATCACGGTCGCCGAGGTATCGCCGGCCTTGCGCAGCGCGCTGTCCGACGCACAGGCTTACCGGAACACGTTCGCAGCCCAGAGCAAAGCCGACTCGGCCGTGAAGACCGCAAAGCGTGCGCTGGATACCGCCCTTGCAAGCCTGGGGCAGTGGAGGAGGGCGGTGGGGGAGCTTCAGCAGATGTCGCCGCCCTCGTCGGAGCGGCTGGCCGGCTTGGTGGCCAAGCGCCAACGGCTGGATTCCGACCTCAGCACGGCGGCCGACCGCGTGGCGCAGGCCGAGCAAGACCTTGCGGATGCACAGCTGGAGGTGAAGCAGTTCGCCGAAGCGCGCCACATCGTCACGGGCTCCGACGTCCGGGAGGCCCGGGAGAAACGCGACGCCGACTGGCAGGCCATAAAGGATGGAACCACCCCCCTCGATTCCGGCGCAGCCGGCCTGGACTCGGCCATCGACCTTGCGGACCAGCTCGTTGACACGCAGCTGGGCTCTACAGCAGACGCATCACGGCTCCAGAGTCTCAGGCAGCAGGTGGAGCGGTCTAAGTCAGCTTTGACTGCGGCCAAGCAGACCGAGGAGCGCAGGGCATCCGAGCTGACTGCCTTCGACGAGGATTGGGTGGCGCAGACCGTCGCTCTTGCCCTCCCAGGGCTCGCGTTAGCTGACGCTCAAGCTTGGATGACGAAGCGCGAGCAAGTCCTGTCTGCCGTTGCGACGCTCAGCGAGAAAGAGGAGGCCCTCCAACAGGAGGTGGCAGACGCCGGCGCCGCGGCAGGTGTCCTGTCAGCCCAACTCGGCCAAGCAGGTGTGAGCTTGCCTTCCGAGAGCCCCCTTTCCGCCATCCTGACGGCCGCCGAGGACCTGGTATCCGACGCCGATAGCTCGGCTGCGCGCCGCGGGCAGCTCGTCAAGCAGCAAGGTACGAGCTCGAACACGCTGAGCCGCCTGCAGACCACGGCAGATGCCGCCAGTACGGCCTTGGCCGCGTGGGAGCAGAAGTGGGAAACCGCGGTGGCGGGGGCCAAAGTCGCTGAATACGTGAAGTCCGTCGACGACGCGGAGCAGGCGCTCGACAAGCTGGAAGCGATCCGCCAAAGCCTGGACAAGGCCACGGCCATTCGGCGCGAGCGCATCGACACCATGAAGCGCGACCTCGACGAGTTTGGCAAGGCCGCCGCCGCAGTTGTCGATGCATTGAGCCTCGAGGAACTGCGCGGCGTTGATGCGAGAGATGTCGTGCGTGCCCTGTCCCCCAGGCTGAAGGAGGCCGAAGCTAGCGAAGCCCGCCGGACCGCCGCGGACGACGCCCTCAAAGCCGCCACCAAGCAGCGCGAAAGCGCCCAGAACCAAGTTGAACAGGTCAAGGCAAGGGTTGCGCCTCTCCTTACCGCGGCCGGTGTTACGGCGCTCGAGGAGGCCACGCCGTTGGTCACTGCGTCGGAAACCCAGCGCAGGCTTGTTCGGGAAATTGAACTCGCGCGCACGGCGCTCGCTCAAGGCTCCGACGGGCTTACGTTGGACGCTGTGATTGCGGAGGTGGACGGCTGCGACTTGGCTCAAGTCGCCGTCGACCTGACGAGGACGAATGACCAGATCAATCAGGTGCAAGCGGACCAGACAAGCCTTGCGTCGGAGCTCACACAAGCGAAGTCGGAAGTGGCAGCCTTTGGCGGCGGAAGTGACGCTGCTGTCGCTGAGGCACGCAGGCAGGAGGCGCTGGCCAGCATGGCAGACGCCTCGGAGCGCTACATCAAAGTGACCGCGGCTGCGAAGCTGCTGAGCTGGGCCATCGAACGCTATCGGGAGCAGAACCAAGGCCCGATGCTGACGCGCGCCGGCGCCATCTTCTCGGCGCTCACCATAGGCATGTACACGAAGCTCTTCGTCGATTTCGACAGCACGCCGTACACGTTGTCTGCGACCCGGAAAGATGGCAAGCCCGTCGAGGTCCCAGGCTTGAGTGAGGGCACGCGCGACCAGCTTTACCTGGCGCTGCGGCTCGCGGCCTTGGAGCTCCACCTGGCCAAGGCGAAGGCGTTGCCATTCGTGGCCGACGACCTGTTCATCAATTTTGACGACGAGCGGTCGACGGCTGGGCTTGAGGCCTTGCGGGGACTCTCCACGAAGACTCAGGTGCTGTTCCTGAGCCATCACGATCATCTACTGCCTCACGTACAGCAGGTGTTCGGGGCTGGGGTAAACGTGGTGCAGCTGCGGCGATAGGCACGCCAACCCGCCGCGAGACATTCGCGCTAGCTAGCGGCAAAGCCTCCTCGGCGACTCCGAAGCCCTCGGGCGTCGAGTAGACGTCGTGTGTGCCGTGACGCTGAGCGCACGCAGCTCCTCGAGCAACGCGGCTACGACCTCTTCCGTGGCCATCGTGTTGGCGAGCTCCGGTTGACTACTTCGAGATGGCAGTCGTACTTGTGGCGGTGAGGCATTCCGTGAGCTTGGCAGTACGAAACCGTCTCCGGCGTCGAGGGCCACCGCCTTGCGGTCAGACAGCTGGCGCCGCGCCCGCAGCTCAGCCAACTCCTTCTCCATCTTGGCTGGGGCAGCAGGCCCTTCTCAACCAAGTGCGCGTTGATATCACTGTGCTGGGTCTGACCGGGCGAATCAATGGGCGGACGGTCGTGGTGAGGCAGCCTTGCGCTGTTCTTGTCGCTTCTTCAATAGACGACGCAGTTCGACCCCTGAAATGAGAACACCAGCGGTCCATCACAGCGCGTGGTCAGCACCTTACGGACGCCTGTGTCGGTACGGAAACCGTAGATGCCGCTCGCCTTCGATCCGTAGAAGTCCGTCGTCTCTTGGGTCTCGAACTGCTTGTAGTCGTCGCTGATGACAACCAGCTTCGGCTTGCAGGCATAGACACCGAACATGTCCGGGCAGATGCCATTGTTCCGGCCATGGTGAGCAGCGACGAGCACCTCCACACCGCTCACCACGGGGAAAAACTGCGTGCAGTTGGCGAAAAGGTGCCGCCATCCGGCGCACTCCATGTCTCCGGGGAACATGAACCGATGCCCGAAGACGTCAAGCGTGAACACCAAACTCAGGTTGTTCTCGTCTTCAAAGTGCGGGTAGCAGTTCCAAGTCCAAATCATGTTTACGCCAGGAATCTGCGGCGGAACCTGCTGCCAGCCGATGCTGCCTCGGAAGGCAAGGCTACGAGCGACAGCTTCGATACCCTTGCCGAGGTTGTCGTGGCCGTCCTCTGTCTTAAGCTTGACTATGGTTGCCGGTGGCACTGTCGGGTTGCCGAGGATGCAGCCGACTGTGATGCCCCGCTCTTCCAAGTCCGGAAAGCCTGACATGTGGTCTTCGTCGAAGTTTGTGCAGACCAGCATGTCGACGTAGGTCACCCCCGCCGCCTGGAGGTGATGCCCTGGGTACCATGGGTTTCCACGGAAGTTCGCAGCATGCCCGCAATCAATGAGCACCCGATAGCACGTGCCCCAGTTCGTCGGGATGGTTAGAAGCGCGCACTGGCCGTGGTCAACATCGAAGATTTGCAGGGCGCCATCGTGAAGGAGGTTGGTCACGGCGGTACCTTAGAAGACGGATTGCCCCGTGCCGCTGGACATGAATCAATCATGCCGTCGTTGCGGGTCATCTGCACGTACCGCGTCGTCCCTGCGGACTTGAACTGGTAGCCAGTAGTTTTGTCGCGGTAGTAGGGGTTGCCTGAATGTCGTGCTGCAGATAGTCGTCGCTGATGATGACGAGCTTCGGCTTGCACCCGTAGTCATCAAGCAGTGCCGGGCAGATGCCGCTCTCGCGGCCGAGGTGAGGAGCAATGAACATCTCGATGACATCCTAGTGAATCAGCTACGGTCCCTGCTTTCAGGCGCGATTTGGTCTTGCACGTTTGTGGTTCATTTCTTGGCTGGCATTGTCTCGACCAATGAGCAGGCTACCAGCGGTCGACTGCGCAGATGAGGCCTTGGGGCGTCCACACCAGTGATACCGCAGGCAACCCTCGGCCGTCAGTGGCGATCGTCCTGAGCGTGTTTTTGTCGATCCCTGAGTGACTGCCCCCCATGGGATGGCTGTGCCAGGTGCCTACAAACATCAGGTGCCCCACACTCGCCGCATGCGCTTCCGTCAGGGCCTGGGCCAGGCCCTCGGTACCCAGGATGAAGGCCGCTTCGCGACGAACGCTGTCGGGCGGCGCCGCCACCATGCCGGCGATAGTGATAGTGCGCGCCTCATAGGACACGCGTCCGACCAACGCGCCGCCGGTTTCAAGATGCCCCCAATGACGCGCCTCTTCGTCGATGGCGTGCGCGACGTGGGCCAGCACGCGGATCTGCCAACCACCATCGTCAGGAATATCGAGAACGGTCGTCTCGCCTGCTTCCAACACATCCCAACTGCTGCCGATGTTGGACGGGTCCCCGACGCCCACGCAAAGCTGGCCGCTCGGCGGCTTGCCCTCCGAAATCCATTTCTGAGCCTGCATCGCCACCATGGAAGCCGACCGAGAGATCAGTGCGTCGGCCATGGGTGTCGTGAGGGATCTGCAGTTGTCGCCGACGAAGATCCTCCTGGGGTCAGTGGAGGTGCCTGCCATCCCCGCGCGTAAAGCTGGGAGCCAGCGGCTCAACTCAAAGAGAAAGGCGGTGATGTCGTCCACACGGGCCTTCCGACCCTCCGCTTCCAGTATCAGCACGGCGCATCGCCCTTGCCCAAACAGCGCGGCCCGTGCAAGCCGAACCGGGCTCGCGGTCAGTGCAGCGGAAACTGATGCGGCGATGAGAACCTGCAGCGACGCCGTGGTCTCGATGATCAATGCCGCATCAGCCGGCACCACCTCAGCAAATTTCTCGTCGTTTCTGAAGAGGTCGACGGCGTCGAGGTCATACGCCTTGGCGTCGACGTGAGAGAGGCGTCCAAGCGCGACCCTCATTTGCTCGGCCTTGTACGGAACCAGCGTGGGTTCGTCTTCCAGCAAGGCGTGCCGGGCAAAGTTGTGCGGCGACATGACGTCGTTGTCCACGAACGTCTGCTGTCCAATGCCGGCGCGCGCCAGGTGCATGCCAATTTTGGAGCCCAGGCTGCCGCAGCCGATCAACACAGTCTTCGCATGCGTGACGGACTGTGGCAGCCCTGACGTGCGAGCGAGCAGCTCAGGCGATACGGTGTGCGAGTGGAACGCGGCGTGGACGCTGCTCGTGAACTTGAAGGCCGACGTCGGGTCGATGTCGTACCTGATCACGTAGGGCAGGACTTCCACGTCGCGGCCGTCCGACCCCACGAGCGGGGCCGGGCGCTTCACCACAAGCACGACGAGGGCCAGCAAGCCTCTTTTCCAATCCTTGTAGTTCTGCAAGCCGATGACGGATGCACGGTAGTAGTCAGACAGAGCTGTTTCCAGGGCCGTCCGATCGATACCCAACGCAGCCGCCAGATCGAGGAGAGAGGGCAGGTCAACGACCGTGTCGGGCTGGTACTTGCCGATCACCGGGAACTGGCCGTCGGTAGCAGCGGCTCGGGCGATGAAGGCGGGGAAATCGCCCGACCCGAACTGCCTTTCTGGCTTGCCACGCAGCATTTGCGTGAAGGTGACGCTCGCCTGGGGCGTCAGCTCGGGCATCACACGACAGTACACGCCGTCACCGACCGTCAAGTAGCTTGCCTTGGTCGTCAGGACCGCGCCGTCGGCCGGCGTTGCGGCGATGAGGCGCTCGGCACTGAATTCGACCGTGGAAGGACAGGAATCGCGGCGCGTGGGCTCCCAACCTTGGCTCAGGTCGATGAGCGTGCCGCTGGCAGCCTTGCCAAGCCAGTCGATGATCTGATCGATGACCGCATCCAGGCCGAGACGGTGAAGCAACTCGTCCAACGACCCTTCGAATACGCAGGGCGGCACGGGGTCTCCCTCGCGGTGGGCGTTGATGTGCGGCAGATCCCGTGGGAAATCGGGTCGCAAGTAGGGCCTGGGCGCCCGCAGCGGCCAGCGTGTGAAGGCCAGCGTGCAGGTCTCGATGGCCTTGACGCCGGTCGCAGTAATCCCTGCAGCGCGCGCTCGGCTGGGCAGCTCCACTGGGATATCGATCTCCACGAGCCAACCGCCATCGCCACCTTCGACGATCTCCGGGTCGCCGACCCGCGAGATTCCCCGGTGCCGACGCAACTGCTCGATGGCGTCATCGAGCGCCGTCATGCCGCGCCGTGGGGCAGGGGCGTGAGCGTCGTCGAAGTGAAGGCGGCTGCCTTGGAGCCGGCCTCGCGGCGCTGCGCCAGGGCCACGCCCTGGGCCGTAACGGTGAAGACCATGGGCTCCTCCTCACTGGCCTTGGGGTACTCGCCGGTGCAATAAAACTTACCCTCGGCATCGTCAACGATCG
This sequence comes from Rhizobacter sp. OV335, assembly GCF_900142965.1. Lineage (GTDB taxonomy): Bacteria > Pseudomonadota > Gammaproteobacteria > Burkholderiales > Burkholderiaceae_C > Rhizobacter. The sequence goes on from NZ_FRCQ01000027.1 coordinate 22,491, forward strand.
CCACGTACTCGCGCTTGGCACGGATGCACGGCGGGTCGCTGTCGTCGTCCTTGATGGGCTTGCAACTGGCCACGATCACAGCGCCGCTGCGGGTCTGGGACAACGCCTTGCGTGCGTCCGCATCCAGTTTCGCGTCCTCACCCTTGTCCGACCAGCTGTCGTACGACAGCGAGTGCCAAGAGCAGTGGTGGGGTGTCTGCATCAGGTCGTACTCGAGGACCGACGGGTCCTTCTTGTGGCGGTCCCACTGGCGGTTCCAGATGAAGACTTCCGCATCACCGCCACTGAGGAACTTGGCGCCGTCCGGCGTGTTGTCGTCGGCGGCCAGCGTGAAGTTGATGATGACGCTCGACTGGTTCTTCACGAGGCACTCTTCGACCTCCTCGTCGGTGCTGGCATCGATGGGCGCCAACAGGAAGGCGCTGAAGAAATTCGAGGTGCGGCCGCAGATGGTGTTGAACGCCTTGTCCACCGGGCGAACGATCGACACCAGGTCGTCCGTCTTGCCCTCGATGTCCTTGCCCATGAGTTGGATGCGGTCGCCGTCCGATACGGCGAAATAGTGGTCCTTGTTCACCTGGACGCGGCGGCGGGCCTCCTTACTGAAGGCCTTGGCGTCGTCGCACAGCGTGTGGTTCTTGCTGGCACGGCGGAACACGATCGGGGACGACCACAGCTCGCGGATGACGATCTTCTTGTCCTTGTATTCTTTGTCGTCGTCCGGGTAGTCCGCCAGGGGCCCCAGGTGGAAGTGGCGGGTCAAGCCGCGGCAGTGGTCTTGGTCAGGGTGGCTCAGCAAGAACGCATCCACATACGGTCGACCGTCGGCATCCTTCTTCAGCTGCCCGCGCAGATCCTTCGCGACATCGCGGACCTTGCTGTTCGGGTCGTCCGCATCGGCGCGGATGTTCACGTCGATCAGGATGGTGGTGGCATCGACGTCGCCCAGGCGAATCAGCGTCATATCGCCGTTGTCGACGGGGAAAAAAGTAACGGTGGTCGGCATTTCGAGTTCCTTGACATGCCCGAAAGTGCTGGACACGTATAGAAATGATACGCTTATATTTTATGTTCGTCTATAAAGTAGACTCTACGCATGGATGACGAGACACATTCACCTGACGCCGGTTCGACCGGCGCGCCCGGCGTGAGCTGGGGGCTGGACCGCCGCCTTCAATTCATAGATTTCCGGTTGCGATGGGAAGGTAGATTGAACCGAACCGACCTCATCGAGCACTTCAGCATCTCGACGCCGCAGGCATCTCTGGACATCGCCCGTTACCTGGAACTGGCCCCGGGCAACCTCGAGTACGACCGGAGTTCACGGACCTATGTGGCGGGTACAAGTTTTAGGACGCTGTTCCCCCGAAGCTCGGCTCGGCGGTATCTGGCGGAGCTTCACGCAAAGACCACTGGCCTGCTGGAGCACGGTGCCAGCTTTATCGGTCACGCACCCGCCATCGACACCGCCCCGTCTCCTTGGCGTGCAGTTAGCGACGAAGTGGTGCACGCAGTGGTTCGCGCAATCCAAGACAAGGCGACTGTCGCGGTCCTCTACCAGTCGATGACGTCGGTCGATGCGAGCAGCCGCACGATCTCGCCGCATGCGCTCGGCTTCGACGGGTTTCGCTGGCATGTGCGGGCGTACTGCCACAAGCGGGAGCGCTTCAGCGACTTCGTGCTGGCGCGCATCCTGGACCTCAAGGGTGCGGGGCCCAGCAACGTTGACCCTGGCACGGACAGCTTCTGGCACACGATCCTCACCTTGGTTCTCGTGCCTCATCCGGATCTTTCTGCCGCGAAGAAGCGCGTGATCGAGCTGGACTACTGCATGAAGGACGGGCAGGTCGCTCTGAAGTGCCGGCAAGCCTTTCTGTACTACACCATGCGCCGCCTCGGACTCCACACGCAGACGCCGAGCGATCCCGCCGCTCAACAGATCAGCCTCAGCAATCGCACCGAGTTGCAACCCTACATCGACGCGCTCACCGCATCCAACTAAGGACCTCGAATGCTCGCTCTGGTCGAACTCGCCAAGGACCCCTATGAACGCAAGGCGCGGCTCGCGCCCGGCCTCCTTGCCACGCTGCCATTGCTGGTGCCGCTGGTGTGCGTCTACGGCGCGCGGCACCCGATCTTGACCGCGTTGGTTGGCTTGCTGGCGGGCTGCGGCGCCATGTACACGCTGGCAAGCGTCGCGCGCGTGCGCGGCAAGAAGCTCGAGGACAGGCTGGTCAAAGGTTGGGGCGGCATGCCCACCACCCTGGCACTGCGCCATCGTGACCAGACCCTGGACAGCGTCAGCAAGCGTCGCTATCACGATGCCATCGTCTCCAAGCTCGGCATCGCGATGCCGACGGCCGAAGAAGAGGCGGCGGACCCTGCGAAGGCCGACGACACCTACATCGGGGCCACCAAGCGCCTGCGTGAGCTGACGCGGAGCAACAAGAGCCTGCTGCTGAAGGAGAACATCGCCTATGGCTTTCACCGCAACATGCTGGCCATGAAGCCCATCGGCATCGTGACCTGCCTGCTCGGACTCCTCTACGGCCTGGTGCTGGCGGGCGTGGTTGAACTCGATCCACTCGCTGTGAAACTGGCCAACCTTGCGCGCCCCGGGTTGGCTGCTGCAATGACGTTGGTGATCTCCGTGGCGCTGCTCGCGAGTTGGCTGCTCTATTTCGATGCCGACGCCGTGAAGCGCATTGGCTTCGCGTACGCTGAGCGTCTCTTCGAGTGCTTGCCGTCGCTGCCCTCGGTGGTCAAGAAGAAGAAGTCCGTGGCGGCTCCATAGTCGACTGCGAGGATATGCAATGCCGCGCGGAATCAGCCAGATCGATGCTCGCTCGGCAATCGAGCTACGAGTCGCTGTGGACGTCGGGCCGTCGAGGGAGGTACAAGACCTAACGTGTCGAAGTCAGCAACCTCAGCTGGTTTTGTCATCGCCCTGAGGTTGGCGCGTGGCTGCCACTATCTCTCCCTGCTGGGTTTGATCCCGTTGTCCTGCCGTAGATGCAGGCGAGCGTGTTCCTTGCGCCGCTCAGCCCTCTTGCTCGGCGACGAACTTGGCCTCGCCCAGCTCGCCTGCGATTTCGCTCCAACCGGCCTCACCGGCGTACTTGACCATCCGCTCCACCGTGCGCGCGGGCGCATTGCGGCGAAAGGCTTTCGGCACGTCCGCGGGGCGCATCTTCCACGGCTCCAGGGTGTGACCGGCCTCGGCCGCACACTGGCTCAGTAAGGCAGCGATCCGGAAGCCTCCCTCGTCGACGTCACCCCAGTGGAACACCGGCGTGCTGGTGGGCAGTTCGGCCAGCAGCCGTAGATACATGGCCCGCCAGGCAGGGGAGGGCATCCCGGCGGTGTAGAGGCACAGCACGTCGGAGTCGCAGTGCTGGCGCGCCCAGACATGGAAGGTAGTCTGGTTCTCGATGGTCAGAACCTCGCGCGGCAGGGCGCCGAGGCCCAGCACCGTGGCCGGAGGCAGCGCGCAGTAGGGGCGATCCAAGGCAAAGGCGCCGCGCTCGCGACGGACCACGACGTTGCCGGCCATGCGTGCCGGCTGCTGCTCACGGTAAAGGCCGAGCTCCTGCAGCACTTCGGCCTCGGGGCGTGCATCGTCTTCAATGTTGCCGGCCAACAGCACATCGAGGCGGGGCACCAAGGACTCGATGAGCTTGCTGTCCTTGAACAGCCGCGCGCTCGCGTCCCGCACCGGGGTCTCCGTGACGCCGAGGGCGACCTGTGACTTGCAGTAGGCGATGGCGTCGCAGGCCTTCGCCCAGAGAGCGGCGTCATCGGGGCCGGTGCTGCGGACCTTCCTCAGCTTCTCCCAGCTGGACAGGACGTCGCGCAGCACCGGGTAAGCGGCGAGGTGAGTGGAAAGCGTCTGCTTCGCCATCCGGACCCGCGCCGCATGGGGCACTTCGCCAAGAAGCACGGCCAGCCTATCGACGTCGACTAGTTCGATGCGTTCGATGAGCCCATGGGGATCCAGCCGCGGGTGCTGCACTTGGATCGCGCCCTCCGATTGCGCATAGGCCATCACGGCCTCGAAGTCCTCCTTGTGCTTGAGGCTGCGCAACGCGTGGTAGCCGGCCAGTGCCGAACTCGTGAGGGCAGGGCGCCGCGTCGCGACACCGGCTTCGTGCTTGTCTGCAGACTTCAATAAGCGCTCCAGCGCCTTCCTGGCTAAGAGATTCATCTCGGCCGGTTCGCGACCGCTCATGCTGCGACGCCTTCCGTCGCTCCAGTACGCGGCTGGTACTGCCGCCGGATCTCCGCCTCGACCAGTTCCGGGCTGAACTCGGGCAGGTCGGCGCGGAACATCTCGCGCGTATCAGGTGTGACGTCGTGGCCCTCGAGCACGACCACGTTGCTCTCGGCGTCGCGCATGATGTCGTAGTACCGATCAAGGAACGCGGTCAGGCTGCCCAAGGCATCGCCCGTGCTGGCCATGAAGACCTGCAGGCCGAGCTCCTCGAAGTAGCGCATCGTGGCCACGATGTTGCGCGGGTCCATCTTGATGAACGCCTCGTCGATGACCAGCAGCCGGATGCCCGTGTCGTCACCGCGCTCCAGCCGGTAGGCCGAGGACAGGGCGGCGCCGGCGATCACGTACAGCGGCGCGCGATGCTCGCCGCCGGAGCCGGATCCGACCCGCTTGCTGAGCCAGCCGATGTGCTTGGTTGCGCCGGTAGAGGCTTCTTCCCGCAGCACCTCGATGTCAAAGTCGAAGAACTCGCGGTAGTCGTCCAGCGGCGACTTGACTGCGGCGGCGCCGACGGCCGTCTTGTCGCGCATCAGCTCTTCAAACTCCTTGGGCAGCTCGCCGGCGCCACCGAGCAGGTCCTCGGTCGGCCCGTACTGGGCCACGTCCTTGATGAACTTCAGCAGCACGGCGAAGGCCGGCCGCACATGCGTGCGGAACTGGTAGCGCTCGTTGTTGGTGAACATCGGCGCCAGACGCAGGGCTTCGTTCATTCGGTTGATCGTGTCGCTCAGCCATTCCAGGTGCTCATGCAGGGCCACCGCGACGTCGTTGCGGAAGGTGCTCTTGGCGGCGCTCAGCGCGTCCTCCATCCGTGCCTTGTTCTCGCGCAGGCCGGTCTCTTTCAGGATCAGGACACGCGCATCCAGCCAGACCCGGGCACTCCGCCAGTCGTCCTGGGTGCCGGCCGGCATGAACTCGTTGTGCCTGACGAGGAAGGCGGACAGCTTCTGCATCGCGCTCGACGCCTTCTGGCGGGAGTCTTCTTCGGCACGGTTGCTGCGCCGCTTGCAGTCGGCAGCAATCTCCGGGAACGACAGGCCCTGCCGCGTCAGGAGCTTCTCCCACTGATCCGACGCGTAGTCGGCGTCGTAGCCAGTGACCGAACGAGCCGACTCGGCGATCTCCTTCTGGGTGGCGGCCCAGGCTTGCCGCTTCTTGGTCTCCTCACTCTTCTGCTGGCGCGCGGTCTCGGCCGCGCCGACTGCCTGCACCGCGGCAAGCAGTTGCTGACGCAGGGTGCCCATCGCTGTCTCTGCGTCCTCGGCTGCCTTCACCAGCTGACGGTATTCCTCGGTATCCAGAGCCTGCAGGCGTCGTGTCAGATCCGCCTCGCTGCCGGCCTCCTTGGTCACCCGGTCGAACGCTTCGAGAATCTCGTGAACCTTGTCGTGCTCCCCACCCACGAACGGGCCGAGGTTATTCAGCAAGACCTTGAGCTTGGCGTAGCGGTCCTTGAGCGCCTCCACCTGCTCCTGGAGCTGGCGGGCTCGCTCGGCGATCGAGCTGCGAGTCGCCGTGGACGTCGGGCCGATCTTGAAGAGGGCAGGATCGGTCGGCTTTTTGCGCACCATTTCGCCGTCGGCCATCAGCATGCCGTCCTTGGTCATCGCAAACCGATGGGTGAAGCACTCGTCTTCGGTCTCGGCCCGCTGCGTGTCGCCGAACTTGGCCCGTAGGTAGTTGACCGCAGGGACACTGTTGCCGCTGATCAGCTCGGCCACGGCTCCGCGCCTGGGGCTCGCGCGATTGGCGAACTTGCTCGGCATCACGACCTTGGCCTCGTAGACCCCCGCCTGGCGCGACACCCGAAACGCCTGACGTTCGTCAGCCTGGTCGACCAGCAGGGCCTGCATGTTCGACACGCCCAGGTAGGACTCGATGGCCGGTTGCCATTCCGGATCATCGACGCGCACCAGGTCGCACACCGGGGTGGCCTCCACGCCGGCGTTGGCCAACACGCGCTTGAGCGCCGCGGCCGCGCCCTCCAGGGGCGGCTTGCCCTTGGCGATGCGCTCCTGGTTTTCGCGCACGCCGGCGAGGTCGGTCTCGGCCGCGGTCTGGGCGCGGCCAACGGCCTGCATTTCCTCGAAGACCTCGTTGCTCAGCAGCTTCGCCGCGCGCAGCGCCTTGCGGACCGTGGATTCCACTGCCTCGCGGTTGCCGGCCTTGTCGCCCTCCAGCAAGACGTGGATATCCTTGAACGCCAACCCTGTGGCTTCAGCGCTGTCGGCGACGAGCTTGCCCGGGATCTGCGCATCGATGGCCCGGCCGATGGCCCGGATGCTCCGATGCAGCCCCGTCCTTTGCTCGGTATGCCGCTTCTGCGCCCCGGCGAGGCTCTCTTGTAGCAGCGCCGCGTCGGCATGCGAGGCGTGCTTGTCCCGATCCGAGGCGGTGTCGCGGGCAAGTTGCTCGGCCGCCTGGACCTGGCGGCTGACCGTGTCACGTCGTGTGTTGGCGGCGTCCAGTGCCGCCGTTGCACGCCCCTCGGCCTCCTCGGCTGCGGTCACCGCCTCATTGGCCACCTCGAGTTCGGCCGCCTGGGCCAGCGCGGCAAGGGAGACCGCGTGGCTGTTGCGTCGGTGCGCATCGGCAAAGTCCGCCTCGATCAGCTCGGCCTCATCGAGCTTGGCCTGCACGCTGCGCACCAGGGCCGCCATCTCCTGGAAGGTGTGCAACACCTCTTTGAAGCGCTTGATGTTGGTCGGTCGGGTTTCCAGCACCTGCTGGCGCACGATGTCGTCGACGCTCCGGTCGAACTTCATGCGCAGCCCGAAGCGGAAAGCCTGACGATAGGCGTCCAGGCGCGGCGCACCGCGCGAGCCCCGCAGCCGGAACAACATCGCGTTGACGAAGCGCTCCGAGTCGTGGAAGAGCACCTCCTCCCCCTGAGCGCGCTGCGACAGCATCTGCCTGAAGCTGGCCCAAGGCCGAGGCCGGTACTCGCCATCGACAAGCTCGAGGTGGTCGTCGAGCGTGATGTCCGATGGAATGATGTAGCGCCCCTGCACGTCGGGCTTCTCGCGGTCCGCGCTCACGTAGATGCAGACGCCCGTGGAGACGATCTCCTTGGTGATGGTGTCCTGCCACACCAGCGTGATGTAGGTGTTGGCGTTGTCGCGCACCCGGGCGTCGGGCGAATCGCCGAACTGACCCAGGCAGTAGCTGCGGATGTTGCGGCTGTTGTGGTTCGACTCGTCGGCCTGGGCGTTGAAGACGACGCCGGCGCTGCCGCGGCTCTCATTGGCGCCCAGCATGACGATCTGCACGGCGTCCAGCAGCGAGGATTTGCCACTGCCATTGGCGCCGAAGATGCCGCAGTTCATGCCGACGTCCACATCGCGCATCTCGTACAGGAAGAACTGGACTACCCGGATACGGATCAGCTTCTTCATGCCGCACCGCCTTCTTCCGTGGGGGCGACCATGCCGTCCGCGCTGTCCACGACCTCGACCTTGTCGTCAGGGCTGACGAACAGCGCGATGCGCGCCAGCGCCGCTTCTCCCAGGACCTCGGCGATGCCAGGCCGGAGGATGACCACATACGGCTGATCCGCATCGTGCCCCGGCAGGTCGCCTTCCTCATCCGCGATCCTGGCGAGGCCCCAGCGCCGCATCCATTGCATCAGCGCGGCGAGCTTGCCGCCGGTGGCCAGCTCGCGGCCGCCGGTGAGCTGCTTGTACTTCACCTCGAGCGTGACCAGATCGCAGGCCACCTCGCCGTTCTCGTCGTGATGGCCGCTGCGGGTCTCCTCGTCGAAGATCTTGCGGAGCACCAGGGCCAGCAGGGTCTGGTCGACGCTCACCGGCGATGTCTTCGCGTGCTTGGGGATCGCGCATGCGTAGCGCAACTGGCTGTTGACCCGCACGACGTAGCCGAGCGGCTCGAGGGCTCGCTTGAAATCGCGCTCGAACTCGCGGATCAGCCCGTAGGCGACCTTGCTGCCCCGGTCCGCGGCATACAGCACCTGCTCGGTGACCAGCCGGTTCGCGGCCGCCTCGAACTCATCCTCCGTGACCACGTTCTTGGTGGCCTCAACCGCATTCGCCCAGAAACTCATTGGCTTCCTCCCTTGGCTGTCTTGGTTGTTTTCGCGATCGTGAAGGGCAGGTGAGAGATGCCCTTGGTGTGGTCTTCTTCGCCTTCCATCCGGACCGTGGTGAATCCACTGGCCATCGCCCGCGCGTTCGCACGCAGCAGCTTGCTGGGCGTCGCGTTCGCCGCCGCGATCGTGCACAGGACCTGCAGCGCGCGCACCGATTCGATGGCGTCCACCTGGAGCGAGGCGCTGGGCAGTGCGTCGGCTTCGCCGAGTTGCTGGCGCACGAACGCAGCGAGCTTGGGCAGCGACATGGTGCGCCGGTCCCGGGCCATCAACGCCAGGCGGGCACGCGCCTCCTGCTCGGCCGACATGACCTGCTTGCGGAGTCCGCCGGGCGGCGGCCGCTTGCTCTCGACGCGGGGCGAGGCGAGCCGCTCACCGCCGATGCAGTCACCCGGGGCGAACGGCGCCAGGGCGGCGGCCCGGCTGCCATGCTTGACGACAGCGTCAATGGCCTGACCGATCAGCTCTTCGAGCGGCCGCGCGGCCCGCAGCCGGTAGTCCAGGTACGCCAGGGCCAGCTTGTTGGCCCGCCGTATTTCGTCGTCCAGCCGATCCAGGTACTCATCGATGCGGCGCAGGTCCTCGACCTTCTGGATGTCGCGCTCGAACATGGCTTCGGCACGGGCAGGGTCGCGGCCGGCCTGCTTTTCGAGGTACCACTGGATGAGCCGGGCGCGGAGCTGCGGCGTCTGCTGGACGTGGGCGGCCAAGCGCAGGATCTCCTGGCGCCGGGCCAGCGGGTGCTCGCGCGTGCGCAGTTCCTTGTAGTCGCCGATGAACATGCGCTCGACGTAGTCATCGAAGAACCGCCGCACGAACTCGCCGGTGGCGTCCACGCGGCCGATCTCCAGCATGAGGTCGCGCACGTTGGTGCCGGCGATGCCGACGTGTTCGAGGAGGGCGCGCGACTGCCGGGCCGCCTCCTGCAGCGACGCACCGTCCGTGCTCTCGTCGAGCAGCAGCTTCAGGTTGGCCTCGATGCTGCGGATCTTGCCGGAGACGAACTCTGGACCGGTGTGAGCGAACTCGACCAGGCGGTTCATGAAATGAGCCACGGCCGGTGCCATCGTCACCATCTCGCGCACGCCCACTCGGTCTACACGGATCCAGCCGGCGTCGCGCAATCGGTTGAAGACCATGATGGCGCGGATCGCCAACGGCGTCGACGGCGTCACGTCATCCCCGTCGGGGGCCCAGTCCTGGTACTGGAGCTCCTCGGCGATGTCGGCCGTGATCTCGCGCATCAGGAAGCCGGCGCTGGGCGGCAACGGGGCCTCAGGGCCGAACCGCTTGGCGTGCAAGACGCATAACAAGGTCCAGTATTGGAAGCGGTTGGCCGACGCCAGTGGCGTGAACAGCCGATCCGGCAGCCGTTTGAACAGGGGAGGGTAGCGCTCGGCCACCTTCTCCTGGCGAATTTGGTCGGTCAGGTCATGAACAGCCATTGCCGGCACTCCTCCGTGTTCTCAACCGCCAGTTGGTAGTCGGGAGGCACTTGCCGCTTTACGTCCGCCGCCGCCATGAGCTCCTGCACCATGTAGTTCAGGAGGGCAGCCCTGCAGCTTTCGACGCGCGCGGAGGCCCCGTTGAAGTATTCGTTTCGAACGACCAATTGCTGTGCAGGGCTGAGTCTAGGGTGTGCAACCAGCCTGACTTTGAGAACCGTTGACCAGCTGACGTCAGCCGAAGCGTCGGCAGTACAGGGTTCCGCCAACAGTTGGGCTTTGGTCATGCGGCCCAACACGAAGTCTCGGAAGTCCTGCCGCAACAGGCAAAAACCGCGGACGTGCCACCGGCGGCCAGCCCGCACCAGGCTGTGGGGCTCGATGGTCCGCTCGTGCAGCTCCGGGTTGTTCATGGAGCAGTAGAGGAACTTCACACGCTGGCGATCGGTGATCGCCAGGTTCAAACGGGAGAATGTGCGGGGCGAGGTGTGGACGAAGTCCCAGGAGACGGACAGCGGCCGACCCGGCGCGTCCGGCGCGTAGGGCACCAGCATCTCGTCGATTGGGCTGGGCAGAGAGGACTTCGCCGCGCGCTCGGCGTCGGCGTAAGCCTTCGCTGTGGCCAAGTTAGCCTTGAGCTTGCTGTCCCACGTCACCCACTCAGGAAAGGATGCCCTGAAGTCCCGCAGCCACTCACTGGCCCGTATGGGACTCAGACCGTACTCGACAATGAGCCGGCTGCGGCTGATCCGTCCTTCCCAGAGAAGGATTCGGCCTACTCTTGCATCCCTTGCCTGACGGCCCTCGATGGACATGGTGACGTCGCCTCGTAGTGGTCATCCACATGATATGTAAGACCATACGATATGTAAAACCATATCTTTGAGGATGACCGTGCGGGTCAAGGGGCAGTGTCCGCAGCCCATGAAGAAATGAAGCCCGCCGCGCGCTAGCGCCTCCTGGTTTGGGTGAGCCTTGCGCAGGGAATGCTCAGCATTGTGCGGCCGCAGGGAAGCCTAGATCATCGGGGCTCGGCCGCAGACGTTCGGTTTTCGCTTGACGGTGCGCGTTAACGCCGAAAGGAAGACGAGGTTTCCCTCCGGCAGCCAGTGACCACGTTGATGAAGGCCTATGCCGCTTCGGCTGAGCTCGCTCGACAGCAATGCCGTACCGAGAGCTATGTGCCTGTCTGACTAGCCACCTCGGTCGCAGCCCGGGACTCGGTGACATGCTTCCAGTTTTTGTAGCCGTGGCGTTTTGCGACGGTCTCCTGGCATGCCTGCAGTGATTCACCCGACTCGCGAACCAAAGCTTTGGCTTCAGCCTTCAGCTTTGAGACCAGGGTTGCGGTAGTTCGGATGTGCGTCATTCGTCGATGCTTCCAGCGTTGACTGCCTAAGGTTAAGATTTACGTGTGGGGCGCGGACTTGCACCACCTTATCACCAGATTTCCTGCGCAACCAGCGCGGGGCAGACGGCGGCCCCGACGATCTATCAGGCAGCCACCTGGGGCTCAAAGGTCACTTCGACGAGCACAAATTAATTACGATTCCCGTAGTCGACCATTCGCCATGGAGGTCGCCGTGGACGTCTGTTACCACCTGCTGTCCAGACCGAACGTCTTGTCCGGGTTGAAGGCCAAGGACCTCGGCTTGCCCGCCACAGCGCCCAGCGGGCTTCCCTATGTGAAGGGCGTCTTGGCCGGATTCATCGAATGCAAGGCCAAGTACAGCCCTCGTGCCGCACGGGATGACGCTGACTGGACGACGTTGAAGCCAGCGACACACGCGAAGAAGAGGATCCGCTGTACTGAGACGAGAAGGGTGTGCCGCGGACGCCGCGGCGAGGATGGAGAAAAACGGTTGAGTAAGAGGAGGGCACGCAATGTCGGAGCCGACCCACGTGGCGCTCAGCGCCGAGCAAGAGGCCTACCTCAGCCGCACCCCGGCCGGTGCCGCCGTGACCCGTGCCCTGCGCGATCTCCTGGAGCGTGACGCTCATCTTCTGCAGGTCGATGCCAACGAGCGTTCCATCACCTTCCGCTTCGCCACGTACCTGCAGGCCTACCTGCCCGAGTGGGAGGTGGACTGCGAGTTCAACCGAGATGGCATCGAACCGAAGCGACTCGGCCATCTGGCGCTCTATCCGGACGATCACGACGACGAGGCGAAGACCGTCTATCCGGATGTCATCGCGCACCACCGCGGCGTGGAGGACAACTTCCTCGTACTGGAGTTCAAGAAGTCCACCAGCCACGTCAGCCGTGACATCGACAGTCGCAAGCTGCAGGGCTACAAGCGGCAGCTCGGCTACGCCCACGCCCTGTTCGTGGAGGTCGGGACCGGCGGCCAAGCATGCGTCGTCGGCTTGGAATGGTTCTAGCCCTCGGGGTCAGCCGCTTGAAGCGATGACACGCCCCAATGCGTCGCTGCGGAGCGCAAGGAACGGTTCAGCGGCATCCCAGTTCGATGGACTGGAAGCGGGCGTTGAACTCCGCGGGTTGGCCCTTCCGGTACGGCTGCGGCGCCACCACCTGCGCACCCAACGCCGCGGCGGCGTGCAAGGGCCAGCTACTGGGAGCCGTCTCGACTCGTGCAGTGGCGATGATCCGCGTGACGCCAAAAAGGCAGATGGGTTGATCCGCCAGCAGCACTTTTGGAAGGCGAGATGATCCTTGGGCAACAAGAACGCGTTGGCCTGCAGTGGAGTTGATCCGACCGGCGCATGCCAGGTAGTGAAGCTCGTCAGTCGGCAGCCAGTCGCTACTTCTGGTGATCCAAGTGCCCAACAAGCGGTTTGGGTAGTGGCGCTGATCCATCGGCAGCCATTCGGAAGCAGACCTGATCCTGCGGCAGCAAAAACGGGGTCTTTATCGCCCGATTGATCATCTGCACTGCGGGATCTGGATCACCGGGACTTCCGGCAGCCAGGTGAGCTTTCGCCGGACGGTTTTTGCTGAGAGCCAGAAGGTAGAGTGCCTCGGTAAGTTTACATAATATACATTGTCGCGCTTATCGAGGTGCAGCCCGGACACCACACCCGGCCGCCCATCGCCCCAGCTTCGCATTTGCCATCGCGCATTCGCATGGGTCTGCCGGCCCCTCCGCCCCGAACCAGACACTGCTGCCACGGCCGCGTCCGCGCCGCAAGCACTGAAAGGTAATCGCGTGTTGCCAATGAATCCAGTCAATCCAACCCGGAGGGACCTCGTCCATGACTCGACTGACCCATGACCACCTGGTGGCGATCGAACGCCACGCCGACGTTGCGCCGGTGCAGCAGCTGCGGCTGCAAGTGATGCAGATCCGCGATGAACTGCAGCACCTCGTCGCCGATGAGGCCGACTACGCGCACGCGCTGCTGATGAAGCTCGGCCGCATCGTCGACGAGCAGCTCACACCGCGCGTGACCGCCCAGCCGGCACCGATCTGGTTCGGCGACTGGCAGCCACCCACGTGGCTGACGCAGCCGATCCAGGCCACGGCCGCCGCCATCACCGCGCCGATCTCGACGCCGGTGATGCGCGGGCGCATCGGCCGACGACGACCGAAGACCGGTCCGACCCTGCCGCAGCGCGCGGCCGGCGCGGGCACGGCCTGAGCCTTGCCCGGCAGCAGCCGCAGCGTCTCCATGCGCTGCGTGCTCTGCCTGGCATCGTTTGCAGCACCTGAAGTCGTTTCGACAGCAGGGTGAACTGCACAATTTCTCCTCTTGTTGTGGCTAGCGTCGCCGGTGCTCCACCGATCCGCAATCACATTCAGGAGGACTGATCATGAGCACCGACGTACTCGCACCCCCCGCCCCGCAGGCCATGGACCCGGAAACCACCGCCCGCTACGCGCGCTGCATCGAGATCTCCAAGCGCGTGCGTTGGGAAATCGACCGCGATGTCATCCGCAGCCGCAACTTCGACTTCGACCGCAAGTTCCTGCCCGACGGGCTGACGCAACTCGAGCACCTGCGCGACTTCAGCACCGGCGAGAAGTACCTGCTGAGCCAGATCCAGGGCCGCACCTACGTCAACATGTTCTGCATGGTCGAGCGCTTCATCAATGCCAAGCTGCTCGACGTGAGCCGCGAGCACTGGCTCGGCGACCAGGTCGCGCTCGAGGCGCTGATCCGCTTCAGCGACGAGGAACTGAAGCACCAGGCGCTGTTCCGCCGGCTCGAGCACCTGATGGCCGTCGGCATGGAACCCGGCTACCAGTTCGTGCCCGAGGCCGATCCCGTCGCGCAGTTGGTCCTCAGCAAGTCGACCTGGGCCGTGCTGGCGCTGACCTGCCACATCGAGCTCTTCACGCAGACGCACTACCAGCGCAGCATCCACGTCGACCCCGACCTGTCGGAGCTGTTCAAGGACGTGTTCCTGTTCCACTGGAAAGAGGAATCGCAGCACGCGGTGCTCGACGAGCTGGAATGGCTGCGCGAAGACGCCAAGCTGACGCCGGCCCAGCGCGATGCGTCCGTCAACGACCTGATCGAGCTGATGCGGGCCATCGACGGCCTGCTGGTCTTGCAGAGCCAGTCCGACGTGCGGTACTTCGTCCGCCTGCGCGGCCTGCGCTCGCCGGAGCAACTGGCCCAGTTGCACGCGGTGATGCTGAAGGCCTACCGCTGGCAGTACATCGTCTCCGGCATCGAGCAACCCCGCTTCTTCCAGCTGCTCACCGGCATGCTGACCGAGGAGCAAGCCAACCGCGTGACCCGCGCGCTGACGCCGATGATCACCTGACGCCCCACCGGGATCCCCGCGGCCCCGGGCCGGCAAAACGCGGCATCATCCGCGCATGAGGATGGGGCATCACGACAGTCCGGCCACCCCGGAAGCAGTAACCGGGTCCGGCGTGGCGTCGGCCGGGGCACCCCTCGCCCCTCGCCGCACCGGCCTGCGCCGCAGCCAATCGGTGCTGGTCGCGGGGCTGGCGGTGATGGTGCTGACGCTGTCGGCCGCCGGCTTCGTCAGCTGGCGCAGCCGCCAGGATGCCCTCGACGACTGGCGGCTGTTCCTGTCGAAGCTGTCGACGCTGGCCGTGCGCCATGCCGACCAGACGCTCGCTGCGGCCGATGCCGTGCTCGGTCGCGTCGTCGACGAGATCCAGAAGTCCGAACCGATCGACGAGAGCGCGCTGCGCCGCATCGCCGGACGGCAATCGGTGTTCGACATGATGCGCGAGCGCCAGAAAGACCTGCCCCAGATCGACGTGATCTCGATCTCGACCACCGCGGGCGACCTCGTCAACTTCTCGCGCGGCTACCCACCGCCCGACATCAACCTGTCCGACCGCGACTACCTGAAGACGCACCTGGCCAACCCGACGCTGGAGGTCTTCCTGTCCGAGCCGGTCAAGAACCGCGGCAACGGCCGCTGGACCTTCTACCTCTCGCGCAAGCTGCGCAATCCGCAGGGCCGGATGATCGGCACCGCGCAGGTCGGCATCGAGAGCGAGTATTTCGAGCGCTTCTACCGGTCGATGAATTTCGAGCAGAGCGATGTCTCGCTCGCGCTGCTGCGCGGCGACGCGACGCTGCTGGCGCGCTACCCGCCGCGCGAGGATTTCATGGGCCAGGTCATCAAGGGCAGCGCGTCGTTCCGCGCATTGACCGAGGGACCGCAGGTCGGCGGCACCGCCATCTTCAATGACCCGCGCGCCACCGACCCGAGCGACTCCCGGCTGCGCATCGTGGCCCCGGCGGTGTCGCAGACCTACCCGATGGTGGTCAGCATCATCGCGACCGCAACCGTCGTGCTGGCGCACTGGCGCCGCTCCACCTGGCTGGTCGCCTCGCTGGCCCTGGGGATGAACGCCCTGCTGCTCTGGCTGACGCTGTCGGTCTACCGGCTGCTGGAGCGGCGCGACCACATGCTGAGCGAGCTGGAGCGCGCGCGCTCTGCCGCCGAAAGCGCGAGCCGCGCGAAATCCGCCTTCCTGGCCAACATGAGCCACGAGATCCGCACGCCGATGAACGGCGTGCTCGGCATGACCGAGCTGCTGCTGCAGACCGAGCTGACGGCCCGCCAGCGCGACCTCGCGACCGCCGCCTACGGTTCCGGCGAAACCATGCTGCACCTGATCAACGACATCCTCGACGTGTCCAAGATCGAGGCCGGCAAGGTCGAACTCGAGAGCATCGATTTCGACCTGTCCGCGCTGGTGCACGACGAACTCGGCATGTATGCCGCGGCAACCCGGCGCAAGGACGTCGCCCTCACGGTGGAGATCGGCCCTGGCGTGCCGCAAGTGGTGCGCGGCGACCCGATGCGGCTGCGCCAGGTGCTCGCCAACCTGCTGAGCAACGCGGTCAAGTTCACCGAGCGCGGCGAGATCGAGCTGAAGCTCGCGGCGCTGGGCGAGCTGAGCGCCGGGGCTACCGGACCGCGCATCGAGTTCAGCGTGCGCGACACCGGCATCGGCATCGACGAGGCGGCGCGCACGCAGCTGTTCCAGCCCTTCATGCAGGCCGACGGCTCGATGACCCGGCGCTACGGCGGCACCGGGCTGGGCCTGGCGATCACCCGCCAGCTGGTGACGCTGATGGGCGGCACGATCGCGGTCGACAGCGCGAAGGGGCGCGGCTCCACCTTCTGCGTGCGCATCCCGTTCGCCGCGGCGCAAGGCGCCCCCGCCCCGCGCGAGCGGCCGGCCGCATCGGGCGCCCAGGGCGCGCCGCTGGCCGGCCGGCGCGTGCTGCTGGCCGAAGACAACCCGGTGAACATGGAGGTGGCCGCGGCGATGCTCGAATCGCTGAACCTGCAGGTCGACCGCGCGAGCGACGGGCTGCAGGCCATCGCTCGCTGCCGCGAACGCGTCTACGACGCGGTGCTGATGGACTGCCAGATGCCCGGCATCGACGGGCTCGAGGCGACGCGGCGCATCCGTGCCCACGGCGATCGCGACCTGCCGATCATCGCGCTGACCGCCAACGCGATGGCGGGCGACCGCGACGATTGCCTGGCCGCCGGCATGACCGACTACATCGCGAAGCCCTTCACCCGCGACGTGATCGAGCATGTGCTGCAGCGCTGGCTCAGCGCGCCGCCGCGCCTGGCGCCGCAGGCGCTGGCCGAGCTGCGGGCCCGCCAGCGGCCGGGCATGCACGACCTGCTGCATTCGGTCACGTCGACCTTTCTGGGCGAGGCGCCGCGGCTGCTGCAGCAGATGCGCGCGGCGGCCGGCGAACCGGTGCAATGGGCCGAGCTGAAGCGCGCCGCCCATGCGCTGGCCACCTCGGGCCAGCAGCTCGGCGCCGAGCGGCTGGCCACGCTCGCGATGGCCTTGGCCGACAGCGTGCACACTGGCACGGTCAGCAACCTCGGCGCGGCGCTCGACGAGATCGGCGCCGAACTCGCCCGCGTCGAATCCGACGTGCGCGGCTTGTGATCAACCAGGAGACTCTGATTCATGGCAACCCGCGGATTCTTCGGCCGCCGCCCCGCCACCGACGTGGTGAAGCGGCTGCCCCCCGGCCAGCACCTCACCGATGACTTCCCGGTGTTGTCGTACGGACCGACGCCCGAGGTGCCGCTGGCCGATTGGCGCTTCACGCTGCACCACGGGCCGCGGCCGCTGGCCAGCTGGTCGTGGGACGAGTTCAACGCCCTGCCCCAGACCACCTGGCGCGGCGACATCCACTGCGTAACCACCTGGTCGAAGTTCGACACCGAATGGCAGGGCGTCACCATCGACGACCTGCTGCGCGCCGCCGGCCTCGAGGCGCCGACGCCGTATGTGCTGGCGCGCTCGTTCGACGACTACGACACCAACGTGCCGCTGGCCGACCTGGTCAACGGCCAGGCGATGGTCGCGACCCGCTTCGGCGGCGCCCCGCTCGCCCCGGAGCACGGCGGCCCGGCGCGGCTGCTGGTGCCGCACCTGTATTTCTGGAAGAGCGCGAAGTGGCTGAAGGGCCTGCGCTTCACCGCGCGCGACGAGGCCGGTTTCTGGGAGCTGCGCGGCTATCACCTGCGCGGCGATCCGTGGCGCGAACAGCGCTACACGAACGATCCGTGATGGCCACCGGCACCTGGCAAGAGGTCGCGATCGACGAGATCGTGCGGCGCACGCCGCGCGTCGTCAGCGTGTTCCTGCGCCTGCGGTTGCCCGCGTCGCTGGCCGGCCAGCACCTGGACCTGCGGCTGACGGCGCCCGACGGCTACCAGGCGCAGCGCAGCTACTCGATCGCGTCGGCGCCCGGCGCGGCGCGGGTCGAGCTGATGGTCGAGCGGCTCGACGACGGCGAGGTCTCGCCGTGGTTCCACGACGTGGCCGAGGCCGGCGACACGCTGGAAGCGCGCGGCCCGATCGGCGGGCACTTCGTGTGGCAGCCGGTGGATGGCGGCCCGCTGCTGCTGGTCGGCGGCGGCTCGGGCGTGGTGCCGCTGCTCGCGATGCTGCGGCTGCGCCACGCGGCGGGCCACGGCGTGCCGACGCTGCTGCTGTATTCGGCGCGCCGGCATGAAGAGCTGATCTGCGCCGAGGAACTCGCCGTGATGGCGCAGGCCGATCCGTCGCTGCGGCTGGTCTTCGTCACCACGCGCGAGCCCCGCCGCCGACCTGGTGACTTCGATCGCCGACTGGACGACGCCTTGCTGCGCGAGGCATTGGCCGACTGGAGCCATGCCCCCGCATCGGCGTTCGTCTGCGGCGCAACACCCTTCGTCGAGGTCATCGCATCCGGCCTGCGCGCCGCCGGCCTCGATGCCGCGACGATCCGCACCGAGCGCTACGGCGGCACCTGAAGCGCCACCAACGGTCACGCCGGAGGAAGATCGCGCACGAAGTTCCTCTTGGCCTTGTACTCGCGACGAAGCTCGAGGAGCCATTGCACCCGGCGTGTTGCGTCGAGCAGCCCGGCGATTTCTTCGACCAGTTCCAGTTCCTGCCGGTACGGGCTCTTCGAATCGCTCATCTCTGCGGCGAACACGCGCATCAGGAGTTCGATGCGTTGCGCCGACTGCTGCGGTCCCAGCCGCCTGGCCAGGTGGGTCAGCACGCTGTTGCGGCACCACGCCGGCGGCTGCACCAGGGCCAGCGCCTCGTCCCACCGCCCCTCCGAACACAGCACCTCGGCCCGCAGCGAGACATTCCGCTGCTCGGCGCGCGCGCCGATGCGGCCTGGAAAGAATCTCCCCCCGTGCGCAGCAGAACGCCCCATTTCGCGTTCCTCGTCAGCGACCAGCACCTGCTGCAACTCGGCCCGCAGCGCCTCGGCATCGCGTGCGGCGGCGGCCCCGGCCTTCAGCGTCTCGTGGTAGCGGTCAACGCCCGGACTTCTGCCGAACCGATGCCGCCGCAACACGAAGGCCTCCTCGACCCAGCCATCGCGCTCGTAGCAGCGCAGTAGATCGTCCTCCAGCCAGGACTCGCCCGGGTGCAGCTTGCATCCCAGTTCTGCATTCGCGAAGGCGTCTCGCAGCCGTCCATGCCGCTCCAGGAACACGGTGACCCGGTGGTAGTCGCCGGGGGCGGTCATGCCTTCCCGCGTCATGCCTTCCCGCATCACCGCGAGGGCACCGTCGATGTCGCCATCCGCCTCAAGCCGGTCCAGGTGCATGCGTTCCAGCGCCCACAACCGCATGTCGCTTTCGCGCTGCGGGTCGAAAGGCGGCGGTCGCTTCCTGTTCGCGTTCGCCTGTGCCACCTGGGCCGCGTGCTCTGCACGGACCGCAAGCACGGCGTCCTTGGTTTCGCGCCAGCGCGTGGCGAGTGCCTTGCGGTAGCGCGCGAGTGCTGGCGTGCCCATCGCAGCTTCAGCCGCGGCCGTGTCGAAGCATCCGAACGGATCGTCGAGCCGCAGTTGCAGGTACGCCTCCCCGAACGCTGCCGGCTGAGGGCCGGCTCCTGACAGCGCCCGAACCCATTCGGCACCGATGTCTTGAATCAAGCCACCGACGTCTCCGTTGGAATCATCGGCCTGCATCAGCACCGCCCAACCCCGGCGCATGGCGTGCAGGCACAGCGCAGCGGCCCCGGAAGGATCCCGTTCGCGAGTCTGTGCCAGCAGAGGCAGGACGGCCTCCGCCCTGCGGGCATAGGCGTGGCTCTCGTCCCAGCTGATGAAGTCACGGCCCGGCGCCATGATCTCGGTCACCAGCGCCTTGAGGTTGGAGGCTTTGTCAGGCGCGTCGCTCAGCTTGCGCCACTGCTGCAGCTCGCGGCCGATCTCGTGATCGCGATCGGCCAGGCCCAGCAGGCGATCTGCCAGCACGGCGACCGGTTGCGAATGCAGGAAGTCCGCCAGCGCCTGCCGGCGGTCCTTCAGGGTCTGCGCCCGCTTCACGCTGGCCTGGACCTTCTTGCGGGATTCCTCGTCGAGGGTCGGCGCCTGGCCGCTCAGGCGCTCGCGCCAGACCAGCGCGAGGGCCACCTGGTGCTTGCAGAACCAGCCGTCTTCCGCGTTCGGACAGTCGCAGTCGCCACCGACCTCGCCATCCTCGATCCACACCTCGGTGGCGTAAGGGCTGGTCCCGGTGATGGTGGCGCGGATCGACGGACTGTCGCCCCGCTCCTCTTCCGTCACGTCCACGGCGCCGGAGCCGGCGTAGGTCTTGCCGCGCTGGAAGATCGCCGAACTGCTGGCGCGGCGCAATGCACTGTCGTCGAGGGCGGCCGCCCATGTCGCAGTGTCGAAAGGCTGAGCGGCGAGGTTGTCGGGGCTGCTGGCGTCGTTCATGGAAGGGGAGGCAGTGGCATCGGCACTGTAGCGCCTGGGTGCGGCGGGCCGATGCGGCGACAATCGCCCGATGCCCCGCCCGACCCTGCGCACCGTCTGCGCCCACCGCTACGTCACGCCGCTGCGTGAAGGCGGTTCCTTGCCCGCGATCATCGAGGCCGATGATCAGGGCCTCTACGTGCTGAAGTTCCGCGGTGCAGGCCAGGGCCCGAAGGCGCTGATCGCCGAGCTGGTGTGCGGCGAGCTGGCGCGCGTGGCCGGCCTCGCGGTGCCCGAGATCGTGCTGGTCGAGCTCGAGGCCGAACTCGCCCGCACCGAACCCGACCCCGAGATCCAGGACCTGATCCGCGCGAGCGCCGGCCTGAACCTCGCGCTCGACTACCTGCCCGGCTCGGTCACCTTCGACCCGCTGGCCGACCAGCCGGCCGCCGACATCGCGTCGGCCATCGTCTGGCACGACGCCTTCGTCACCAACGTCGACCGCACGCCGCGCAACAGCAACCTGCTGATGTGGCACCGCCGGCTGTGGCTGATCGACCACGGCGCGGCGCTGTATTTCCATCATTCGTGGGACGGCCACCTCGACCGCGCGGCCAGCCCGTTCGCGCTGGTGCGCGACCATGTGCTGCTGCCGTTCGCCGCCGCGCTGCCCGAGGCCGACCAGCGCATGCGAGAAGCGATCACGCCGCAGGCCATCGCCGACATCGTCGCGCTGATTCCCGATGCCTGGCTCGACGAGCCCGAGGTGTTCGCCGACCATGCCGCGCACCGCCAGGCCTATGCCGACTACCTGACGCGCCGGCTGGCGGCGTCGCATGTCTTTGTCGAGGAGGCGATCCGTGCCCGCTCCCAGCTCCGCTGACCTCTGCACCTACGACTACGCGATCGTGCGCGTGGTGCCGCGGGTCGAGCGCGGCGAGTTCATCAACGTCGGGGCGATCGTCTCCTGCGCGCCCTCGGGTTTCCTGCAGGCCGGCATCGAGGTCGACGAGGCGCGGCTGCTCGCGCTCGACCCGGGGCTCGACCTGGCCGCGATCCGCGCGTCGCTGGCCGCGATCCCGGCGATCTGCCGCGGCGGCGCCGATGCGGGCGCGCTCGGCCGACTGCTGCCGCGCGAGCGTTTCGACTGGCTGGTGGCGCCCCGCAGCACCGCGATCCAGACCTCGCCGGTGCACACCGGGCGCTGCCGCGACCTGCCCGGCGCGCTCGAACGGCTGCTCGACGCGATGGTGCGGCCGCGCCGCAGCGCCCTCCCCGATCGGCCGACCGATCAGCCCAGGTAGCGGCTTTCGAGGTGCCTGCGGAAGTGCAGCGGGTTCAGCGGCTCGCCGCTCGCGCGCACCGCGAGTTCGGCCGTCGTCCAGCGGCTCGCCTGCTGCCACACGTTCTCGCGCAGCCAGTCGAACACCGGTGACAGGTCGCCGGCGGCGATGCGCGAATCGAGGTCGGGGTGCAGGCGGCGCAAGGTCGCGAACCACTGTGCGGCATACATCGCACCCAGCGTGTAGCACGGGAAATAGCCGAACAGCGCCTCGGGCCAGTGCACGTCCTGCAGCGGGCCGTTGGTGAAGTTGCCGCGGGTGTCGACGCCCAGCAGTTCCATCATGCCGGCGTCCCACAGGCCGGGGACGTCCTCCGGCTCGATCTCGCTTTCGATCAGCGCCCGCTCGATCCGGTAGCGCAGGATCACGTGGGCCGGGTAGGTCACCTCGTCGGCGTCGACGCGGATGAAGCCCGGGTTCACGCGCGTGACCAGGCGGTAGAGGTTGTCGGGCGCGAAGGCCGGCTGCGCACCGAAATGCGTGGCCAGCATCGGCGCCAGCAGTTGCGTGAAGCCGCGGCTGCAGCCGAGCTGCATCTCGAAGCTCAGGCTCTGGCTTTCATGGAGGGCCATCGAGCGCGCATTGGATACCGGCTGGCCGAGCCAGCCGCGCGGGCGGTTCTGCTCGTAGCGGCCGTGGCCGGTCTCGTGGATGGTGCCCATCAGGCTTTGCAGGAAGCCATCTTCGCGGTAGCGGGTGGTCAGGCGCACGTCTTCGGGCACGCCGCCGGAGAACGGATGGGCGCTGGTGTCGAGCCGGCCGGCGTCGAAATCGAAGTCCAGCAGGTGCATCACCGCCTCGCACAGCCGGCGCTGCTGCTCGACCGGGAACGGCCCCACCGGCTCGATGCAGGCCTCGCGGGCCTGGCGCTCGCGCACCTGGGCGATCAGCCCCGGCAGCCATTGCTGCAGGTCGCCGAAGACGCGGTCGACCTCGGCGCTGGTCATGCCGGGTTCGTAGCGGTCCATCAGTGCGTCGTACTTCGACAGGCCGGTCTGCTCCGACAGCAGGCGGGCTTCTTCGCGGCCGACGCGCAGCACCTCGCGGAAATTGACGACGAAGCCGGCCCAGTCGTTGGCCGGTCGTTGGGTGCGCCATGCGTGTTCGCAGCGTGCGGTGGCCAGCGAGCGGGCCTGCACGAGCGATTCGGGGAGTGCGTTCGCGAGCCGCCATTCGCGGTGGATCTCGCGCAGGTTCGCGCGCTGGAAGTCGTCGAGCGGTTCCTGCCCGGCGCGTTCGAGTTCGCCGGCGGTCGACGGATCGGTGCGCAACCGATGCATCAGCGCCGAGAGTTCGGCCACCGCGGCAGCCCGGGCATCGTTGCCCTTAGGCGGCATCATCGCGGCCTGGTCCCAGCCGGCGATGGCACGAAGGTGATCGAAGTGGTGAAGGCGTTGGCTCAGGGCGGCCAGCGCGTCGTAAGCGGGTGTCTTGGCGGTCATGTCATCGATGCGTTGTGCATCGATGCTACGTCAGGCCGGCCTGGCCGGACGAGACAGACCCCGAGGAAATCAGTCGGCTGAATCGCCTTCCGATTCGGGTTCCGCGTCGATCAGGTGATCGTAGGCGTTGATGTCGGATTCGACGCGCGGGATCAGCGGCTTGTCCAGCGGGCGGCAGATGCGGCGCTGCAGGCGCTCGAGTCGCCCGGAGCGCTCCATCGCCTGGAACACCTCCGCCGGGTTCATCATCAGAACGAAGGGGTTGCCAACGATCTCGGTGCTGTCGGTGCTCTGCATGGTGACGCTCCAGTGAACGGGGTGTATCGATGGAGTCACTGTAGGCGCCGCACCCTCTTCCTCGTAGTCGGTACTGCTCCAAACGAGGGGTCAGAAGAACCCTGACATGTCTGTCGGTGGTGGCCCGCGGAAGCCGGTGATCCAGCTCCGTATGAAATCATATTTATCGTTACGGATCAATGAATTGAATGAGTTACCTCATGCAATTCTTGAAATCCAGATGCTTACATTCCGGCGGGCTCGGGCAGCCGGAACAGCGCTTCGAAATTCCGGCTGGTCTGCGCCGCGACCTCTTCCACCGTGCAGCCCTTCAGCTCGGCGAGCTGCTTGGCCACGTAGGGCACATAGGCCGGCGAGTTGGTCTTGCCGCGGTACGGCACGGGGGCCAGGTACGGGCTGTCGGTCTCGATCAGGCAGCGGTCCAGCGGCACGTAGCGCGCCACCTCTTTCAGCTCGACGGCGCTCTTGAAGGTCAGGATGCCGGAGAACGAGATCAGGAAGCCGAGGTCGAGCGCGTCGCGCGCGACGGCCATCGTCTCGGTGAAGCAATGGAACACGCCGCGCGAGCGGCCGGCGCCCTGCTCCTTCAGCAACGCGACGGTGTCGTCCGACGCACTGCGGGTGTGGATCACCAGCGGCAGGTCGCGCTCGAGCCCGGCGCGGATGTGCACCCGGAAGCGCTCGCGCTGCCATTCCATGTCGGCGATGCTGCGGCCGTTCAGGCGGTAGTAGTCGAGCCCGGTCTCGCCGATCGCGACCACCTTGTCGCGGCGGCTCAGCGCCACCAGCGTCTCGACGCTCGGCTCCAGCACGTCCTCGTTGTCGGGATGCACGCCGACCGAGGCCCAGAAGTTGTCGTGGGCGGCCGCCAGCGCCTGCACGCCGTCGAACTCCTCGAGCGTCGTGCAGATGCACAGCGCGCGGTCGACCTGCGCGGCCGCCATCTCGGCGCGGATCTCGTCCAGGCGAGCGTGCAGCTCGGGAAAGCTCAGGTGGCAGTGGGAGTCGACGAACATCGCAGGGGGTGGCGCGCTCGGCGCGGCAAACGATTCAGATCGTCTGCGTCGGCTTCGCGGATTGGATGGAGGTGCCGAGGATCTCTTCGATCTTCAGCTTCAGCACGCGGGTCTTCTCGTCGGTCGGGAAGCGCACGCCGACGCCCTGGGTGCGGCCGCCCGACGCATTGGGCGGCGTGATCCACGACACCTTGCCGGCGACCGGGTAGCGCTGCGGGTCGTCCGGCAGCGACAGCAGCAGGTAGATGTCTTCGCCGAGCTTGTACTCGCGGGTGGTCGGCACGAACAGGCCGCCTTCGCTGAACAGCGGGATGAAGGCGGCGTACAGCGCGCCCTTTTCGCGGAAGACCAGCTGGATGACGCTCGGCCGTGAGGCCGCGGCCGGTGCGACTGCGCGGGAGGGAGTGGCGGAGGAATCGCTCATCGGGTCGAGTGTACCGAAGGACCCTTGACATGGCGCGCCGGTGCCAGCGCCTCGCGGGCCTGTTGCACCAAGGATTCCACCATCACCGGCTGATTCCACGGGTGCTCGCCATGCCGGCTCGCGGTGGACAGCGCCGATGCCCAGCGCGTCAGGCCGTACAGCGGCATCGCCGCGGGCAGCGAGGCCGGCGGAAAGTAGCGCGGCGCCGCGCCGCACGACAGGCACAGCGCGTCATGGCAGAGCTTGTGCATCGCCTCCAGCAGCCGCGGCAGCGGCCACGCGGCGAGTTGGCCCGCGTCGCCGGCCGCGAGCTGCTTCGGCAGGCGCAGCCAGGCCACCGCGTCGACGCCGTCCTGCGCCCAGTCGAGCGCCTGCAGCGGCTGGCCACCGGCGGCGGCGAGCAGCACCTCGGGCTGCGCGATCTTGTGCTCGGCGAGCCAGCGCGTCGCCTGGTCGGTCGGCGGCAGCGCGAGCGGCAGCGCCTGGCAGCGGCTGCGGATCGTCGGCAGCAGCGCATCGGGCGAGCCGCTGCTGAGGATGAAACGGGCCTGGCCGGGCGGCTCTTCCAGCGTCTTCAGCAGCGTGTTGGCCGAGATGCCGTTCATGCGCTCCGCCGGGTGCAGCAGCACGACCTTGCCGCGCCCGCGCGCCGAGGTGGTCTGCGCAAAGTTGACCGCGCCACGGATCGCCTCGACCTTCAGCTCCTTGCTCGGCTTGGCCTTCGAGGCCTTGGCTTCGCTGTCGCCGTCGTCGGCGTTGTCCCAGCCCAGCGATTCGCGCAGCGCCTCGGGCAGCAGCACCAGCAGGTCGGGATGCGAGCGCGCCTGCACCAGGTGGCAGCTCGCGCAACGCCCGCAGGCGGGCTTGAACGGGCCACTTGCCGGCGCCGCCTCGCACAACCACGACTGCGCCAGCGTCAGCCCCAGCTCGAACTGGCCGATGCCCTGCGGTCCGTGGATCAGCAGCGCATGGCCGCGCTGCGTGCGCAGCGCCTCGTCGAGCGCCGCTGCCAGCCAGGGCAAGGGCAGCTTTCCTTCGGGATCTACCACGGGTGCTGCTCCAGGGACGCGAGAACTTGCTGCCAGACCTGCTCGCGCGGCGCGGCGGCATCGATGCGGACGATGCGATCCGGCGCCGACTGCCGGCGCGATTCATACCCCGAGCGGACGCGCTCGAAGAACGCCAGGTCCTGCTGTTCGAAGCGGTCCGGCGCGCGCACCGCGGCGCGGCGCTCGGCGGCCAGCGCGGCCGGCAGGTCGAACCAGAAGGTCAGGTCAGGCTGCAGGTGGCGGTGCACCCAGCCTTCCAGCGTGGCCAGCACGCCGGCATCGAAGCCGCGGCCGCCGCCCTGGTAGGCGAAGCTCGCATCGGTGAAGCGGTCGCACAGCACGGTGCGGCCGGCGGCCAGCGCCGGCTCGATGACTTGCGTGAGGTGGTCGCGGCGCGCGCCGAACACCAGCAGCGCTTCGGTCAGCGGGTCCATCGGCGAATGCAGCAGCAGCTCGCGCAACTGCTCGGCCAATGGCGTGCCGCCGGGTTCGCGGGTCAGCACGACCGGCTGGCCGGCGCTGCGCAGGTGCTCGGCCAGCGCGTCGATGTGCGTGGACTTGCCGGCGCCGTCGATGCCTTCGAAGGTGATGAATCGTCCGCGCACGGGCACTGGTGGGCTACTTCTGGTACTGGTTGACCGCGCGATTATGCTCGGCCAGCGTCTCGCTGAACTGGCTGCTGCCGTCGCCGCGGGCCACGAAGTACAAGGCCTTGGTGGTGTCGGGCCGCACCGCGGCCAGCAGCGAGGCCCGTCCCGGCATCGCGATCGGCGTCGGCGGCAGGCCGGTGCGCAGGTAGGTGTTGTACGGGCCGTCGGTGGTCAGGTCGCGCTTGCGCAGGTTGCCGTCGAACTGCTCGCCCAGCCCGTAGATCACGGTCGGGTCGGTCTGCAGCGGCATGCCGATGCGCAGCCGGTTCGTGAACACGCCGGCCACCCGGCTGCGGTCGGCCGGCGTGCCGGTTTCCTTCTCGACGATCGAGGCCAGCGTCAGCGCATCGTCGGCGTTGCGCAGCGGCGAGCTGGCGGCCCGCTCGGCCCAAGCCAGCTCCAGCTGGCGCTGCATCGCGCGGTGCGCCCGCTTCAGCACCGCGACGTCGCTCGCGCCCTTGCTGTAGGCGTAGGTGTCGGGATAGAAGCGGCCTTCGGGCGCGAGGCCGGCCGCGCCGATCGCGGCCATCAGCTGCGCATCGTTCATGCCGGTGACGGTCTGCTTCAGGTTCTCGGCCTTCGCGAGTTCGGCGCGGAACTGGCGGAAGGTCCAGCCTTCGATCAGGCGCACGGTGGACAGCACCTCGTCGCCGCGCACCATCTTGTCGAGCAGGCCGCGCGGCGTGATGCCGCGCGTGATCGCATAGCTGCCCGCGCGGATCTTGCGCGCCTGGCCGGACCAGCGGAACCATTCGTAAAGCAGCACCGGCGGCGCCTGCACGCCGGCCTGGGTCCACGCGAACGCGACCTCGCGCGGCGAGGTGCCGGGTTCGATCGACACCTCGACCGCATCGGCATTCAGCGGCAGCGGCTGCTGCAGCCACCACACCGTGCCGCCGACGGCCGCGCCGGCAGCGAGGAGGGCCAGCACGAACACCAGCAGGACGAGACGGCGCAGGAATTTCACGGCGGGAAGCTCGAAAGAAGGCCTGGAGACCCCGGTCGGGACCCGATGACGGGCGCTGATGATAATCGGCACTCCTGCACGGCTTGTATCCAATGAGCACAACCCTCTCCCTCGACGGCATCGCGACCCTTTCCCACTGGGGCGTGATCCGCGCGCGCGGCGCCGATGCCGCGTCGTTCCTGCACGGCCAGCTGACCAGCGACGTCGCGCAACTCGGTGCAGACAAGGCGCGGCTGGCCGGCTACTGCTCGGCCAAGGGCCGGCTGCTCGCGAGCTTCGTGGTGTGGGCGCCGGCGCCCGACGAGCTGCTGCTCGCCTGCAGCGCCGACCTGCTGGCGCCCACGCTGAAGCGGCTGTCGATGTTCGTGCTGCGCGCGCAGTGCAAGCTGAGCGACGCGTCGGCCGAGTTCGTGCTGCACGGCCTGGCCGGTGCCTCGGCACAGGCGTGGCTGGGCACAGCCGCGCTGCCCGCGCCGTGGCAGCGCAGCGAGCACGCCGGCGGCAGCCTGGTGCGCCTGCCGGATGCCGATGGTCACGAACGTTACCTGTGGGCCGCGCCGGCCGGCAGCGCCGCCCCTGCCCTGCCCGCGCTGTCGCTCGACGCCTGGCGCGAGGGCGAGGTCGCGAGCGCGGTGCCGCGCGTCGAAGCCGCCACCGTCGACCAGTTCGTGCCGCAGATGCTCAACTTCGAGCTGGTCGGCGGCGTCGACTTCCAGAAGGGCTGCTACCCCGGGCAGGAGATCGTCGCGCGCAGCCAGTACCGCGGCACCATCAAGCGGCGCAGCTTCCTGTTCGACTCCGCGGTGCCGGCGAGCGCCGGGCAGGAGATCTTCCACAGCGGCGATCCCGGCCAGCCGGCGGGCCTCGTCGTCAATGCGGCCGGGCAGCGCGTGCTGGCCGAGGTCAAGCTCGCGGCGCTCGACGCCGGCAGCCTGCACCTGGGTGCCGCCGACGGGCCGGTGCTGGTGCGCCAGCCGATGCCCTACGACGTCGACATCGACGTGACGGCCTGACCGGCCGCGCGGCCTCAGGCATTCCAGCCATTCCAGGCACGACTTCACGGACCCGCAGCGGCGGCGGCAGCGTGCACGAATTGTTCATCTACTATCGGGCGAAGGCTGGCGACGCCGAGGCGCTGTCGGCCGCGATTCTCGCGGCACAGGCGCAGTTGCAGTCGGCCTGGCCCGGGCTCCAAGCCCGGCTGCTGCGCCGACCCGACTCCCGCGACGAACACCACACCTGGATGGAAACCTACGCCTTCGCGCCCCACGGCATCGACGACACGCTGGCGCGCCAGATCGAAGCGCGGCTCGGCGCCGTGCTCGCGCCGTGGATCGTCGGCCCCCGCCACTGCGAGCGCTTCGTGCCATGTGCCTCGTAGCGCTGGCGATCGACCAGTCGCGCCGCTTCCCGCTGGTGATCGCGGCGAACCGCGACGAGTTCTTCAAGCGCCCGACCGCCCGCCTGGCCTGGTGGTCGCCCGGCGCAGGCCGCCCCGACATCCTCGGCGGGCGCGACCTCGAAGCCGGCGGCACCTGGCTCGGCCTGACCGCCGCCGGGCGCCTCGCCTTCATCACCAACGTGCGCGATCCGTCGCGCCAGGATCCGCAGGCGCCGTCGCGCGGCGAGATCGTGCCGCGCTGGCTGTCGGGCGACCTGCAGACCGACCGCTTCTGGATGCGCACCGCGCTGGCCGGCCACAACGGCTTCAACCTGGTGGCCGCCGATTTCCAGCGCGGCGAATGCTTCTGGGCGTCGAGCCACGAGGTGCACCCGGTGCGGCTCGAGCGCGGGCTGTTCGGCCTGTCGAACGGCCGGCTCGATGCGCCGTGGCCCAAGGTCGACCTGCTGAAGGCGCGCGTCGATGCGGCGCTGTCGGCGAGCGACAGCGTCGACACCCTCAGCTCCCGGCTGTTCGAAGCGCTCGGCGACCGCACGCTGGCCGACGACGCGCTGCTGCCGTCGACCGGCGTGTCGCCCGAGTGGGAAAAGCTGCTGTCGGCCGCATTCATCCGCACGCCGGACGGCAGCTACGGCACCCGCTGCTCGACGCTGGTGATCACCGAGCGCGTCAACAAGCGGCTCGTCACGCACGTGCTCGAACGCACCTACGCCGCCAGCGGCGGCATGGCGCTGCTGCGCCGCTCGACGCTGAAGGACTGGCCGCCCCGCTACAGCGAGGCGCCGCCGGCCGAGGCCCCGGCCCAGGGCAGCGTCGACGAGGCGGACGACCCGCCGAACCGCGGCGCGGCCGTGCCGCGCAAGACGCGGGTGCGCAGCCTGCTGAAGCCGGAACGGCCGCGCCGCACCCGGCCGGCCGCCGACTGATTGATCACACCGCGCTGAACCCGAGTGCCTTGACGATGGCGGCCCAGCGTGCGCTGTCGCGGCGCTGAAGTGCCGCGAGTTCGGCCGCCGAAGAACCGGCGGGATCGAAGCCCATCCGGGCCAGCTCCGCGACCACCTGCGCATCGTCGAGGGCGGCGCGCAGCGCGGCATTCGCACGCTGCACGACCTGCGCGTTCGCACCGCCCGGCAGGTAGAAGGCGTACCAGCCGTCGGCGACGATGTCCTTGAAGCCCTGCTCCACGAAGGTCGGCACCTGCGGCGCGAAGCGGCTGCGCCGTATGCCGCACACGGCCAGCAGGCGGATCGGCCTGGCCTGCAGCAGCGGCAGCATGTCGCCCAGCGGGGCGCAGACCGCGGCGATCTGCCCGCCCATCAGATCGACGATGGCGGGCCGGCTGCCGCGGTACGGCACATGGCGCAGCGGCACGTTGCCGGCGCGGGCGAGCATCTCGCCGACGAAGTGAGTCGACGAGCCGGTGGCCGGGCTGCCGAAGTTGGCGGCGTCCGGATGCTCGCGCGACCACGTGAGGAAATCCGCCAGCGTCTGCACCGAGGCATCGACCAGCGGCCCGACCGCGAACGCCAGGTCGAAGGTGCAGGCCAGCGACACCGGGGCCACGTCGCGCAGCGGGTCGTAGGGCAGCTGCTTGTAGGTGTGCGGAAAGAGCGTCAGCATCGACGACGGCGTCAGCAGCAGCGTGCTGCCGTCGGCCGGCGCGTTCTTCAGCGACAGCAGCGCGAGCTGGCCGCCGGCGCCGATCTTGTTGTCGACCAGCGTCGTGCGCGCATGCGTGCCACGCAGCGATTCGGCCACGCTGCGGGCCAGCAGGTCGCCGGAGCCGCCGGCCGCGAAGCCGATGAGGATGCGCAGCGTGTCGATCGGTGGGTCGACCGGCGGCTCTGCCCGCGCCACGCGGCCGAGCAAGGCCGCGGCCCCGAGGGCGGCGCTGGCGTGGCCGATGAACTGCCGGCGCGTCGTGATGCTCATGGACCTTGCTCCTGTCCTGGGCGGGCCCCGTTCAGCAAGGACTGGATCCGCTTGAACTCGAACCGCGCGGCCATCGCCGCGAGCGCATCGGCGGTGTCGGCATCGCCGGGCCGGATCTGCTGCAGCGCCAGCTCGATGGACTGCGGGTCGCCGTGATCGAGCGCGCTGCGCAGCCCGGCGAGCAGCGGCGGCGGGATCCGCGCCAGCCGCTGCGGGTCGAGCACCGCCTCGGCGGGCACGGCCGGCAACTGCTCATGCTCATAGCGCAGGCCGAGGTGCTGGCCGATCATCTCCAGCAGCGCTTCTTCCTTGAACGGCTTGCCGAGAAAGTCGTCGCAGCCGAGCCCGAGGAACTCCTCGCGCTGCTCTTCGAAGCTGCTGGCGGTCAGGGCGATCACGACTGTGCCCGCCCCCACGCCCGTCTTCACCTGCCGCGTCGCCTCACGCCCGTCCATCACCGGCATGCGCATGTCCATCAGGATCAGCTGCGGCGCCCACTGCCGCCACAGGTCCACCGCTTCGCGCCCGTTGGCCGCCTCCCGCACCGCAAAGCCCAGCGGCTGCAGCAGCCGGACCAGCAGCGCCCGGCCGTCGGCCTGGTCGTCGACGACCAGGATGCGCTGCTGCGGCGTGCCCGCGGCGAGCGCGACGGCGCGGCCCGGCGCCGCCGCGGCACCCACCGCCGTGCTTGCCTCGAGCACGCGCACCGGGATCTCGAACTGCGCCGTCGTGCCCCGGCCGTGTTCGCTCTCGATGTGCAGTTCACCGCCCATCACCTGCAGGAAGCCGCGGCTGAGCGCCAGCCCGAGGCCGGTGCCTTCGGCCGCCTGCCGGCCGGCCTGGGCCTGCACGAAGGCCTCGCCCAGCGTCGCCAGTTCGCCGGCGGCAATGCCGACGCCGGTGTCGGTGACGCTGAAGCGCAGCCGGCCGTCGCCCACCATCCGGACCGCCAGCGTCACGCTGCCCTGCGGCGTGAACTTGATCGCATTGCCCAGCAGGTTGACCAGCACCTGCCGCAGCTTCAGCACGTCGGCCTCCACGTGGGTCGGCAGCGGCGAGCGGGCTTGCACCGCCAGCCGCAGGCCCTTCTGCCGCGCGCTCAGCGCGAACACCTCCTCCAGCTCGTGCAGCACCACCGGCAGGTTGAAGCGGACCGGCTGCACGCCCATGTGCCCGGCCTCGATCTTCGACAGCTCCAGCACCTGGTTGATCACCTGGTACAGGTGCTCGCCGCTGGACAGCACGACGCCGACGTCGCGGCGCGCGCGCTCGCCCAGGCTGGCGTCGCGCATCAGCAGCCGCGAGAAGCCCAGCATCGCGTTCAACGGCGAACGCAGCTCGTGGCTCATGCTCGCCAGGAACATGCTCTTCGCGCGGTTGGCCGCCGCCTCTGCGTCCGCCCGGCGCGCCTCGGCTTCGGCCAGCGCGCGGTTGTGCTCGGCGTCGTCCTTGGCACGCTCGGTCTCGAAGCGCACCTGCATGGCCGCCGTCAGGTCGGTCGCCTTCTTCGACTGGATGCGGGTGCGTGCCGCCATCGCCCGCCGTTCGAAGGCAAGCGCCCGCGCGAGATCGCCGACCGCTTCGTACTCGCGCGACAGCTCGCTGCACAGTTCGTCGGACACCGTCTTGCCCGCGGTCTCCTCGTCGATCGCGAGCGCCTGTTCCAGGTAGTGGATCGCGCCGGTCGCCGCGCTCGAACCGGCCGGCGGCGACAGTTGATGTTCGCGGGCGATGGTGGCCAGCGCCTGCAGGCAGGCGGCCTGCCGCCAGCGCACGCCCGCCTTCACGTGGATCGCGAGCGCCTCTTCGGCCGCGGCGATGGCCTCGCTCTTGCGGCGAAAGCGCGACAGCACCAGCGACTTGCCGCGCAGCGCATCGGCCAGGTACCAGGTGGCGCGGCCGGCACGCCGCTCGATGTCTTCGCTGACCGCATACGCGTCGGCGGCGGCCGCATGCTCGCCCAGGCTGAAGCACACGTCGCCCAGCAGCGTGGCGGCAATGGTGTGGAAGGTGCCCGCGCGCGACGCCGCCCCCAGCCCGGCCAGGCTTTCGGCGAGCAGTTCGCGCGCGGCCGGCGAGCGGCCGGTTCGATGCAGCGCCAGGCCGACCCAGCCGAGGCTGAGCGTCAGCGTCGCCGGCCAGCCCGTCTTGCGGGCCAGCGCGACGGCGCGCTCCGCCCACTCCAGCCCCTGGGCCGGGTCGTTCAGGCTCAGGAAGGCGCGGGTGACGTTGCCGGCGACGATGATCGCGGTGCGCAACTGCCCGGCCGCCAGCGCCAGCGAGAACGCCCGCTGGTTGAAGGCGATCTCGTGCACCAGCTCGCCGCGGAACTGCGCGAACCAGCCGTTCGTCACCGCGATGCGGGCATCGAGCCCGGCGTGGCCCGAGGCCGCAGCGGCGGCCAGCAGCTCGCCCCAGCGCGCGACGGCCGCCGCCGGCGCCTGCATGAACTGGCCCAGCGCGAGGCTGGCCTCGGCGCAGCGCAGGCGCACCGCGTCGCCGGCGCGCTGGTAGGCGGCCAGCGCGTCGGCAAAGCATTCGTTGGCGCGCGCGGGCTCGTCGGCGTGGTACTGCAGCAGGATCGCCTGCGCGAGCGAGGCGTCGCCGGCACCGGTGAAATCGCCGATCGATTCGAAACCCTCGCGCGCCTGCGCGAGCAGGCCCTTGGCCGCATCGAGTTCGGCGAACAGCCATTTCGCCTCGCCGTGGACCAGCTGCAGGCGGGCCAGGCAGCGGATGCGTGGCGCCTCGCCGGCCGCGTCGAGTGCGCCGGCCGCCAGCAGCGCCTGCGCCTCGTCGACCAGCGCCAACGCGCGCTGCGTGTGGCGCTGGCGCAGGTACCAGGCGAGCGCGGCGAGCCGTTGCGGGCGCAGCGCCTCATCGACGACGGTCAATTGCCGTTCCAGCGCCTGAACGTCCTGCTCCGACCCGAAATAATCTAGGTCCATCGCCCAACACCGAGAGACAACCATGACGGTATACGCGCCGGCGTCGCCGCTCGCAACGGTGGATTCGACCAAGGCCCCTCGATCCGATGGCCGCTACAGGCTGCGCACCATCTCGACGTGCGGGATGTCGACTTCCTCGAACACCGGCCCGCGCGGCGCGAACCCGGCCCGCGTGTAGAACGCCTCGGCCGAGGTCTGCGCATGCAGCACCGCTTCGCGGTAGCCCTGCTCGCGCGCCGCCTTCATCAGCGCGTCGAGCACCGCCCGGCCGACGCCGCTGCCGCGCATCGCCTGCGTCACCGCCATGCGGCCGATCTTCGCGACGCCGGGCACGTGCTCCAGCAGCCGGCCGGTCGCCAGCGCCGCGCCGAAATGGTTGTACGCGACGGCGTGCAGGCAGTCGGCATCGGCATCGTCCCATTCGCGCTCCGGCGGGATCTTCTGCTCTTCGACGAACACCTCGGTGCGGATGCGCTGCGCATCGCGGCCCAGCTCGGCCCAGGCGCCGACACGCACCTCCACCATCGGCTTGCCGGCCTCGAAATCCTGCAGCAGCTCGCGCAACTCCTGCGGCACCGGCTTCGAGGTGTGCGCGACCGGGTCGGCGAACACGTAGACCAGCTCGGCGCTGACCAGCAGCTGGTCCTGCCGGAAGGCGGCCGCGCTGAACACCATCGACGAGGTGCCGATGCGCCCGCAGCGCACGCCGATGTCGAGCACGTCGTCGTAGCGTGCCGAGCCTTCGTACTCGAGGGTGGACTTGCGCACGAACAGGTCGCCGCCCAGGTAGTGCATCGTCGATGCATACGGCATCGCGAGCGCCCGCCAATAGCCGGCCACCGCGGTGTCGAAGTACATCAGGTAGTGGCCGTTGAAGACGATCTGCTGCAGGTCGACCTCGGCCCAGCGCACGCGCAGCCGCTCGAGGAATCGGAAATCGGTGCGTTTCATGACAGCAAGGCCTTCTTCAGTGCGGCGGCGATGGCGTCCTGCGCGGCGATCGCTTCGTCGAGCTCGCGCGCCATCTTGATGAAATCGTGCGTGACGCCGCGGTACAGCTCCAGGTCGACCGCGACGCCGGAGGTGCGCAGCTTGTCGGCGTAGGCGACGCCCTCGTCGACCAGCGGGTCGCATTCGGCCAGCACCACGCAGGCCGGCGCGACGCCGTCGAGATCGGGCGCGTTCAGCGGGGCGAAGCGCCAGTCGCCGCGGTCGGCGTGGGCGATGTAGTGGCCGAAGAACCACTCGATGCCGGGGGCGTCGAGCAGGAAGCCTTCGGCGAATTCGCGGTGCGACGGCGTGTCGGCGTAGGCCGTGGTGCCGGGCGTGATCAGCACCTGCAGCGCGAGCGGCAGGCCGATGTCGCGCGCGTGGATCGCGCTCACTGCGGCGAGCGTGCCGCCGGCGCTGTCGCCGCCGACGGCCATGCGGCGGGCGTCGAGCCCCAACGTCTCGGCATGCGCCGCCAGCCAGCTCATGGCGGCCCAGGCATCGCCCACCGCGGTCGGGAAGCGGTGCTCCGGCGCGAGCCGGTAGTCGATCGCGACCACCGCGGTGCCGCTGCGCTGCGCGAACTGGCGGCACAGGCTGTCGTGGGTCTCGAGGTTGCCGATCGTGAACCCGCCGCCATGCAGGTACATCATCAGCGGCAGCCGGCCGGTCGACGGCGCGTAGAGCCGGGCGCGCAACGGCGTGCCGTCGTCGGCAGGCAGCGTGAAATCCTCGACGCGCGCCAGCGGCGCACGCGGCGGGTCGATGGTTTCGGCAGCCGCGGTGTAGACCTCGCGAGCCTGCGCGACCGGCATGGTGTGGAACGGGGGGCGCTTGGCGCGGCCGATGCGATACAGCAGGCTGCTCATCGCGGGGGTCAGGGGATGCGAGCTCACGGGGGGCGAGTGTGCCAGAGCATACTGGCCGGTCCCATCGCAACGCTCCGTTCCGCCATGGCCTTCATCTACTACCTCACGCAGATCCAGCTCGACTTCGGCGCCTTGAAGCTGCTGCCCGGCGAATGCGAGCGCATCGGCATTCGCAAGCCGCTGGTCGTCACCGATGCCGGCGTGCGCGCGGCCGGCGTGCTCGACCAGGCATTGGCCGCGCTCGGCGCCCTGCCCCACGCGGTGTTCGACGGCACGCCGTTCAACCCGACCGAGGCAGCGGTGCGTTCCGCGGTGCAGGTCTGGCGCGAGCACGGCTGCGACGGGCTGATCGCGGTCGGTGGCGGGTCGAGCATGGACCTGGCCAAGGGTGTCGCGATCGCCGCGACCCACGACGGCCCGATGAAGACCTACGCCACCATCGAGGGCGGCAGCACGAAGATCACCGACCGCGTGACGCCGGTGATCGCGGTGCCGACGACGGCGGGCACCGGCAGCGAGGTCGCGCGCGGCGCGATCGTGATCGTCGACGACGGCCGCAAGCTCGGCTTCCACAACTGGAACCTGCTGCCGCGCGCGGCGATCTGCGACCCGGCGCTGACGCTCGGCCTGCCGCCGCTGCTGACGGCCGCGACCGGCATGGACGCGATCGCGCATTGCATGGAGACCTTCATGGCGCCGGCGGTGAACCCGCCCGCCGACGGCATCGCGCTCGACGGGCTGGAGCGCGGCTGGGGCCACATCGAGCGGGCGACGCGCAACGGCCAGGACCGCGACGCGCGCTGGAACATGATGAGCGCGAGCCTGCAGGGCGCGATGGCCTTCCAGAAGGGCCTCGGCTGCGTGCATTCGCTGAGCCACAGCCTGGGCAGCGTGAACCCGAAGCTGCACCACGGCACGCTGAACGCGATGTTCCTGCCGGCGGTGCTGCGCTTCAATGCCAGCGCCGAATCGATCGTGCGCGAGCGACGGCTGGCGCGCATGGCGCACGCGATGGGCATCGGCTCATGCGACTCGAGGGGCACCGAGATCGCCGAGGCGGTCCGCGAGATGAATGCGCGGCTCGGCCTGGCGCCGGGGCTCGCGGCCCTCGGCGTGACCGAAGAGCTGTTCGAGCGCGTGATCGACGGCGCGATGGTCGACCACTGCCACAAGACGAACCCGCGCCTCGCGACGCGGGAGGACTACCGCGAGATGCTGCTGGCTTCGATGTAAGGGGGGCGCCGCGCCTCAAGCCAGCCGCAGGTCGCGAACAGTCTCGCTCAAATGAGCACCCCCGTCGCGATCAAATCGCTCAGGCCACCTTGCGCTCGTCGAAGAACTGCTCGTCTTCGGTCGAGCCCTTCAGCGCCGCTGTCGATGCCTCGCGCTCGATCGTCGTCGTCACCGCATCGAAATACCCAGTGCCGACCTCGCGCTGGTGCTTCACCGCGGTGAAGCCCTTCTCGGCCGCGGCGAACTCGGCTTCCTGCAGCTCGACGAACGCGGTCATGTTGTTGCGCGCATAGCCGTAGGCCAGGTTGAACATCGAGTAGTTCAGGCTGTGGAAGCCGGCCAGCGTGATGAACTGGAACTTGTAGCCCATCGCACCCAGCTCGCGCTGGAACTTCGCGATCGTCGCGTCGTCGAGGTTCTTCTTCCAGTTGAAGCTCGGCGAGCAGTTGTAGGCCAGCAGCTTGCCGGGGAACTTCTTGTGGATCGCGTCGGCAAACGCCTTCGCGAACGCCAGGTCGGGCTTGCCGGTCTCGCACCAGATCATGTCGGCGTACTCGGCATAGGCTAGGCCACGGCTGATCGACTGCTCCAGCCCGTTGCGGGTGCGGTAGAAGCCTTCGATCGTGCGCTCGCCGGTGGTGAACGGCTTGTCGTTGTCGTCGACGTCGCTCGTCACCAGGTCGGCCGCCTCGGCGTCGGTGCGGGCCAGCAGCACGGTGGGCGTGCCCATCACGTCGGCCGCGAGACGCGCCGCCACCAGCTTGGCCACCGCTTCACGCGTCGGCACCAGCACCTTGCCACCCATGTGGCCGCACTTCTTCACGGAAGCCAGTTGGTCCTCGAAGTGCACGCCGGCGGCACCGGCCTCGATCATCGACTTCATCAGCTCGAAGGCATTCAGCACGCCGCCGAATCCGGCTTCCGCGTCGGCCACGATCGGCGCGAAGTAGTCGCGGTAGTCGGCATCGCCCGGGCCCTTGCCTTCGGACCACTGGATCTGGTCGGCACGCTGGAAGGTGTTGTTGATGCGGCGCACCACCATCGGCACCGAGTTCGCCGGGTACAGCGACTGGTCGGGGTACATCTCGCCGGCCAGGTTGGCGTCGCCCGCCACCTGCCAGCCGCTCAGGTAGATGGCCTTCAGGCCGGCCTTGACCTGCTGCATCGCCTGGTTGCCGGTCAGTGCGCCGAGCGAGTTGACGAAGGGCTCGGTGTTGACGAGGTCCCACAGCTTCTCGGCGCCGCGCTGGGCCAGCGTGTGCTCGATCTGCAGCGAGCCGCGCAGACGCACGACATCGGCCGCGCTGTAGCCGCGCTTGATGCCTTTCCAGCGCGGGTTCTCCGCCCAGTCTTTTTCGAGGGCGGCGATCTGTTGTTCGCGGGTCGCTTGGGTCATGTCGGTCTCCGGAAGTGAGGTGGTGAGAAAAACGAGGACTTGATGACTCCAAGAATAGGAGCCGCCCGTCTCTTTCGGAAGACTTGTGTCTTATATAAGACTAAAAATAAACTCCAATGAAATCAATGACTTGATCCGATGATTTCTGGATATGAAATCGGCTTCTTCCATCTGGAAGAATGACTTCGCCGTGACCTCCTTGTAATGCCGCAATGCGAAATGATGTTTTCTTGATGCGGAAAGCCGCAGCGCGAGGCGCACATCTTGCAAGGTGCGCGTCTGTCACCTGCGCGCCATGCTGCGCAGCCAAGATCGCGAATCTTTCGAGGAGGGTCTGCCCATGTCGTACCGTCGTTTCCCGAGCCCTGTGCGGCTGTGTCTGCTGGCCGTGGTGTGTGCAGGCCTGAGCGCCTGTGGTGGCGACGATGGGCCGTCGCCCAGCGAGCCTGCCGCTTCGCTGACCCTCTCCGGCACCGCGGCCACCGGCAGCGCGCTGGCGAATGCCAAGGTCGCCGTCCGCTGCGCCGACGGCAGCCAGGGCAGTGCCACCACCCGCGCCGATGGCGGCTACTCCACGGCCTTCAACGGCAAGCTGCCTTGCCTGCTGGAGGCCGACGCAGGCGCGCTCGGCAAGCTGCACTCGCTGGCCACGGGCAGCGGCAGCAGCGCCACGGCGAACATCACGCCGCTGACGGAAGCCGTGGTGGGCAAGTTCTCGGCGGACACCGTGGCCTGGTTCGCGAGCTTCGACGCCGCCGCGGGCGCCAGCCTCAGCGCTGCCAAGGTCTCCGCTGCCCAGGCCGCGGTCAAGGACGAACTGGTCGCCAACGCGATCAGCATTCCCGCCTCGGTGAGCGACTTCCTGGCCGGCGCGCTGGTCGCCGCTTCGGGCGGCGTGCCCGGCAACGAGCACGACCAGCTCCTCGACGCGCTCGCCGCCAAGACCTTCAGCATCAAGCTGGTGGCGATGAACGACTTCCACGGCGCCATCACCGCGCCGGCCGCCACCAATGGCGGCACGGTGACCCTGCCCGACCCGGCCCATGCCGCGGGCACCAAGGTCAACGTGGGCGGTGCGGCCTACGTGGCCACCGCGATCAAGGCGCTGCGCGCCAAGGGCCCCAACAGCGTGGTGGTGGGCGCGGGCGACATGACGGGCGCCTCGCCCTTCGTCTCGTCGGCGACGCACGACGAAGCGTCGGTCGACGTGCTCAACCGCATCGGGCTCGAGATCACCTCGGTCGGCAACCACGAGTTCGACTACGGCCGGGCCGAACTGCTGCGCAAGCAGAACGGCGGCTGCTTCCCGGTCTCCGGCGCCCAGGGCGTGGCCGGGGCCGATACCTGCTTCATGGACGCCGCCACCGGCACCTGGTCCGCGAGCGGCGGCAGCTTCAGCGGCGCGAAGTACAAGTACCTGGCCGCCAACGTCGTCGACCAAACCAGCAACGCGCCGCTGCTGCCGGCCACGGCCATCAAGCGCTTCGGCCCGGTGGCGGTGGGCTTCATCGGCCTGACGCTGAAGGGCACCACCGAACTGGTCGCCGGCACCGGGATCAGCGGCCTCGCTTTCCTGGAAGAGTCGTCCACCATCAACAGCCAGGCGAAGTCGCTGAAAGCGGCGGGCGTGCAAGCCGTGGTCGTGCTGATCCACCAGGGCGGCGTGTCGACCGCGACGACGGTCAACGACACCAGCTGCCCGGTCAGCTTCGGCGACCTGGGCGGCATCCTGGACAAGCTCAGCAGCGACATCGACGTGGTCGTCAGCGGCCACAGCCACCAGGAATACGTCTGCAACTACACCGGCAAGGCCAGCGGCAAGCGCTATGTGGTCACGCAGACCGGCTTCTACGGCGGCGCAGTCACCGACATCAACCTGGGCATCAAGCTCAAGCAGGGCGTGACCTCGATCGACGCCGCCACGGTGCCGGTCATCCAGGCCGACAACAACGCCGGCGTCACGGTGCCGGCCGCCTTTGCCACCTTCGCGAAGGACGCGGACATCGCGGCCCTGGTGAACCACTATGTCGACGTCTCGAACACGCTGGCACAGAAGCAGGTCGGCACGCTCGGCGGCAACCTGATGCGGGCGCTGTTCACCGGCACCACCAACCGCGACGAATCCGCCGAGGGCGTGATGGGCTCGGTGATGGCCGACGCCTACCTGTACGGCACACCCAACGGCGCCGACTTCGCGGTGGTCAACCCGGGCGGCGTGCGCGCCGACCTGACCTGCGCCACCGGCGTGAGCGCACCCTGCCCGGTGACCTACGCGCAGGTGAACACGGTCGCACCGTTTGCCAACACGGTGGTCAAGGTCAACGTCACCGGCGCGCAGGTGATCCGCCTGCTCGAGCAGCAATGGGAAGCGCCGAACTGCACCGCCAAGTTCAACCCTGCGACGCTGCAGTACGGGCGCCTGCTACAGGTGTCCAACGGCCTGACCTACAGCTATGACAACAGCGTCAACGGCTGGACCACCGGCGCCAGCCCGACCGACTGCGCGGCTGCGGGCACCGGGCACCGGGTGGTGGTCTCGTCGGTCAAGGTCAACGGCGTGGCGCTGGACCTCGCCAAGACCTACACGGTCAGCACCAACAACTTCCTGGGCCTGGGCAGCGGCGGCGACAACTTCAACGTGCTGGCGACGCAGGGGACCAACGTGGTCGATTCCAAGGTGATCGACCTCGACGCGATGATTGCCTACTTCCGCGAGAAATCGCCGGTCGCGCCCACGACCCCGCGCATCACGCGCATCAACTGATGCGGCGTCGCTGGAGCCTGGCCAGGGCGGCGGCGGGGACCGTCGTCGGTGCGCTCTGCGGCCTGCAGGCGCTGCCGGCCTGGGCGCTCGCCGCGGCGCAACGGCGCGCCCTGAACGAGGCCGTGCAGCAGACCTCGCAGGCCTGCCTGCACGAGATGCACCACGACACCGACGAGTTCTCGGCGTGTGTCGATGCGCGGCTGCTGGGCGCAGCGGGCAAACCCGTGGAACAGCTCGGCATGGCCTACCTGGGGCTGGTGGGTTGCGTGTCGGCCGCGCGCATCGCCACGCTGCACTCCGAGGACTGCGCGCGGGGCTACCTGGCCCGCGTCGACGCGCTGCGCAAGCGTTTCAAGCTGAGCGACCAGGACCTGTGCCCGACGGTGGCAGGTGACTGCCGCAGCCGGCTGGCACAGATCGATGCGCTGCGCCGGGACAGGAAACCGCGGAAATAAAAACGCAGAATCGCAGGATGAGCAGCTTCGCCTTCCTGTCGAACAACGCCTTCCTGAAGGCGCCCACGGCCTCGGCCGACACGCCCTTCGCGGTGGCCGGCATTGCGTGGGACGGCGCGGTGACGAACCGCCCCGGCGCCCGTTTCGGCCCGCGCGCGATCCGCGAGGCGAGCCACATGCTGTGCGACGGCATCCACCCGTTCTTCGACAGCACGCCCGACGGGCTGCTCGGCGATGCCGGCGACCTGCTGCTGCCGAACACCAGCCTCGAGCGCATGCGCGCCGCGATGGGTCCGAAGGTGGCGCCGCTGATCCGCGCGCACCACATGGCCTGGCTGGGCGGCGACCACTCGATCACGCTGCCCTTGCTGCGCAGCTATGTCGAGTGGCTGGGCAAGCCGCTCGCGGTGATCCATTTCGATGCGCACTGCGACACCTGGGCCGATCACTTCGGCGAGCCGAGCGGCCACGGCACCTGGGTCTACGAGGCGATCAACGAAGGCCTGGTGATCAAGGAGTGCTTCACGCAGCTGGGCATCCGCTCGGCCGGCCAGCGCGAGGCGCGCGAGTACGTGCGCGACCAGGGCGGGCAGATCTTCACCGCACGCGAGCTGCGCGGCCTCGACGGCGCGGCGCAGATGCAGCCGGTCCTGTCGGCGATCCGCAGCCGGCTGTCGCGGCATGACAACCCGCCCGTCTACCTGAGCCTGGACATCGACTGCCTCGACCCGGCGTTCGCGCCCGGCACCGGCACGCCGGAGCCCGGCGGTCTCGCGACCACGCAGGTGCTGACGGTGCTGGAAGAACTGGCCGACCTGCCCTTCGTCGGGATGGATTGCGTGGAGGTGTCGCCGCCGTACGACCACGCAGAACTTACCAGCTATGCGGCGGCGAATTTCGTGTGGACGTACCTGTGCGGGCGGACAGCCCGACGGCATGTACTCGTCTCCGCTAGCGCTTGACCTCGAAGCGAAGCAGGTAGCCGCAGGCGAGGACTGCCGCCAGGAGGTACAGCGACAAGGCGCTCGCCGCACCAAGCTCTGGAACCGCCCACGCGAGGCCTGCAAGACTTGCCGAGATCACTCCGGCAGTCAGGTCCACTCGCGCGCGCGACCAGCCCGCGGCCTGCAGGCGCAGGCTGAAGTGATCCGGACTGCCGCGCCACCAAGGCAGCCCCTTCTTCACCCTCACGGCGGTGATGAAACACAGCTCGAAGAGAAAGACCCCGCAAACGAGCAGCGCGGCGATGAATCCCCCCCCTCCTGCACTCATGCCGGCCGGGTCGATCCACGCTGCCGCCAGCAGGAAGCCGATCAAGTGGCTACCAGCATCCCCGAGAAAGATGCGCGCTGGCGGGCGATTGCGGACAAGAAAACCGGCGCATGCACCGCTGCCGGCGATCCACAGCGATGGATTTCGACCCTGCAGCAACAAGGCGACCGCGAGCAACGTGACGACGCCGAGGCTGGCCACCAACCCGTCGCAGACGTCCGTGAAGTTGACGGCGTTCACCATCACCAGCATCGCGAACATACTGAGCGCGCCGTCGACCCACCACAAGCCCGTCACCGGCGCCTGCAGACCCAGCAAGACCAGCACGGCGGCAATCACCGCCTGCCATGCGAACTTCGGGGCCGGCCGGAACGGTCTGGCGTCGTCGACCGTGCCGAGCACGGTGTAGAGCACAGCGCCGACCAACACCGTGAACGACAACCCCTCCCGAGCGTTCACCACCCCTGCGATGG
Source organism: Rhizobacter sp. OV335 (assembly GCF_900142965.1). GTDB lineage: Bacteria > Pseudomonadota > Gammaproteobacteria > Burkholderiales > Burkholderiaceae_C > Rhizobacter. The sequence goes on from NZ_FRCQ01000027.1 coordinate 65,889, forward strand.
GCAGGCCTGCGAGCACGCCCCACCCGCCCAGATAGGCCACCGGGGTCACATGCTGCGCAACGATCGGATTGGGCCTGGAGACGAATGCGCACGCGCGGGCAATCCACTCGGCTGCCCGTGTTGCTCCGTATCCGCAGACGAACGACAACAGCCACAGCCGGATCAAGCTGCCTCCGCGAGCCGATTGGCGAGCGTCGCCCCCAGGACGAACCCATCGTGCATCACCTGCGCCATGGAAGAATATTCCCAGCGTCCGTAGCGTCCCAGCGGTTCGATCCCGACCGACCGCAGCCAGGCGCTCACCGTCCGCACCGCCTGCTCTGTGCCGTGCTTGAACACGACATAGGCGGGGTCGGCCTCGATCAGGGTGGCATCCAGTACCTCGTGTTCGGGCATGAGGGCACCGACCGCTCGCGCTTGTGCCTCGACGCAATGCGCGAGTCCGGCCGGCACAAGCTCGTCCAATCGCCATGGGACCTCTGCCAGCAGGGGCCAGCCTTCGGGTGGTGCCATCAACGGATCGAAGGAATGCAGGAAGACCAGGCGAGTGAAGCAAACCTCGCTGGAAGGGTAGTACCGCCACAGCCCTGCGTCGGGTCGCGGCCCCTTGATGCGCAAGGCCACGGAAAGAACCCTGTTGTGCTCCAGCGTCCCGGCCGCCGCACGAACATCGCCGGGCACGCCGTCACACAGGTGAACCAGCCGCGACAGCGGCAAGGTGCTGACGCAGCACACGCTCCACCCGACCGTCGCCAGCCCGGCTGGCGTGCGCACGGTGGCGCTGCGCGAGGCCGGGCTCAATGCGACGACCTCGTGGTTCAAACGCAGCTTGTCCACTGTTGCGGCCAGCGCCATGGAGAGCACGCCCATTCCCCTCTGCGACGCACCAGCGGGCGGATGGGGATACCAACCGTCCTCGTTGTAGGCGCGCTTGGAATCGTCGGGGCGCGCAAGCCCCTCCAGCACCTTGGCCGGATCGGGCCGGGAGAGATTCCAGACCATCCCCGCGTGCTCGATCGTGGACAAGTCCCGGCGCCACATCTTCGCGTTGTACGGAAGAAAAAACAGCTGGCAAAGGGATTCGCCGAAGCTGCGCAGCAGCAATTCCTGATAGTTCGCAACCCTTTGCGCTGCGGGCCCGGCCGACTCCCGAGTCAGGTCCGCCACACAGGCCGCGGCCGTGGCCGCATCAAGGTGCCCGAGGTGATCCTGGATGGGGAAACGTGCCGTCCCTGCTTCACACACGACATAGGCAGCCGGTTTGCAGGGCTGGAGAACGTCACCCAGCAAGCGACGGATGCGTGCCTTCGTCGAGTCGTCGCGGAAATGCAGCAGGTGGATGACGTGATCGAACCACCAGCCGTCGATCTCGAAGGATCGCACCAATCCACCCGGCTGCGATGCACGCTCGAGCAGCAGTGCCCGTTGGCCGAGGCACGAAGCGACGGACAACCCTCCCAGTCCGCCACCCAGCACCAGGACCTCGGCCATCGTCATGGGCGTGCCGCGCCGATGACGGCGTCCACGATGGATTCGATGGAAGGCCACGACACGGGGCCGATCAACGATTGCAGCGTCCGTGTCTGCGGGATTCTCGACCGCAAGTCCGTGCGCCCGGGAAACGCAGATGCATAAGGCACATGGACGATCGGCGAGGCCGAGCCGGTGCGCGCAACCACCATTTGCGCCAGATCAAGGATCGACGTGGGCGTCGACGCACCGATGTTGAGGGCACGTCGAGGCAGGCTCCATGCCCCGGGAGCCCGCATGACGGCCAGAAGGCAATCCACGAACGTGACCACGGATCCGAAACTGCGGGTCTGGTGCCCGTCGTCGTAGACGGTCAGGGGTTCACCCTCCAGGGCGCGAGTGACGAACGACGGGATCACCATGCCCCATTGGCTGACCTGTCCGACACCCACCACATTGAACGGCCTGACACACAGCGCCGGTCGATCGGCCTCGCGCGCCAGCGCTTCCATGCGCCACTTGCCGACCGCATACCCCGGAACGCCGCCGTCGTAGGTCAGCGCCGAAGCCTCGGAGTCGCCCATCGACTCATCGACGGCACCATCGTCCGACAGACCATAGATGGCCGACGACGATGCCATCAGGATCGGCACGCCCGACGGGGTTCGATCGAGCAGCATCTGCGTACCCTCGACGGCAACCCGATAGGCCTGCTCGCGCTCGCGGGTTGCAAGCCGCATCCCGACCAGGCCCGCCAGGTGCACGACGAGGTCCGCACGCCGCGTCGCCGATTCAACGGCGCTGCGATCCAGCACGGAACCGCAGACAAACCGAAGGCGCGGTGTCTCGGAACAGGCCTGCGTTCCGCTGGACAGGTCGTCCAGCACCACCACGTGATGACCGTCGGCGATCAGCCGCTGTACCAGCCATCTCCCAATGAAACCCGCTCCACCTGTCACACAGACCGTGGATGGCGCTCCGAGGCAACTGCCGATGCGATCGGTCATGGTCTGTCCTCCCTTGCAACCCGCCGCAAGATGCTGGCCTTCCATCGGCAAGTCCATCATCTGGTTTGAGTATGCACGCCAGACCGCTGATCCTCAAACGGCCAGCGCCGTCGTCTTCTTGACCGTCCGCAGCACCAGCATCGAGTTCGAGCGCACCACCCCCGGCAGCCGCTCCAGCACCTCGGTGTGGAAGCGCTCCAGGTCGCCTGCATCGCAGTACGTGAAGCGCAGCAGGTAGTCGTTGGTGCCGGCCACGTAGAAGCAGTCGAGGATCTCCGGCACGTCGCGCACCGCCTGCTCGAACTCGGCCATCGCGGCCTGCGTCAGCTTCTCGAGGTTGACGATCGTGAAGCTGGTGCCCGGCTGCCCGACCGCCTTCGAATCGATCAGCGCCACGTACTGCGCGATCACCCCGCCGTCTTCCAGCGCCTTGACGCGCCGCAAACAGGCCGAAGGCGACAGGTGAACCCGTTCGGCCAGCTCGACATTGGCCAGCTTGCCCTCGACCTGCAAGACCCGCAGGATGTGGCGATCAATCGCATCGAGTTGCACCTTCGGCTTGCTGCTTGCCATATTCTGCTAATCCATGAGTGTTCAGTCGCATGATATTGCGGCACGCACCGAAATCGAGCCGCTTTGCGCAAGCAAATTTCGCGGCAAGCCGGCTAGACTGCGTGACGAAATTCACAAGCCATCTGAACCGGTCATGGACAACAAGCTCGACGCCCACTGGATGCCCTTCACCGCCAACCGGCAGTTCAAGCAGGCGCCACGCCTGCTGTCCAAGGCCGAAGGAATGCACTACTGGACGCCCGAGGGCCGCCAGGTGCTCGACGGTGCCGCCGGCCTGTGGTGCGTGAACGCCGGGCATGCGCGGCCGAAGATCGTCAAGGCCATCCAGGACCAGGCCGCCGAGATGGACTTCGCGCCGCCCTTCCAGATGGGCCACCCGAAGGCCTTCGAACTCGCCGAGCGCCTGGTCAAGCTGGCGCCGGCCGAGCTGACCAAGGTGTTCTTCACCAACTCCGGCTCCGAAGCCGTCGAGACCGCGCTGAAGATGGCCATCGGCTACCACCGCGCCCGCGGCGAAGGCCAGCGCACCCGGCTGATCGGCCGCGAGCGCGGCTACCACGGCGTCAACTTCGGCGGCATCTCGGTCGGCGGGCTGGTCGCCAACCGCAAGATGTTCGGCAGCCTGCTGCCCGGCGTCGACCACATCCGCCACACGCACGATCCGCGCAACGCGTTCACCCAAGGCCAGCCGCTGCACGGCGCCGAGCTGGCCGACGACCTGGAGCGCCTGGTCGCGCTGCACGATGCATCGACCATCGCCGCGGTGATCGTCGAGCCGGTCGCCGGCTCCACCGGCGTGCTGGTGCCGCCGCAGGGCTACCTCGAACGCCTGCGCGCGATCTGCGACAAGCACGGCATCCTGCTGATCTTCGACGAGGTCATCACCGGCTTCGGCCGCCTCGGCGCACCGTTCGCCGCGACGAAATTCGGCGTCACGCCCGACCTGATGACGGTCGCCAAGGGCCTGACCAACGGTGCCGTGCCGATGGGCGCGGTGTTCGCGAAGCAGCACGTGCACGACGCCTTCATGAACGGCCCCGAGCAGGCCATCGAGTTCTTCCACGGCTACACCTATTCGGCGCATCCTCTCGCCTGCGCCGCCGCGCTCGGCACGCTCGACACCTATGCCGACGAAGGCCTGCTGACGCGCGGCGAAGCGATGGCACCCACCTTCGAGCGCGCGGTGCATTCGCTGAAGGACCTGCCGAACGTGATCGACGTGCGCAACCTCGGCCTGGTCGGCGGCATCGAGCTCGCGCCGATCGACGGCCAGCCCGGCAAGCGGGCGTTCTCGGTCTTCCTCGACTGCTGGGAGAAGGGCCTGCTGATCCGCACCACCGGCGACACGGTCGCGCTGTCGCCGCCGCTGATCATCGAGAACAAGCACATCGACCAGCTGATCGGCACGCTGTCCGACGCGATCAAGCGCGCGGCCTGACCATGGTCCGTCCTTTCAACCGCACATCAAAGGGCCTTGCCTAGCGCCTACCGTATGAGCTTCCTGAGCGCCGACAGCGATCTCACCCGCCACTCGTACTACGCCGCGACCGTGCAGCGGACGCAGGGCTTTCCCACGCTGTCGTCATCGCTCGAATGCGATGTCGCCATCGTCGGTGGCGGACTCGCAGGGCTCTCGGCGGCGATCGAGCTGGCCGACCGGGGCTACCGCGTCGCGTTGCTCGAAGCTCGCGAAGTCGGCTGGGGTGCCTCGGGCCGCAACGGCGGCCAGGCCATCGCCGGGCTCGCCTGCGACCAGACGGTGATCGAGGACCAGCTCGGCCTGGCCGAATCGCGCCGCGTGTGGGCGATGACGCTCGAAGCACTCGACCTGATCCACGAACGCTGCCGGCGCTTCTCGATCGACTGCGACTGGCAGGCGGGCTACCTGAGCGTGGCCGTCAATGCCCGCAAAGCGCGCGAGCTGCACGACTGGCACGTGCTGATGCGCGAGCGCTACGACCACGACACCACCTGGATCGCGCCGGCCGAGCTGCCGCGGTGGATCGCGAGCCCGCGTTTCCACAGCGGCGCGCACGACGCGCGCTCGGGCCACCTGCATCCGCTGAAGTACAGCCTCGGTCTCGCGCGTGCGGCGGCGGGCGTCGGCGTGCAGCTGTTCGAGCGATCGCCGGTCACGTCGATCACGCCCGGTGCCACGGTGCGCCTGGCCACGCCGCAGGGCGAGCTTCGTGCGAAGCACGTGCTGCTCGCCGGCAACGTCTACCTGCAAGGCCTCGCGCCGCAACTCGAACGCCGCATCATGCCGGTCGGCACCTACATCGTCGCCTCGCAGCCGATCGATCCCGAACTCGCGCGCTCGCTGATCCCGTCGCAGTCCGCGGTATGCGACACCAACTTCGTGCTCGACTACTTCCGCCCGACGCCCGACCACCGCATGCTGTACGGCGGGCGCGTCAGCTACAGCACCAGCACGCCGATCAACCTCGCGGCCAGCATGCAGCGCCGCATGGCGCGCACCTTCCCCCAGCTGAAGGACACCGCGGTCGAGTTCTCGTGGGGCGGCTTCGTCGACATCAGCATGAACCGCGCGCCCGATTTCGGGCGCCTGCCCACCGAGGGTGCAGGCGCAGGCGCGAAACCGCACCACGACAACATCTACTACCTGCAAGGTTTCTCCGGCCACGGGCTTGCGTTGACCGGCCTCGCCGGCAAGCTGGTCGCCGAGGCGATCGACGGCCACGCGGCCCGCTTCGACACCTTCGCGAAGCTGCGCCACCGCCCGTTCCCCGGCGGCCCGCTGCTGCGCACGCCGGCCCTGGTGATGGGCATGGCGTACTACAGGCTGAGGGACATGCTGTGAGGTGCCTGCCGATTGACTTTGCATCCCGTGCGGGCACACTCATTGCTCCACTTCTGCTGTCTCTTGCGTTGCCAGTAAGCCCAGTGCGCTCCCGCTCAACAAGCGGCGCGCAGCAAGCCCAATGAAAACACCCAACAAGCCGGTCGTCCTGATCCCCGCGTGCAACCGACTCGTCGGCCTGCATCCCTTCCACATCGCCGGCAAGAAATACATCGACGCGGTGCGCCTGGCCGGCTGCCTGCCGCTGGTCGTGCCCTCCTCCACCGCGGCCGAGATCGACGAGCTGCTCGACGTCGCCGATGGCGTGCTGCTCACCGGCTCGCCGTCGAACGTGCACCCCAGCCACTTCGGCGAAGAGGTGCACGACCCGTCCCTCCCGCTCGACCCCGACCGCGACGACTGGACGCTGCCGATGATCCCGCGCGCACTCGCACGTGGCATCCCGCTGTTCGCGATCTGCCGCGGCTTCCAGGAGGCCAACGTCGCGCTCGGCGGCTCGCTGTACCAGGCGGTGCAGGAGGTGCCCGGCCAGCGCGACCACCGCGGCGCGCCGCATTTGAAGGATGCGCCGCCCGAGGTGGTCTACGACTTCGCGCACGAGGTCACCGTGGTGCCCGGCGGCACGCTCGCCGGCATCGTCGAGAAGCCCTCGTTCCAGGTGAACTCGGTGCACGGCCAGGGCGTCAACAAGCTCGCACCGGGGTTGCGCGTCGAGGCGCGCGCGCCCGATGGCCTGGTCGAGGCCTTCTCGATGGCCGAGGCCAAGTCCTTCAACCTCTGCGTGCAGTGGCACCCCGAATGGCGGGCCGCGCAGAACCCGATCTCGCTGCGCCTGTTCAAGGCCTTCGGCGCCGCCTGCCAGTCGTTCCGCGATCGCCACCGGGAGCCGCACCGCGACCCGGACCGTTAGGTGCGTTCCACCCTGCCCTGACGCTCGACCCAACCGCCGTCAATCCCGACGGCGGCCAACGAAACCAACAGGTGATCCCATGGTGGACAAGAACAACTTCAATTTCAGCGACCTCGAGCAGTGGCTCAATGATCGCCGCGTGACCGAGATCGAGTGCCTGGTGCCTGACCTCACCGGCGTGGCCCGCGGCAAGATCCTGCCGCGCGAGAAATTCACCGAAGACCGCGGCATGCGGCTGCCGGAGGCCATCGTCGCGATCGGCGTCACCGGTGAGTTCCCCGAGGAAGGCCCGTACTACGACGTGATCCACGCGACCGACCGCGACATGCACCTGCGCCCGGACCCGAGCACGGTGCGCATCGTGCCGTGGGCGGTCGACCCGACCGCGCAGGTCATCCACGACTGCTTCGACCGCGACGGCAAGATGATCCCGTACGCGCCGCGCTCGGTGCTGCGCAACATCTGCGACCTGTACGCCGCCGAGGGCTGGGACCCGGTGGTCGCGCCCGAGCTGGAGTTCTACCTGATCGAGCGCAGCACCGACCCGAACCAGCCGCTGCGCCCGCCCAAGGGCCGCAGCGGCCGGGCCGAGACCTCGCGCCAGGCTTATTCGATCGACGCGGTGAACGAGTTCGACCCGCTGTTCGAGGACATCTACGCCTACTGCGAGCAGATGGAGCTGAACGTCGACACGCTGATCCACGAGGTGGGCGCGGGCCAGATGGAGATCAACTTCTTCCACGACCACCCGCTGGGCCTGGCCGACGAGGTGTTCTTCTTCAAGCGCACGATCCGCGAGGCCGCGCTGCGCCACGAGATGTACGCCACCTTCATGGCCAAGCCGATGGCCAACGAGCCGGGCAGCGCGATGCACGTGCACCAGAGCATCGTCAGCAAGCTGACCGGCAAGAACATCTTCAGCAACGAGGACGGCTCGCCGTCGAAGGAATTCTTCTGGTACATCGGCGGGCTGCAGAAGTACACGCCGGCGGCGATGGCGCTGTTCGCGCCCTACGTCAACTCGTACCGCAGGCTCGCGCGCTCGACCGCGGCGCCGATCAACATCCAGTGGGGCACCGACAACCGCACGGTGGGCATCCGCTCGCCGGTGGCGACGCCGGCGGCGCGCCGCGTCGAGAACCGCGTGATCGGTGCCGACGCGAACCCGTACGTGGCGCTCGCGGCGACGCTGGCCTGCGGCTACCTCGGCATCAAGAACAGGATCGAGCCGGCGGCCGAGTGCAAGGGCGACGCCTACCTGTCGGAGTACCAGCTGCCGCGCTCGCTGAGCGAGGCGCTGGGCTGGCTCGCGGACGAGAAGGACCTGCACGACGTGCTGGGCAAGCCGTTCATCACCGTCTACTCCGAGATCAAGGAGATCGAGCACGACGAGTTCATGAAGGTGATCTCGCCGTGGGAGCGCGAGCACCTTCTCCTCCATGTCTGACCGGGAGATCCCGATGAGCACCACGCAACGCAGCACCCAGGAATGGCAGGCCGCCGACGCGGCGCACTACCTGCATCCGTTCACCGACTACAAATCGCTCGCGGCCAAGGGCTCGCGCATCATCACCAAGGCCGACAACATCTACCTGTGGGACAGCGAGGGGAACAAGATCCTCGACGCGATGTCCGGCCTGTGGTGCGTCAACGTCGGCTACGGCCGGCAGGAGCTGATCGATGCTGCCACCGCGCAGCTGAAGCAGTTGCCGTTCTACAACTCGTTCTTCCAGACCGCGACCCCGCCGGCGATCGAGCTGGCCGAGCTGCTGGCGCAGGTGACGCCGCCGCAGTTCAAGCACGTGTTCTTCAGCGGCTCGGGCTCCGAGGGCAACGACACCGTGGTGCGCATGGTGCGCCGCTACTGGGACGTGCTCGGCCAGCCCGAGCGCACGGTGATCATCAGCCGCAACAACGCGTACCACGGCTCGACGATGGCCGGCGCCTCGCTCGGCGGCATGAGCGGCATGCATGCGCAGGGCGGGTTGCCGATTCCCGGCATCGTGCACATCGAGCAGCCGTTCTGGTTCGAGAACGGCCAAGGCATGAACCGCGAGACCTTCGGCGTGCGCGCGGCCGACTGGCTCGAAGCGAAGATCCTCGAGGTGGGCGCCGACAAGGTGGCCGCCTTCATCGGCGAGCCGGTGCAAGGCGCGGGCGGCGTGATCGTGCCCCCGTCGAGCTACTGGCCGGCGATCCAGCGCATCTGCGACAAGCACGGCATTCTCGTCGTGTCCGACGAGGTCATCACCGGCTTCGGGCGCACCGGCCGCTGGTTCGGCTGCGAGACCATGGGCTTCAAGCCCGACCTGATGACCTTCGCGAAGGGCGTGAGCTCGGGCTACATCCCGCTCGGCGGCGTGATGGTCGGCGACCGCATCGCGAAGGTGCTGATCGAGCAAGGCGGCGAGTTCAACCACGGCTACACCTACTCCGGGCACCCGGTGGCCTGCGCGGTGGCGCTGGCCAACATCCGGCTGATCCAGCGCGAGGGGCTGGTCGACCGCGTGCGCGACGAACTCGGCCCGCATCTTGCAGCGCGTTTTGCCGAACTCGGCGAGCACCCGCTGGTGGGCGAGGCGCAGACCTGCGGAATGATGGGCGCGCTGCAACTGGTCAAGGACAAGGCGTCGAACCGCGTGTTCGACAGCGCGCTCGAAGTGGGCATGGTGTGCCGCGGCCACTGCTTTGGCAACGGGCTGATCATGCGCGCCGTCGGCGACCGGATGATCGTCGCACCGCCGCTGGTGATGACGATCGCGCAGCTCGACGAGATGGTCGCGCTGATCCGCAAGTGCCTCGACCTCACGCTCGCCGACGTCAAGCAGCGCGGCTGGATCTGATTTTCACGTTCCGACTTTTCTCAACATGAAGGACATGACCATGAAGCAGGTGTTCGGTGCATTGGGATGTGCTGTGGCTGCAATGCTGTGGGGTACGCAGGCCTTCGCGCAGGAGGAAGAAAAGGTCCTGAACATCTACAACTGGTCCGACTACATCGCCGAGGACACGCTGGCCAACTTCGAGAAGGAGACCGGCATCAAGGTGCGCTACGACAATTTCGACAACAACGAGATCGTCCACGCGAAGCTGGTCGCCGGCAAGAGCGGCTACGACGTGGTGGTGCCTTCGTCGTACTGGGCCAAGCTGCAGGCCGATGGCGGGCTGTTGCGCAAGCTCGACAAGGCCCAGCTGCCCAACCTGAAGAACCTCGACCCGCAGATCCAGGCGACGCTCGCCAAGCTCGACCCGGGCAACGACTACATGGTGAACTGGCTGTGGGGCTACACCACGGTGGGCATCAACGTCGACAAGGTGAAGGCCGCGCTGGGCAGCCTGCCGATGCCCGACAACGCCTGGGACCTGGTCTTCAAGCCCGAATACGTGAGCAAGCTCAAGTCGTGCGGCGTGTCCTTCCTCGATTCGCCGACCGACGTGGTGCCGGCCGCGATGCACTACCTGGGCAAGGCCGCCTTCTCGCGCAACGCGGGCGACTACCAGGCGGTGCCGGAACTGCTGAAGAAGATCCGCCCGTCGGTGACCTTGTTCAGCTCGTCGGGCTACATCAACGACATGGCCAATGGCTCGATCTGCGTGGCGCTGGGCTGGTCGGGCGACATCAACATCGCGCGCCAGCGTGCGATCGACAGCAAGAGCGGGCAGAAGATCGAGGCGCTGATCCCGAAGACCGGCGGCGTGCTGTTCTTCGACACGATGGTGATCCCGGCCGATGCGCCGCACCCGGGCAACGCGCACAAGTTCATCAACTACATCATGAAGCCCGAGGTCGACGCGAGCCTGACCAACAAGGTGTTCTACGCCAACCCGAACAAGGAATCGCGCAAGTTCATCAAGCCCGAGATCGCGAACAACCCGACGGTGTTCCCGAGCGATGCCGAGATGCAGAAGATGGCGCTGCCCGACGCGGTGACCAATGACATCCGGCGAACCATGACGCGGATCTACACCAGCTTCAAGACCGGCGTCTGATCGGAGCGGCGATGACCAGCACACCGCAAGCCGGTTTCCTGCGCATCGACGACGTGGTGAAGGATTTCGGCGGCGGTGCCGTCGCGGTCAACCACGTCAGCGTCGACATTGCCAAGGGCGAGATCTTCGCGCTGCTGGGCTCATCCGGCTGCGGCAAGACGACGCTGTTGCGCATGCTGGCCGGCTTCGAGACGCCGACCTCGGGGCGCATCGTGCTCGACGGCAAGGACCTCGCGGGCCTGCCGCCGTATGCGCGGCCGTTGAACATGATGTTCCAGTCGTACGCGTTGTTCCCGCACCTGACGGTGTGGGACAACATCGCCTTCGGCCTGCGGCGCGACAAGCTGCCGGCGGCCGAGGTCGCCGCCCGCGTGGAGACGATGCTGAAGCTGGTGCAGCTCGGCAAGTACGGCAAGCGCAAGCCGCACCAGCTGTCGGGCGGCCAGCAGCAGCGGGTGGCGCTGGCGCGCAGCCTGGCGAAGAAGCCGCAGTTGTTGTTGCTCGACGAACCGCTGGGCGCGCTCGACAAGAAGCTGCGCGAGGAAACGCAGATCGAGCTGGTGAACATCATCGAAGAGGTCGGCGTGACCTGCGTGATGGTGACGCACGACCAGGAAGAGGCGATGACGATGGCGTCGCGGATCGCGGTGATGAGCGAGGGGCGTTTCCTGCAGGTGGGCGCCCCGGCCGACATCTACGAGACGCCGGCCACGCGCTTCGTGGCCGACTTCATCGGCAACGTGAACCTGATGGACGGCGCGGTGACGGTCGACCAGCCCGACCACGTGGTGATCAGCTGCGCCGATTGCACGCACTACGTGGGGCACGGCATCACCGGCACCGAGGGCATGGAGGTGACGGTGGCGTTGCGGCCCGAGAAGATCCAGCTCTCGCGGGACGCACCGGCTGGCGAGCACGGGCCGCACAACCGGACCCGTGGCAAGGTGAAGAACCTCGCGTACTTCGGCAGCTTCACGGTCTTTCACATCCAGTTGCCGAGCGGGGCGATGCTGAAAGTCAGCCAGAACAACTCCGAGCGGCATCGGGATGACGTGATCACCTGGGACGACGAAGTCTGGGCGCATTGGTCTCCGTCTGCTCACGTGGTGTTGACGCAATGACAGCCCACCCGCACCCCGTTCACCCTGAGCCTGTCGAAGGGCCTGCACTCGCGGCACGAGGGCTTCGACAAGCTCAGCCCGACCCTTCGACAAGCTCAGGGCGAACGGGGTTTCTTTGCACCCGCCCGCGCCTCTGCAAAACCAGCGTGCCATTTCGTCGAATCCTTCTCCTGACACTCTCCGCCCGCAACGCCATGCGCGCGCAGCAAGAAGGAGCGAATCAATGAAGGCTCCAACCTGGTGGAGAGGAAGAAGCGCCGTCATCGGCATCCCCTACGCGTGGCTGTTGCTGTTCTTCCTCGCCCCGTTCCTGATCGTGCTGAAGTACAGCCTGTCGGAGATGGGCGCCGTGACCCCCAACGACCTGACGAGCGTGGTCGACGGGGCGCTGAAGATCACCCTCAAGTTCGCCAACTACACCTTTCTCGCGAGCGACAAGCTCTACGTCACCGCCTACTGGTCCAGCGTCAAGTTCGCGTTCGTCACCACCGTGCTGTGCCTGGCGATCGGCTACCCCTTCGCGTACTTCATGGCCCGCGCGAAGCCGAGCCTGCAACCCGCCCTGCTGATGCTGGTGATGTTGCCGTTCTGGACCTCGTTCCTGCTGCGCGTCTACGCCTGGAAAGGCCTGCTCGAGGAAGGCGGCTGGGTGCATCGCGTCGTCGTCGGGCTCGGCATCGACCAGCTGCTGGTGCGCGCCGACATGATCGAGGTCGCCGGCAAGCTGATGAACACGCCCTTCTCGCTCGTGATCGGCATGACCTACACCTACCTGCCCTTCATGATCCTGCCCCTCTACGCGAACCTCGCGAAGATGGACCTGCGCCTGCTCGAAGCTGCGGCCGACCTCGGCGCCACGCCGTGGCAGGCGTTCTGGCGCATCACCGTGCCGCTCTCCAAGGCCGGCATCATCGCCGGCTCGATGCTGGTGTTCATCCCGTGCATCGGCGAGTTCGTCACCCCCGAACTGCTGGGCGGGCCGCGCACGCTGATGATCGGCCGCGTGCTGTGGGACGAGTTCTTCAGCAACAACGACTGGACCATGGCCTCCACCGTCGCCGTCGTGCTGGTGCTGCTGATCGTGTTCCCGCTGGCGCTCTTCAACAAGTACCAGGTCGAAAGCCAGGAGCGCAGGCGATGAGCGGCACCGTGCACCCCAAGGCCGCCTGGTTCGGCCGCGCCTGGCTGGTCGGCGGCTTCCTGTTCCTCTACCTGCCCATCGTCACGCTGGTCATCTACTCGTTCAACGCGTCCTCGTTGCCCACCGTCTGGGGCGGCTTCACGCTCGACTGGTACGTCAAGCTGGCCGGCGACCGCGAGATGCTGTCGGGCCTGTGGCTCTCGCTGAAGATCGCCTTCCTCAGCGCCTGCGGCTCGGTGCTGCTCGGCACGCTGGCCGCCTTCTCGCTGGTGAAGTACCGGCGCTTCGCCGGCCGCACGCTGTTCAACGGCCTCGTCAACGCGCCGCTGGTGATGCCCGAGGTGATCTGCGGCCTGTCGCTGCTGCTGATGCTGGTGTCGGTGCAGAAGGCCATCGGCTTCCCCGAGCGCGGGCTGATGACGATCTGGCTCGGCCACCTGCTGCTCGGCATCTCGTATGCCACCGTCGTCGTGCAGGCCCGCCTGCAGGACCTGAACCCGTCGCTCGAAGAAGCGGCCATGGACCTGGGCGCCCGGCCCTGGCAGGTGTTCACGCTGGTCACGCTGCCGATGATCGGCCAGGCGCTGGCCTCGGCCTGGCTGCTCACCTTCAGCCTGTCGCTCGACGACGTGGTGGTCTCGGCCTTCCTGTCCGGCCCGGGCGCCACGACCATGCCGCTGGTGATCTTCTCGCGCGCCCGCCTCGGCCTGAACCCGAGCGTCAACGCGGTCGCGACCGTGATCATCGTGATCGTCGCGGTGTGCGTGGCCGCGGCCAGCCTCTACATCGCACGCGCCGAACGAAAGCGCATCGAGGAAATGAACGCGGCGCAGCGTGGCGCCTGACTCCAGAACAACCCCGAATCCAACCCCGAGGAGAAAACCGATGAAGTTCGCGAAGCTCTCGACCCTGGCGCTGGCCATTGCCGCCGCGTTTGCGGCCCCCGCCCAGGCCCAGTCGAACAAGGAGTTGATGGACGAGCTGAAGGCGATGAAGCAGCGCATCGCCGACCTGGAGAAGAAGCTGGCCGAGAAGTCGGCCGCCGACGCGAAGCCCACGGAGAAGACCCAAGAGCGGCAGTGGGGCATGACGCCGGAGCAGGCGCAGGATTTCAACCGCATTTCGGTCAAGACCGAGGCGCTGGAAGACGCGATGGAAGCGCAGGGGCTGAAGGGCCTGAAGATCGGCGGCTACTTCGACCCGACCTGGATCTACAACAAGAACCAGCACAGCGCCGGCTTCCAGTTCCTGAACCGCGTCTCGGACGACGGCTACAACTACGACAACGGCTACTTCGGCGTGGCGAACCTCGATTTCCAGAAGGAGCTCGACGGCGGCACCAAGCTGCGCCTGACGCTGATGCCCAACCGCGGCGCCGGCGCCATCGCCGACCCGGACGGCAACTCGATCGTGCACGAGGCCTCGGCGTCGATCCCGATCGGTGACCTGCAGACGCGCTTCATCTTCGGCCAGATCCCCGACTGGTCGGGCTACGAGTACGTGCAGGGCCCGCTGACCAAGCTGGTCACGCGCGGGTTGCTGCTCGACTTCACCGAGCCGACGGTCTACACCGGCGCCGGCCTGGAGTTCATCCGCGGCAAGTGGGACATCAAGGCCGTGCTGGCCAACTACAACAAGACGAAGAACGGCGCCAACCACAAGGCGCCGGTGCTCGCCTACCGCGTCGACTACTCGAAGGGCGAGTTCAACGGCTTCGGCTTCGCCGGCGTGCACGGCAAGGCCGGCAACTTCTCCGAGAGCGCGATCGATCCGAACACGCTCGAGGTGATCCCGCAGGACGACACCCGCCTCGACCTGTTCGAGATCGACGGCTACTTCATCCGCGGCGACTGGACGGTGCAAGGCCAGATCGGCGTCGGCCGGCAGCGCGATGCATCGATCGTTCCTGCCGCCGACGGCAGCCTGCGCGACGCGAAGTGGTGGGGCCTGTCGGCGCTCGCAGCCTACAAGTTCGAGCCGCGCTTCGAGGGCGTGGTGCGGGCCGACTACATCAACAACAAGAAGAACGGCGGCGGGCTGCTGCAGTACTCGGTCGCGGACGACCGCAACGGCATCGGCCCGGATCCGGCGCTGGGCTGTGCGCCGGGTGCGCTGGTCGACGGCTGCGACGAAGGCGCGAACCGCTATGCGCTGGCGGTCGGCTTCAACTACCTGATGACCCGCAACACGACCCTGAAGGCCGAATACCGGCTGGATCGCGCGACACTGCCGGTGTTCATCGACGCCAACGACGGCAGCTACAAGAAGAGCAACCACCTGCTGGGCGCGTCGGTCGTGGTGTCGTTCTGATCAAGGACCTGACGAAGGAGACAACATGGCTTCGATCGACTGGACAGCGCGCGCGGCAGCACAGCAATTCGACGGCCGCGCCTTCATCGGCGGCCAGCGCGTCGCGGCCCTCGCCGGCGAGACCTTCGGCTGCGTCTCGCCGCTCGACGGTCGCACGCTGACGCAGGTGGCGCGCGGCCAGGCGGCCGACGTGGATGCGGCGGTGCAGTCCGCCCGCCGTGCCTTCGACGACGGCCGCTGGTCGCGCAAGGCGCCGGCGCAGCGCAAGAAGGTGCTGCTGCGCTTCGCCGAGCTGATCCTCGGCGCCAAGGAAGAACTCGCGCTGCTCGAGACGCTCGACATGGGCAAGCCGATCAAGTACAGCCTGAGCGTCGACGTGCCGTCCACCGCCCGCTGCATCGCCTGGTATGCCGAGGCGGTCGACAAGATCTACGACGAGATCGCGCCGACGCCGCAGACCGCGCTGGCGCTGATCACGCGCGAGCCGATGGGCGTGATCGGCGCGATCGTGCCGTGGAACTACCCGATGATCATGGCCTCGTGGAAGCTCGGCCCCGCGCTCGCCGCCGGCAACAGCGTGGTGCTGAAGCCGAGCGAAAAATCCCCGCTGACCGCGCTGCGCCTGGCCGAACTCGCACTGCAGGCCGGCCTGCCCGACGGCGTGTTCAACGTGGTGCCGGGCTACGGGCACGAGGCCGGCGAGGCGCTCGCGCTGCACCTGCAGGTCGACGCGATCGGTTTCACCGGCTCGACGCGCGTCGGCCGCAAGATGCTCGACTACGCCGGGCGCAGCAACCTGAAGCGGGTCTACAACGAGCTGGGCGGCAAGTCGGCCTTCGTCGTGTTCCCCGATTTCGACGACCTCACGCGCGCCGCGCAGACGGTGGCCGGCAGCATGTTCTTCAACCAGGGCGAGTCGTGCAACGCGCCGTCGCGGGTGTTCGTGCACGAGAGCATCGCCGACGATTTCGTCAAGACGGTGACGGCCGAGGCGCCGAAGTACCAGCCGGGCAACCCGCTCGATGCCGGCACCGAGCTGGGTGCGCTGGTCGACGACACGCAGCTGCGCACGGTGCTCGGCTACATCGACGCCGGCCAGAGCGAAGGCGCGCGGCTGGCCGCCGGCGGCCGGCAATCGCGCAAGGACAGCGGCGGGTATTTCGTCGAGCCGACGGTGTTCGACGGCGTGTCGAACACGATGAAGATCGCGCGCGAGGAGATCTTCGGGCCGGTGCTGTCGGTGATCCGCTTCAAGACCGAAGAGGAAGCGATCGCGATGGCGAACGACAGCGCGTACGGGCTGCAGGCCAGCGTGTGGAGCAGCAACATCAACCGCGCGCACCGCGTGGCGCGGGCGCTGCGGGCCGGCACGGTGCACGTCAACCAGTACGACGAGGACGACATCACGGTGCCGTTCGGCGGGTTCAAGCAGAGCGGGAACGGGCGCGACAAGTCGCTGCATGCGTTCGACAAGTACACCGAGCTGAAGACGACCTGGATACGGCTCGATTGACCGGAGAACCGCGATGAACCACTCGCAGAACGAACAACTGATGGCCCGCAAGGCCGCCGCCACGCCGCGCGGTGTCGGCGTGATGGGCACCTTCTTCGCCGACCACGCCGAGAACGCCGAGCTGTGGGATGTCGAAGGCCGGCGCTTTCTCGACTTCGCCGGCGGCATCGCGGTGATGAACACCGGCCACCGCCACCCGAAGGTCATCGCGGCGATCGAGGCGCAGCTCAAGCGCTTCACGCACACCTGCTACCAGGTCGTGCCGTACGAGGGGTACATCGCGCTGGCCGAGCAGCTCAATGCGCTGACACCCGGCCGCCACGCGAAGAAGACCGCCTTCTTCAGCACCGGCGCCGAGGCGATCGAGAATGCGGTGAAGATCGCCCGCGCGCACACCAAGCGCGCCGGCGTCATCGCGTTCGGCGGCGCCTTCCACGGGCGCAGCATGTTCGCCGTGGCGCTGACCGGCAAGGTGCAGCCCTACAAGGCCGGCTTCGGGCCGTTCCCGCCCGAGATCTACCACGCGCCCTTCCCTGCCGAAGGCACCAGCCTCGCCGAGATGCAGAAGGCGGTGCAGCACCTGTTCAAGGCCGACATCGAGGCCTCGCGCGTCGCGGCCATCGTGTTCGAGCCGGTGCAGGGCGAAGGCGGTTTCAACGTCATCCAGGCCGAGGCATTGCGCTGGCTGCGCGCGCTGTGCGACGAGCACGGCATCGTGCTGATCGCCGACGAGGTGCAGACCGGGTTCGGCCGCACCGGCCGGCTGTTCGCGATGGAGCACTTCCCCGAGGTGCTGCCTGACATTCTTGTCAGCGCCAAGTCGCTGGCCGCCGGCCTGCCGCTGTCGGCGGTGACCGGCCGCGCCGAGATCATGGACGCGCCCGCGCCGGGCGGCCTCGGCGGCACCTACGCCGGCAACCCGCTGGCGATTGCTGCCGCGCATGCGGTGATCGGCGTGATGCACGACGAGCAGCTGCCGGCGCGCGGCCAGGCGCTGGGCGACCGGCTGAAGGCGGTGCTGAACGAGCTGCGCGCTGCCGTGCCGCAGATCGTCGACGTGCGCGGGCTGGGGGCGATGGTGGCGGTCGAGTTCAACCGCACCGGCACCGACGAGCCTGATGCAGCGTTCACGAAGCAGGTGCAGGCCGAAGCGCTGCAGCGCGGGCTGATCCTGCTGAGCTGCGGCGTCAATGCCAACGTGATCCGCTTCCTGTTCCCGTTGACGATTCCCGACGTGCATTTCGCCGAGGCGATCGCGATCCTGCAGGCGTCGCTGCGGGCCGCTGCCGCCTCCGCATGAAGGAGCTTCGCGAACGGCTGCAAGCCGAGGGCGTGCACACGCTGGTCGCGCAATTCACCGACGTGCACGGCGTCGCCAAGGGCAAGTACGTGCCGCTCGCGCACCTGGAGAGCCTGCTGGCCGAAGGCGCGGGCTTTGCCGGCCCGTCGATCTGGGGCACCGGGCTGCCTCGCACCGGCCCGCGCTCGGAGTACTACGGCCGCGGCCAGCCCGAGACCGCCCGGGCGCTGCCGTGGATGCCGGGCTATGCGCGCATCGTCTGCGACGGCTTCGTGGCCGGCGAGCCGTTCGACGCCTGCCCGCGCCAGGTGCTGAAGCGCCAGGTGGCGAAGCTGGCCGAGCGCGGTTGGACGCTGCGCACCGGCATCGAGCCGGAGTTCTTTCTGCTGCGCCGCACCGCCGATGGCATCGCGCCGGCCGATGCGCAGGACGCGCTCGACAAGCCCTCGTACGACCTGAAGACGCTGCCTCGGCAGGCCGCGTTTCTGCACGAGCTGTCCGAGGCGCTGACCGCTTGCGGCCTCGACGTGTTCCAGGTCGACCACGAGGATGCGCACGGCCAGTACGAGCTGAACTTCCACCATGCCGAGGCCTTGCAGAGCGCCGACCACCTGATGCTGTTCAAGATGGCCGCGCAGGCGCTGGCCGAGCGGCACGGCAGCGTGTTCTCGATGATGCCCAAGCCGTTCGCGAACCAGCCGGGCAGCGGCATGCACTTTCACGTGTCGCTGTGGGCTGGTGGCGACTGCGTGTTCGCCGACCGACAGCAGCCGCTGTCGACGCTGGCCGGGCATTTCATCGCCGGCGTGCTGGCGCATTCGGCCGCGCTGTGCGCGCTGGCCGCGCCGACCGTCAACAGCTACAAGCGGCTGGTGGTCGGCGAATCGCTGTCCGGCACCAGCTGGGCGCCGGCCTACGTGGCGCACGGGCCGAACAACCGGACGGCGCTGGTGCGCACGCTGGGCGGCCGCTTCGAATGGCGGGTGCCGGATGCATCGGCCAACCCGTACCTGGCGACGGCTGCGCTGATTGCCGCCGGGCTCGATGGCATCGCGCGCGAGCTCGATCCGGGGCCGGCGTGCACCGAGGATCTGTTCCAGCTGAGCCTCGCGCAGATCCGCGAGCGCGGCATCGGGCTGCTGCCGCAGAGCCTGGGCGAAGCGGTCAACGCGCTCGAGGCCGACGAGGTGATCCGCGGGGCCTTGGGCGAGACGCTGTCGGCCGAGTTCATCCGCCTGAAGCGTGCCGAGTGGACGGAGTACGCGCGCCATGTGAGCGGCTGGGAGATTGCGCGGTACGCTTCGGCGTTCTGAGCACCTCCCCTCCTTTTCTCTCGCCCACGCCTCCTGAATGAACTCCTCTTCGTCGGCCGCCTCGGCCAGCCACCGCGTGCACGCGCCGTGGATCGCCTACCTCTGCCTCGGCAGCTCGATGGCCCTGGTGGGCAGCTATGTGGGGCTGTCGAAGCTGCTGCTGGCGGTGTTCCCGGTCTTCCTGCTGGCCTGGCTGCGCTTCGGCATGGCAGCGGTCGCGATGGTCGGCTGGGTGCGGCGCCAGCCGGGCGAGGCGCCGCTGAGCCGGCACGACCGCGTGCTGCTGTTCTTCGAATCGTTCTTCGGCAACTTCCTGTTCTCGATCTGCATGCTGTTCGGCGTCGGCATGAGCTCGGCGCTGGCGGCCGGCGTGATCATGGCGGCGATCCCGGCGGCGGTGGCAATCCTGTCGCGGCTGTTCCTGAAGGAACGCATCCAGCCGCGCGTCGCCGCGGGCATTGCGTGCGCGGTGGGCGGCATCGCGCTGGTCTCGGTGGTGGCGCACGGCGGTGAGGACAAGGGCAGCTCGCTGCTGGGCAACCTGCTGCTGTTCGGCGCGGTGCTGTGCGAAGGCTCGTACGTCGTGATGGGCAAGAAGCTCGCCGGCAACGTTTCGGCCAAGCGCATCAGCGCGCTGGTGAACCTGTGGGGGCTGGCGCTGGTGACGCCGCTCGGGCTGTGGCAGGCGATGTCGTTCGACTTCGGCGCGGTGCTGCCGGGCGCGTGGTCGCTGCTGCTGTTCTATTCGCTGGCGGCCAGCATGGTGACGGTGTGGCTGTGGATGACGGGGCTGCGCCATGTGCCGGCGTCGTCGGCGGGCATCTTCACGGTGCTGCTGCCGATCAGCGCGGCGGCGGTCGGCGTGGTCTTTCTCGGCGAGCGGATCAGCGCGACGCAGGCGGCGGCCTTCGGGCTGGCGATCGCCGGCGTGCTGCTGGCGACCTGGCCGTCGCGCTCAGGCCGGAACTGACTCGCCCCCCGCGATGCGCGCGACCTCGCGCGCCGGCTCGGTCTTCAGCTTGTGGTCCGACCACACCTGCCGCCAGCGGCGCGCGCCAGGCAACCCGTTGCGCAGCCCCAGCATGTGGCGCACGACGCGCGACCACGGCTCGCCCTTCAGGCCGACGCGCTCCATGTAGTCGACCATCTGCCGCTCGATCGCCGCGCGGTCCAGCTCGTGATGCGGCGTGCCGAAGAAGAGCTCGTCCCACTGCGACATCAGCCACGGGTTGTGATACGCCTCGCGGCCGAGCATCACGCCGTCGAGGTGCAGCAGCTGCTCGGTGATCTGCTCCTGCGTGGTGACACCGCCATTGAGCACGATCGTCAGGTGCGGGAAATCGCGCTTCAGGCGGTGCACCGTCTCGTAGCGCAGCGGCGGCACCTCGCGGTTCTCCTTCGGGCTCAGCCCCTTCAGCCAGGCGTTGCGTGCATGCACGATGAAGACCTCGCAACCGGCTTCGGCGATCTGGCCGACGAAGTCGCGCACGAACTCGTAGCGCTCGTCCTGGTCGATGCCGATGCGGTGCTTCACCGTCACCGGGATCGACACCGCATCGCGCATCGCCTTGACGCTGTCGGCCACCAGCGCCGGCTCGTTCATCAGGCAGGCGCCGAAGGCCCCGCGCTGCACGCGCTCGCTGGGGCAGCCGCAGTTCAGGTTGACCTCGTCGTAGCCCCATTGCTCGGCCAGCTTCGCGCAGAACGCCAGGTCGGCCGGCTCGCTGCCGCCGAGCTGCAAGGCCACCGGGTGCTCCTCGGCGTTGAAGTCGAGGTGCCGCGGCCGGTCGCCATGGATCAGCGCGCCGGTGGTGACCATCTCGGTGTAGAGCCGGGTGTGCTTCGTCAGCAGGCGATGGAAGTAGCGGCAGTGGCGGTCGGTCCAATCCATCATTGGAGCGACACTCAACCTCCAAGGTGACATTGCCAGCATGACCTCTTGATTTTCCTTATGGTTCATTGGATTTCGCGCTGTCGAGCCAGGGGTTGATGACCGCCGCACCGGCGGCCTCGAACGGGCTCGTGTCCCGGGTGGCGACAGCGAACCCATTGGCTGCTGCGATGGCCGCAATGTAGCCGTCCGCCGTGGCAATGGCCAAGCCAGCGGCGCGGGCCTTCGCCATCAGTGCCGCAAAGGCTTGTGTGCAGGCCAGGTCAAAGGGCAGCACGCGGCCGGCGAACAGGGGCAGCACGCGCTTTTCGAGGTTCTCCTGGAGCCCCGCGCGCCGCTTGCCGGCGGGGAGCAGCGCCACGCCCGCACGCAACTCCGCCACCGTGATGGAGGAGAGGAACAGCGTCTCCATCGCCTGGGCGTCGATCCACTCGATCACGCGAAGTTCGGGCGCGTGGCGAAGCGGTTCCGACACCACATTCGTATCCAGCAAAATCATTCGAAGCTCACCGGGCGAGATGGAGCCTTGTCGCGCACCTGCTCGAACACGGCGAACTCTTCGTCGCTCAACCTGGCCTGGCGGCCCATGTCTGCCAGAAGCGAACCCAGCTTCACGCGCCCCTGGGGACTGATCGCAGATTCCAGGATCTCGCGCACCTCGGCCTCCATGCTGTGGCCGTGCTGGGCAGCACGAACGCGCAGAGCACGGTGGACCTCGTCGGAGAGGTTGCGAACGGTGAGCATGGCCATGGCGTCGTTTCGGATTGCATTCGATGCATGCACTTTACCACTATGCATTCATGCCGGCAGGAATCAGCCCGCAGGCCATGTCGCCATCACCCGTGGCGGCTGTGCCCGTTCATCCACCCACTGCCGCCCCACCTGCCGCGCATGCTTTGCCGCATCGACCTGCACCTCGAAGACGCCCGCGCCGGCATCGACCGTGTAGTCATCGCGGTGCGCGCCATACGCACGCCCGATCTGCAGCCTGGCCGCGAAGCCGCCGCCGACCAGCGCGTCCGGTGCGCAGTGCAGCTGGTATCCCTTGTACTCGTCGATGAACGGCGCTTGCATCCTGCTTCTCCTGCCAAGCCCGCGATCTTCCTTCAAGACGCCGCTGATGCGTTTTGAGGCATGCAACTGACAGCTGCAGACAGCACTCGGGAATACTGTACGTTTGTACAGTTAGTGGCTACTATGCATCGCTCCTCGACTCCGCCGAATGACCGCCATGAACCCCGACATCACTTCTGAAAACTGGGCGCTGAAGTGCGCCGAGCGCCTGCAGGAACAGTGGCCGCGCGTCGACCGCAGCGACCTCGAGCACCTCGCGTGGGCGCTGATCTCCGAGCCCTATTGGCAAGGCATGGACCCGAGTGACGCCGCGCTCGAATGGCTGCAGCAAGGCGTGTCCGTGCAGCGCGATGCGCGCCCTGAAGCCAGCAACGATCCGCTGCTGCCGTGCAGCCGCTGAAGCCTCAGGCCCGCCCGGCCGCGAGCGCGATGCCCTGCGTGAAGCGCGGCAGCAAGGGCATCGGCAGGTCGTGCCCCATGCCGTCGATCAGGTCGAGTTCGGCACCGGCGATCTTGCGGGCCAGGTCGTGCCCGGCCGCCACCGGCACCAGCGGGTCGGCCTGGCCGTGGATCACGCCGCACGGCAGCTTCACGCCCTCCAGGCGCCGGCTGCGGTCGCCATCGGCCGCAATCGCGACCAGCTGGCGTGCCGTGCCCGCGGGGCGGTATGCGCGGTCCACTGCGGCGCGCAGCCTGGCCTGCATCCAGGCCGGATCGGGCCGGTACGCCGGGCTGCCGATCAGGTGCATGAAGCGGCCCAGGTGCGCCGCGACCGAGGCCGGGTCGCGCGGGTTCTCGGGCCGGCTCAGCAGCGCACGCCGCACCTCGGGCGTGGCCATCGGCAGGCGGCGCGAGCCGGTGCTCGTCATCATCAACGTCAGGCTCTTCAGGCGCTGCGGATGATGGATGGCCATCAGCTGCGCCACCATGCCGCCCATCGACGCGCCGCACACATGGGCCTGCGCGATGCCCAGCGCATCGAGCACGCCGATGGCATCGTCGGCCAGCGCGCGCAACGGGTACGGCGGGCGGATCGGCAGGTGGAAGGCGAACTTCATCGCGGCCATCGGCACGTTCGGCACGCCCAGCTGATCGAAGCCCTGGCTCAGCCCGACATCGCGGTTGTCGAAGCGGATCACGCGGAAGCCGCGCGCCACCAGCATCTGCACCAGCTCGTCGGGCCAGGCGGTGAGCTGCATGCCCAGGCCCATCACCAGCAGCAGCGGCTCGCCGTTCGGCGAACCGTGGTCTTCGACCTCGAGCGAGATGCCGTTGGCCGCGAGCTTCATGCGCCGACCGTCTTGAAGAACCACTTGCGCGCGCCGGCGGCCTCGAAGCGCTTCCAGTGCGCCGGGTCCTGCGCGAGCCGGTCGGCGATCGCGTAGAGCGCCAGCGGGTTCACGCCCATGCCGATGTGGCTCGCGTGCACCTCGATGTTCTCGGCCAGCGGAGAGTCTTCGTTGATGCTGCACTGCCACGCGACGACGCCATCGGTGCGCGAGTAGATCGAGGTGGTCGGCACCGGCGGCGGGCGGCGCACCTGTTCGAGCAAGGCCGGGTCGTGCACGCTCTGGCCGCTGACCCATTCGTAGAGGCGCCAGGCGTTGGTGGCGCGCGGGTGGCCGGTGAACGGCGTGCCCAGCGTGATCACGCAGCGCGTGTGCTGCGGGCGCTCTTTTGCGACCTCGCGCGCATACACGCCACCGAGGCTCCAGCCGATCAGGCTGACCGGCTGCTGGTGGCGGCGGTGCAGCAGGTCGACCATCTCGACGCAGCGTTCGAGCACCCCCTCGCGCGGACCGAAGTTGAAGCCCTGCTCCCATGGGTACGGCACGTAGCCGCGGTCGCGCAGGAAGTTGCGCAGCGGCACGGTCGTGAAATCGGCCGCGGCGAGGCCGGGGAAGACGAGCACCGGGTGGCCGTCGCCGGGCGGCAGCTTGTCGAGCGCGCGGTTCAGCACCGGAGACGATGCGAGCATCGCCGCGAACTCCCAGGGCGCGCGCCCTTCGAGCATCAGGAGCAAGGCGTTGGGGGCCTTCAGGTCATTCCGGGCGTCGGGGGAGAACTGCTGCGCGCCGTCACGAGGCATGGTGGGAGGCCGCATCGGGCCGTCGTGAATACGCTTGCATCTTAGTGGGCAATCAGCGGGCGGCGGCGGCTTTGGCTGGAGCCTTGGCCCTAGGTTTGGGCGCGGCCTTCGGCCTGGGTTTTGGTGTCGGCTTCGGTGTCACCTTGGCGACAGGTTCGCTGGTGGCCGGCAGCGCCAGCAGCTCGGCCAGCGCTTCTTCCAGGTGCGTCGCGAGCTCGGCCACCTCGGGCATCGCCTTCGCGCACGCCATCAGCCCGAAATCCAGCGATTCGTCGTAGCTCTGCACGGTGATGTTGAGCGCGACGCCGTGCACGACGATCGAGGCCGGGTAATTGGTCAGCATGCGCGCGCCGGCCATGTACAGCGGAAACGCCGGGCCGGGCACGTTCGAGATCACCACGTTGGCGATCGGCGGGATGCGGTCGGCGACCCGGGCCTTTCCGTACAGCGAGGTGACGGTGCTCATCAGCCACGGCACGCCGAGCGACGGGAAATCGGTGGGCATCAGGCTCTTGACGCTGCCGAGCGTGGATTTCATCGCGGCGCTGGCGGCCTGCACGTAGCGCAGGCGCTCCATCGGGTCGGCGATGTGGGTGCCGAGGTTCACGACCGTCATCGAGGCCTGGTTGTTCGCGGTGGTGTCGCCGGCCGCGCGGGTCGACACCGGCACCGCCGCCACCATCGACTTGCGCGGCAGCGGGCCGTGCTGCAGAAAATGCCGCCGCAGCGCGCCGCCGCACAGCATCAGCACGACGTCGTTCAGCGTCGCGTCGTGCGCGCGGCGCAGCGCCTTGATCTGCGCGATCGGCAGGCTGACGCCGGCGAACGCGCGGCCGGCGGTCACCGAGGCGTTGAGGCGCGTGCGCGGTGCGAGGGCCATCGGCGCCTCACCGGACGGGTTGCGCAGCTTCGCCACCTTGCCGGCCACCTGCCCTGCCACCTGGGAGAGCGCGCCCACCGTCGACGGCAAGGCCTTCATCAGCTTGCCGTACTGCTGCAGCTGGTTCGCGAGCACGCCGCTCAGCATGCCGGCGAGGCCGATGTCGAGCTTCTTCGCGGGGCGTTTCTCCTGTTCGATGTCGCGCGGCGTGGCTTGCACGTCGAGGATGGCCTGGGCCAGCGCGATCGCGGCCTGGCCGTCGACGGCGGCGTGGTGCAGCTGGGTGTAGAGGGCGACGCGCTTCTCCTTGTTCGGCCCCGGCGCGAGGCCTTCGAAGACGTGGAATTTCCACAGCGGGCGTTCGCGGTCGAGCAGCACGGGGTGCAGTTGGCTGACCTGCGCGTCGAGTTCGGCGAGGCCGCTGCCCTTCGGCAGCTTGATGCCGACGATGTGCTGCGTGAGGTCCGGCGTTGCATCGACCCACACCGGGTTGGCCAGGTTGAACGGCATCCACGCGAGCTTGCGGCTCAGCGGCGGCGCGAGCGGCAGCCGCGAGCCGATGTGGCGCCGCACGTCGGCGAGGAAGCTGCCCTTGTAGGCGGCAGGCAGCTCGAACACGTGCAAGGCGCCGACGTGCATCGGCATCTCGGGCGTCTCCATGTAGAGGAAGGACGCGTCCAGACCGGACAGCTGCTTCATGGGCCTCTCCTGGGGGTGAGGCTGATGCTAGGGCGGGCCGTCGAGCCCTGACCCTCGGGGAAGCCCGCAATCTACTCGTCCGTCATCAACGAAACCAATGACGGTCGGAGCACCCACTCAATTTGATGCTGTGCCTCCTGCCCATGTGAACCTTGTGAGAATTGGCTGATGGTCCGACGCGAAGGCAGGGCCCTCTTCATGGTGATCGAGGATGTACTGCCGCACGCTGTCCTCGTCGTTAAACGACGCAATCTTTGACGCATCGTCGAATTGGGTAACGGGAAACACAGTGCTTTCCGCGCTCTTGTCCAAGCCACGGTGGAGAACACGATCGAGAATGCCCCCAAGTGCGGGACAACGCTGGAATAAAGCGGGGATCATGACCTTACGGCAGGGCACGTCCAACGCTGCAAGGAATACGTTGACGTTAAAAGGGTTGACAACCCTTGCCAGAGCAGCATGAGCCTCCTGGCGGTGATCCTCGCAAGCGAGAGATTCAATGACTTGGCTGATATCCGTTCCTTTGATATCGCGGCCAGTAAATCCAAAAAGATCATATGGGAAGGCGATGAACGATAAGTTCGCCTTCTCACCGTTCGGAAAGCGAAGATCCTGCGTGGCTTCGTTCAGCAACTTCTCCCCTTCAAAAACCTCTTCTCGCAGCGCCTGCAATTGCTCAGGCCCACCTCGATCCGAAAATGAATTGAAATCACCCTGAATCACAATTTTGGCGTTTGACTCCTCGGCGACGATCTCTGCAACGAAATCCAGGAGCAGCGCAGCGGCTTTGCGGCGGTGGACTTCTGGAATGGCCATATGGACATTGATCGAGTAGAAGTGGTCGGTCATGTCGCAATGCTTGAACCGTGTCACCAGAACGCCTCGCTCCCAATCCTCACCAAAATTGTGGTCCTTGATGCGTTTCTGCACCTCTACGATCTCAGCCTGCGTCATATTCGACGTATCCGGACGCGGTGTCGGTGCTTTCGGCGTCTTGGTAAGGTAGCGCATATAGCTGCGCTCAAGGGTCAGTTTTTGTGGATCGTAAGCCGTGATGAATTTGAATCCCTTATCGCCGCCCGCCTCGTTGTAACCCATGACCAAGGAACGGTAGCCATGAGACTCAAACAACTCGACAAGAGGGGTGACAGAGTCGACCGTGTCCCCAAAGCGGGTTTCACACTTTCTACATTCCTGAATGTTCACCACCATCGGCCGATGAATAGCGAGGATGCTCCCGACGGCTCCTTTTACGAGCTCTATTCGCGTATTGACACGCCATTGCGGATGAGTTTCACGCGCATAGCCCTCCTCTGCACGTATCAGGTTGGTGTCGATGTTGTATGTAAGCGTTGTCTCGCTCGGCTCGTTCTCGTTCGTTCTGCTAAAACGCCCGAGTTCAATAGGCCCCAGCCTGCACGATCTGATCTTGTTCATTCCAGTCCTCGATGATTCGCCAACCCGGGTGGGTCAACACACTCAAGGCTGAGTCACAGCATCTACGCTCAAGTTCCGAGAAATGACAATTGGCCCAACGACCGAAGCGGATGCGCAAACCCCGGCCACGGGCTCTCGAAGAACGCCGCCACCATCGCCGGCGTCACGTCCTCGATCCGCGCCGGGTTCCAGCGCGGGCTGTGGTCCTTGTCGACCGCCAGCGCGCGGATGCCTTCCACCGTCTCGCTCGCTGCGCCGGGGCGCAGGTGGAAGCAGTGGCGCACGAGGTCGCGCTCCATGCGCAGGTCGTCGGCGAGCGTCATCGTGCGGGCGCGTCGCACCTGCTCCAGCGTCACCGCCATCATCAGCGGCGAGCGCTTGGCCAGGGTCGCGAGCGTGGCTTGTGCCCAATCGCCGCCATCGCTGCGCAGCGATTCGACGATGCCGGTCAACGACTCCGCCGCGAAGTGCCGGTCGATCGACGCGCGATCGAGCAATGTCGTCGCAGCGGGCGTCACCGCCCGCGCACGCACTGCCGCCTGCAACTGTTCCGCGTTCTCATGCGGTTGGTCGACCAGCGCCTCCACCACGGCCGGCAGCTCGCCACTCGGGATGCACACATCCGCCAACCCACACGCGATTGCATCGCCCGCGCCGAGGATCTGCCCCGTCAGCGCCAGGTACTCGCCCAGCCGCCCCGGGCAGCGCGCGAGGAACCAGCCGCCGCCCACATCCGGGAACAGCCCGATGTGCGTCTCCGGCATCGCCATCTTCGTGCGCTCGGTCACCACGCGCAGCGAAGCGCCTTGCGAGATCCCCATGCCACCGCCCATCACGATGCCATCCATCAGCGCGACGTACGGCTTCGGATAGGTGTGGATCAGGTGGTTGAGCGCGTATTCCTCGGTGAAGAAGTCTTCCAGCTCCGGGTTGCCGGCCAGCGCCGCCTGGTGAAAGAAGCGGATGTCGCCGCCGGCGCAGAAGGCCACGCCCTTGCCTTCCAGCGTCGCGCCTCGCACGACCACGCCCCGCACGGCCGCATCATCACGCCACGCCAGCAGTGCGCGCGTGATGTCGCGGATCATCGGCAGCGACAGCGCGTTCAGCGCCTGCGGCCGGTTCAGCGTCATCAGACCGATGCCGCCCTGCACTTCCGCGATGACAAACGACGAACTGGATGACGAACCACTCATGCCCGCGCCTCCCGCAACCCGACCCATGCATTGACGAACAAGGTGCCCAGCACCAGGCTGCCGCCGACCATCACCGCCATCGACGGCTGCTCGCTGGTGCCGAGCCACGCCCATGCGATGCCGAACACGATCTCCAGCAGCGCCAGCAGCGACATCTCCGGCGCCGGCAGGTGGCGCGCCAAGCGCACCGCCAGCACGCACGGAATCGCCAGCTGCACCAGCCCCAGCAGCCCGAGCAGCGCCACGTCGTGCACCGACGCCTGCAGCGGCAGCGACAAGGGCAGCGTGACGATCGCCGAGATCAGCGAGCCCAGCAGCAAGGCCGGCACCAGGTCGACACTCGTGCCGCTGCGCTGCAGCGTGTTCCAGTTGATCGCGCTCGCGATGGGCACGCCCAGCGCGACCAGCGTGCCGATCACGTGCTGCGGCTCCGAGCTGACGCCCTGCCCGTACATGTAGGCGATGCCCAGCCCGGCCAGCACGATCGCAGCCCAGGTGCGCCGCGCGACCGGGTGCCCGAGCGTGAAGCGCGCCAGCACCGCGGTGATCAGCGGCGCGAGCGCCATCGTGATCAGCACGTTCGCCACCGTGGTCAGCGTGAGCGCCACCATGAAGCAGGTGAACATCACCGCCCACATCACGCTCGAGATCCACAGCGGCCGGCCACCCGCGCGCAGCAGCGCGAGCGTGCTGCGGCCATGCGCCCAAGCGTAGTAGCCGCCCAGGCACACGAAGGTGGCCAGGCTGCGCCAGAACGTCACCTCGAAGCTGCGCGCCGATTCGAGCTGGCGCGTCACCACGCCGGCGATGCTCCACATCAGCGTGACGAGCAGCATGCCCGCCACCGCCCGCCCGTGGGTCATGTCACTCGGTGCGGGAAGCGCGCTTGCGGTCGTGTTCCTTCAGGTGGCGCTTGCGCACGCGGATCGACTTCGGCGTGATCTCGACCAGTTCGTCGTCGGCGATGAACTCGACGCCGTATTCCAGCGTCAGGATGATCGGCGGCGTGATCTTGATCGCGTCTTCCTTGCCGGACACGCGGAAGTTGGTCAGCTGCTTCGCACGCACCGCGTTGACGATCAGGTCGTTGTCGCGGCTGTGGATGCCGACGATCATGCCTTCATACACCGGGTCGCCCGGCTTCACGAACATGCGGCCACGGTCGTCCAGCTTGCCCAGCGCGTAGGTCACGATCTCGCCGTCGTCCTGGCTGATCAGCACGCCGTTCTTGCGGCCTTCGATGTCGCCCTTGAAGGCCTCGTAGCCGTCGAAGATGTTGCTGATCAGGCCGGTGCCGCGCGTCAGGTTCAGGAACTCGTTCTGGAAGCCGATCAGGCCGCGCGCCGGGATCTTGTACTCGAGGCGCACGCGGCCCATGCCGTCCGGCTCCATGTTGACGAGCTCGCCCTTGCGCTCGCCCATCGCCTGCATCACGGCGCCCTGGTGCTGGTCTTCGACGTCGGCCGTCACCATCTCGATCGGCTCGTGGCGCTCGCCGTCGATTTCCTTGAAGACCACGCGCGGCTTGCTGACGGCCAGCTCGTAGCCCTCGCGGCGCATGGTTTCCAGCAGGATGGTCAGGTGCAGTTCGCCGCGGCCCGACACCTCGAAGATGCCGTCTTCATCGGTTTCCTTGACCTTCAGCGCCACGTTGCTCTGCAGCTCGCGCTGCAGGCGGTCCCAGATCTGGCGGCTGGTGACGAACTTGCCTTCGCGGCCGGCCAGCGGCGAGTTGTTGACGCAGAAATTCATCGTCAGCGTCGGCTCGTCGACCTTCAGCATCGGCAGCGGCTTCGGGTCTTCGATGCTGGTCAGCGTGACGCCGATGCCGATGTCCTCGATGCCGTTGATCAGCACGATGTCGCCGGGGCCGGCTTCAGTGGCTTGCTGGCGCTCCAGGCCTTCGAACTTCAGCACCTGGTTGACGCGGGCGTTGAACGGCGTGCTGTCCGGGCCGCTGAACACGGCCACGTTCTGCATTGGCTTCAGCGTGCCCTGGTTGACCCGGCCGATGCCGATGCGGCCGACGTAGGTGGAGTAGTCGAGCGAGCAGATCTGCAGCTGCAGCGGGCCGGCCGGGTCGCCTTCGTGTGCCGGCACGTGTTGCAGCACGGCGTCGAACAGCGGCGCCAGGTCGGTGCCGACCTCGCCGGGGTTGAGCGTCGCCCAGCCGTTCAGGCCCGACGCATAGATCACCGGGAAGTCGAGCTGCTCTTCGGTCGCGCCGAGCTTGTCGAACAGCTCGAAGGTCGCGTTGATCACGTAGTCGATGCGCGAACCGGGGCGGTCGACCTTGTTGACGACGACGATCGGCTTCAGGCCGAGCGCCAGCGCCTTCTTGGTGACGAAGCGGGTCTGCGGCATCGGGCCTTCGACCGCATCGACCAGCAGCAGCACGCTGTCGACCATCGACAGCACGCGCTCGACCTCGCCGCCGAAGTCCGCGTGCCCCGGGGTGTCGACGATGTTGACGTGCGTGCCCTTCCACTCCACCGCGCAGTTCTTCGCGAGGATGGTGATGCCGCGTTCCTTTTCGAGGTCGTTGCTGTCCATCACCCGTTCGGTGACCTTCTCGTTCTGGCGGAAGGTGCCGCTCTGGCGAAGCAGTTGGTCCACCAGCGTGGTCTTGCCATGGTCCACGTGGGCGATGATGGCGATGTTGCGGATCTGTCGGGTCATGACGTGCTCTCTGCGTTCAAGGTGTCTTCAGGAGGCCTTGCACCTCCACCGGGCTCAAGAGCCTCGTCGAAATCAGTTCTCCGGCGTCGACCCGGCCACTGCCGAGGAACGCACGGGGGTCGGGGCCGTAGACGCGGACCTGCTCCGCATCTGCCAGCGGCAGGCGGCGGCGCAGGCCGCTCAGGAATCGGCCGGCGTCTTCGTCGCCGAGTCGCACCACCGGCCAGTCGGCCAGCAACGCATCGGCGTCGAGCAACGCGGCTTCGCGCTGTGCTTCGTCCATCTCGGCCAGCTGCTCCAGCGTGAGCGCCTGGCCGAGCGTCAGCCCGCCGGTCTCGGTGCGGCGCAGTGCGGCCAGGTGGGCGCCGCAGCCGAGTGCCTCGCCGATGTCTTCGGCCAGCGTGCGGATGTAGGTGCCCTTCGAGCAGCGCACATCGAGCGTCCAGCGGTCGCCGGCCCCGGCAGTGTCGTCGTCGACGATGGCAATGCGATGAATCGTCACCGAACGCGCCTCGCGCTCGATCTCGATGCCGGCGCGCGCGTAGTCGTACAGCGCGCGGCCTTCGTGCTTCAGCGCCGAGTGCATCGGCGGCACCTGGCGGATCGGGCCGGTGAAGCGCTCGATCACGGCCTGCAGCTGCGCGCGCGTCACGTTCACCTCGCGCTGCAGCAGCACCTCGCCCTCGGCATCGGCCGTGGTGGTCGTGCTGCCGAGCTGCAATGTGGCGCGGTAGGTCTTGTCGGCATCGAGGCTGACCTGCGAGAACTTGGTGGCCGCGCCGAAGCACAGCGGCAGCAGCCCGGTGGCCAGCGGATCCAGCGTGCCGGTGTGGCCGGCCTTCTCGGCGCGGTACAGGCGCTTGGCTTTCTGCAACGCGTCGTTGCTCGACAGGCCGAGCGGCTTGTCGAGCAACAGCACGCCGTGGACGGCGCGCCGCGGGATGCGCGGGCGTTGTGCGTTCACGGCGTCAGTCGTCTTTCGCCTGCGTCGAATTGGCCTGCTGGATCAGCGCGCTCAATTCGGCGGCCCGCTCGGTCGTGCGGTCGAAATGGAAATGCAGTGTCGGCACGGTGTGGATCTGCAGCCGCTTGAACAGGCCGTTGCGCAGGAAGCCGGCGGCCTCGTTCAAGGCCTCCTCGCATTCCTTCACGTCGCCCACCAGCAGCGAGAAGAACACCTTCGCATGCGCATAGTCGGGCGTGACCTCCACCGCCTGCAGCGTGACCATGCCGATGCGCGGATCCTTCAGGTCGCGGATCAGCTCCGCCAGATCGCGCTGGATCTGGTCGGCAATGCGGAAACCGCGGTTCGGGATGGCTCGTTTGTGTCGCATGTTCAAGGCTCCTGCTGACGCGGGCGGGGGTCTTCAAATACAAACCCCGCCGTCTTGTCGAGGGCGGGGTTCGGGGTGAGACCCACGCTCCGCTTTACAGCGTTCGTGCCACTTCCTTCACCTCGAAGAACTCCAGCTGGTCGCCCTCGGCGATGTCGTTGTAGTTCTTCAGCTTGATACCGCACTCGAAGCCTTCCTTGACTTCGCGCACGTCGTCCTTCAGGCGGCGCACCGACTCGACTTCGCCGGTGTAGACCACCACGTTCTCGCGCAGCAGGCGGAAGCGCGCGTTGCGGCGCACCACACCCGAGGTGACCATCGAACCGGCCACCGTGCCGATCTTCGACGCCACGAACACCGTGCGGATCTCTGCCGTACCGATCACCTCTTCGCGCTGCTCCGGCGCCAGCATGCCGGTCATCGCCTTCTTCACGTCGTCGACCGCGTCGTAGATGATGTTGTAGTAGCGCAGGTCGACACCGTTGCCTTCGGCCAGCTTGCGCGCACCGGCATCGGCACGCACGTTGAAGCCGATGATCACGGCCTTCGAGGCGATCGCGAGGTTGATGTCGCTTTCGCTGATGCCGCCGACCGCCGCATGCACGATCTGCACCTTGACCTCGGCCGTGCTCAGCTTGAGCAGCGACTGGGCCAGCGCTTCCTGCGAACCCTGCACGTCGGCCTTGATGATCAGTGCCAGCGTCTGCGCTTCGCCCTGGCCCATGTTCTCGAACATGTTCTCGAGCTTGGCGGCCTGCTGCTTGGCCAGCTTGACGTCGCGGTACTTGCCCGAACGGAAGGTCGCGATTTCGCGCGCCCGGCGTTCGTCGGCCAGCACCATGAACTCATCGCCGGCCTGCGGCACTTCGGTCAGGCCCTGGATCTCGACCGGCAGCGACGGGCCGGCTTCGGTCGTCGGCTTGCCGTTCTCGTCCAGCATGGCGCGCACGCGGCCATAGCTCGAACCGGCCAGCACCACGTCGCCACGCTTCAGCGTGCCCGATTGCACCAGCACCGTCGCGACCGGGCCGCGGCCCTTGTCGAGCTGGGCTTCGATCACCAGGCCCTTGGCCGGAGCGTCCTTCGGTGCCTTCAGTTCGAGCACTTCAGCCTGCAGCAGCACCTGCTCCAGCAGCTGGTCGATGCCCATGCCGGTCTTGGCCGACACCGGCACGAACGGCGAATCGCCGCCGAAGTCTTCCGGCACGACCTGTTCGGCCACCAGCTCCGACTTCAGGCGCTCGACGTTGGCCTCGGGCTTGTCCATCTTGTTCATCGCGACCACGATCGGCACCCCGGCCGCCTTGGCGTGCGCGATGGCTTCCTTGGTCTGCGGCATCACGCCGTCGTCGGCCGCCACCACCAGGATGACGATGTCGGTCGCCTTGGCACCGCGGGCACGCATCGCCGTGAAGGCCGCGTGACCCGGGGTGTCGAGGAAGGTGATCATGCCGCGCGGCGTGTCGACGTGATACGCGCCGATGTGCTGCGTGATGCCGCCCGCTTCGCCGGCGGCCACGCGGGCACGGCGGATGTAGTCGAGCAGCGAGGTCTTGCCATGGTCGACGTGACCCATGACGGTGACCACCGGTGCGCGCGGCAGTTCTTCGTGGCTCGATTCGGTCTGGGTGTCTTCGAGGAAGGCTTCCGGATCGTCCAGCTTGGCAGCGAACGCCTTGTGGCCCATTTCCTCGACGAGGATCATGGCCGTTTCCTGGTCCAGCTGCTGGTTGATGGTGACCATCTGGCCGAGCTTCATCAACTGCTTGATGACCTCGGACGCCTTCACCGACATCTTGTGCGCGAGGTCGGCGACGCTGATGGTCTCCGGCACGTGCACTTCCTGGATCTGCTGCTCCGGCGGGGCGCTGAAGTTGCCGCCCTGCGAATCGTTGCGGTCGCCACGGCGGCCACCACGCGGCGCACGCCAGCCCGGACGGGCCGCGGCGTCGTTGCGGGTCTTCAGTGCGCGCTTCTTCGCGGCATCGTCGGCCCAGCTCGACGACAGCTTCTCGGACTTGACCGACTTCTTGTCGCCCGGCTTGTCGCCCGGCTTCGCAGCGGTGGCCGTGGTCGTTCCCGGCGCGGCGGCCGGCTTGTGGATCGTGCCCTTGATGCCTTCCTTGCCGACTTCCGGCTTGGGCGGCTCTTCGGGCTTCTTGGCCATCAGCACCTTCTTCGGTGCATTCATCATCGCGCGAATCGCGGCGGCTTCGTCCTCGGCGGCCTTGCGGCGCTTGGCGAGGTCGGCAGCGCGCTGCTTCTCTTCGTCGACGACGTCGGCGGCCTTGATCACGCGCAGTGCGGGCTTCGGCGGCTCGACCGGGGCGGCAGGCGCCACCGGAGCAGCGGCGACAACCGGCGCGGCGCTCGGTGCCGGCGCAGCCTTGGCAGCGGCATTTGCGGCGGCCTTCGCGGCAGGAGCCGGCGTGGGCGCAGCAGCGGCGGCCGCGGCGGCAGCAGCCGCTGCGGCCGCCGCTTTCGCTGCTTCCTCGGCAGCAGCCTTCGCGGCGGCTTCGGCGGCTTCACGTGCGCGGGCCTCGGCGGCCTCGCGTTCGCGGGCTTCCTGTTCCTCGCGCTGGCGGCGCTTCTCGGCCAGCTCTTCTTCCTGGCGACGCAGCAGCTCGGCCTGGGCTTGCGCCTCGACCTCGCGGCGCTGCAGCTCGGCGTCGTCGACGACCGGCGCTGCCGGCTCTTCGGACGGCGCCGATTCATCGCGCTTGACGAAGGTGCGCTTCTTGCGCACTTCAACCTGGATCGTGCGCGCCTTGCCGCTCGAATCGGCCTGCTTGATCTCGCTGGTCGACTTGCGGGTCAGCGTGATCTTCTTGCGCTCGCCCCCGCCCGTGCCATGGGCCGTGCGGAGATAGTCGAGCAGCCGCTCCTTGTCGGACTCGGTCAGCGCGTCGTCGCTCGACGCCTTCGCGACGCCGGCCGACTGGAGCTGCTCGAGCAGCGCTGCCGCCGGGCGATTGAGCTCAGCAGCCAACTGGGCGACGGTGGTCACAGCCATTGTGAATATCCTTGCGTGGTACTTGCAGTGCAGCGTTCGATCGGGCGTTGGGGCATCAGGTCGTTCAATGTCAGGTCGTGAACCAATGTTCGCGTGCCTTCATGATCAATGCCTTGGCCTTGTCTTCGTCGATGCCGGCAATTTCGGTCAGTTCGTCGACCGCGAGGTCGGCGAGGTCGTCGCGCGTGTTGATCCCGCTCTCGGTCAGCTTCGGGATCAGGTCCGCATCCAGCCCTTCGAGATCGCGCAGGTTCTGCGACACGTCTTCCATTTTCTCTTCGCGGGCGATCTCCATCGTCAGCAAAGCGTCTTTGGCCCGCGTGCGCAGTTCGTTGACGGTGTCTTCGTCGAAGCCTTCGATCTCGAGCATTTCCTGCATCGGGACGTAGGCCACCTCTTCGAGGCTGCTGAAGCCTTCGGCGATCAGGATGTCGGCCACCTCGGCGTCGACGTCGAGCTTGTCGACGAACAGCTTGCGAACGCTGTCGGACTCCTCGCTCTGCTTCGCCTTCGATTCCTCGGCCGTCATGATGTTGATGCGCCAGCCGGTCATCTCGGAGGCCAGCCGCACGTTCTGGCCGCCGCGGCCGATCGCGATCGCGAGGTTCTCTTCGTCGACGACGACGTCCATCGCGTGGCGCTCTTCGTCGACGACGATCGACTGCACGTTGGCCGGCGCCAGCGCGCCGATCACGAACTGTGCCGGGTCTTCGGACCACAGCACGATGTCGACGCGCTCGCCGGCGAGTTCATTGGTGACCGCGTTGACGCGCGAACCGCGCACGCCGACGCAGGTGCCGATCGGATCGACCCGCTTGTCGTGCGAGATCACGGCGATCTTGGCGCGCGAACCGGCATCACGGGCGCAGGACTTGATTTCCAGCAGGCCCTGCTCGATCTCGGGTACTTCCTGGGCGAACAGCTCGATCATGAAGCCGGGCGCACTGCGCGACAGCACGATCTGCGGGCCGCGCAGGGTCGGATCGACCTCGGCGATGTAGGCGCGGAC
This sequence comes from Rhizobacter sp. OV335, assembly GCF_900142965.1. Lineage (GTDB taxonomy): Bacteria > Pseudomonadota > Gammaproteobacteria > Burkholderiales > Burkholderiaceae_C > Rhizobacter. Next base: position 102,656 of record NZ_FRCQ01000027.1, read on the forward strand.
GCGGTCACCGGAGCGCAGGTTTTCCTTCGGGATCATCTCGCTGCGCTTCAGGCGCCCTTCGACCCGGCCGGATTCGACGATCACGTCGCCCTTGTCGAGGCGCTTGACGGTGCCGACGAAGATCTTCTCGCCGCGCGACAGGAAATCATTGAGCAGCTGCTCGCGCTCGGCGTCGCGGATCTTCTGCAGGATGACCTGCTTGGCCGCCTGGGCGCCGATGCGGCCGATCGACACCGAGTCGACCGGCTCTTCGATGTAGTCGTCGACCTCGATGTCGGGGAGCTGCTCGAGCGCCTCGAACAACAGGATCTCGGAATCGGGCAGTTGCAGGCCGGCCTCGTTCGGCACCACGTGCCAGCGGCGGAAGGTTTCGTATTCACCGCTGTCGCGGTCGACGGTGACGCGCATGTCGACCTCGCCGCCGTGCAGCTTCTTGCTGGCCGAGGCCAGGGCGGCCTCGACCGCGCCGAACACGACTTCGCGATCCACGCTCTTCTCGCGCGAGATGGCATCGACCAGCATCAAGAGTTCACGATTCATTCTTAGGATCTCCGTCAACATCTTCGGCCTGCACGTCGGCGTCGTGCGGCACAGCAGCCGGCTGCGCAAAGCGCCGGCCCTTGAAATCGAGGACTGGCACCAGATGGGCCTCCCGCACTTCCTCGAACGAAAAATCCAGGGCCTGGTCAACCTTGCCGTCGTTGAACACCAGGCGCCACTGCTCTCCCAGGGCCTCCAGCACGCCGCGGAATTTCTTGCGGCCCTCGAAAGGCACCTTCAGCGTCAGCTCGATTTCCGAGCCGGCGAAGCGTTGGTAGTCGGCAGGCTTGTTCAGCGGGCGGTCCAGCCCCGGCGACGACACTTCCAGGCGCTCGTAGGCGCACCCCTCGACCTCCAGCACGTGCTGCAGCTGGCGGGTCACCTTCTCGCAATCCTCGACCACGATGAACTCGCCGTTCGGATCATTCTGCAGACGGTCGATGAAGACACGCAGCAAACCCTTGGGGCTGCGCTCGCAATTCACGAGGTCGTAACCCAGCCCGGTCACGGTGCGCTCAACAACGTCTTGCCAAATCATCCAGCGAGTGTCTTCAGAGGTTATGAAAAATGTGGAGAAGCAAAAAAAATGGGCTGGAAGAATCCGCCCATGCAGTTTTCTTGCGAAAGACGCATTGTATCCCGGTGAACGAGTACCCGGCAAGGGTTGTGACCGTCAAGCACGTGTGCGTGCCAGAATGAGCACCCCCTTTTCGATGACACCAGACTGGAGACTCCATGGGATTCCTGGCCGGCAAGCGCTTCCTGATCACCGGCGTTCTGTCCAACCGCTCGATCGCCTACGGCATTGCCCGCGCCTGCCGGCGTGAAGGCGCCGAACTGGCGTTCAGCTATGTCGGAGAACGCTTCCGGGACCGCGTGGCCGAGTTTGCCGCCGAGTTCGACTCCACGCTGCTGTTCGATTGCGACGTCGCGAGCGACGAACAGATCGACGCGATGTTCAACCAGCTCGGCGAGACCTGGCCGCAATTCGACGGTTTCGTCCATTCGATCGGTTTCGCGCCGCGCGAAGCGATCGCCGGCGATTTTCTCGAGGGCCTGTCGCGCGAGGGTTTCCGGATCGCCCACGACATTTCCAGCTACAGCTTCCCGGCGCTGGCCAAGGCGGCCGCGTCGCGCCTGACGCCGAAGGCCGCGCTGCTGACACTGAGTTATCTGGGGGCGATGCGCAGCGTTCCCAGCTACAACACGATGGGGCTGGCCAAGGCCTCGCTCGAAGCCTCGGTGCGCTATCTGGCCGCCAGCCTCGGCCCGAAGGGCGTGCGGGTCAACGGCATCTCGGCCGGTCCGATCAAGACGCTGGCCGCGTCGGGCATCAAGGGCTTCGGCAAGATCCTCGACGTGGTCGAACAGAACGCGCCGCTGCGCCGCAACGTGACGATCGACGATGTCGGCAACGTCGCCGCCTTCCTGCTGTCCGACCTGGCGGCCGGCGTCACGTCGGAAATCACCTATGTCGACGGTGGCTTCAGCCACGCGATGGGCGGCATCACCGAAGTCTGATCACAGGTCGTCCAGCGCCCGCAAGGCCCCCAACAGGGCCGGCGAGGTGCTGGCCTGCACGACGAAGGTCGGCATCGCATTGAGGTAGTCGCGGAACCGCCCCTTCGCGACGAAGCGCTCGCGGAAGCTCGACCGGTCGATCCGGTCCCCCAGGCGCGGCACGATGCCGCCGCCGATGTACATCCCGCCGCGCGTGCCCAGCGACAACGCCAGGTTGCCGGCCACGCTGCCCAGCAGCGCGAAGAACATGTCGAGCGCCTCGACGCAATGCGCATCGCTCGCCGCCACCGCACGCTCGCTGACTTCGGCCGCGCTCAGCGGCTGGGCGGTGGCGCGATCGACCTGGCACAGCGCCTCGTAGAGACTCACCAGCCCCGGGCCCGACAACGCCCGCTCGGCCGACGCGTGGCCGTAGCGCTGGCGCAACGCCGCGATCACCGCATCCTCCCGCGGCGTGGCGCCGCCGAGCGTCACGTGACCGCCCTCCCCGTTCAGCGGCACCACGCGCTCGCTGCCGGGCACCCGCAACAACCCCGACACCCCGAGCCCGGTGCCGGCACCGATCAGTCCGACCGGCGCCCCCTCGACCACCGCCCCGCCGCCGACCTGCCGCAGCTCGGCCGGCTTCAGCGACGGCAGCGACAGCGCAAGCGCCGTGAAGTCGTTGATCAGCAACAAGCGCTCGAGGCCCAGCTTCTGGCGAACCGCCTCGATCGAGAACGACCAGTGGTGGTTGGTCATCTGCACCTGGTCGCCGACGATGGGGTTGGCGATGCCGATCGCGCACCAGCGCGGCCGCACGGCCGGCGAATGCGTGTGCAGGTAATGCGCCATCGCGTCCTGCAGCGTCGGGTGATCGGCAGCCGGCAGCGTGTCGATGGACGTCAGCTCGGCACCAGGCGCCAGCTGCAGCGCGAAACGCGCGTTCGTGCCACCGACGTCACCGACCCAACGCGGAAATGAATCTGCCTGCATGTCAACGTTCTCTCGTTCGAGTCACCGCAGGCAAACCCCGTGGCAACGATCCTCGCCGCAGCGCGACCATTCGCACGCGGCCTCCCGACGCAGAGTGCGCCCCCCTGATGCGGCCCGCCTCGGTGCGCCATGCACCCGGACCGTGCGCTCGACTTTGTAGCCAAACTACTTTTCATGATAGCCAAGCCGGCTGCAAAGTATCGACAGCTGGGCATTCGGGACTTCCCTGATGGGTGTGGTTATTGTGATAAACGAGGGGAAAACCCGCGTTTACCGGCTGTAGTCGGATTACTAGAGTCAACCTTGACAAAACCTTACAGCCAACGATGTAGCCGTGCTACTCGCTGGACACAAGGAAGACAACGCACGTTTCCAGCCATTCCGGGCGAACTGCGACCCGCTCGCCCCACCCTGTTTCCCCCAACCGCTGCAGCAATGGGTCCCCCCAGACCAGGCGCTCGGCACATTTCAAAGCAAAACCTCTGAGGAGTCAGTTGATGAAGAGTCAGTTCAAGCTCGCGACCGTTGCCGCCGCGATGGGTCTGTTGGGCGCCACCTCTGCACAAGCCGTCGATTGGGGCGGTTATTTCCGAACGGGCCCGGGCGCGACGTCGAAAGACTCGTCGCGGGCGTGCTACGGGTTGTCGGGCCAGGGCATGAAGTACCGGCTGGGCAACGAGTGCGACCTGTACGGCGAGTTCCTGCTGAGCCAGGGGTTCAAGGCGGACGGCGTGGACTACAAGGCCGCGCTGATGACGAACCTGTTCAGCCCCGGATCGGACACGGGCGCTGTGGATCGCGGGGCGACGGGCCAGGACGCGAAGAACCAGTCGCTGGACCACAGCAAGCTGGGCATCAACCAGATCTACGTGGAAGGCAAGGGCTTCGACATCCTGCCCGAAGGCAACTTCTGGATCGGCAAGCGCTTCTACGGCCGCGCTGACGTGCAC
>NZ_FRCQ01000019.1 GCF_900142965.1 Rhizobacter sp. OV335
CCGGTGCCGGGTGCGTTGCCCGAGAACTCGCGGATGCGCTGGATCAGCGCCGGGTTGCGCAGCGTCAGCGTGAACGACAGCCACTTGCTCAGGTCGACGTCGCCGCAGAAGGCCTGCGGGCGGCCGAAACCGGGCGCCTTGCGCGCGAGCCGCTTCCACAGCGTCCAGGCGCCGTCGAGCGGCTCGCGCACCAACTCGGCGGCGCGGTCGTGGCCGCCGCGGCGCGAGTCGGCCGTCATCGACCCGAGCGTCAGGAACACCTTGTCGTCGCGGCCGACGGAGAGGCTGAAGGGCCGGCCCTTGCGCTCGCCGTGCAGGGCCTCGATGCGCCGGCCTGCGCCCTCGTCGACGAAGTCGGCGTCGAGCACCCGGCTGCCGTGCTCGAAGACGACGCCGTGCAGGGCCAGCCAGTCGTGCATCGGCCGCACCACCGAGTCGTACTGGTTCAGCGCCGTGCGCCGCACCCCGCCCAGCGTGTGGATGCGCGGGAACTCCTGCAGGAAGCGCAGCATGTAGCGTCGCAGCTCGACCGCGCTGTGCCAGTTCTGGAACGCGAAGGTGGTGCGCCACATCGTCCAGAAGTTCGTCTCGAGGAAGTGCGGCGCAAACCAGTCGTCGATGCGGCGCGTGCCGAGCAGCCGCTCCGGCGTGACCAGCAGGCGCACCAGGTCGAGCCGGTCGTGCAGGTCGAAGCCGAGCTCGCTCGCGTCGAGGATGTGGTGCCCGCGGTCGACCAGTCGCGCGTGCGCGTGCGTCAGCACCTCGGCGTTGAACTGCCGCACCTCGTCCTTCACGCTGCGCTTCGCGTCGCCGAGCGAGGGCACGCTCGACAGCACGTCCCACAGGCACACATAGGCCTCCTCGGTCCACATGCGCCCGCCGCGCGTCAGGAAGCCGCCGATGGCGTCGCCGCTGCCGTCGAGCGCGCCGCCGGCAACCGGCAATTCCTCGAGGATGCGGATGTCGCGGCCGCGCCAGCCGGCGTCGCGGATCAGCAGCACGGCGGCGGACAGCGCGGCAATGCCGCTGCCGACGATGAAGGCGCGCGGTGAAGAGGGAAGGCTCATGGTCGTTGTCTGCAGAGTTCAGGGTCTGCCGACATTGAATCCGCGGCGCCTCGCCATCGGCTTGACGGGCGTCAAGCAGTGCCGATCAGGTCACGCAGAACAGCGGTGAATCGGGCCACAGCCCGTGGCCGAGCGACCAGCCCGATCCGATCACCAGGCACAGGCCGGCGAGCCGGATGCTCCATGCGAGCGCGCGCCGGTCGAGCCGCGCCCACAGCACCGGCGCGCCCCACAGCGCGAGCGACGACGCGATGCCGAACGCGACCATCACGCCGGCTCCGGCCAGCGGGCCGTCGGCCAACGCCGCGAGCACCAGCGCCGACTGCAGCAGCCCGCACGGCCACGCGACCCACAGGCTGCCGGCCGCGCCCGCCTTCAGCGGCCCGGCCATCGCCTGCCAACCGTCGGCGCGGGGCGCGGTCACGGCCGCCGGAGCCTGCCCGAGCCGCGCCAGCCAGCGTGGTTGCCGGCCGCTGAACAGCAGCCACAGCCCGAGCGCGACGCCCGCCACGTGCAGCAAGGCCCACAGCGGCCGCAAGGCCGGCGTGGCCTGGCCGAGCCAGGCGAGCGCCGACACGCTGGAGGCGACCAGCGCGCCGCCCAGTGCGTAGCCGAACAGCCGCCCGCCCTGGAACGCGAGCGCGGCCGGCAGCGTGCGCCCGCCGGCCGCGCGGCCGCAGCCGCGCACGATGGCGGCGCTGCTGGCACCGCACATCGCGGCGCAGTGCGCCGAGCCGGCTAGGCCGAGCAGGGCGGCGCCGGTGACCAGCGCGAGGCTCATCGCCGCGTCACAGCACGCGCGAAAAGCGCGCGCCGCCGGCCTCCCCGGTGCGGCCTTCGCGCACCCGGGCCCGTGCGGCCTGCAAGTGACGGTCGAACACCATCGCGATGGCGCGCACCAGCAGCCAGCCGCGCGGCGTGACCTGCACGGTCGCGCCGCCGTCGATCTCGACCAGGCCGTCGGCCACGAACACCTGCAGCGACGCCAGCTCGGGCGCGAAGTACGCCGCGCCGTCGACACCGTGCGCATGGCCGAGCGTCGCCAGGTCGGCACGGCCCTGGCACATCAGCGCCATGATCACGTCGCGGCGCAGCAGGTCGTCGCTGTCGAGTGCCAAGCCGCGCGCCACCGGAAAGCGGCGCTGCGCGAGCGCCTCGTAGTAGTCGGGCAGCGTCTTCGCGTTCTGGCTGTAGCTCGTGCCCATGCGGCCGATCGCCGAGACGCCCAGGCCGATCAGGTCGCAGTCAGGCTGCGTGCTGTAGCCCTGGAAGTTGCGGTGCAGCCGGCCGGCGCGGCGCGCGCGCGCGAGCGCGTCGCCGGGCAGCGCGAAGTGGTCCATGCCGATGTCCTCGTAGCCGGCGGCGAGGAACCCGCGGATCGCGCCGCGTAGCATCGCGACGCGATCGGCACCGCTCGGCAGCTCGGCGGTGACGATGCGCCGCTGCGGCTTGAAGCGCTCCGGCAGGTGCGCGTAGCCGTACAGCGCGATGCGGTCGGGGCGCAGCTCGGCCACGCGCGCCACCGTCTCGGCCAGCGTCTGCGGCGTCTGCTTCGGCAGGCCGTAGATCAGGTCGACGTTGATCGATTCGTAGCCCTGCACGCGCGCGGCGGCCACCAGCACGCGCACGTCCTCGAAGGGCTGCACGCGGTGCACCGCCTGCTGCACCTCGGGCTGGATGTCCTGCACGCCGAAGCTGATGCGGTTGAAGCCGAGCGCGCGGAAGTGCGCCAGGCGCTGCGGCGTGACGGTGCGCGGGTCGACCTCGATCGAGACCTCGGCCTCGGGCAGCAGCCGGAACGCGCCGCGCAGCATCGACATCAGCCGCGTGAGTTCGGCATCGCTCAGGAAGGTCGGCGAGCCGCCGCCCAGGTGCAGCTGCGACACCGGCACGCCGGTGCCGAGCGCGGTCACGTGCAGGTCAATCTCGGTGGCCAGCGCGTCGAGGTACTCGGCGGCGCGTTCGTGGTGGCGCGTGATCACCTTGTTGCAGGCGCAGTAGTAGCAGACCGATTCGCAGAACGGGATGTGCACGTAGACCGACAGCGGCGCGGCGTTCCTGCCGTTGTCGCCGCTGCGCATGACCAAGGTGCGCTGGTACTGCTGCGTGTCGAAGGCCTCGCCGAAGCGGTCGGCCGTCGGGTACGAGGTGTAGCGCGGGCCGGGCACGTCGAAGCGGCGCAGCAGGTCGTCGTCGAGGGCGGGGGAGGGGTGGGCGGCGTTCATGGCGCCACTGTCGCGCGGCGCGCGCTGCGGCGGCTTGCGCTGGATCAATCGGCGCCTGCGGACGGACTTTCACAATGCCTTCGATGAACCACCTTCCTGCACTGCCCGACGAGCCCGACTGCCTGCTGTGCGAGCGGCGCCACCTGTGCCTGCCGGTGGTGCGCGACGACATCTCGGCCATCGTGGCGGGCAGCGTGCGCGCGGTGGCCGCGGGCGACAGCCTGTTCCTGGAGGACGAGACCTTCGCATCGCTGTACGCGGTGCGCAGCGGCGCCTTCAAGACCTGTGTCGGCACGCTGCCGCAGCGCGGGCGCGTGACCGGCTTCGCGTTGCCGGGCGACCTGCTCGGGCTGGATGCGATCGATGCCGGGCTGCACCGTTGCCAGGCGATCGCGCTGCAGGATTCCGAGGTGTGCGAGCTGCCGTATGACCAGGTCGAGCAGGCACTGGCGGCGTCGGGCATGCTGCAGCGGCGCTTTCACCAGCTGATGAGCCGCGAGATCGTGCGCGACCATGCGCTGATGCGCTTGCTCGGCCAGCGCCAGGCGGGGGCGCGCATCGCAGCCTTCCTGCTGGGGCTGTCGGAGCGTGCGCAGGAGCGCGGGCAGTCGGGCGTCGAGTTGCGCCTGCCGATGAGCCGCGAGGACATCGGCAGCCGCCTGGGGTTGCGCATCGAGACGGTGAGTCATGTGCTGACGCGGCTGCGTTCGTCGGGTTGTTTGCGTGTTCGTCTGCGTGAGATCGACATCATCGACAAGCCGGCTCTGCGGGGCGTGGCTGACGGGTTGGCTGCTTGAGCGGGTTGAGCGGCTTGGCGCGGCGGGTGGGGGGCTGGGCTGGGGGCTCATGCCGAGGCGGTCGGCCCTGGCGGGCCGACTCCACGAAGAAGATCGGCTCCGTGGGTGCATCGCCAAACTCCCTCCGCTCACTTCGTTCGCTGTGGTCAAACAGTGGCGATGAGTCAGTCTACGAAGCGCGCTGGCGCGCGCCACCCCCGAAGCCGATCTTCTTCGTCGCCCCAGAAATCGCCCCCAGCCCAGCCCCCCACCCGCCGCGCCGCGCAGACCCACCCGCTCTTGTTGGGGGAAAAGATTGAAGTGACCGTTGAGCATGCAAGCGCCCGCTCAGGAAGCGTCCTCTCCAATCGTCGACCACAACAACGCCGTCAACGCCGAAGAAGTCGCAATGACACTCCAGAAGATCAGGAAGGTCACGCTGTAGATCGCGCGCGGCGACCAGCCGATCAACGGCCCGCCGAACCACTGGAACTCATTCGGGTCGACGACCACGAAGACCAGCATCTCCAGCACGCCCGCCATCAGGAAGGCCGGCCACAGGATCGTGATGAAACGGGTGCTCCGGGTCATGGCGGCGGGCCTTTCATCCGTGACGGCTCAGGGCGCCGGCGTCGCGGCATGGTTGCGCGCCTGCTGCGCCGGTGCCGCCGCGGTCTTGGCCGCCGCAACACGCGCCGCGGCACTGGCCGGCTCGTCCAGCACCGGATCGATGTGCGTCCAGGCCAGCACCATCGTCACGATGCCGGCCACCACCACGGTCGCCGGGCCGCTGATCACCAGCCACACCATCTTGTAGCGCCACCATGGCAGTGCGAGGGTTCCGGTCGGGGTCATGCCTGTCTCCTTGTCGTTGAATGGCTGCGATCAGCGCGGCACCATGAAGGTCGATTTCTCATGCACCTCGGCCCTGCCTTCGTCGCCCAGCCGCTCGATCTCGAAGGCCAGCGGGTGGGCACCGGGGCCGAGCGCGCCCGCGCGCCCGGGCGGCAACTGCACCCGCACCGCGAACCAGCGCGCCTCGGTCGGGCCGACGTCCACCTCGGCGGTGCTCGCGATCGTCGCCTGCTCGAGGCCGGTCACGCGCACGCGGTAGCGCTGCGCCGATTCGGTCGCGTTCATCACCTGCAGCCGGTAGACGTTCTCGACGCGGCCGTCCTCGACCTGGCGCGCCAGTGCGCCGCGGTCGCGCACCACGTCGACCTTGAACGGCTTGCGCAGCGCCAGGCTCGTGACGAAGCCGACCGTGATCGCGAGCATCACCGCGGAATAGATCAGCACGCGCGGGCGCAGCACGTTGCGCAGCATCTGCGATCGCGTCCAGCCGCGTGCCATGCCGTTCTGCGTCGCGTAGCGGATCAGCCCGCGCGGGTAGTTCATCTTGTCCATCACGCCGTCGCACACGTCGATGCACGCCGCGCAGCCGATGCACTCGTATTGCAAGCCCTTGCGGATGTCGATGCCGGTCGGGCAGACCTGAACGCAGAGCGTGCAGTCGATGCAGTCGCCCTTGCCGAGCGCCTTCGGGTCGGCGCTGCGCGGGCGCGAGCCGCGCGGCTCGCCACGCGCCTCGTCGTAGCCGATCACCAGCGTGTCGGGGTCGAACATCGCACTCTGGAAGCGCGCATACGGGCACATGTACTTGCACACCTGCTCGCGCATGTAGCCGGCGTTGCCGTACGTCGCGAAGCCGTAGAACAGCACCCAGAACCATTCCCACGGGCCGAAGCCCAACTGCACCGCCTCGGCGGCCAGCACGCGGATCGGCGTGAAGTAGCCGACGAAAGTGAAGCCGGTCCACAGCCCGATCGCGATCCACGCCACCTGCTTGCCGCCCTTGCGCAGCAGCTTGTGGACCGACCACGGCGCGGCATCGAGCTTCATGCGCGCGATGCGGTCGCCCTCGAGGTGGCGCTCCACCCACAGAAAGATCTCGGTGTAGACCGTCTGCGGGCACGCATAGCCGCACCACAGCCGCCCGGCCACCGCGGTGAACAGGAACAGCGCATACGCGCTCAGCACCAGCAGCCCGGTCAGGTAGATGAAATCCTGCGGGTACAGCACCAGGCCGAAGATGTAGAAGCGCCGCGCCTCCAGGTCGAACAGCAGCGCCTGCCGGCCATTCCACGCGAGCCACGGCAGGCCGTAGAACACCAGCTGCGTGGCCCACACCAGCGCCCAGCGCCAGGCCGCGAACAGGCCGTGCACCGCGCGCGGGTAGATCTTCGCTTCGCTCGCGTACAGCGAGACGGTCGCCACCGACGGATCGGCGACCGGCGTGATCGGGATCACCCGCTTCGTGTTGCGTCCGTTCATCTCGGCCATGGGATCACTGCGCCGCGACCGGGCCGCGGTTCGACAAACTCCAGACGTACGACGCCAGCACGTGGATCTGCGCCTTGCCGAGCCGATCCTTCTGCGCCGGCATCACGTTGAGCTTGCCGTTGTTGACCATCGCGACGATGGCCTCTTCGCCCCAGCCGTGCAGCCAGACCTTGTCGGTCAGGTTGGGCGCGCCGAGCGCGGGGTTGCCCTTGCCGTCGATGCCGTGGCAGGCGGCACACGCCATGAAGCGCGGCTTGCCGAATTGCGCGGTCGAATCGTGAGCGCTGCCCGACAGGCTCAGCACGTACTGCGCGACCTCGTGGATCTCCTGCGGGCCACCGATCGCGGCCGCCATCGGCGGCATCGTCCCCTGGCGCCCCTCGGTGATCGTCTCCTCGATCTTCTCGGGCGTGCCGCCGTGCAGCCAGTCGTCGTCGGTCAGGTTCGGGAAGCCCTTGCTGCCGCGCGCGTCCGAGCCGTGGCAGGTCGCGCAGTTGTTGATGAAGAGCCGCTCGCCGATCGCCATCGCCTGCGGCTCGGCCGCGAGCTTGTCGGCCGGCAGCGCGGCAAAGCGCGCGTACAGCGGCGCCATCTCGGCCTGCGCGGCACGTTGCTCTGCTTCGTACTCGCCGCGGCTGGTCCAGCCCAGGCTGCCGGCGGCGCTGCCGAGGCCGGGGTACAGGACCAGGTAGGCGAGCGAGAACACCACCGTCAGCACGAACATCACCACCCACCACATCGGCAGCGGGTTGTTCATCTCGCGCAGGTCTTCGTCCCACACGTGGCCGGTGCTGTTGTCGGCGGCCATCACCTGGCGGCGGCTCGCGATGAACAGCAGCACCAGGCAGGCCAGCAAGCCGAGCAGCGTCACCGCGCCGATGTAGATCGACCAGCCCTGGCTGAAGAAGTCGCTCATCGCGCCTCTCCTTCGCCGCTGCCGGTGCTGCGGTCGCTGCCGTCGCTCCCGTCGTGTTGGAAGGGCAGTTGCGCCGCTTCGTCGAATCGCGACCGGTTGCGCTGCGACCAGGCCCAGGCGGCAATGCCCAGGAACACCAGCATCGACAGCACCGTCACGCCACTTCTGAGGTCGTTGACATCCATGGGTCTTGCTCCTTACTTCACCGAGGTGCCGAGCACCTGCAGGTAGGCGATCAGCGCATCGATCTCGGTCTTGCCCTTCACCGCCTCGCCGGCGGTGGCGATCTCGGCATCGGTGTAGGGCACGCCGACGCGGCGCAGCGCGGTCAGCTTCGGGGCCATGTCGGCCGGGTCCAGCGTGGCCTGGGTGAGCCACGGGTAGGCCGGCATGTTCGATTCGGGCACCAGGTCGCGCGGGTTGAACAGGTGCACGCGGTGCCATTCATCGCTGTACTTGCCGCCCACGCGCTGCAGGTCGGGGCCGGTGCGCTTGCTGCCCCACTGGAACGGGTGGTCGTAGACGAACTCGCCGGCCGTCGAGTAGTGGCCGTAGCGCAGCGTCTCGGCGCGGAACGGCCGGATCATCTGCGAATGGCAGTTGTAGCAACCCTCGCGGATGTAGACGTCGCGTCCGGCCAGTTGCAGCGCGGTGTAGGGCACGAGGCCCGGCGCCGCCTGCGTGGTGGAGCGCTGGAAGAACAGCGGCACGATCTCCACCAGGCCGCCGACGGCGATCACCAGCAGGATCAGCACGATCATCAGGAAGTTGTTGGTCTCGATCTTCTCGTGCGAGAAGCCGGGGGTGTTGTTGGCCATGGGTTGTTTCTCCTGCGACTCAGGCGTGGGCCGGGTTCAGCGCGGGTGCCGACACCGGCACCTGCAGCGGTGCGTAGCGGCCCGCGGTGGCGGTCTTCACGACGTTCCAGGCCATGATCAGCATCCCGCCCAGGTACAGCAGCCCGCCCGCCAGGCGCACGACGTAGAAGGGGAAGGTCGCCTTCACGCTCTCGACGAAGCTGTAGACCAGCGTGCCGTCGGGGTTGACCGCGCGCCACATCAGGCCCTGCATCACGCCGGCGATCCACATCGCGGCGATGTACAGCACGATGCCGACGGTCGCGATCCAGAAGTGCAGCTCGATCGCCCGGGTGCTGTACATCGCGGTGCGGCCGAACATGCGCGGCACCAGGTAGTACAGCGTGCCCATCGAGATCAGCCCGACCCAGCCGAGCGCGCCGGAGTGCACGTGGCCGATGGTCCAGTCGGTGTAGTGGCTGAGCGCGTTGACGGTCTTGATCGACATCATCGGCCCCTCGAAGGTGCTCATGCCGTAGAACGACAGCGAGACGATGAGGAACTTCAGGATCGGGTCGTCGCGCAGTTTGTGCCAGGCCCCCGACAGCGTCATGATCCCGTTGATCATCCCGCCCCAGCTCGGCGCGAGCAGCACCAGCGAGAACACCATGCCCACGCTCTGCGCCCAGTCGGGCAGCGCGGTGTAGTGCAGGTGGTGCGGGCCCGCCCACATGTAGGTGAAGATCAGCGCCCAGAAGTGCACGATCGACAGCCGGTACGAGTACACCGGCCGCCCGGCCTGCTTCGGGATGAAGTAATACATCATCCCGAGGAAGCCGGCCGTCAGGAAGAAGCCGACTGCGTTGTGGCCGTACCACCACTGCACCATCGCGTCCTGCACGCCGGCGTAGGCGGAGTAGCTCTTGGTCAGGCTCACCGGAATGGCCGCGCTGTTGACGATGTGCAGCAGCGCCACCGCCAGGATGAACGCGCCGAAGAACCAGTTCGCGACGTAGATGTGGCGCACCTTGCGCACCGCGATCGTGCCGAAGAACACCACCGCGTACGACACCCACACGATGGCGATCAGGATGTCGATCGGCCATTCGAGCTCGGCGTACTCCTTGCCCTGCGTGATGCCCAGCGGCAGCGTGATGGCGGCGGCGACGATCACCGCCTGCCAGCCCCAGAAGGTGAAGGCGGCCAGCTTCGGCATGAAGAGCCGCGCCTGCGAGGTGCGCTGCACCACGTAGTAGCTGCTGGCGAACAGCGCGCAGCCGCCGAACGCGAAGATCACCGCGTTGGTGTGCAGCGGCCGCAGGCGGCCGTAGCTGAGCCAGGAGATGCCGAGGTTCAGTTCGGGCCAGGTCAGCTCGGCCGCGATGAACACGCCGACCAGCATTCCCACCACACCCCACAGCACCGCCGCGAGCGAGAACCAGCGCACGCTCCAGTCACTGAAGACGGGCTGCGCAGCCGCAGAATCTTGAGCCATCGATCGCCTCTTCTTTCACCATGATTGCTTCACGGCGATTCTTGGGGCGGCGCTTCGGTGGAGGCTTGACCTTGATCAAGTGCGGTGTCGTCGGCGTCGAGGATGCGCAGGCCTTCGCCGTCGAGATCGTCGAATTGGCCACGGTCCAGCGCCCAGCCGAACACGCCGAGCAGCGCGAGCACGAGCAGGGCCGACATCGGGATCAAGAGGTAGAGGATGTCCATGGCCGTGTTTATCTTGCGAGGCGCAGCGAGTTGGCGATGACCAGCAGCGAGCTGAGCGCCATGCCCAGCCCCGCGGCCCACGGCGGCAGGAAGCCGGCCAGCGCGAGCGGGATGCAGGCCGCGTTGTAGAGCGCCGACCACGCGAGGTTCTGCCGCACCACGCGCACCGTGCGGCGGGCCATGCGGCGGGCGGCGTCGAGGCCGTCGAGCCGGTTCGACACGACCACCAGGTCGGCATTCGAGCGTGCGACCAGTGCGCCGTGGCCCATCGCGAACGACACGTCGGCCTGCGCCAGCACCGGCGCGTCGTTGATGCCGTCGCCGACCATCGCGACGCAGCGGCCGGCCGCTTGCTCGCGCTGCACCGCGGCCTGCTTGGCGGCGGGGTCGGCCGCGCCGATCGCCGAATCGGCACCGACGCGCAGCGCGATGGCCGCGACCCGCTGCGGCGTGTCGCCGGACAGCAGCACGCGCCGCCAGCCGGCCGCGCCGAGCGCTTGCAGCGCATCGACGGCGTCGTCGCGCAGCTGCTCGTCGAATTCCAGGCACAGCAGCGCCTGGCCGGCACGGCCGAACCACAGGCGCAGCGTGTCGTCGGCCGAGGGCTGGGCACCGACCCAGTCGGCGGCGCCGAGCCGCCATTCCACGCCGTCGCCGTCGCGCGCCGACAGGCCGCGGCCGGCCTGCTCGCCGACCTCCGACCAGGCGATGCCGTCGTGCGGCGCGAGCGCTGCCACCGCCTGCGACAGCGGATGGCGCGACCAGCGCGCGAGCGACGCGGCGCGGTGCAGCAGCTCGGCCTCGGATTCGTCGGCGCCGGCCAGCAGCCGCATTGCGCTGCAGTGCGGCTGCTCCTGCGTCAGCGTGCCGGTCTTGTCGAGGAACACCGTGTCGACGCGCGCCAGCACCGGCAGCGCGTCGAGCCGCTGCAGCAGCACGCCGCGCCGCGCCAGGCCGCGTGCGGCCGCGACGAAGGCCGCCGGTGCGGCCAGCGACAGCGCGCACGGGCAGGTGACGATCAGCACCGAGACGACGACCCACAGCGCGCGCGACGGATCGATCACGCTCCACACCGCGCCGGCGCCCGCCGCGAGCAGCAGCACGCACCACAGGAAGGGCGCGGCCCAGCGCTGCGCTGCGTCGGCCGCCGACGGCCGGCCCGCCAGCGCCGCATGCATCTGCGCGACGATGCGCTCGTGTCGCGTGTTGCCACCGGTGTGCTCGACGCGCATCACGACCGGCGCGCCGATGTTGATGCTGCCGGCCACGAGCGTCGCGCCGGCCGGCTTGTCGACCGGCCGCGATTCGCCGCTGAGCAGCGATTCGTCGGCCTGCGTGCGGCCTTGCAGCAGCACGCCGTCCGCGGCGAAGGCCTCGCCGAGCGCGACCTGCACGCGGTCGCCGGCGCGCAGGTCCGCGCGCGCGACGCGCTCGGCCGAGCCGTCGGCATTCAGCCGCAGCGCGGTGTCGGGCAGCGCCGACAGCGCGCCATCGAGCGCCTCGGCCGCGCGGTGGCGTGCCTTCATCTGCAGCCAGCGCCCGCCGAGCAGGAAGGTCACGAACATCGTCAGCGAATCGAAGTACACCTCGTGGCCGAACGGGCCGGCGGGGTCGAACGCGGCGCCCGTGCTCGCGACGAAGGTCACCGCGATGCCGAGCGCGACCGGGATGTCGGCGCCGATGCGGCCGCTGCGCAGGCTGCGCCACGCGCCCTGGAAGAACGGCGCGGCCGACCACCACAGCACCGGCAGCGTCAGCACCCAGGCGCCCCAGTCGAGCAACTGCTTCATGTCGGGCGCCAGCTCGCCGGCGCGCGCCACGTAGTGCGGCGTCGCGAGCATCATCACCTGCATCATGCAGAAGCCGGCGACGAACAGGCGCCACAGCGCGGCGCGCGATTCGCGCTGCCGCAGCGCGCGAGCCGAGGCCGGCGTGTCGGGCGCGGCGTCGTAGCCGGCGCGGCGGATCGCACCGATCAGCGCGTCGAGCGTGGTGCGCGCCGGGTCCCACGCGACGCTCGCGGCTTGCGTCGCGGCATTGACGCAACACGCGCCGGCGCCGTCGACCGCACGCACCGCCTGCTCGATCAGCCCCGCGCAGGCGCCGCATTGCAGGCCGGCGAGCTGCAGGCCGGCACGCTGGGTCGTCGTCAATGCAATGTCCACAGGGTTCCCGGATCGACCGGGCGGCGCTGGATCCCAGCACCTGGAGCGCCCGTGGCGGCAGTCTCCCGCCTTCAGGCCGCCGCGGACTTGATCGGGATCAAGTCAGACGCCCCAGGCGAGCCACATCGCGAGCGTGCGCACCTCGCGGTACGGGAACGGCGTGTTGGGCGGCCTGAAGTTCGGCAGGCTATCGTGGTTGAGTTGCTGGATCGCCGATCCGAACTCGACGTGGCCCGGCAACTGCTGACGGTACGCCAGGTCGAGCACGCCGCGCCCCGGCGAGAAGCCGACGTTCAGGTTCGAGCGGGCGCGCAGGCCCAGTTCCACCGACTGCCGGTCGTCGAGCCGGTACAGCGCCCGCGCCTTGAACGTCCGGTCCGGCGTCGCACCGAAGTAGCCCTCTTCGGTGGCCAGCGGCGAACTGCGGGTGTCGGCGATGTCGAAATGCGCCCGCAGCACCGTGAGCGAGGCCTGGACATCCCAGCGCTGCGTCGCCTGCCAACGGACATCGGCCTCCGCGCCGCGCACGCGCAGCTTGGTGTCCAGCGGCGGCAGTGGGGTCGCGCCGAGCGCCGCCGGCACCAGCAGCGAGGTGAAGCGCTGCTCGAAAACCGCCGCGTTGACCTGCAGGCTGCTGCTGGCCTTCCAGCGCAGCCCGGTCTCGATCGACGGGATGGTCAGCTCCTGCCCGCCGTCCGGCGAGGTGCCGGAGCGTGACAGGCCGGCCCACAGCGACAGCGCGGGCGTGGCCGACCAGCGCAGCCGCAAGGTGGCCGCGTAGATGTTGTCGGCATCGGTCGCGCGGAACAGCCGCTGGGCCTGCGCGCCGACGATCACCGCGCCCTGGTTGTCGGCGAAATGCCATTCGTCCTGCCCGAACACCTGCATCAACTGCGAGGCCGTTTCGCCGGGCTGGGCACCACCGCCGCCGCCCCCGCCACCCCCGCCGCCGGCCGCGCCGGAGCGGGTCGTCCAGGTGCTGCGCATGCTGCCGCCGGCGATCACGTCGTGCGGGCCGAAGCGCCAGAAGCGCTGGCCGGAGAGGTCGACGTTGCGGCGGTCGGTTTCGGCGCCGCCGATGGCCGAGGTCTTCATCTCCTGCGCGTAGCCCGCGAGCTCGAGCCGGCCGTCCTGCGGCTGCGGCACCGACATCCGTGCGCTCCACTCGCGCTGCGTGCTGTGCCCCTCGCGGCGCACCACCGCACGGCCGACGTTCGCGTTGGCGCCGCCGATGCCGTTGTAGGCGTTGACGTCGAACACCACCTCGGCGCCGCCCTCGGCCGTCAGGCGCGCGGTGGCGTCGAGGGCGCGGTCTTCCTGGTTGTCCCAGTCGCGCCGGCCGGCGAAGAGGTCCGACCCCGGCTGGTGCTGGCCCGAGACCCAGAACGCCGTGCTCCAGCCGGAATCGCTTCGCGTGCCCCATTGCGCCCCCACGGCCAGGCGCCCGCTGCTGTCGGCGTCGACGGCGCCGCTGCTGCCGCTGTCGACCGTGCGCGTCACGACGTTGATCACGCAGTTGGCCGCGTTCGCGCCCCACAGCGTGTTGCCGGCACCGCGCTGCACCTCGATGCGCTGCACGCGTTCGATCGGCATGTTCAGGAAGCCCCAGGCGGGACCGCCCCCCGAGCCCTCCTGCTCGCGGCCGTCGCGCATCACCAGCGTGTTGTGCGCGATCAGCGAAGCGCCGTCGCCGCGCGTGGCGACACTCCAGGTGTGGGCATTGAATCGCTCGACCGTCACGCCCGGCATCCAGGCGAGGGCGTCGAGCAGCGTGCGCGCGCCGCCGCGGCGCAGGTCCTCGCCCGCGTACACGCTGGTCGCGATCGCCATGTCCTGCTCGGGCTGCACCCGCCGCCCGAGCGTCGTGAGGTTCACCTCCATCAGGGCTTCGAGCGGTTGGTCGAGCAGGGTTTGCGGTCGCACCTCGCCACAGAAGAACATGGCGGCCAGCAGCAGCAGGCAGGGGTGGTGGGCTCGCATACAACCTCGCTCACTTCGTTGTTGTGAAACAAAGTGTAGGAAGCTGCCATGGCGAATAACTAGGGCCAAACCCAAAGGAGACGTTTGTACCGGCCCAGGATCTAGGGGGAGAGGTGGCGCAGGCCCAGCGCGGCGGCAGCTGTCGGACGCGAATCGTCACCCGCGGCCGGGCACGATGCCTGCATGCGCAAAGCATTGCGTGCAACAAAACCTTCCGGATGCCTCCGCATGTGCCAGCTTCTCGGCATGAACTGCAACAGCCAGGCCTCGATCACGTTCTCGTTCACCGGGTTCCGGCAGCGGGGCGGGCGCACCTCGCACCATGTGGACGGCTGGGGCGTCGGCTTCTATGAACCGGGCGGTTGTCGCGTCTTCCACGACGACCAGCCGGCCAGCGAATCGCCGCTGGCTGCGTTCCTCGGCGACTACCCGATTCCGTCGGCCATCGTCATTTCGCACCTGCGCCGCGCGACGCAGGGCGTGCGTTCGCTGGCCAATTGCCATCCGTTCCAGCGCGAGTGGATGGGCCAGCCGTGGTTGTTCTCACACAACGGCGACCTGCGCGGCTTCGAACCTGCGCTGACCGGCCCGTACCGCCCGATCGGCGGCACCGACAGCGAGCGCGCGTTCTGCTGGCTGATGCAGGAGCTGCGCGCGCAGTTCGCCGACCGCGTGCGGCCGGTCGGCTGGGCCGAGCTCGCGCCGCAGATCGCGCTGCTGACCGAACGCATCGCGCGCCACGGCAACTTCAACTTCCTGCTGTCCAACGGCGAAGCATTGTTTGCTCACTGTTCCAGCAAGCTCTACCTGCTGCAGCGCCAGCATCCGTTCCCGACCGCGCGGCTGCTCGATTGCGACATCAGCCTCGACCTCGGCCGCCTGAACGGTGTCGACGACCGCATGGCGCTGGTGGCCACCGAGCCGCTGACCGACGCCGAGCCGTGGGTGCGGCTGGCGACCGGCGAGATGCGCGTGTTCGTCGGCGGCGAGACCGTGTGGCGCCAGGTCGATCCGCGCACCCAGGCCTTTGCGCCGGCCGACGAGCGCGAGGCGCTTGCTGCGAACTGAACCCTGGGCTTGCCGGGGTGTTGTGTTTCATACAGCGTTTGTATGATGCGCAACATGGCCACCGGGATCAAACCGAAGGACGTCTGGGCCGCGTGCGACGCGCTGCTGCTGGCCGGCGAGCGCCCGACCATCGAGCGCGTGCGGCGCCAGCTGGGCCGCGGCTCGCCGAACACCGTGAGCCCGCTGCTCGACGATTGGTACCACCACCTCGGCGGGCGCCTGAAGGACCCCGGCGCCTTCGGCGTCCCGCCCGACGTGCCCGAGCCGGTGCGGCAGGCGGCGCGCCATTTCTGGGAGGTGGCGCAGGCCGAAGCGCGGCGCGACGTCGATCAGCGCGTCTTCGACGAGCGCCTGCGCGAGGCGATGGCGGCGGCGGTTGCCAACGTGGAGGCCGAGAAGGAGCGGGCCGCGATCGCCGATGCCGCCGCGTTCGAGGCCGCCGGCAAGGCGGTGCGCCTGCAGGCCGAGCTGGCCCGGCGCGACGCGGCACTGGCCGAAGCGCGCCAGCGCATCGACGAACTGAGCCGCGAGCTCAGCGACCGAACAGGCCTTTGACCATCCCGCCCAGGCCCTTGACCATGCCGGACAGGCTGACGCCGAGGCTTTCGGCCATGCCGGAAGCGATGCGGGTCGCGAGGCTCTCGTTCAGCGAGAAGGCCGGGTCGTCGAGCCGACCCTCCAGCGTGAACTTCACGTCGATCTTGCCGTTCTTCGACATTGCCGCCAGCACCGCCTGGCGCGGCACGCCGGCGAAGGTGGAGAGGGCGCCATCGCTCGCGAACTCGAGGCCGGTCAGCGTCAGCTGGCCGGGCGCCTTCAACTGGTTGCGCACGACGTTGGCGCGCAGGTCGAGGTCGAGCGTACCGCGCTTGATGCCCTTGTCGGCCACCTTCAGCAGGTAGGGCTGCAGCGTGACGAGGTCGACATCGTTGAAGCGGGCGCGGATGTCGGCGTCGCGCGACGCGACCGTGTAGTCGCCGTCGATGCGGATGCGGCCGTCGCGCTGCACGCCCTTGAACACGCCGTCGAGCGTCACCTGCAGCGGCTTGTCGAGCTGCGGCAGCACCAGCGGGCCGACGTCGGCATCCACCTGGTCGATCGTCAGGCGCAGCGCCGGCTGGCGCACCGAGCTGTCGAAGAACTCCACCTGCGCGGCGTCGAGCGCGACCCGGCCGATGACCAGCAGCGGCTTGGCCTGGGTATCCGGCTTCGCCGCGGGCGTCGTGGGCTTCGTCTTGTCCTGCGGCTTTTCCAGCAGCGAGGGCAGCACACGGGTCTTGCCGTCGCGGGTGCGCAGCACGGCCAGGTAGGCGCCTTCGACGCGCACCTGCGCGATGCGCCACGGCCCGCCGAACAGGCTGCGCGGATCGGGCGTGATGCGCACGCGGCTGGCCCGCAGTTCGTCGGCCACCGGCCAGCCGGCTGGCCCCTGGATGCGCAGGTCGAGCACGTCGATGCCGGTCCAGCCGGGGCGGATCGCGCCGATGCTGGCCCGCGGGCCGAGGGCCAGCGCCACCTGGGCCTGCAACTGGCGCGTCGCGATGTTCAGCGCGATGACGGCGAGCAGCACCAAGCCGAGGAAGATCGCGCCGGCCACGGCGAGGCGGCGCTGGGTGCGGGTGAGATTGCGGAGCCGGGCGGGAATCGAGGGGGTCATGGGGCGGTCATGGGGCGGGCGCCATGCTACCCAATGATGGCGGTCAGCGCGGCGCGGGGTCGCCTTCGGGGCTGTCGTCGACGGGATCGCGGTCGAAACGCCAGGCGCCGTAGAGTGCCGCGCCGGCGGTCAACACATTGGCGGCCATCTGCTCCCAGGCCTCGTAGCTCCACGCGTGGTACATCCATAGCGCCGAGATCGCGAGCATCGAATACCGCAGCGTGCGCCCGGTCATGTAGAACATCGCGTAGGTGGACCACAGCGAGGCGGCGATCAGGAACAGCGTGCCCCAGCCGTTCCAGGTCAGCAGGCCGGTGGCCACCGTCAGGACACCGAAGGCGGCCAGGCCGAGGCTGCGTGCGCCGGCGCCATGATGCAGCGTGGCGGCCGAGGTCGCAGTGCGGCCGGCGCTGACCAGGTTCAGCGCCGCCGCGGTGTGGGCCCCGATCAGCACGTTGTTGAGCGCCCACAGCAGGCCGGCGAAACCGGACTGCAGGCGCAGCGATTTCTCGCAGCGGCGCAGCATCGCGAAGGCGTTCATGGCCAGCGCGGCGAGGCCGGTGGCGTGGATGAGCAGGTCGTCGAGCGGCATGGTGGGATGCCGACAGTCTCCGGCCGCGGCTCGCCCGGCGGTCGGTGGAATCGAACCCGGATGACGGCGCATCTCGCTGGTGGAATGGGCTGGGTAGGTAGGATGTCGCATGACCCGACCGACACCTCCCGCGCAGACCGTCCTCGTCACCGGCTTCGAGCCGTTCGGCGGCGAAACCCTCAACCCGTCATGGGAGGCGGCCCGCGCGCTCGACGGCGAACGCCTCGGCCATGCGGTGTTCGCGGCGCGACGGCTGCCGTGCGTGGTCGATGATGCCGGGCCGGCGCTGATCGACGCGATCGAGGAACTGAACCCGGCGCTGGTGCTGTGCCTGGGCCTGGCCGGCGGGCGCACCGATGTCTCGATCGAGCGCGTGGCGATCAACATCGTCGATGCGCGCATCCCCGACAACGCCGGCCGGCAGCCGGTCGACGAGCCGGTGGTGGAGGGCGGTCCGGCCGCGTACTTCTCGACGCTGCCGATCAAGGCGATGCTGCGTGCGCTGCACGACGACGGCATCCCGGCGTCGATCTCGTCGACGGCCGGCACCTATGTGTGCAACGCGGTGTTCTACGCGCTGGCGCACTACCTCGCGAGCGAGCGCCCCGCGCTGCGCGGCGGCTTCATCCACGTGCCCTGGCTGCCGGCGATGGCGACGCGCCATGCGGGCGCGCCGAGCCTCGCGCTCGATGCGGTGGTGCAGGCGGTGCGGGTGATGGCGTTGACGGCGCTGGGCGTCGAGCGCGACATCCGGTTGGCTGCCGGCACCACACACTGAAAAACACGCCCTGATCAGGGCGGCAACAAGCCCTTGCTGCGCAGCGCCTGCCGGCCTTCGTCGCTCGAGAGGGTCTTCAGGAATTCGGCGGCGGCCGTCCGGTGCGTGCTGGCCGTGCCGAGCGCGCCGGCATAGGTCGTGTAGTTCTGGATCTCCGGCGGCAGCATCCCGACCAGGTCGACGCCGGCCACCGGCAGGATCTCGCTGACCTGCTGGATCGCCAGGTCGGCCTCGCCGCTGACCAGCTTCTCGGCCGACAGCCCGCCGGCCACCAGCACCGCCTTCGGCCGCACCACCTGCGCGACGCCGAGCTTCTCGAAGAGGCCATCGAGGTAGATGCCGCTGGTGCCGCCGGACGCGGGGTCGATGTAGGCGATCTTGCGCACGTCGATCAGCGCGTGCCTGAACTCCTCGACGGTGCCGATCGCCGGCTTCGGCGCACCGGCCTTCACCGCGACGCCGATCCCCACCTTGGCGAGCGGCACGATGCTGTCGGGCAGCACCTTGCCGTCCTTCGCGAGCGGCTGCAGCGCCGCCGGCGTCAGCACCAGCACGTCGAAGGCCTCGCCACCGGCCACGCGCTTGGCCAGCGCGCCGGCGGTGTCGTTCGCCACTTCCACCTTGTGGCCGGTGCGCGCCTCGAAGGCCGGCACCACCGCGATGACGACCTGCTTGAAGGCGCCGCTGGTCAGCACCTTCAGCGTGTCGGCCGCGGCCGGGCCGGTGGCCAGCGCCAGCAGGGCCAGCGCAATTGACGTGAGGGATCGGTGCATCGCAAGACCTCCTGGAAGCGGCAAGGTCCGCAGTGTGCCCCGATCTCCGTGCCGGCTTGTGTCAGCGCGTTGGCCGCTTGACCACCGCACCCGCCTTGCAAGCCGCCGCATCGAATTGCGTGATGCCCGGTGCACCCGGGCCGCCGCCGAAGCCCGCGGCCGGCGTCCATTCGTTGACCAGCGGGTAGCCGGTGGTGCCCAGGTCGGTGCTGCGGATCGCGGTCAAGCGGGCCTGCCACTTCGAGCCGAACGGCGTGTTGAACAGCTGCAGCTTCGCCAGCCCGCCGTGCCCGGTCGGCAGGTTGACGGCGTAGCTCGAGAAGTTGTCGCCGTTCAGCACGTCCTTCGTGCTCGGGCGCACGTCGCCGTCGGTCAGGTGGTAGCCCATCGACAGCAGGTTGCGCAACACCGTGCCGTCGGCGTACGTCGCCACCAGCGTGTAGTCGCAGCCGTTGTAGACGCAGTAGTAGCCGCCCCAGGCGCCGGGCGCGTTGCCGAGCGTCAGGTCCATGTCGGCCTGCACGGTCGGGTCGAGCTGCTTCGGCAGGTTGCCGGTCCAGGCCGGCGTCACGACCATGCCGCTGGCGGTCGGCGACAGGTTGAAGTGCGACACCGTGCCGATCACCGTCTGCACCGATTGCCCGGTCTTCACGACGTCGGTGCCGATGCGGGCGCGGTCGCTGTCGGAGAGTTTCTCGAACGCGCCGGTGCCGCGGTTCCAGCGCTTGTAGCCGCCGTCGTAGCTGTCGTCGCGGAACACCTTGTCGAGGAAGCCCTCCTGCATCTGCGCCGCCTGGTAGTCGGAGAACGCATTCCAGCGGTAGGTCTTGCCGTCGCGGTCGTCGTCGCCGCCGGACATCGGCGTGCGCTGGAAGCAGGTGCCGTCGACGGTGCGGCCGTCGCACGACTGGCCGCTGTACTCGAGCGTCGTCAGCAGCTGGTTCTTCAGCGCGTCGTAGCCCCAGGTCGAGCCGCTCTTGGTGCCCATCGGGTACGGGTAGTCGCCGGCGTCGGCCGCGGCGTCGGCATGCGGCAGGCCGTAGGCGTGGCCCATCTCGTGGTTGAAGATGGCCGAGTAGACCTGGTCGGGCCGGTAGTCGCCGCCCGAGGTGCCGACACCGCCGCCGCCCAGCCCGCCGCCGGTCGACGCGGCCACCTGCCGGCCGCCGTCGACCGTCTGCACGAAACCGTAGAAGCCGGCCGCGAACGAGCCGTCGCGGTTCGCGCTGGTGCCGCGCATGTCGGCGAGCAGGCGGTAGATGCGGGCGTTGGTGTCGCCGCCGGCCGCCTTGAAATCGGCCCACGAGCCGAAGCTCATCGCCGGGTAGCAGAACTGGTCGTCGTTGCGCGGCCCGACGGCGAGCTGGTCGATCGTGACGGCGCCGGTCGTCAGCTGCGCGAGCTTCGCGATCGGCAGCTTCTGCTGGTACTCCTGGTCGAGCGTGTAGCCGTTGGTCGATGCCGACGACAGGGCCCAGTCGGGCACCACCGATTGCGCGGCGCGCGCGCCGAACAGGTAGACGGGAATCGTGACGTGCGTCAGCGTGGTGGCCGGCGTGACGCTCAGCGCGATGCTGCGCGGCGACGAGAAATCGCCTTGGCCGACCTCGAGCGTGCTGCCGATCTGGATCCACTCGCGCGGCAGCAGTGCGCTGTACTTGACGCTGGAGTAGGCGGGGCGGCCGCCATCGGTCGCGGGCAGCTTGGCGGGCCCGTTCATCGTCAGCGGGCCGAGCGTGCGGCCGTCGGCGAGCTTCGCGCGCACCACCAGCGAACTCACCGTGGCAGACGGCTGCACCATCAGCAATGCGGCGCGGTCGGCCACCAGCAGCAGGCGCTTGGTGACCTTGTTCTTCACGTCGTTGGGCGACTGCATGCTGCGGCCGGTGGCCGGGATGACGTGGGTCTGCGCGAGCTCGACGCTGGCGAGCGTGGGGGTCGGCTCGGGCGCAGGGGCCGGGGCTGGAGCGGGCGAGGGTGCCGGCGCTGGTGCAGGGGCCGGAGAGGGAGCAGGTGCAGGCGCCGGTGCGGGCGATGGTGCCGGTGCGGGAGCAGGCGCTGGCGCGGGAGCCGGTGCCGGTGCCGGTGAAGGCGTCGATGCCGGCGGCGAACCGGCCGGCGTGTCCCCGTCGTCCTTGCCACCGCAGGCGGCCAGCGCGACGGCGGTGAACAGCAAGGCCAGGTGGGTCGTCGTGGACAGGGGCAGGCGCTTCATGCTTCGGTGGGTTCGGGTTGCGGCGCCGCGATGATCCGCGAAGTTCCGTGAAAGCGCATTCACGGCGTTTCATCTTTTCTGCTCTTACACCCGCTTGCAAAGGCGGCGTGTCATCAAGCCGTGTTCTCATCGCAGGTTGCCCGTCACAGGAGGAGCGCCATGCCGATCACTTACGGAGCCCAGCAGAACGGCCTGCTCTGCGGCTACCGCTTCTCGCCGACCGAATGCGGCGAGCCGATCGACCTCGCCCAGGCCGTCGAATGGCTGAAGCAGCCGGCCGGCGATGCTTTCATCTGGCTGCATTTCGACCTCACGGCGGCCACCTCGCAGGCCTGGATGCAGGCCAACCTGCCGCTCGTGCCGGAATTCTTCGAGGCGCTGCAGCAGGGCTCGCGCTCGACGCGCATCGAGGACGCGCAGGACAACCTGATCGCCGTCGTCAACGACGTGGCCTACGAGTTCGCGTTCGACCCGTCCGAGATCGCGACGCTGTGGATGAGCGTCGACGCGCGGCTCGCCGTCAGCGCGCGGGCGCATCCGTTGCGTTCGATCGACCGGCTGCGCGAGGCGGTGAAGCAGGGCGGGCGCTTCAGCTCGTCGGTCGACTTGCTGAACCACCTGCTCAAGGACCAGGGCGACGTGCTGGTGCGCATCGTGCGCGAGGCGACGCTGAAGGTCGACAGCATCGAGGACAGCCTGTTGCGCGGCCGGCTCGACCGTCGCCGCGCCGAGCTCGGCCAGCTGCGCCGCGTGCTGGTGCGGCTGCAGCGCCTGCTGGCGCCGGAACCCGGGGCGCTGTTCCGGCTGCTGCGCCAGCCGCCGCCATGGGTCGTGGCCAACGACCTGGAGGAATTGCGCCAGGCCACCGAGGAGTTCTCGCTGGTGATCCGCGACCTCGCGGCGCTGCAGGAGCGCATCAAGCTGCTGCAGGAAGAGATCGCCGCGGAGTCGGCGAGCAGACCAACCGCAGCCTGTTCACGTTGACGATGGTCACGGTGCTCGCGCTGCCGATCAACATCACGACCGGCTTCTTCGGCATGAACGTCGGCGGCATCCCGTTCGGCGAGCACAAGCACGGGTTCCTGGTGGTGGTGCTGATGGTCGTGGTGTTCACCGCGGTGGCGGGCTGGCTGGCGTTCCGCAACCGGGATCGGTAAGAGGGTTCAGCGCCAGACACGAACGAGGAGGGCGAGCGCTGCGGCACCCGCCGACAGCGCCGTCACCGCCATCCAGCCCCAGTGCGCGAGCGCCACGCTGCCGAGCGCCGAGCCGGTCGCCATGCCGATGAACACCGTCGTGAACAGCACCGCGTTCAGGCGGCTGCGCGCGCCGGGGTCGATGCCGTAGACGATGGTCTGGTGCGCGATCAGCGCGACCTGGATGCCGAGGTCGAAGCCGACCGCGCTCGCGACCAGCAGCCCGAGCTGGGCCTGCGGCGGCACGAACGGCATCAGCCCCATCACCGCGAACGACACCAGCACCAGGCCCGCGCCGACGCGGGTCACGAGCTCCGGCCCGCGCCGGTCGGCCATGCGGCCGGCCAGCGGCGCGGCCAGCGCACCGGCCGCGCCGGCCAGGCCGAACGCACCGGCCGCCGAGCTGCCGAGGTGGAAGGGCTCGCCGTGCAGCATCACCGCGAGCGTCGACCAGAACGCGCTGAAGCCGACCGACAGCAGCCCTTGCGCCAACGCCGCGCGGCGCAGCGCGCCGTGCTTCAGCCACAGCTTGCCGAGCGAACCGAGCAGCGCGCGGTAGGCGAGGTGGGTGGTCGGCTTCAGCCGCGGCAGGCCGCGCCACAGCGCGATGCCGAGCAGCGCGATCGCCGCGGCAGCCGCGATGAACATCGTGCGCCAGCCGAAGTGCTCGGCGACGAAGCCGCTGACCACGCGCGACAACAGGATGCCGAGCAGCAGCCCGGTCATCACGCTGCCGACCACCTTGCCGCGGTGCGCATCGGGCGCGAGCGTCGCGGCGGCCGGCACGATGTCCTGCGCCATCGTCGCGGCCAGCCCGATCGCGAGGCTCGCGACCAGCAGCATGCCGACCGACGGCGATGCGCCGGCCAGCAGGAGCGCGATGCACAGCGCGGCCGCCTTCGCGAGGATGATGCGGCGCCGGTCGTAGCGGTCGCCGAGCGGTGCGAGGAACAGGATGCCGAGCGCGTAGCCGAGCTGCGTCATCGTCGGCACGAAGCCGATCGCCTGGCCACTTCCGCCGATCTCGGCGCCCAGCACGCCCAGCATCGGTTGGCTGTAGTAGAGCGAGGCCACGCCGAGCCCGGTGCCGGTGGCCAGCAGCAGCACCATTGGCAGCGGGACGTTGCCGGACGGCGTCAAGGCGATCGGCGTGGCATGCGTTGAATGAATGGTGGACATCTCGCGTAAACCCTGAGTTCTGGAACGAAGGGCTGGAGTGTCTCCAGGACAGCGGCGCCTGGGTAGCCCGGCGGCTCGCAGAATTGCTATACGCTGGGCGCATGAGCACGTCCACCTCCCACGCCACCGCGCCGGCCGATCGCATCGAGCTGATGGAAACCTTCGTGCGCATCGTCGAGGCCGGCAGCCTGTCGGCCGCGGCGCTGCAGATGGGCGCGACCCAGCCGACGGTGAGCCGGCGGCTGCAGGCGCTCGAGCGCTCGCTCGGACTGCGGCTGCTGCAGCGTTCGACCCATGCGATGACGCTGACCGCCGACGGCGAGCGCTGCTACGAAGGCGCGAAGGAGCTGATCGCGAGCTGGAAGGCCTTCGAGTCCGAGTTGCGCGGCGCCGACGACGAGCCTGAGGGCCTGCTGCGGGTCATCGCACCGCATGCCTTCGGCCAGCAGCTGCTGGTCGGGCCGCTGTCCGACTACATGCGCGCTCATCCGCGCGTCACCGTCGAGTGGCTGCTGCACGACAGCACGCAGGACCGGACGCAGGACAGCACGCCGGATTTCGTCGGTGAGGGCATCGACTGCGCGATCCAGGTCGGCGAGGTGACCGACCCGTCGGTGGTCGCGATCAAGCTGTCGGAGGTGCCGCGCATCGTGGTGGCCGCGCCCTCGCTGATGGCCGGCCGCGCCATGCCGGTGCATGCGCGCGATCTCGCCGCGCTGCCCTGGTTGAGTGCACGCAACTTCTACCGCACCGAGGTGCTGCTGAGCCATGTCGACAGCGGCGAGGCGCACCGCGTCGGCTTCCGCCCGCGCCTCACCACCGACAGCTTCTATGCATTGCGCAGTGCCGCGGTGCGCGGCATCGGCATCGGGCTGATGTCGACCTGGATGCTCGCCGACGAGATCGCGGCCGGGCGGCTGGTGCATCTTGCACCGCAGTGGCGCGCGGCGGCGCTGCCGGTGCACCTGATCTACCCGCCGTCGCGCTTCCATCCGGCGCGGCTGCGGCGTTTCGTCGAGGCGATGAAGGCCGCGCTGCCGGCGGCGCTGGCCGAGGTCACGCGTCCGATCTGATCAACCCTGTCGAGATCATGGGATGGACAGCCGTCAGCAAGGGCCGCGACAGTTGATACCGCGGCATCGCGTGGATGCCGTTCCAAGGAGGCTCATGAACAACACCAAGCAATTCGATCGATTCCGATGCAAGGCTGCGGCGGCTGTCGCGGCCGGCCTGCTGGCCGCCGCCGGCGCGGCGCAGGCCACCACCGTGCAGCCCGGCCTCGGCCAGTGGGTG
Source organism: Rhizobacter sp. OV335 (assembly GCF_900142965.1). Taxonomy (GTDB): domain Bacteria; phylum Pseudomonadota; class Gammaproteobacteria; order Burkholderiales; family Burkholderiaceae_C; genus Rhizobacter. Next base: position 24,740 of record NZ_FRCQ01000019.1, read on the forward strand.
GCCTTCGATGTCGACGAGCAGAGCGCTGCATCGTCCGGCCTCGAATGGATCGATATCAGCGACGGTTCGCTGCTGTCGTTCAGTTTCGCGATCACGGCGCCGACCTGGCTGCGCGTGGTCGATGCGGGCTACGCCGGCGACAGCTTCAACGTGCGGGTGAACGGCCAGGACTGGTCGACCAGCGACGTGCCGGCCGGCAGCGTCGGTGCTTCGCCGAACGTCGGCCTGAACTTCGATGCGGCCTGGGCCAACCCGGCCTACAGCCATGGTGCGTGGCTGCTGAGCACGCCCGGCGACTACACCGTCACCGGTTCGCTGCTGCACAGCGTGGGGCTGGACGGCACGCCGCTGAACGCGACCGTCGGCGCGGTGATGCTGTCACCGGTGCCCGAGCCGGCCGCGTGGGCGCTGATGCTCGCCGGACTGGCCGCGGTCGGCATCGCCGCGCGCCGCCGCTCGAACCCGGCCGCCTGAAGCGGCTCTTTCTGCACACCGCATCGATCGCATCGAAAGGATCCCCATGTTCACCGTTCGTCAGCTGGCCGCGACGGCCGCCGTGGCGCTGTGCGCCTGCGCGCCCGTCACCGCGACCCAGGGCACGGCGCCCGTCCACGTCAAGATCATCGGTTTCAACGATTTCCACGGCAACCTGCAGTCGCCGGGCAACTTCAGCCCGGCCACGCAAAGTTCGTCCAGCGGCGCCGGCCTGGTGCCCGCGGGCGGCGCCGACATGCTGGCCGGCTTCGTCACGCGGCTGAAGGCGCAGAACCCGCTGAACGCGGTGGTCGGTGCCGGTGACATCGTCGGCGCCTCGCCGCTGGTGTCGGCGCTGTTCCACGACGAGCCCACGGTCGAGGCGATGAACCGCATCGGCCTGGAGTTCAACGCGGTCGGCAACCACGAGTTCGACCACGGCTCGCCCGACCTGCTGCGCCTGCAGCGCGGCGGCTGCGCGACGCTGCCAGGCGGCGCGGCCGACCCCAACAGCTGCCGCGGCGCGCAGGTCGGCACGCCGGTGCCGTTCGAGGGCGCGAAGTTCAAGTGGCTGTCCGCCAACGTCTACGTCAGCGCGACCGGCAAGACGCTGCTGCCGGCCTACGGCATCAAGAGCTTCGACGGCGTGCGCGTCGCCTTCATCGGCATGACGCTGCGCGACACGCCGACCATCGTGACGCCCAGCGGCGTCGCGGGCCTGGAGTTCCGCAACGAGGCCGACACCGTCAACGCACTGGTGCCGCGGCTGCGCGCGCTCGGCGTCGAGGCGATCGTCGTGCTGGTGCACCAGGGCGGCTCGCAGGTCGGCAGCAACGAGATCAACGGCTGCGCCGGCGGCCTGGCCGGTTCGGCCATCGCCGACGTGGTGCGCCACCTCGACAACGCGGTCGACCTGGTGGTCAGCGGCCACACCCACACCGCCTACAACTGCCAGCTGCCGAACGCGACCGGGCGCCTGGTGCCGGTGACGCAGGCGGGCGCGTTCGGGCGGGTCGTCAGCGACATCGACCTGACGATCAATCCGAGCAATGGCGACGTGATGTCGGTCAGCGCGACCAACCGCGTCGTCGACCGCAGCGATCCGGCGACCACGCCGAATGCGGCGGTGGCGGCGCTGGTGTCGGCCTACGACGCGCTGGTCGCGCCGATCGCCAACCAGGTGATCGGCAGCATCACGCAGGCGCTGCCGGTGACGGCCGACGCGGCCTGCAACACGCCGGCCGGCGAGCTGATCGCCGATGCGCAGCTCGCGGCCACCGCGGCACCGGCCTTCGGCGGCGCCCAGTTCGCGCTGATGAACCGCGGCGGCGTGCGCAGCCCGGGCTTCAACTTCACGTCGAGCGCGGTCGGCGAGGGCGACGGCAACATCACCTACGGCGAAGCCTTCACGGTGCAGCCGTTCGGCAACAGCCTGGTGACGCTGACGCTGAGCACGCAGAACGTGAAGGACGTGCTCGAGCAGCAGTTCGCCGGCTGCCGCGGCCAGCTCACGACCGCGACGCGGCTGATGGTGCCGAGCGCCGGGCTGCGCTACACCTGGGACGGCAGCGCCGCCTGCAACGCGCGCGTGCGCAGCCTGACGCTGACGACCGCGGCCGGCACCGAGACGCTGGTGGATGCGGCCGGCATGGTGCTGACCCCGCAGAAGACCTGGCGCGTGACGATCAACAACTTCATGGCGACCGGCGGCGACGGCTTTTCGACCTTCCAGCAGGGCACGTCACTGCTGGGCGGCGCGCAGGACATCGATGCGCTGACGGCCTACCTCGCGGCCTTCAAGGCACCGAACGCGGCCTATGACCCTGCGGCACCAGCGCTGGGCAAGCCGCGGGTGGTTCGGGTCAACGCGCCGGCGAGCGGCGGCAGCTGCCCGCTCGGCGCGGATGTGAACCCCTGAAGTCGGTCTGACGCAAGCCAATCCCGACCCGCTGGGGTGGATTGGCTGATTGGCGCGGCCGGCCGGCTTCCTATAATTTTTGTTGCTGCATCGCACCAAGGAGCCGAGATGGAAGTCGACAAGCTGGTCACCGTCTATGGGTTTTCGCTGTTCGACCTCGAGTCGGGCCAGCAACTCCCGTCCACGTTCAAGGCGCCGCGCTCGGTGATCGAGCATGACTTCCAGGGCGTCGTGATGGAAGGCACGGCCGAGCTGGTCGATGCCGATGCACTCGACGACCAGGGCCGGTTCCGTCGTGTCGCGACGGCCTGGGGCGAGCTGGCGATCTGACGCTCGTCAGTCGTTCGCTGCGCCGTCGTCCGCCTTCGGGCGGCCGGTCTTCAGGCTGGGCACGCTGTTCAGCGCGGCCAGCAGCGCCTTGTCGGCCATCGCGTTCAGCGCCGCGATGCCGGCGCGCAGGATCTCGCTCTTCTTGGTCGGGCGCTTCAGCGCGGCCGCGCGCAGCTTCAGCGCGTCGAGCAGTTGGTATTCCGACTTCGGGATCGTGAAGCTGTCGCGCACCAGCTTGTGCTTGGGCTTCTCGGCGACCGGCGTCGCGGTGGGGGCCGTGGCCTTCGTCGGAGCGGCTTTCTTGGCAGCAACCTTCTTGGCTGCGACCGGGGTCTTCCTTGCCGGAGCGGCAGCGGTCTTCGTGGTGGTCTTGGCGGCGGTCTTGCGTGGGGTCGGTGATGTGGTCATCGGCTTGACTTCAATGGTTTATACGATATATACCGTTTATACCAGACCTTGACGCGGCGCCATACCGGAGCGGCCCGAGGTCCGGTGAATGGAGCGCATCATGGAGACAAGACGTCTTCGCGAACGACTCGGCCTGATGTCGATCGGCGCATTGATGATGGACCCGCAGTTCGTGCGGCGCGCGGCGCAAGACCGGGGCGACGAGGTCGCCTCGTCCGACACCGATCCGCCGGGCGATGATCTGCCGACGCTTCGCGCGCGCTGGCACACCGGTTGGGACCGCTGGCGCGCGCGCCTGACCCGAGCAAAACCCTGATTCCCCATGCATGAGATCGAGCTGAAGTTCCAGATTCCAGAGTCCCGATTCACGCACTTGCGACAGCGCTTCCTGCAGGGCCGCACCGAGGCCGTGCGGATGCAGGCGCATTATTTCGACACCGCCGACGGGCTGCTGGCCGGCCATGAGATCGCGTTGCGCCTGCGGCTCGAGGGCACGCAATGGGTGCAGACGCTGAAGGCCAGCGGCGCGCACGGCGTGTCGCGGCTTGAGCACAACGCGGAGCTGCTGGCCGACGCCGCGCGCAACGGTGCACCGGCGCTCGACATCGACCGCCACCGCGGCTCGCCGGCCCACCAGCGGCTGGTCGACGTGCTCGGCGACGCGGTCTTGCACGAGGTGTTCCGCACCGAGGTCGACCGCATCGTGCGCGTCTTCACGCTGCCGGGCGGTGCCGAGATCGAGGCGGCGCTCGACACCGGGCAGGTCGTCGCCGGCACCGCGAGGCTCCCGCTGCGCGAGATCGAGTTCGAATGGAAGGCCGGCCCGCTGCACAGCCTGTTCGCGCTGGCCTCTGATTGGGTGACCGAACACGGCCTGTGGCTCGACATCGTCTCGAAGGCCGAGCGCGGCACCTTGCTGTCGCGCGGGCAAAGCCACCCGGCGGCGGCACGCGCCAAGCCGCCGCAGCTGGCTGCGGATGCCGACGGGCCGGCGCTCGCACGCGCGGCGATCGGTTCCTGCCTGGCGCAGGTGCTGCGCAATGCCAGCGCGGTCGCCGCCGGCAGCCGCCAGCCGGAGCATGTGCATCAGCTGCGCATCGGCCTGCGGCGCCTGCGCGTCGTGCTGCGCGAGATGGCGCCGCTCGACTGCGGGCTCGACCCCGGCTGGGAGTCGCCGATCGCCGAGCTGTTCCGTGTGCTCGGTGCCGACCGCGACCAGCAGATCCTGGAGGACGAGACGGCCGACGCGCTGGTGGCGGCAGGCGCGCCGCCGCTGACGCGGCCCCGCTTGCCGGCAGGCGCCGAGCCGCTCGATGCGCGCGTGCAGCACGCGGAGGTGCAGCAGGTGCTGCTGGCCGTACAGGCCTATGCGATGGAAGCGTCGGCGGTCAGCGGTGGCGCGCACGAAGGCCCGGCCGTGGCCGCCCTCGGCGACCGACTCGATGCGCTGTTGCACCGCCTGATCGACCATTCACGCGGGTTCGTCGATGCCTCTGTGGACGACCAGCACGCGGTGCGCAAGGAACTGAAGCGGCTGCGCTACCTGGCCGAGTTCATCGCGCCGCTGTACCGCGACAAGCCGGTCGCGCGCTTCTTCGACGCGCTGGCGCCAGCGCAGGACGCACTGGGCAAGCACAACGACCTCGCGGTGGCGCTGGCGGCGTACCGCGAGCGCGCCGCGACCGAGTCTGAAGCCTGGTTCGCGGTCGGCTGGCTGGCCGCGCAGCAGGCGCGTTCGGCCCGCGCGGCGCGCAAGGCGCTGAAGCGCGCCGGCCAGGCCGAGCCGTTCTGGCACGGCAAGCCGCGCGGCTGAGCCGCGCCGGCCGCGTCGCGCATCAGCCCGCGAGCGCGGCGTCCACCACCCGCTGCGCTTCGTCGAGCAGGCGCTGCAGGTGCGCCGCGTCGCGGAAGCTCTCGGCGTAGATCTTGTAGATGTCCTCGGTGCCCGATGGCCGCGCCGCGAACCAGCCGTTGGCGGTGACCACCTTGATGCCGCCGATCGCCGCGCCGTTGCCCGGCGCGTGGCTCAGCACCTGCACGACCGGGTCACCGGCCAGCTCGGTCGAGCGGATCTGCTGCGGCGACAGCGCCGCGAGCTGCTTCTTCTGCGCCGCCGTCGCGGCCGCCGACACCCGGCCCGCGACCGGCCGGCCGAGTGCGCCGGCCAGTTCGTCGTAGACGGCACCCAGGTCGCGCCGCTGCGTCGCGGTGATCTCGGCCGACAGCAGCGCGGCGGCGATGCCGTCCTTGTCGGTGCTCCACGCGCTGCCGTCGCGGCGCAGGAAGCTCGCGCCGGCGCTCTCTTCACCGGCGAAGCCGAGGCTGCCTTTCAGCAGCCCGTCGGCGAACCACTTGAAGCCGACCGGTGCATCGAACAGCGGGCGGCCGAGGCGCGCGGCGATGCGCTCGATCAGTTGCGTCGTGACGACGGTCTTCGCGATGCCGGTCTCGCTCGCCCACCCCGGCCGGTGCCGGAACAGGTGATCGATCATCAGCGACAGGTAGTCGTTCGGCGGCAGCAGGCCGGCGTGCGGCGTCACGATGCCGTGGCGGTCGTGGTCGGTGTCGCACGAGAACGCGACGTCGAAGCGGCTCTTCAGCGCGACCAGCCGGTGCATCGCGTACGGCGACGACGGGTCCATGCGGATCTGGCCGTCCCAATCGAGCGACATGAAGCGGAAGGTCGGGTCGACCTCTTCGCTGACGACGGTCAGGTCGAGGCGATGCTGCTCGGCGATGGCACGCCAGTAGTGCACGCCGGCCCCACCCAGCGGGTCGACGCCCATGCGCACGCCGGCGGCGCGGATCGCGTCGAGGTCGACCACCTGGCCGAGTTCGCCGACATAGCTGTGGAGGAAGTCGTGGCGGCGCGTGGTGTCGGCCTGCAGCGCGCGCGGTGCCGGCATGCGCTTCACGTCTTTCAGCGCGGTCTCGAGGTGGCGGTTCGCCGCGGCCTGGATCCAGCCGGTGACGGTTTCATCGGCCGGGCCGCCGTTCGACGGGTTGTACTTGAAGCCGCCGTCGCGCGGCGGGTTGTGCGAGGGTGTCATCACGATGCCGTCGGCCAGCCCCTGGCGGGACGCGGCGCGCCCGCGGTTGTGCACCAGGATCGCGTGCGACACCGCCGGCGTCGGCGTGAATTCGTCGCCCTCGGCCAGCATCACCGTGACGCCGTTGGCCGCCAGCACTTCGAGCGCGGTGGCCGCAGCCGGCGTCGACAACGCGTGCGTGTCGACGCCGAGGAACAGCGGCCCGGCGATGCCGGCCTGGCGCCGGTGATCGCAGATGCCTTGCGCGATCGCGAGCACATGCCATTCGTTGAACGAGCGGTCGAGCGACGAGCCGCGGTGGCCGGAGGTGCCGAACGCGACGCGCTGCGCCGGCACCGAGGGATCGGGCCGATCGTCGACATACGCGGCGAGCAGCCGGCCGACGTCGATCAGCACCGAGACGGGTGCCGGTTGCCCGGCGAGTTCATGCGTTGTGCTCATGCGGTCGATGATAGGCAGCGGGCCTCGCGGTGCAGGTGTCGTCGTGTGGCGGGCAGGGCTTTTCGCGATCCCGGTTGCGGCTTCGCATCGCCTGCTGCAGGGCTCGCAACGCTGCCCCTAAGGTACGGACCGTTCACCGGGTTTCCATCGCTGCGTCGCAGCGTGCCTGCGGTGATGCGTCGAAAGCGTCTCGATCATGAAGATTCCATTCACCCAACTTCTTCAGGCCGGGGCGCACTTCGCACCGGCCAACGGTGGCCTGCAGAGCCAGGGCCTGCCGGGCGTGGCGGGGCAGCAGGGCCTGGCCCTGCATGGCGGCCAGCAGCAGGGTGCCTTTATCGACCAGGTGATGGGCGGCCTGCAGCTCCCCAAGCTTTCGATCGGCAACGATGACGAGGCGGGCGACCCCGGCATGTCGTCCTCATCGCTGTCGGCGATGATGACGCTGCCGCAGATGCCGCAATCGCAGCCGCAGCAGGCACTGGCGGCACCGCAGGGCGGCCAGTGCGCCGCCGCGCAGCAAGGTGCGCCGGCTGCCCAGAGCGGCCCGGTGATGCCGTCGGCCAACGACAAGGCGGCCCCGGGGGCTTCGGCGCAAAGCATCGTCGACGGCAACCCGACGCTGAAGAACCTGGGCAACCAGAGCGGCGTGAAGGACAACCTGAAGAAGCAGTGCGGCGACTGGGACGATCCGTCGAAGAGCCCGCAGGAGCGTGCCGACTCGGCGCAGCGCGCGTCCAACGTCGTCGACTGGGTCAAGGGCGCGAAGGACCGCGATGGCGACGTGCGCGACAAGGAGGTGAGGACGAACGGCAAGATCGAAGGCTTCACGAAGGACGGCGACGCGCGCCACGGCACCGAGGCCGGCCTGCTGCAGGACTTCGGCAAGTACGGCTACGGGCACCTGAAGGCCGACCAGCGGCTCGACCAGACCAACGACGGCCACGTGAAGAAGAACGGCACGAACATGGACAACGCCGAGTACATCGGCCACAAGATCCTCGACGGCCTGTCGAAGGCCTTCAACTTCATCGGCGACCTGATCAAGAACACGATCGGCAAGATTCCGGGCCTGGGCAAGGTGTTCTCGGCGCTGGCCGAACTCGGCACCAAGGCGATCGGCGGTGCGCTGCACGTGGCCGACACCGCGGTGATCGGCGGCGACGTGAAGAAGGCCGGCGTCGAGATGGGCGCGAGCCTGACGGAAACCGCGGTCGGCTTCGCGGACCCGACCGGGCTCGGCGCCAAGGCGGCCGGCGATGCGGTGCGCGGCAGCTACAAAGGCTGACGCAGCAGAGGCTGTGCTTGCACACAGTACTGTATGAAGATACAGTTCGCGCCTCGGAGGTCACCCATGTACGCACAACTTCGCCAGAACTATCGTCCCCGCGGCCAGCGCGTGCCAGCCTGGCTCGTCCGCGTCTGGCGCTGGCTTTGAACCAGAGGCAGGGGGCGGTGCGCTATCGATTCAGCGCATCGACCTGCCGCTTCGCCTCATCCACATCCTTGTTGAGTTCCGCGAGGTAGCGGCTTCGTTCCTCGCTGCTCCATTCGGCATCGGAAAAACTGTCGAGCGCATACGCCTTGCTGGTGTGCACGGTGCCGGCCTGCCGCGGCAGCATCGCGCGGTCCGGAAAGCGGTCGGGCACCAGCAGGAAGCCCTGCACGTCGCGCAACGTCAGCGGGAATGCCGGCTGGCCGTCGCGCACCAGCTTGCCGAACAGGCGCAGCCTGAACTCCTGCTCGCCGACCGCCACCTCGTCGTTGAAGCTCAGCAGCGCGAACGGCTTGCCGGCCGCATCGTCGACGCGCGCGCTGACGACATAGCGGCCCGGTTGAGCGACCTTCGCCTTCAAGAAGAAATCGAGCGACCCCGCCTGCAGCGCCTCGCGCACGCCGGCCCATTCGGCCGGCACCAGCGGGTTGTAGACCAGGTCGAAGTTGACGTTGCCCAACTGGCCCGCCTGGTTCAGGTAGGCCTGGATGCGGATCGTGCCGGCGAACTCCGCGAAGCCCTGTGTCGATGGCTGCAGCACTGCGGCGAGGCTGCCGTCCGCCGCTTCGGTGAACGTCACCGGCACCTGCGGCAGGCCTGACGGCCGGCGTGCATCGGGCAGGTCGAAGGCCACCGCACGTGTCACCAGCAGCGGCAGCGGGCGATCGTCGTCGTCAACGGCACGCACCGTCAGGCGCACCGATTCGGCGCCGCTCGCGAACACCCGGTCCTGCGTGCTGCGCACATGCACGCCCTTGGCCGGCTGGCCGCCGGGCGTGCGCAGCGGCATCTCCTCGGCGACCGGATCGAACGGGCGCAGCTGGTCGGGGTGCTCGGCCAGCGGGCGCGCCTCGTGCGGGTAGCGCGTCGACGTCTTGTACTTGGCGAGCGTGTCTTCGGAGCGCGCGAGGCGCTGCTGCCACAGGTCGAGCTGCGCGCGACGCGCCTGCACCGCGCTCGCGCTGAATGACGCCGGCTGAGGCGCGACCGGTGCTGCGACCGAGGCCGCGGCCACCGGTGCGGGCGAGGGCGCCGGCACCCCCGCCGGCGCATCGCGCCCGAAGCTCAATGCCACCATCAGCGCGACCCCCATCGCGCACGCGGCGGCGACCAGCGCCGGCTTGCCCATGCGTCTTGCCTCTCGAAGCCGTCAGCGAGCGTTCGTCACCATGTCGGCGCGCACCTTGGAGACGACGCCTTCCCAGTTCTTGTTCGTGTAGTGGTTGAAGGCCTCGGCATCGTCGCGGAACACAACCGAATGGTTGCTCCACTTCGCGCGCCCGCCTTCGTTGTTCGCGGTGCCCAGCGTCAGGTCGTTGCAGAACCAGTCGCTCGGGTTGCAGAAGCTCGCGCCCGAGCTGCCCGACACGCCGCCGCTCGAGTGGTACGCGACGACCTCGTCGTCCTGCCCCGGCAGCACGAAGGAGTACAGCGTGCCCTTGGAGCCGGCGTACATGTAGAACCAGCTCGCGCGGGTGTTGTTGTGGTCGTACATCGCACGCGCGGTGGCGGTCTTCAGGTCGGACACCAGCGGTTCCGAGACGGCCCAGTCGCCCGCATCGGCGAGTTCGCTGCCGCCACCGGCGCCGGCCGCGATGTCGACCCACTTGATGTTCCAGCCGGTCTGGGTCGTGCCGTCGCTGTTGCCGCATTCGCCGGTGGAGCTCGCGATCGGGTTCTTCTTGTAGCGCGCGGTGCCGCCGTACAGCGAGAGCGCGTAGCCGATCATCAGGTCGCCGGCGCTGTGGGCCGCCACGTAGCACCAGTTCGGCCCGGTGCAATAGCAGTCGAGCGCATTGCGCACGAGGTAGTTCTGGTCGGAGACGTGGTTGAAGCCGTCCCAGTTGACCGACTTCTTGTTGACGCCGGCCTCGACGGTCGACGGTCCCCAGTAGCTGAAGTCGGCGTAGTTGCCGAGGATGCCGCCACCGGTGCGGCCGTTGATCCACAGCGAGTAGTTGGTGGCCAGTGCCGCCGTCGTCAAGCCGACGAGCACGGCGCCGATCCCGGCCAGGCACAGCCGCGTGAGGTGTCGCATCGAGTCCCCCTGTCTGTTATGGAAATCGGTTGTTGTGAAACCGATCTCGCGAGGCCCGAAAAGTACGCTCGTGCGGAAAAGTGCAGAAGCCCGAAGTTCCCCTCTTGACGCGGGGCAGGCGGCGGGTGATAGACGCCTGCGCGTCAGCCCGGCGGCGGTGTCGTTGCCGCTTCGGGATAGAGATTCGGAAAGAGGATGCTGAGGGTGTCCAGCGGAAAGCCGATCCCGACCTCGCCCTTCGGGCTGTCAGAGACCAGCAACCCATCGGCCAGCAGCCGGGCGATCATCTTGCGTGCCGTGCGTTCTCCGAGGCCCGTCATCTGCGAGAAGTCGGCGCGCGAGACGGGCCCGGCGGCCAGCACGTGGTGCAGCGGCAGGAGGGCTTCGCGCCGATAGTCCGAGTGGGTCGCGCTCTGGCTGCGTATCAACACGAGCGCGGCGATGCGCTCGCGCAGCAGGCCCAGATCGAGCATGTCTTCCATGAACCGCGCCTGGTCGCCGCACAACTCGATGAAGAAGCGGCACCACTCGCGCAGCATTCGCTCGCTGAGGTTGCCTCGGCCGTCGAGGTCGCCGTGGCGGGGCATGTCGGCGTTCGACAGCAACTCGTAGTACCTCGCCCGCTGGCGTGCAAGACCTCGGCTGATGGACCACAGTCCAGCGCTCAGCGGCAGCAGCGCGCAATGCGTCTGCAATCGGCAGGCCCGGCCGTTGCCATCGGCGAACGGGTGAACCCAGGTCATGCGGTGATGCGCAGCCGCCACGGTGTAGATGCGCGCGTCGAGTGCGACGCGGCGCGCATACACCGAATCGGCACGGTGCAGGAACTTCGGAATCGAGCGCCAGGCCGGCGGCTGATGCCTGCCGACCGCGACATCTTCCTGGCGAAGCAGGCCGGGCTCGACGACACGCCCATCGTCCGTTCTGCGGTCGTCGGGCGCAAGGCGGCCATAGAGGCTTGCATGGGCGCGCTGCAGGAAGGCTGCACTCAAGGTCATCGTTTCATCGGTCGCCAGCGCTTCGAGTTCTCGTTCCGCATCGATGTGGGCCAGGGCAATGCGCTGCCGCAGCGCGATGTCGGGCGTTGCCGAGAAGTCTTGCCGAAGCGCGCGATCGATGTGAGCCGGATGGGTGCTCTGGCCCTCGATCAGGTTCGAGTAGTACGAGTTCATCGACCTGAGCAACTCGTGCAGGCGGGCTCGGCTGGCCGGATGAATGGCGGCTTTCAACGCGAGGGCCCGTTCGGTGACGGCGCGCGTCTCATGCGCAAGGTCATCGAGTTCCTTCTGCGGAAGCAGGGGTTCGAACTGATGCGGCTGGTCGTAGACCGAGATGTCAGACGGCATAAGTTGCCGATCTTAGTTCCGAAGCTGTTTTGCTGGAAACTTTTATAAAACAATAGCTTGAAGAGCTTAAATGACTTCCTGGTGGACTTTTTCTGCCGATCTTTCTGCCGATCTTCTCAAAGACCGCACAGCTTGCGGAACGGCCCCAGCACCGCCTCGCCGCGGAACGGCTTGACGATCCAGCCGGTCACGCCGATCGCCTTGGCGCGCTCGCGCATCTCGGCGTTGTCCTCGGTGGTCAGCATCACGATGTGCACCGCCGAGTTCCCGAGCTCGGTGCGGATCTTCTCGGCCATCGTCAGGCCGTCCATGTTCGGCATGTTGATGTCGCTCACCACCAGCTTGATCGACGGGTCGAGCGCCAGCTGCCGCAGGCCGTCGCGGCCGTCGTTGGCCTGGTCCACGTCGAAGCCGTTCTGCCGCAGGAAGCTGCAGACGATTTCGCGCATCGTGTTGGAGTCGTCGACGACCAGGATCTGGGCCATTCAGCGGTTTCTCTTCAGAAGAATTCCAGCTCGCCCGTGCTGTCGGCGATGGAGGCGGGATTCGAGAACTCGACGAAAGCCTCGGGGCGGAACAGCAGGTTGAAGATGAAGCGCTGCACGATGGTCAGCGAGCGCTGGCGCGGGTGGCGCGGGTCTGACAGCTGGTAGCGGATGCACAGCTGCGGATCCTGCGAGCCGAACGAGATGTACTTCTGCTCGTGGTTGATCACGATCGGCACCTGCGTCTGCTGCGTCGGGAACGCCTCGGGCGGGATGTAGTGGTTCTTGAACGCGCCCCAGATCAGGTTCGTGGTCTCGGCGATCAGGTTGTTCAGCTCGCGGAAGCCGAGGTCGCCGCCGACGCCCTCGAATCCCATGCCCTGGGCCATGCCCTGGCGCAGCGCGCCTTCCTCGGCCTGCAGCATCATGTAGCCGCGGCACCAGGTGCTCTCCAGCGCGATCAGCGTCGACACCTGGCCGTAGATGATGCGGTCGTGCACCACGTAGGGCGGCTCGGCCTCCACCGTCGCGTTCGGGAACATCGAGCGGATGGCCTTGCAGGTCAGCTCGACGATGCCATGCACCAGGGCCATCGGGTAGCGCAGGCCGAACAGGCTTCGGTCGATGTGGGCGCGCAGCTCGTCGAGCCGGCCGCTGGCCCACGGGTGCGTGATGCAGCGCGCCTCGTCGTCGGTCAGCGCCCGCGTGCTGGTGCGGCGCAGGAAGATCGGCAGCTCCGGGCGTTGGCGGTGCAGGGCTTGCGCGAGCTTCAGGCTGTCGGGTTCGTCGCAGGGCAGGTCTTCGGCCAGCAGCACGCCGGCCAGGTCCTTGTGCTGGGCCAGCGCCTCCATCGCATCGGCTGCGGCGCGCGGCACGGTGATGATGCCGAGCGTCTCGCAGAACGCGAGCAGTTCGGGATAGTGCTTCGGATCGTGCTCGAGCAGCAGGATCTTGGCGGCGAGGAAAGCGGTATCGGCCATGGGAGGGGTTATCGGCAGCATGGCAGGGGGCTGAAAGCATCCTCAATCTTTTTGTCGCTTGCCGTGCCGATGTGCCGGGGGGCCTCGCGACGGCCCGTCAGATAATTCACGGGCTCTTGTTCCCATCTCTTCCAGAGGATTCCCATGCTCCAACGTCCGACAGCCGTTCTCGCGGCTGCATGCGCCTTGCTGATCGCCGGTTGCGCCACCGAAAGCTCCCGCACGCTGGAGGTCGCGAAGACGCAGGCCGCCGCGGCACCGTTCAACGGCACGCGCCTGCCGGTCTCGGTCGGCAAGTTCGACAACCGCTCCAGCTTCATGCGCGGCGTGTTCTCCGATGGCGTCGACCGCCTCGGCAGCCAGGCCAAGACGACGCTGGTCGCGCACCTGCAGCAGTCGCAGCGCTTCTCGGTGCTCGACCGCGACAACCTGTCCGAGACGGGCCAGGAAGCCAAGCTGCAGGGCACGGCCCAGACGCTGCGCGGCGCGTCGTACGTGGTGACCGGCGACATCTCCGAGTTCGGCCGCAAGGAGGTCGGCGACCACCAGCTGTTCGGCCTGTTCGGCCGCGGCAAGACGCAGATCGCCTACGCGAAGATCACGCTCAACATCGTCAACAGCCTCACCGCCGAGGTCGTCTACTCGGCCCGCGGCGCCGGCGAGTACGAGTTGTCGAACCGCGAGGTGCTCGGCTTCGGCGGCACCGCCAGCTACGACGCGACGCTGAACGGCAAGGTGCTCGACCTTGCGATGCGCCAGGCGGTCGACGACCTCGTCACCGCGAAGGACAGCGGCCAGTGGGGCAAGGACGCTGCCAAGTGAGGGGCCGTCTCCTGGTTGCTGCTTGTGCGGTGGCGCTGCTGGCCGGCTGCGCCAAGCCGCGCCCGCCGCTGTACCTGTGGGAGTCGTTCCCGCGCCAGCAGTACGACGCGCTGCAGCGCGGCGGCGCCGGCGCGCAGGAGCAGATCGCCGCGCTGGAAGAGCACGTCGTGAAGGCGCGGGCGCAGAACGCCGCGCTGCCGCCCGGGCTGCGTGCCCACCTCGGCATGCTGAAGCTGTCGATCGGCGACCCCGGCGAAGCGCGCCAGCTCTGGCTGGCCGAGAAGCTGGCGTTTCCGGAGTCGGCACCCTACATGGACCAGTTGCTGAAGCGCCTGGACGGCCCCGCGGCCAAGACGGAGAAGCCGGCATGACGCTCACTCGTTCATTGTTTCGATCGATCGCGCTGACGGCCACCGTCGCCACGGCCGCGTTGCTCGGCGGTTGCGCCACCTCGCCGGCCTACGACTACACCGCCTTCAACCGCGCGAAGCCGGCCTCGCTGCTGGTGCTGCCGCCGCTGAACGAATCGCCCGAGATCAGCGCGACCGCGTCCGTCTGGAGCCACGCGACCCGGCCGCTGGCCGAGGCGGGCTACTACGTGTTGCCGGTCACGCTGGTCGACGAGACCTTCCGCCAGAACGGCGTGGACACTGCGCACGACGCCCAGGAGGTCTCCGCGCGCAAGCTGCGCGAGTTCTTCGGTGCCGACGCGGCCGTCTACATCAAGGTGCGCAAGTACGGCGCCAGCTACGCGGTGCTGTCGAGCGAGACGCGCGTCGAGGTCGAGGCCCGCATCATCGACCTGCGCAGCGGCGAGCTGCTGTGGAACGGCTCGGCCGTGGCCAGCTCGTCCGAGGAGCAGCAGCAGTCGCAGGGCGGCCTGATCGGCGCGCTGGTGGGCGCGCTGGTGCGGCACGTCATGAGCAACGCGACCGACGATTCGTACCGCTGGGCCGGGGTGGCCGACGACCGCATGCTGGGGGCGCCTCGCCGCAACGGCGTGCCGCCGGGGCCGCGCTCGCCGCTGCACGGGCAGCCGATGCCGGTGCAGTAGGCGAAGCCGTCATTGCATCCGGCTGCGCCCGCGTGCCCCACGCATGCGCGGCCAGCCGGAACGCGAGCAGCGCTGCTGCAACGCCGGCGAAGACCCAGGCCGACACATGGCCCAGCTTCGCCTGCAGCACGCCGTGCAGCGCCGCGAGCACGGTGGCGGCATACACCAACTGGTGCAGCCGCAGCCAGTGCCGCTTCAGCCGGCGGATCGCCCGCTGGGTCGAGGTCAGTGCGAGCGGCAACAGCAGCAACAGCGCCGCCGAGCCGAGCGCGATGAACGGCCGCTCGGCCAGGTCCTGCGCGTACGCATGCAGCGTGCCGGCATCGAAGCCCAGGTAGAGCCCGAGGTGCACCACGGCGTAGCCGAAGCTCCACAGCCCGAGTTGGCGGCGCTGGCGGATCAGCGCGTTCCAGTCGCCGATGCGACGGCCGAAACGCAAGGCCACCGACCGCGACAGCCAGACCGACATGCGGCGCAGCGGCGTGACCGCGAGCGTTGCCAGCAGCAGGCTCATCGCCCACCAGCCGCTCGCGTGCGTCAACGCGGCGATGGGGTCGGGACCGAGCGTGCCGGCCGCGAAGCCGATCGACCAGCGCAGCGCCGGCGCTGCGCACAGCATGAAGGTCAGCGGCGTCAGCACGCCGGCCTGCACCAGATGGCGCAGCACGGCGGCGCGCCTAGAAGTTCCGGGCGAGGTCCATGCCGGCATACAGCGACGCGACCTCGGCCGCGTACCCGTTGAAGGGCAGGGTGGGGCGCTTGGCAAGCTCGCCCAGCCGCAGCTCGCGGCGTTGCGACCAGCGCGGGTGCGGCACCTCGGGGTGCACGTTGCCGAAGAAGCCGTACTCCGACGGCGCGGCCTGCATCCAGGTGGTGACCGGCGCCTGCTCCACCAGCCGGATGTGCGTGATGGCCTTCGGGCTCTTGAAGCCGTACTTCCATGGCACGGCCAGCCGCAGCGGCGCGCCGTTCTGCGGTGGCAGCGCGCTGCCGTACAGGCCGGTGGCCACCAGCGTCAGCGGGTGCATGGCCTCGTCGATGCGCAGCGCTTCGGTGTAGGGCCAGTCGAGCATCGGCCGGCGCTGGCCGTACATCTCGGACGGGCGCAGCACCGAGATGAACTGCACGTGGCGTGCGCGCGAGGTCGGCGCGACGAGCTTCAGCAGTGCGGCCAGCGGAAAGCCGCGCCACGGCACCACCATCGACCAGCCTTCAACGCAGCGCAGCCGGTAGAGGCGGTCTTCCTGCGGGAAGCGGCGCAGCAGCTCATCGAGGTCGAAGCGGCGCGGGCGTTCGACCTCGCCGTCGACGGTGACGATCCACGGCGTCGTGCGGAAGTCCTCGGCCAGCTTCCAGACGGCCGCCTTGTCGGGCGAGAACTCGTAGTAGTTGTTGTGCCGGGTCGCGGCCTCGCGCGGGGTGACGTCGTCGGCGGTGAGGGCAGGGGCCGAGGTGGCGGCGGCCGGGCCGGCCAGCGCGGCGGCGGTCAGCGTGAGCAGCTGGCGTCGATCGAGCCACAGGCGCTGCGGCGTGATCTCACTCGGGGACGGGGTCATGCGGGGTGTTCAGCGAGGGTGGCGGGCCTCCAGGTCTTCGACCTGTGGCAGGCCGACGCGCAGGGGACATTTGTCCTGAATCGTGTTGGCCCGCGCCTTCGGCGCGGGGAACCTGGCTACAGTGTGGATTGCTTTTGTCTTTCTATCCGAAGAGACACTAAACAATTCACTAAATGCAAAATTATTCAATAATGGACCTTTTGATGTCCATTATTGAATTTCCATGATTGACATGAAATTCGCCACCCCCGACGAGCTGGTCCGCGAGCTCGGCAGCCGCCTTCGCACCCAGCGCCTCGCATCGCGCGTCACCCAGCGGGAGCTGGCACAGCGGGCCGGCGTCGCGCTCGGTGCGGTGAAGAAGCTGGAGTCCGACGGCAACACCACGCTGCAGACCTTCGTGCGGGTGGTGCAGGCGCTGTCGCTGACCGGTGACATCGAAGACATCCTCGTGCTCAAGCCGCACGCCAGCATCGCCGAGATGGAGCGCGCCGCGGCGGCACCGCGCCAGCGCGCCCGCCGGCCCGCATTGCCGCGATGAAGAAGCTCGACGTCCTGTTCTGCGGCTGGGGCCACGATTGGCTGCTCGGCCGGCTGGCCGACAACGGCGCCCAGCTGCTGTTCGAGTACTCGCCCGAGGCGCTGCGACGTGGCGTCGAGTTCTCGGCGATGCAGTTGCCGCTGCGCCCCGAGGCGTACGGCGGCTTCCCGAACTTCCAGTCGCAGCTGCCCGGCCTGCTGGCCGATGCGCTGCCCGACGGCTGGGGCCTGTTGCTGATGGACAAGCTGTTCCTGAAGAGCGGCCGCGATCCGGCGCGCCTGTCGCCGCTCGACCGGCTGGCGTTCATCGGCGAGCGCGCGATGGGGGCCCTGGCGTTCCGCCCGGCCGATGAGCTGCCGCCGGCGGAACAGGACCTCTCGCTGCTGCAACTGGCCACCGCGGCACAGACCGTGGTCGAGGGCGAGGATGTGGCCGCCTTGAATGCGCTGGTGACGATGGGCGGCTCGCCGCAAGGTGCGCGTCCGAAGGTGCTGGTGCGCTTCGATCCCGACACCCGCCAGGTCACCACGCGCGAGGACGGCCTCGGCACGCCCTGGATGGTCAAGTTTCCCGCGCGCGGCGAGCACCCCGAGGTCTGCGCCGTCGAATACGCCTACTCGATCGCGGCGCGCGCCTGCGGCATCGCGATGCCGCGCACCGAGCATTTCAGCCTGGGCCGCGCGATGTCGGCCTTC
Source organism: Rhizobacter sp. OV335 (assembly GCF_900142965.1). Classification (GTDB taxonomy): domain Bacteria; phylum Pseudomonadota; class Gammaproteobacteria; order Burkholderiales; family Burkholderiaceae_C; genus Rhizobacter. Next base: position 42,373 of record NZ_FRCQ01000019.1, read on the forward strand.
GGCGTCGAGCGCTTCGACCGTGTGGATGCGGGCGCGGGCGCGATGCGCGTGCCGGTGCATTCGTTCGCCGGCGCGCTGCATGCCGATTTCCGCCTGCCGTCGCTGGACTACCAGACCGTGCTGCGCGCCACCCGCTTCTTCACGCGCGACGAAGTGGAGGTGAGCCGGGCCTTCCTGCGCTGCGTCTTCAACGTCGTGTTCCACAACCGCGACGATCACGCGAAGAACTTCGCGTTGCGCATGAACGAACGCTTGATGTGGCAGCTGTCGCCGGCCTACGACCTCGTCTACAGCCACGGCCCGCGCGGCCATCACCAGACCTCGGTGATGGGCGAGGGCCTCGCGCCGGGGCGCGCGCACCTGCTGGCGCTGGCGCGCGCGGCGCAGGTGCCGAAGCACCTCGCGCTCGATGCGCTGGAGCGCGTCTGCACCGAGGCGGCCCGCCTGCCGCAGCATCTCGACGAGGCCGGCGTGCGCCGCGCCACGCGCGCCACCGTCGCCGCTGCCGTGCGCGACAACCTGCGCCGCTGCGCGCGCTGAAGCCGCGCGTTCTGAAGCGTGCTGAAACTTGCTGAAGCGCAGCGCTGCAGCGCTGTCACAAGCGGTTTCAGGTGCCCATAATCATCTGGTCGTCCGACAACAGGACGGCCGCCTGCGGGTGCCAACAAATCGCCAGGGAGCGAGAAATGCGTACACGAGTTGAGCCGACGGTCCGGTTGCTGCCGGGGTCCGGGTGTCGAGGCCGCCTGCCGGCGCGAGGCCATGTCTGGCCCCGGCTGCTGCCGCGGCAACTTGCCCGGCCCGCGCGCAGCCACCTGCGCACACTGGCCTACGAGATCACCGTCGCCGAGGCCCGCGAGCGCGAGCGCATCGCGCTCGGCCTGCACGACGAGATCGGCCAGTTCCTGACGCTCGCGCGGCTCAAGCTCGGCGCGCTGCGCGACAGCCCGCCGGGTCCTGCGGCGAGCGACCTGCTCGACGAGGTCGCTTCGCTGCTCGCGCAGGCCTCGCGTGCCACCCGTTCGGCCACCTTCGACCTCAGCAGCCCGGTGCTGCGCCTCGGCCTGGAGCAGGCCTTGCGCAGCCTGGCCGACCGGCTCGCGGCCGACAGCCGCCTTCAGGTCACTTTCGATGGCGCGATGCCGCCGCTCGGCCTGCCCGAGGCGGTGCTGGCGGTCGTGTTCCGCGGCGTGCGCGAGCTGTGCCTGAACGTGCAGAAGCATGCGCATGCGGCGCGCGTCAGCATCAGCGCGTGGGGCGACGGGCGCACGCTGAAGCTGTGCGTCGCCGATGACGGCGTCGGCTTCCGCACCGATGCATCGCGCGGCGTGTTCAGCCGCACTGGCGGCTTCGGGCTGGCCAGCACGCAGGCGCAGATCCAGGCGATCGGCGGGCGGCTCGAGATCTCGTCCAGCGCCAGCCTGGGCACGCGCGTCACCATCCTGCTGCCGCTGCAGTGAGCGCGGCTGGCTGAATGCATCCGGTCGCGGCATCACGCGACCCCCGACGACCTCGAGAGGACCGACCATGGGCATTCGCATCGTGCTTGCCGACGACCACCGCATCGTGCGCGACGGGCTGTGCGCCTTGCTGGCGCGCGAGAAAGACATCGAACTGATCGGCCAGGCCGACGACGGCCTCGGCGCCGTGCGGCTGGCGCGCGAGTTGCGGCCCGACATCGTCGTCACCGACGTGTCGATGCCGGGCCTGAACGGCGTCGAGGCCACGCGCCGCATCCGGGCCGACGAGCCGTCGGTGCGCGTGCTGTGCCTGTCGGTGCATGCCGAGAGCCGCATGGTGCTGGCGGTGCTCGAGGCCGGTGCATCGGGTTACGTGCTGAAGGACTGTTCGTACGACGAGCTGGCGCTCGCGATCCGCAAGGCGATGGCCGACCAGATCCACCTGAGCGCCGAACTGGTGGGCCTGGTCGTCAAGGAGGTGCGCAGCCGCGGCCAGCCGCAGGCGGCCGGCGGCAGCGCGGCGCTGACGCCCCGCGAGCGCGAAATGGTGCAGCTGCTGTCCGAAGGCTTGTCGACGCAGCAGATCGCCGACCGGCTGCACGTCAGCATCAAGACCGTCGCGACGCACCGCGAGCACGTGATGCAGAAGCTCGACATCAGCAGCCTGGCCGAGCTGACGCGCTACGCGCTGTGCGAGGGCCTGAGTTCGCTCGACCAGCCGTGGCGCAGCGGGCCGCGCACGCCGGCCTGAAGGCTGCGGTTCAGATTTCGGGCGGCTGCGTATCAGCCGTTTCCTGATGGCGCGGCGCGCCGCGGCGGTTCACGCTGCGCTTCACGATGGCCGTTGCTGCGCCCCCCCTGACCCTCTTCCTGGCCGACGACCACGCGGCCTACCGGACCTGCGTGGCCGATCTGCTGCGCCCGCACGGTTTCGCGGTCCTCGGCGAAGCGCCTGACGTGCCCGCGCTGCAGGCCTGGCTCGCGCAGGCGCCGCTGCCGCCCGACGTGCTGCTGATGGACGTGCAGATGCCCGGCGGCGGCCCATCGGCGCTGGCCGCGCTGCTGGCGCACCACCCAAGCCTGCCCGTGCTGGTGCTGTCGATGCACGACGAGCCGGCGATCGTCGACGCGATGCGCGCCGCCGGCGCCTGCGGCTACGTGCTGAAGGACGACCCGATCGCCGACCTGGTACAGGCGATCCGCGCGGTGGCCGCCGGCGCGCGCGATGTCGGTCGCAGCGGCGGCATCAGCCGCCCACCGTCACCGTCTCAGCAATGAAGAAGCCCAAGTTCAGAGATTGACCGATGGGCGCGGGCGGCGCACGTCCCTATCGTCGGTGCATTCGTTCACCACACGCCACCACCAAGGTCCCCATGATCGACGCGGCCATCGCGCAAGTTGCCAACCAGTTGAACAACGCCCTGCGGCGCTCGTTCCAGCTGGGCGAGGAACTGGTCGTCGTCTCGAGCCCGTACGAGCCGGACGGCAGCATCGCCGCGAACATCAACAACAAGCTCGCGGTGTTCCTGGTCAACCTCGAGCGCGACACGGTACCGGGCTACCGCACGAAGACCGGGGCCGGCGAGGGCCGCCAGGCGCGAGTGCCGCAGCCGGTGTCGCTGAACCTGATGGTGATGTTCGCCGCCAACTTCAGCGCGTCGAACTACCCCGAGGCGCTGAAGTTCATCTCCAGCACGATCGCGCATTTCCAGTCGTGGCCGGTGCTGGACCACCAGAACACGCCCGACCTCGACCCGCGCATCGAGAAGCTGACCCTCGACATCGAGAACCTCAGCGTCAGCGACCTCAGCAACCTGTGGGGCATGTTCAGCGGCCGCTACCTGCCGTCGGTGCTGTACCGCATCCGCATGGTGACCTTCGATGCCGGCCAGCTCGATGCGCAACTGCCGGTGGTGCGCCGAACGCAGGCCGGGGTGGGGGCCTGAGCATGATCGACGTCGGCCCGTACCTACCGCTGCTGCGCGTCGACTTCGCGCACGGCTTCTTCGCCGACGGGCGCTGCCCCGGGCTGCGCTTCGTGCCGGCCGGCGACACCGCATGGTGGCTGCGCGCGACCGATGCGATCGAGCGCCACACCGGCGGCGCGCTGGTGCTGTACGGCCCGGCGCAGGCGCTGACGGTGTTGCCGAATGCGGTGCTCGCGTGGCATGTGCATGCCACCGACGAGGCCTTCCCGACCTGCACGGACAGCCCGGCGCAATGGCCCGCCGAACTGTTGTGGCTCGACGCCGGCGAGGCGGTGCGGAACGAAGGCAGCACAGACGGCGACGCGTCATTCCGCCTGCATGCCGGTGAGACCGTCTCGCAGGCCGACGTGCGCCCGCTGACCTGGCCGCTGGTGTCGCAGTCGCTCGGCACGACCTCGCCGAACGGCGCCCGGCTGATGCCGCCGCTCGCGCTGCTGCGCGTGCCGCTGGCGCTGGTGCCGCCGGCGCCGCTGATTTACTCGGTGCGGTTCGCGCCACGTGCGACGGTGTGGAAATACTGCCTGCACGGCGACTGGCCCGAGCCGCAATTGCAGGTCGTCGACCTGGCGAGCGGTGTCGAGTTCGGCGAGCCCGAACCCGACCGGCTCGACAACGGCGCGCCGCTGCTGGCCATCCGGTCGCGGGCGCCGATCGCGCTCGCGCAGCGCAGCGAGCGTCGATTCCAGTTGCGCAGCCGCCAACGCGGCGGCGACAAGGTGCTGGTCAAGCGCCTGCCGGTGGCGGCAGCGCAGTTCCTGGCGCGAGAGCAGATCGGCGGCGAGAGCCGCCTGGTCTCCGAGATCCATGTGCATCGCTAGGCCCCGTCAACACTAACCGCAGAGGAGGCCGCAATGGCCATGAAGACCCCCGGCGTCTATATCGTCGAGAAGAATGCCTTTCCGAACTCGGTGGTCGAGGTGGCCACCGCGGTCCCCGCCTTCATCGGCTACACGCAGCGCGCCGCGAACGCGGGCAAGTCGCTGAACATGAAGCCGTGGCGTATCGGTTCGATGGCGGAGTACCACCAGTACTTCGGCTTCGGCCCGGACCCGAAGTTCGGCATCGCCGAGAAGACCGACCCGAACCAGGTCGCCGCCTTCAAGGCCGGCGACAAGGAGTTCCTGCTGACGCAGGCCGACGGCAAGGAGGGCGGCCGCTTCCTGTTGTATTACGGGATGCTGCACTTCTTCCAGAACGGCGGCGGCCCGTGCTACGTGGTGTCGGTCGGCGAGTACGACAAGACGACGCTGGTCGAGCCCGACAAGCTGATGGACGGCATCGAGCCGCTGGTCAAGGAGCAGGAGCCGACGATGGTCGTCGTGCCCGATGCGGTGCTGCTGTCGGCCAAGGACTGCATCTCGGTGCAGCAGGCGATGCTGCAGCACTGCGGCGGGCGCATGCGCAGCCGCATCGCGATCCTCGACGTGTGGGGCGGCGACCTCGATCGCAAGAACCCGACCGGCGTCGATCCGATCGAAGGCTTCCGCGGTGCGCTGGGCGTCAATTTCCTGGATTTCGCGACGGCGTATTACCCGTGGGTCAACACCACGGTGGTGCAGGACAAGGACCTGGACTACACCCGCGTCGCCAACCCCGACGTGCTGATCCAGCTGCTGATGGCCGAGCTCGCGCTGCCGGCCCAGCTGGACCCGAAGACGCCGGCGCGCACCGCGCAGCAGTGGAAGGCGGTGCAGGACGTCAGCAAGACCGACGACCAGTGGACGGCCGAGATCACCGCCGACGTCAACGCCTCGGACAAGAGCGACGACGAGAAGAAGAAGTTGCTCGACCCGGCCGCGCTGAAGCTGGCGGTGGAGACGCACAAGGCCTTGCTGAACAAGAGCCTGGGCGCGTCGAGCACCTTGTTCAACACCATCATGGCCGAGGCGCGCAACCGGCTGAACCTGATGCCGCCGTCGCCGGCGATGGCGGGCATCTACACGATGGTCGACAACACCCGTGGCGTCTGGAAGGCGCCGGCCAACGTGAGCATGAACGGCGTGGTGTCGCCGGCGGTGACGATCTCGCACGAGGACCAGGAAGACCTGAACGTCACGACGCAGGGCAAGTCGATCAACGCGATCCGCTCGTTCATCGGCGAGGGCGTGCTGGTGTGGGGCGCGCGCACGCTGGACGGCAACAGCCTGGACTGGCGCTACATCAACGTGCGGCGCACGATGATCATGCTCGAGGAGTCGTGCCGCCTGGCGGCCAAGGCGATGGTGTTCGAGCCGAACGTGTCGAGCACCTGGGTGACGATCAAGAGCATGGTCACCAACTTCCTGACCGGCATCTGGAAGCGCGGCGGCCTGGCCGGCGCGGTGCCGGACGACGCGTTCAGCGTGCACGTGGGGCTGGGCGAGACGATGACGCCCGAGGACATCCTCGAGGGGATCCTGCGCGTGTCGGTGCTGGTGGCGATCAGCCGCCCGGCCGAGTTCATCGAGATCACCTTCCAGCAGCAGATGCAGAAGTCGTGATTGATCTCCAGCAACACTCACGAAACATCATTTGACCCTTCAGGAGGCAGACCATGGCAGACGACGGATCAGCGCAATCGACCACGGTGTGGCCGCTTCCCAAGTTCCGCTTCTCGGTGAAGTGGGACGCGGCGGAAATGCACTTCCAGGAGGTCTCCGGCCTCGACGTGGAGGCGCAACCGATCGAGTACCGGCACGGTGACAGTCCGGCCTTCTCGGTGATCAAGATGCCCGGCTTGAAGAAGTACAGCGACGTGACGATGAAGAAGGGTGTCTTCAAGTCCGACAACAAGCTGTGGGACTGGTTCAACGAGATCAAGATGAACGTCATCAAGCGCAAGCCGGTGACGATCAGCCTGCTGGATGAAGCAGGTGGCGTGACGATGGTGTGGACGCTGACGAACGCCTGGCCGACCAAGATCACCGGCACCGACCTGAAGGCGCAAGGCAACGAGGTGGCGGTGGAGACCATCGTGATCGCACACGAGGGGCTCACGATCGCCAATGCCTGATGGCGACGACGATCCCGCCCGCGCCACCGCTGCCACCGCCGAAGGCGCCGCCGAAGCCTGCGCCGCCACCGCCCGCGCCGGCACCGGTGGCGCGCGGGGTGAATCCGCAGGCCTTGCAGGCGGCGAAGGCGAAGCTGCGGACCACGAAGCCACTGGAGTTCTACCCGCCGCCGGCGTTTCATTTCGCGGTGACCTTCGGCACGCAGCCGAAGGATGCCGACGGCGCCTTCCGCGAGGTGAGCGGGATCGCGCCCGAGGTCGAGACCGAGACGGTGAACGAGGGCGGGCTGAACGGTTTCGCGCACGTGTTGCCGAAGTCGATCAAGCACCCGCGGCTGGTGTTGAGGCGTGGCATCGCGGTCAGCGATTCGCGCTTGGTGCAGTGGTGCCAGGCGGTGCTGGACGGCGGCTTCGTGAAGCCGATCAACCCGAAGCTGGTGCACGTGTTCCTGCTCGACCATGCCGGCGATCCGCTGCGTTGCTGGTCGATCGAGAACGCCTGGCCGGTGAAGTGGGAGATCGATGGTTTCCAGTCCACCCGCAACGAGGTGGCGATGGAGAAGATCGAGCTGGCGTATGCGCGGTCGAACCGTGTCTATTGAGGACTCTGATGAGCATCGAGGTGCGTCAGCTGCTGATCCGCTCGCAGGTCAATGCGGCGCCTGTCGTTCCGCAGCGGCAGGGCGTGTCGTCGGCCGAGCTGCAGCGGCTGCGCGAGCAGGTGCTGTCGGAATGCAAGGCCTGGCTGGCGCAGCAACTGCGTGCTCAACGGGAGCGGTGATGTTCTGTCGGTCACTTCATTCCTCTTTCGACGGTCTGCGCAGCAAAGGCGCGCGGGGGGAGGCCGTGGCGCGCCGGGCGGGTCGGTCCTCGCCCCACACCCACCCGTTCGCCCTGAGCCTGTCGAAGGGCCTGCGCGCATCGAGCCGAGGCTTCGACAAGCTCAGCCCGAACGGGGTCGGGGTCTCGTCGACCGAGCGTGAGGCTATCGAACACAAGCAGTCCGGGGGCGATGCGGCCGGGGGTGGGCTGTGGGGGCGACTTCTGGGGCGCTCCAGCTGAGCCCCCACAGCCCACTCCCGGCCGCACCGCCCCCGCGCAAAGAACTGAAGCAACACAAAAATGTCAACAGACCGCCTAGGCCAACTCACGCATCTTGTGATGACGCGCTTCACGCTGAAGGGCGGCACCATCAAGCTCGATGATTCGGCGACCTTCACCGTGCAGATCAACCCGGCCGATTTCAAGCACACCGCCGGCATCACCTACGAGAAGCAGAAGACCCAGGGCGAGGCCAAAGGCAGCCCCAAGTTCAGCTCGGTCGGCGATGAACACGTCAGCTTCGCCCTGGTACTCGACGGCACCGGCATCGTCCCGCCCGGCGCGAGCGGCAAGCGCGAAGACGTGCGCACGCAGATGAAGAAGCTCAATGCGGTCGCCTACCAGTACCAGGCCGACACCCAGGAGCCCCCCTACGTTCGCCTGCTGTGGGGCAGCCTGATCTTCTTCGGCCGGCTCGAATCGCTGAACGTGCAGTACACGCTCTTCAAGCCGAGCGGCGAACCACTGCGCGCCCGCGTCGACCTCAACTTCCTCGGCGCGATGAGCAAGGAAGAAGCCAAGCTCGTCTCCAACCGCGAGCCCGAGGCCGCCGCCAGCAGCGTCACCGTGATCGACGGCGACACGCTGCCCCAGCTGTGCGCCGACCACTGCGGCGATGCCGCCGCCGCCCCGGCGGTCGCGCGCGCGAACAACCTGCCCAGCCTCATGGCCGTCACGCCCGGCACGACGCTGGCGATGGCCGCAGCGGCCGCCTGATCCCTCAGCGCCATGCCCGCCGTCTCGCCCCTCGACGACTCCGATGGCGTCGTGCGCCTGTCGCTCAGCGCCGACGGCACCGAGCTCGATGCCAGCATCGAGGTCATCTCGATCTCGGTGCGCCGCGGCGTCAACAGCGTGCCCTCGGCCCGCATCGAACTCGCCGACGGCGACATGCCCCACGGCACCTTCCCGCTCAGCGACGCCGCCCACTTCAAGCCCGGCGTGCTGCTGTCGATCAAGGCCGGCTACCAGGCCGCCCCCACCGCGGTGATCTTCGAAGGCCCGATCGTGCGCCACGGCCTGCAGGTGCGCGGCGACAACGATGCTCGCCTGGTCGTCGAATGCCGCGACAAGGCCGTGCTGATGACCGTCGGCCGCCGCAACGCGAACTTCATCGACCAGACCGACAGCGCCGTCATCGAGGCGCTGGCCGGCGACCACGGCCTGTCCATCGAGGCCGATGCCACCGAGCTCAGCCACACCGAGCTGGTCCAGCACTACTGCAGCGACTGGGACTTCATGCTGTCGCGCGCCGAGGTCAACGGCCTGCTTGTGGTCGCCACCGACGGCAAGCTCGCCGTCAAGGCGCCCGCGGTCGACGCCGAGCCGTCGCTGAAGGTCACCTACGGCATCGACCTGTTCGATTTCCAGGCCGACCTCGACGCGCGCAGCCAGCTCGCCAGCGCCCAGGCCTTCTCGTGGGACATCAAGGGCCAGGCCGCGCTCGAAGGCACCGCCAGCGCGCCGGTCACGCTGCCGAAGCAGGGCGACATCGATTCGGCCACGCTCGCCCAGGTGATCGGCCTGCCGACCTGGCGGCTGCAGTCCGGCGCGCCGCAGCCGCTGGCCGCGCTGACCAGCTGGGCCAAGGCGCAGCAGCTGAAAGCCGGCCTCGCGCGGCTGCGCGGGCGCATGAGCTTCCAGGGCTCGGCGCTCGCCACCGTCGGCGGGCTGATCGAACTCGCCGGCGTCGGCAAGCGCTTCAGCGGCAAGGTGCTCGTCACCGGGCTGCGCCACGAGATCGCCGACGGCAACTGGGTCACCGAGGCAGAGTTCGGCCTCGCGCCCGATTGGTTCGTCGAGCGCAGCGACGTGGTCGCGCCGCCCGGCGCCGGCCTGCTGCCCGGCGTGCACGGCCTGCAGGTCGGCATCGTGATGAAGCTCGACGCCGACCCCGCCGGCGAGCAGCGCGTGCAGGTCAAGCTGCCGATGCTGCAGGCCGCCACCGAAGGCATCTGGGCGCGGCTGCTGCAGTTCCACGCCAGCAACGCGTTCGGCGCGTTCTTCCTGCCGGAGGTCGGCGACGAGGTCGTGCTCGGCTACTTCGCCGACGACCCGTCGCACCCGGTCGTGCTCGGCAGCCTCTACAGCAGCAAGCAGGCCACGCCGTACCCGATGGAGGCCGCCAACGACATCAAGGCCATCGTCACGCGCTGCCGCTCGAAGCTCGAGTTCAACGAGAAGGACAAGGTCATCACGGTGATCACGCCGGGCAACAACAAGATCGTGCTGAGCGACAAGGACAAATCGATCCTGCTGCAGGACCAGAACGGCAACAAGGTCGAACTCGCGCCCGGCGGCATCACGCTCGACAGCCCGGGCGACATCAAGATCACGGCCAAGGGCACGATCACGCTCGATGCGGTCGGCGCGATCACGGTCACGTCGAAGGCCGACGTCAAGGCGAGCGGCCTGAACATCGCCGCCGAGGCCCAGGTCGGCTTCACCGCGAAGGGCAATGCGAGCGCCGAGCTCTCGGCCGCCGGGCAGACGGTGGTCAAGGGCGCGATGGTGATGATCAATTGACGCGATGAAGGACCGCACCATGCCGCCCGCCGCCCGCCTCACCGACATGCACGTGTGCCCGATGGTCACGCCCGGCCTGCCGCCGATCCCGCACGTCGGCGGCCCGGTGGTCGGTCCCGGCGTGCCGACGGTGCTGATCGGCAAGCTGCCGGCCGCGGTGCTCGGCGACAGCGCGGTCTGCGTCGGCCCGCCCGACACCATCATCCAGGGCTCGACCACGGTGCTGATCGGCAGCCGGCCGGCGGCTCGCATCGGCGACCCGACCGCGCACGGCGGCAGCATCGCGATGGGCTGGCCCACGGTCCTGATCGGTGGCTGACACCATGACCCTCGACAAGCGCTTCCTCGGCACCGGCTGGGCCTTCCCGCCGGCCTTTGACGGCCGCACGCTGCATGCGCTGACGGTGTCGCAGGACCAGGACGTGCGCGAGAGCCTGCGCATCCTGCTGTCCACCGTGCCCGGCGAGCGGGTGATGCACCCGACCTACGGCTGCGGCCTGCAGCGCATGGTGTTCGAGAACATCACCGAAAGCACGCTGACCGAGATCCGCAGCCTGGTCGAGAAGGCGGTGCTGTTCTTCGAGGTGCGCATCACGCTGGACCAGGTCGAGATCGACACCTCGGACCTGTACGAAGGCCTGCTGCGGCTGCAGCTCGATTACACGATCCGCAGCACCAACACGCGCGACAACATGGTGTACCCGCTGTACCTGAACGACGGCGCGGCGCGCGAGGTGGGCGCATGACCACCGGCATGGCCGTCGGAACGTCGCAGAACGAGCGCTTCCCGCCGGCGCTGGCCGACGGCTACTTCCGCGTCGACGAGCTGCCGTTCGAGGACCGCGTCGCGATGACCGCGACGCTCGCGCGCCAGCTGCGCTTCGTCGACCTGGACAACCGCGAGGGCGGCGACTGGCGTGCGATGTTCGCGAGCGACGTGACGATGGTGCTGGCGCGCATCGCGAGCATCGACGTGCAGGCGCTGCAGGAGGACTTCCTGCACGACGTCGATTCGGCACCGCTGCCGCGGCTGGCCCACCAGGTGGTCGAGCTCGCACAGTGGATCGACCTGTGGTTCAAGTCGCTCGACGGGCGCGACGATGCCGCGTCGCAGGCCTTCCGCGAGCGCATCCAGCAGCTCGTCGCCCAGCAGCTCGGCGCCGAGCTGCAATGGGTGCACGGCCGATTCGGCCACCGCAGCTGGCAGGGCCGCGAGGTCGGCCGCTCGCACGAGCGCCTGGCCGGCATCTGGAGCAGCAGTGCGCCGCTGCTGGCCACCGCGGCGGCCGGGCGCGACGAGCGCGAGCTGCTGCGCGAGCGCTATTTCGTGTTCCTCAGCGCGATCGACGCGCTGCGCGCGCTGGCGCGCGAGCTGCTGCCGAGCACGCTGCACACCGGCACGCACGAGGCGGCGGTCGGCCTGCTGATCGCGTTCCTGAAGGTCTACGAATCGGCGCAGCGCGAGGTGAACCGCTTCACTGCGCGGCATGTCGATTTCTACTACCGGGATTGCCTCGGCTTCGGCCCGGCCGGGCCGGTGGCCGACGAGGTGCACCTGGCCTGCGCCCGCGATGCGCGCGGCGAGCGGCTGCTGAACGTGCCGCAGGGCACGGTGTTCGACGCCGGCAAGGACGCGGCCGGCCAGCCGCTGCGCTTCCACAGCGCGGCACCGCTGGTGGTGACCGATGCGCGCGTCGCGGCGCTGTGCACGCTGCGGATGGAGCGCGACGCACGGATCTCGCCGGAGTGCGAGTTCGGCTTCGTGACGCGCGCGAAGGCGGCGCGGCCGGTGCCGGACGGAACCAGCGCGTGGCCGCTGTTCGGCGGCGGCGCCGGCGCGGTGGATGCGCGGCTGGGCCTCGCGATCGCGTCGCCGCTGCTGTTGCTGCGCGAGGGCGAGCGGACGATCCGGGTCGAGCTGCCGCTCGGCGAGGGCGCGGGCGACGACACCGCCGTGCTCGACGCCCTGGTCGATGCAGTCACCTTCGCGACCGACCCCGTCACGCTGCGCGATGCCTTCGGCCGCCTGCTGGGTCACTGGCTGCTGTCGGGCCGGGCCGATTTCACCGAGGCCCAGCTGCGCCGCATGCGGCTGGCCGCGCACCGCGAGCTCGAAGGCCGCGTGCCGCAGGCCCACAGCCTCGGCGACCCGCTGGTGCTGCTGGCCGGAACCGAGGCGCCGCAGCGCGTGCTGGTGTTCGAGCAGCTGTTCCACGGCCTGTTGAAACTGCACCTGAGCGCCGCGCACGGCTGGCTGGAGGCCACCGACGCCGACGTCGACCGCCTGCCGGAAGGCGGCCTGTCGATCACGCTGCGGCTGCGCCCCGACGTGCCGGCCATCGTCGGCTGCGATCCGGTCGTGCACGGCGCCGACTGGACGACGCGGCTGCCGGTGCTGCGCATCGAGCTCGGCACGCAGGGCCGGCTCTACCCGTACTCGCTGCTGGCCGACCAGCCGCTCGCCGAGGCACGGCTGCGCGTCAGCGCGAGCGGCGTGCGCGACATCGTGCTGCACAACAACCTCGGCCGGCTCGACCCGACCAAGGCCTTCCACCCGTTCGGCCCGCTGCCGACGCTGTCGTCGTACCTGGTGGTCGGTGCGCGCGAGGTGGCCTGCAAGAACATCCAGCGCCTGTCGATGGAGTTCGAATGGGGCGGGCTGCCGCTGGACGCCGGCGGCTTCGACACCCACTACCGCGGCTACCCCGAAGAACAGCGCCGCGGCGACTTCAGCGCCGCGCTCGCGATCCTGCGCGACGGGCTGTGGCAGCCGTGCACCGGCACGTCGGCCCACCAGCCGCTGTTCGCGCCGCCGGACGCCGCCGGCTGCCTGCAGCCAATGCGGGAGATCGAGGTCGACCCCGGGTCGGTGCGCAAGCACAGCCGCGCCGGCGACCCGGCCGAATGGGACGCGCCGCTGCCGCGCAACGGCCTGTGCCGGCTGCAGCTCACCGGCCCGCGCGGTGCCTTCGGGCATGCCGCGTACCCGATGGTGCTGGCCGACACCGTCACCGCGAACGCGCGCAAGAACCTGCGCGCGCGCTGGCGCCAGCCGCTGCCGAACCCGCCGTACACGCCGCTGATCGAGCGCCTGACGCTGAGCTACGAGGCGGCCGGCGTGATCCGGCCCGGCGCGCAGAGCGCCGACGAAACGCGCGGCGACGCCGAGCGCCTGCTGCACCTGCACCCGTTCGGCGTCGAGACGCTGCATTCGGCCGCCGCCGGCGCGAGCCACGGATTGCTGCCGCGGCCGGGCGATGACGGCAACCTCTACATCGGGCTCGCGGCCAGCGACCCGGGCGGCACGCTGACGCTGCTGTTCTCGCTGCTCGAATCAGCTGCGGATGCGACACGCTCCGGCGCCGTGCGCGCCCCGGTGCGCTGGGCGACGCTGGCCGGCGACCACTGGCGCCCGCTGCCGCCGGCGCGGGTGCTGGCCGACAGCACCGAGGGCTTCCTGACCTCGGGCATCGTCACGCTCGACCTGCCGGGCGACCTGACGCTCGACAACGAGGTGATGCCGGCCGGCCTGTACTGGCTGCGCGCCGCGGCCGGTGCCGGCTTCGAGGGCTTCGCGGCACTGCAGTCGGTGCAGGCGCATGCGCTGCGCGCGCGGCGCGTGCTGCCGCCGGATGCGGCGATGCTCGCGATCCTGCCGCAGGGCCGCATCACCCGATCGCTGGCGTCGCTGCCGGGGCTGTCGGGCGTGCAGCAGGTCGGCGCGTCGTTCGGGCTGCGGCCGGCCGAGGATGCGGGGCTGCTGTACACCCGCGCCGGCGAGCGGCTGCAGCACAAGCAGCGGGCCAGCACCGCGTGGGACGTCGAGCGGCTGCTGCTGGCGCGCTTCCCCGAGGTCTTCAAGGTGCGCTGCCTGTCCGTCGACGAGATCGCCGCGGCCGGCCAGCCGCGGCCGCCGGCCGGCCAGGTGCTGGCGGTCGTCGTGCCGCAGGTGCCGCGCAACGACCCGGCTTTCGCCTGCGCCGCGCCGCGCTTCAACGCGATCGAGCTGCGCCGCATGGCCGACTACCTGCGCGAGCGCGCGTCGCCGTTCGCGAAGGTGGTGGTGCGCAACCCCGTCTACGACCGGCTGCAGCTGCGCTGCACCGTCGGCCTGCTGCGCGGCGTGCACGAAGGCGAGGCCTTGCAGCGCCTCACCCGCACGGTGATCGCGACGCTGTCGCCGTGGTTCGACGACGGCTGCGGCCCGGCCTTCGACTGGGTCGTGCGCGGCGAGGACCTGGAGGCCCGGCTGCGCGCGCTGGACGGCGTCGAGTACGTGACGCAGCTGTCGCTGCTGCACGTGACCTGCAGCGATGACGGCGTGTACACGCTGGCCGACACCGCGCGCGAAGGCCGCGGCGAGGCTCACAACGAAAGCGCCCGCGGCCACGCCGTCTCGCTCGCGCCGTGGAGCCTCGCGCTGCCGATGCCGCAGCACATCATCACCGCGGCACCGGCCTTCCCGGCGTCCGCGGTGCCGCAGCCGACCGGCATCGACCAGCTGGCGATCGGCAGCACCTTCGTGATCTCTGCGGGCGGAGGCGTCGCATGACGATCCGCAACCGAAAGACGCTGCAGCACTTCTTCGACGAAGGCCGGCTGCCGACGCGCGACCATTTCGCCGACCTGATCGACTCGATGCTCAACATGAGCGACGAGGGTTTCCACAAGTCGGCCGAGAACGGCATCGAGGTCTCGTCGCCGGCCGGCTACGACGCGCTGGTCAGCTTCTACCGCGAGCAGAGTTCACGCACCGCGCTGTGGTCGATGAGCTATGGCGGCGACCGCGACCAGCTGCTGTTCCACCGCGCCGGCGTCGCCGCCTCGCGCGGTCGCAAGCCGGTGCTGGCGCTCGATCCGCAGGACCGCGTCGGCATCGGCACCGCGGAACCCGCGCAGGCGCTGGACGTGGCCGGCGTCGTCGCATCGCAGGGCCGCGTCGGCAGCTGCCGCTGGCCCGGCGTCGCGCCGGCGCTGGCCGATGGCGAATGGCACGACCTGACCGGCCCGCTCGCTGGCTGCCAGGCCTTCGAGGTGATGGCCGGTGCCGGCCACCCGGGCGGCGGCCGTTTCGCGCTGATGCATGCGATCGCGATGAACACCTACAACCCGGCGTCGGGCTGGTGGGATTTCCTGTCGCGTCGCAAGCGCATCCGTTGCGACAACACCTGGTACGGCCGGCGCTGCGACAAGCTCGAGCTGCGCTGGGAAGGCAGCAGCGGGCGCAACGCCAGCTACCGGCTGCAGGTGCGCTCGAAGTGCGACTACGGCAGCGGCGTGCGCATCCAGGCGACGCTGACGCGGCTGTGGTTCGATGAATCGATGGAGGGCTGCGCGCCATGAGCACCGAACGCGATGACGCAAGCTTCGCGCGGCTGCGCGAGCAGGGCATCTCGTGGCTGCAGGCCGTCAGCGGCCAGGCGTGGACCGACCACAACCTGCACGACCCCGGCATCACGATGCTGGAGCAGCTGTGCTTCTCGCTGACCGACCTGGTGTACCGCGCCGATTTCCCGGTCGCCGACCACCTGACCGGGCCCGACGGCGCGATCGACCACGCCGGCCTGTCGCTGCACCCGCCGGCGGCGGTGTTCCCGTGCCGCGCGACCACCGCCGCCGACCTGCGCCGCCTGCTGCTCGATGCCGTGCCGGGGCTCGACGACGCGACGCTGCAGGCGCGCGACGACGGCGTCGTGCACCTGGTGCTGCAGCTGTCGCAGGGCGCGGCCGACAGCGAGGCCCGGCGCATCGCCGACGCGCGCGCCGCCTTCCTCGCGCAGCGCAACCTCGGCGAAGACCTCGACCTGGCGGTGACCTCGGTGCAGCCGGTGGCCTGCGAGCTGCATGCGCGCATCGAGATCGGCGGCCCGCGCGACGCGGCCGACGTGCTGGCCGAGGTCTACGACCGCTGCGACCGCTTCGTCGCGCGCGCCGCGGTGAGCCGCAGCCTCGACGAGCGGCTGCGCGCCGGCGCGTCGCTGGAGGCGATCTACACCGGCCCGGCGCTGCAGCACGGCTTCATCGACGACCTGCCGAGCGGCCAGGACGGCACGCAGCGGCTGTTCTTGTCGGACCTCGCCGCGGTGGTGCAGGCGGTGCCGGGCGTGGAGCTGGCGCAGCTGTCGGAACTGCGGCCGGCCAATGCGGCGGCCAGCAACGGCTCGGTCGCATGGCGCGGTGGCAACTGGGCGCTGCGGCTCGCGCTGCCGAACGACGGCTCGCCCGGAACGATCGTCGTCACGCGGCGCGGCAACGCGGTGGCGGTGCCGCCGACCGAGCTGTGCCGCAAGCTCGAGGACCTGCGCGCCGCCGGCCGCTCGAACCGCGCGCGCCGGCAGGCCGACCAGGCCGGCCGCGCCGCCGCCGCGTTGCCGCGCGGCGAGCACCGCGACCTGCAGCGCTACCACTCGGTGCAGCAACTGCTGCCGGCGATCTATGGGGTTGGCCGGCATGGCGTGCCGCGCTCGGCGCCGCCGCAGGCGCGGGCGCGGGCGCAGCAGCTGCAGACCTACCTGCTGATGATGGAGCAGGTGATCGCGCAGGGCCTGGCACAGGTGCAGCACCTGCGCGAGCTGTTCTCGGTGAACGGCGGCTCGGCGCAGACGCTGTGGTCGCAGATGATCGGGCCCGACAGCGTGCCCGGCGTCGAGCGGCTGCTGCTCGCGCCGGCCGCGCAGATCGAGCAGGCGGTGTACCGGCCGTTCGACCGCTCGGCGCGGCGCAAGAGCCGGGCGCTCGATCACCTGCTGGCGCTGCACGGCGAGACGTACGCGCAGAACTCGCTGCGCCAGTTCTGCGGGCATCACTCGCCGCAAGAGCTCGAATCAATGCTGCTGGAGAACAAGGCGGCCTACCTGAGCGACATCGTGCGGCTGACGCGCGACCGCGCCGGCGGCTTCGATCCCGGTCGCTCGGCGTGGGGAGGGACGGACAACTGCAGCGGACTGCAACGGCGCGCCTCGCTGCTGCTCGGGCTGCGCCTCGGCCACCCGCGCTCGCTGACGCAGGCGCTGCGCCAGCAGAAACTCACGCTGGTGCCGCAGCCGCTGCCGCAGCACGCGTCGCTGCAGGTCTCGCCGCAGCGCGCGCAGGCCGCCACCACCGCCGGCCAGGCGCTGCGGCCGGCCACGCGGCCCGAGCTGCAGGCCGACCTGCAGCGCATGGCGGTGCTGCGCGGGCCCTTGCCGGCAGCCCTGTTCCGGGCGGGCTTGTGGCGCGACCGCTACCGGCTGCTGGCGCCGCCCGGTGCAACGGCGACATCGCCGCACCGGCTGCTGCTCGGCCCCGACGAAGACGGCCGCTGGTGGGACCTCGGCGAGCACACCGATGCGCCGGCCGCGCGCCGTGCTGCCGGCAGCCTGCGGCTCTTCCTGCTGCACCTGCAGCAGGAGAGCGAGGGCATGCACGTCGTCGAGCACGTGCTGCTGCGCCCGCTCGCGCCCGGCGGCCGGGCGCATGCGGCGCTGAACCTGAAGGCCGGCTTCCACGCGCTGCGCATCACCGTGCTGATGCCCGGCTGGACCACGCGCACCCGCCAGCCGGCGTTCCGCCGCTTTGCGCAGGACACGCTGCGCATCAACTGCCCGTCGCACCTGTCGCTGCAGTGCCTGTGGCTGGAAGCCGACGCGATGCAGCGCTTCGAGGCCTGCTGGGTCGTGTGGCTGGCGGCGCGCGAGTCGCTGGCGGCGGCGCCCGACGATGCGCACCTCGCCGCCGAAGCCGATGGAGCGGCCTGCCGCGTGATCCCGTTCCTGCGCCAGCCGGGCGACAACAACGATGCAGGAGGCGAGGGCGACGAGCCCTTCATGCAAGGCCATGCCTGACGCGCACCTGATCGAACACCTGCACGTCGAGGTCGACTTCGACGCCGGCCTGCCCGCGGACGAGGCCGAATCGCGGCTCGCCGCGTTCATGCAAGGCCCGGCGCTGCGCATCGTCGACGAGCTGTTCGACGAGGCCTGCGCGCCCGACGAGGTGTGGCGCATCGACGAACTGGCGATCGACCTGGGCGAGGTGGCTGTCGACGGCCTGGAGGAGACCTGGGCGATCCGGCTGCGCGAGCGATTGCAGGACAGGCTGGCCGACCTGCGCGGGCCGGGCGGCGTGGCCGCGGCGCGCGGCGGGGCCGGCGGCGTGCGGCGCAGCCTGCCGCAGGCGCGACTCGAGGCCTTGCTGCACTTCCTGCGCCATGGCCACCTGCCGTGGCAGGGCCGTGGCGAGGACCCGGCCGCGCTGGCCGCCGAGGTGCTGCGCCACGATGCCGCCGCGCTCGCGCTGGCACTGCGTGCGATGGACGACCGGCCGCGCCTGCTGAAAAGGCTCGCGGCGCAGTTCGATGCGGCCTGCCTGCGCGCGCTGGTGCATGCGCTGATGCCCGGCGAGCCGGCGGCCGCGGACCGGCTGCTGAAGGCCGCCACGCTCGGCACCGCGCCGCTGTGGGAAGCCGTGCTCGGCCAGGCGATGGCCCATGCCGGCGCGCCGCATGCGACGGCGCTGCCGCTGCTGCGCGCGCAACTGCTGGCGGCGCTGCAGGCCGGCTCGTCGTTCTCGGCCAGCAGCGATCCGCTGCAGTCGGTGGCGCCCACCTGGGCCGCGCTGCTGAAGGACGATCGCGACTGGCTGAAGACGACGCTGCAGCGGCTGGGCGACAACACCGCGCTGCGCCAGCGCATCGTGCGTGCGTTGCCGCAGGCCGTGCTGCAGCAGGTGCTCGGGCTGTGGCTCGGTAGCGGGCTGACCGCGGCCGTCGACGACTGGATCGCGCGGGTGGCCGAAGGCGAGCCAGCCTCGGCCGACGAGCGCGCCGGCCGCCGGCAGCTGCTGTGGCAGGCCTCGTTGCAGCATGCGATGCAGCGCGGCGCGGCGCCGTTCGATGCGTGGCGCTATGCCGAGCACATGCGCGTGCAGGTGGCCGCCGCGAGCGTGCCGGCCGCGCCACCGAGCTGGTTCGAACGCGTCGTGCGAGCGGCGACCGCGGTGCTGGCCTCGGCGGCGGCGGCATTGGGATTCGGGCGAGGGAAGGGCGCTGAACCTGCGCCGCCCGAGCCCGTCGAGCCGACGGTCGACGCGCTGCCGCTGCCGGTCGAGCTGCTGCCGGTCGGCAACGCCGGGCTGGTGCTGGTCGCGCCGTACATGCCGCGCCTGTTCATGATGCTCGGCCTGTCGGACGAGCGCGCCTTCACCGATGCGCCCGCGGCCGAGCGCGCGGCGCTGCTGCTGCAGCTGATGGTGACCGGCGAGGCCGCCGCGCCCGAGCCGGCGCTGGTGCTGAACAAGCTGCTGTGCGGCATCGACCTCGCGGCGCCGGTGCCGCGCGGCATCGAGCCGACCGAAGCCGAGCGCAACGCCGTCGACGGGCTGCTGGCCGCGGTGATCCAGCACTGGAAGATCCTCGGCAGCACCTCGGTCGCCGGCCTGCGCGAGACCTTCCTGCAGCGCGACGGCCGCCTGCAGCATGCCGACGAGCACTGGCAGCTGAACGTCGAGCCGCGCGGGTTCGACATGCTGATCGACCAGCTGCCATGGGGCTACGCGACGATCCGCCACCCGTGGATGAAGGAGGTGCTGCATGTCGAGTGGCGCTGACCTGCGGCTGCTGCGTGTCGAGCTGAACGCCCGGGTGGTCGGGCGTGAACTCGCGTGGCTGGAGCGCGTGCTGCAGGCACGCATCAGCCTGCACTTCGGCCAGGGCGAGGCCCCGTCGGCACCGGCGATGGCCGCGCCGGCGTTGGGGCGTGACGACGGCGACTACGCGGAACTGGTGCACGCGGCCGGGCTCGAAGCCGACGAGCGGCTGGTGCTCGCACTGGCGGTGGCGCCGCATTTGAAGCCGCAGCTGCTCGACATGCTGTTCGTGCGCAACCGCAACCTCGACCGCGGCTTCAGCGAGTTCGGCGGGTGGAAGGGGCGCTCGCACGGCGGCTTCCTGCCGACCTGCGAGACGGCGGCCTTCCTGGTCGCCGGCGAAGACATGGCGCACCGCTTCGCATTGCAGCGCCTGCTCGACGAAGACCGTCCGCTGCGTCGCCACGGCCTGCTGCGCCTGCAACACGACGGCCCCGGCGAGCCGTGGCTGAGCGCGGCCCTGCACGTCAGCGGCGACACGCTGGAGCGGCTGGCCACCGGCGAGTCGCGCAAGCCCGATTACGGCATCGGCTTCCCGGCGCGGCTCATCACGACGCGGCTCGGCTGGAGCGACCTGGTGCTCGACGGCGAGGTGATGGACGAGGTGCAGGCCATCGTCACCTGGTACCGGCACGGCCAGCGGCTGCTGCGCGACTGGCGGCTCGACAAGGCGCTGAAGCCCGGCTACCGCAGCCTGTTCTACGGCCCGCCCGGCACCGGCAAGACGCTGACCGCGACGCTGATCGGGCAGGAGGTCGGCAGCGACGTCTACCGCATCGACCTGTCGATGGTGGTCTCGAAGTTCATCGGCGAGACCGAGAAGAACCTGGCGCAGGTGTTCGACCAGGCGCAGAGCCGGCAGTGGATCCTGTTCTTCGACGAGGCCGACGCGCTGTTCGGCAAGCGGACCGCCACCTCCAGCTCGAACGACCGCTATGCCAACCAGGAGGTTTCGTACCTGCTGCAGCGGGTCGAGGACTTCCCGGGCACGGTGATCCTCGCGACCAACCTGAAGGCCAACATCGACGATGCGTTCGCGCGGCGCTTCCAGTCGCTGGTGCACTTTCCGATGCCGGACGCCGAGCAGCGGCGCCTGCTGTGGGAGGGCATGGTGCGGCACACCGGGCGGCTCGGCGACGACGTCGACCTGCAGGGGCTGGCCGAGCGGCACGAGCTGTCGGGCGGCGCGATCGCGAACGTCGTGCGCTTCGGCGCGCTCGGCGCGCTGCAGGCCGGGCGCGAGCGCATCGAGATGGCCGACCTGCGGCGCGGCGTCGCGAAAGAACTGCGCAAAGAGGGGCGCACGGCATGACGCATCGAGATGCACCTTTCCCGCGGCCCGCGCCGTGTGCGCGATGCCGGCGGCTGCGCATCGCGCTGGCTGGCGCGGTGCTGGTGATGGTGGCGAGCCTCGGCTTGCGCGCGGCGACGGTGCCACAGGCGGCCTCGGCACCGGCTTCGTCGGCAGCGTCCGCACCGGATGTCGCGATGGTCCCGATGGCTGCAGGACCCGCGGCATCATCCGCGTCGGCGGTCGACATGCGGCTGGTCTACAAGACCGTCACGCTGCCGTCGGCACGCCGCGGTGCGCCGTACGGCCCGCGCGAGGTCGTCAAGGGCGGCACGCCGCCGTACCGCTACACGATCGACGGCAAGCTGCCGCCCGGGCTGGTGCTGACCGAAGACGGCCGGCTCGGCGGCCTGCCGGCCGAGAACGGCAGCTTCCGCTTCGTGCTCGGCGTGCAGGACGCCGAGTCGCCGCCGCGCATTGCGCAGCAGGCCTATGTGCTGAACGTCTACACGCCGTCGATCCGCCCGCCGGCCGGCGCGGCCTCGGCGGCGTCGGCGCCTGCCGCTCCGCCCGCGCTGACGACGCTGGGTGTGGCCGATGCCGAAGCCACCGCGAACACGCACGTCGGCCTGCCGGCCAGCTACAAGCTGACGCCGGCCGACCAGGCTACGCTGGCGCCGGAGGCGGCGGCACCTGCGGTGCCGGCACCGGTGTCGACGGCCGCGCCCGAACTCGTGCCGGCAGACGGCCTGCCGCTCGCGGCGGTCACCGAGCCGGTGCCGCCGGTCGTGCCCAGCCCGGACCAGCTGGCGGCGGTGCTGCTGCCGTTGACCGATGTGGAGTACCCGACGCGCGCGCTGTTCGTCAACGCGCTCGAACAGAGCCGCTGCGCGTACTACCGCGTGCACGTGACCGAGATGGCGCTGAAGCAGCAGCTCACCGTCGACCCGCAGTGCCCGCCGCCGGCGCAGGCGTCTGCGGCCTCCGCACCTGCTTCACGCAAGCCCGCCGTCACCGCGCCCGGCAGCCTCAGCCTGCGCGAGTTCTACGACAACCTGCTGCCCGCGCCGCTGCGCGGCGCGATCGTCCGCGCCGCCGAGAAGCGCCACCCGTTCGGCGATGCGAAGCCGCTGCGGCTGAGCGGCGCCGGCTGCGGCTGCACGCCGCAGCGCACCGACAACGAGGTGATCGGCTTCGTGCCGTACTGGCTGGCCACCGAGGCGCCGCTGGCCGTCGACTTCAGCCTGTTCACGCGTCTGAGCTACATGGGCGTGGTACTGGCCGACAGCGGCAACTGGGTGCTGCCGCCCGGCTGGGACGGCCAGGCCGGCGGCTTCGCGCGCGAGACGCGGCGGCACGGCACGCGCGTCGACCTGGTGCTGTACCGGCGCGACTGGGCCTCGGTGCTCGCCTTGCCCGAAACGCAGCTCGACACCGTCGCCCGCAATGCGGCGCGCAACGCGGTGGTGCTGGCCGACACCCGCAACGACGACCTGCAGGCGAACCTCGACGGCCTGCTGCTGCCGCAGTGGCGCGAATCGCCTTACGTCTACGACGGCATCACGGTGTTCTTCGAGGATTCGCCCACCGACGGTCTGCAGCAGAAGGCCTTCGCGCGTTTCCTGAAGCTGTTCCTGCAGCGGCTGGTGGCCGAGATGCAGGCGACCGGCCGCAGCTACCAGGCCAACATCGTGGTGCCCGACAAACTGCTCGGCGACACCGGCGCCTACAACTTCTCGGACCTGATGGACGTGCTCGAGACCGCCGAGCCGCGGCGCAGCAGCAAGGGCGTGGAAGAGGGCGCGAAGGTGCGCTACCGCGGCACGACGGACCTGACGATCGACTTCCTGGTGCTGCTGAGCGAGCCGACCGGCGCGAGCACGATGACGCTGCGCGCGCGCATCGACGCGACGCCCAACCTGAGCGGACACCGCCGCATCGCCTTCCTGGAGAGCGTGGTGCCGATCGAGTTCCACCAGCGCGGCGAGAAGCCGGCCGCGCTGCCGCCGCAGGAGCGCGACCAGCTCGACCGCGACCTGGCCTACATCAAGTGGACCTATGGCGGCATCGGATTGTGGCCGCTGCCGACGCCGGGCATCGGCAGCGGCGAGACGGTGCATGCGCTGCTGACGCACAACTACGCGGTGCCGCGCGGCGCGCTGGCCGGGCTGTGCGAGTTCGCGTGCCCGAACCGGCTGCCGCTGCGGCTGCTGTTCGAGGCGCTGCTGCTGGCCGAAGGCATCGGCATCGCGCTGTATACGTGGAACTGCCGCGTGCGCCGCATCGGTCGGCGCTACCTGCTGATGCTGTGGGCCGGCGCGCTCGCGACGCTCGCGCTGGCCTTCGTCGTGTTCAGCTGCGACCCCGCGCTGCTGCATTGGCGCGAGCAGAATTACCTGCTGTACGGACTGATCCTGCTGCTGTTCGCGGCAGGCGTTTATGTGACGTTCAAGCCGAGAGTGGAGGCCCCATGAAAGTGCAACTTCATGCCAACGACCGTGTCGACGACGGTCCCGAGACCCACGTGCATCAACGCGCGGCCGATCCGTTCCACGACAGCCCGCGCATGGTGGCGCAGCGCGCGCAGATCGAGGCGGCGTTCGGCGACGCGGCGCAGCGCGCGCCCGACCTCGGCGAGCTTGAGGAGGAAGAACCGATGCAGGCCAAGGCCGATCCCGCGCTGGGTGGTGTGCAGGGCGGGCTGCCCGGTGCGCTGCAGGCCGGCATCGCGTCGCTGTCGGGCATGGACGTGTCCGACGTGCAGGTGCACCGCAACTCCGACAAGCCGGCGCAGCTGAACGCGCTGGCCTATGCGCAGGGCAACGACATCCACCTCGCGCCCGGGCAAGAGCAGCACCTGCCGCACGAGGCCTGGCACGTGGTGCAGCAGCGCCAGGGGCGCGTCGAGCCGACGATGCAGATGGCCGGCGTCGGCGTCAACGACGATGCGGGGCTCGAGGAAGAGGCCGACAGGATGGGCGCGCAGGCCCTGCAGGGCGCGGGCCTGGAGACCGACGGGCACTGACGCACCGCACCGCGTGCGCATTCGGTCACGCGAAGGGGGCTCGATTCATCTCCAGTTCCGATAGGTCCTGCCGAAAGTCTGGGGGAGTGGACCAGGACAGGCCCAGCATTGCTGCGGCCTGCCGGGATCCACGTCGTTGCCTCCCTTCACTTCGCTCCTGCACACCATGACCACGACCCGCTCCCTCGTCGCCGGCTTTGCCGCGCTCGTCGCCCTCGTTCCCGTCGCCCACGCCCAATCGAACCCCGAGAAGATCACGCTGTGCCATTCGCACGAAGAGGCCTATCCGTGGCTGATCAACGGCAAGCCCGGCTACAGCGCGCTGATGATGCAATCGATCGAGAAGCAGCTCGGCGTCGCGATCAAGCTCGCGCCGATGCCGTGGAAGCAGTGCATGGCCGAGGTCAAGAGCGGCACGATGGACGGCGCGATCAACGCCAGCTTCGCCGCTGACCGCGCCGAGTTCGCGGTGTACCCGGTCAAGCTCGACGGCGAGGCCGATGCCACCAAGCGCATGTACCGCGCCACCTACGCGCTGTACCGCATCAAGGGTTCGGCCGCCGGCTGGGACGGCCAGAAGCTGAACGGCGTGGACGGCACCATCGGTGCGCCGACCGGCTACTCGGTCATCGCCCAGCTGACCAAGATGGGCGCCAAGGTCGATGACAGCGCCAACGCCACCACCGAGATCCTGAAGCGCCTGGCCGCCGGCCGCTACCAGCTGGTCGCGCTGCAGACCACCGAAGCCGACGACACGCTGCAGGCCGAGGCCGACCTGCGCGCCAAGGTCGAGCGCATCAACCCGCCGCTGGCCGAGAAGCCGTACTTCACGATCTTCTCGAAGGTGTTCTACGCGAAGCACGGCCCGACCGCCAAGGAACTGTGGAAGCTCGAAGGCAAGACGCGCGACTCCGCCGAGTTCAAGGGCCAGGTCGCCCACCTCGTGAAGTCGGTCGACTGATCCCCGGAGGCCGCCGTGAAAGTCAAGAGCACCATCTGGCTGCTGCCGGTGTTGTCGGCCCTCGTGTTCGCGCTCGGGGTGTCGGTCGTCTTCACGTTCTCGTCCCGCACCTCGCGGGCGCTGGACGCGGTCGGCAGCACGCACTATCCGTACCTCAGCGCGAGCCAGCAACTCGGCGGGCGCTTCGATGCGCTGGTCGTCAGTCTGCAGAGCGCGGCCTCCGACGGCGACAAGAAGCGCCTCGAGGAGACCGGCCACCAGGCCGAGCAGATCCGCGAGCTGCTGAAAAGCACGCAGGCGATCCCCGCGCGCGCCGCCGCGGCGCAGCGGCTGCAGGGCGAGTTCGATGCCTGGTATGCCTCGGCGATGCAGGCCATCGGCATCGTGATCGGCAGCCAGCAGGGCGATGAAGCGGCGGCGCTGTCGAAGATGCAAGGCGCGCAGAAGCTGTTCGGCGCCTCGGTGAAGCAGGCGCAGGTCGAGGCGCAGGAGAGCTTCGACACCGCGCTCGCCGGCGCCAAGCAGAGCACGGCGTCGACGCTGGTGGCCATTCTCGCGAGCGCGGGACTGGTGCTGGTGGGGCTCGGCTTCGGCTCGCGCTGGGTGGTCCGCCAGGTGTGGCGCCAGCTCGGCGGCGAGCCCGAGTACGCCCGCGATGCGGTGCTGCGCGTGGCGCAGGGCGACCTGTCGCACGACATCGCGGTGCAGCCGGGGGCCGACGGCAGCCTGCTGCATGCGGTGCGCGACATGGTGCAGCAACTGCGCAGCCTGGTCGGTGACGTGCAGAACGGCGCGCAGTCGATCAGCCATGCCACCACCGAGATCGCCAGCGGCAATGCCGACCTGTCGAACCGCACCGAGCAGCAGGCGAGCGCGCTGCAGCAGACGGCGGCATCGATGCAGCAGATGACCGATTCGGTGCAGCTGAATGCGGGCAATGCCCAGCAGGCCAACCAGTTCGCGGTCTCCGCGGCGCAGGTGGCCGATCGCGGCGGCGTGGTGGTGACGCAAGTCGTCACGACGATGACCGAGATCAGCGACAGCAGCCGCCGCATCGCCGACATCATCGGCGTGATCGACGGCATCGCGTTCCAGACCAACATCCTCGCGCTGAACGCAGCCGTCGAAGCGGCGCGTGCCGGCGAGCAGGGCCGCGGCTTCGCGGTGGTGGCGAGCGAGGTGCGTTCGCTGGCGCAGCGCAGCGCGCAGGCGGCACGCGAGATCAAGGTGCTGATCAATGCGTCGGTCGAGAAGGTGGACAGCGGCACGCGGCTGGTCGGCGAGGCCGGCAAGACCATGACCGAGATCGTGCAGCAGGTGCGCCGCGTGACCGACCTGATCGCCGAGATCAATGCGTCGACCACCGAGCAGACCGGCGGCATCGCGCAGGTCAACCAGGCGGTGACCTCGCTCGACCAGGGCACGCAGCAGAACGCCGCGCTGGTGGAGCAGAGTGCGGCGGCCGCCGAGAGCCTGGAGCAGCAGGCGGGTGACCTGATGCGGCTGGTGTCGGTGTTCAAGGTGTCGGCCCAGGGCTCGGCGTTGGCGGCGGCGCACTGAGTGCATCGCTGACCGCATCACGGGGCGCCGCAACGGCGCCCCGATCAACCCGCCGCGGCTGAGTGGCTCGCGGTGAGGTTGACGTGGCCCTCCAATGGGCGAGACGGCATCCCTATTCGCTTCATTCATGTTGAGGATGAAGCGTCGTCGATCCGTTCAGTCACACCCTGCGGCAACGGTGTTGTTGAAACGTCAAACTTTGTCATCTCCTCCGCAGAGGCTCTTGCGGCGGTGATCTTGTTCACGTGTAATCCGCCGGGCCGCGCTGAAGCAGTAACGATGCGCAGAGGACCCGTGTGCCGCACGGGTGCATTGGGACTGAGGGAGAGTGCGTTGATCGCATCGTTGAATCTGCTGCGCCGGTATGGCGCATGCTGTGCCGTGCTGTGTCCGTTGCTGGTGGCACCCGGCGCCTGGGCCGAACCGTGGTTCTTCAACTACTCGGGTGGTGGCGTCAAGTTCAATTCATCCGCCGAGGTCTGCGAGGACTACCGCAAGACCATCCAGAAAAGTAACGATGAGGTAGCCCCAGGCGGCATCACGACAATCGTCGTGTACCCCGATGTCGATATCGCGCCGACCGAGCGGGTGAGCGGCAGCTGCGTCGTGAACTGGCGACGCGGGGACAGCAGCTTCAACTACCAGAGCCCTGTCTACGCAGGCGGTTGCTGGCCCGGGCGCGCCCCCAAGCCCGGCGTGGACCTGAACAGCTTCTTCGCCGAGTCGGGGGACTGCGCCGATACCCTCACCCCGCCCGTGCCACCGGCACCACCGTGCGATTGCCCGCTGCTGCCGGGCGTGGAGCCGGCAGGCCCAGGCGTCGGCAACCCGATCTTCGTGCTGCGTGGCATCAAGCGCGAGTCGGTCGACACCGGACTGCGCCTGGCGGGCCTCGGCTTGCGCTTCACCTACGACAGCGGGCAGCGGGCACCGCAGACCGGCGCGACGACGCTGCAGCCGGTGCCGATGTCCGCCCGGTGGAGCAGCGGCGACGTGCTGGGCAGCGTGCTGTGGTCAAGCAGTCTGCACCGCCGCGCGGTGATCGGCAGCATGGTGCCCGGCAGTGCCTTCGCCGTGCGACTGGAGCGCGGCGATGGCGTCGTCAAGGTGATCGGCGCGGACAGCAGCGGCAACTTCAGCTTCGACCCCGCCGATCGCGGGCGGCTGGTCAGGCTCGCCAGCGGCGAGCTGCGCTACGACGATGCGCAGGAGGGCGTGACGGAGGTCTACACGGCCAGCGGCCAGCTCACCACGATGGCTTGGCCGGAAGGGCGACGCCTGGACTTCACGTACAGCGATGCAAATACGCCTACAGCCATCGCGTCGGCGGGCGGGCTGTTGCTGCAGGTCACCGACACGAACGGGCGCAGCCTGAGTTTCGCGTACGGCGCGCCTGCCGGCTTCGGCATCCGGCTTGCCAGCGTGACCGATGCGGCCGGGCAGACGGTGACGCTGGCCTACGACAGCCGCAACAACCTGAACAGCCTGCAGTGGCCCGACGGCACGACGCGCAGCTTCCACTACGAGAGCAGCGACCTGCCGTGGGCGCTGACCGGTGTGAGCGACGAGAAGGTGCGGCGCCACGCCACGTTCGGCTACGACGCCGAGGGCCGCGCGGTCAGCTCCGAGCATGCGGGCGGGGTGTCCCGATACAGCGTGAGCTACGCGACGCCACCGAGCCTGGCAGTGAACGAGCAGTTCGACGGCAGCACGCTGCGCCGGCAGGTCGGCTGGACGTTGCCGCAGGGGACCGTGGTCACCGGGCCGACCGGCACGGCAAGCCAATGGCAAGCCACCAGCCTGAACGGCCGGAATTTCCTGATCGCGCGCAGTCAAGCTGCCGGTGCGGGCAGCGCGAACGGGATGCGTGCACAAGGCTATGACGCGCATGGCTACGTGGCGAGCCAGGATGATTTCAACGGCACGCGGATGTGCTTCTCGAACGACCCCGAGCGCAATATGCAGCTTGCGCGGGTGGAGGGGCTGGCAGCAGGAGCGGATTGCGCGGTCTTGACCGCAGCGAGCCTGCCGGCGAAGGCGCGCAAGACGAGCACGCAGTGGCATCCGGACTGGCGACGGCCCATCAAGGTGGCCGAACCAGGGCAGATCACGACGAGCGTCTACAACGGGCAGCCGGATCCATTGAACGGCAACGCCATCGCGAGCTGCGAGCCGGGGACAGCGCCGCTGCTGGACGGCAAGCCGATCGCGGTGCTGTGCAAGCAGGCGGTGCAGGCGACGACGGATGCGGATGGGCACCTCGGGTTCAGTGCGACGCTGCAAGCCGGTGCTGCGATCCGCGTCTCCACCTGGACGTACAACGAGTCCGGTCAGGCGCTGACTGCCAGGACCACGCGCGGCGGCGTCACCGTGACGACGAGTTCCACCTACTTCGCCCACACGGACGCCAATCACACGAAGGGCGATCTGGCCACGGCGACCGATGCCGCGGGTAAGGTGACCACGTATGACAAGTACACCAAGGCTGGGCAAGTGCTGCAGAGCACCGACTCCGATGGCGTGGTCACCGTGAACACCTACGACCTGCGCCAGCGCCTGCTGACCACGACGGTGGGCGGCGAGACGACCACGTATGCCTATGACCCGGTCGGCCAGCTGATCCTGGTGACGCAGCACGACGGCAGCTGGACCGCCTACGAGTACGACGACGCGCACCGGCAGAAGGCGGTGTCGGACGACAGCGGCAACCGCATCGAGTACGCGCTCGACAACGCCGGCAACTCGACCGGCCAGACGGTCAAGGACCCGACCGGCAGCCTGAAACGGAACATGGCGCGCGTGATGGACGCGTTGGGCCGTGCGCAAGAGAACAGCGGCAGGGAGTGAGGGGAACATGAAAAGACTGCACACCATCGCACTGGCAGCGGCGCTGCTCGCACAGGCCGCTACCGCCCAGACCCTGCCGCCACCGCCGGTGTCGCCGACGCCGATCACGCGCTACGAGTACGACGCCCAGGGCAACCGCACCAAGATCATTCGCGGTGCCGGTACGCTGAACCTGGAGACCAAGCTCAGCTATGACCCGCTGTATCGGGTGAAAGACCACACCGATCCGAAGAACGGCAAGACGAGCTTCGAGTACGACGGCGGGGATCGAACCACGAAAGTCACCGACCCGAGGAGCCTGGTCACGCAGTACCCGCGCGACGGCTTCGGCAACGCAACCCAGTTGATCAGTCCCGACACCGGCACGGCGAACCAGACCTACAACGAGATCGGCAACATCACGACCCGCACTGACAGTCGCGGCGTGCTGGAGAGCTACACGTACGACGCGATGGACCGGCTGACGCAACTGGTCTACAGCCAGAGCGGCCAGCCCAGCCAGACGGTGAGCTGGGCCTATGACCTGAAGGGGCCGGACTACAGCTACAGCGCGAACCGGCTGAGCCGCACCGACCACCCGAACGGCTGGTCGCGCTTCAAGTACGACCAGCGCGGACGGGTGCTCGAAGCGGTGCAGTCCGTGAGTCCAGCCGCAGGCGCCAACGGCACCGCCATCGTCAGCATCACGCGCTACGGCTACACGCTGGGCCGCCTGACCAGCATCACCTACCCGTCGGGCCGCAAGGTCGTGCAGAGCTACACCAGCCGGAACGTGACCGGCATCGGCCTGGCCCAGGACGTGAACGGCACGCCAGTACCGCTGCTCAGCGACATCAAGTGGGAGCCCTTCGGCCCGGTGACGAGCTGGAACTGGAACATGGCCGGTGGGACAACACCGCACGAGCGCTTCTACGACCTCAGCGGTCGCGTGACCCGATACCGGCTGGGCAACGTCTTCCGCGACGTGACCTACGATGCAGCCGACCGCATCATCAGTTTCACGCACCTGAGCGCCAACGACGGCATCCCGCAGCCGGCGCTGGACCAGAACTTCGGCTATGACGAGAACGACCGGATCACGCAGGTGACGACGGTCGCGAGCAGTTGGTCGATCACGTACGACCCCAACGGCAACCGCACGGGCATGAGCCTGAACGGCAGCCCGAGCATCTACAACGTCGAGGCCACGAGCAACCGGCTCGCGAGCATCACGAACCCGGCCAGAAGTTTTGGTTATGACAACGCAGGGAACACGATCACCGACAGCCCGAACTACACGGCGACCTATGGGCTGAGCGGATCACTTGCGAGCGTCACTCGAGCCGGACTCACCGGCACCTACACCTACGATGCCGACAAGCGGCGCATCCGCAAGGTGACAAGCGCAGGAGCGAGCAGCACGATCATCTTCGTGTACGGACTCAACGGCGAGTTGCTCGGGGAATACGACCAGAACGGAGCTGCCATCCGCGAATACATCTGGCTCGATGACATCCCGGTGGCGATGTTCACGCCGGATCCGGCCAACCCACGTGGCGCGCCGCTGGTCTTCTACATCCATGCCGACCACCTGAATGCGCCGCGGCTTGTCGTCGACATGAACGACGTGACCCGCTGGCGGTGGTTCGCCGAGCCGTTCGGGACGACGGCGCCGGAGGCAAATCCGAGTGGACTCGGAAGCTTCACGCAGAACCTTCGTTTCCCGGGGCAGTATGCAGATGCGGAGAGCGGGCTTTGGTATAACTACTTCCGTAGCTATGACTCGACAATTGGTCGGTATAGTTCGAGCGACCCGATTGGGCTGATGGGCGGTGTCAACACTTATGCTTATGTCGAGGCTAACCCGGTGAGCCTTGTTGATCCAAGTGGATTACTCTTCTTCAACCTATGTACCGGTTGTCATAATGGCGTCAATAAGGGGCCGCTCCCAGTGACGAACGGCCCGACGCCGACCAAGGATCCAATCGTTACACCTAACACTACCCCTCCGAATAAACAAAAGCCAACCCCCATAGCTCCGCCGCTTCCTTTGAGTGATCGTCAATGTGTTGTATACAATCTCGAGGATTGTCAGAATGAGGTGATTTACGTCGGAATAACTTCAAGAGACCCATATTTCCGGGAAAGGGAGCATGAAAATGCTCCCGACGGGAAGATGAATATATACAAGTGTGAAATGTGTGATTTGCATTTCTTGGTGATTGCAACCTATAATAATCGCAGGGATTGCGAGTATGCCGAGACTCAGCAGATCCAAGCACTTCGACCTTTTGCAAATATCAAAAAGAACCCGGATACCGGTGATGTTAGGTGGAAGAAGTACACGGAATGGTGGAGTAAGAGATGTATTCCTTGTCAATGAAGGATTTTTTCATGAGCAACACCATGGATGATTTTTGGGCTTTCATCGATGTGCAAAGAGCCTCGATTCCTGAGCCTGTAGACTCGCATGAGTCGCTCTTGAGATCGGCCCACGATGGCTTGGGTGGCGGTATTGCCCTCCAGTACTCAAAATATTACGCCGACCTCTTTGAATCTCTGAACAAGATTGAAATATGGGAGGCGTGCTCCCTGATTGCCGGGGCTCCTTGCGGCGATGATTCATTCTCCTATTTCAGGAATTGGGTGATTTGGCAGGGCGAGGAGGTGACCTCTGCGATGTTGCTGGATCCGGAAACGTTGCTGGATTTGGCCAGGGCAAAGAAGATTTCCTTGAGTGATCCATTCGTCGAATCACTCTCAATGCTCTCGGTGCATGGCGCAAGAGATGCGAATATTCCCCTGTCGCAAACGGATTTCATGGAGGAATGGAACTGGCAGGAGTCTTCTGCTGAGAAGATATCGCAGCGCCTTCCGAGGCTGTGGGCTGTCTATGGCGGCAGTTTTTCTTGGGAGCCGCAGCAACGGCCTCCCGTCAGTCATGAAGTCGCGGTCGATGGCCTTGGAATTCTCAAGGTAGGTGACAGCGTGAATCACAAAAGCTATGGGGCTGGCACCATTGTCACGTTCCCTATTCCCGGCAGTCCTGTCGCTCTCATTCGATTTGCTGACGCCGAGAGAGGGATGCATATTGATGCGAAACTTTTCTCCAGAATATCGTTGTAGCGATCGCCATACTCAACGGTTTTTCCGTTGCGGGCTGCGACGACTGCACGGCGTATCCGACATGCCTCCCCCCAAAGGGTGAGCCTCCATCCTCAATCTGTACTTTGACGCTGCCCGCGCACCGTCTCGATACTCGACCGCTCCGCCTCGCCATGCCAGCGAGCCGGACGCAACCCGAGAGAGACACGTCAATGACGGAAATGACCGATCTGCTTCGGTCGGCGCAATCCGGTGATCCGCAGGCTTCGAGCCGGTTGTTCGAGCTGGTCTACGCAGACATGAAGCGCATGGCGCACAGCCGGCTCTACAAGAGCGGCGGGCTGGACGACCTGGACACCACCTCGCTGGTGCACGAGAGCTTCCTGAAGCTCTCCGGCGAAGGGCGCCTCAAGGCCTCTGACCGCCCGGCCTTCTTCGGCTACGTGGCGCGCGTGATGCGCAGCGTCGTGATCGACCACGTGCGCGAGCGCCAGGCGCAGAAGCGCGGCAGCGGCGACCTGCTGGTCACGCTGACCACCGGCATCGAGGCCGAGGCGGTCGACGACCGGCGGCTGATGGCGATGGGCGCCGCGCTCGACGTGCTGCAGCGCCTGTCGCCGCAGTTCCACGAGCTGGTCGAGCTGCGCTACTTCGCGGGCCTGTCGATCCGCGAGGTGGCCGAGGCCCGTGGCATCTCCACCCGCACCGTCGAGCGCGAATGGGAGAAGGCACGTGCCTTCCTGCTGCACCTGATGGAAGAGGCATGAATGCCCAGGACCTGACGCCGGCCGAGTTCGACCGCATCTCGCTGCTGCTCGACGAGGTGGGCGAGTTGCCGCGCCACCAGCGTGCCGATTGGCAGGCCGAGCTGGCGCGCCGCGAGCCGGCGATGGCCGAGATGGTTGCGCAACTTCGGGACCGCATGCGCGACCGCCTGCAGGCGACCGACCTGCACCCCACCGGTGCCACCGTGCTGCCACGTGTCGAGACCGACGACCTGATCGCGCGCGGCATCGACCGCGCGGCCCGCTCGGCACGCGCGGCCGATGCGCCGTCGCTGGTCGGCCGCCGCATCGGCGCCTACCGCGTGCTGCAGCCGATCGGGCAGGGCGGCATGGGCTCGGTGTGGCTCGCGCAGCGCGACGACGGGCTGTACGAACGCCAGGTCGCGCTGAAACTGGTCCGAGCCAACCTGTTCGGCCCGCATGTGCACGAGCGCTTCGCGCGCGAGCGCCGCATCCTCGGCGCGCTGGAGCACCCCAACATCGCGCGCCTGCTCGACGCCGGCATCACCGACGACGGCCAGCCCTACCTCGCGCTGGAGTACGTGCAGGGCGAGCCGCTGGCCGCCTTCTGCGACCGGCGCCAGCTCGGCCTGATGCAGCGCCTGGTGCTGATGCTGCAGGTGCTGACCGCGGTGCAGTTCGCGCACCAGAACCTGGTGATCCACCGCGACCTGAAGCCGGCCAACATCCTCGTCACCGAAGACGGCCAGGTGCGGCTGCTCGATTTCGGGATCGCCAAGCTCACCACCGACGGCCAGGCCGACGAGACCGAGCTGACGCGCATCGCCGGCCGCGCGCTGACGCTGGAGTACGCGTCGCCCGAGCAGGTGGCCGGGCGCGCGGTGACGACGGCCAGCGACGTCTACTCGCTCGGCGTCGTGCTGTACGGCCTGCTGAGCGGGTTGCGGCCCTACGAGCCGGTGCGCGCGTCGTGCGCGGCGCTCGAAGAGGCGGTGCTCGGCATCGAGCCGCAGCGGCCCAGCCTGCGCACGCTGGGCGACGAAGCCGCGCAGGCCCGCGGCACCAGCGTGCGCCGGCTGCGCCAGATGCTGGCCGGCGACCTCGACACCATCGTGCTGAAGGCACTGAAGAAGGACCCGGCCCAGCGCTACCCCACCGCCGAATCGCTGCGCGAGGACCTGGTGCGCCACCTCGGCGGCCAGCCGGTGCTGGCCCGCCCCGACAGCGCTGCCTACCGGTTGCGCAAGTTCGTCGGCCGGCACCGGCGACAGGTGGCCGCGGTCACGTTCGCCGGGCTGCTGCTCGCCGGCGCGGCGGGCGTCTCGCTGCAGCAGGCCCAGCGCTCGCGCGAGCAGGCCGCGCTCGCGCAGCGCGAGAGCCAGCGGGCGCAGGCGGTGCAGGGCTTCCTGACCAGCCTCTTCACGGCCAATTCACTGCAGCAGGCCGATCCGCTGCGCGCCCGCCAGACCACCGCGCGCGAGCTGCTCGAGGTCGGTGCGAAGCAGGCGTCGCAGGCCTTGAAGGGGTCGCCGGAGGCGCTCGACGAGGTGCTCGACACGCTGGCCGACATGCACTTCCAGCTCGGCCTGTTCGACGAGGCCGGGCAGCTGCGGCTGCAGCGCGTCGAGGCGGCGCGGCGCTCGTTCGGCCCGCGCGACGCGCGGCTCGCGAACGCGCTGCTCGCGTATGCCCGCGACGTCAACCACACCGACGATCGCGTGCGCGCGCTGGCCGCGATGGACGAGGCCCGGCAGGTGCTCGACGCGATCGGCGACGACGCGTCCGAGACGCGCGGCTGGATGTGGATCAACCGCGCCGAGATCGAGCAGTACGTGTCGCTCGCCGGCATGCGCGACGCGGCGCGCCACGCGGTGGTGCATTTCCGGAACCACCCGGCGCAGTGGTCGAGCGGCTACGAGGCGCTGCGCAACCTGGCGCGCTCGCACCACCTGGCTGGTGACGCGTCGACCGCGCAGGCGATGCTGAAGGAGGCGCTGGCCGAGATCGATCGGCACGAGGCGGCGCCGTCGGCCTGGTCGGTGACGCCGCTGGTGCAACTGGCCGAGGCGCAGGCGGCGGCGGGCGATTTCGCGGCGGCGGAAGGCAACCTGCGGCGCGCGCTGGACCTCTCGACGAAGCTCAGCGGCCCGCTGAATGGCGCGACGCTGCAGACGCAGGCCAAGCTCGGCGGCTTGCTGCACAGCCTCGGGCGGCGCGAGGAGGGCTGGCGCCTGCTCGACGATGCGCAGGCCGCGATCGGCCGGCCGGATGCAAACGCCACGCCGCCGGCGGTCGGTGCGGTGAACCGGTTTCGCGGCGAGGCGCACCATGCCGACGGCCACTTCGCCGAGGCCGAGCGCGATTACGCGCCCGAGCTCGACGACCTGCGCAGGCACTACCCCGGCTCGGTGCCGTTGGCGCGCGAGATGCTGCTGCAGGCGCGCAACTGGACCGCGATGGGCCGCCATGCCGACAGCGGCCGGCAGATCGAGGAGGCGCACCGCATCTGGCGCCAGGTGAGCCGCGACGTGGCGGCGCCGGCCACGCACAACCCGTTCGTCTTCGAGGCGGTGCGGCTGCTGCTGGCGCAAGGGCAGGGCGCGCAAGCCGTCGAGCGCCTGAAGGAGATCGTGCTGGTGGAGGCGAGCGGCCCGCAGCTCGACCGGGTGCAGTGGCTGCTGTTCAGCGCGCAGGCGGCGTTGCAGCTCGGCCGGCCGGCCGACGCGCGCATGCAGGCCCGGCGCGCGCTGGAGCTGCTGGAGCCGGAGCGCGAAGCGGCGCGCTTCGAGGACAAGGAGGCCGACGCGCTGCTGCTGCTCGGCGAAGCCTGGCTCGCCGAGGGCGACCCGAAGGCGGCGCGCGCACCACTGCAGCGTGCGCTGCTGCTGCGCGAGCGGCTGGCACCGGCGGGCGGCGCGTGGCGTGCCGAGGCGCAGGCGATGCTCGCGCGCTGCCTGCGGGCACTCAACGAGCGCGGCACGGCCGCAGGCACGGTCAGTCGGCAGGGATGAGGTTGAAGCGGACCGGGTACTGCATGGCGCACGGCGCGCCGTTGCATCGCGCCGGCTTGTACTTCGCATCCATCAGCACGCCGGCGACGTACTGGGTGAGTTCGGGATCGGGTGACGCCAGGACCGATACCGACGTCGCCTCGCCACGGCTGTCCACATCGGCGACGAGCGACAGGAGGCCCTTCGCCTGCCGCTTGCCTTGGCCGTTCGCGACCTTCCTGTAGATGCCGCGCGGGCCGTTGAGCGGGTAGGGCGGTTCGTCGTCGGGCCCCATCTGTTCGTACTGCGACTTCACGACGCGCTGCTGCTCCGGCGTGAGATCGCCATACGGCTTGTCCAGAGGGAGGGGCGAACTGACCACCTCGCGCACGATGTGCGTGCCGGTGTCAGGCGCGGTCTGCTTGATCGCATAGCGCTGCGGTGCGGGGGCGGCACCGGCATCGGCGGCGGATGCGGTCCACGGCGTGCTCGGGACGAGCAGCGCGAGACACAGGGGAATCGGATTCTTTCGCATGCGCGAAGCATAGCCGCGCACCCGGCGGGCTGCGTCCTCAAGCGGACGGATGCGCGCGGCGGCGCGAGGCGCTATCACTGCGCTACCTGTTCGATGAAGGATCCAAGCCATGGCCACTCCAGATGACGCCCCCGGCGGCAAGCCCGCGTCCGGGCACTTGAGCGGCGCGGTGGGCGCAGGCCTCGTGCTCGTGTTCCTGCCGAGCATGGCGCTGGTGTTGTACCTGAAGCCGTTCAGCGACCACCCGGCCTTCGGCTACCCGATCCTCGCGATCTTCGGAATCATGATCCTGCTGGGGGCGCTGGCGCTGGTGTCCACGCTGTTCAATCGGCTGGAGCTGTCGGCGGCCAACGAGGCGCTGGGGCTGCCGCCGGGCTCGATCCGCGCGACCATCGCGCTGTCGCTGATCGTGCTGTTCGCGCTGCTGGCGGTGATGCTCTACCAGTCGCTCAGCGGCGCCGAGGCGATCACGCTGCGCGGCTTGAACGAGGCCGCGAAACAGCGCCTGGTGGCGGACGCGGCAAACGGTTCGGTGCTGGTGACGCCGGTGGCCTGTCCGGCGGCCACCGCGGCATCGGGCGGGGCCGCCGCTGCCGCATCGTCGGCCGCGGCCGACCCCTGCGCGGGCGGGGCGCTGTTCAAGTACGACGTGCAGCTCGGCCACGTCGTCTCGACCGCGGCGGTCGATTTCGCCAAGCAATTGCTGACGCTGATCGGCACGCTGATGACCTCGGTCGTCAGCTTCTACTTCGCGGCCAAGAGCACCGAGACGGCGACGACCAAGGCGATCGATGCGATGAAGACGCAGGCGGCGGGCGGCGCGGCGGGCCCGGCCAACACGCCGGCGACCGCGCAGACGGGCGACGACGACCATGAGCACGGTGGCGTGACCTCGCCGACCGACGATCAGGACCTGCCGCCGGCGCAAGGTGGCGTCGAGAAGGACGCGCCGCCCGCACCGGCCGTCGGCTGACCGAGGAGCACGACATGAGCTTTTCACTCACCTGGTTGCCCGACGTGCTGCTGCAGGCGGGCCTGAAAGTGGCGCCCGATCCCGGCTGGGAGAACCGCGGGCGCCGCGAGATGGGATCGGTGCAGGGCGTGCTGTGCCACCACACGGCCGGGCCGGCCGCCGGCAACATGCCGACGTTGCGGCTGTTGAGGGAGGGCCGCTCGGACCTCGCCGGTCCGCTCGCGCAGCTCGGGCTGGGACGTGACGGCACGTTCTACGTCGTCGCGGCCGGCCAGGCCAACCACGCGGGCAAGGGCGGTTTCCGTGGCATCGCCGACGGCAACTCGCACCTGATCGGCATCGAGGCCGAGCACACCGGGCTGAAGGGCGATCCGTGGCCGGACATCCAGCTGCGCGCCTACCAGCACGGCGTGGCGGCGCTGCTGGCGCACCTGGGCGCGTCGGCGGATTTCTGCATCGGCCACAAGGAATGGGCGCCCGGCCGCAAGCCCGATCCGACCTTCGACATGGATGACTTCCGCGCGCAGGTCCGGGCCGTGATGTCGGGTGCCACGCCGGCGCTGGCGCCGATCCCGCTGCAGGAGCCGCAGCCGGCAGCGGGCCAGCCGTCGCGGCCCACCTTGCGCCGCGGCATGGTCGATGAGTGGGTCAAGGTGATCCAGGCGAGGTGCGGGCTGAAGGAAGACGGCTGGTTCGGCGCGGCCACCGAGGCGGCCGTGCGCGAGCTGCAACGGGCCGCCCGGCTGGTGCCGGACGGCATCGTCGGACCGAAGACCTGGGTGGCGATCGACGCGAAGGGTTGACGCAAGGCCGAACTGCAACGTCAGTAGCTGGCAGGCCGTCGGCTGGCGCCCAGTGTTTCCGGCTTCAGCGTGTTCTGGGCGCCATGAAGCTGCGTGTAAAGGCAAAAGCCTCGGCCTGCTTACGGACGGCCGCGCCAATGTCATGGCAGTGCTGGACGACGTAGACCTGGGCCGGGATGTTGAACAGCCGATAGAGTTGGTCGCCGGTCTTGCCGAGGTCCGTCGGCTTCATCGGATGAAACCTTGCGGGCCCTTTGAGCAGGAAGGCGCCCGTGTGGCGGCGACCTTCAATCATCAAGTTCGCTGACAGGACATCGCTCTCTTCGCCGCCCCAATCGCTTGGCACCGAGTGCTCGCTCAGTAGGCGACAAAGCAATTCCTTGACCGCTTGCTCTGGCACGTCGCGCATGCGCTTGAACTCGGCGTCGGTCGGAAACCACTTCTCGTCCATACCGGCAAACTGCGCAATCGCTTCCGGACGCAGCTCCAGGGTGTCAAGGAATGGCGAGGCCAGCATGCTGCTTCCGGCCACGAGATCGCCGACCACGAGCACGCGGTCACGGCTCAAGTAAAACGCCGCCAGCCGCGCTTGGGTTGCCGGCGCTGACGAGACGGTCATGTGTCAGCTGCGGGACCTTCGAACAGAGACCTGCACGCGGTCCAACACGCCTTCCTCCTTGAGAAAGGCGTCGAGCGTTGTTCCGTGATGGCGCTTCTTTGTCATGTTGTTTGGTCTCCCCGTTGTGCCGAACCTGCTATACCGGCTGCGCGTGGTCGTCGGCGCGCCGCTTCTGCCGCGCCGTCAGCGTTGGCAAGCTCTTGATGGTTGCTCCGGTTTTCTCTTCGGCGACCCGCAGGTCGTAGGTGGCTTGCAGGTTCAGCCAGAACTGTGGGCTGGTGCCGAAGAAATGGCCAAGACGCAGCGCCGTGTCGCCGGTGATGTTCCGCTGGCCGCTCACGATCTGGCTGATGCGGTTGCCCGGCACCTGCAGTCGGCGGCCCAGCTCGGCCGCGCTGATGTCCAGCGCTTCGAGCTGTTCGGCGAGATGTTCGCCCGGGTGAATTGCTGTGCGTCCCATACTGCACCTCTCTAGTGGTAGTCCACGATCTCAACATTGCTGGGGCCCCGTGCCCCCTTTTTCCACTCAAAACAAATCCGCCACTGGTCGTTGATCCTCACGCTGTACTGCCCCTTGCGGTCACCTTTCAGCGCTTCCAGCCGGTTGCCCGGCAGGTCGAGGTCCAGCACGGAAGTGGCCGCGTCCAGCTGGTCGAGCCGTAGCGCCGCCTTGCGATCGAAGCCGCTGAAGGCCTTGACCCGATTGCCTTCGGCGAAGGTCCGCGTGCGTTTGTCCCGGTAGCTGACGATCATCGTCCATCACCCTACGCAATCATATGCGATACGTCAAGCGTATTGCTACCCAGGACAGACACGGAACAGCCTGCAGAAGCGATGCAGATCCTTGTCCTCTCACCCCGCTCGCATCAGGCCGTCAACCCCAGCGAGTACCCCACCGGCATCCGTGCTTCGATCCCCGGGAACCACACCTGTCCGACCGCCGGCAGCTTCACCTGCCGGCCCAGCGCGGCGCTGCCGGTGAACACGTCGAAGTGCGCGCCGAAGATCGCGCCGCCGGTGTCGTTGACGGTGAACCAGCCGTCGTGCACGAAGCTGCCGCCGTGGCCGTCGGGCAGCTTCAGCCCATCGAATTCCTTGATGTAGACCTGCGTGTGCGCCGGCACCAGGCCGCCGCGGCCTTTCCAGCGCGGGTCCGAGTTGGCCTTCAGCCCCAGGTCGGCGGCCAGCGTGCGGAACGGCGTGTACGCCACCTTGCGCTGCGTGCCGTAGCCCACGCCGCGCTTGGCCGCGGGCACCTCGTGGAAGGTCATCGCGCGCACCACGCGGCCACCCTCGACCGAGATGCCCGAGTAGCGCGTCGGCACCGGCGGCCGGCCCTGCGCTGCAAGCCCGGCATTGCGCCGCGCGTAGGCCCGTTCGTGGTACGCCAGCACGGCCGCATAGCGCTCGTGCGGCACCGGTGCCGACTGGCCGGTCACGTTGACCAGCCGGCCATCGCCGAGCCGCGCCGTGCCTTCGAGCGACAGCTTCGCGAAGAAGGCCGGGCTGCCTTCGGCGATCGCGCTGCCGTCGGCGCCGAGGATCGGAATGCGGATGTCCTGCGTCGGTTCGTCGGCCTGGTCGACGACGTGGTACGTGGTCAGCCTGAAGCTGCGAAAGGCCGATGGATCGGTGGGCGGTTGCGGCCTGGTACCGGATGCCGGCGGTGTGGCGACATTCACGGACCCGTGCTCGCGCAGCGACAGCAGGTAGCGCGTCGGGTTCAGCAGCGAGGCCGGTGCGTTCTTCTCGTCGCGCCACCAGCGGGCCGTGTTCGTGCTGCCCTTCACGTAGGTCTCGAAGTGCAGCATCGCGGTGTCGCTGACGACGCCGATCGGCTGGCCGGCTGTCACGCGGTCGCCGACCGCCAGGCCGTTGCGCTTCAGCGAGTCCTTCGTCAGCTCGCCGTAGTTGACGACGATGCCCGAGCCCTCGTGCTCGACCAGCAGCCGGTAGGTCGACTGGCCCGAGGCGGCCTTGTAGAAGAACGCGAACGACACGATGGTGCCGCTCTCGCAGGCCACCACCGCATCGCCCACCTTCGCGAACAGGTCCACGCCGACGTGGCGGCGCCGCGTGGCCACGCCGTTGCGCTTGCCCTTGCGCTCGGCGAGGAACATGCGGCCGGCGCGGCCTTCGATGCCGTTCGGCTCGCGGAACTTGTACGAGATCACGCGCGCCTGCGGATGCGCAGTGCGCAGCGGCCAGTGGCTGCCCGCCGGCGCCAGCGGCGCGAACGGCACCGGCCGCCCG
Organism: Rhizobacter sp. OV335; assembly: GCF_900142965.1. Classification (GTDB taxonomy): domain Bacteria; phylum Pseudomonadota; class Gammaproteobacteria; order Burkholderiales; family Burkholderiaceae_C; genus Rhizobacter. The sequence goes on from NZ_FRCQ01000019.1 coordinate 83,751, forward strand.
TCGGGCACCGGCAGCGGGGCCTTGTCGCCGAGGGCCTGGTCGAGCGCGTCGAGCGTTTCCAGCTCGGGCTCGGCTTCGTAGCTGTCTTCGTGGTCGGCCTCGGCGGCTTCTTCCTCGTTGTCCTCGAAGGACTCGCCTTCGTCGTCAGGGCTTTCGTCGTCGGGCCCCTCGTTGTCGGCGTCCTCGTAAGCCGGCTCCTCGTGGTCAGGCTCTTCGCCGTCGGCAGCCTCGTCGTCCCCGGCCGCTTCGAGTACTGCCGCGAGCTCCTCCATCTCGTCGTCGCCGGCCTCGTCCTGGTGGTCGATCTCTTCCAGCGCATCGGGGTCCTCGCCGTCCATCGGCAGCCAGTCGTCCAGCTCCTGCTCGCCGCCGTTCGACAAGCCCTTCAGCAGCGCCGGCAATTGCAGGCCCGGCACCTGGTGGTGCTGGCCCTTCGCCATCTGCGTCACGTGCAGGTTGCCGCCGCGTGCGCGGAAGAAGGCGTCGCCACGGCCGTGCGTCCGCGAGCCCGCGAGGTAGAAGAAGTGCGCCTGCAGCCCGGGCCGGTCGGCGAGCCAGCGTTTCCAGTCCGCCGGATCGCCGTCATAGGTCGAGTCGAAGGCCCACACCTGCGCCAGGTGAGCGAGCGCGCCCTGGTTCATCTGCGCATCGGCGTGCAGCGCGCGCAGCGGCTCCAGGAAGTCATAGGCGCGCGAATGCCCCGAGACCACCAGGCGCTGCAGCGACGGCGCCTGCCCGAGGCCTTGCACGCGCGCCACGTCGGCCAGCACCTCGGCGATCAGCGCGTTCAGCCGTGCCGGCTGCGCGAGGGCGCTCCAGCGCGGATGCTTCTGTCCGGCCGCCGTCACGCCGCCCGGCGCGTTCCAGTTCATCGCCGGCACCACGAGCACCATCGGCAGGGCCGAGTCATCGACCAGTGCACCGAGGCGGAACGGCGCCGCGGTGATGAAGCCGCCCGGCGGCTTCGGCGGCAGCGAGGCGCCGACAAGCAGGCCATGCACATGGAACAGCACGTCGACGCTCGACTGCCCGAGGGCGGCCTTCGGCACGAAGACCGCGACCGGTTCGGGGTACGCGGCGGACTTCAGCAGCCAGACCTGTCCACCGAGGTGCGGTACCGGCGCGGCGCTGACGGCGGGCGCTGCCGGAGTTGCGGATGACGCCTTCGCAGCCGCGGCCGACGGCATCGCATCCGCCAGCGCCGTGCGCGTCGCGGCATCGAGCACCGCGCCGAAGCCCAGGTGCCGCTCGGCGCGGAACGCCGCCAGCGCCTGGTCCAGCTTCGCGTCGCGCGTGCCGTACGCGGCGAACATCGACGCCTGCGCCAGTTGTTCGAGCGCCCGCTGCACCAGCGCGACGTCGGTCGAGCTGCCCGGCTCCGAACTGCCGCCGAGCCGGTGCTTGTCGCGAAAGCGCGCGAGCGCGGCGCGCGTCGCCGGGCCGGCATCGCCGTCGTCGGACAGGCGCTCGCCCTCGGCCGCGTTCAGCACGCGCTGCGCGAAGCGGACCCAGGCCTTGGTCTGGCCGCCGGCCGACAGCGTGGTGGTGGCGGTGGGGATGCGGGAGGGCGCCGCTGGCGCGGCCGACGACGTGCCTTCGAAGCGCGCCTTCAACCCCGGCGGGTTGTATTCCCAGTGCCACGGCTCGCGCCGGTACGGGTACCAGCCGAAGCCCTTGCCGCGCAGCATCATCCACTTGTAGACCGGCGAGCGGTACATGCGAATCAGCTTGGCCATCTTCTCGGCGGTGCGGGTCTGGCTCTTGCCCGAGACGTCGAGGCCGCGCACCGACATCTGCAGGTCGATGGCCAGGCCGTACATGTGCGCGGAATGGCCCTTGGCCACCGCCTTCGCGTTCGGCTGCGACGCGCTCAGCGACGCCTGGTGGCCGGCCGATCGCCATGACGACACGATGTCCAGCGCCACGCCTTCCTGCAGTGCCGCCTCGCGCATGCGCACGAAGGCCTCGCTGGCCTCGGTGTAGAGCTGTGCGCCTTGCTGGCCCGGCACCGCCACCGGCCGGTGCGCGCGGAACGCGATCTTCGTGTCGCCGAGGTTCACGCGCCGCTCCGGCGTCACGCGCGCCATGTCGACGAACAGGCGCTCCGACAAGGCCCAGTGCGCCTTCACGGCGGCCGTGGCCGAGCCGCCGGGCGGCACGTTGTCCGGAAACTCCACGTCCTTCCAGTCGACCTCCTTCAGGTACTTGCGCTGCAGCGCCGCGTCCGGCAGGCGCTCCAGCGCCGAGCGCTGCAGGTCGAGCACCCAGGCGCGGTCGCCGGCCGACAGCGGGGCGTCGACCACCGGCGTGTCGTCGACCTCGGGTTCCGCGGCTTCGTCGTCGAAGCCGTGCTCGAGTTCGTGGCAGCCGCAGGCTTCGCACTCGGACTGCGCGTCGTCCTCATGGTCGACGAGGGCAAGCCGCACGTACGGGCTCTCGAACAGCAGCGCACCGAGCCCGGCGCCGCGGGCCGGCGGCGCGTCGGAAGCAACTTCATGGTCCTGCGCCAGGTAGGCCGACAGGAAGGGGGAATCCGGCTTCATGGCATCAACCTCCGGCGTTCAGTTGGGCGCGACCTTGCGGGCCTTGACGTCACGGCCAGTGATCGCTGTCCAGTGCGTGATGATGGTCCGCATCGCCGACTCGGGGCTGGCCTGCAGCGTCGTGTCCGGCGTGAACAGCGCGCGCACCTTGTCGGAGGTGTCGTAGTCGTTGCTCTCGATCTGCGTCAGGATCCGCGAGATCGCATCGGCGATGTCGAAGAAGTGTTTCGACAGCCCGTGCGCCGGCAGCCCGACGCGCTCGGCCACCTTGAACAGCCGCTGCTCGGTGCCATTGGCCTGCGCCCGCAGCGACGCGATGATCGGCGCGCTGGCGCCGTCGTTCTTGTACTCGAGCGTCAGGTGGAACCACGCCATCGCGGTGACCGCCGAGAACTCCTCGCGCGACAGGTTGCCGTCCTGGCGGCGCGACAGCAGCATGTTCTTCAGCTTGCTGGCCAGCGTGACGATCTTGGCCGGGTCGGTCGGGTTGCTGCTGGCGCTCGCGGTGACGTAGGTCATGCCGACCCAGACCTCGCGCAGGAACTCCTCGAAGGTCGGCACGAACTCGGCGTTCGCCGCCTCGGCGCGCACATAGGGCTGCGGCTTGCCGTCGTCCATGCCGTGGTTCAGCTCCATGCCGAACATGCGCTGGTACGGGTTGCGGCGGTTCGCGCGCAGGTCGCTGCGGATGTGGCTGACCAGCGAGGTGACGAAGAACGGTGCGCCGTCCTTGAAGAACAGCTCCTCGGTGTTGCGCAGCCAGGCCTGCGAGTCGGCATCGGGCACGCCGAGCTTCTCGCCGTGCACGAACTCGTGGACCACGCGCTTGAACACCTCGTAGAGGCGCGTGTTCTCGATCATGTAGGCGTAGATCAGGTGGTCCCAGCGGAACGAGCGGGGGAATGCGGTGCCGTCGGCGCTGAAGAACAGGATGTCGCTCAGGACGGTCGACAGCGGCGCGCCCTCGGTGCTGGGTGGCAGCGAGGCGCTGAGCGCGCTGCGGCGATCGGGGTCGCCGAGCGCCTTGGTCTGGAGGTCGAAGCGCTGGCGCCAGGTTTCTTCCAGCAGCCAGGCGAGCTCGGTCGGGTGCGCCTTGAACAGGGTGTCGGGCGAGACGAGGGTGGCGAAGTGTCTGAACATGACAAGGTCTCCGTGGGTCAAGGGGGAGCGGCTCAGGGCAGGTTGCGCAAGCCGGCCGGGTCGGCGAGCGTGGACAGCTGGGCCGACAGCGTCTGGAAGCGCAGCGCCACGTCGAGTGCCGGACCGATCAACCCGGTGGGGGTCGGGATCTGCTGGTTGGCGCGGGTCAGCACGGTCAACAGCAATTGGGTGAGCTGGTCGGTGGACGGGTTGTGCCCGCCCCACTGCTGCGTCTGTTGTGCCGTCTGCTCGGCGGGCGTGTCAGCCCGCGCCTCGGGGGCGGTTTCGGCGACGGGGGCGGTGCGGCGCGTGCCGCGGGCGGGAGAGGGCAGGGCCTTGGCCATGGGAATGCTCCTGTGGGTGCGTGGTGGTGGTGAGGGGAAGGTGGAAGGGATCGGTCAGGCGGCCTGCAACGCGCCGCCCATTCGCAGCATCGATTGCTGCTGTTGTTCGAGGATGCGTTTCGCCTCCTGCGGCTGGCCGCCGCAGCGTGCGAGTTGCAGGCCGGTCAGCCCGAGCGTGCGCAGCGGCTCGGTCCACAGCCAGTGGGCCGAGCTGAACAGCGCCGGGCCGAGCGTCGACTGCAGCTCGTCGAGCGCCGCCGGGCTGACGCGCTGCGGGTGCAGCAGCTCGCGCAGCGAGCGGCCGCGGAAGCAGCGCATCGGCGTCTCGACCAGCAGCCGCGCCAGCTCGGGCAGCAGCGGCTGCGAATCGGTGATCAGCGCGCGCGTGCCGCTGTCGACCCGCTCCAGCGGGTGCAGCCCGGTCCACGCGAGCTCCAGGTCGTCCCACGGGCCGGCGCCGTAGCAGTGGCGGCACAGCGCCGCACCGAGCTGCACCCGCAGGTAGCTGACCGGATGCGGGTCGCCGGGCGAGAAGCGGAACACCAGGCTCGGCTCGCCGGACAGCACGTCGTGCAGTGCGGCCACGCTCGCGAAGCCGGTGTGGCCGAACGCGAACGCATCGGCCGCGATCTCGCTGGCCCAGCTCGCCCACACGTCGGCCAGCTCACCCCGCGAGCCGGCCTGCACCAACCCGTGCTGCAGCAGCGTGCGCAGCTCGTCGTTCCAGCCGGTGATGTGCGCCGCCTGGTGGCCGGCCTCGTGGATCAGCGCGGTCGGCCGCAGCAGGTTGTGGCGGGTGATCTTGATGGTCGCGACCGGGCACACCGCGCCGCCGTCCCACAGCCGCAGGCCGGCTTTCATGATCGCGGCACCGGCGCCGCTGTCGAGGTAGGTCAGCACCACCGGCGTCGGGTGGCCGAGTTCGTCGAGTACCTGCGACATGCTGCGGTAGGCCAGGCTGTCGCAGGCGCGCAGCATCGCGGCCACCTGCGGGTTGGTGCGGGTGTTGATCGCGTCGGCAAAGAAATCCAGCGTGGTCTCGGTGCGCAGGTACTGGCGCCGAAAGGCCAGCAGCAGGCGGCGCACCTGCGCCTGCGCGGCCAGGCTGCGCGCCGCCTGGGCGTGCGCCAGCAGCACCTGCGCATCGGCGGCCAGCGCGTCGACCTTGGACTGCAGGTGGCGGCGCAGCGCGAGCCCGAGGTACTGCTCGAGCCGGCCCCAGGCCACGTCGCCGGCCAGGTTGTCCAGCGCCAGCCGCGACGCGGCCAGCACCCAGTGAGCGATCTGACGCTGGGTCTGCAGCGCGGCAGCGGCTTGCAGGTCAGCCACAGCGGTGCCCCGGTGCCACCGTGACCGTCACCGCGGGCGGTGGGTCGAGCGCGAGTTCGGCCGGTGCCGCGCCGCGGCCGGCCATCGCGTCGCACACCGCCTTCAGCGACGGCGGGTGGGCGATCGCGAAGCGCAGCGTGACGCCGTCGGCCGCGTTCTCGGTGGCCGCGATGAAGGCCGCCGACTGCGCCTGGATGAAGCTCGCGAAGCCCTGCACCAGCCAGTTCTGCAGCGCCGCGGCGTAGCGCGCGGCCTGGGCCTGTGGCAGGTTCTGCAGGCTGGCGTTGGCGGTCGGCGAGGCACCGGCGTTCACGACGCGCAGGCCGCGCCCCGGCGGGCCGGACAGGATGTGCTTCAGGCGGCCCTGCAGCGCGCGCGCGAAGCCGGCACTCAGCACGCCGGCATTCGTCGACTGGCGCAACCGCATCGCGAGCTTCTGCGCCTTGGCTTCGCTCAGGAAGATGCAGGCGCGGATCTGGTCCTGCGTGCAGTCGAAGCGCAGGCCGAGGTGCATCGCGCGGCGGGCGTGCGCGTGGACGTGGCCATGACCGTGTCGATGGCCATGGCGGTGCATCGCATGCGGACGCCGGCCGCCGGCGTCGATGCGGTAGAAGCGCTGGCCCATCGCCGGCCGCTGTCCGTTGCCGTCGAACGCACGGCCGAGCCCCGGCGCGCCGAGCAGCGTCGCCGCGGCCTGCGGCGTCAGCGGGTGCAGCTCCTGGCTGCCGAGCGCGCCCGAGGGGTCGCCCTGCTCGAACTCGTTGCGCGCGATGTCGGCCAGGCTGGTGCCGGGCAGTGCCTCGTAGAGGTGCAGCTGCGCATCGGTCGACTCGCCCTCCGGCAGGCCGAGCTGCTCGTGCAGGAAATCGGCCAGCGGCGCGCCCTCGAAGCTCGCGACTTCGGCCGCCATGTGCGGCGTGATGCGCACATCGAACACCCGCGTGCAGCGCTTGTAGCGCTTGCGCCCGCGCAGCGGCAGCATCACCCAGCCGGCATCGACGCCGGCCTCGAGCAGCTCCGGCCGCTGGCGGTAGGTGCCGGGCGGCAGCACCGCCGGCAGGTTGGCGGCAGCCGCCTGCTCGAAGGCCTCCATCGCATAGCCTTCGAGCAGCTCGGGCTGGTCGAGCACGTGGTCGGGCAGCGCGGCGATGCGGCCGACCGTCTCCTCGACGGTGGCGGCCACGGCCGAGGCGGCGAGGCCGGCCTCCTGCTCTGGCGTCATCCCCTCGGCCATTTCCAGGTTCAGCAGCTTCAGGCCGGAGTCGACGATCGCGCGCGACAGCACGCCGGCCTGCTGCGGGCCGATCAGGCCGGAGATCAGCTTGGCCAGCAGCGGCGACAGGAAGTTGATCACGCGCGGCCGGCCGATCAGGCGGATGCCGAGCTTCAGCACCGGCAGCACGGCCGGGATGAAGTTCTCCATCATCGGCTGCGGGCTCTCGCCGGGCCGCAGGTCCTGCAGCTCCTGGATGAAGCGCTCGCGGGCGTCGTCGAGCTCGGCGAACACCGGCGGCGCCTCGGCCTGGCCGAGCGCGACGGATTGCGCGACCTCCATGTCGAGCTGCGTCTCGTCCTGCGCGAGCACCGCGTTGGCGACCTGCTGGTCGAACTCCTGCTGCGGCGGCGGCGCGTCGGCGCCGGCCACGGCCTGCACGCCGGCGGCGGCGAGGTCGGTGTCGGCGGCGGTGGCATCGGTGGCCGTCGGAGCAGGTGCCGGCTCCGGCGGCGCGAAGCCGAGCTTGCGTGCGAGCTGCAGCGCGATCGGCTGCACCGGTGCCGGCAGGTGGCCGATGGCCTTCTGCAGCACGCGTTGCAGCAGCGGCTTGATCAGCGCCTTGATGCGCGACAGCAGCGGCCCGAGCGTGAGCTTCGTGACGCCCTGGATCGCCGCGCCGGCGACCTTCTTCACGATGCCGCCGACCTTTTTGAACAGCTTGCCGAAGAACTGCTCGAACTGCGGTTCCTGCTGCATCTCGTAGCTGCCGGCCGGCGCATATCCCTCCAGGAAGGCATCGACCTCGCCCTCGACCAGCCCGGCGCCCTGGCGCGGGGCGAACTGCTGCGCCATCGCGTCGACCATCGCCTCGCATTCGCGCACCAGCGGCGAGAAGTGCTGCATCACCGCGCGGTCGGCCTGGCTGCGTTGCATGCCGGCGAAGAGTTGCCGGTCGTGCAGGGCGCGGGCATGGCATTCGAGTTCGAACAGTGCCTCGTCGAACTCCTCGTCGTGCAGTTCGTCGATCAGTCCGGCACAGGCTTCGCGCATCGGGTCGTCGTAGGCGGTTTCGTCGTCGCCGGCCTCGTACACCGAGACGAAGGGCGAGCGCGTGGCGGCGCGCTCGGAGATGCCGTAGCCGACGGAGGTTTCCGATTCGGCGGGCGGCCTGAAGCTGTCGAAGGCCAGGAACGGCGCGGGGATGGTGGCAACACTCACGGCAGGCACTCCTCGTTGGATTCACGGACAGGACGCCGCGGCACGGCATCTCTTGACTGTGAAAACGCAAAGGCCGGCGTGAGTCCGACAGCGCGAACTAGGGGGGTGGGCGCCGGCCCCCCGGAGTGCGGGGGAATGGGCGCGGCGTCCGTCCGAATGGGGATGCGCCGAGCCGGCCAGCGGCGTCCACTCGACCTGTTTCTCCCGAGGCCACCGATGATCGACGCCTACCGGAATCTCGACATCCGACTGTTCAACCATGTCCGCGCCGCGGACGGGGAGCGCTTCTGCGTGCAGGTGGAGTCGTCGCTGGCAGGCGGGCAGGGCGTTCCGGAAGAGGTGTGCGTCCCCGAGGACTTGGCGCAGCAGCTCGCGGCGCTCGACGCGCGCCGGCTGGGCGGCCAGCGCAGCGAGCTGATCGCGCTCGGCCAGCGCATCGGGGCCTTGCTGCTGCCGCCGGTGGCGCGCAGCTTCTTCACCAGCTCGCTGGCGAAGCTGGCGCCGAACGAGGGCCTGCGCCTGCGCATCAAGTGCAGCGCGATCGCGCTCGACGTGGTGCCCTGGGAGTTCGCCTACGTCGAGCGCGACCTCGATGGCGGCGGCGAAGCGCTCGGCCTGCGCGGCTTCCTGGTGGGCGACAGCCGCGTCTCGGTGGTGCGCTACGAGGTCTGCTCGCAGCTCGCGGCGCCGGTGCAGGGCCGCCGCGCCGGCTGGCGGCTGCTGGCCGTGCCGTGCGAGCCCGAAGACCGCCGCATGCCGGGCCAGCCGCTGCAGGTCGACCAGGAGCTGAAGAACCTGCGCGCGGCCATCGCCGGCGTCGGCGGGCTGGAGATGCTGGTGTGCCAGCCGGCCACGCGCGAGGCGCTGCAGCGCGTGCTGCTCGACGGCACCGAGATCTTCCATTTCAGCGGCCATGGCGAGGTCATGACGCCTGCGCACGGCGGCGCGCCGTCGGCCCACCTGATCCTGCAGCGCGACGACGGCGCGAGCGATCCGTGGGAGGTCGATGCGCTGGCGCGTTCGCTGGCCTCGAAGGGCATCCGGCTCGCGGTGCTCGCGGCCTGCCAGTCGGCGCGCACCGACGGCCGCAACAAGTGGGCCGGCGTCGCGCCGTCGCTGGTGCGGGCCGGCATCCCGGTGGTGATCGGCATGCAGTACTCGGTGTACGACGCGAGCGCGGTCGCGTTCTCGAAGATGCTGTACCTGGCGCTGTCGCGCGTCGACACGATCGACGAGGCGATGGCCGAGGCGCGCGGCGCGATCATGAACCTGGACCTGCAGACCGGCCGCGATTTCGCGACGCCGGTGCTCTACATGCGCATCGCCGAAGGGCATGAGCTGGGGCTGCGCGCTGCGCTCGCGGGGCCTGCCGCCGCGCCGGCCGCCGTGCGCGCCGGCTCCAGCAGCGAGGTGGCGATCGTGCTGTCGGAGATCGCCGAGCTGCATGACCACAAGGTGGTGCACGACGCGCTGCATTCCACGCGCGGCGACCTCACGATGATCCAGCTGCGGCGCGACGAATTCCCGGCCGGCAGCTCGCTCGCGCAGTTCTCGGCGCACTGCCGCGACATGAAGAAGCGCCTGCTCGACGTGCGACGCGTCGCGCAGCAGGAGCGCTGCGATGCGCAGCTGATGCTGCCGCTGATCGAGGAGTTCGCGGCCGCGGTGGGCACGCTGGAGGAGGCGCTGGCCCAGCGCTCGGTCGACCGGCTGGACGATGCACTCGCCGCGTTCGACACGCTGCTGACCGTGCAACCGGCGCTGATCGACACGACGATGGCCTCGCTGGCGAAGCACCTCGACCTGGAGCTGCTGCTGGCCTTCCTGGGCGGCGTGGGCGCCGATTTCGACGCCGGCGCGATCGAGGAGATCCGCGCGCTCGGGCTGCGGCTGCGCAAGGGCGCGACGGTGCACACGCTGTGCCAGGGCCTCGACAACCGGCTCGCGGTGATCCGCAAGGCCGCCGAGGCGCAGCGCTTCCACGAGATCCGCCGGCAGTGGCGGGTGCTGTCGGATTCGATCGCGCGCATGCTGCCCGACTGGACCTCGGCCGGCTGCGCCGACCTGGGCCGCCATGCCGAGCTGCTGGGCAGCGGCGTCGCGGCCAACGATGCGCTGTCGACCTGCACCGCGTTCGGCGAATTCTGCGACGACTTCGACTATGGCTTCTACACCATCGATTCCGACCTGAAGCAGCTGTGCGGTGACATGAAGGACAAGGTGTCCGGCGGGCGCCGCGCCTGAGCCGCCGAGGAATCGCGATGAACCTGCCGGACCGACTGCCGTTCCAGACGATCGCCGACTTCCAGGAGGTGCACGAGGCCTTGATGCTGCGGCTCGACCAGGTGGAGCTGCAGGTGCAAGCCGAAGCGACGGCCGAGGCGGGCAGCATGGCTGCGGGCGACGCCCCCGACGGCCCTGACGACCACAGTGCCGAGCACGAGCGGCAGCACCTGCTCGGCATGTTCCCCGACGTCGCCGCCTTCCTGCAGCGCGGCTCGGCCGGTGGCGCCTACCTCGACGAGACGAAGGAGCGCCGGGCCTGCCAGGCGATGCTCGACTACTGGGCCGGCCGCTGCTACAGCCACGGCCTGGACGTCACGCGCCCGCTGCTGGTGCCGCACGATCCGGCGCTGCTGCCGCAACTGTCGGACGAGGCCTGCCCGTACCTCGGGCTGGCGGCGTTCGGCGAATCCGATGCGAAGCACTTCTTCGGCCGCGACGACCAGATCGCGGCGCTGGTGGAGCGGCTGCGGCGGCAGCGGCTGTTGATCGTCACCGGCGCGTCGGGCAGCGGCAAGTCGTCGCTGGTGCTGGCCGGGCTGGTGCCGGCGCTGCGCCGCGGCGTGGTGGGCGGCGAGGTGGAGGGCAGCGCCGCCTGGGTCTACCCGCCGCCGCTCACGCCGGGCGTGACGCCGCTGCGCCAGCTGGCCCACGCGCTGGCGCTCGCGGCCGCCGGTGGCGAGCCCGAGCCCGACGATGCCACGATCGCCGACCACGCGGCGCAGTTGCTGCGCGACCCGAACCATGCCGTCGCGATGCTGTCGCCGGTGGAGCAGCCGGTGCTGCTGGTCGTCGACCAGTTCGAGGAGGCGCTGACGCTGCGCACCGAGCAGACCTCGGCGGCGCACCTCGCGTTCGTCGCGGCGCTGTGCGCGGTGGTCGATGCGCCCGGCCCGGCGCACCGTGTCGTCGCGACGATGCGCAAGGATGTCGAGCCGCAGCTGGCCCGCGAGTACCCCGACCTGAACCGCCGCTACGGCGAGGCCGAGTTCTCGGTGTACTCGATGGAGGCGACGCGGCTGCGCGAGGCGATCGAGCGACCGGCCCAGCAGGTCGGGCTGAAGTTCCAGGACGGGCTGGTCGACGAGCTGATCAAGAGCGTGGTCGGCGAGGACGCCAGCCTGCCGCTGCTGCAGTTCAGCCTGACCTCGCTGTGGGCGCGGCGCAAGGGCAACCTGATCACGCGCGACGCGTATCGCGAGGTCGGCAGCCCGCGCCAGGCGATGGCCGAAGCCGCCAAGCGGGTGTACGAGGCGCTGCCGCGCGAGCAGCAGCTGGCGGCGCAGAAGGTGTTCCTCGCGCTGTCGCGCCCCGGCGAGGCGGCCAGCGTGTTCCGCAGCCGCGCGACGCGGCGCGTGCTGCGCGGCGTGGCCCACCCGCCCAACGTCGAGGCGGTGCTCGACAAGTTCGTGCGGGCGCGGCTGGTGCGGCTCACGCCGGCGCCGTCGGGCGACCCGATGGACGACGTGGCCGAGGTCGCGCACGAATCGCTGCTGCGCAACTGGGACCTGCTCGACCACCTGTTCGCCGAGCAGCGCGTCGAGCGCGAGCGCCGCGCCTTCCTGCGCAAGCAGGCCGAGAAATGGCGCGAGGGCGAGTTCGACAAGGCCTTCCTGCTCAGCGGGCTGGCGCTCGAGCAGGCCAATGCGGAGTTCGACCGCGCCGCGATCACGCCGCTCGAGCGCGAGTTCCTCGGTGCGAGCGATGCGGCGGAGCTGGCGCTGCGGTATGCCCGTGAAGACGAGGAGGCGCGGCGCATCGCGGTCGAGCGTGAACGCGCCGACCTGGCAGAAACACGCGTGCTCATCGCAAGAAAGGCCGCAGACGATCAGCAGTACGCCAATCGGCGCATTGCCAGGCGGTTGCGCTGGGCCAAGGGGTTCGGCATCGCGGCACTCGGCTTGTTCGGGCTGGCGATCGGCGGCTGGATCTATGCGCAATCGACGAGTTCGGCCAGGGTCGCGGAGGCCGAGCAGCGCGCGGCGGACCGCGTGGCCCGGGCGGAGGACGACGCGATGCGGATCGGGCGCGACGCGAGCGTGCGGTCGCAGCAAGCGAGCGCGAAGGCGCAGGCCGCGCAGCGCTTCGTCGAGGACGCGATGCGCGAGGCCGACGAGGTGCGGCAAGTGGCCGATCGGACGCGCGTCGCGGCGCAGGCCGAAGCCGCGACGGCCAAGCGACAGGCGGGCGAGGCGCGCACGGCGCTCGCGACGGCGGAGCGGCAGCGCGACGGAACCTGGCTGTCGATGCTGGCCTCGCGCGCCGGCAGCGTCGCCGCGGTCAATGCCGAGCAGAGCCTGGCGCTGGCCAATGACGTCGTCGAGCGCGACCCGCAGCGGCTGAACGCGGTGGTGCCGGCCGTCATCGAGGCGACCCAGTACCGCTGGGCGTCGCAACGGCTGACCAAGGACCTGCTGGGGCCGGTGGATGCGCTGATGCTGGCCCCCGACGGGCAGCACATGCTGGTGGCCGGTGCCGAGGGCATCTCCGAATGGGAACTCGGCATGCCGGCCTTCAGCCCGCAGCGCCGCCTGGCCTGGCCGATCCCGCCGGGCACGGTGCACAGCGTGGCCTACGGCGCCGACGGCCGGCAGGTGGTGGCGGCCACCGACGCGGGCGTGGTGCTGTGGCCCGCGTCGCCGACGACGCAGACCCCGGTGCCGCCCCGCGTGCTGGAAGGCAGCAGCGATGTCGACCACCTCGGCTTCAGTCCCGATGGCCGGCGGCTGGCCGGCATCACGACCGACGCGAACGAGCTGCGGGTGTGGTCGGTCGACGACGGCAAGCTGCTGTTCAGCCGGCGTCCGCGCAATGCCGATACCAACCAGGTCGGCGGCCTGATGGGCACGGTGTTCCTCACCGGCAGCGGCGAACTCGTCGCGGCACAGCGCCCGGGCGCGTCGGGCCTCGGCGTGCGGCTGTTCACCTTCGATGACAAGGGCACGCAGACCGCCAGCGCCGACGTGCAGCCGTGCAAGGACCTCGGCTTCGCCTTCGCGCAGGGCGGTGGCACCCTGGGCGTCTCGGTGTTCCCGCAACTGTGCCTGCTCGGCCTGCCGCAGCTGGAGGGCCAGGACCGGTTGCCGTTCCAGCGCGTCGACCGCGGTGAATCGGGCGGCATCGACGACATCATCATCAACCGCGACGGCCGGCGCGTCGTCAAGCTGCTGCGCGGCGCGGGCGAGGTACAGGTGTCGGACCTCGTGTCCGGCGGCCTGTGGCGGCTGCAAGGCGCGTTCGACATGCCCCGGCTCCAATCCTACGAATCGCTGGTGAGCCTGAGCGAGCAGGGCAACCGGCTGGCCGTCAAGGCGGCCGACGGCGGGGTGCGCGTGTACGACCTGCGCCCGCGGCTGCGGCCGCTCGGCGACCGCGTGGAGCCCCGGTGGGTGAGTCGCGACGAAACCCGGATGCTGACCGCGACCGGCGGCTCCGCGGGCGACGGGCTCGAACTGCGCCGGCTGCGCGACGGCCAGCTGTTGCAGCGCCTGGACACGCCCGGTCCGCATGATCCGGCGGCCCGGGTCGGTGTGTCGCCGGACGAGTCGCAGCTGGTGCTCTCGAGCAAGTGCGCCACGTCCGGCCCGCCATGCCTGACCGGCTTCGACCTCGCGAGCGGGCGGCAGCTTTCGCAGCACCGCTACGACCGGGTCGTCTCGCGCATCGACGACCTGCACCTGGTGCAGGACGACCGGGCGTGGATCCTCTACACCGCGGCCGAGCAGCCGGTGTTCCAGCTGGATCTGCCCGCCGGCGCCAGGGCGAGGTTCCCCCCCGGCGCAGAGCCGCTGGTGCTCGGCCATGCCCGGCTGTTCGCGACGAAGACCGTGCTGCCGGGCCGGGTGCGCATCGAGGTGCAGGCGATCGAGCGGGGCGTGGCCCGCGTCGTGCGCCGCATCGAACGGGATGCGCCGAAAGGCATGAACATGGCGTTCCTCGGGGCAGGGCGGATGCTGCAGCTGTGGGATGCGGAGCACACCGAGTTGTGGGACCTGCGCACCGACGCATCGACCCCGGCGCTGGTGCTGGGGCCGCCGTGGGGCGGCGGCCTGGTCGTCAACGAGGCGACCGGGCTGGTGGCACGGCGCACGCCGTCCGGATGGGAACTGCTCGACCCGAGCGGGCACGCGGTGCGCGATCGGCAGAACAATGCGGTGGTGCTGCGCCCCGAGATGGAGATCGACCCGAGCGGGCGCCACGCGTACGGCAAGAGCGAAAGCGGCGACGGCCTCGAGCTGCGGCTGCTCGACGACCCGGCGGCGCCGCCGATCGTGCTGAAGGGCTGGCCGGCGGAGGTCGCCTTCAGCCGTGCGGGCGGCGTGATGGCGGTGGGGCTGACGGACCAGCAGCGCCTGCGGGTCTACCGCCTGCCGTCGACCGAACCGATCCTGGAGACCGACCTGCCGCTCTTCACCGCGACCCGCTTGACCCCGCAGGGCGGCTACATGATCGACCGCAACGGCCGCCTCGTTCCAACCGACGGCCGGCGCGTGATGGACGAGGCGCAGGCCCAGGCGAGCCGCGACCTCGACCCCGGCGAGCGCTGCCAGCTGCTCGGTGCCCCGCCGGGCTGCCTGAGCCGGAAGCTCAGCCCGCAGCGGCCTTCTTCCAGCTCGCGCTGACCTTGATCGAGCCGTTGGCCTCGCCCTTCGTGATGCAGGGGATGCCGGCCTCGCCCTTGAAGCCGAGGTTCAGCTCGACGCTCCAGCTGTCGGGCTGCGTGGCCTCCAGCGCCTCGCGCACCGGCCGCGTCACGGCGGACAGCAGGCTGCGCATCTCCTGGCCGACGTCGCGCACCTTGTCGGCCACCGCACCGCGTTCGGCCAGGCCGCCGCGCTCGACCAGTCCGGCGGAGGCCGGCACCAGGAGGGCATCGGCGGCATCGACCTCGACGCTGAGCAGCACGCCGTCGATCAGGATCTCTCGTGTGGCCATGGGGGTTCTCCAGACGCGTTCGATCGCGTCCGTCGAGCATAGGCGCCCCGGCCGGCGCGGTCCTCGTCAGGGTTGGGGATGCGCGACCGTCGGCCGCACCGTCAGGTACATCGGCTGGCCGGTCGCGTTGCCGCGCAGCAGCTTCAGCACGCAGTCGCGGTTGACGCGGCTCGCGTCGAGCGCCTGGTGCAGCCGGTCGACCGACTCGATCGCCAGCCCGTCGATGCCGATCAGCAGGTCACCCTCGCGCAGCCCGGCGCGCGCGCCCGGGCTGCCCGGCTCGACCGCCGAGACGCGCACGCCGTGCGACTGCGCGAGCCCGAGGCCGACCACGATGCGCCGGTCGAGCGCCGTCGTGCTGCCGCCCACGCCGAGGTAGCCGCGCTGCACGCGGCCGTGCTGCAGCAACTGCGGAATCACCCATTCGGCGATGTCGATCGCCACCGCGAAGCTGATCGACTGCGCGCCGCGGATGATCGCGGTGTTGACGCCGATCACCTCGCCGCGCGAGTTCAGCAGCGGGCCGCCGGAGTTGCCGGGGTTCAGCGCCGCATCGGTCTGGATCACGTCCGGGATCAGGCGCCCGGTGCCGGCCCGCATGCTGCGGCCGAGCGCGCTGACGATGCCGGCCGTCACGGTGTGCTCGAAGCCGAGCGGGTTGCCGATCGCGATCGCGATCTCGCCGCGCCGCAGCAGCGCCGAGCGGCCGATCGGCAAGGGCGTGAGGCCGCCGCGCGACATGCCGTCGATGTGCAGCAGTGCGAGGTCGGTGTCGGGGTCGTCGCCGACCCAGCGCGCATCGAACTCGCGGCCGTCGCTCAGCGACACGCGCTGGCGCGTGACCTGCGGCGACGGCAGCGTGGCCGCGCCGGCGCGCGTCACGTGCGAGTTGGTCAGCAGGTAGCCGTCGGGCGTGAACAGGAAACCGGAGCCGCCGCCGAGCGTGGCATCGCGGTCGCTGCTGCTGCCCACGAGCTTGACCGACGCGACGCTCGGCCCGGCGCGCTCGACCACGTCGGACACGGTCTGTGAATAGGCATCGAGCAGAAAGGCGTCGTTCGCACCCACGGGGAGATCCTCCAGACAGCCCATCTGGGAGCGGGTCGGCGCGCTTTCAAGTACCCCGTTCGCCCTGAGCCCATACCCGTTCGGGCTGAGCTTGTCGAAGCCCTGTCTCGCTGGCCACCGGCCCTTCGACAGGCTCAGGGCGAACGGGTGCGCTAGCCCGCCACCACGCGATCGCGGCCTTCAGCCTTCGCGCGGTAGAGCGCGTCGTCCGCGCGTTGCAGCACCTGTTCGGCGTTCTCTCCCTCGCGGGTGGTCGCCAGCCCGATGCTGACCGTGATGCTCAGCCCCGCGGACACATCGCCCCAGGCCTCGCCGGCCACCGCGCGCCTGACCCGTTCGGCGATCGCCAGCGCCGTCGGCGGCTCGCTGGTCGCGAGCAGCAGCAGGAACTCCTCGCCGCCGTAGCGGCCGATGCGGTCGTCTGCCCGCAGCGAGCGCACCGCGCCCAGCACGAAACGCCGCAGCGCGGTGTCGCCGACCAGGTGCCCGTGGCCGTCGTTGACCAGCTTGAAGTGGTCGAGGTCCATCAGCGCGACCGACGGCCGCGCGCCGGCCTGCAGCGCGTCGTCCAGCGCGCCGAGGATCGCGCGGCGGTTCAGCGCGCCGGTCAGCTCGTCGCGCGTGGCCAGCGCATGCAGCTGGTTCTGCGCCTGCGCGAGCTCGCGGTTGCGCGTGCCCAGCAGTTGCCGCACCGAGGCGCCATACAAGCCCACCACCGCGCAGCGCCCGATCGCCAGCGACAGCCACATCGCCGACAGCGCCGCCTGCCACGGCGTGGCGCACGGCAGTGCCGGCGCGCGGCCCGCCAGCCCGATGGCCGCTGCCAGCCCGAGCGAGATCGTCACCCACAAGGGCAGCAGCTGGCGCGGCGTGAGCCGCAGCGCGCTGAACGCGAACACGATGAAGACGATGGTGATCGACAGCACGCCGACCTCGGGCGCCAGCACCACCATCACCAGCTGCAGCCCCGAGGCCGCCAGCATCTGCGGGCCGGTCAGGTACGGGTCGGCGAAGCGCTCGCTCCAGCCGCGGTGCAGCATCAGGAAGAAGGCCCCGCCGGCGAACGCGCCGCCGACCAGGTAGACGAACGGGGCCAGCAACCCGACCGCGCCGGCGACATGCAGCAGGAACAGCAACACCGCATCGATCGCGTAGCTTGCGACCACCATGCGCAGCATGCGCATGCGCTCGCCCCGGCGCCGCAGCGCGCGGGCGGGGAGGTCTTCCGGCATGGCCGGCGGCAGGTGGCTGCCGGCGGCGGGAAACGGAACGGGTGGCAGGCTGGAGGGCAGGGTGGGCACGCCCTCAATCTCGGCCCGCGCCGTTGCTTCTTGAGCACACCGGCCGTGCCATCGTCCACGCCCGCACCGCCGGAGTGCCTCCGGGCGTGCATACCTCACGCAACAGGGGGAAGGCGTTGACCTGCGGCGCCTCAGGTCGGCTCCGGCGCTGCCGATATCCCGCGATGGAAAGCCGTCGCCTGGCAGTTGGACCAGGCTCGAACGGCTGCCGGAGTTCCGAATTCGAATGACCTCGCTCAATCCCACGTGGCGCGCGCTGCTCGGCTGGCTGCTGGCCGGCGCGCTCGCGTGCGCCATGGTGGCCTGGGCGATGAAGACGGCGTCGCGCGCGCAACTGCGTGCCGATGCCGAGCACAGCGCGCTGCAGTGGGCGAACTACGTGCGCGACACGGTGCCCGAACTCGACACCATCTTTGCCGGCGAGCCATTGACGCCGGCCGCCATCGAGCAGCTCAGCCGCCTGCGCCACCTGGGCGAGGTGTTTCGCTTCAAGCTCTACGACCCGCACGGGCGCGAGCTGCTGGTGTCCGAGCAGCTCGGGCTCGGTGCCGACGAGCTGGCGCGCGCCCGCGCCGTCGCACCGCTGGACACACTGGCCCGCAGCCCCGAGGTGCGCGACCTGGTGCTCGGCGGGCGCAGCATCGTCTACCTGCGGCATTCGCAGCGCGTCGACCGGCCGAGCGTGTACAGCGAGGCCTACATCCCGGTGCAGGGCGCCAACGGCAACGTCGGCGGCGTGGTCGAGGTGTATGTCGACCAGGCCGATCGCGCGGCGCGCATCGCGTCGGCCTTCTTGCGGGTGGCGATCGCGGTGGTGGCGGCGCTGGGTCTGTTGCTCGGGCTGAGCCTGTGGCAGTGGATGGTGCGCACGCGCCGCGAGCGCCAGGTCGAAGACAAGGTGCGCTTTCTGGCCGAACACGACCCGCTGACCGGGTTGATGAACCGCGCGAGCTTCAATGCCGCGCTCAGCGAGGCCGAGGCGCGCTCGCGCGCCGGCGGCCCGAAGTTCGCGGTGCTGTGCCTCGACCTCGATCACTTCAAGCTGATCAACGACACGCACGGCCAGGCGGCCGGCGACGCCACGCTGTGCGCGGTCGCGGCGCGGCTGCGCGACGTGGTGCGGCAGTTCGACCTGGTCGCGCGGCTGGGCGGCGACGAGTTCGCGATCCTGCAGAGCGGCGTGCGCGGCTCGGACGACGTGTCGTCGTTCGCGCAGCGCGTGGTCGACGTGCTGGCCGCGCCGCACGAGCTGGGGGACCGGCGCATCGAGGGCGGTGCGAGCGTCGGCGCGGCGATCTACGGCACCGACGGGCTCACGCGCGACGAGCTGCTGCACAAGGCCGACCTGGCGCTGTACCGCGCGAAGGCCGACGGCCGCGGGCAGTTCAGCTTCTACGACGCCGCGATGGATGCCGACCTGCAGCTGCGCCGCGCGCTGGTGCACGACCTGCGCCACGCGATCGCGGACGAGCAGCTGACGCTGCACTTCCAGCCGCTGTTCGAGGCCGAGGCGCTGCGGCTGAGCGGCTACGAGGCGCTCGCGCGCTGGTCGCACCCCGAGCGCGGCGCGATCTCGCCGGCCGAGTTCATTCCGCTGGCCGAGCAGGCCGGGCTGATCGAGCCGTTGGGCCGCTGGGTGCTGCTGCGGGCCTGCGAGGAGGCGGCCCGCTGGCCGTCGCAACTCGAGGTGTCGGTGAACCTGTCGGCCGCGCAGTTCCAGGGCGACCTGATCGGCGTGGTGTCGGAGTGCCTGACGCGCTCGGGGCTGGCGCCGCAGCGGCTGCAGCTGGAGATCACCGAATCGCTGCTGATGCGCAACACCGAGCAGGTGCTGCAGACCTTGCAGACGCTGCAGGCGCTGGGCGCACGCATCGTGATGGACGATTTCGGGACCGGGTACTCGAGCCTGGCCTACCTGTGGCGCTTCCCGTTCAACAAGGTCAAGATCGACCGGGCGTTCACGCAGAACATGGAGCGCGACCCGAAGGTCGACCTGATTGTCGGCTCGATCGTCTCGCTCTCGCATGCGCTCGGCATGAAGGTCAACGCCGAGGGCGCCGAGACGGCGTCGCAGCTGGCGCGGCTGCGGGCGCACGGCTGCGACGAGATCCAGGGTTTCCTGCTGGGCCGGCCGGTGCCGGCGCACCAGCTGCGGCACGACGATCCGCTGGCGTGGCGTTCGACGCGCAGGGAGCCGCGGTCGAGCACGCTCGATCCGGTGATCTGAAAAGACCGCTGAGGTCCAGGGCGTGACAATGCCCGCCATGAATTCCGCCCTGTTCTTCCAGTCGCTGCTGATCGGCTTGTCGATCGCCGCACCCGTCGGCCCGATTGGCCTGCTGACGATCCAGCGCACGCTCGACGCCGGCTGGCGCGCGGGCCTGGCGACCGGCCTGGGCGCGGCGGCCGCCGACACCGTCTACGGCGCCGTCGGGGCGTTCGGCGCCACCGCGCTGATCGCGTGGCTGGTCGGCGCGAAGCTCTGGCTCGCGGTGTTCGGCGGGCTGGTGCTGCTGCGGCTCGCGTGGTCGGGCTGGCACCAATCGGCCGGTGGCGAAGCGAGCGCCGCGAAGGCACCGGTGCCTTCGCTGTGGACCTGCTTCGCGACCACCTTCGCGCTGACGCTGTCGAACCCGATGACCATCGTGTCCTTCATCGCGATCTTCGGTGCGATGAGCGCGCAGGTGGCCGGCGGCTCGCCCTGGGTGATGGTGGCCGGCGTGCTGGTGGGCTCGGCGCTGTGGTGGTTGGTGCTGTCGGTCGGCGTGGGCCGGCTGCGTCACAGCTTCCGGCCCGCGTGGCGGCGCGCGATCAACAGGGCATCGGCATTGCTGCTCGCAGGTTTCGCGCTGTGGCAGTGGGGCGGCCTGCTGACCCCGATGCTCCATTGAGCCGCCGACGCGCCGCGCCGCCGATCAACAGCAGGCCCACGCCCCACAGCGCGAGCGTGGCCGGCTCGGGGATCGGCGAGATCAGGTAGGCGTGCCCGTAGCCGCTGTTGACGACGAACTGGCCCTGGTCGTTGATGCCGGTGACGTTGCGGAACCAGTCGCCGTCGGCCAGCGTGAACAGGCTGTTGACGTCGATGACGCCTTGGCCGTTGGCGCCGGTGATGAACGCGAAGTCGCGCCCGAAGCGGTTGTTGTGGATCGTGCCCGCGATCTGCCCGAACTCGTTGATGGCGGAGGTGTCGCTGAACGAGGCCGGCCCGTACTGGCCCGACCCACCCAGGTTGCCCGGCGTGTAGTTGTCGATGCCCGAGAAATCGAGCGGCTTCACGGTGCCGGAATCGTTGCCGATGTAGGCGTTGCGGCCGACGTACTCCTGCGGCCCGATGTAGGTGCCGGCGATCTGGCCGTTGTTGTTGATCGAGCTCTCCTGGTAGTGCACCGCCGCGGGCAGCGCGACGGGGTTGCCGCCATTCGCGCCGGTCACGAAGGTGCCGGCCTGGTTCAACTCGCTGTAGCCGATGTGGCCGACCACGCGGCCGGCGTCGTTGAGGCCGTTGCCGAACAGCGGTTGCCCGTTCAGGCTGCCGAGCGCGCGCATCGACTGGCCATTGGCATCGGTGATGAAGCCTTGCTGGGGATCCAGCACGTCCGGGTAGGTCGGCAGGTCGTTCCTCGCGCCACCCGTCATGCCGATCACCTGGCCGCTGGCATTGATCGCGGTGGCCATGCTGTTGACGGCGCCGAGGGTGCCCAGGTCCTGCAGCGTCGTGCTGTTGCTGCCGCGCAGAAATGCGTGGAAGCTGCCGGTGGCCGTTTGTGCCGCGCCGACCACCTGGCCGGCATCGTTGATGCCATACGCCTTGCTCCAGCTGCCGCCGAAGCTGCCGACGCCCGTCAGGCCGGTGCCGTTGGCGCCGCTGACGAAGCCGCGGTAGTCGCCGACCGACGACCAGCCGTTGAAGCCGTTCGTGTACGCATAGCCACTGACCTGGCCGCTGTTGTTGAGGCCGGTCGCATACATCAGGTCGCCGGTGCCCAGCTGGCCGAGGTCGAACAGCTGGTACTGCGTGGTCTGCGCCTGGGCCGGTGCGGTGCAGGCGAGGCCGGCGGCCAGTGCCAGCGAAGCGACGAGTGTGGATGTCTTCATGAGGTCTCCCTGAGGTTCGAGGTGTTTCGGCCACGCCAGCCGATGAGCAGCAGCCCGCCGGTCCACAGCGCGAGCGTGACCGGTTCGGGGATGGGCGAGATGAGATAGGCATGGCCCCTCGCGGTGTTCGCGATGAACTGGCCGAGGTTGTTGACGCCGGTCGCGTAGACGAAGTGGTCGCCGTCGCCGAGCGTGAACAGGCTGTCGAGGGAGACGGCGCCCTCGCCGTTGGCACCGGTGATGAAGGCGAAGTAATCCGCGGCGTGGCCGTTGCTGAACATGCCGGCCACCTGGCCGCTGTCGTTCAGTGCCATCGCCTTGCTGCCGGAGATCGGGCCGTACTGGCCGAAGCCGCCGAGGTTGCCGTACTCATAGCCTTGCACGTTGCCGAAATCGATGTGGGTCTCCACGCCGCCGGGCGTGCCGATGAAGGCGTCGGCGTACAGGTACGCAACCCCATACAGGCCGGCCACCTGGCCGTGGTTGTTGATCGCGTTGACGCCGATGGTGTCGTCGAAAACGGCGCGGGGCGAGGTGGCATTCGGTCCGGTCACGAAGCTGCTGCCGTAATTGGCAGGGCTCATTCCACCGGCCACCTGTCCGCGGTCGTTGATGGCGTGGCCGAACAGCGGTTGGCCGTCCAGGCTGCCGAGGGCTTGCAGGTTGCTGCCGTTCGAGCCGGACACGAAGCCGCGCGGGTCGCTGCCGTTCGGGTTGGAGCCGCTCGCGACACCGACCACCTGGCCGCTGGCGTTGATGCCGGTCGCGGTGCTGTTGGTGCTGCCGGCGAGCGTGCCGATGTCGGTGAGCGGACCGCCGGCGCTGCCGATGAAGGCGCGGAAGCCGCCCGACACCGTCTGCGAATCGCCGACCACCTGGCCAGCGTTGTTGATCGCGAAGGCACGGCTCCAGCTGCCGCCGAGCGTGCCGAGGCCGGTGAGGCCGGCGCCGTTCGGGCCGGTCACGAAGGCGTTGTAGAGATCCGAAGCCGAGTCGCCGCTGCGGCCATCGCCATACGAATAACCGACGACCTGGCCGAGGTCGTTGATGCCGGTGGCCCACATCTGCTGGCCGGGCGTGAGCGAGCCGAGGTCGAACAGCGAGTACTCGGTGGCCTGCGCGAGCGGGGGCGCGACCAGCGCAGCCAGCACCGCGATCGCAGCCAGAAGGCGCGGCGTCTTCGTCATGGAGATCTCCCTCGGCGGCGGGCACCCGGGCGGATGCGCACGTGAATCGAAATTTAGGAGGGCGGGCGAGGGCGGCGCAAGGCGCAATGTCGCGAGCCGGCGTAGGTTTGCTCCTACGCCGATTGCGGTTCGTTACGTGCATGCGCGCCGAGGCTGGCGCGATAGCATCCGGCGTCACCGTTGATGGACGCCGCCGCGATGAACCGAGTCGTGCAGACCCTGCTGGAAGAGTTCTCCGACCTCGCCGACGTTGAGCAGATCACGCGCGTGTTGTTGCGCCTGACGCTGGCGGCCTTGCTGGGTGGCGTGCTCGGCTACGAGCGGCAGAGCCAGGGCAAGGCCGCCGGCATCCGCACGCACATGCTGGTGGCGATGGGGGCGGCACTGTTCGTGCTGGTGCCGCAGCAGGGTGGCATGCAGGTGGCCGATCTCAGCCGCGTGATCCAGGGCGTGGTGGCCGGCGTCGGCTTCCTCGGGGCGGGCGCGATCCTGAAGCTGCGCGACGAAGAACAGGTGCTGGGCCTGACAACGGCCGCAGGCGTGTTCATGACGGCGGCGATCGGCGTGGCCTGCGGTCTGGGCCGCGAGTCGACGGCCTTGCTGAGCACCTTGCTCGCGCTGGTGGTGCTGGCGCTGGTGCCGAAGCTCGTGGCCCGTGGATCGAAGTAGCCGTCATGCGTTGCGAAGCCATCGACACCCATCCCGATTTCCGCCGGCTGTCGGCGATCGACGGCGTGGCGGTGGACCTGCGCTACGCGAGCGTGCGCAACTTCGTCGGGCGGGACCTGTACGGTGCGCTCGACTGCGCCTGGCTGCATCGCCTGGCCGCCGACGGGTTGGCGCAGGCCGTCGCCGGCCTGGCTGAAGCGGCACCGGGGCATCGGTTGCTGGTGCTCGATGCGCTGCGCCCGCACCGGGTGCAGATCCAGCTGTGGGATCACCTGGACGGCACCGACCTGCGGCAGTACGTGGCCGACCCGGCGCGCGGCTCGATCCACTCGTTCGGCATGGCGCTGGACGCCACGCTGGTCGACGAAGCCGGCCACGAACTCGACATGGGCAGCGGCTTCGACGAGATGACGGCGCTGTCGCATCCGGTGCTGGAAGCACAGCACCTCGCGAGCGGCGCGCTGACGCCGGCCCAGCACGCGAACCGCCGGCTGCTGCGCGACGTGCTGGGCGCGGTGGGGTTCCGCGGCATCGACAACGAGTGGTGGCACTTCGAGATGCTGGACCGTCAGCTGGTGCGCGGGCAGTTCACGCGGGTGGATTGACGGCCGCGCCTGTCATCCGCATCCCTTCAGGGCCTCGCGCACAGGCCCCGGGCCGGTGACGCCGGGCGGCGTGCCCTGCTTGTCCATCTCTTCGAGGATCGGCAGCGCGAGCCGCTGCTGGCTGCAGGCCGCGGCCGCATCGCCGGCCTGCTGCCGGGCCTGCAGCGCGAGGCCCAGCAGGTGGTGCGCGAGGCCCTCGTGGTGGTGCACGTAGTTGTCCTCGCGCATGCCGGCCGGCAACGCGGCGTACGAGGCCACCGCGGCGCTCAGCAGGTCGACGCCGGCACGCGCATCGCCGTTGGCCAGCAGCGCTTCGCCGAGCGAGGTCTGCATGCTCGCGAGATCGGACTGGAACTGCATGCTGCCCGGGTCCCCGCTGCTGAGCCCCCGCATGATGTCGAGCGCGCGCCGTGCTTGCGCCACCGCCTCGCGCGGCTGGCCGATGCGGCGCAGGCACCAGGCGATGTTCTCCAGGTTGGTCGCGATGTGCCGGGTGATCGAGGTGTTCTGCGGGCTCGTCGCCGCCAGCCGCTCCAGCACGGCCTGGCTCTTGCGGAAGGCGTCGAGCGCGAGCTGCGCGCTGGCGGCGGTGGCGTCGCGCTGGATCAGCTGTTCGCCGCGCGTCGAGTAGTTCGATGCCAGGTTGAAGCCGGCATCGAGGTCGTCCGGGTCCTGCGCGACCAGGGCCGTCAGCTGCGCGGCGGCGTCGTCCGCGGTTTTCAGGTAGGCGTCGATGTCGCCCGAGAACATCTGCACCTGGCTCAGCTGCCCGTACAGCGTGGCGCGCAGCAGCCGCCGCGTGCGGTTCGACGGGTCGGCGGCCGCCAGGTCGTCGGCCACCGCGATGCCGGCGCGCAGCGTGCGTTCGGCCTCGGGGAACTTGCTGGTGAAGCCGAGCACCGCGCCTTCGCGCTGGTGCAGCACCGCCGCTTCCTGCTGCGCGTCGCGGTACACCGCGTCGTGCGGTGAAGGCCGGGCCAGCACCGGCGCCAGCAACGCGAGGGCGCGGCTGTAGCTCTGGAGCGCGCCTTGCGGATCGCCGAGGCTCGCGAGCCCCGGCCGGCCCTGGATGTCGCCGATGTTGCGGTAGCCGTTCGCCAGCTCGACCTGCAGCGCCGGTTCGTGCTGCGCCTCGGGCGCGATGCCCTCGAGGTAGGCCAGCCCGTTCTCGACCAGCAGCTTGCGCGCCGGCGTGGAGCCCGGCAGCACGCGGATCGCGTCGTGCATCGGGATCATCATCGTGCTGGCCAGCTTGCGCACGCTCGCGAAATGCCGCTCCGCGCGCTCGCGCTGGCGGTGCGCTTCGTAGGCCTGGTAGCCGGCGAACGCGATGCCGGCGACCAGCGCCAGGTTGGCCAGCGCCACCGCGCCCACCGCGGCGCGATGGCGCAGCACGAAGCGGCCGGCGCGGTAGCTCCACGCGCCGCGGCGCGCCTGCACCGGCAGGCCTTCGAGGTGGCGGAACAGATCGTCGGCCAAGGCTTCGGCCGACGCGTAGCGGTGCAGCGGGTCCTTGCGCAGCGCCATCAGCACCACCGCATCGAGGTCGCCTTCGAGCTCGCGCCGCCGGGCGCGCGGTGCATCGCCCGGCGCACGGCTCGGGCGCACCGGTTCGGTGTCGCAGATGGCACGCGTCAGCGCATAGGGGTCGTCGGTCGCCCGGCCGTAGGGGCTGGCCTGCGTCAGCAGGCGGTACAGCACCACGCCGAGCGAATAGATGTCGCTGGCCGCGGTGACCGGCTCGCCGCGCACCTGCTCGGGGCTGGCGTACTCCGGCGTCAGCGCGCGCATCGCGGTGGCGGTGCGGTCGACGGCGGGTGCGTCGAGGCGCTTCGCGATGCCGAAATCGACCAGCTTCACGACGCCGTCGCGCCCGACCAGGATGTTGCCGGGCTTCAGGTCGCGGTGCACCACGCCCTTGCGGTGCGCGTAGTCGACCACCTGGCACAGGCTGCGGAACAGGCGCAGCCGCTCGGCCAGCGGCAGCGCGTGCTCGGCGCAGTACGCGTCGATCGGCAGGCCGCCGTCGACCAGGTCCATCACGACGTAGTGCGCGCCTTCGGGCGACACGCCGGCGTCGAGCAGCTTGGCGAGGTTCGGATGGTCGAGCGTGGCGAGGATGCGCCGCTCGGCATGGAAGCGGTCGAGCAGGAAGCGCGGGTCGGCGCCTTCGCGCACGATCTTGACCGCGACCTGCTGCTCGTAGTGGCCGTCGGCGCGCTCGGCGCGGTAGACCTCGCCCATGCCGCCGCGGGCGATCAGCGACAGCAGCCGGTAGTCGCCCAGCCGCTGGCCGCTGGCATCCTGCGGCGCCGCGGCGGCCTCAGTCGACAGCGCCTCGAGCAGGCCGGCCGCGGGCGACTGGTCGAGCGGGCCGGTGCCTTCGGCGGCCGCGACCAGCGACCCGAGCTCGGCGCGCAGCGCGGGATCGTCGGCGCAGGCGTCGGCGATGTAGTGCTTGCGGTCGCGCGGTGGGCGCTCGAGCGTGTCGGCCAGCAGCTCCTTCAGGCGCTGCCAGCGCTCGCGGTCGAGTGTCATGGGGGTGTCGGGCGCGGGGTCGCACGCGGTGTTGCTCGCGGCGTTGTCGACCCCGGCCGCGCGGTCGTCGCCGCTGCGTGCAGTTGGTTCCATCGAAGCTCCCTGTCCGCCCGGGTGAGCGGGGAGGGGGAGCTTACCTTGGCGAGAGCGGCGGCCACGTGAACCGGCCGTGAGAGGCTCATTTCGAGGTGAACAAGCCCTTGGAGAAGTCGACGCCCTTCAATATCTCGACACGCTTGCTTCGCTTCGCCTTCTTCTTGTTTTTTTCCAGGTCCTCGGTGTCGACCTCGTCGCCCTTCTTCTTTTCATCGGTGTCCGAGGGCTTCTTGCCTGCCCTTGCCATCACCATGGCCCCGAGGGACCCGATCCCCATGGCCATGCCCCCGCCGAACCTGACGCCGGGCCTGGCGGATGTCGTCGAAGGCGCGTCGGACGGCGAGTAGTTCCTGATGATGGCTTCCGGCACCAGCACATTGCTTGATCCAAAGCGTTGGACGTTGGCAGGCTCCCCGTCGGATCGTCCGATGAACTGCACGGAATAGCCATTGACGCGCATGGTGTGGTCGAGCCACAGGGCTTTCGGGAAGTGTTCCCTGACCTTCTCGTCCAGGTCCATCCCGCCGATGACGATGTCCAGGTCGTCGGTGGGCACCTCTTCGAGTCCTTGGTCACGCATCCACATCAGCGCGGCGTAGCCACCGACGTACCACCAGCGGGTGCCGCAAAGGGTGTCCAAGGCCTGCTCGAGGTCGTACAGGTCTCCTCCCTCCCACGGCGGCAAGCCATCGAGCCTGGCCCGCCGCTGTTGTCTCTCCACGAACCAGCCCAGGGCAAAGAACGAGCGGAATGTCAGTTCGGATTCCGTGAGCCTGCTCAAGACGTCAACGATGTCCTCCTCGCCCAGGCTTCCATGTTCATTGGCCTCGATGAGCTTTCTCGCCGCCTGCCGGGGAGTGCAGGGGCCGTCAACTCCAACGGTCACTCGCTCGACGCGCTGGACCGTTCCGCCCGGCAGGAGCGGACCAAACGACGCCTGCATGGCGCGGCGCTGCGCGAGGATGCGCGGCGACTGGTTGATGTGCGCCTGCAGTGCGACGCGTTGACGAGCTGCGTTGCGAGGACTCGCGTCGAGCGGGGTGCTGATCGGCGTCACGTCGGTCTGGTGCGTCCTGGCCGCGGCAGGCTGATGCTGAACCGGGTCGGCGAGGACATCGTGGCGTTTCATGGCGCGTCCCTGGTGAGAGCTGATGGGCAGCCCGCACGCTAGCAACCATCGGACGCCCGACGCAATCAGCCGGATGCTGAACTGAGGGGGGGCAATCTCCTAGGCCAGGCGGAAGATGCCGACCGCTGCCACCAGTTGATGCGCCTGCACATGCAGGCTGTCGGCGGCGGCGGCCGATTGCTCGACCAGCGCGGCGTTGCGCTGGGTGGCTTCGTCCAGCCCGGCCACCGTCGCGTTCAGCTGGTCGACGCCCGCCGTCTGCTGCTGGCTGGCCTGGCCCATCTCGGCGATCAGCCCGGCCACGCGCTGCACCTGTTCGACCATGCCGCCCATGTGGCGGCCGGCGCTGTTCACCAGCTCGGCGCCGGCTTGCACGCGCTCGACGCTCGAGCCGATCAGCGCCTTGATCTCCTTGGCGGCCGCGGCACTGCGCTGCGCCAGCGCACGCACCTCGCTGGCCACCACCGCGAAGCCGCGGCCCTGCTCGCCGGCACGCGCCGCTTCCACCGCCGCGTTCAGCGCCAGGATGTTGGTCTGGAAGGCGATGCCATCGATCACCGAGACGATCTGCCCGATCTTCTGCGAGCCTTCGGCGATGCTGTCCATCGTGTGCACCACCTGCTGCACGGCCGCACCGCCCTGGCTCGCGGCCGCGCCCGCCTCAGCGGCGAGTTGGGCCGCGTTGCGGGCCGCATCGGCGCTGGCTTTCAGCGCACCGGTCAGCTGTTCCATCGACGCCGCGGTCTGCTGCAGGTTGCCGGCCTGCAGCTCGGTGCGCTGGCTCAGGTCGGCGTTGCCGCGCGCGATCTGCTGCGAGCCGGTCGCGATCGAATCGCTGCTGGCCCGCACGGTGGCCACCACCTGCGTCAGCCGTTCGCACATCGCCGCCATCGCGGCCATGATGCTGGTGTCGTCGCCGGGCACCAACGGCACGCGCTGGCGCAGGTCGCCGGCGGCGACGGCATTGGCCACCGCCGCCACGTCGGCCGGTTCGCCGCCGACCTGGCCCCAGACCGACTTCCACGCGAAGCGGCCGAAGCCGAGCAGCAGCACGGTGGCTGCCAGGAAGACGCTCCATTGCGACCAGGCCACGCGCGTGAGCGTCGCGTCGAAGGTGGCCGAGGCCGCGTCGGCAAAGCTGGTCGAGGCCTTGACCGTCGCGTCGACACCGGCACGGTGTTGCAGGTACAGCGCGTCGGCCGACTTCAGGGCCGCCTGCGCAGCGGGGGCGTCACCGGTGGCGGTGGCCTTCAGCACGGCGCGCGAGGCCTCGATGAAGCGCACCGCGGCCTCGTGCTGCGGGCCCAGCAGCTGCGCCTCCAGGCCATAGGGCGGATGGGCGCGCCAGTAGGTGACGCGCTCCTGGTATTCCTTTTCGAGGCGCGCCGCTTCGGCCTGCGCCTTCTCGGGCGCGATGCTGCCTTCGACCGCCTGCGAGAGCACCAGCCGCAGCTCGATCAGGTACATCGGCGGCGGCAGGATGTCGGCGGTGACGTCCTTCGCGACGAAGGTGCGCTGTGCCGCATCGGCCGCCGTGCCGGCGCCCCACAGCGACACTGCCATCAGCACGCTGGCCGCGGCAATGCCCGAGCCGATGAGGAGGACCAGGGTCAATCGCAGTGAACGCATGGGTCGGGCCGAGGGTGAGGGGCTGTTCGGGTTGTCGGCCGAAGGGGCTGCTACTTGAATGCTGCGGCATGGGGCCGGCAGGGGTTGCCGGCGATTGCGTCACGCACGACCCCGAGTCAGAGCGAGACGATCGAGCAGATCGTCCCTTGTGCTAGTCTCGACCGACGCGTCGCGGCACCCCCCGCGCGCAAGGCGCAGTCGAGCCGAGAGACGAGTTGCTCACCAGCGACTTGAAGGGCATGGCACCCGCACGTGGCCCCAGCGGCATCATCGACCTGCAGCGCACCGCTCATGAGCGGCCTCGCCTACAACTGCTACTGCGCCATCGGAGATACCGCGACGATGTGCTGCAGAGCGAAATCCTCTTGCCGCAGTCGACAAGGCCTCCAAAGGAGCGAACTGACATGGTGAACACGCAACCCAAAACTGAGCGGACATGCAGATACGGCCACGGACAACTCGAGTCCATCGAGGGCACCTGGAGTTTTCAGGGGGTTGAGTGGAAGCCTATCCGGAGCGGCGACGAGGTGGTCGGGACGTGGCCAGATGCCAACGGCAACGGATTCACTGTGCACCTGTGGCGGTGTCCTGTATGTCGGTACGTGGAAATGATCGACGAAGACGGAGCTCAAAAATGAGCATCCATCAACTAAGGCCACCCTTCGCGACGAAGGACGACGTGTCCGACGCCAAGTACCAGATCGTCGTCTGGGTTGTCGCGACCTTCATCCTGTCTCAGGTGCTGCCGATCGTGCTGAAGAAGTTCGGCCTGTAGCGCCCGCGCTGATCACCTTGCCAAGCCCGCCTTTGTGCGGGCTTTTTTACGAACTGTTCTGCGGTCAGAACCGGTAGGCCGTGTACACCACGACGCTGTTCTGCGCCTTCTTCTCGGTGATCGGGCTGTCGGCCGCGTCGCGCTGCAGGCTGCGCGTAGCCACGCGGGTGCCGATGCCCCACTGCTTGTCGATCTGGTAGTCGGCCCCGACGGTGAAGCCCACCGACTCGATGCCCGAGCGCGGCGTGTACACCGCACGGCCCGACCGTGCCGCCTGCTGCTGGTCGATGCCGAAGTAGGTCTGCATCGCGCTGCGGCTGGCCCAGGTCACCCCCGGGCCGGCCGACAGCATCAGGCCCGGAGCCGGGCTGTACTTGCCCTCGACGTCGAACGACAGCCGCCCGCCCTGGTGCTTGCCGCCGATGTCGCCGACCACGTTGCCACGGGCGGTGAACCAGCCGTCGGAGTAGCTCGCGAACACCGCGCCGAGCACGGTGCCGTCGATGTCGCCCAGGCCGCGCAGGCGGTCGGCATCGGATTCCTTGCGCGGCTTCTCGAGGTCGCCGCCGATGCCCAGGCCGACGCGCCAGTGCGGGTCGGTGATGATGAACGCGCCGATGCCGGCCGGCACGCCGGCGCCGGGCACGCCGCCGATGAAGTAGCGGCCGTGGTTGGCGGCCAGCACCGGGAAGGCGCGCACCTTGTGCTCGGCGCTGCCGGGGTACTTGGGGATGCTGCCGACGCCGAGGCCGGCGGTGAACTGCCAGCTGTCGTCGGCCGGCGCGGCCGGTTCTTCCGCCAGCGCGAGCGAGGCGCTCAGCAGCGCCAGCGCGCCGGTCAGCAGGGTCGGGATCATCGGATGGAAGAGGCGTTGGCGCAGGGTCATGCAGGTCTTTCGGAAGGCGTTGGAATCGGTGAACATGGGAGTCTCGCTCGGTTGCTGGGGGTCGGGGTTGAAAACGTGGGATGGACGGCAGTGTCGGAATCCGACCTGAAGCGAACCTGAACCCTTCATGAAGGTTCGATGAAGGCGCCCGCCGCGACCCCGGCGCGGCTTCACCCAACCTTCAGGTTCGGCGTCTCCAATCGGTGTCCATGAGCCATGCCATGAAGATCCTGCTGATCGAAGACGACCTCGAACTGGGCAACGGCGTGCGCATCGCGCTCGAAGACCAGGGCCTGCAGGTCACCTGGGTGCGCCGGCTGGGCGACGCGCTGCACGCCATCGACACCCAGGCCTGCGACCTCGTGCTGCTCGACCTGGGCCTGCCCGACGGCGACGGCCTGGCGCTGCTGGCGCGCCTGCGCCGCGAGCGCCTGCCGATGCCGGTGCTGATCCTGACGGCGCGCGATGCCCTCGAAGACCGCCTGGCCGGCCTCGACAGCGGTGCCGACGACTACCTGGTGAAGCCGTTCGCGCTGGCCGAGCTGCTGTCGCGCGTGCGGGCGCTGGCGCGGCGCAGTTTCGGCCTGGTCAACGACACGATCGAGATCCGCCAGCTCGCGCTGCACGAGGCGACGATGCGTGTGACGGTCGACGAGCGGGCGGTCGAGCTGTCGCGCAGCGAGTTCGAGCTGCTGTGCCTGCTGATGAAGCGCGCCGACCGCGTGCTGACGCGCCGCGTGCTCGAAGAGCAGGTGCTGCCCGGCGGGCTCGACAACGAGAGCAACGTGCTCGACGTGCACATGTCCAACCTGCGCCGCAAGATCGGGCCGGGCTACATCCGCACGGTGCGGGGCGTCGGCTACGTGATCGACCGCACCGCGCCGGCCAGGGGCGGCGCATGACGCCCGCCGCGTTGTGGCGGCGGCTGCGCAGCTCGCTGGTCAGCCGCCTGGTGCTGGCCCAGATGCTGACGGTGCTGCTGCTGTGGTCGGCGGCGGTGGCCTACTTCGTCTGGGACACCGCGCGCTACGACGAGATCTTCGAGCCCGGCCACATGGGCCCGCGGGCCGACATGATCCTCGCGCTGGTCGACAGCCTGGCCGACCGGCCCGAGCAGCTGCAGGAGGTGCTGCGCAAGCTCGACGTGTTCCAGCGCCGCGAGAACCATGAAGAGGACGACCTGGCGCTGCGCATGTCGATGAACGTCTGGCTCGGCGACCGGCTGCTCTATGCCTCGCCCGGCTCGCCCGGCGTGGTGCCGGCGACGCAGCAGCGCCGGCTCGAGAAGCTGGTCGTCGACGGCATGCCGTGGCGCACCTACACGCAGCAATCGGCACGGTCCGCGGCGCGCGTCACGCTGATCCGTTCGGGCCACGCGGTGTCGATCCTGTTCGCGCTGGGCGAACGCGGCATCCTGATCCTGCCGCTGCTGATCAGCCTGCCTTTCCTGGTGCTGCCGGCCTGGTGGTCGGTGCGGCTGGCGTTGCGGCCCTGGCGCCGCTTCTCGCAGGAGATCGAAACGCGCAGCCCCGGCGACCTGGCGCCGCTGCGCTTCGGCAGCGCGTACCGCGAGCTGCGGCCGGTGGCCGATGCGGTGAACACGCTGCTCGCGCGCGTGGCGGCGAGCCTGGCGCGCGAGCGCAGCTTCATCGCCGACGCGGCGCACGAGCTGCGCACGCCGCTGGCCGCGATGCGTATCAACGTCGAGGCGCTGCAGGCGCACCGCGGCGATGCGCGCGATGCCGAGTTGCTCGACGGGCTGGTGCGCAGCGGCGAGCGGGCGAGCCGGCTGGTGGCGCAGTTGCTGGGGCTGATGCGCAGCGACAGCGGGCGCACCCAGGCCGCGAGGCTGTCGCTCGACGAGCTGGTGCAGGACCGGCTGGCGGCGCTGTCGGGGCTGGCGACGCAGCGCGGCGTCGAGCTGGAGTTGGTGTCCGCCGAGCGCTGCGAGATCGAGGCCGAGCGCGAGGGGCTGACGTCGCTGGTCGACAACCTGGTCGAGAACGCGATCAAGTACTCGCCGGCCGGGTCGACGGTGT
The DNA here is from genome assembly GCF_900142965.1 of Rhizobacter sp. OV335. Taxonomy (GTDB): domain Bacteria; phylum Pseudomonadota; class Gammaproteobacteria; order Burkholderiales; family Burkholderiaceae_C; genus Rhizobacter. The sequence continues at coordinate 116,779 of NZ_FRCQ01000019.1, forward strand.
CGGTGCGGGTGGGGGCCGATGCGTCGCTGGTGGTCGAGGATGCCGGCCCGGGCATCGCGGCGGATTGGCGCGAGCGCGTGTTCGACCGCTTCTTCCGTGTGCCCGACCAGGCGCAGCCGGGCAGTGGCCTGGGGCTGGCCATCGTCAAGTCGGTGGCCGACCGGCATGGCGCGACGGTCGAGCTGGCGGATGGCGTTGAAGGCCGCGGCCTGCGCGTGACGGTACGCTGGTAGCCATGCATCTGGCGGGAGAGTGGCGTTCACACGACAGCTGGAAAGTCCCGCCAATGCTTGTTTTCTGAGGCGGAGGCTGTGGTTTCGCTACCCCTGTTCATACCCCCGAGTCGGAAGTCCTCGCGCGACGCCGGGCACACGTCCCATTCGGACCGGAGCCGGCCGATCGGATGCCCGAGAAATATTTCTTCCTGTGTGCCGATTGCGACATGCGTGCCGCACACGGTGAGGCCGCGGGCAGGCGTCCATGAATCAGCGTGCCCGAGACCAGTCCAAACCCCAGCTCGTTCACCGCCATCAGCAAGCGCTTGGGCGTCCAGGTCCGACGCCTCTCCGATCGATGCCAACAGTTGCGGGTCCAGCATGAGCAAACTGTACCGCCAAGGGCCAGCAGCGGTACAGTCCACCAGTGCTGTGCAGCAGGGCGCAGTGCCGGCCGCGGGCAACAGCGGTGGCGCCCACCGAGGATGTGATGGCCGAACTGGATATCAGCACGCAAGAAGGGTTCGTCAAGGCGATCGAAGCGCTCAAGCGCATCAGCGACAACGAAGTCGGGGACTTCCTCGCCTCGCGCGGGGCGAAACCGAACTGCCCGTTCTGCAACTCGATGAAATGGGGAGTGGTCAATCCGTCACGCGAAGGGGTGACGCCGCTTGCGCTCAACTTGCCTGACCAGATCGGAAATTTGATTGTGGGGGGGCGTTCTCTGCTGGTAGTGCAGATCATCTGCCAGCAGTGCGCCTTTGTGCGATCGCACGCAGCCGCTGCGATAGGGGCGTGGAAATACGACAAGGACCAGGCCTCAGGAAAGAGCAATGACCTCGGCGACCTCTTCGGGAGTAAGACGTGAGCGATCCGATCCCATTGTTTCGATCCGTAGACCTCATCACCCCGACCCACGATCAGCCACGAGGTGAGCCGTTTGACAAGGGCGGCGGCGGCGGCGACGATGGTCGCATGCAATCACGCGTTACGGCACTCGAGACGAAGTGGGACACGGTCATCCCAACACTTGCCACGAGATCCGATGTTGGCGATCTCCGGACGGAGATGCACAAGGGCTTCTCCGATATGGTCAAGTGGATTGTGGGATCCGCTCTTGGAGTTGCCGTCGGCGGCATCACCGTGATGGCATTCGTCCTGAACAACGCTGTACCGAAGGTGCCGGTGCAGACCACCGTGCAACCGGCGCCGATCATCATCAACGTGCCCGGGATCGCAGCACCGGCACCTGCAGTGAAGGCATCCGGGCCGTAGCAACCGCCAATGGTGCGGTCAAGCATCGGAGGAGACTCATGATCAGGTATGCAAGCTGGCTTCTACTTTTTGCCGTCTCATCCGCACATGCGCAGGAGGCGAAGCCCGTGCCTGCCCCAAATGCCCGGATGCTCGCTGCCGAAGGGGGCCGCTTTGTCTTCGGCCAAATCTCAGACTACAGGGCCGACCAGTTCCTGCTGGACACGAAAACTGGTCGCTTGTGGCAAATCGTCTTGGCGCCTGGCCAGAACGGTGATTCTCCGTCGAAGAGACTTCAGATCGTGCCCTTCATCGCTCCTGACGACAAACTGAGCCTCGAGCCTCGCTAAAGGCCCCTCTAGAGCGGGGCCGCCGCGCGGGATTTCAGCGGCGACGGCGGCGAATCCACCGGTCGCCAGCGACGCCGCTGAAGGTTCCGGCGCCGAGAATGAGGAGCCACCATTGCCAGCTGAACAATCGTGGTGGGCGTATCTACTGTTCGCGGCCGGCGGCACCGGCATCCTGGGATTCGTTGTGGGCGTCATGTCGCGGGTCTGGCTGGACAGAGCCCAGCGGCGTGATGCAGCTCGTGCCGCCATCGTTGGGCGGCTGCGCGCCCATCTGATCGAGACTCGTGACCGCCAAACCCCGCAGAGGGAGTTGATTGGCGCCGTCGATCTCGACGCCCTGGCAGACTGCATTTCCAGGCGTCGATTGCGCCGCGTTCAGCGAGCTCTGAAAGCACATCAGCACTGCCACGAAAAGCTGCTGGGCAGTCGCCCTGGCTCGAATTGGGACGACGCGGTCTACACGAGGCCGGAAATGATTCAGGCCTCCATCAACAATGTCCTGCGAGCCCTGGCGCACCCGTAGTTTCATCATCGCAACTCCTGATGAAGCCCGCACCGCGCGGGTTTTTTTGTCTGGGCGGATGCTAGGAATGCGCGACGGCGTGCCCGCCGGCACTCGCAGCCCGGCGTCGGCGATCACGACCAGGTTGCCATGGCCCAGGCCCGCCACCAGCTGCGACAGCCCGCCGTGCAGCAGCGACGTCTTCTTCACGAGGGGCGAGCGCCGGCTGCAGGTCGCGCGCGAACGGCATCGAATCGATCGTGCCAGGCCGCGCCACGTTGAACGCCGCCGCCTGCTGTGCATGCGCGATGGCCGCTTGCAGTACCGCGTCGGCACAGCGCGCGGCTGCGAGCGCACCGATGAAGGTATCGCCCGCGCCGGTGGTGTCGACGGCCCGGGTGCGCGGCGCCGGCGCATGCATGTTGGCATGCTCGTCGGCACACTGCGCGCCGTCGGCGCCCGGAGTGACGATCACCGTCGCCGGTCCGCGCGCGCAGCCGCGCGGATCGTCTACAACGGCACTAAGTTCGACTTCGATCCGCAGAACCCCAGCCCGACTCTGGCGCCTCTATTCGAGCGGATTGCGGGCGAGACGCTGAAGACCCTCTCCTCGCCCACCCCCAACCAATCGCGCACCGGGTTCTGACGAGCGTGCACTGCTAGCCCTTGTCATAGCGGCTCTGCCACGCCTTCTTCTCGTTCGCCATGGTGCTCAGCAGCTTCTTCGTGAGGATCGCCGGCGTCTTTGGCCATTCCTGAATAGGGTCGGAGCGACTCCGGGATGGGGGTAGGTCGCGGGGTGTCGCTTGATGCGAACCTAGTAGGGTGAGGCGGGCAGCCGGCATTCGTTGATGGGAATGCTGGCCCTGCAGCGACTCAGCCCAAACTCACCGCGACCAGGAACCCTTCGGCGGTGTGCACGAAGATGCCAAGCGCGGCATCGGGTATCGCTGCCAATGCGGCGCGGGCCTGCTCAGTCGGCTCGCCGCCCTCCAGGCGTTTCGCCGCTGCGGTGACTTTCACACACGTCGGCTGGCGGGCGATCGTTCCATCCGTGGCGTGGGCATGGCCGCCATCGGGGTAGTGAAGCTCGAGTACATCCCCGAGAGCCGATATGGCGTTATGCAACTCGTTGTCGCGAGCACTCCGGCCGGCCACGCTCCGCCTCCGATTCGAGACTGGGCGAGGCGGGTTCGTAGGTTGCCCACGCGGCGAATCACCTGAAGCCTGTCGCATCGAGCACGCTGCCGCTGTCCGAGAAGTCGTCTCCATCTGCTGGAATCGACTACATCCAGATCAACGCAATCCACAACATGCGACGACGGAGCGCGGCGTGGAAGGCTGATAGTGGGATGAAGGCGCCGTTGGCGCTGGCACGCGCGCTTCGGCTGCAACCCTTCGACACGGCCCCTCGACAAGCTCGGTCCCTGCTCAGGGCGAACGGTTGGTGGGGTGGGAAGGGATGGGCTGGGCTGGGCTGGGCTGGAAGGGCGCGAGGCCCTGGAAAACCACTGGCGGAGAGGGCGGGATTCGAACCCGCGGGGGGTTATTAGCCCCCACACGCTTTCCAGGCGTGCGACTTAAACCGCTCATCCACCTCTCCGGAGCCGGCGAGTTTAGCCTACCTCCGAGGGGGCTTCGGCCCGGCCCCGCAGGAATTTCGCTCAGGGCTGGCCCGGTGCTTTCGCCTTCATCAGCGCCATCGCGGTGCCGATCAGCCCGGCCACCTCGCTCATGTTCCCCGGCACGATCATCGTGTTGTTCTTCTGCGCCAGGTGCGCATACGCGTCCACCGCCTTCTCGGCCACCTTCAGCTGCACCGCCTGCTCGCCGCCCGGCTCGCGGATCGCCTCGGCGATCTTGCGGATGGCGCCGGCCGTCGCATCGGCCACCGCGGTGATCGCCGAAGCCTCGCCCTGGGCCTTGTTGATCTCGGCCTGCCGCGCACCCTCGGAGCGGGCGATCGAGGCCTCGCGCTCGCCGGTGGCGATGTTGATCTGCTCCTGCTTGCGGCCTTCGGACGCGGCGATCAGCGCGCGCTTCTCGCGCTCGGCGGTGATCTGCGCCTGCATCGAGCGCAGGATCTCGGCCGGCGGTGTCAGGTCCTTGATCTCGTAGCGCAACACCTTCACGCCCCAGTTGCCGGCCGCCTCGTCGAGCGCGCTCACCACCGCGCCGTTGATCGAATCACGCTCCTCGAAGGTCTTGTCCAGCTCCATCTTGCCGATCACCGAGCGCAGCAGCGTCTGCGCCAGCTGCGTGATCGCGAACACGTAGTTGCTCGAGCCGTAGCTCGCGCGCATCGGGTCGGTGATCTGGAAGTAGATGATCCCGTCGACCTGCAGCTGCGTGTTGTCCTTCGTGATGCAGACCTGGCTCGGCACGTCGAGCGGCACCTCCTTCAGCGAATGCTTGTAGGCCACGCGCTCGATGAACGGAATGACGAAGCTCAGCCCCGGCACCAGCGTGCGGTCGTACTTGCCCAGCCGCTCGACCACCCAGGCGTTCTGCTGCGGCACGATCTTCAGCGTGCGCACGATGAAGATGCCGACGATCACCACCAGAATCAGCGCGATTTCCATGTGAGGCTTTCCAGGGAGTAAGGAGAAGAAGAGAGCAGGGCCGGAGCGAGCCGGCCCAGGGAGAGATCAGCGGATCGTCGAGGGCACCAGCACCAGCCAGTTGCCTTCCACCGCCTGCACCACGTGCTCGCCGGGCAGTGCTGGCGCATCCGGCGCGAGCCGCGCGGTCCAGGTGGAGCCGCGGTAGGGCACGCGGGCGGTGCGGTCGTCGGCCCAGGCGGGCACGTGCACCCGCTCGCCGATGTCGATGTTGACGTCGCGGTTCTCGCGCACCGGGCCGGCCGGCGGCTGCCGCAGGCGGCGCCAGTGCCACAGCCCCACCGCGCCGCCGCCCACCACGGCGGCCATCACCAACTGGCCGGGCAGCTTGAAGCCCAGCAGGGCCGCCAGCGCCGCGGCGGCCAAGCCGAGCGCGAACATCAGCAGGTAGAAGGTGCCGGTGGCCAGCTCGGCGGCCACCGCCACCCCTGCCGCCACCCACCAGAACGTCGACGGGCTCATGTCCACGGCCTCTCCTTGTTTGAGTGTCTGTTGCGTCCACCCTGCACGCGTGGCGGGCAGTGTAAGCCGCGGCCCGCAGCTGTCATCGATCGGCCCTACACTTCGCGCCTTCCATTCCGTTGCCCCCCGGCGTTTCCTTGAGGTGACCATGCTTCGATTCAACTTTCCGATCGTCATCATCGACGAAGACTTCCGCTCCGAGAACACCTCGGGCCTGGGAATCCGGGCGCTGGCCGCGGCCATCGAAAAAGAGGGCTTCGAGGTGCTGGGCGCCACCAGTTACGGCGACCTGTCGCAGTTCGCGCAGCAGCAAAGCCGCGCCAGCGCGTTCATCCTGTCGATCGACGACAACGAGTTCACCCAGGGCCCCGAGCTCGACCCGGTGGTGCTGAACCTGCGCAAGTTCATTCAAGAGATCCGCTTCAAGAACGCCGAGATCCCGATCTACCTGTACGGCGAGACGCGCACCTCGCAGCACCTGCCCAACGACGTCTTGCGCGAGCTGCACGGCTTCATCCACATGTTCGAGGACACGCCGGAGTTCGTGGCCCGCCACATCATCCGCGAAGCCAAGTCGTACATGGACGGCCTCGCGCCGCCGTTCTTCCGCGCGCTGGTCGACTATGCGCAAGATGGCTCCTACTCGTGGCATTGCCCCGGCCACTCGGGCGGCGTCGCGTTCCTGAAGAGCCCGGTCGGCCGGATGTTCCACCAGTTCTTCGGCGAGAACATGCTGCGCGCCGACGTGTGCAACAGCGTCGACGAACTCGGCCAGCTGCTCGACCACACCGGCCCCATCGCCGAGAGCGAGCGCAACGCGGCGCGCATCTTCAACGCTGACCATTGCTTCTTCGTGACCAACGGCACCAGCACCAGCAACAAGATGGTGTGGCACCACAACGTGGCGCCGGGCGACGTGGTGGTGGTCGACCGCAACTGCCACAAGTCGATCCTGCACTCGATCATCATGACCGGCGCGGTGCCGGTGTTCCTGCCGCCCACGCGCAACCACTACGGCATCATCGGCCCGATCCCCGAGGCCGAGTTCTCGCCCGAGGCCATCCGCCGCAAGATCGCGAAGAACCCGCTGCTGGCCGGCATCGACGCGAAGAAGGTCAAGCCGCGCATCCTGACGCTGACGCAGAGCACGTATGACGGCGTGCTCTACAACACCGAGAGCATCAAGAAATCGCTCGACGGCTACATCGACACGCTGCATTTCGACGAGGCCTGGCTACCGCACGCCGCCTTCCACGAGTTCTACGGCGAGTTCCACTCGATGGGCCGCAACCGCCCGCGCCCGAAGGACCAGATCGTCTACGCGACGCAGTCGACGCACAAGCTGCTGGCCGGCATCAGCCAGGCCTCGCAGGTGCTGGTGCAGGACGCGCAGCACCGCAAGCTCGACACGCACCTCTTCAACGAGGCCTACCTGATGCACACGTCGACCAGCCCGCAGTACGCGATCATCGCGAGCTGCGACGTGGCCGCCGCGATGATGGAGGCGCCGGGCGGGCGCGCGCTGGTGGAAGAGAGCATCGCCGAATCGATGGACTTCCGCCGCGCGATGCGCAAGGTCGACAAGGAGTACGGCAAGGACTGGTGGTTCAAGGTCTGGGGCCCGGACAAGATCGCGGCCGACGGCATCGGCAAGAGCACCGACTGGGTGCTGAAGGCCGGCGAGAAGTGGCACGGCTTCGGCAACCTGGCGAGCGGCTTCAACCTGCTCGACCCGATCAAGTGCACGCTGATCACGCCGGGGCTCGACGTGTCGGGCAAGTTCGCGAAGACCGGCATCCCGGCGTCCATCGTCACCAAGTTCCTGGCCGAGCACGGCGTGGTGGTCGAGAAGACCGGGCTGTACTCGTTCTTCATCATGTTCACGATCGGCATCACGAAGGGCCGCTGGAACACGCTGCTGACGGCGCTGCAGCAGTTCAAGGACGACTACGACCGCAACGCGCCGCTGTGGCGCGTGCTGCCGGAGTTCGTGGCCAAGCAGCCGCGCTACGAGCGCATGGGGCTGCAGGACCTGAGCCAGTCGATCCACGAGATGTACGCCAAGGGCGACATCGCGCGCCTGACCACCGAGATGTACCTGTCGGACCTGCAGCCGGCGATGAAGCCCACCGATGCGTTCGCGCGCATCGCGCACCGCGACACCGAGCGGGTGGCGATCGACGACCTCGAAGGCCGCGTCACCACCTCGCTGCTGACGCCGTACCCGCCGGGCATCCCGCTGCTGATCCCGGGCGAGCGCTTCAACAAGAAGATCGTCGACTACCTGAAGTTCACGCGCGAGTTCAACGCCAGGTTCCCGGGCTTCGACACCGACGTGCATGGGTTGGTGGAGCACGACAGCGGGGAAGGCTCGCGCACGTACCACGTGGATTGCGTCAAGGAGATTCCTTGAGGCGTCGAGGCTCTTTGGTGAATATTCACAAGACCCATTGAAATGGGCGGGCGCATGGCTAACATGCGCAACGTTGCTGCCGCCCCGATGCGGGCGCGCAGCAGCACCGGGGCCCGGCCGGGCCAGCACTGCAGACCCTAGCAGCGCGGACTGTCCGACGGCCCGTTGAGGAGGATCTCTTGTCGCATTCCCGTTCCAGCGCCCTGTGGGCGAGCCGCCGCGTACGCGCGTCACTTTGCTTCGCGTTCTTCTGCGGGGCCACGCTGCCCGCAGCGTTTGCGCAGACTGCCGTCACCATTCAACCGCCGAACCTGTCGGGGCCGGTGGCGGGCAGCCTGGCCGGACGGGCGTCGGTGGGCGCGGGTGCGGCGACGTACTCGGTGTCGATCGCGGTGCCGCCGGGCACGGCGGGCGTGGCGCCTGGCGTGTCGTTGAACTACTCCAGCCAGTCCGGCACCGGCACGCTCGGGCGGGGCTGGGCGCTGGGTGGGCAATCGAGCATCGCGCGCTGCGGCAAGACGTTGGCGATCGATGGCGTGCGCACCGCGGTGTCGGTGAGCACGGCCGACGTGTTCTGTCTCGATGGCCAGCGGCTGCTGCCGGTGACCGACTCGAACGGCAGCGAGTACCGCACGCGCATCGACGGCTTCAGCAAGATCGTTCCCGTCGTCACCGATGCCGCGAAGGGGCCGGACGCATGGACGGTCTACCTCAAGTCGGGCCAGGTGATGACCTACGGCGGAACGCCCGACGCCACGCTCGACGTGCAAGGCGGCACGCGCAACCTGCGCTGGGCGCTGTCGCGCTCGCAAGACCGGCGCGGCAGCTACTACAACATCGGCTACGCCAAGAACAGCGCGCTCGGCGAGATGGTGCCCACGCGCATCCGCTACACCGGCAACGACAGCACCGGGCTGCTGCCGTACAACGCGGTCAACTTCATCTATGAGACCCGGCCCGATCCGTGGCAGGGCTACGTGGCGGGCAGCCTGCTGAGTCGCACGCAGCGGCTGAGGGCAATCCAGACGCGCATCGACACCGCGGCCGACGGCAGCGGCGGCACGCTGGTGCGCGACTATCGCGTGGCCTACAGGACCAATCCGATCAACGGCCGCAGCCTGGTCGACACGATCAGCGATTGCGACGGCGCAAGCAACTGCCTGCCGGCCACGCGCTTCGCGTGGTCGGTGCGTGACGGCGCGGCAGAGACCTTCGCGGCGGCCGGCAGCGGCAACTGGGGTGGCCCGGTGCCGCAGTTGCAGGAGTTGATACCGAACAACCTGCAATTCGGCAACAAGACGCAGCAGACGCAGACGCAAGTGCTGATGGGCGACTTCGATGGCGATGGGGCGTTGGACCTCGCGCGTTCGGAGGGCAACGGCACCTGGCGCATGTGCCTGTCGCGGCGCACGAGCTTCGACTGCCAAGCCTGGGCCGGGCCGGGCGTCAGCGTCAACTCGATCAACGGCTCCTTGCCGGTGATGCAAGGGGATTTCAACGGCGACGGGCGCACGGACATCGCCGTGATGCCGCAAACCGGCCAGCCCAACTGGATCATCTGCCTGTCCACCGGCAGCTCGTTCTCGTGCACGCCCTGGACGGCCCAATCCTCGGGCGTCAACGGCAACCTGGTGGGTGACTTCAATGGTGATGGGCGCGACGACATCATCGTGCTCGACCGCCGCCAGGACAAGGGCGGGACCAAGCTGTGCCTGGCGGTGGGACGTGATGGCTGCAGCGTCATCGACGCCGTCGACTTCATCGGGGCCATCGAGACCGATTGGGAGACCGGGCCGAACGTCAAGCGCGTGACGGGGGATTTCAATGGCGATGGCCGCACGGATTTTCTCGTCGTAGAGAAGGTATCGGGGTTGCTGAGCAACGCACGCGTGTTCCTGTCGACCGACCTTGGGTTGGTGCAGCCCGTGGGGATGCGCGCCACCGACTTCTTTCTGCCACCGGTTCCCGACCCGGGAACGACCCGGCTGGCCGACCAGAATGGCGACCCGTACGACAGCTACAGCGATGTGCTGGAGTCGCACACGAGCAACGGTGTCAGCTCGGCCAAGGTGTGCCGCTCGACCGGCGTGGCGCTGTCGTGCTCGCCGATCCTGGACTTGCAGGGCACGGGCGGATTCTCGAACGTCGGCGACTACGACGGAGACGGCCGCATCGATGCAGCCCGCAGCACCGGGGTTTGCCAGCTCGGCGAGAGCGCGCCGTATCAAGTCGGCGATACCTACGGCGGCAGCATCAACATTGCTTGTCGCCCATGGACGCCGGTGGCGCCCCTCACCTCGACAGCCAGCTACGTCGGCGACTTCAACGGCGATGGCATTCCGGACCGCGCCTACTACATCGCCACGAGCAACTCCTCGGGCTATTGGTACGTGGCCCTGACCGGCAACGGCGGCAGCAGCGACCTGCTGGAATCGGTGACCGATGGCGAAGGCCAGCAGACGCAGTTCAGCTACAAGCGCATGGACGACACGAGCGTCTACACGCGCGGTGCCGACGTGGCTTGGCCGCTACGCAATGTCGTCAGCGGCCCACCGCTGGTGGCGCAGCGCCGCGTGGCCAACGGCCAGGGCGGCTGGCTCACCACCGACTACCGCTACCGGGGCCTGCGCAGCAACCTGCAGGGCCTGGGCTCGGCCGGCTTCGAGACGATCGAATCGACCGATGCCTCCACCGGCGTGACCACGCTGAGCCGCTTCCGCCAGGACGATCCGTTCATCGGCATGCCGGTGCAGGTCAAGGCGACGCAGGCCAACAGCGTCGTGCTGAGCCAGAGCGACACCACGCCCGCATCGTTCGCGACCACCGGTGGCGCACTGTTCACCTACGCGAGCAGCAGCACGAGCGCCACCCGCGACCTGGACAACTCGCCGATGGTGACCCGCACGACGCAGGTCAACCCGAACGGCATCGACATCTTCGGCAACATCACGTCGAGCAGCGAGACCGTGAGTGGCGGTGGCGACAGTTTCACGACCACGACGATCAACACCTACGACAACCTCAGCGGCCCCTGGCTGATCGGCCTGCTGCGCAAGACGGTGGTGACCAAGGCGGCACAGCAGGCGGGCGACGTGGCGGCCACCCCGTCCGCGCTGACATTCACGGCCTGCAACACGTCGAGCCCGGCGGCGGTGCCCGCGCTGGCGTGGATGAGCTGCACGCTGGGCAACAGCGGGCAGACAGTGGCCTCGTCGATCGCATACGCCGCACCTGCCGGCACCACGGTGACCGGGCCGGCCAACTGCTCGGCCAACACCGCTGACTGCGGCGCGGTGGTGCTGAGTTCGGGTGCGGCCGCTGGCAGCTACAGCGGCACACTCAGCGCGACGCCATCACCGGCGAGCGGTGCTGCTTCGAAGGCGGTGTCGCTGACGGTGGCTCCGCCGCCGCTGGTCTTCGTTCCGGTGTCGACGCAGTGGGGCGCCATCGGTGCGGCGTCCGACTCAGGCGACTGGCCGACGATCAAGAACAACAGCACGGTGTCGCTGCTGATCACCGCGCACACGACGGCCGCGGGGCCGGCGGGCATGTGGTCCTGGCAGGGCGGCAACGCGACGTACTGCCAGCCGGGCACCACCGTGCTGGCGCCTGGCGCGTCGTGCCAGACCTTCTTCGGCACCGGGGCCCAGGCAACACCGGGTTCGTACACCGCTGTCGACCAGATCAGCTACCAGGTGGCGGGCGCTGCGGGCACGACCTACACGGTGCAGCAGAGCTACGGTTTCTCGGTGGCGACCACCACGCCGAATGTGAGCAGCCTGGCGTTCGGCAACGTGGCGGTGAACACCACGAGTGCGGCGCAGAGCCTCACGCTGACCAACAACGCGACGAACGGCGGGACGCTCGCGAACCTGTCGATCACGCTGGCAGGCACGAAGCCCGGCGACTACGCGCTGACGCACACTTGCGGCAGCGCCCTCGCGGCGGGAGCAGCCTGCACGGTGACGGTGAGCTTCAAGCCGACGGCCATCGCCAACGGCATCGGTGCGAGCGTGCAGGTGCTGGGCTCGTACCCGCGGATGCAGGGCGGCGCCAACGTCGGCGTCGTCATCGCGAACGGTGTGAACCTCACGATCCCGGTGGGCGGCAACGGCACCGGCACGGTGGCCACGCTGACCTCGGCCGCGAGCCTCACGGTGCCCGCGACGTGGTACGGCGCGGCCGCGCAGACGGTGACGGCGACGTACCGCAACGACGGCAACCTGCCGATGACCTTGAGCACACCCGCGCTCGCGGCACCGCTGAGCGTCGCGAGCAACGGCTGCAGCGCGGTGGCCGCAGGTGCGAGTTGCAACCTGGTGATCAACGCGGCCACCAACGTGCCGGGGATCAACCAGAGTCAAGCGTTTGCGCCCAGCGGCGCAACCACCGCACCGGCGGCGACGACGGTGACTTGGACGACGCGCACGGCCGTGCCGCGCTGGGGATCGACCAGCCTGGCCTTCGGCAACGTGGCCGTGGGCAGCAGCGCAACGCAAAGCATCAGCCTGACGAATGATGGCAACACGGCCTACGACTGGGCGACCAATGCGGGCATCGCCAACCTGCCGGCCGGCTTCGGCGTGAACACCGGAACTTGCGGCAACGTCACTCCGGGCGGCAACTGCACGGCGATGGTGAGCTTCACGCCGAGCGCTGCGGGCAACTACACGGGCGGCGGATTGACGATGGCGGCGTATTCGTTCAACACCAACAGCTTCAGCGTGTCGGGGACGGGCTACATCCTGCCGGTCATCAGCGTGTCCACGACGTCGATCAGCGGTTCGTCCACGGCACCGACGGCGGCCATGGCTGGTACCAACTACAGCAACAGCGCCCCGACACCCACCACGCTCACGCTGTCGGTGAACGGCGGCATGAGTCTGACGAACAACACCTTGACCTGTGGCGCCTCGGCCGGATGCAGTGGCATGTGGCAGGTGGTGTCACCGACAACGGCCGGCACCTACACCGGCACGATCACCGGCGTTTCTTCGATGGGTGGCGGGGTACCGCCGATCTCGGTGACGCTGACGGTGCTGCCGACGCCGAGCAACACGACGGTGACGGTCAACCCCACATCGCTGGCGTTCGGCTCTCAGGCGATGGACCAGACCTCTGCGGTGCAGACGGTGACGGTGTCCAACACCGGCGCGGCGTCAGCCGCATTGAACTTCACGTGGCCGGCGATCTCCGGTGGAGCGAGTTTCAGTCGACAGGGAGGCACTTGCGTGGCTGGTGCACAGCTCGGCGCGGGCGCGTCGTGCACCGTGGGTGTGGTGTTCATCACCGGCTGCACGGCTGGCACGCTGAACCAGAACATCAAGGTCAGCGGCGGCAACTATCCCGCTGCGTCGATCGGGGTGAGCGGCACGATCAAGACGGGGAAGTGCACATGAGCACGATGAACAAGATGATGGTTCGGGCCGGGTTCGCGGCTGCGTTGCTGGGCGTGTGCGGCCCGACGCTGGCCCAAACGGCCGGCCAGAGCGTGACGCGCACGGTGACCTACAAGTACGACGCCTTCGGGACTCTCGTGCAGGAGGTGGTTGAACCTGATGACGTGCGATACGAGCAGACCACGACGATGGTTCCGCACCCCAGCTACGGCGTGATCACGAGCCGGACGCTGACATGGCAAGACCCGCTGACGGGAGCGGTGCAAGCTCGTACCGTCGGGTCCGGCTACGACGACAAGTTCCGCTATGTGCAGCGCCGAACGAACGCGAAGCAGCAGGTGAGCCTCAGCACCTACGATCCGGCAACCGGCGAAGTACTGACGCAGACCGAGCAAGATCTTCCTGCAACTGTCTGGACCAACGATGCCTGGGGACGAAAACTGAAAGAGAGTCGCCCTGATGGAACTGCCACGACATGGGCGTATCGCCAGTGCATCGACAGTTGCCTGAACGGTGCAACTTCAGTGACCGTCATTCAACAATGGGGAGGTTCGGGACAGACCAGCCAGGCCTCGGTACCGGTTGAGGAGTTCGAGGACACCCTGGGTCGCAAGGTGCTTGTGCGCACGTGGGGGTTTGACGGGTCGCCTGTGCTGAGCGAGAAGGCGTACGACCCGCTCGGCCGTATTCTGAAGATCTCCCGCCCGCACTTTGCCTCCGAGCCGGCCATCTGGACTTGGTATGACCAACGAGATGCGCTGGGCCGTTTGACGCAAAGCCGATCGCCATCGAAGACCGGCGCGAGCTACGACTTCACCAACTACAGCTACAACGGCCTCAGCCGTACGAGCCGCAACGCAAAGGACCAGACTCGCACCGAGGTTCGCAACGTTTTCGGGAAGCCGCAAGCTGTGACGGACGCCTACGGTTGGTCGACACGGTATGTCTACGATTCCTTCGGGAATCTGGTGCGGACCATTGACCCGAAGGGCAACCGCATCGAGATCGGCTATGACCGGCTCGGGCACAAGACATCCCTGAATGACCCGAGCCTGGGTCTTTGGAGCTATGTCGCAGATCCGCTGGGGCAGATCCGTCAGCAACGAGATGCCAAGCAGCAGGTCACGGGCTTTGAATACGACGTGCTGGGGCGCGTGACTCGCAGGTTGGAGCCGGACATGGACAGTCGCTGGGAGTACGACACGGCGGCACATGGGATTGGTCAACTGGCCGAGACGTACACATGGGTCGCCGGAGCGAAAGACTTCCGTCGTGTGCTCGGGTACGACTCATCTGGCCGATTGAGCACCACGGTGACCAGCCTGGATTGGGACTATGCAAGCACGCAAACCTACGACGTGTTTGGCCGTGCTGATCAGGCAACCCATTCACGGGCAGCTCGCGGTGCGGGCAGCGGCAGCGCGGCAAACACCTTCCAGTGGCACTACAACGCGCAAGGCTTCGCCGATCGACTGGATCGAAATGACGGCGATGTGAGCGCGGTGTGGAGAGTGCTGGCGATTGACGCCGAAGGCCGCACCACCCAGGAGCAGCTTGGCAACGGCACCGTGACGCAGCGGCGCTACAACGCGTTCACGGGCCAGCTGAATGCAATTCAGAGTGGCGTGTCAGCGGGTGACGCTGCCTACCAGAACGACAGCTACGACTACGACGTATTGGGAAATCTGGAGGTCCGGCGCCAATTGATGGCGACCGGTGGTTCCCTCTTGGAGGAGTCGTTCGACTACGACAAGTTGAATCGGCTCTATACGAGCACCATCGCTGGGGTCACCAAGACGACCACCTACGATGAACTGGGGAACCTGACGACAAAGACCGGGGTCGGCTTGTACAACTACCCACCTTCGGGCGCCGGCAGCACCGGCCCGAGCGCGGTTCGTGGCGTGACGGGCATGGTGGCTGGACTCGCCAATCCACAGTTCTCCTACGACGCCAATGGAAATCTCCTGAAGGGACTGGCAAGGGCGTACGCCTGGAGTTCCTACAACATGCCGTCAAGCATCGACAAGCTGAATGGAGACACGGCCACTCAGCGCACCGAGTTTGTCTACGGCACGGAGCACGAGCGCGCCAGGCAGGTGGTGAGGCCAGTCAACGCTGGCACCGCGGGAGATCCCACCACCACGATCTGGTACGGCGGGTCGATTGAGAAGGAGATCGACTCTGCGGCGAATACCACCACGGTCCGGACGACGCTTCCGTTGGGCTTGGGGTTCATCGAGGAACAGTTCTCTGGCACTTCTGTCTCTGCCGGGTCAATCGCGTCACGCAACCCGCGCTATTTCCTGACCGATCACTTGGGTTCGACACTCGCCATTGCCGACCAGGCTGGCAGCGTTGCACAGCGATTCAGCTATGACGCATGGGGTCGCCGACGCAATCCCGATGGCACGGATGACAGCGGTCCACTGTGGGGCAGCCTGAAGAATGATCTGGGTCACAGCGGCTACACGGGGCATGAGCACTTGGATCAGCTGGAACTGATCCACATGAATGCACGGCTGTATGACCCGCTGCTTGGTCGGCACGTGAGTGCGGATCCGACCATTCCGGCTGCCACCAACGCGCAGGCTTTCAACCGCTACAGCTATGTGCTGAACAACGCGTTGGCGTTCGTCGATCCGACCGGCCTGGGGCCTGCCTGCACCGGCGTCGGAACCTTCTATTGCGACGTAGTTTGGTACAACCCACCTGCGGAAAAAGATTCGCAGGCGAATGTGGGGACGGACAACCAAGAGCAGCATGAGGCGTCTCCTCAGCCTGCTCCCGAATCCAGCGCACCGCCGCCCGAGAGCACGCTCTACAACACGGAGTCTTCGGGGTCTCAAGGTGAGGAAAGTGGGCCTCCCGACATAGAAGACTGCAAGACCATGGGTTGTACCAACCCGAAGCTTGTCAAAGCTGCTTCGGATGTGGCCGCAACAGCAAACCAGATCGCAGAAAAGACGCCCGATGTTGCAAAGGTGGCTGCTAAGGAGGTCGCAATTTTTTACGTTGGTGGGGTGGCAATCAAGGCTATAGGCATTGCTGGTCGCTGGTACAGATTGGCCCCGGATGGCAAGATTGTTGCGGAGGTAGCAGAAGAGGTCGTAGCCACGAGTGGTTTAGCGGCGAAGAAGGCGGGCCGACTCGGGAACGACGCCACTCGCAGTCACATTGATCAAGTAGCGACAGAAATGGAAAAGCGAGGCTGGAAAATAACGGGTGGTGGTGGTCGCGCCCCGGAAGAATATTTGCCCGGGCCAGGTGGGGCGAGACGTGGCTCATCGTATCCGGACATCACCGCAACCAAGGACGGGAAAACTCTTCGTGTTAACACTGTGGATACGCGCGCGGACGGAGTTACGCTGACGACCCGTGAAGCAGCGAATGCCGACAGAATACGTGCCCAAACTGGCGAACATGTGTTGACGATCCCCAAGCCAAAATGAACCTTATGAGCAGAAAGATGATTCCTTTTTTTGCCACTTCTGACGATCTGGCTGATATTTTGCGTGGCGTGAAAGAAAGCAAGGCTGTCGATTTCGTACACGCAGGCATGTTCGCAGAACCCAAGGTCCGAATTTCAGCCTCGGATGCCTTGTCGGCATTTGAGGAATATCTCATTGTCGACAATGGGGTAGCCATAAATCTGCGAGCTGTTCCTCAACGGAGCGGGGAAGTCATGTACGCGGTTGACCAAATTGACAACCCTCACACCATAGTATTGCAAACCGGCGGGGAGCACGCCGATCGACATTTGGTTGCCGGTCAGATCGGCACGGTTAGAAGCAGCAAAGAGTCTGATGCTCTGTACGCCATCTTGGCGAAGATCATTCGAAGTCGATTCGAGAAAATCAAGTCGTACTATGTCGGGCCGCGAGCCGCTACTCTGCTGGACAGTGGGGCGAGATTGTCCGCGACCCGGAAATCACCCCAAACATACGACCTTGCGAGATAGCTTGCGCATTGGGGCACTTTTTTGGAAATTGAAGCCATGAATTTTCAGCTGCGTACCCCATCGGCTAGCGAAATCGGTCCTGCGATCGATGACAATGTCGATGTCTTGGTTGACCTTGACGACGGTCGAGCCTTCTCTGCAACATTCTTCACCGTCGATAATCTTCGGACGCTTATGAAGAGATATCGTAAATCTGGGGAGTGCGCCGGGGGGACGTACGTTTGGGCGAAGGACATGATCGTCGTTGAGTCAATCAGCGTGGAAACTATTCGACGGACAGTCGCTGATTTAATAGAAAGTGGCGAAATCGAGTCTTGTTGTACACGTTTGCGATAAGACATTACCGCAAAGGAATCAAGCCGATCAACCTTCCCGCGTGGCGGCGGGTTGAGATCGACGTGAAACCAGAATGGCATTGTGCGGTTCCTTGATGGTCAAACCGATAAATCAGCATTACTAGAAGGTTTCCAAAGCTTTCAACTTCTGAGGATGAACTGATGTCTGCCATCGACAAAAACGCTGCTGAGGATCTTGCGAATCAACTCATCATTCAATTGGGTCTGTCGGCCGGCGATCAATTTGAGATGTTGCCTGAGGAAACGGCAGAGGTTGAACAAGGATGGGTCTTTTTCTTCAATACGATCGACTTCGTTCGGATGAAAGATCCGGTGTCTGCACTTGCCGGGAATGGGCCAATTTTTGTTTCCTGTATGGGTGACGTAAGTCAATTGCCTTCGGCCATTCCTTGGAAAGATGCTCTCGGGATTATTTGATATCTGATGGACGAAGAATTGGGATTGTTGGTTGCCACAAATTGACTTCATGACTTGGGAATGCCGAGTAATGGTTCGCAACGATGAACCTGCGATTTACGAGGTCTACTACCATGAGAACGAAGGGATTAGGGGGCACAGCTCCAACCCCGCGTTCCCTGCAGGCTGCACATTGGAGGAATTGACGGCCAATTTGGAGTTGTACGCAGCGGCTCTCGCCAAGCCGGTGCTGACCTAGTGTGGAGGTGCTCAAGCCGTGAAGTACGAGATTCGAGATCTACTTGCGTCAGTCCATCCCATCTTGGACAAAGACGATTATGGGAAAGCAACATCGCTTCTCGAGGATGACCGATCGCGAATTGATGAAAGCAGCCCCTCTGAGGGAACCGTCGGAAATACGTTGCCTACACTGAAAGCCAGGCATGAAAACTCGCTTCGGAGTGGCAAAAGAATCTACGGCCTTGTTGCTCTCATTCGTGCACTCGAAGAACTTCCATGGGACACCAAAATACTTGGGTACGGGGTCGCTGCACCGCGTGTGGCAGGTGCGGTGTACCTTCTTGAGTCATCCATGAAAGGCTTGGGGGTCATGCTTGTGGATCTCTCGCAATGACCGTTTTCAAGGTGCGCTGATTCAAGCCCACGGCACTGCCATCGTGCCGCGCCGTCGCTGATCACTTCCAGCGTTCAGCGGCATGATCGCCGCCCCGGCAGCCGACTGCGCGTTCTGGATCGACTTCGCCACCAGAAGTTGCTGACCTCGCCGGCGGCATACAGCCCCGGCGGGCCCGGCACGGCGCCATGCCGGTCCACCTCGATGTAGCTGTTGTCCAGCGCCAGCCGCAGCCCACCAGGGATGCTGGCCTCGAAGCCGAACTGTACGCCGGGCACGTCGAACGGCTGCTCATTCACCGTCATCGCCTACGCATCGGCATGGAACGGCCCCACGTGCACAGCCTCCGCTGACACCTGCCACTGCAGGATCTGCTGCGCCCGCGGCATCCGGGCCACGGGTCTACTCCTGGATGCCCGCCGCCAACTGCTGCACCCGCCCCACATCCGCCTTCACTGCCTTCGCGATCTCGCTGCCATAACCGCTGTCGGCCTTGTAGAAGTGCGACAGCATCGCGTACTTCACCGCGTCGTTGTCGACGCGGCCCAGGTCGCTGGCCAGGTTGGCGATCAGGCTCGCCTGCTCCTTCTTCGACAGCGAGCGCCAGAACTCGCCGGCCTGCCGGAAGTTCAGCGTCTTCGCGATGCGCGACTGCTGCGTGCCGCCGGCCAGCGGCAGGCTACTCGACTTGTACGCCGCGTCGGCCGGCAGCGGCCTCAGCCGCGACGGTTCGTAGTTGACGAGCCCCGTGCGCGACCCGGCATTTGCATTGCCGTCCTGGTTGTTGTCGGCCACCACCGCCTTCGGTGCATTGATCGGCAACTGCTGCACGTTGGTGCCGACGCGATGGAACTGCGTGTCGTTGTAGCTGAACAGCCGCCCCTGCAGAAGCCGGTCTTCCGAAGCCTCGATGCCCGGCACCAGGTTGCCCGGCGCGAACGCGCTCTGCTCGGTCTCCTGGAAAATGTTGGCCGGGTTGCGGTTCAGCGTCATCGTGCCGACCTTGGTCTCCGGCACGCCGGTCCACACCTTGGTCGCGTCCAGCGCGTTGAAGTCGAAGCCGTCGAGCTGCTCGGGCTTCAGCAACTGCACGTACAAATCCCACTTCGGGAAGTTGCCGCTGGTGATCGCGTTGATCAGGTCCTCGCTCGCATGGTTGAAGTTGCGGCCCTGCAGCGCCGCGGCCTCGGCGCCGCTCAGGTTCTTCTCGCCCTGCAGCGTCTTCCAGTGGAATTTCACGTAGGTGAACTGGCCCTGCGCATTGACGAACTTGTACGCATGCACGCTGTTGCCGTCCATGTTCCGGTAGCTGGCCGGCGTGCCGAGATCGGAGTAGAGCCGCGTCAGCATGTGCGTCGATTCGGGCTGCTGCGAGAAGAAGTCGAAGAAGCGGTTCGGGTCCTGCACATTCGTGTCGGGGCTCGGCTTCAGGCTGTGCACCATGTCCGGGAACTTGATCGCATCGCGGATGAAGAACACCGGCAGGTTGTTGCCGACCAGGTCCCAGTTGCCGTCGCTGCCGTAGAACTTGGTCGCGAAGCCGCGCGGGTCGCGCAGCGTCTCGGGCGAATGGTTGCCGTGGATCACGGTCGAGAAGCGCACGAACACCGGCGTGCGCGTGCCGGCGACGAACACCTTCATGCGGGTGACGGCCGACAGGTCCGCGCTCGCGACGAACTCGCCATGCGCGCCGGTGCCGCGCGCATGCACAACGCGCTCGGGGATGCGCTCGCGGTCGAAGCGCTGCAGCTTCTGGATCAGCTGCACGTCCTGCAGCAGCACCGGCCCGCCGGGGCCGGCGGTCTGCGAGTTCTGGTTGTCGCCGACCGGCGCGCCGTTGTCTCGGGTCAGCGTCGGCGCCGACGTCTGCGCGTGTGCGGCCATCGCGGTCATCGCGGCCACCGCCAGCAGCACCGGCAGCGCGTTGCAACGAAGAAGCTTGTTCATGTTCTGCTCCACTGAAGTAGGGGTGTGGAGCTTATGAAGCGCGCCGCGCCGCGGGAAGTTGAGAACCTCAGCCGGCCCGATTCACGCCGTCAATCGCGCTCGGCCCTGCACGGCTCAGGCGGCCGTGGCGAGCGTGCGGCGCAGCGGCCTCACGCCTTCCGGCAAGGCGTCGCCCAGTGCATTCGCCAGCAGTTGCAGATCGGCCGTGCGCTGGTGGCCCGAGCGCCAGACCATGCCGATGCGCCGCGACTGGCCCTGCGCCAGCGGGCGCACCACCAGCCCGCTGTCGCCGCGGCGCCGGACCGACAGGGCCGGCATCAGCGTGCAGCCCATGCCGGCCGCCACCAGCTGCCGCAGGGTTTCCAGGCTGCTGGCGCGGAAGTCGCACCCGTCGTCCTGCGTCGATTCATGCTGGCCACAGGCTTCCAGGGCATGGCCACGCAGGCAGTGGCCGTCGGTGAGCAGCAGCAGCTTCAGCTCGGCCAGCACGTGCAGCGGCACGGCATCGTGCGCGGCGATTTCGTGGTGCGGCGGCGCCGCCACGAAGAAGGGCTCGTCGAACAACGCCTGCTCGACGAAGGCGGGCTGCGGCAGCGGGCCCGGCAGCGCGACGATGGCCACGTCGAGCAACTGGTCGGCCAGCTTGTCGGCCAGGTGGCGCGTCATCTCCTCGTGCACCACCAGCCGCAGCTTCGGATAACGCGCGCGCACCAGCGGCAGCAGCCACGGCAGGTAGTAGGGCGCGAGCGTGGGGATCAGCCCGATGTTGAGCGCGCCCTGCAGCGGGCCGCTGCGCAGGTTCTTCAGTTCGAGGATCTGGTCGGCCTCGGCCAGCAGGCGGCGAGCCCGCTCGACCACCAGCTCGCCGATCGGCGTCAGCGACGGCTGCTTGCCGCTGCGGTCGAGCAGCGCGAGCCCGAGGTAGTCCTCCAGCTTGCGCAACTGGGTGCTGAGGGTCGGCTGGGTCACGTGGCAGGCCTCGGCCGCATGCCCGAAATGGCGATGCTCGGCGAGCGCCACCAGGTAGCGCAGTTCGCGCAGTGTCATCGTTGTCTCCCTTGTGCCGGCGAGTATTGCCAGCAGCGCCGGGAGCGGCGATTTCTTTTGTGATGCGGGGTGATTGGCAATTTGAATCGCGATGGCTTGACTTCGCGCCGATCAGCGCCCGGCGGCGTCACTCCACGTGCGAGATCAGCACCCCCGGCGCCGGCTGCTGCTGGCCGTCGGCGGTGCCGGCCTCGCTGCCGACGCTGGCCGCCGGCAGCCGCCGCACCGCGACGCCGACCGACATCATGTCGACCACCAGCAGGTGCAGGATGCGCGAGATCATCGAGACGAAGGTGCTCGCGTCCTCGCTGTGCTCGACCGGGATGCACACCGTCGACTTGCGGGCGAGCGGTGACTGGCTCGCGGTGATCGCGATCACCTTCGCGCCGCGGTCCAGCGCGAGGCCGGCCGCCCGCGACAGCTCCGGCGGCTGGCCGGAGCTGGAGATGAACACCGCGACGTCGCTCGGCCCCAGCAACTCGGCGGCCATCGAATGCATCGACGGATCGGTGTGCGCGACCGACGAGATCCGGAAGCGGAACAGCTTGTGCTGCGCGTCCAGCGCGACGATCGCCGAGTTGCCCATCGCATAGAACTCGACGCGCCGCGCCTCGCGCAGCAGCGAGATCGCGCGGTCGACCGCATCGACGTTCAGCGCCTCGCGGAACTGCACGATGGCCGAGATCGTGTTGTCGAGCACCTTGGCGCACAGGTCGGCGGTGCCGTCCTGGCGACGCACCTGCGTGCGCTGCACCGGCAGCGTGCCGGTCAGCCCGGAGCCGAGCTTCAGCTTGAAGTCGGCCAGCCCCTGGAAGCCGAGCGAGCGGCAGAAGCGGATCACCGTCGGCTGGCTCACCTCGGCGCCTTGCGCGATCAGCGCGATCGGGTCGTTCAGCGCGGTGCGCGGGTTGTCGAGCACGAAGTTCGCGACACGCCGCTCGGCCGGCGACAGCGTCGTCACCGACGCCCGCACGCGCTCGAGCAGCGGGTGGCTGCCGTCGGCGTCCGGCACGTGGTCGGACAGCAGCGTCGAGATGCCCTGGAACACCAGGTTCTCGGCCGTCAGCACGTAGGTCGGGATGCGGGCCACGTAGTCGCTCATGCGGCCCTTGGCCTCGAAGCGCTCGCGGAAGATGGCCTGCGCGAACAGAGGCCCGAGCCGCGGCACGATGCCGCCGCCGACGTACATGCCACCGGTGGCACCGAGCGTCAGCGCGACGTCCGAGGCCATCGAGCCCAGCATGCCGCTGAACACCTCCAGCGTCTCGAGGCACGCGGCATCCTGGTGCTGCGCGCGCTGCACGATCTCGGCGGTCGACAGCTCGCGCTCCGATGCCTGCGCCTGGTGCAGTGCTTGATGAATGAGCTCGATGCCCGGCCCCGAGATCAGCCGCTCGGCCGACACCCGCGACATGCTCTTCCACGCATGCTGCAGCACCCGCATCTCGCGCTCGTCGCTGGGCGCGAAGTTCACATGGCCGCCTTCGGTGGCCAGCGTGGTCCAGCGGTCGCCGGACGGGATCAGGCCCGACACACCGAGCCCGGTGCCCGGCCCGAGCAGGCCGATCACGCCGTTGGCCTGCGGCGCGCCGCCGCCCACCTGCACCCGGCCTTGCGGGCCGACGCCGGGCAGCGCCATCGCGAGCGCGGTGAAGTTGTTGACGACCAGCAGCGTCGACAGCTTCAGCTGCTGCTGCACCTCCTTGATCGAGAACGCCCAGTCGCGGTTCGTCATGCGCACCTGGTCGCCCTGGATCGGGTTGGCGATCGACACCGCGCCGTGGCGGGGCTTGAGCTCGGGCACCGTCGCGAGGTAGGCCTGGATCACCTCGGTGATGCCGGCGTGGTCGCTGCACGGCAGCACCGCCACATGCTCGAACCGCCCCGGCGACGGCTCGATGCAGAAGCGCGCGTAGGTCGCGCCGATGTCGGCCAGCAGCCGCAGGTCGGTGAAAGGCGTCGAACGGTTGCTGAGGTCGATGGTCATGGAGGGGACAGCAGGGGAAGGGCGGGGGCAGGGGTGGCGGCCAGCGTGGCCGCGGGTGCCCGCTCGAGAAGGACGTAGCGAGAGGCGGCGAGGGTGACCCGGCCGTCGACGACTTCGACGCGCTGGCCGCTGTACGCGTCGCGCAGCGCCTCGCCATTGCCGAACGTGCCGCCGAGCGGCAGCGTGACGGTGCCATCCACCGCCATCGCGACCACCACCGCATCGCCGGTCGCGGCATCGACGCGGCTGAACACATACGGGCTGGCCGACAACTGGCGATGCACGCCGCGTGCCAGCGCGACATGCCGCGCGCGGAAGCTGCCGAGGCGGCGCCAGTGCGCAAGCTGCGTGGTGTCGAGCGTGGCCCAGTTCATGTCGGAGCGGGTGGCCTGCTGCGGATCCGAGGCCGGCGCCGGGCCGGGCGGGCGCGCCGTCTCGTCGCCGTAGAAGACCTGCACCGCGCCAGGCGCGAGCATCAGCGCGGCGCCGGCCTGCACCAGGCGGCTGCGGTCGAACAGCCGCGTGTCGTGCGACGAGACGTAGCTCAGCGCGTTGTAGCCGGGCCGGCCCGACAGCAGCGACGCGTAGCGGCTGTACAGCGCGTCGGGCTGCGCGAACTGCGGCACCTGGTCCTGGAATTCGAAGTTGATCAGCGCGTCGAAGCCGCTGTCGATCAGCGGGCTGCGCTCCGGCCCCTGGCCCCAATACTCGCCGACCATCCAGAACGGCTGGTCGTCGATCTTGTCGGCCGGGTGGCGCGCCTTCCAGTCGGCCAGCGCGGCGGTGGCCGAGCGCTTCAGCGCGGCCCAGGCTTCGGGCTCGACGTGCTTGACGGTGTCGGCGCGAAAGCCGTCGATGCCGTACTCGCGCACCCAGTCGCTGAGCCAGATCACGAGGTAGTCGCGCACCGTCGCGTCGGGCAGGTCGCGGGCGCGCGTGCCGGGCTTGGTGCGCAGGAAGGTGGGCAGCTTCACCCGCCCGGTGCTTTCGGTGCGGAAGTCGGGCAGGTAGGCGAGCTGCATCGTGAGGTCGTCGCGGCCGCCGTCGAGGTAGCCCGGCAGCCCGGCCCGCACCCACGAGCGGCCCCACCAGTCGGCGAAGTTGAAGCTGTTGTAGTCGATGAAGCCGTGGTAGTCGCGCAGCGTCGCGCGCTCGGAGCCGGGCCACAGCACCTTCAGGTTCAGCTCGCGGGCGGTCTGCAGGTCGAGGTAGCCGGGGTGGTTCATCACCACGTCGAACAGGATGCGGATGCCCTGGCGGTGCGCGGTGGCGACCATCTCGCGCAGCTCGTCGGGCGTGCCCATCGCCAGGTCGAGCACGGTGTAGTCGAGCGCGTAGTAGCCGTGGTACGCGTAGTGCTTGAAGGCCTTGTCGCCGCCGACCACCCAGCCGTGGATCTGCTCGTAGGGCGCAGTGATCCAGATCGCGTTGACGCCGAGTTCGCGGAACCAGCCTTCGTTCAGCTTGTCGGTGATGCCTTTCAGGTCGCCGCCGTGGAAGGTGGCGATGTCGGCCGCCGGATCGGCCTCACGCTGGCGACCGTAGGCGTGGTCGTTGGCCGAGTTGCCGTTGGCGAAGCGGTCGGTGATGGCGAAGTAGACGATCGGGTTGTCGGCGAAGGCGCCGGGGACGGAGATCGGGCCGCTGATGGGTGGCGGGGCAGGGGGCTTCGGCGCGAGGGCGGGGGTCGTGCAGGCGGCGAGGAGAAGTGCTGTAAGCAGTACGAGGAGGTGGCAAAAAACTCCCGTTCGCCCTGAGCCTGTCGAAGGGTCGGACTGAGCTCGTCGAAGGCCCGCGTGCTGCGGCACCCACCCTTCGACACGGGCCCTCGACAGGCTCGGTCCCTGCTCAGGGCGAACGGGTGGTGGGCGAGTGGTTCCGCTCATCCTTTGATCCCCCCGGCGGTGAGCCCCGAGATCATCCATTTCTGCGCCAGGATGAACACGATCGTGATCGGCAGCCCCGACAGGATGGCCGCTGCCGCGAAGTCGCCCCAGAGGTATTTCTGGTCGTACAGGAACAGCTTCGACCCGACGGCCAGCGTCAGCTTGGCTTCCTCGTGCAGCAGGATCGACGCGACCGGGTACTCGATGATGGCCCCGATGAAGGCGAGCAGGAACACCACCATCAGGATCGGCACCGCCATCGGCAGCAGCACCAGCCGGAAGGCCTGCCACCGCGTCGCGCCATCGACCTTGGCCGCCTCCTCGATCTCCACCGGGATCGTGTCGTAGTAGCCCTTGATCGTCCACACGTGCAGCGCGATACCGCCGGAGTACGCGAGCAGCAGCGAGGCATGGCTGTCGATGCCGAAGAACGGGAAGACGCTGCCGATGCGGTCGAAGATCGCGAAGATCGCCACCAGCGCGAGCACCGCCGGGAACATCTGCATCAGCATCAGCCCGCCGAGCGCCATGCGCTTGCCGCGGAACTTCATGCGCGCGAAGGCGTAGGCGGCGGTGGTCGACAGCGTCAGCGTGATCGCCGCGGTGAGGCTCGCGACCTTGACCGAGTTCCACAGCCACAGCAGCACCGGGAAGTCGGGCTTCACCAGCCGCCCGTCGGGCGCGGTGTACGAGATGCCGAGCGCGAGCCTCCAGTGCTCGAAGCTGATGGTCTCGGGGATCAGGCTGCCGGCGGCGAAGTTGCCCGGGCGCAGCGAGATCGACAAAATCATCAGGAACGGGAAGATCACGAGCGCCGCGAGCGCGATCAGGAAGGCGTGCGCGGCCAGCACGCGCCAGCGGTGGCTCTTGTCGAGGACGATGGCCATGTGCGTTGCTACCTGGGTTCGTCGCTGGAGATCTTCGTGAACCGCATCTGCACCAGCGAGATGGCTGCGACCATCGCGAAGATCACCGTCGAGATCGCCGCGGCGAGCCCGAACTGCTGGCCCGAGTCCTGGAACGCGATGCGGTAGGTGTAGCTCACCAGCAGGTCGGTGGTGCCGGCCGGAACGCTCGTGTCGAGGAAGTCGGGGCGCCCGCCGGTGAGCAGGCTGATCAGCACGAAGTTGTTGAAGTTGAACGCGAAGGCCGAGATCAGCAACGGCGTCAGCGGTTTCAGGATCAACGGCAGCGTGATGCGCCAGAAATTGGTGAACGGCCCGGCGCCGGCCACCGCCGAGGCCTCGTACAGGTCGGCGGGGATCGCCTTGATCAGCCCCGAGCAGATCACCATCATGTACGGGTAGCCCAGCCACACGTTGACGATCAGCAGCATCACCTTCGCGAGCGTCGGGTCCGAGAACCACGCCGGCTTGATGCCGAACAGCGCATCGAGGATCAGGTTGATCTCGCCGAAGTTGTTGTTGAACAGGCCCTTGAAGACCAGGATGGAAATGAACCCCGGCACCGCATACGGCAGGAACAGCAGCGTGC
>NZ_FRCQ01000005.1 GCF_900142965.1 Rhizobacter sp. OV335
GTGGTCGCGCTGGCGTTGTCGGTGACGGTGGTGCTGGCGGTGCTGCTGGTGGTCAGCGCCTCGTAGTTGCCACCGGTGCTGCTGCTGATGCCGACCGTGACGGTCTGGTTGCCCTGGGCGTAGGCGTCATCGGCACGCACGTTGAAGGCGGCACTGCTGCCACTGGACTGGCCGGCGGCGATGGTGATGGTCTGGCCATTGCTGAGCGTCAGCACCAGCGGCGAGCCGGTGACGGCGTGGTCGACGTTCGCCGTGTAGACGATGCTGCCGCCTTCGGAGACCGAGGCCGCCGAAGCGGTCAGCGTGACGGTGGTGGCATCGACGGTGTCGGCGATTGCCGTGACGGCCGGTGCCGGGTCGATCGCCACCAGGATGCCGCCGCCGCTCGTGCCCTGGATCGTTGCCGACACGCTGGTCGGGTCGACATAAACGTCATCGCTCGCGGCCACGGCCACCTGCGTGTTGCCGCTCAAGTGCCCGGCCTGGATGGTGATGCTCGCGCCGTTCGACAGGGTCACCGTCAGGTCGCTCAACGGCGCCTGCGTCAGCGTCGCGGTGTAGGTGATGGTGCCGCCGGCCTCGGTCAGGCCCGGAGTCGCACTCAGGCTCACGCCGGCCACGTCGTTGTCGACGATGGCGGTGGTGACGCTGTTCGCGCTGCCCACGGCCAGGCTCTCGAAGCCGCCGCCGCTCGCGCCGGTCACCGTCACGGTGAAGCGCTCGGTGCCCTCGGCCAGCGCGTCGTCGATGGTCGCCAGGTTGAAGCCGGCGCTGCTGCTGCCGGCCGGGATCGTCACTGTCGTGACGCCTGTGTAGTCGCTGCCGTCGGCGGCGACGCCGCTGTAGCTCAGCGTCACGGTCACCGGCGTGGCGGCAACATGGTCCAGCGTCAGCGTGTAGCCGGCGCTCGCGCCTTCGGCGACGCTGCCCGCGCCGCTGATCGACACCGTCGTCACATCGGCGTCGTCGCTGACGTCCACCCGGGCCGTCGAGCTGCTGTTCACCGCCTCGAAATTGCCGCCGCTGGTGCCGGTGATGCCCACCGACACCGTCTGCGTGCCTTGCACATGCGCGTCGTCGCCGCGCAGCACCAGGGCCGCCGTGCTGGCCGAACTCTGCCCGACCGGGATGGTCACGCTCTGCCCGTTGCTCAGCGTCACGCTGAAGTCGGAGCCGGTCACCGCCTGGTTCAGCGTGACGGTGTAGCTGACGGCCGTGCCTTCGGCCACCGCGCCGGCCGAAGCCGTCACCGTGGCGACCGTCTGCGTGCCGTTGTCGTTGACGTCGGTGCTGACCGTGCTGCCGGTAGCCAGCGCCTCGAAGTTGCCGCCGGTGTGCGAGCCGACGCCGACGTTCAGCGTCTGCGTTCCCTGCGCATAGGCATCGTCCGCGCGCACCGCGAACGGTGCCGTGCTGCCGCTGGTCTGGCCGACCGCGATCGTGATGCTCTGGCCGTTGGTCAGCGTCAGCACCAGGTCCTGCCCGCTCACCGCATGGTCGAGCTCGGCGGTGTAGACGATGCTGCCGCCTTCGGACACCGAGGCGCTCGACGCCTTCAGCGTCACGGTCGTCGCATCGCCGTCGTCGGTGACGATGGTGCTGGCCGTGCTGGCGGTGTCCAGCGCCTCGAACTTGCCGCCGGTCGTGCCGGTGACGCCGACCGCCACCGATTGGGAACCCTGCGCATCGACGTCGTCGGCACGCAGCACGACCGCCGGGCCGCTGGCGCTGGACTGGCCGACCGGAATGGTGATCGTCTGGCCGTTGCTCAGCGTGATCACGAAGTCGGAGCCGGTGACGGCATGGTCGAGCGTCGCGGTGTAGCTGACCGCCGTGCCCTCGGCCACCGTGCCGGACGATGCCGTCAGCGTGACGGTCGTCAGGTCGCCGTCGTCGGTGACGTTGGTGCTGACCGTCGACGTGTGGGCCACGGCCTCGAAGTTGCCGCCGCTGGTCGCGCTGACGCCGACATTCAGCGCCTGCGTACCCTGGGCGTACGCATCGTCGCCGCGCACCGCGAAGGGCGCGCTGTCGGCGCTGCTCTGGCCGACCGGGATCGTGATGGTCTGGCCGTTGCTCAGCGTGACGACGAAGTCCTGGCCGGACACCGGCTGGTTCACCGATGCGGTGTAGACGATGCTGCCGCCTTCGGCCACGGATGCCGTCGACGCACTCAGTGTCACGGTCGTCGTGCTGGCGTTGTCGGTGACGGTGGTCGCCACCGTGCTGCCGGTGGCCAGGTTCTCGTAGTTGGCACCGCTGTGCGACACGATGCCGACGTTCAGCGGCTGGTCGCCCTGCGCATAGGCGTCGTCGGGGCGCACCACGAACGGCGCGCTGTTGCCGCTGCTCTGGCCGACGGCGATGGTGATGTTCTGGCCGTTCGACAGCGTCAGCACCAGCGGCGAGCCGGTCACCGGGTGGTCGACGCTGGCCGTGTAGACGATGCTGCCGCCTTCGGCGACGCTGGTCGCCGAGGCGTTCAGCGTGACCGTCGTCGTGTCGATCGTGTCGGCGATGCCAGTGACGGCCGCCGTCGGGTCGATGTTCAGCAGGATGCCGCCGCCGCTCGTGCCCTGGATGGTGGCGCTGACGCTGGTCGGGTCGACGTAGACGTCGTCGCCGGGCGCCACGGCCACCGTGGCGGTGCCGCTCAGCTGACCGGCAGCGATCGTGATGATCGCGCCGTTCGACAGCGTCACGCTCAGGTCGCTCACCGGTGCCTGGGTCAGCGTGGCGGTGTAGACGATGTTGCCGCCGGCCTCGGTGAGGCCGGACGTGGCCGACAGGCTCAGCGTCGCGCTGTCGTTGTCGACGATGCCGGTGGTGACGCTGCCGTTGGCGGCGCTGACGACCAGGCTCTCGAAGCCGCCTCCGGTGGCCGAGGCCACGCTGACGGTGAAGTGCTCGCTGCCCTCGGCCACGGCGTCGTCCAGCGTCGGGATGCTGAAGCTCGCGCTGCTGCTGCCAGCGGGAATGGTGACGGTGGCGACGCCGGTGTAGTCGCTGCCGTCGGCGGCCGTGCCGCTGTAGCTCAGCGTGACGGTGACCGGGCCTTGCGCCGGGCTGGTCAGCGACAGCGTGTAGCCGGCGCTCGCGCCTTCGGTGACGCTGCCGTTGCCGGTGATGCTGAGGGTCGTCGTGTCGACCGAATCGGTGATCGTCGTCGTGGCGGCGGCGGCGCTGGGCGCCAGCTGCTCGAAGTTGCCGCCGACGGCGCTGGCGATGGTGGCCGAGACGGTGCCGCCGTTGACATAGACGTCGTTCGCCGCGATCGCGTGCGAGACCGAGCCGCTGAACTGGCCGGCGGCGATGGTGATGGTGTCGCCGTTCGACAGCGTCACCAGGACCGGTGCCTGCGCCACCGCGCCCAGTGTCGCGGTGTAGACGATGCTGCCGCCCTCGACCACCGATGGCGTGGCCGCCAGCACGACGGTCGTCGCGTCGACGCTGTCGGTCAGCGTGGTGCTGGCCGCCGTCGGGTCGACGCTGAGGTTCTCGAAGTTGCCGCCGGTTGCGTTCGCGATCGTGGCGCTGATGGTGCCGCCGCCCAGGTAGACGTCGTTCGCCGGGGCGGCGTGCGTGACGCTGCCGGTGGTGGCGCCGGCGGCGATGGTGATCACGTCGCCGTTCGACAGGTTGACGGTGAGCGGCGTCTGCGCCGCCTGCGTCAGCGTCGCGGTGTAGGTGATGCTGCCGTCTTCGATCACGCTGCCGCTGGCCGACAGGCTCAGCGTGGTGGTGTCGGCGCTGTCGGTGATGCTGGTCGCGCGCGGGGTCGCGTCGACGTCCAGCTGCTCGAAGCCGCCGCCGCTGGCGCCGGTGATCGAGGCCGAGACCGGCGCATGGCCGGCATAGGCGTCGTTGGCCGGGGCGGCGACGCTGACGCTGCCGGTGGTGGCACCGGCGGCAATGGTGATCGTCGCACCGTTCGACAGCGTGACGCTGACCGGCGTCTGCGCCGCCGCGCCGAGCGTCGCGGTGTAGGTGATGTTGCCGCCTTCGACGGCGCTGGCCGGGGCCGACAGCGTCAGCGTGGTGGCATCGATGCTGTCGCCGATGGCGGTCTGCGCCGGCGTCGCGTCGATCGCCAGGCTCTCGAACCTGCCGCCGGTCGCACCGGTGATGGTGGCACTGACGGTGCCGGCATCGGTGTAGACGTCGTCGGTCGGGGCCGGGTGGCTCACCGAGCCGCTTTGCGCGCCGGCGAGGATGGTGATGACGGCGCCGTTCGACAGCGTCACGGTCACGTCGGCCTGCGCCACCGCAGTGAGTTGCGCGGTGTAGGTGATGTTGCCGCCCTCGACCGCGCCGGCCGAGGCGATCAGCCGGACGGTGGTGGTGTCGACGCTGTCGGTGACGAGGGTCTGCGCCGCCGCCGGGTCGACGGCGAGCTGCTCGAAGTTGCCGCCGCTGGCATTGGCGATCGACACCGACACGGTGCTGCTGCCGGTGTACACGTCGTTCGCGGGCGCGGCATGGCTCACGCTGCCGGTGGTGGCACCGGCGGCGATGGTGATCACGTCGCCGTTGGACAGGTTGACGGTGACGGGGCTCTGGGCCGCGGCGGTCAGCGTCGCGGTGTAGGTGATGCTGCCGCCTTCGGTCACGCTGTGCGTGGCCGCGAGCGACACGGTGGTCGTGTCGATGCTGTCGCTGACGGCGGTGACGGCCGGTGCCGCGTCGATGGCGATCGGGATGCCGCCGCCCGTCGCGCCCTGGATGCTGGCGCTGACGCTGCCCGGATCGACGTAGACGTCGTCGCTGGCCGGCAGCGCGACGCTGGTGCTGCCGCTCAGGTGGCCGGCCTGCACGGTGATGACCGCGCCGTTGCTCAGCGTGACGCTCAGGTCGGTGATGGGAGCCTGGCTCAGCGTCGCGGTGTAGACGATGCTGCCGCCGGCTTCCGTCAGGGCGGGCGTGGCAGACAGGCTCAGCGTCGCGGTGTCGGCGTCGACGATGCCGGTGTTCACGCTGCCGCTGCCGGCGCTGATCGCCAGGTTCTCGAAGTTGCCGCCGGTGGCGGTGGCGATGCTGACGGTGAACTGCTCCGGCCCCTCGGCCGTGCCGTCGGTCAGCGCGGCGACGCTGAACGTCGCGCTGCTGCTGCCGGCCGGGATCGTCACCGTGGTGACGCCGGTGAAGTCGGTGCCGTCGCTGGCGGTGCCGCTGTAGCTCAGCGTCACGGTGACGGCGGTCTGCGCCGGGCTGGTCAGCGACAGCGTGTAGCTCGCGCCCGCGCCCTCGTTGACGGTGTTGCTGCCGGTGATGCTGACGGTGGTGGTGTCGATCGAATCGGCGACGCTGGTCGTGGCCGGTGCCGGGTTCAGCGCCAGGTGCTCGAACTGGCCGCCGCTGGCGCTGCTGATCGTCGTGGAGACCGTGTTGGCGTTGGTGTAAACGTCGTCGGCGCCGGTGGTGTGCGCGACCGTGCCGCTGCTGGCGCCGGAGGCGATGGTGATCACGTCGCCATTCGACAAAGTCACGGTGACCGGCGTCAGCGCCGGTGCGCCGAGGCTGGCGGTGTAGACGATGCTGCCGCCCTCGACCACCGACGGCGAGGCCGTCAACGTGACGGTGGTGGTGTCGACCGTGTCGGACACGGCGGTGGTGGCCGCGGCCGGGTTCACCACGAGCTGCTCGAAGCCGCCGCCGGTGGCGCCGTTGATCGTCGCCGAGACGCTGCCCGCGTCGGCATAGACGCTGTCGGCCGGCGCCGCGTGCGCGACCGAGCCGTTGCTCGTGCCGGCGGCGATGGTGATGGTGGCGCCGTTCGACAGCGTGACCGTCACGTCGGAGGCGGCCGGTGCGCCGAGCGTGGCGGTGTAGACGATGCTGCCGCCTTCGGCTACCGACGGCGTGGCGCTCAGCGCGACGGTGGTGGCGTCGGTGTCGTCGGTGACCGAGGTCGACGGGCTGCCGACCGGTGTCAGCGACTCGTAGCCACCGCCGGTGTGACCGGCGATGGTGGCTGTGACGGTCTGCGGGCCTTGGGCGAGCACGTCGTCGGCGCGCACCGCGAACGGGACGCTGCTGGCGCTGCTCTGGCCGACCGGGATCGTGATGGCCTGGCCGTTGTCCAGCGTCAGCACCAGCGGCGTGCCGCTGACCGGGCTGCTGACGGTGGCGGTGTAGACGATGCTGCCGCCTTCGGTGACGCTGCCGGTCGACGCGCTCAGCACGACGGTGCTGTGGCTGCCGTTGTCGGTGACGCTGGTGCTGACCGGCGCCGACGGCGCGAGGCCTTCGAAATTGCCGCCGCTGGTGGACGCGACGCCCACCGTCAGCGTCTGCGTGCCTTGCGCGTAGGCATCGTCGCCGCGCACCACGAAGGGCGCGCTGCTGGCGCTGCTCTGGCCGACCGGGATCGTGATGGTCTGGCCGTTGTCCAGCGTGATGACCAGCGGCGAGCCGGTCACCGGGTTGTTCAGCGTTGCGGTGTAGACGATGCTGCCGCCTTCAGCCAGCGTGGTGGCCGAGGGGCTCAGCGTGAGGCTGGTGGCGTCGGCGTCGTCGACCACCGTGCTGCTGGTGCTGGCGTTCGGGTCGAGCGACGCGAAGTCGCCGCCGCTGGCCTGGGTGACGCTGACGGCGATTGTCTGCGGTCCTTGGGCATAGGCGTCGTCGGCGCGCACCGGCACCGGGGCGCTGCTGCCGCTGGTCTGGCCGACCGGGATGGTGATGGTGCTGCCGTTGCTCAGCGCGATCACCAGCGGGCTGCCGGCGACCGGGTTGTTCAGCGTCGCGGTGTAGCTGAGGCTGCCGCCTTCGGTCACCGTGGCCGCCGACGCGGTCAGGGTGATGGCGGTGCCTTCGGGCGTCACGGTGACCGGCACGCTGACGGGCGCCGAGGTGCCGCCTTCGTTGTCGGTGACGGCGAAGCCGATGTCGGTCGAGCCGTGGTAGTTCGGGTCGGGGCGGAACAGCAGGTTGGCCGCGTCTGCTGCCGAGATCGGCGTGCCGGCGCTGACCGGGGTCGTGCCGTCGGGCAGGTACAGCGTGCCGTGCTGGGGCAGCGTGGTGACGGTGACGCTGGTCACGCTGCCGTCGATGTCGCTGCCGCCCAGGTGGACGGCGATCGGCGTGTCTTCGAGGCCCGAACCGGCCGGCACGCTGGTGGCGACCGGCAGGTCGTTGACCGGCGTAACCGAGATCGCGACGCTGGCCGGCGCCGAGACGGCGCCGCTGTTGTCGGTGACAGTGAAGCTGACGCCGGCACTGCCGTTGAAATCGGCAGCGGGCTTGAACAGCAGGCCGGCGGCATCAGCGGCGCTCAGGGTCTGGCCGGCCGTGACGACGGTGACGCCGTCGGCCAGCAGCAAGCTGGCGCCGGCCGGGATCGAGACGATCGTGACCGAGACCACGTTGCCGTCGGCATCGCTGCCGCGCAGCGGCAGCGGCAGCGTGCTGTCTTCCAGGCCGCTGGCGATGCCGGCGTTGGCCAGCGGTGCGGCGTTCTGCGGGGCCGGCGGCGGGCCGGCCGGGGTGGGGGCCGGGGCCTGAGCCGGGGTGGCGGCAACGCCGTCGCCGGTCGGCGTGGTGGCCACGATCGGGGTGCTCGCGGGCGCCGGCGCGGCGGTGTCGGTGAGTTCCAGAGAGGCGGGCGTGATGCCCTCGGCGATGCGGTCGACGCGCAGGCCCGGCGTCAGGCCGCCACCGCCGCCGCCGGTGAGGCCGGCGGCCGGGGCGGTTTGCGGATCGGGCTGGTTCAACTCGGCGATCACGCGATCGATGTCGGTGTCGGCCGGGGCGGGAATCTTCGGTGCCGCGGCCATCGTCGGCGCGTCGAGGTCTTCCAGCCGCACGATGCCGTCCTGCGTCGTCAGGACCACATCGCCCTTGTTCACCACGTCGCCGATCTGCAGCGCCCTGACCTGGCCGTCCGGCGTGCGAATCAGGGCCGCACCCCAAAGTGCGGAAACCTTGCCGTGTTGGGTTTGGACGATGGTGGGCATGGGATTTCCTCGGACACAAAACTGGCCAGAACTTACCAGTCAGGATATCCAGAAACCCAGCGCTTATGGATGAATCTACCGCCTCGGTTCGTGACCTGAATCACCGAAACCAGCCCTTTGTGGGGCAATAAGCTCGGGTTGTTCGGCCCCGTTCAAAGGGTTTCGGGCGAGTTCGAAACTCCCAGCTGATCGGGTTTTCGACCCGAGGGATGAAAACTTGAGAAACCTTTTTCAGCGTTCGCGCAGCGCGTTCGCCTTGATCTTCAGCACCGGTTTCAGCACGTAGGCGAGCACGGTCTTCTGGCCGGTCAGCACGTTCACCTCGGCCGTCATGCCCGGGATGATGGGCATCTTCTCGCTGAAGTTGGAGCGCGTGGTGCGCACCCGCACCAGGTAGAACGCGTTGCCGCGCTCGTCGGTGATGGTGTCGGGGCTGATGTTCTCGACCTCGGCATCCAGGCCGCCGTAGATCGAGAAATCGTAGGCGGTGAACTTGACGGTGGCCTGCTGGCCGGGGCGGATGAAGGCGATGTCTTTCGGCGCCATGCGGGCTTCGAGCACCAGCTGGTCGTCCAGCGGCACGATCTCGACGATGTCCTTGCCCGGCTGGACCACGCCGCCCACGGTGTTGGCCAGCAGCCGCTGCACCCGGCCGCGCACCGGCGACTTGACCTGCGATTTCGTGACCTTGTCGGTCAGCGCCACCGCGCCTTCGTTCAACGCATTCAGTTTGCCGGCCACCTCGGCCAGCTCCTTGCGTGCCTCGTTGCGGAAACCGATCTCGGTCTCCTGGCTCTTGCGCTGCGCCTCGCCGATGGCCGCCTGCACGCGCGCGATCTGCGCACTGGCCTGCTCCGAATCGCCGCGCGAGCGCGCCACCTCGCGTTCGAGCCGCAGGATGTCGACCTCCGACACCGCGCCGCTGGCCAGCAGCGGCCGCGTCTTCGCGAGCTCCTGCTGGCCGAACTCGAGCCCGCGGTCGGCCGAGGCCTTGCGGGCGCGCATCTCGGTCAGCTCCTGCTGGCGCTGCTGCAGCTGCTGGCTGTTGATCGACAGCAGCGTCTCCAGTTCGGATCGCTTGGCTTCGTAGAGCTGGCGCTCGCCGAGCAGGATGCGCTGCTCGTCCGGGTCGGCCGAGGTGGGCGGCGTGAACACCGAGCCGTCGGCCAGCGCCTGCAGCCGCGCCTGGCGGGCCTTCAGCGCGAGGCCGGTGGCATTGCTCTCGCGCACGCCCGAGGTCGCGCGGGTCTCGTCGATCTTCAGCAGCAACTGCCCGGCCTCGACGACCTGGCCCTCGCGCACCAGGATTTCGGAGACGACGCCGCCATCGAGCGACTGCACCACCTGCAACTGGCGCGACGGGATCACCTTGCCGTCGCCCTTGGTCACCTCGTCGACATGCGCCAGCGCGGCCCAGCCGATCAGCAGCACGACGATCAGCAGCGCCGCGCGCACGATGGACTGCGCATGGTGGGTGCCGCTGCGCGACATCACCTGGTCGGCTTCGGCCTCGAAGCTGCGGAAACCGGCATCGCCGGCGTTGTCGGGCGTGACCGCCGGGCCGAGCAGGCGCCGCGTGATCGGGTCGAGCAGCAGGCGGATGCGCTCCAGCACCCACATCACGGCCAGGCCGATCTTGATCAGCACGCGGTTCAGGCCGCCTTCATGACGCGCGCTCATGCGGCCCTCGCGATGCGGCCGCTCTGCAGCGCTTCCATGATCCGGTCGCGCGGGCCGTCGGCGACGATCTTGCCGCCGTCGATCACGATCACGCGCGTCACCATCGCGAGCAGCGAGGTGCGGTGCGTCACCAGCACCACCGTCTTGTTCTGCGCGAAGTTGCCGATGTTGTGCGTGATCTGCGCCTCGGTGGAGAAATCCATCGCGCTGGTCGGCTCGTCGAGCAGCAGGATCGGCGCGTTGTGCAGCACCGCGCGCGCCAGGCCGATGCCCTGGCGCTGCCCGCCGGAGAGCGATTCGCCGCGCTCGCCGACCGTCATGTCGAAGCCGCGCGGGTGACGGTCGATGAAGCTGCTCATGCCGGCCAGCTCGGCCGCCGCGACGATGGCCGAATCGTCGGCATAGGGCAGCCCGAAGGTGATGTTGTCGCGCAGGCTGCCGTAGAACAGCGTCACGTCCTGCGACACGTAGCCCAGGTTGCGGCGCACGTCGGCCGGGTCGAGCTGGCGCAGGTCGATGCCGTCGAGCAGCACCGCGCCGTCGGTCGGCTGGTACAGGCCCATGATCAGCCGCTCGATCGTCGACTTGCCGGAACCGACCCGCCCGATCAGCGCGACCCGCTCGCCGGCCTGGATCTTGAAGCTGAGGCCGTCCAGTGCGGCATCCTGCCGGCCGGGGTAGGCGAACTTGACGTTGCGGAACTCGATGTCGCCGCGCAGCTGCGCGCGCTGCACGAAGTTCGCGCCGGGCGGCCGCTCGACCGGTTTCTCCATGATCTTGTCGAGCGACTCCATCGCGGTGCGCGCGCCCTGGTACTGCATCAGCAGCCCGACGATCTGCCCCGCCGGCTGCAGCGCGCGCGACGCGAGCATCGACGACGCCACCAGCGCACCCATCGTCAGCTCGCGCTGGCTGATCAGGTACACGCCGACGATCACGATCGCGACGGTGACGCCCTGCGACAGCCAGTTGGTGCCGTAGTTCGCTGCCGACGACAGCGCCCGCATGCGCACGTTGGTGACTGCGAGGAAGGCGTTGGCGCGCTCCCACTTGGCCTGCACGACGCTCTCGGCGCCCAGCGACTTGATGGTCTCGATGCCGGTCAGGCTCTCGATCAGCGTCGCGTTGCGCTGCGCCGAGGCCTGGTAGGTGGTCTGCGACAGCTCGTGCAGCCGGTGCTGCAGCACGTAGCCGATCACCAGGATCAGCAGGAAGGCCGTGACCACCGGCACCGCGAGCCACGGCGAGATCCAGGCCAGCACGATCACGAACAGCAGCGCGAACGGCAGGTCGATCAGCGCGGTGACGGTGCCCGACGCGATGAAGTCGCGCACCTGCTCGAAGCCGCGCAGGTTCGATGCGAACGAGCCGACCGATTCGGGCCGGTTCTCGAGCCGCATGCCGAGCACCTTCTCCATCAGCGTGGCGGAAATCTGCACGTCGATGCGCGCGCTGGCTTCGTCGACGAAGTGGCTGCGCAGCAGCCGCATGAACAGGTCGCCGCACATGATCAGCACGACGCCGATGGACAACGCCCACAGCGTCTCGACCGCGTTGTTCGGCACCACGCGGTCGTAGACGTTCATCGAGAACAGTGGAAACACCAGCGCGAACACGTTGACCAGCAGCGCGGCCCACAACACGTCGCGGTAGACGATGCGCTGCTCGAGCACCGCGCCCCAGAACCAGTGGCGCTGGCGCACCGCGCGCACCTCGGGCGTGCGCGCATCGAAGCGGAAATGCGGGCGCACGAACAGCACCACGCCGGTGTAGCGCTGCTGCAGGTCGGCGAGCGGCAGCACGATCGAGCCCTGGCCGGTCTCGGGCAGCAGCACGCGGGCCACCGGGCCTTCCTTGCCGCCGTCTTCGAAGCGCAGCAGCACGCAGGCCTGGTTGTCCTTCAGGATCAGGATGGCCGGCAGCGCGGCGGCGTCGATGCGGGGCAGCGCCAGGCGCTGCAGCCTGGTCGCCATGCCGGCGCGTGCCGCGGCCCGCTCGGTGAGCTGGATGGTCAGCTTGCCCTTGCCGCTGTCACCCAGCGGCAGACCGGCCGACAGCGAAGCCCGCGACGCGGCCTGGCCGTTCAGCCGGCAGATCTCGACCAGGCAGTCGAGCAGCGGGTCGGGGTGGATCAGGTCTTCGCGCATCCGCAGCGGCGAGGCCTCCGCCGGCTTGTCGGCGGGAGGGTGGGCGGCAGCGGCGGAGGGCAGGGGACGGGGATCGGTCATCGGTGTCGCGGTATCGGAAAGTCTGGCGTCGACCTATTCGAACGGCGACAGGGTGCGCCGTCAATCGATATCGGCCATATGAAAGCCGAATTGACCCCGGCGTCGGTCTTCGAAGAATCGTCTCAGGGTTTCCCGCACGGTCGGGAACGCGAGCTCGTCCCACGGCACCTCGTTTTCGTGGAACAGGCGGGCCTCGATGGTTTCGGGGCCGGGCGCGAAATCGGTGTCGAGCAGGCGGGCGCGGTAGAAGAAGTGCACTTGGCCGACACGCACCACGTTCAGCAGCGTGAACAAGGCCTGCATCTCGATGCGGGCGCCGGCCTCTTCATCGGTCTCGCGAAGCGCGCCGGCGGCGGTGGTCTCGCCGAGCTCCATGAAGCCGGCCGGCAGCGTCCAGAAGCCGTGGCGCGGCTCGATGTTGCGTCGGCACAGCAGCACCTGGTCGTTCCACACCGGCAGCGTGCCGACGACGTTCAGCGGGTTCTCGTAGTGGATGGCACCGCAGGCGCCGCAGGTCGCGCGTTCGCGGTTGTCGTCGGGCGGCACGCTGTAGGTGATCGGCGATCCGCACGCCTTGCAGTGCTTGAAGCTTCGGGCCTTGAACATGCGGGCAGTTTAGCCGTGAGGTTTCACACCTCATGGCATCATCCCGCCATCCCCCCACTGACTCTCTGCGGAGTGCTTTCCATGAGCCACGTCGTGCCGGTTCCGGCCACCCCTTCCGTGCCCGTCGTCGGAGCGCAACCCGGCGACACCTTTCCGGTGCGCCGCATCTACTGCGTCGGCCGCAACTACGTCGACCATGCGATCGAAATGGGCCACAGCGGCCGCGAGGCGCCGTTCTTCTTCATGAAGCCCGCCGACGCGGTGCTGCCGGTGACCGAGGGCACGACCGGGCAGATGCACTACCCGAGCGCCACGAAGGACCTGCACCATGAAGTCGAACTGGTGGTGGCGATCGGCAAGGGCGGGCGCAACATTCCGGCCGCGCAGGCGCTCGACCATGTGTATGGGTATGCCGTCGGGCTCGACATGACGCGCCGCGACCTGCAGGGCGAGGCCAAGAAGCAGGGCCGCCCGTGGTGCAGCGGCAAGGGCTTCGACGAATCGGCGCCGATCGGCCCGGTGCGGCCGGCCGCGCAATGCAACATCGGCGCCGCCACGCGCATCGAGCTGAAGGTCAACGACACCATGCGCCAGCACAGCGTGATCGGCAAGCTGATCTGGAGCATTCCCGAGATCATCGAGCAACTGTCCGCGCTGTGGGAGCTGGCCCCTGGTGACCTGATCTTCACCGGCACGCCCGAGGGCGTGGCCGCGGTCGTCACCGGCGACACGCTGAGCGCCCAGGTCGACGGCGTCGGCAGCCTGCAGGTCCGGCTGGTGGCGCGCTGATGGTGGCCCGATGACCAGCACGGCGGGCATGCAGCTCTACAGCTACTTCCGGTCGTCGGCCTCGTTCCGCGTGCGGGTCGCGCTCGCGCTGAAGGGGCTGGCCTACGACTACGTGCCGGTGCACCTGGTCAAGAACGAGCAGACGCAGCCCGATTTCGCCGCGCTGTCGCCCGGGCGGCTGGTGCCGGTGCTGAAGGACGACGGCGCGCTGCTGTCGCAGTCGCTCGCCATCATCGAGTACCTCGACGAAACCCATCCGCAGCCGCCGCTGCTGCCCGCCGACCCGCTCGGCCGGGCGCGCGTGCGTGCGCTGGCGATGGACGTCGCCTGCGAGATCCACCCGCTGAACAACCTGCGCGTGCTGCGCTACCTGCTGCACGACCTGGGCGTCAGCGAGGACGACAAGAACCGCTGGTACCGCCATTGGTGCGAGACCGGCCTCGAGACGGTCGAGCGCCAACTCGCGAGCCAGCCCGAGACCGGCCGCTTCTGCCACGGCGACAAGCCGACGCTGGCCGACATCACGCTGGTGCCGCAGATCTTCAACGCGCAGCGCCTGAACTGCCGGCTCGACCACGTGCCGACCGTGATGCGGGTGTTCGACGAATGCATGCGGCTCGAGGCGTTCAGCGGCGCGCAGCCGTCGGCCTGCCCGGACGCCACCTGATGCCGAACACCACCCCGCTGCAGGATGCCCTGCACCCCGACTGGGCACTCGACCATGTGGGCGCGCTGATGAGCACGCGCCGCGGCGGGCTCAGCGCGCCGCCTTGGGCCAGCCTG
Organism: Rhizobacter sp. OV335; assembly: GCF_900142965.1. GTDB lineage: Bacteria > Pseudomonadota > Gammaproteobacteria > Burkholderiales > Burkholderiaceae_C > Rhizobacter. Next base: position 14,042 of record NZ_FRCQ01000005.1, read on the forward strand.
AACCTCGGCATCGCGGTCGGCGACGACCCCGAGGCGGTCGACGCGAACCGGGCCCGCTTCGCGGCGGCCACCGGCGCGGCGCCGGTCTTCATGAAACAGGTGCATGGCACGCGGGTGTTGCGGCTGGTGCGGGCCTCGGTGGGCGCGCCGCTCGAAGAGGCCGATGCCGCGATCACCACCGAGCGCGGCCTGGCCTGCACGGTGCAGGTGGCCGATTGCCTGCCGGTGCTGCTGGCGACGACCGGCGCGCCGGCGCTGCAGGCGGTGGGTGCGGCCCATGCCGGCTGGCGCGGCCTGGCCGGCGGCGTGCTCGACAACACGGTGGCGGCGCTGTGCCAGGCGGCGGGTTGCGAACCGGGTGACCTGGTGGCCTGGCTCGGGCCCTGCATCGGCCCCGGGCGCTTCGAGGTGGGCCCCGACGTGCTGCAGGCCTTCGGCGAAGACCCGCAGCAGGCGGATCCCGCGCTGTTCCGCAGCCACGCGGCCGGCAAGTGGATGGCCAACCTGTCCGAACTGGCGCGCCGCCGCCTCGCGGGCCTGGGCGTGACCCAGGTCAAGGGCGGCGCATGGTGCACCGCCGATGATGCGTCACGGTTCTTTTCGTTCCGGCGCGACCGCATCACCGGGCGGATGGCCGCCGCCGTCTGGCTGCGCTGAATCGGCGGCGATCTCGGCCGCGCGGCGCGCGCGCCGGCGCGACGGCGTGCCCAGCAGGTACAGCACGATGGACAGCGGCAGCGCGCCGTACAGCAGGAAGGTGAAGACCGCGCCGAGCACGGTGCCTTGCGAGCTGGTCGCCTCGGCGATCGCCATCATGACAACCACGTACATCCAGGCAATCGCGACGAGGTACATTTTTGAGGCCGACGGGCGGCTGGTGTCGAAGCGAAGAGTGTGACCCGAAACTCAACTGACCCCACAGCGGCCCGCACGAGCCCGGCAAGGAGACCTGTGAAGAATCCAGCAGCGGTGCCCGATGCGGTTGCCAACGGGAATGCGGTTGCCAGCGTGAGTGCAGATGCATTCGGCGCGACGATCGGTGAAGTCTTCAAGTCGATGAGCGGCCTGAGCCTGCCGATGCCGAAACTGAGCGCGCTGCAGGCCGACTACGTGGCGCAGGCCAGCGCGCTGTGGAACCAGAGCGTCGGCGCCGCGCCGGCCGGTGCGGGCGCCGAGCCGCCGGCGCCGCTGAACGATCGCCGCTTCAGCAACGCGGCCTGGGCCGACAACCCGATGGCCTCGTTCACCGCGCGGCTGTACCTGCTGAACGCCCGCACGCTGATGGGCCTGGCCGACAGCGTGCAGGGCGACGAGAAGACGCGCGAGCGCATCCGCTTCGCGGTGCAGCAGTACGTGGCGGCGGCTTCGCCCAGCAACTACCTGCCGCTGAACCCCGAGGCGCTGCAGCTCGCGCTGAAGACGCAGGGCGAGAGCATCCTGCACGGCGTGCAGCACCTGGTGCAGGACCTGCAGCAAGGCCACGTCTCGCAGACCGACGAAAGCGTGTTCGAGGTCGGCCGCAACGTCGCGACCACCGAAGGCAGCGTGGTGTTCGAGAACGAGCTGTTCCAGCTGCTCGAGTACAAGCCGCTGACGAAGACCGTGTTCGAGCGGCCGCTGCTGATGGTGCCGCCGTGCATCAACAAGTACTACATCCTCGACCTGCAGCCCGAGAACTCGCTGATCCGCCATGCGGTCGCGCAAGGCCACCGGGTGTTCGTCGTCAGCTGGCGCAATGCCGATGCGAGCCTGTCGCACCTCGGCTGGGACGACTACATCGAAGACGCCGCCATCCGGGCGATCGACGTGGTGCAGGAGATCACCGGTGCCGAGACACTGAACACGCTGGGCTTCTGCGTCGGCGGCACCATCCTCGCCACCGCGCTCGCGGTGCTGGCTGCGCGTGGCAGCAAGCCCGCGGCGAGCATGACGCTGCTGACCACCTTCCTCGATTTCGGCAACACCGGCGTGCTCGACCTGTTCGTCGACGAGGCGATGGTGCAGCTGCGCGAGATGACGCTCGGCCCGGCCAGCCCGAACGGTGGCGGGCTGCTGAAGGGGCAGGAGCTCGCCTCCACCTTCAGCGCGCTGCGCCCGAACGACCTGCTGTGGAACTACGTCGTCGGCAACTACCTGAAGGGCGAGACGCCGCCGCCGTTCGACCTGCTGTACTGGAACAGCGACAGCACCAACCTGCCGGGGCCGATGTACTGCTGGTACCTGCGCAACACCTATCTCGAGAACAACCTGGTGAAGCCGGGCCGCCTGACGGTGTGCGGCGAGAAGCTCGACCTGAACCAGGTCGACGCGCCGACCTACGTCTACGGCTCGCGCGAGGACCACATCGTGCCGTGGGACGCGGCCTGGCGGAACACCCAGGTGCTGAAGAACGCGAAGACGCGCTTCGTGCTGGGCGCGTCCGGCCACATCGCCGGCGTCATCAACCCGCCGGCCAAGAAGAAGCGCAGCCATTGGATCGGCCAGTCCCCGGGGCCCCGGCCGGCCAGCGCCGACGCCTGGTTCGCGAGCGCCACCGAGCACCCTGGCAGCTGGTGGACCGACTGGGACGCGTGGCTGGCCGGCCACGCCGGCAAGCAGGTGCCGGCCCCGAAAAACCCTGGCAGCCGCAGGCACAAGGCGATCGAGCCGGCGCCCGGCCGCTATGTGAAGCAAAAGGCCTGAAGCCGGGCCTGAAGTCGAATGCAGCCCCGCGCTTGACCCCGGCCCCGCACGGCACCACATTCCGTTCAACACCCACCCGCACATCCGTCAACAGGAGACCTCCATGTCCGACATCGTCATCGTCGCCGCCACCCGCACCGCCGTCGGCAAGTTCGGTGGCAGCCTCGCCAAGACACCGGCGCCCGAGCTGGGCGCGGCCGTCATCGTCGAGCTGCTGAAGCGCGCGAAGCTCAGCGGCGACCAGGTCAACGAGGTCATCCTCGGCCAGGTGCTCACCGCCGGCTCGGGCCAGAACCCGGCGCGCCAGTCCGTCATCAAGAGCGGCCTGCCGCAGTCGGTGCCGGCGCTGACCATCAACGCGGTCTGCGGCTCGGGCCTGAAGGCGGTGATGCTGGCGGCCCAGGCCATCCGCGACGGCGATTCCGAGATCGTGATCGCCGGCGGCCAGGAGAGCATGAGCCTCGCACCGCACGTGCTGCCGAACTCGCGCGAGGGCCAGCGCATGGGCGACTGGAAGCTGGTCGACTCGATGATCACCGACGGCCTGTGGGATGTGTACAACCAGTACCACATGGGCATCACCGCCGAGAACGTCGCGAAGAAGTTCGGCGTCAGCCGCGAGGCGCAGGACGCGCTGGCGCTGGCCTCGCAGCAGAAGGCCGCCGCCGCGCAGGATGCCGGGCGCTTCACCGACGAGATCGTGCCGTTCAGCATCGCGCAGAAGAAGGGCGACCCGGTCGTCTTCTCGGCCGACGAGTTCATCAACCGCAAGACCAATGCCGAAGCGCTGGCGGGCCTGCGCCCGGCCTTCGACAAGGCCGGCGGCGTGACGGCCGGCAATGCGTCAGGCCTGAACGACGGCGCGGCCGGCGTGGTCGTGATGACCGCGAAGAAGGCCGACCAGCTCGGACTGACGCCGCTCGCGCGCATCAAGAGCTACGCGACCGTGGCGCTCGATCCGGCCTTCATGGGGATCGGCCCGGTGCCGGCCTCGCAGAAGGCGCTGCAACGCGCCGGCTGGAAGCCCGGCGAGCTCGACCTGCTCGAGATCAACGAAGCCTTCGCGGCCCAGGCCTGCGCGGTCAACACCGAGATGGGCTGGGATGTCAGCAAGGTGAACGTCAACGGCGGCGCGATCGCGATCGGGCACCCCATCGGTGCATCCGGCTGCCGCATCCTGGTGACCCTGCTGCACGAGATGCAGCGCCGCAACGCGAAGAAGGGCATCGCCAGCCTGTGCATCGGCGGTGGCATGGGTGTTGCCTTGACGGTCGAGCGTTGAACATTGGTTAAGCCAGGGTGAGCTGAGGGCGAACCCGGTTGACGCGGCACGCGGGCGCGACGACGCTCGGGTGTCTGCACACCTTTTCAGGAGAGAAGAACATGAGTCAGAAGATCGCCTACGTCACCGGCGGCATGGGCGGAATCGGCACCACGATGTGCCAGCGCCTGCACAAGGACGGCTTCATCGTCGTCGCGGGCTGTGGCCCGAGCCGCGATTTCACGAAATGGCTGAACGAGCAGAAGGCGCTCGGCTACAGCTTCCACGCGTCGGTCGGCAATGTCGGCGACTGGGACTCCACCGTCTCGGCGTTCCAGAAGACCAAGGCCGAGCTCGGCCCGATCGACGTGCTGGTCAACAACGCCGGCATCACGCGAGACGGCATGTTCCGCAAGATGAGCCGCGCCGACTGGGATGCGGTGATCGAGACCAACCTCACGAGCCTGTTCAATGTCACCAAGCAGGTGATCGACGACATGCTCGAGAAGGGCTGGGGCCGCATCATCAACATCAGCTCGGTCAACGGCGAGAAGGGCCAGTTCGGCCAGACCAACTACTCCGCGGCCAAGGCAGGCATGCACGGCTTCACGATGGCGCTGGCGCAGGAAGTCGCGAACAAGGGCGTGACGGTCAACACCGTGTCGCCGGGCTACATCGCGACCGACATGGTCAAGTCGATCCGCCAGGACGTGCTCGACAAGATCGTCGCCGGCATCCCGGTGAAGCGCCTGGGCACGCCGGACGACATCGCGTCCATCGTGTCGTGGGTCGCGTCGGATGAATCCGGCTTCGCGACCGGTGCCGACTTCTCGGTCAACGGCGGCCTGCACATGGGCTGACGCCCGTCGCGTTCCGCCGATCGCTGTTCCTCGCAGCCCCGGTTGCCAGCACGCTGGTGGCCGGGGCTGTTTTCATTTCACCTGTACACGTGCACTTTCTTGCACGACGCTGAGCCACCTCGGCAGGGGCCATCGATTTTCCAGATGGCACTATCGACAGAGGATATGGCCCGCTGCGCGAAAGCTCACTAGCATTCGCACCCATTCGCTACGCGCCGCCGGATTCACCAGTCCGCAGGCGGCGGGGAACCCGGCCCATCGGCCTGCATGATTTCCCCGCAATTGAGACGCAAGCTGGCGCCCCCCGGTGGTTGTTCTGTCCCGGGTTTGTCGGCCACCCCGCGGTACCCGATCGCCGCGCCGTCCCTCGTCGCAGTCCCTCGTTGTTGTGCCTTGCCTCCCCCCTTGTCCGTCAGCGTGCAGAGCCCCCCGCATGGAGCACTCCCAGCCCCCCGCCCCCTCCCTTCCCGAACACGAGTCCGAAGCGTCCGGCACCGGTCGACCGCCGTCTCATCGGCTCGAGCTGACGGCACGCCGCCAGACCGGATCGCAGGCCGTCATCCAGGCGCTGGTCGACCACGACGTGACGATGTTCTTCCTGTGCAGCGGAGGCGCCTTGATCGCACCGCTGTGCGAGGCGCTCAGCGCACGCGCCGGGGTGCGTGTCGTGCGCCTGTCGCAGGAGCGGGCGGCGGTGCACGCGGCCGAGGGCTACGCCAAGGCGACCGGGCAGATGGCGGCGGTGCTGGTGTCGGGCGGCTCCGGCGTGGCGGCGGCCGTGGCGGGGTTGATGAGCTCGATGGCCGATTCGGTGCCGGTGCTGTGCATTGCCGGGCAGGTCGACTCGGCGCTGATCGGCACCGATGCGTTCCGCGAGTGCGACGCGCTGGGCATCACCCGTTCGGTGACCAAATGGAGCCGGCGCATCGACCTGGCGCACGATGCGGCCGATATCGTCGAGCGTGCGGTGCAGGTGGCGCGCAACGGACGTTGCGGGCCGGTGCTGCTCGAGATGCCGATCGACGTGCAGCGCACCCAGGTGCCGGTGCGGCGGTTGGCGACAGCGGCAACAGCGGCAGCAACAGCCGCGGCCAGCAGCCTGCGTGCGGGCCAGGTGCCGAGGTCACCACCGGAGCGGCGGCTCGTCCACTCGGTCGCGCAGATCCGCGCCGCGCAGCGGCCGTTGCTGTACGCCGGCGGTGGCGTGATCCGCTCCGGCGCCGTCGCCAGCGAGGCGCTGGCCGAGTTCGCGCGGGTGGCCGATCTGCCGTGCGTGCTGACGATGGCGGCGCTCGGCGCGCTGCCGTCTGCTGATCGGCGCTGCCTCGGCTGCCCGGGCGAGCAGGGCAGTCCGGTCGCGAACCGGGCGCTGCGGCAGGCCGATCTCCTGATCTGCATCGGCACGCGCCTCGACGAGCGCTCGTGGCCGCGCGACGAAACCCTGCCCTGCGCGCTGATCCATGTCGACATCGACCCGACCAGCATCAACAAGATCATTCCGGCCGCGACGCCCTTGGTCGGCGATTGCGGCGAGGTGTTGAAGGGGCTGGGGCAGCACTGGCTGCAGAACCCCGGGTTTCACGCCGCGCCCGAAGGCGGCGCGGCCGGCCGGCTGGACGCCTGGTGGCAGATGATCGACGGCTGGCGGCACGAGGCGGCGCTCGCCGAGGTGTCGCAACAGCAGCCGCAACAGCAGCCCCGGCCCCCGATCGCCGACCAGGTGCTGCGCGCGCTGCGCGCGCCGCTGGCATCGCTCGACGCGGTCGTGACCGTCGACGACGGTCTGGCGCAGCAGGCCGGTGCACGCCATCTGCAGCACCGGGGCCCCGGCCGCTGGCTGGTGTCGGCGGGTGTCGGCATGCCGGGCTTCGCGCTGCCGGCGGCGATCGGCGTGCTGGCGGCGCAGCCGCTGCGGCCGGTGGTGTGCCTGAGCGATGCGAACGCCTTGCTGCCGACCCTGCACGAACTGCAGTCGGTCTACGACCATGGCTGGCCGTTGAAGCTGATCGTGTTCCCGCCGCCGGTGGCCGACCTGCGGCGCAGTGCCGCGGCCTGCGCGGCGGCGCCGTCCGTGATGATCCAGCGGCCCGACATCGCGGCGGTGGCGCGTGCCTTCGGCTGGCGCATCCACCGGCTGAAGTCGGCCGCCGCGATCGAGCGTGCGGTGGCCGACTGCCTGGCCAGCGACGAGCCCTACCTGCTGCAGGTCGACCTGTCGCTGGCCGACGCGTTGCGTGTCGAGCCGGCGAGCGGGCCGGTGGCCGAGCCTATGACTGAGCTGGTGCAGGCCCGGCCTGCGCTGGCGCGCCAGCGGTGATGGTCACCACCACGGCCACCACGGCGGGCAGGGCGGGAAGGGCGGTGCCAAGGCGACCCAGGAGGACGAGAAAATCGAGTTGAGACAGCTCCGCTACTTCGTGCGCATCGTGGACATGGGCAGCCTGTCTCGCGCGGCCGGTGTGCTGCACGTTGCGCAATCCGCCCTCAGCCATCAGGTGGCCGCACTGGAAGACGAGTTCAAGAGCCTGCTGCTCAACCGCAGCTCGCGCGGCGTGTCGCCCACCGAGTGCGGACTGCACCTGTACCGCTATGCGCAGGCGATCCTGAAGCATGCCGACGATGCGCACGATGCGGTCACCAGCTGCTCGACCGAGCCGACCGGGCACGTCGGCATCGGCATGCCGCTGTGCATGGTCGCGCCGCTCGGCCTGGCCATCTTCAACGAGGTCCGCACGCGCTATCCGGCGATCCGGCTGCAGGTCTACGAGGAGTTGAGCGGCACGGTGCTCGAATGGGTCAAGAGCGGCCGGCTGATGCTGGGCATCGCGTTCGACGACGGCAACCTCGAAGGGCTCGACATGGTGCGCGTGATGGAGGAGCGCCTGTTCCTCGTCGTGAACCCGAAGTCGCGGCTGGCGCGGCGCAAGGTCATCACGCTGCGTGAGCTGCAGGGCATCGAGCTGGTGCTGCCGGGGCTGGAGCAGGGCGTTCGCCACCGTGTCGAGCGCGTGATGATGCGCGAGGGCCTGTCGCCGCCGACCGTCATCGCCGAGATGAACTCGCTGACGCTGCTCAAGCAGGCGGTCACGACCAACCTCGCCGCGACCATCCTGTCGTGGCCCAGCATCGAGGTCGAGGTGCAGCAGAAGAAGCTCGCGGTGATCGAGATCACGCGGCCGTCGATCACGCGCACGGTGTCGGTGTGCGCCACCACCGTCGTCAAGCAGACGCGTGCCGCTGAATGCGTGCTGGCGGCGGCCACCACCGCGATTCGCCATGCGGTGCGCAATGCGTCGTGGCGCGGCGTGCGCCTGCTGAGCGCTGGCGCATGACTTCAGCCGGGCGAACACGCCGCGTGACTGCAAGAAATTGCAGCCTCGCGGCACCGATCGCCGAAGGGGATCGCTGCAGCAGATGGCGCGTTCTCGAAAAGCTATGGCGTGGCCGGCGCGCTCACGATGATTCGTCGCTAGCCTTCCCTTCTGCCGAGCGCCGGCCAACAGGCGTCGTGTTTCACCGCTGTCTCACTTGCCGTCTCAGAGAGGACCACCATGATCGATCTTGCCACTGCCGCTGCCGCCTTCGCGGCCCCGCCCGCCACCGCCTTGACGGGCGCGCCGATGGCGCTGCTCGATGCGCTGCGCCATCGCTTCAGCCTGCGCTTCAAGCTCGGCCGTGCGATGCGCGAGCAGCACGGCTGCGAGGGAGCGTCGTCCGACACGACGGCGCCTGACGGCGTCGTGTTCGCCCACACGACCGAGGAGGTGGCCGAGGTCGTGCGGCTGTGCGCGCAGCACCGCGTCGCGGTGACCGCGTTCGGCGTGTTTTCGTCGCTCGAACGCCATGTGCTGGGCCATGCGGGCGGGATCTCGATCGACCTGTCCGAGATGGACGAGGTGCTGACGATCAATGCGCAGGACCTGACCGCGACGGTGCAGGCCGGCGTCACCCGTTCGCAACTGAACGCCGAGGTGAAGGACACCGGGCTGTTCTTCCCGATCGACCCGGGCTCGAAGGCCTCGCTCGGCGGGATGGCCGCGACGCGCGCCGGTGGCACGAGCGCGGTGCGCTACGGCACGATGCGCGAGAACGTGATGGCGCTCACCGTGGTCACGGCCGAGGGCAAGATCATCCGCACCGCGCGCCGGGCCAAGAAGTCGTCCGCCGGCTACGACCTGACGCGCATCTTCGTCGGCAGCGAAGGCACGCTGGGCATCATCACCGAGGTGACGGTGCGGCTGTACCCGAGGCCCGAGGCGATCGCGACGGCGGTGTGCACCTTTGCCGATGCACGCAGCGCGGTCGACACGGTGATCCAGACCATCCAGACCGGCGTGCTGGTGGCGCGCGCCGAGTTCATGGATGCGCTGGCGCTGCGCGCCGTCAACCTGCACACCGACACGACATTCAAGGAGCGGCCCACGCTGTTCCTCGAGTTCCACGGCACGCCGGCCGGCGTGGCCGAGCAGGCCGAGATCGTGCACGACATCGCGCGCGAGCACGGTGCCGACGACTACGACTGGGCCGACCAGCCCGAAGACCGCACGCGGCTGTGGAGCGCGCGCCACACCGCGTTCAACGCCTGTGAGCTGCTGCGCCCCGGCTGGCGCACCTTCACGACCGATGCCTGCGTGCCCTTGTCGCGGCTGGCGCAGTGCATCGAGGAGACCATCGAAGACACGCGACGGTCGTCGCTGCTGTGCCCGCTGTTCGGCCACGTCGGCGACGGGCACCTGCTGTGCATCCTGATTGCCGACCCCGACAACCCGGACGAGATGGCCGAGGCCGAGCGCCTGAACCAGCGGATGATGAGCCGCGCGATGCGCATGGAAGGAACCTGCACCGCCGAGCACGGCATCGGGGCGCAGAAGGTGGTGTTGCTGACGGAGGAGTTCGATGCCAATGCGGTGCACCTGATGCGGCAGCTGAAGCGGGCGTGGGATCCGTTGAACATCCTGAACCCGGGGAAGGTGATCGCGATTCCGGAGTGATCTGCGGTGGCGCCCATGCCCGCCGTGATCAAGTGATCGCGTCCAGCAGCTCGCTCTCGATCTCGATCTGTGCCCGGTTCTGCTGCAGCGCCGACCCGTCGATCAGGAACGTGTCTTCGACCCGCTCGCCGAGCGTCGTGATCTTCGCGAGCTGAAGGTTGATGTGGTGCCGGGCCAGCACCCGCGAGATCGCGTACAGCAGGCCGGAGCGGTCGCTGGTCGACACCGACAGCAGCCAGCGCTGGCCGCGTTCATCGGGCCGCAACAGCACCCGCGGCGTGATCGGGAACGACTTCACGCGGCGCGAGAGCCGGCCGCGGCTCGGCTCGGGCAGCGGGCCGTCGGCCTTCAGCGCCAGCGTGGCCTGGTTCTCCACCAGCGAGATCAGGTCGCGGTAGTGATGCTCCATCTGCGGGCTGATCACCTGGAAGGTGTCCAGCGCATAGCCGGCGCGCGTCGTGTGGATCTTCGCGTCCAGGATGTTGAAGCCCGCACCGTCGAAATACCCGCAGATGCGCGCGAACAGGTCCGGGCGGTCGGGCGCGTACACCAGCACCTGCAGCCCTTCGCCCACCGATGACAGCCGCGCCCGCACGATCGGCTCGGTGCTGGTGACGTGGCGGAACAGCGAGCGCGCGTGCCAGGCGATGTCGCCGGCATCGTGCCGCGCGAAGTAGCTCAGCTCCAGCGTCTTCCACAGCGGCACCTCGGTGCCCGGCAACAGCGAATACAGGTTCAGCGTGTGCCGCGCATCCTGCCGGCGCGCCTCGATCTCGGCGTCCACGTTCGGCCGGGCACCGCCCAGCGCGCGCAGCGTCAGCCGGTACAGGTCTTCGAGCAGCTTGCCCTTCCAGGCATTCCACACCTTCGGGCTGGTGCCGCGGATGTCGGCCACCGTCAGCAGGTACAGCGCGGTCAGCCGGCGCTCGGTGCCGACCAGCCGCGCGAAGTTCTCGATCACCTCGGGGTCGCTCAAGTCCTCTTTCTGGGCGATGCGCGACATCGTCAGGTGGCCCTTGACCAGGAACTCGGCCAGCACGGTGTCGTCCTTGTCGAGTCCGTGGTCGCGGCAGAAACGCCGCACCTCCGAGGCTCCCAGGTCGGAGTGGTCGCCGCCGCGGCCCTTGGCCACGTCATGGAACAGCGCGGCGATGTACAACACGTACGGCCGGTCCCAGGTGGACGCGAGCTGCGAGCAGAACGGGTACTCGTGCGCATGCTCCGGGATGAAGAAGCGCCGCACGTTGCGCAGCACCATCAGGATGTGCTGGTCCACCGTGTAGACGTGGAACAGGTCGTGCTGCATCTGCCCGACGATGCGCCGGAACACCCACAGGTAGCGGCCCAGCACGCTGGTCTGGTTCATCAGCCGGAAGGCATGCGTCTGGCCTTCGGGCTGGCGCAGGATCTGCATGAACGTTGCGCGGTTCGCCGGATCGCGCCGGAAATCGCCGTCCATCACCTCGCGGGCGTTGTACAGCGCCCGCAACGTGCGCGCCGACAGCCCCTTGATGCCGGGCGTCTGCTGGTAGACCAGGAAGGTCTCGAGGATGGTGTGCGGCTCGCGCTCGTACAGGTCGTCGCTCGCCACCTCGAGCATGCCGGCGCGGTCGAGAAAATGCGGGTTGATCGGGCGCATCGGCGCGTCTTGCGAGCCGTTGATGCGCTCCTCGATGTTCAGCACCAGGATCTGGTTCAGCTGCGTCACCGCCTTGGCCGCCCAGTAGTAGCGGTGCATCAGCTGCTCCGAGGCGCGGCGCGCGGGCGTCGTCTCGTAGCCGAAGCTCTCGGCCACCGCGGTCTGCAGGTCGAACACCAGCCGGTCCTCGCGGCGGCCGGCCACCATGTGCAGCCGGGCGCGGATCAGCCGCAGCAGGCCTTCGTTGCGCTGCAGCTGCTTCACCTCGAACGGCGTGATCAGCCCCTTCGCGGCCAGCTCGGTCCAGGTGCGGCCCAGGCCCGCCGCGCGCGCGATCCAGACCACCATCTGCAGGTCGCGCAGGCCGCCGGGGCTTTCCTTGCAGTTGGGTTCCAGCGAGTAGGGCGTGTCCTCGTACTTCTGGTGGCGCTGGCGCATCTCGAGCGTCTTCGCGCGCAGGAAGGCCTTCGGGTCCATCGCGGCGGCATTGGCGCGCCGGAAGGCGTTGAACACCCGCTTGGAGCCGCACAGGTAGCGCGATTCGAGCAGCGCGGTCTGCACCGTCACGTCGCCATGCGCCTCGGCGACGCATTCGTCGACGGTGCGCACGCTGGAGCCGATCTCGAGCCCCAGGTCCCAGCAGGCGGTGATGAAGCCCTCGACCGACGACTTCAGCGCGTCGTTGTCGGAACCCGGCGCGCCGATGCGGGCGTTGTGCAGCGCATCACCGGGCGGCAGCAGCACCAGCACGTCGACGTCGGAATGCGGGTACAGCTCGGCGCGCCCGTAGCCGCCGACCGCCAGTAGCGCGGCACCGGGCGGCATCATCGCGTGCTGCCACAGGCCGAGCAGCGTCTGGTCGACGTGGCGGGCCAGCGCACGCACCAGCCGGGTCGCGGCCGGCGCGGTGGCGCGCGACTCGCGGAAGTGCGTCATCAGCGCGGCCTTGCCCTCGCGGAAGCGGCTGCGCTGCTCCGCCAGGCTGCGCGCGGCAGCGGGCGCCGGTGTGTCCACCGTCATCGCCATCGAGGCCACCGTCAGGCGGCGGTGGTCGCAGATGAGGTCGCGGCCACCGCGGTGACGAAGGCCGGCGGCGGCGGGCTGCCCGCCGACAGCGTCAGCACCTCGTAGCCGGTCTCGGTGACCAGGATCGTGTGCTCCCACTGGGCCGACAGCGAGCGGTCTTTCGTGACGATGGTCCAGCCGTCGCCGGCCTCGCGGATGTCGCGCCGGCCGGCGTTGATCATCGGCTCGATCGTGAACACCATGCCCGGCACCAACTCCTCGAGCGTGCCCGGGCGGCCGTAGTGCAGCACCTGGGGTTCTTCATGGAACTTGCGGCCGATGCCGTGCCCGCAGAACTCGCGCACGATCGAGAAGCCGGCGTTCTCGGCGAAGGTCTGGATCGAGTGGCCAATGTCGCCCAGGTGGATGCCCGGCTTCACCTTGACGATGCCCTTCCACATGGCGTCGTACGTCATCTGGCACAGCCGGTTCGCGGCGATCGAGCCGTGGCCGACGACGAACATCCGGCTGGTGTCGCCGTGCCAGCCGTCCTTGATGACGGTGACGTCGATGTTGACGATGTCGCCCGCCTTCAGCGGCCGGTCGTTCGGGATGCCGTGGCAGACTTGGTGGTTGATCGAGGTGCAGATCGATTTCGGGTAGGGCGTGTAGCCCGGTGGCGCGTAGTTCAGCGGGGCCGGAATGCCTTGCTGGACGTCCACGATGTGGTCGTGCGCCAGCTTGTCGAGCTGCTCGGTGGTGATGCCCGGCTTCACGTGCGGCGTGAGCATGTCCAGCACTTCGGAGGCGAGCCGCCCGGCGATGCGCATGCCTGCGACATCCTCGGCGGTTTTGATCGTGATCGTCATGGGGCGGAATTATTGCACCGACCCCCGTAAAATCCCGGGTTTCCACCGGCAGTCCCTGAACACGACCCGGTCTCCAGAACCCGAAGCTGGCCCCAACGTGACGTCCACACCCAAGCATCTGCTGCACTTCGAGGGCGGCAACGCCTTGTCCGCCTTCCGCGCCCAGGCCCTGCTGCCGCGGCTGCAGGCGATCAGCCCGCGCATCACCGCCGTGCACGCCCGGCACGTGCACTGGGCCTGGAGCGACCAGCCGCTGGCGCGCGACGCCCACGACAAGCTCGCCGCGCTGCTCACCTACGGCGACGCCTATGCCGGTCCGTCAGACGGCGCGCTGGTGCTGGTGGCGCCCCGCCTGGGCACCGTGTCGCCCTGGGCCAGCAAGGCCACCGACATCGCCCACAACTGCGGCCTCGCGATCCGCCGCGTTGAACGCGTGACGGAATACCGCCTGGTGCTGAAAACCGGCCTGGCCGGCCTGCTGGGCGCCGCCAAGCCGCTGGAAGCCGGCGAGCTGCGGCAGGCCGCCGCGCTGCTGCACGACCGCATGACCGAGAGCGTGCTGTTGCAGCGCGACGACGCCGCCCACCTGTTCGACGAGCAGGCCGGCAAGGCGATGGAGCATGTCGACGTGATCGGCCACGGCCGCGCAGCACTGGCGACCGCCAACAAGGACTTCGGCCTGGCCTTGAGCGACGACGAGATCGACTACCTGGTCGCCGCCTTCACCGGCCTGAAGCGCAACCCGACCGACGTCGAGCTGATGATGTTCGCGCAGGCCAACAGCGAGCACTGCCGGCACAAGATCTTCAACGCCGGCTTCACGATCGACGGCGTCGAGCAGCAGCGCTCGATGTTCGCGATGATCCGCAACACCCACCAGCTCGCGCCGCAGCACACGGTGGTGGCCTACAGCGACAACGCGTCGGTGATGGAAGGCGGCCCCACGGAACGCTGGCTGCCGCAGGGCTACACCAACGCGCCGCTGTACGGCCCGCGCGAGGACACCGTGCACGTGCTGATGAAGGTCGAGACGCACAACCACCCGACGGCGATCTCGCCGTTCCCGGGCGCGTCGACCGGCGCCGGCGGCGAGATCCGCGACGAGGGCGCGACCGGCCGCGGCTCCAAGCCGAAGGCCGGCCTGACCGGCTTCAGCGTCTCGAACCTGCACCTGCCCGGCACCAACGAGCCGTGGGAGCAGTCGCCCTACGGCAAGCCGGAGCACATCGCGAGCCCGCTGCAGATCATGGTCGACGGCCCGCTCGGCGGCGCCGCGTTCAACAACGAGTTCGGCCGGCCCAACCTGGCCGGCTACTTCCGCGTCTACGAACAGACGGTCGACGGCCAACGCCGCGGCTACCACAAGCCGATCATGATCGCCGGCGGCCTGGGCAGCATCTCGGCCAGCCAGACGCACAAGATCCAGTTCCCGGCCGGCACGCTGCTGATCCAGCTGGGCGGCCCGGGCATGCGCATCGGCATGGGCGGCGGCGCGGCCAGTTCGATGGCCGCCGGCGCGAACGCGGCCGAGCTCGATTTCGATTCGGTGCAGCGCGGCAACCCCGAGATCGAGCGCCGTGCGCAGGAGGTCATCAACCACTGCTGGGCGCTGGGCGAATCGAACCCGATCCTCGCGATCCACGACGTCGGCGCGGGTGGCATCTCGAACGCCTTCCCCGAACTGGTCGATGGCGCGGGCCTGGGCGCGCGCTTCGACCTGAGCCAGGTGCCGCTGGAAGAGAGCGGCCTGGCCCCGAAGGAGATCTGGTGCAACGAGAGCCAGGAGCGCTACGTGATGGCGGTCTCGCCGGAGGCGCTGCCGATCTTCCGCGCGATGTGCGAGCGCGAACGCTGCCCGTTTGCGGTGGTCGGCGTGACGACCGCTGAGAAGCAGCTGGTGCTGGACAACCCCGGCACCCATTCGACAGGCTCAGGGCAATCGGAGTTCGTGATCGACATGCCGATGGAGGTGCTGCTCGGCAAGCCGCCGAAGATGCACCGCGACGTGAAGCGCATCGCGCGCACGCTGCCGGCGCTGCAGCTCACCGACGTGTCGCTCGACAAGGTGGCCTTCGACGTGCTGCGCCACCCGACGGTGGCGAGCAAGCGTTTCCTGATCACGATCGGCGACCGCACCGTCGGCGGGCTGAACCACCGCGACCCGATGGTCGGCCCGTGGCAGGTGCCGGTGGCCGATTGCGCGGTGACACTGGCCGATTTCCGCGGCTTCCGCGGCGAGGCGATGAGCCTGGGCGAGCGCACGCCGCTCGCGACGCTGGATGCGCCGGCGTCGGGCCGCATGGCGGTCGGCGAGGCCATCACCAACCTGCTGGCCGCGCCGATCGAGCTCGAGCGCATCAAGCTCAGCTGCAACTGGATGGCCGCCTGCGGCGAACCCGGCGAAGACGCCGCGCTGTACGACACCGTGAAGGCGGTCGGCATGGAGCTGTGCCCGGCGCTCGGCATCAGCGTGCCGGTCGGCAAGGACAGCCTGTCGATGCGCACCCGCTGGAGTGACGCCGGTGATGCGAAACAGGTGACGGCGCCGGTCTCGCTGATCGTCACCGCCTTCGCGACGCTGGCCGACGTGCGCGGCACGCTGACGCCGCAGCTGCAGCCCGGCGACACCACGCTGGTGCTGATCGACCTCGGCCAAGGCAGGAACCGCATGGCCGGCTCGATGCTGGCCCAGGTGCTGAACCAGTTCGGCGACGAGGTGCCCGATCTGGACGACCCGGCGCTGCTGAAGTCGCTGGTCGCCGCGATCAACCAGCTGCGCAGCCAGGGCCGGCTGCTGGCCTACCACGACCGCAGCGACGGCGGCCTGTGGGCGGCGGCCTGCGAGATGGCCTTCGCCGGCCACCTGGGCCTGAGCCTGAACGTCGACATGCTGGTCACCGAGAGCGACGGCATTGCCGACAGCCGCGCCGAGCATGGCGACTCGAAGAACTGGGCCGGGCAGGTCGGCGCGCGCCGCACCGAGCTGACGCTGAAGGCCTTGTTCAACGAAGAACTGGGCGCCGTGATCCAGGTGCCCACCGAGGCGCGCGACGAGGTGATGCAGGTGCTGCGCGCGCACGGCCTGGCCAAGCACAGCCATGCCATCGGCAAGACCAACCCGCGGGGCGTCGTCGAGGTGTGGCGCGATGCGAAGGCGGTGTTCAGCGCGCCGCTGCGCGACCTGCACCAGGCCTGGGACGACGTCAGCTGGCGCATCGCGAAGCTGCGCGACAACCCGGCCTGTGCCGACGCCGAGCACGAGGCCGCGGGCCGCGCCGGCGACACCGGGCTGCACCTGCAGCTGAGTTTCGACCCGTCGGAAGCGGTCGCGCCGTATGTCAACACCGCGCGCCCGAAGGTGGCGATCCTGCGCGAGCAGGGCGTCAACAGCCACCTCGAGATGAGCTACTCGATGGCGCAGGCCGGCTTCGACACCTTCGACGTGCACATGAGCGACCTGCAGACCGGCCGCGCGCGCTTCGACCAGTTCCAGGGCTTCGTCGCCTGCGGCGGCTTCAGCTACGGCGACACGCTGGGCGCCGGCGAAGGCTGGGCGCGCTCGGTGATGTTCAACCCGGTGCTGGCCGAGCAGTTCGCGGCCTTCTTCGGGCGCAGCGACACCTTCGCGCTCGGCGTGTGCAACGGCTGCCAGATGATGGCGGCGCTGTCGCCGATGATTCCCGGCGCACAGGACTGGCCGAAGTTCACCCGCAACCGCAGCGAGCAGTTCGAGGCCCGGCTGGCGCAGGTCGAGGTGCTCGAGAGCCCGTCGATCTTCTTCGGCGGCATGGCCGGCAGCCGGCTGCCGATCGCGGTGGCGCACGGCGAGGGGTTTGCCGATTTCTCGCAGCGCGGCGATGCGGCCAAGGTCAGGCGCGCGATGCGCTTCGTCGATGCCGCCGGCAAGCCGACCGAGGCCTACCCGGCGAACCCGAACGGCAGCCCCGACGGGCTGACGGCAGTGACCACCGCCGACGGCCGCTTCACGGTGCTGATGCCGCACCCGGAGCGGGTGTTCCGCAACGTGCTGATGAGCTGGACTTCGGGTGACATCAATGCGCACAGCCCGTGGATGAAGATGTTCCACAACGCCAGAAAGTGGATCGGCTGAGATCAACGATCAGGGAGAGAAGACGATGCACAGCAAACCGGTTCGCTACCTCGTGCTGATCGATGCCGCCGGCGCGTCGGTGGCGCGCATGTTCGATGAGCAGCTGCACCAGCTCAACGAGATCGACGGTGGGTCCGAAGAGGTCGCGGTGATGCTGCGCGGCCTCGCGCCGGCGCACTCGGCCGCCGACCCCGCGTGGGCACAGGCACTGCGCGGCCACAGCGCCGCCGAGCGTGCCGCGGCGCGCGTCTACACACTCGACGTCTGAGAACGATCCAATGCCCCACTGCATCCTCGAGTGCACGAAGTCGGTCGCGGCCCAGGTGCCGGTCGACCGGATGATGCGTGCCGTGCACGACGCCGCGCTCGCGAGCGAGCTGTTCACCGTCGGCGACGTGAAGATCCGCGTGCTGGTGCACGAGCACAGCCTGGTCGGCGGCATCAACGCCGACTTCGTGCATGTGTTCGCCTACGTGCTGACCGGCCGCAGCGAGGCCGACCGCAAGAAGCTGTCGGCCGCGATCGTGCGCGGCCTGGCGGCGCTGCTGCCGCAGTTGCAGGCCGTCTCGTGCGACGTGCGCGAGATGGACCGCGCAACCTTCAGCAACCGGCGCAATGCCGGCATCGACGCGTGAGCTGTGGGCGCTGTACCTGGTGACGGCGGTGCCGCCGGGGGCGATCGAATTCCTGAGGCAAACCCTGCGCCGCGCGCGCCGGTCGACGCAGTAGCATCCGTGGCCATGGCCCACCAGCCCGTCCACCACACCGTTCGCTCGCTGCTCGTCGACCTGTCGACGCCGTTCGAGCGCCGCTGGGCGGGCGGCGATGCCTTCCTGACGGCGTTCTTCAATGCGTTGTCGATGAGCTTCCCGGTCGGCGAGCAGTTCTTCATCGATTCGGTGCGGGCTGCCGCGAAGGCCTTGCCGGCCGACGCGCAGGCGAGCTTTGCCGACGAGGTGCAGGGCTTCATCGGGCAGGAGGCGACGCACCGCCGCATCCACGGGCTGTTCAACGGCCAGCTGGAAGCGCAGGGCCACCGCAACACCTGGGGGCCGCGGGCGGCGCGCCGCATCGCGCGCTTCGAGGGAGGCGACCCGCGCCATGCGCTGGCGGTGACGGCCGGCTACGAGCACTTCACCGCGATCATGGCGGCGTGGATGCTGCAGCACCCGCAGCAGCTCGACGGTGCCGAGCCGCGGCTGCGCACGATGTGGATGTGGCATGCGGCCGAAGAGACCGAGCACCGCAGCACCGCGTTCGACGTCTACCGGGCGAGCGGTGGCAACCACCGCTGGCGCCTCCGCTGGTTCCACGTGGTCACCTTCTTCTTCGTCACCGACGTGCTGCGCCAGACGCTGCGCAACCTGTGGCACGACGGTGCGCTGCTGCAGGGCCGCACGTGGCGCAGCGCATGGCGGCTGCTGTTCGCGAAAGGCGGGCTGGTGCGCGACACCTTCGGGCCGTGGCGGGCGTACTTCCGGGCTGATTTCCACCCGCAGCAGCAGGACGAGCCGCGGGCCGAGGCCTGGCTGCGCGACAACGCGGGACAGTTCCGCGAGGTGTAGCGCTGGCGTCAGGCTGCTTGGAGCACCCGCATTTCGATCCGCATACCGGCCGCAGTCGCCATGTTGACGAGCGCATCGAGTGCAAACAGGTTGATCTTTCCGCGCACCAGATCGGAAACACGCGGCTGCGTCACGCCGAACAAGGCTGCTGCCTGCGCCTGACTCATTTCCTTCCGCGCGATGTGCTCGGAGATGGCACTCATCAGCACGGAGCGCAGCTTCATGTTCTCGGCGTCTTCTGGCGTGTCTTCGATGGCATCCCACACGCTGGCAAATCGTTGCTTGCTCATTGACCGGGCTCCTTCACGTAGATCACGTCGGCATTTTGTCTTGACCGGCCTCCCGGTTTTTGAGCAAACAGGTCCGTGAAGGGACCGGGTGGCGGCAAAGAAACCCCGTTCGCCCTGAGCCTGTCGAAGGGTGGGACTGAGCTTGGCGAAGGCCCTGCCGCGTCGGACACAACCCTTCGACGGACGGGCCCTCGACCAGCTCGGTCCCTGCTCAGGGCGAACGGGTGGTGGCTGCTTCTTGAGGGCACAACTCAGCATGGCATCACCTGCACCGACGTTCCTCCCAGCACCGCATTCCCCGACAACGGATCCCGCAGCGAATCGTCCAGCACCGCGTTGAGGTTCGCGCCGGGGCGCTCGGCGGCCACGGCCAGGCGCGCGCCGGGCAGGGCGTGGCCCCAGCCGTGCGGCAGGCTGATCACGCCGGGCATCATTTCGTCGCTGACCTCCACCTGCACCTCGATCGATTGGTCCGCCGCCCGGGCGATGCGCGCCTGGCCGCCATGCTGCAAGCCCCAGCGCGCGGCATCCTGCGGGTGGACCAGCGCGGTGCAGCGGAACGGGCCTTTCGCCAGCGTCGGCAGGTTGTGCATCCAGCTGTTGTTCGAGCGCACCTGGCGGCGGCCGATGATCACCGCGTCGTGCGTGCCGGCCCGCGCATCGGCGGCCACCCGCTGCAGGTCGCCCAGTAGGCTCGGTGGCGCGAGTTCGATGCAGCCCGACGGCGTGCGCAGCAGCTCGGGCACGCGCGGCGCCAGCGGGCCGAGGTCGATGCCGTGCGGCGCGGCCTTCAGCTTGTCCAACGTCAGGCCATCGGGCTGGCGGCCGAAGCCGTCGCCGAACGGGCCGCTGCGCAAGGCCAGGTCGAGCAGCCGCTCCGGGCCTCGGTGTGCCGACACCATCTGCATCACCGTATCCGCCCGGTCACCGGCCAGCTTGCGAACGTCCTCGGCCACCAGCGCATCGTCGAGCGCGTCGATGTCGGCCTGCGCGCCGCGCCCCTGAACCAGCGCGGCCAGCCGCAGCAGCGTCTCCCACTCGGCCGGCGTGCCGGCCGGCGGTGGCAGTACCGCCGGGCTGTAGCGCGCATGGTTGCGCACGCTGAACTGCGGGAACGCGACGTCGTAGTGCGTGTCCTCCAGCGGCGACAGCCCCGGCAGGATCACGTCGGCATGGCGCGTCGTCTCGTTCAGGTAGATGTCCAGGCTCAGCATGAACTCGAGCCCCTCCAGCGCCTTCGCCAGCCGCGGCCCGTTCGGTGCCGACAGCACAGGGTTGCTCGCGATCGTGATCAGCGCCTTCACCTGGCCCTCGCCCGGCGTCTCGATCTCCTCGGCCAGGCAGGTCATCGGCAGCTCGCCATACACCTCCGGCGCGCCGCTGACGCGGCTGCGGTGCCGTCCGGTCACGATGCCGCGGCCGCGCCCCGGCGTGCCGGCGGTGTTGGCCGCGAAAGCCGCGGCCTGCGGAAACATTGCGCCGCCCGGCTCGTCCAGGTGGCCGGTCAGGATGTTCAGCACGTCGATCAGCCATGAGCAGGTGGTGCCGTAGGCCTGCACGCAGGTGCCGAGGCGGCCATAGACGCAGCCGTGCTCGGCCGCGGCGAGTTCGCGTGCGAGGCTGCGGATCACGTCCGCATCGATCCCGCAGCGCGCGGCCATTGCGTCGGCGCTGAAGGGCTGCACCGCGTCGCGCAGCGCGTCAACGCCCTTCACATGCGGCTCCAGGCGCCCGAGCTTCACCAAGCCCTCGGCGAACAGCGTGTGCACCATCCCGAGCAGCAGGAACACATCGCCGCCCGGCCGGATGAAATGGTGCGCATCGGCGAGCACGGCCGTTTCGGTGCGCCGCGGGTCGATCACCACCAGCCGGCCGCCGCGCGCCTTCATCGCCTTGGCCTTGCCGCGGAAATCCGGCACCGTCCACAGGCTGCCGTTGCTGGCCATCGGGTTCGCGCCGAGCATCAGCAGGAAGTCGCAGCGTTCGATGTCGGGCACCGCCATCGACAGCCAGTGGCCGTACATCAGCCCGTTCGACAGCTGCTTGGGCATCTGGTCGAGCGTCGACGCCGAGAAGAAATTGCGCGTGCCCAGCGCCTTCAGCAGCCGCGGCATGTACAGCAGCAGCCCCATCTTGTGGGCCGACGGGTTGCCCAGCGTCAGCGCGATGCTGTCCTTGCCATGAGCCTCGCGCAGCGGCAGCAGGCGGCGCTCGATCTCGGCGAAGGCCTCGTCCCACGTGGCCTCGACGAAGCGCGCGCCGCGCCGGATCAGCGGCGTGCGCAGGCGGTCCGGGTCCTCGTGCAGGTCTTTCAGCGCGACGCCCTTCGGGCACAGGAAGCCGGCGCTGAACACGTCGGCCGCGTCGCCGCGGATCGTGCCGATGCGGCCGGCGCCGTCGACCTGCACTTCGAGGCCGCAGCAGGCCTCGCACAAGGGGCAGATGCGCAGGGCAGTGCGTGAAGTCATCGTCGTCTCCTGGATGCGGATCGTTGCCGCAGCCTCGCCTTTATGCGCCCGTCGACGCCGCCTGTCCGTCACCGAGGCGACGCAGCAGCTGCGCCGTCTCGGCATCGGCCGGGAAGAAGGTCTCCAGTGCCAGCTCCGACAGCGTGATGTCCACCGGCGTGCCGAACACCGTGGTCGTGCTGATGAACGACAGCACGCCAAGCGCGCTGCGGATCTGCAGC
The DNA here is from genome assembly GCF_900142965.1 of Rhizobacter sp. OV335. Lineage (GTDB taxonomy): Bacteria > Pseudomonadota > Gammaproteobacteria > Burkholderiales > Burkholderiaceae_C > Rhizobacter. Next base: position 36,004 of record NZ_FRCQ01000005.1, read on the forward strand.
GGCACCGCGACCGCGCTCCAATCCTCACCGCCCGGCGGGCTGTCGTCGCCGGGGTAGGCCTGCAATTCTTCGAGCAGCGCGGCCAGCACCGGGTCGCCGCTCAGGTGGACCTGCGTGCGCAGCCGCGCAAACAAATGCGTGCGCCACGCGTTCAGGTTGACGATCTTCGGTGCCACGCCGTCCGGGTGCAGGCTCAGCCGCAACACGTTGACCGGCGGCTGCAGCAGCTGCGGCGCGATGCCGTCGAGCAGCAGCAGCATCGGCCGGTTGTGCGCCAGCAGGTTCCAGTGCCGGTCGACGGCCAGCGCCGGGTGCGGCTCGTGCGCCCGCAGCACCAGGTCGACCGCATCGCGCGCCGCCTTCAGCGCCGGGTCGTCGAGCGTGCGTTCGCGGTACAGCGGCGCGAAGCCGGCGGCCGTCAGCAAGGTGTTGCGCTCGCGCAGCGGCACCTCCAGCGCCTCGGCCAGGTGCAGCACCATCGCGCGGCTCGGCGCCGCGCGGCCGGTCTCGACGTAGCTCAGGTGGCGGGTGGAGATGTCGGCATCGCTCGCCAGGTCGAGCTGGCTCAGGCGCCGACGCTGCCGCCATTCACGCAGCAGGGCGCCGACCGGTGTCAAGCCGCAACCGCCTTGCGCTCGACCATCCGCGGCAGCCGCACCACCGCGCGCAGGCCTTGCGGCTGCACCGGCTGCAGCTCGACGGTGCCGGTGTGCCGCTCGACGATCTCCTTGACGATCGCGAGGCCGAGCCCGCAGCCGTTGCCCTCGTGCGTCGCGCGGGCGAAGCGCTCGAAGACCCGCTCGCGGTCGGCCTCGGCGATGCCCGGGCCGTTGTCCTCGACCTCCAGCACCGCCTGGCTGTCCTGCGCCGACAGCCGCACCGTGACGACGCTGCCGTCGCCGGCGTAGCGGATCGCGTTGTCGACCAGGTTGAGCAGCGATTCGCGCAGCAGCAGCGCATTGCCGTGGATCTCGATCGGCTTCTCGTCGCCCTCATCGAGCCCGAGGTCGACACCCGCATGCCGGGCGCGCGGCACCAGCTCGGCCGTCACCTCGCTCGCCAGCCGCCGCAGGTCGACGCGCGTGCGGCCCTGCGCCGCCACCGATTCCGGTTCGGCGCGCGCCAGCGTCAGCAGCTGGTTGATCAGGTGCGCGCTGCGCGTCGCGCTCTCGTGCACGCGGCGCAGCCGCGCCTGCAGCGCCGGGTTGTCGGTCTCGGTCAGCGCGAGCTCGGTCTGGCTCTTCAGGCCCGCCAGCGGCGTGCGCAGCTGGTGCGCCGCATCGCTGATGAAGCGCTTCTGCACCGACACGTTCTCGTGCACCTGGGCCAGCAGGCTGTTCAGCGCCTTCACCAGCGCGCGCACTTCCTCGGGTGCGGCCTCGAGCTTGATCGGCGCCAGGTCGTTCGGCGCGCGGTCCTCGACCTCGGCGCGCAGCCGCGCCAGCGGCGCGAGGCCGGTGCGGATGCCGCCCCAGACGATCACCGACATCAGCGCCACCAGACCGGACAACGGCAGCGCGGTGTCGACCAGGATCTGGCGCGCGAGCTCCTCGCCGCTGGCGCGGCTGCGCGCCACCTGCACCAGCATGCGCTGCGGCGCGTTCTCGTCGCCGAACGACAGGTACATCGCCGCGACGCGGATGCCCAGCTGGTTGGACTTTTCCTTCATGCTGCCGTTGTAGAAATAGGTCTCGCCGAGGCGCGCATCGGTGACCGGTGGCGGCGGCAGCTTGTTGTTGCCGAGGATGAATTCGCCGGGCGGCGTGCTGACCATGTAGTACACGCGGTCGTCGGGGTCGGCCTCGATGATGTCCTGCGCGGCGCGCGGGAAATCGATGAACAGCCCGTTGCCGATCGGCTTGACCTGGCGGGCGAGCGCGCGCGTGGCGGTCTTCAGCGCGGCGTCGATCGCGCGATTGGCATAGCGGTCGGCGACGTTGTAGGTGACGTAGGCGGCGGCCAGCCACAGCACCAGCTGCGGCAGCAGCAGCCACAGCAGCAGGTGGCGGTGCAGCGAGCGCGTGCCGGGCGTCACGCCGGGCACGCGGCGCAGGGCCAGCTTGAACGGCGAGAGCATCCGGGTCAGCTGCTAGCTTCGGCTTCCAGCAGGTAGCCGAGGCCGCGCACCGTGCGGATCGCCAGGCCCGAGCCATCGAGCTTGCGCCGCAGGCGGTGGATGTAGACCTCGATCGAGCCGGCGTTCGCATCGCCGCGCTCCACCGCCCAGGCCTCGGCAATCTGCTCCTTGGTCACCACCTTGTCACGCTGCGTGAGCAGCAGGTCCATCAGCATCCATTCGCGCGGTGACAGCTCCATCGCCTCGTTGTCGATCGCGGCGCGGCGGGTGTCGCGGTCGAAGCTCAGCCGCCCCATCTCCTGCGCCGACGCGGCGGCCACGTTGCGGCTGCGGCGCAGCAGCGCGCGGATGCGGGCCTCCAGCTCGGGGAAGTCGAAGGGCTTGGTCAGGTAGTCGTCGGCGCCGGCGTTCAGCCCGGCGACGCGGTGGTCGAGCCCGTCGAGTGCGGTCAGCACCAGCATCGGCAGCGTCGGCCGGGCGGCGCGCACGCGCTTCAGCACGGTCAGGCCGTCGACCAGCGGCAGCCCCAGGTCGAGCACGCCGAGGTCGAACTGCTGGCGCAGCAGCAGGTACTCGGCGACGGCGCCGTTCGGGGCCACGTCGACCTCGAAGCCGGCCAGCGCCAGGTTGGCGCTGAGGGCATCGGCAAGGATGGCGTCGTCTTCGGCGAGCAGCAACTTCATGGGCGGAGCTTACAGACTTCAGTGGCGAATCCGCATCGCCGGATACCCGAACCGCCCCGGGTGCTGGCACACTGGACCGATCCTCGACTGCCCCGGTGGCCCGCATGCACGACCACGCTGCACTGATCCAACGCTTCTACGAAGGCTTCTGCCGCCGCGACTGGTCCGCGATGGGGGCCTGCTACCACCGCGAGGTCCACTTCACCGACCCGGTGTTCGACCTGCACGGCGCCGATGCCGGGATGATGTGGCGCATGTTGTGCACCAACGGGCGCGACCTGCGGCTCGAATACACCGGCATCCAGGCCGATGACCGCCAGGGTTCGGCGCACTGGGAGGCGAACTACACGTTCTCGGCGACCGGGCGCAAGGTGCTGAACATCATCGACGCGAGCTTCGAATTCCGCGACGGGCTGATCGTGCGGCATGTCGACCGCTTCGATTTCTGGGCCTGGTCGCGGCAGGCGCTCGGGGCCCCGGGCTGGGCGCTCGGCTGGTCGAGCTTGCTGCAGAACAAGATCAAGGCCAAGGCGGCCGGCAGCCTGGCGCAGTTCAAGGCGAAGAACCCAGCCTAGGCCATCCCGCCGTTGATCGAGATCACCTGGCCGGTGATGTAGCCGGCCTCGTCGCCCGCAAGAAACCCCACCAGCGCCGCCACCTCGTCCGCCGTGCCGGCGCGCTTGGCCGGCACCAGCTGCGCGATCGCCTTGTCGTCGAAGGCCTGCGCCGTCATGCGCGACGCGATGATGCCCGGCGCGACCGCGTTCACCGTGATGCCGCGGCCCGCGAGCTCCAGCGACAAGGCCTTGGTCGCGCTGTTCAACGCGCCCTTGGCGGCCGCGTAGTTCGTCTGCCCGCGGTTGCCCATCACGCCGGCCACCGACGAGATGTTGATCACCCGGCCCCAGCGCGTGCGGATCATCGGCATCACCAGCGGCTGCGTCACGTTGAAGAAGCCGTGCAGCGACACGTCGATCACGCGGTGCCATTGCTCCTCGCGCATCGCGGGGAACACCGCGTCGTCGTGCAGCCCGGCGTTGTTGACGACCACCTGGATCGCGCCGGCCTCGGCCAGCGGCAGCAGCGCCGCCTCGCAGGCCGCGCGGTCGGTCACGTCGAAGCACACCGCCTCGGCCGAGCCGCCCGCGGCCTTCAGCTGCAGCGCCAGCAGCTCGACCGCCTCGGGCCGCGAGTTGGCGTGCAGGATCACATGGAAGCCGTCGCGCGCCAGCCGGCGGGCGATCGCGCTGCCGAGTTCGCCGCTCGCGCCGGTGACCAGCGCGCGGCGCGGGGGAGGGGTGTCGCTCATCGGGACTCTCCAGGATTGAGCACGACCGCGGCGCGGCCGTCGGCCACCGGCGCACCGGCATGCTGCACGCGGAACGTGTAGAGCAGCTGGTGCGCATCGCCCGCCACGCGCTCGGCGACCACTTCCAGGTCGCCCGCAAGCTCGTGCAGGTGCAGCCGGTGGCAGTGCACGCCGCGTGCGCTCGCGAGGAAGCCGGGTGAGGCCGGCGCACCGGTCGACTGCGCGAGCAGCGCGCCATGCAGCGCCATCGCCTGCGCGGCGTACTCGATGGCCGCGGTCGCGAGCAGGCCCGACGCGGTGCGCAGCGGGTGGTCGGCGGCACGGTGGCCGGTCGCGCGGCAGCGGATGGCCTGCGCGTCCCAGGCCAGCAGGCCGTCGAGCAGGCACATCGACCCGGCATGCGGGATCAGCGCCGCGATGCCGGCGTGATCGAGCTGCACCGGTTCGCTGCTCATGGTCGATGGATGTCGACGCGCAACGACAGCCCGGGCTGGCAGTCGAGCACCACGCGGCCTTCATCGCCGCGAGCGATCAGCTCGAGCAGCGGCAGCGCGCGCGCTGCGGGGATCTGCTGCCGCAGCGCCTCGAGCCCGGCGTCGCGGCATGGCGTCGACGGCTGCGGCGCCTGCGCCGCAAGTGTCAGCCGCGCGAGCGCGCGATCGCCAGCCGGCTGCAGCACCAGCGCGATGCCCAGGCTGTCGGGCAGCGGCCGCGTCGCGTTCAGCGGCTCGGGGTAGGGCGTGTCGCTCGCGACCAGCAGCACCGGCTGCGGCTGTGAATGCAATTGCCCCGCGGCCTCGATCAGCCCGGCCGCGAAGCTGGTGTCGAAGCCGCACAGGCTGGTCGACGCGGCGCGGCCGGTGACCGCGATGTGCCAGTAGCCCGCCGCGGCGTTGTGCACGGAGTTCGTGAAGCGCGTCGGCGACACCAGCCGGTCGCTGCCGGCCAGCGCCTCGCACAGCGCATGGCAGTTCGCGCCATCGCCGCTCGACGATGCGAACACCGTGGCCGCCAGCGCCGGGTCGATGCCGCTGTGCAGGCAGGCCTCGTCGGCGACGGCCAGCGCGATCTTGATCGCGGCCCCGGCGCGGCGCCGTTCGGCCGCCGGCAAGCGCGCCGGGGGCGGCACCGCGGTGGGCGCGCGCGCATAGGCGAGCTGCCCACCGAGCACCTGCGCGCCCTGCGCCCAGTCGGCGAGACCGGGGCCGCACAAGCCGATGCCTTGCACGAAGAGCGTGGCCATCAGGCAGCTCCGAACACGAGGCTGGCGTTCGAGCCGCCGAAGCCGAACGAATTGCTCAGCACATGCCGCAGCGGCGCGGCGCGGCTGAGGTCGACGTAGTTCGCGTGCAGCTCTGCATCCGGCTGCAGGCGGTTCAGCCCGCCGGGCAGCAGGCCGTGCTGCAGCGCCAGCAGGCTCAGCACTGCCTCGACGCCGCCGGCCGCGCCCAGCGTGTGGCCGGTCGCGCCCTTGGTCGAGCTGCAGGGCGTCGCCGGGCCGAACACGGTCTGCACCGCGCGGTCTTCGGCCGCGTCGTTGTTGTGCGTCGCGGTGCCGTGCAGGTTGATGTAGTCGATGTCGCCCGGTTGCAGCCCGGCACCGGCCAGCGCCTGCTGCATCGCGTCGACCGCGCCGCCGCCGTCGGGCAGCGGCGAGCTCATGTGGAAACCATCGCTGCTCTCGCCGGTGCCGAGCAGCCAGCCCTGCGGTTCGGGGATGCCCGGGGCCTTGCGCTCCAGCAGCGCGAACGCCGCGGCCTCGCCGAGCGACAGCCCGTTGCGCCCGGCATCCCACGGCCGGCAGATCTGCGGCGACAGCAGCTCCAGCGAGTTGAAGCCGTACAGCGTCGTCAGGCACAGGCTGTCGACGCCGCCGACCACGGCCGCGTCGATCCAGCCGAGTTCCATCAGCCGCACGGCCGCCGCGAACACCTTGGCGCTCGACGAGCAGGCGGTCGAGACCACCCACTGCGGGCCGTCGAGCTGCAGCGCGAGCGCGACGAAGCGCGCCAGCGAGCCGGTGTTGTGCGTCTCGGCGTAGTGGAAGTCGGGCGGCAGCGCGCCGTCGGGGCCGCGCCGGCGGTAGGCGTGCTCGGTCTGCAGGATGCCGGAGGTGCTGCTGCCCAGCAGCACCGCGACGCGCTGCGCGCCATAGCGCTCGCGTGCCGCACGCACCGCCGCGCGAAAGCCGTTCTGCTGCAGCCCGAGCCAGGCCAGGTGGTGGTTGCGGCAGTCGTGGGTTTCCAGCTCGGCCGGCAGTGCGATCGCATCGACGCCGGCGACCTCGCCGACGTGGCAGGTCAGCGCCACGTCCTCGAAGCGGCACGGCGCGAGCCCGCTGCGGCCGTCGCGCAGCGCCTGCAGGTGGGTCTCGTTGCCGGCCCCGAGCGCGCTCGTGACCGTCATCCGGGTGATCGCGACGGGCTTCATGGGGTCACCGACGCGTTGATCGTCGCCACGGCCGTTTGCGCAGGCCAGGCATCGGTGAGCCGCACGAAGCGAAGCCCGGCTTGCTGCGCCTGCGCGATCAGCAGTGGCAGCACGTCCAGCACCACCGGCCGGCCCTCGGGCGTGCTCGCGCAATGGCCGTCGTGCAGCAGCAGGATGTCGCCGCCGCGCAGGCCGCGCGTCAGGCGCGCGAGCACGCGCTGCGTGTCGCCGTCGCGGGTGTCGAAGCCGCGGCGCGTCCAGCTCGCGAGCCGCAAGCCCATGCGGTGCAGCAGCGGGTCGAGGAACACGTTGCGCAGGCCGGCCGGCGCACGGAACAGCGTCGGGCGCTCACTGGTCGCACCATGCAGGAAGGCCTGTGCCTGCTGCAGCTCGCGTGCAATGCGGCGCGGGCCGAACACCGAGAACGCATGCGGGTGCCGCCAGCTGTGGTTCTGCACGCTGTGGCCGCGTCGCACGATCTCGCGCAGCAGGGCAGGGTGGGCGGCGGCGCGCTCGGCGATCACGAAGAAGGTGGCCTTCACGCCGGCCGCGTCGAGTTGGTCCAGCACCTGCGGCGTCAGCACCGGGTCCGGGCCGTCGTCGAGCGTCAGCGCGATCTCGCCGCGCGCCGCGGCCTCTGCGGGCAACCGCGTGATGTTGTCGCCCAGCCAGGTCGAGCGCGGCCACAGCCCGAGCAGCGTGATCGCGAGGTGGTTCAGCACGACCGCGCCCAGCGCCCACGGCCAGTCGCTGGGCGAGCGCAGCACCGCGAGCAGTGCCAGCAGGTGCAGGCCGGCGCTGAGCAGCAGGAAGACGGGAACGGGCCAGGTCGTCACGCGAAGCGCGGGCGAGGGTGGAAGCGAAGGTGAAGGCTGCAGGGGGGTCATCGAATGCGTCGAATCGTCGAATCCGGGTGGAAAGCGCTGCCCGCCAGCAGGGGAAATCAGGGCTCGGATTGTCCCACACCGCCCGTGCGGCGCGCCCAGCTGGCCGACAGCAGCAGGCACAGCAGCGTGCCCGGCGCCACCACCTCGCCGAGCGCCACCAGCAGCGGCACGCTGGAGCTGCACAGCAGCGCGAACGACGCGACGATCGTCAGGTTGGCCAGCAGCAGCGAGGCGAGCGTTTCGGCGTCCGCCTGCGGCGTGCCTTGTTCCGGCCCTTGCTGCGCCAGCTGGTCGAAGAACAGCGCGTAGTTCGACCCCACCGCCACCACCAGCAGCAGTCCGACCAGGTGCAGCACGCCGAGTGCGACGCCGGCCAGCGTGAGACCGGCCAGCACCAGCACCACGCTGGCCACCAGCGGCAGCGCGACGCGCCACAGCCGGCGCAGCGAGCGCAGCCCGGCGTACAGGATCAGCAGCACGGCCAATGCGCCGAGCGCGCTCTGCCAGAAGGCCTCGCGCAGGTAGCGCGCATAGAGCGCATCGAGTTCGGGCTGGATCTCGACGACGCGGGTGTCGGGCAGGCCCTGCATCGCATCGCGCAGCCGTGCCGCGGGCAGCGCCTGCGTGCCGGCGCGCAGGCTCAGCAGCACGGTCCACGGCCGGCCCTGCGTGCCGGGCAGCAGCTGGGCCTGCAGCGCGGTCGCGAGCGGCGTGCCGTCGTAATCGGCGCGCGTCACCGGCCTGGCCTGGCGTTGCGCCTGCACGTCGGCGATGAAGGGCTCGAGCCGGTCGGCGGGCAGCAGGCCGTCGGCGGTGGCGGGCTTCAGCCGGGCGCGCAGTGTGTCGGCATCGGGCAGCGCGGCCTGGCGGGCGGCCTGCGTGGCGGCGCTCGGCAGCAGCCGGGTCGGCGATTCGTAGCCGGCGAGCAGGCCGGCGGCCACCAGCGGATCGAGCCGCGCGCTGGCCTGCTCGGCGCGCTGCAGCGCGGTCGCTTCGTCCGGCGCCTCGATCGCGACCAGCGTGCCCAGCTCGGCCGCACCCAGGTCGGCGCGCAGCGAGGCATCGAGCGTCAGCGCCTGTTTCGACACCGGGCTCAGGTGCGTCAGCTGGCCGCGCCACGCGCTCGGCAGCACCAGCAGCAGCGCGAGCGCGGCCGCGCCGAGGCCGCCCCAGAACCAGCGCAGCCGCGGCAGCGCGCCGGCCATGCGCGCGGTCGCTTCGCCGAGGCGCATCCGCAGCCCCAGGCCGGGTGCGCCGTCCGGTGCCAGGTCGGTCAGCACGTAGCGGGTCGTCAGCGCCGCCGCCAGCAGCCCGGCCACCGAGAACACGCCGAGCTGCGCCAGCCCGCCGAAGCCGGAGAACACCAGCGCCGAGAAGCCGGCCAGCGAGGTCAGCAAGCCCCAGCGCACGGTCGGCCAGTTGTGGCGGCGCCAGTGCAGCGCGCCGGCGCCGGTGCCCGGCGCGGAGCGGGCCTGCACCAGGTAGTAGATCGCGTAGTCGACCGCCTCGCCGATCAGCGTGGTGCCGAAGCCGAGCGTCATGCCGTGCACCTGGCCGAAGCCCAGGCTCACCGCGACGGTGCCGGCCAGCACGCCGCTTGCGACCGGCAGCAGCGCGACACCCAGCGCCTTCAGCGAGCCGAACGCGAGCAGCAGCAGCGCAAGCACGATCGCGCCGTCCCACAGCGCGAGCCGCTCGACCTCGGCCTTGATCAGCGTGCGCGATTGCACGCCCAGCACGCCGGCGCCGGAAAGGTCGAGCGACAGCCCGCGCGCGGCCCACGGTTCGAAGGCACGGTGCAGCGTGTCGATGGCTTGCGCCTGGCCGTCGAGATCGGAACCACCGGCGCGCGTGATCGCCACCAGCAGCGCGCGCGGCTGGCTGCGCGACACCCACACGCCGGCCTCGACGCGCGGCCCGCCCGACGGCAGCAGCGTTTCGGCGAGCCGCGCCATCTCGCCGGTCGGGTCGCGCCACAGCAGCGGCTTGATCCACGCACCGGCCGGCGTGCCGAGCATCGAGGTGGTGTCGGCGATGCCGTCGCGCAGGCCATCGACGCTGAAGCGTTGCGCATCGACGGCCGGGCTCAGCAGGTAGCGGCGGGCCATCAGCAGTTCGCCGACGGCCTTCGGGGCGCCGAGGTTGTCGCCGTTGTTGACGCTGTCGAATTCGCCGCTCGCGCGCAACGCGGTCGCGAGGCCGCGCGACGCTTCGCCGCGCAACGCGGCATCGCCGCCGCGCACGCCGACCAGCATCACGCGGGCGGTCACGCCATGGCGCAACTGCTCGAGCAGCACGCGCTGTTCGGCACTCGGCGACGACGGCAGGAAGGCCGACAGGTCGGCGACGTAGGTGGCGCGCGTGGCGAGCCAGGCGCCGAGCAGCATCGCCGCGAGCCAGACCCAGGCGGCAGGACGACGCAGCGCCTGGAGGTTCATGGCGCGCGGGTCTCGACGATCTTCATCGTCGAGCGGTCACCGCCGGCCAGTTGCACCTGCACCTCGGTCAGCGCGGCGCGCACGCCGCTGACCGTGACGCGCGCGACCTGCTCGCGCAGCAGCGGCTCGCGCGGCACCAGCTCGAGCGTCCATTGGTCGAGGCTGCCGCTGAACTGCAGCGTGAAATGGCGGTCGAGCAGCTCGCGGTTGCCGGTCAGCGTGCCGCGCACCGCCTCGACCAGCACCTGGGCTTCGGGCACGGTGTCCAGCGGCACGCTGCGGCTGCGGCTGCCCTGGCTCATCGTCAGCGTGTTGCCGGCCACGGCCAGGCGTTCGCGGCGCGGCTTCAGCGTTTCGCGCACGAAGGTGTCGGGCGCCGCGAAGCTCAGCCGGCCGGACGATTCGAGCGTGCGCGTCATGTCCTGCAGCGTGACCTGGCGCTGCTCGGTGAACGTGGCCTCGCCCGATTTCACCGTGGCCAGCAGCTGCAGCAGGCTGCCCACGTCGGCAGGCGCGGCCCACGTGGCGGTGCTCACCAGCGCCAGCATCCACCAGACGAGCTTGCGCAGGGATGTCATGGTTTCCAGAAGTCGTAGAAGTTGAACCAGTTGAACGGCTGCTCGCGGCACAGCGTTTCGAGCAGCGCCACGTAGCGCCGCTGCACGTCGGCGATGGCCGCATCCTGCGCCTCCCGGCCGGTGGGTCGCTCGCTCAGGTCGGCCAGCGGCACGAAGCGCAACTCGTAGCGGTTGCCGCCGAGGTACAAGCCGGTCATGAACACGACCGGCCGGCGCAGCAGCGCGGCGAGCCGGAACGGGCCGTCGGAGAACGTCGCCTCGTCGCCGAGGAAGGGCAGGCGGTGGCTGACCGAGCGGGCCGATGCGGCACCCGGCACGCTGCGGTCGCCGAGCAGGCCGGCGACACCGCCGTCGTCGAGCCAGTTGCGCAGGCGCAGCATCGACTCGAGCTGCCCGAGCGCGATGATGTGCAGCGGCGTGTCGGGTGCGATCGCCTTCAGCGTGGCGTTGATCATCCGCGCATTGTCTTCGTACATCACCATCGCGACCCGCAGCCCGGCGCGCGACTGCCCGAGCGCGCGCATCACCTCGAAGCTGCCGAGGTGCGCGCCGATCAGCAGCGCGCCCTGGCCGCGGGCGAGCACGGCGTCGAAGTGCGCGCTGCCTTCGATGCGGATGTCGAAGCCGTCGAAGCGCTGCTGCAGCAGGTAGACGCGGTCGAGCACGGTCGACGCGAACGCGTGCAGGTGGCGCAGCCGCTCGCCGAAGGTGGGGGCTCGGCCGAGCACGCGCCGCAGGTACTGCGCCGAGGCCCGCGAAGGCGCACCGCTGAACCACAGGAAGTACAGCGCGATCGGGCCGAGCAGCAGGCGTGCGACCGGCCGGCCGAGGCCGACCGCGATGCGCCGCATCAGCGTCAGCGTCCACAGGTTGCTGCGCTCGCGCTGGGCGGTCCAGGTGCCGTCGGCGGGTGTCGTCATCGGGCCGTCGGCGACAGGTCGAAATGCCCGCTCGCGCAGCGCGTCGCCTGCCCGTCGACGAGCTGGCTGACCTCGAAGCGCAGGCGCGTCGCTGCGGCATCGACGGCATCCCAGTCGATGCGCAGCTCGGCATCGGGCCCGACCGTCGCGACGAACTTGACGGCGCCGACCTGCAGCGGATCGAGCGCGATGCCGTGCGAGCGCACCGCCTCGACCACCTCGGCCAGCAGCAGCACGCCGGGCACGATCGGCCGGCCGGGGAAGTGCCCCGCGAAGGCCGGGTGCGAAGCCGGGATGCGCACGGTCGCGACAGGCATGCGGGCGGCCTACTGGAGGTGCTCGGCCGCGAGCGCGGCCAGGCGTTGCGCCGGCAGCTTGCCGGTGGCGTCGCGCGGCAGCGCCGGCAGCAGCACGATGCGCCGCGGCAGCAGCACCGGGTCGAGCCGCAGCCGCAGCGCGGCGAGCAGCGCCTCGCGGGTCAGCGTGCCGGTGACGACGAAGGCCACCGTGCGGGCGATGCCCTCGACGCTGTCGGCCGGCGGCAGCCAGAACGCGCCGTCGCGAACGCCGTCGATGCTGTTGAGCTGGAAGTTCAGGTGCGACAGCGAGCTGCGTTTGCCGGCGACGTTGATCAGGTCGTTGCTGCGGCCGAGCAGCCGGAAGCGTGTCGGCGACAGCACCTCCAGCACGTCGGCGAGCAGCACCGGCTCGGGCACGTGGCCGCCGCTGACGATGCTCTCGCCGCCATCGCCGCGCAGGCGCACGCCGTCGTAGGTGAGCCATTCGGCACCGTCGGTGGTGCGGCGCGTCGCGACCTGGCCGGCCTCGGTGCAGCCGTAGATCTCGACCAGCGGCGCCTGCCACGCGGCTTCGGCGCGCGCGGCCATCTGCGGCGACAGCGGCGCGGTGGCCGACAGCACCAGGTCGAGCGGCGGCAGCGCGACGCCCGCATCGAGCAGCGTCTTCAGGTGGAACGGCGTGGTCACCAGCACGCGCGGCCGCGGCAGCTGCGCCAGCACCGCGGCGATGTCGGCCGGCAGCAGCGGCTTTTCGGCGGCGAACGATGCGCCGCCCAGCATCGCGAGCAGCACGGTCGACTCGAAGCCGTACATGTGGTGCGGCGGCACGGTGCCCAGCAGGCTGACGCCGGCGAGGCTGTCGCGGCCCAGGTGGCGGGCGATGCGCGCGGCCTCGGCGCGGATGTTCTCGACCAGCAGGTCCCAGCGCTTGGCATGGCGTGTCGGCTGGCCGGTGGAGCCGGAGGTCAGCACCTGCGCGACCACGGTGTCGGGCGCGAAGCAGGGCGTGTCGGTGATGGTGTCGGCGCGGCCCGGCGTGATGTCGTCGAAGCGCAGCGAAGGCAGCGCGTGCGGCCCGGCGCCGGCTTCGAGCAGGCCGTGCGTGCGCGGGAACAGGCCGAGCAGGCGCTCCACCATGTCCGGCGTGTGGTTCGGCGGCATCAGGTTGAACTGGCCGCGCTGCATCGCCGCGCCCAGCGACAACGCGAAGCGGTAGCGGTCGTTGCAGACGGCGAGCACGGCGTCGCCATCGGGCAGCTGGCGTGCCAGCGCGTCGACATCCGCGAGGTACTGGCGGCGGCTGATCGGCAGGCCGGCGCGCCAGGCGAGCGGCGCGTCGAGCGGCGCGCCGGCGAGCAGCGGCAGTGTCTGCGGCAACGACGGGCCGGCGCTCATCACGGCGTGTCGGAGGCGGCGGCGCTCGCGCGGTAGGCGCGCACGGCGTCGAGGAAGGCGACGCGTTCGAACTCGGGGTGCAGCCGGTAGCGCAGCAGGTACTCGATGGCGAACATCGCGACCAGCGAGACCGGCGTCAGCACGTTGGCGAACAGCGACCAGGCGGCGAGCGGCGCGAAGCCGAACAGCAGGAAGGAGCTGCCGGCGATCGCGAGGAAGTAGACCGTCCAGGCCACGGTGACGTGCCGCGTGTAGACCACCATCGTCGGCTGCATCGGATCGTGCAGGCGGCGCGCCAGTTGCGTGATGAAGGGTTCGCGCCCGCCGCGCAGCGTGCGGCCGAACCACCAGGCGAGGCCCAGGTGGATGCCGGCATGCTGGGCCAGGTACAGCCACGAGACCGGCAGCCGCGAGCCGTTGAGCAGCACCGCGACGGCGAGCGCCGCGAGCACCAGCGCGACCAGCCGGTTGCCCGCCTGCCACAGGCCCCACAGCGCGGCGCCGACCATCGGGCCGAGCAAGGTGAGCAGCGCCAGCACCGAGCCGGCGTCGCGGCTGACGAGGTGGTGCGCGAGCAGCGCATACGCCCCGAGGCCGACGGCGGCCAGACCCCAGCGGGCATGCGCGTTCATGGCGTCACTGGGTTCGGTGCGTGGCGATGTGGCCGGCCAGGCTGCGCAGCGACGAGAAGATGCGCAGGTTGTCCTCGTCGCCCGAGCGCAGCTGGAAGCCGTAGCGCTTGGACACGACGAGCGCCAGTTCGAGGATGTCGATCGAATCGAGCCCGAGGCCTTCGCCATACAGCGGTGCATCGGGGTCGATGGCGCCGGGGGCGATCTCCAGGTTGAGGGATTCGACCAGGAGCGTGCCGACTTCCGGCAACAGGGGGGTGTCAGCTGAACTCATGCAGTCTCGGGCTACTTGCTACTCGTGCGGATGGGCCTGTGCAGTGGGGTCCGCACAATCAAAGTGCGCGATTTTAGCGGAGCCCGGGTTGCGGCATCCGTCACAGGCCGTACCATCGCCCGACCCTGGCCACCGTCTGCAGCCCATGCCCGACCGCGTTGATCGCGTTCCGCCCGCTCGCTCTTCGCCCGAGTCGGTCGACGGCGTGGTGCACCTGCCGCACAGTGCGCTGACCGCCTACTACCCCGACGGCGACGCCCAGGCCCGCGAGCGCTTCATCCGCACGGCCTTCGACGACACCGCGGGCGACTACAACCGCCTCGAGCGCATCCTCGGCCTGGGCACCGGGTCGTGGTACCGCCGCCAGGCGCTGCTGCGCGCGGGCCTGGCGCCCGGCATGCAGGTGCTCGACCTCGGGATGGGCACCGGGCTGGTGTCGCATGAAATCCTGCACGTGACGAACGAGCCGCAGCGGTTGATCGGCGTCGACCCGAGCCCGGGGATGATGGCGCAGGCCCACCTGCCGCCCCAGGTCCGCTGCCTGGTGGGCCGGGCCGAGGCGCTGCCGGTGCCCGACGCGAGCATCGATTTCCTGGTGATGGGCTATGCGCTGCGCCACATCGAGGATTTCTCGGTCGCCTGCGCCGAATTCCGCCGCGTGCTGAAGCCGGGCGGGCGGCTGCTGATCCTCGAGATCACCAAGCCGGGCGGGCGCATCGCCACCGCGCTGCTCAAGCTCTACATGCGCGGCGCGCTGCCGCTGCTGGCGCGCTTCGTCTCGAAGGCCGAGGGCACGCCCCGGCTGTGGCGCTACTACTGGGACACCATTGCCGCCTGCGTGGCGCCGGCCGAGGTGCTGGCGACCTTGCGCGCGGCCGGCCTGCACGATGCGGGCCGCTATGTGGAACTCGGCATCTTCTCGGAATACGGAGCCCGCGGCTGATGAACCTGCCTTCGCATCAACTGACCATGACGGTGCTGATGACGCCCGACATGGCGAACTTCACCGGCAACGTGCACGGGGGCAGCGTCCTGAAGCTGCTCGACCAGGTGGCCTACGCCTGCGCGAGCCGCTATGCGGGACGCTACGTGGTGACGCTGTCGGTCGACCAGGTCACGTTCAGGCAGCCGATCCACGTCGGCGAGCTGGTGACCTTCCTCGCGTCGGTCAACCACACCGGCAACACCTCGATGGAGATCGGCATCAAGGTCATCACCGAGAACATCCGCACGCAGACGGTGCGGCATGCCAACAGCTGCTTCTTCACGATGGTCGCGATGGACGACGAGCGCCGGCCGGCCACGGTGCCGCCGCTGGTGCCGGTGACGCCCGACGAGATCCGCCGCAGCAAGGCGGCCCAGGTGCGGCGCCAGCTGCGCCAGGAGTTCGAGCAGCGCGCCACGTCGATGAAGCCTTGACGTGTCGGATGCGGAGTGCACAAATGCGCTCCTCATCAACGACGGAGGAGAGCGATGAACCTGACGAAACGGGCTGCGGCCGAATTGATTGGAACCTTCTGGCTGGTGCTGGGCGGGTGCGGGAGCGCGGTGCTGGCCGCCGCCTTCCCGAACGTCGGTATCGGCCTGCTGGGGGTGTCGCTCGCGTTCGGCCTGACGGTGCTGACGATGGCCTTCACGATCGGCCACATCTCGGGCTGCCACCTGAACCCGGCGGTGTCGATCGGCCTGGTGGCCGGCGGGCGCTTCAAGGCGGCGGAGCTGCCGGCCTACATCGCGGCGCAGGTGATCGGCGGCGTGCTGGGTGCCGCGGTGCTGTACCTGATCGCAAGCGGCAAGGCCGGCTTCAGCCTGGCCGGCGGGTTGGCGTCGAACGGCTTCGGTGAACACTCGCCGGGCGGCTATTCGGTGATGGCGGCCTTCGTCTGCGAGGTCGTGATGACCGGCATGTTCCTCGTGATCATCATGGGTGCGACCGACAAGCGCGCGCCGGCCGGCTTCGCGCCGATCGCGATCGGGCTGGCGCTGACGCTGATCCACCTGATCAGCATCCCGGTGACCAACACCTCGGTGAACCCGGCGCGCAGCACCGGGCCGGCGCTGCTCGTCGGCGACTGGGCGCTGGCGCAGCTGTGGCTGTTCTGGGTCGCCCCGATCGGCGGCGCGGTGATCGGCGGCGTGCTGTACCGCTGGCTGGGCGGGTCCGACGACAAGGGCTGAGGCGACAAGGCCCGACATCGTTCTTTACACGCGGGCGGCCAACCCGCGGCTTGGCTGCGGCGTTGCTCCGGGGTGGCGCCGCGTCCGGCGCCCGGAGATGTCGATGAACCCGAAGCTTGCGCTGACGCGGCTCGCGTTGCTGGCCCTGGTGGGCAGCACCTTGTCCGGCTGCATCGTCTACCCACGGCCGTACTACGACCGGCCTTACGGTCCGCCGCCCGGCGCGGTCGTCGTGCCGCAGGCGCCACCGCCGCCGCGCTATTCGTACAACGACAACGGCCGCGGCCAGGTCACCAACATCGAGGTGCTGCGGCAGTACGAGCGGCCGACCGGCGGCGGGGCCGTGCTGGGCGGCATCGTCGGCGCCGCGGTGATCGGCGCGGTGATGGGCGGCCGCGGCGCGGGGGTCGTCGCCGGCGCGGTGGGCGGAGCGATCGTCGGCAACGAGATCGAGCGCAACCAGGCGCCGGCCTACGACACGTTCCGCATCACGGTGCGGCTGGACAGCGGCGTGTGGCGGCAGTTCGTCGTCACGCAGCCGAACGGCCTGCGCGTGGGCGACGCGGTGCGCGTCGAAGGCCCCCGGATCTTCCCCGGCTGATCTACAATCCGGCCTCCCACGAGCAGAGCAGCAAGGACCGAGGAAGGCACCATGGTTATGACACCGCGAACTACGCCGGATTTCAAGAAGGTTTAGTCGGCCGCGGCTCGTCACGTCTTTACTCGTCATCTCTCTCGAAGCGCGGCTCACCCCCGCGCTTTTTTGTTTTCAGGAGCTCCTTTCATGATTTCAGTCCAGTTGCCCGACGGTTCCCGACGCGAATTCCCCGGCCCGGTCACGGTGGCCGAGGTGGCGGCGTCGATCGGCACCGGCCTGGCGAAGGCGGCGCTCGCCGGGCGCGTCGGGCAGGGCGATGCGGCACGTGTCGTCGACACCAGCTACCGCATCGAGGCCGACACGGCGCTCGCGATCGTCACCGACAAGGACCCGGCCGGGCTGGACGTCATCCGCCACTCCACCGCCCACCTGCTGGCCTACGCGGTCAAGGAGCTGTTCCCCGAGGCCCAGGTCACGATCGGCCCGGTGATCGAGAACGGCTTCTTCTACGACTTCTCGTACAAGCGCCCGTTCACGCCGGACGACCTGGCGGCGATCGAGGCCAAGATGACCGAGCTCGCGAAGAAGGACGAGCGCGTCGAGCGCCGCGTGCTGCCGCGCGACGAGGCGGTGGCGTACTTCAAGAGCCTGGGCGAGCACTACAAGGCCGAGATCATCGCCAGCATCCCGTCGGACGAAGACGTCTCGCTGTACCGCGAAGGCAGGTTCGAGGACCTGTGCCGCGGCCCGCACGTGCCGAGCACCGGCCGGCTGAAGCACTTCAAGCTGATGAAGGTGGCCGGCGCCTACTGGCGCGGCGACCACCGCAACGAGATGCTGCAGCGCATCTACGGCACGGCCTGGGCCACCAAGGACGAGCTGCAGCAGTACCTGCACATGCTCGAAGAGGCCGAGAAGCGCGACCACCGCAAGATCGGCCGCGAGCTCGACCTGTTCCACCTCGATGAACATGCCCCCGGCCTGGTGTTCTGGCATGCCAAGGGCTGGTCGGTGTGGCAGCAGGTCGAGCAGTACATGCGCGCCGTCTACCGCGACAACGGCTACCAGGAGGTGAAGGGGCCGCAGATCCTCGACAAGGGGCTGTGGGAGAAGACCGGCCACTGGGGCAACTACCGCGACAACATGTTCGTGACCGAATCGGAAAAGCGCGACTACGCGCTGAAGCCGATGAACTGCCCCGGCCACGTGCTGATCTTCAATTCGCAGATGCGCAGCTACAAGGACCTGCCGATCCGCTACGGCGAGTTCGGCCAGTGCCACCGCAACGAACCGTCGGGCGCGCTGCACGGCATCATGCGGGTGCGCGGCTTCACGCAGGACGACGGCCACATCTTCTGCACCGAAGACCAGATCCTCGAGGAGTGCGTGGCCTACACGGCGCTGCTGCAGAAGGTCTACCAGGATTTCGGCTTCACCGAGATCATCTACAAGGTCGCGACCCGGCCGGAACACCGCGTCGGCTCCGATGCGTTCTGGGACAAGGCCGAGTTCGCGGTGATGGAGAGCCTGCGCCGCTCCGGCTGCGAGTTCATCATCTCCCCGGGCGACGGCGCCTTCTACGGCCCGAAGATCGAGTACACGCTGAAAGACGCGCTGGGCCGGCAGTGGCAATGCGGCACGATGCAGGTCGACTACAACACCGCCGAGCGCCTGGGCGGCGAGTACGTGACCGACACCAGCGGCCGCGCGCACCCGGTGATGCTGCACCGCGCCATCATCGGTAGCTTCGAGCGTTTCATCGGCATGTTGATCGAACACCACGCCGGCGCGCTGCCGGTCTGGCTCGCGCCGGTGCAGGTCGTGGTGGCCAGCATCACCGAGGCGCACGCCGACTACGCCCGGGAAGTCGCGAAAACACTTCAAAAACAAGGAGTTAGGGCGGAGAGTGATTTGCGCAACGAGAAGATCACGTATAAAATCCGCGAGCATTCCTTGCAAAAGGTCCCGTTCATCCTTGTCGTTGGCGAGAAGGAGAAGGCAATCGGGGCCGTTGCGGTGCGTGCCCGCGGCAACCAGGATCTCGGCGTGATGCCCTTGGACGACTTCGCAAAGAAGCTCGCCAGCGACATCGCCAACCGGGCCTGAAGTAAGGCAACTCCTGTCCGCTGGCGTTCATCGACATCCAAAGTTTGGGCTCCGCTGCCTCGGGGTCCGGTGAAAGGTAAGAACCATCGCTACTTTTGCTGACCGTCGCACTCCCAATGTGGAGCGCAAGCACCGCCTCAATCGTGAAATCATGGCGCCAGAGGTGCGGCTCAACGGTGTGGAGAACGAACCGCTCGGGATCGTCAACATCCAGGAGGCCCTGCGCATGGCGGGCGAACTGGACGTCGATCTGGTCGAAATCGCTGCTCAGGCCGATCCGCCGGTCTGCCGGCTGATGGACTACGGCAAGTTCAAATACCAAGAGCAGAAACGGGCAGCGGAAGCGAAGTCCAAACAGAAGGTCATCGAGATCAAGGAAGTCAAGTTCCGTCCGGGCACGGACGAGGGCGACTACCAGATCAAGATGCGCAACCTGCGCCGCTTCATCGAGGAAGACGGCGACAAGGGCAAGGTCACGCTGCGCTACCGCGGCCGCGAGATCACCCACCAGGACATCGGCATGCGCCTGCTGGAGCGCATTCGCGACGAACTGGCCGATGTGGCCGTCGTCGAGAACATGCCGAAGCTCGAAGGGCGCCAGATGATCATGGTGCTGGGTCCGAAGAAGCGTTGAAGTTTTGAGAGTTCAGCGCGCCGGTCTGGTCACCGGCGCGTTGCAAGAAGCCCCTCCAGGCCAACAAGACCGCAAGCTCTTTGCGGGCGCCTGGTGGAGCAACTAAAAAGGAGCAGTCATGCCCAAAATGAAGACCAAGAAGAGCGCTGCGAAGCGTTTCCGCGTTCGTCCGGGTGGCACCGTCAAGCGGGGCCAGGCGTTCAAGCGCCACATCCTCACGAAGAAGTCCACGAAGAACAAGCGCCACCTGCGTGGCTCTGTCGGCGTGCACGAGACCAACATGGGTCACATGGCTCAGATGCTGCCCTTCGCCGGGCTGTGATCTGCCACTGCTGATCTCACGGTTTCAGAAACACTTCTAGAAGGAGAAATCCATGCCTCGCGTCAAACGTGGTGTAACAGCCCGCGCTCGTCACAAGAAAATTCTCGCACTCGCCAAGGGTTACCGCGGCCGTCGCAAGAATGTGTTCCGCATCGCCAAGGAAGCGGTCATGCGCGCTGGGCAATATGCCTATCGCGATCGCCGCACCAAGAAGCGTGTGTTCCGCCAGCTCTGGATCGCGCGTATCAACGCCGCGGCCCGTGGCCTGGGCATCACCTACAGCAAGTTCATGAACGGCATGAAGAAGGCGTCGATCGAGATCGACCGCAAGGTTCTTGCCGACATGGCAGTCAACGATCCTGCCGCTTTCGGCAGCATCGTGGAGAAGGTGAAGGCCCAGCTCGCTTGATGTCGTGATCGCGCCGGTTCGCACACCCGCTGTGCTGCCGGTGCCACGCAAGTCCCCGCAGGCTGCTCGCAGCCGTCGGGGCAAGCTCTCCAAGGCCGACCTCGTGTGCGGCCTTTTTTGTTTCTTGAACCGACCATCCTCCCTCTACCGATGAACGACCTCGATCAACTGGTGCAGGTGGCGCACGCCGATTTCGCGCAGGCGACTGCACCTGCCGATCTGGAGAACGCGAAGGCGCGTTACCTCGGCAAGGCCGGTCGCGTGACCGAACTGCTGAAGTCGCTGGCCGGGCTGGCGGGCGACGAGAAGAAGTCGCGCGGCGCCGAGATCAACGCCGCGAAGCAGGCGATCGAGGCCGCGCTGAACGCTCGCCGCCAGGCGCTGGCCGATGCCGAGCTGCAGGCACAGCTGAAGGCCGAGTCGCTCGACGTGACGCTGCCCGGGCGCAAGCGCGGTGTCGGCAGCGTGCACCCGATCACGCGCACGATGGAGCGCATCGAGGCGATCTTCGGTTCGATGGGTTTCGACGTGGCCGACGGCCCCGAGATCGAGACCGACTGGTACAGCTTCACCGCCTTGAACAACCCGGAGAACCACCCGGCGCGTTCGATGCAGGACACCTTCTACGTCGACATGAAGGACGACGAAGGCCACTGGCTGAACCTGCGCCCGCACACCTCGCCGATGCAGGTGCGCCACGCCCGCGCGCATGCCGCGAAGTACGCCGGCCAGGCGCACATGCCCGACATCCGCGTGATCGCGCCGGGCCGCACCTTCCGCGTCGACAGCGATGCCACCCACTCGCCGATGTTCCACCAGGTCGAAGGCCTGTGGATCGGCGAGAACGTCAGCTTCAAGGACCTGAAGGCGATGTACCTGGATTTCATCCAGGCCTTCTTCGAGACCAGCGAGCTCGCGCTGCGCTTCCGCCCGAGCTATTTCCCGTTCACCGAGCCGAGCGCCGAGATCGACATCATGTTCGAGCGCGGGCCGCTGAAGGGCCGCTGGCTCGAGGTCTCCGGCTCCGGCCAGGTGCACCCGCAGGTGGTGCGCAACATGGGGCTCGACCCGGAGCGCTACGTCGGCTTCGCCTTCGGCTCGGGCATCGATCGCCTGGCGATGCTGCGCTACGGCGTCAGCGACCTGCGCCTGTTCTTCGACGGCGACCTGCGTTTCCTCAGCCAGTTCAAGTAACCAGCGGAAGACCCATCAATGCAATTCCCCGAGTCGTGGTTGCGTGAGTTCTGCAATCCGCCCCTTGAGACGGCGGCCCTGGCCGAGCTGCTGACGATGTCCGGCATGGAGGTCGAAGAGCTGCGCCCGGTGGCGCCGCCCTTCAGCCGCGTGGTCGTCGGTCGCGTCGTGTCGCTGGAGCGCCATCCGAATGCCGATCGGCTGAACGTCTGCCAGGTCGATGTCGGCAGCGGCACGCTGCTCAACATCGTGTGCGGCGCGCCGAATGTCGCTGCCGGCCTGAAGGTGCCGTGCGCGCTGGTGGGTGCCGTGCTTCCCCCAGGTGAGGACGGCAAGCCCTTCGAGATCAAGCTCGGCCAGCTGCGCGGCGTCGAGAGCCAGGGCATGCTGTGCTCGGCGCGCGAGCTGAAGCTGTCCGAGGACCACGGCGGGCTGCTGATCCTGGCCGAAGACGCGCCGATCGGCGAAGACATCCGCAAGCACCTGTCGCTCGACGACACGCTGTTCACGCTGAAGCTGACGCCGAACCTCGGGCACTGCCTGAGCGTGTTCGGCGTCGCGCGCGAAGTCTCCGCGCTGACCGGCGCGCCGCTGAAGGCGCCGGCCATCACGCCGGTGCCGGTGAAGCACCGCGACGTGCTGCCGGTCAGGATCGAGGCGCCGGACCTGTGCGGCCGCTTCTCCGGCCGCATCGTGCGCAAGGTCGACACCACCGCGAAGACACCGGCCTGGATGGTCGACCGCCTGGCGCGCTGCGGCCAGCGTTCGGTGACCGCGCTGGTCGACATCTCGAACTACGTGATGTTCGAGCTGGGCCGGCCGTCGCACATCTTCGACCTCGACAAGATCCACCACGGCCTGACCGTGCGCTGGGGCAAGCCGGGCGAGCAACTGAAGCTGCTGAACGGCAACACGATCGAGGTCGATGCCGCCGTCGGCGTGATCGCCGATGCCGAGGCGGTCGAGTCGCTCGCCGGCATCATGGGCGGCGATGCGACCTCGGTGTCCGATGCCACGCGCAACGTCTACGTCGAGGCCGCGTTCTGGTGGCCCGAGGCGGTGTCGGGCCGCTCGCGCCGCTTCAATTTCACGACCGATGCGGGACACCGCTTCGAGCGCGGCGTCGACCCGGCGCAGACGGTCGAGCACATCGAGCGCATCACGCAGCTGATCCTCGAGATCTGCGGCGGCGAGGCCGGTCCGATGGACGACCAGACCATCGCGCTGCCGGCGCGCAAGCCGGTCACGCTGCGCATCGCGCGTGCCGCGAAGGTGATCGGCATGCCGCTGACGCAGGCGCAATGCGTCGGCGTGATGGAGCGGCTCGGCCTGCCGTTCACGCAGGCCGAGGGCACGATCACCGTGACGCCGCCGAGCTGGCGCTTCGACCTGCTGATCGAGGAAGACCTGATCGAGGAAGTGATCCGCGTGCTCGGCTACCCGACGCTGCCGTCGACGCCGCCGCTCGCGCCGATCACGGCCAGCGTGCGCAGCGAATCGAAGCGCGGACCGCATGCCGTGCGCCACCTGCTGGCCGGCCTGGATTACCAGGAGACCATCAACTTCAGCTTCGTCGAAGAACGCTGGGAGCATGAGCTGGCCGGCAATGCCGACCCGATCCGCGTGCTGAACCCGATCGCGAGCCCGCTGTCGGTGATGCGCTCCAGCCTGATCGGCGGCCTGGTCAACGTGCTGCGCTTCAACCTGGCGCGCAAGACCTCGCGCGTGCGGGTGTTCGAATTCGGCCGCGTGTTCCGCCGCGATGCGACGGTCGCCAACGGTGCCGTCAGCGTCGCGGGCGTCGCGCAGCCGCTGCGGGTCGCGGGGCTGGCCTACGGTGGCGTCGATGCGCTGCAGTGGGCAGCGAAGGAGCGCCAGGTCGACTTCTTCGACGTGAAGGGCGACATCGAATCGCTGCTTGCGCCGCTGGCCGTCAGCTTCACGGCCGGCGAGCATCCGGCGCTGCACCCCGGGCGCTCGGCGCGCATCGAGGTCGACGGCCAGGCCATCGGCTTCGTCGGCGAGCTGCACCCGAAGTGGCGCCAGTCGTACGAATTGCCGCAGGCGCCGGTGGTGTTCGAACTCGACGCGTCGGCCTTGCTGCAGCGCCTGTTGCCGCAGTTCCAGCCGATCCCGAAGCAGCAGTCGGCCTGGCGCGACATCGCCGTGATCGCCGGCGAGCAGGTCACGCACGAGGCGCTGATGGACACGATCGCGGGCGTCGACCCGGGGCTGATCCGCTCGGCCCGGCTGTTCGACATCTACAAGCCGGCGACGCCGTCGGCCGACATGGCCGCCGGCGAGCGCAGCCTGGCGATCCGGCTCGAGCTGCTGGACGACACCGCGACGCTCACCGACGAGCGCATCGAAGCCGGGGTGCACCGGGTGCTGGACAACCTGAAGGCCCGCCTCGGCGTGCGCCTTCGCGGCTGAGCGGAGGCCGCGATGGACGACCACAACGACGACAAATCCCCCGCCCGCGTGCTGCTGCCGACGCTCGAGACGCCGACGCTGACCAAGGCCGAACTGGCCGAGCTGCTGTTCGAGCGGCTGGGCCTGAACAAGCGCGAATCGAAGGACATGGTCGAGGCTTTTTTCGACATCATCCACGGCACGCTGGTGAAGGGCGAGGACGTGAAGCTGTCGGGATTCGGTAATTTCAACATCCGGCGCAAGGCGCCGCGGCCCGGGCGCAACCCCCGAACCGGGGAATCCATACCGATCAAGGCCCGGAACGTTGTAACTTTTCACGCAAGTCACAAACTGAAAGGAGTTGTGCAGGGCGACATACCTGCGGGAGACGACTTCGAGTAAAGTCTTAGCTTTCTCTCTCGAACTCCTTGATTTCAATGGAGAAAGCGCTTCCCGCCATCCCTGCCAAACGCTACTTCACCATTGGTGAGGTGAGTGATTTGTGCGGCGTGAAGCCGTACGTGCTGCGCTATTGGGAACAGGAGTTCACGCAGCTCAAGCCGATGAAGCGCCGGGGCAACCGGCGCTACTACCAGCACCACGAGGTGTTGCTGATCCGGCGCATCCGCGAGCTGCTGTACGAGCAGGGCTTCACGATCAGCGGGGCCCGCAACCGGCTCACCGAGCTGGTCCATTCGCGGTCGTCTTCATCATCGTCGCCGGCTCCGATGGCCGACGCCGGACACGATGCGGAGCTCGACGGCGAACTCGACGCGATGGGGTCCGACTCCGAACTGCCGATCGACGGCGAACCGGAAGACGCGCCGATTCCACAACCGGTCGTGATCGTCGACGAGGTGTCGCTGACGCAGATGCGCGACGAGCTGATCTCGATCCGCCATCTGTTGCTCGCGTGAGGGCGGGTTGCCTCAGCTGAATCACCGGTTTTCCACGCTATACTGCGCGGCTTACGTCGGGGTGTAGCGCAGCCTGGTAGCGCACTTGCATGGGGTGCAAGGGGTCGCGAGTTCGAATCCCGCCACCCCGACCATAGAGATCGAAGCCATACCGGTTGGCCCCACCAACCAGCACGAAGAGAAGCCCGTTGAGGTCAAACGTGAGGTCCGTCACCTCAGGTTTGATTTTCGCGGGCTTCGTGCTTTTCCGATCCCTCCACGCGACTCTCCACGCGAGCATCCACCCGAACGAACACCCGCTGCAGCAGCACGCCGTGTTCCCGGCGCCCCGGTGCACCGCTCAGTCCGAACTGGCGGATCGCGCCGATGACGCGCACCGCTTCGATCAAGCTCGAGGTCTCGATCAAGCGGTAGACGCGGTGCTCGCTGTCCTCGACGCCGAAGATCATCTGCACGCCGTCAGGCCGGCTCGCCACGTCGATGGTGTCGAGGGCGTTCATCAGGGCTTCGTCTTCCACGGGATGGTGGCCATCGATGATCAGGCGGCTGCGCATGGTGCTGGGCTCGTACTGCTGAGGACGCGGACGATGTTCGAGCCATGCCGCCGCGCCGACCATCGGCGCCTTCCGACCTTCGCGTAGGAGCGGATCCCTTTGCAGCGCGAGGTCGATGACATGCGATGACACGCGGCCGCCGCGCGGATAGATTGGTGTCTGCCATGCCTGCACCCGTCCACACGCTGTCGACCAAGCCTCCCGCACACCCCGCTGCGCCACTCGGCGCGAGCGTGCCCTTGCCGCCGAGCAAGACGGTGCTGCTGCTGGTCGACTTCATCAACCCGCTCGAATTCCCGGAGGCCCGCCAGCTCGAAGCGGCAGCCGTCCATGCGGCAAAAGCTGCCGCAAGGCTGAAGGCCCGGCTCGCCCGCGCCGGCGTGACGACGATCTACGCGAACGACAACTACGGCCACTGGCGTTCCGACTTTCGCGAGCTGCTCGCGCATTGCGTCGAAGCGGGCGGCGTGTCGGGATGGATGGCGCAGGCGTTGGCCCCGTCGCCCCGCGACCTGGTGATCCTCAAGCCGCGGCATTCCGCGTTCTTCGCGACCCCGCTGGAGTTGCTGCTCGGCCAGATGCGCACCAAGCACCTGGTGATCGCGGGCCTCGCCGCGGACATCTGCGTGCAGCTCACCGCGATGGATGCCAACCTGCGCGGCTTCGAGCTGTGGGTCCCGAGCGACTGCACGGCGGCCGAGACCTCCAGCGGGTGCGCCGCGAGCCTCGGCTACATGAAGCGGGTGTTGAAGGCGCGCACCGCCAAGTCGACCGCGGGCTTGCCGGCCGGCTGGTGAACCAGCGGCTTCGGGAACACGGCTTGCCGCACTCCGGGTCAGGCGTTGCAGCCGCGACGCGAGGCCAGGAGAACGCGTTGAAAGCTCTCACCTACCACGGCTCGAACGATGTGCGTGTCGAGACCATGCCCGACCCGACGATCGCGGCGGACGACGACATCGTGCTGCGCGTCACCGCCACCGCCATCTGCGGATCGGATTTGCACATCTACCGCGGCAAGATCCCGGACATGAAGTCCGGCGACATCCTCGGCCACGAGTTCATGGGGGTCGTCGAGGCCGCAGGCCGTGGCGTCACGCGGCTCAGGCCGGGCGACCGCGTGGTGGTGCCGTTCACGATCTCGTGCGGTGACTGCTTCTTCTGCCAGCGCTCCTTGTTCGCGGCCTGCGAAACCACCAACCCCGGGCGCGGTGCCATCCTCAACAAGAAGAGCACGCGGCCGGGGGCCGGCCTGTTCGGCTACAGCCACCTGTACGGCGGCTATCCCGGCGGGCAGGCGGAGTTCGTGCGGGTGCCGCGCGCCAACGTCGGCCCGCTGGTCATTCCCGATTCGACGCTGAGCGACGAGCAGGTGCTGTTCCTCTCCGACATCCTGCCCACCGGCTACCAGGCGGTGCTGAATGCCGAGATCGGCCCACGCTCGACGGTCGCGATCTTCGGTGCCGGCCCGGTCGGCCTGATGGCCGCCGCCTGTGCGCGCATGCTGGGCGCCGACCGGATCTTCATGGTCGACCACCACCAGTACCGGCTCGACTTCGCGGCCGAGACCTATGGCGTCGAGCCGATCAACTTCGACGAGATCGAGGACCCGGCGGCCTTCATCATCGACAACACGAATTACCGGGGCGTCGACGCGACGATCGATGCCGTCGGTTTCGAAGCCAAGGGCAGCACCACCGAAACCGTGCTGACGACGCTGCGCCTCGAAGGTTCCAGCGGCGCTTCGCTGCGCCAGGCGATCGCGGCCACGCGCCGCGGCGGCATCGTCAGCGTGCCGGGCGTCTATGCCGGCTTCATCCACGGCTTCCTGTTCGGCGATGCGTTCGAGAAGGGCCTGACCTTCAAGGGCGGCCAGACCCATGCGCAGCGCTTCATGCCGGAGCTGCTCGACCGCATTGCCAACGGCGAGCTGCGGCCGGACACGATCATCAGCCACCGGATGCCGTTGAGCGAAGCCGCGGCCGGCTACCAGGTCTTCAACGAGAAGCGCGAAGCCTGCCGCAAGGTGGTGCTCGTGCCGGACTGAGCTGCGCCGCCGCGCAGCCGCCCACCAACATCCTCACAGGAGAACCCGCATGACCACCGATTCCACCCGTCCGCTCGCCGTCGTGACCGGCGCCTCGTCCGGCATCGGACGCGAACTCGCTTTGCTGTGCGCACAGAACCACCACGACCTGGTGATCGCCGCCGATGAAGGCCCGCTGGAGGAGGTCGCGCGGGAGCTGCGCACCGTGGGGGCGCAGGTCGATGTCGTGAAGGCCGACCTGGCCACGCTGGCCGGTGTCGACCAGCTGACGGCCACCATCGGCGGCCGCCCGGTCGCCGCGCTGCTCGCGAATGCCGGTCACGGCCTCGGCCATGCGTTCCTCGACCAGGACTTCAGCGCGGCGCGCCACGTGATCGACACCAACATCACCGGCACGCTCGACCTGCTGCACCGCGTGGGCCGCGACATGCGCCGCCGCAACGCGGGCCGCATCCTCGTCACCGGCTCGATCGCCGGGCTGATGCCGGGCGCCTTCCAGGCCGTCTACAACGGCACCAAGGCGTTCATCGATTCGTTCTGCTATGCGCTGCGCAACGAGCTGAAGGACAGCGGCGTCACCGTGACCTGCCTGATGCCGGGCCCGACCGACACTCATTTCTTCGAGCGCGCCGACTTGACCGACACCAAGGTCGCTGTCGACAAGAAGGCCGACCCGGCCGACGTGGCCCGCGCCGGCTTCGAGGCGATGATGGACGGCGACAGCGACGTGGTCGCCGGGTGGAAGAACAAGCTGCAGGCGATTCTTGCCAACGTCACGCCGGCCGAGATGCTGGCCCAGCAGCATCGCAAGATCGCAGAGCCGGGCTCCGGGCGAAGGGCCTGACGGCGACCGAACTCAGAGCGGGCGGCCGGTGCGCATCGTGCGCACCATGCCGTAGATCGCCGAGCACCCGACCAGGCCGTAGAAGAGGCGCAGGGCCAACGCGTTGTCGCCCATCGCGGCCACCACGCCGTCGATGCCGAAGACCGCGTAGAGCCCGAGGTTCAGTCCTCCGGCGAGCAACAGCACGAACGCGGTCCAGTCCAGCACGGTGACCGGTTCTTCGGTCGGGGGTTCGTCGCTCGACAGCGGGTTGATGTACGGCATGGTGGGTCTCCTCGCGGATGCACCCTGGGCACGGCAATCGGCGTTCCGCTCGCGGTTCACCCGGCCGGCAACCGGACAGCCACCGAGACGGCGGGCCGGGGACAAGGTACGCCGATTGCCCCAGGGTTGCTCGTCCATGGCACCCAGGGAGAAAAAATGATGCCTGCACTCGCGCGGCTGTTCACGCCGCTGATCTCGCTCAGCTGTCTCGTC
The DNA here is from genome assembly GCF_900142965.1 of Rhizobacter sp. OV335. Classification (GTDB taxonomy): domain Bacteria; phylum Pseudomonadota; class Gammaproteobacteria; order Burkholderiales; family Burkholderiaceae_C; genus Rhizobacter. Next base: position 64,615 of record NZ_FRCQ01000005.1, read on the forward strand.
GCGGCCGTGCCGTGCTCGCTGGCGGCCGATCCGCCTCCGCCCGACACCACCTACCGGCCCTTGCCGACCTTGCCGTTTTCTGCAGTCAAGTCCGCCGACGAGGCGCAGAAGCCGGCGGTGATGCAACGCCAGGCGGCCTTGCTGAACCAGCGCTACGACCTGGCGAATCGCCCGATGGCGGGCGTGATGATGTCCGGCGGCCGCCGTGCGGTGCAGGACGGCGTGCGCGTGCGGCTGTCGCCCGGCCAGAGCTGGGAGGGCCTCGGCCGCCTGACCCCGGCCGAGGTGCGCGAGCGCAACCTGCTGCCCGACGGCTTCAAGCCGCTGCCGCACGTCAAGCAGGCCACCGGCGGCCAGGTGTTCCCGACCCGGCAGATCGACGAGATCGCGCGCCTGGAGCAACGCGACCTGCGCCGCTTCGACGTCGACTTCGACCTGCCCGACCACCTGACGCCGGAGTTCCCGTCGCCGATCTTCCTGACCACGCACCCTGAGCTGGGCGATGTCTCGCGCGGCCAGGTGCTGGCGTTGACGAACTACTACGACATTTTGCTGGGCATCGTCACGCCGGTGCAGATGGAAGGCATGCGGCTGCTGCTGACGCCGTTTCCGCAGGAGGAGTTCAACCAGACCGAGGACCGCAAGGTCGCCGCACCCAGCCGCGGCGTGACCTGCATGGATTGCCACGTCAACTTCAACACCAATGCCGCGTTCCACCTGACGCCGGACCTGCGCCCGCAGGCGGCGCGCTTCCGGCTCGACAGCACCAGCCTGCGCGGCCTGTTCAACCAGCAGATCCACGGCTCCAAGCGTTCGCTGCGCTCGGTCGAAGATTTCACCGAATTCGAGCAGCGCACCGCCTACTTCAACGGCGACCACGTCAGTGCCGCGCGCAAGGGGGTGAACCTGCCCGACCGGGCCAGCCAGGTCGCGATGATGGCGCAGATGCAGAACATCATCGACTTCCCGCCGGCGCCCAAGCTCGACGCGGCGGGGCGGCTGGACCCGGCGCACGCGACGCAGAAGGAACTGGCGGGTGAGAAGCTGTTCACCGGCAAGGCGCGCTGCGCCGAGTGCCATGTGCCGGCCACCGCGTTCATGGACCAGCAGATGCACGACCTGAAGCTGGAGCGCTTCTACCGCACCGGCGTCGCCGCCAACGACCTCGTGCCGGTGCCCGACGGCCCGATCAAGACCTTCACGCTGCGCGGCATCAAGGACACGCCGCCGTACCTGCACGACGGCCGGCTGCTGACGCTGGCGGACACCGTCGAGTTCTTCAACCTGGTGCTGGGGCTGAAGTTGAGCCAGCCCGAGAAGGAGGCGCTCGTCAGCTACATGCTGACGCTTTAGTTCTTTCGCGGGTGTCGGTGCTGCAAAGGCGCGGGTGGGGAGGCTGTGGCTCGCCGGCCGGGTCGGTCTTCGCCCCTGGCGAGGCGAAGACTGCCCTCCGCTGACTGGCTTCATGGCCCGTCGCCGAAACTCCCGCCACTCACTTCGTTCGTTGTGGTCAAACAGTCGGCGACAAGTCAGTCCACGATCGCGCTTCGCGCGGGGCCATGAAGCCAGCCAGCTCCGGCGCCCCGTCCCTATTGGCGCTCCACAGCCTCCCCACCCGCGCCTTTGTGGCACCGCCCTGCTCATTGGGGGATGACAAGCAAAAGTGGGGACATGACGACCCCTCGCCCGGTGGGTACACCGGTCGATCCCCCGCGGGGATGCGGGCCGGCTTGGGGCGGCCCGGCGCTCGGCCCGCTCCCGCTTGCGAAGACCGCTCGCTGGGTGGCACCGGGGCATCAACCCCCACTTGTTCTTGTCACCCCCCAAAAAAGCGGTGGTGCCACAAAGGCGGGTGCGGGGAGGCTGTGGAGCGCCAATAGGGACGGGGCGCCGGAGCTGGCTGGTTTGATGGCCCGCGTGCGCCAGCACGCTTCGTCATCTGACTGTCGCCGACTGTTTGACCACAACGAACGAAGTGAGTGACGGGAGTTTCGGCGACGGGCCATTCAACCAGTCAGCGGAGGGAAGTCCTCGCCCCGAGAGGGGCGAGGACCGCACCGTCCGGCGCGCCACAGCCTCCCCGCACCCGCCTTTGCCGCACTCAGCAATTAACCAGCCGGCCAGCGCGCCATCAGCTCCCGCAGCCGATCCAGGTCGATCGGCTTCACCAGGTGCGCATCGAAGCCGGACGACGACGAGCTGCGCCGGTCGGCCTCGTTGCCCCAGCCGGTGGCCGCCACCAGCAGCATCGTGCGTCCCCATGGCTGCGCGCGCACGCGGCGCGCCACCTCGTAGCCGTCGATCCCGGGCATCGCGATGTCCAGCACGGCCACGTCGGGGCGCAGTTCCTCGATGCGCGCCAATGCCTCCTCGCCGTCGGCCGCGGTCGTCACCTGGTGGCCGTCGGCGCCCAGCACGGTCGCGAGCGACCAGGCGGCGTCTTCGTTGTCGTCGGCCAGCACGATGCGCCGCGGCTGCTCGATGGCGCGGGCCTCGCCCTGCTGCGCCGACTCGTCGTCCAGCGGCAAGTCGTCGCCGGTGGCCGCCAGCGGCAGCCGCACCGTGAACGCGCTGCCGAGCCCCGGCCCGCGGCTTTCCGCCTCGACCGTGCCACCGTGCATCTGCACGATGCTGCGCACCAGCGACAGGCCGATGCCCATGCCCTGGCCGCTGCGCGCCTGGAACTCGGTGCTTTGCCAGAACATCTCGAACATCGAGTCGAGCGCCTCGCCGTCCAGGCCCATGCCGTCGTCCGTCACGGTCAGCACCGCGTTCGCGCCCTCGGCCCGGGCGACCAGCTCGATGTGCCCGCCTTCATCGGTGTACTTCGCGGCATTGACCAGCAGGTTCGACAACACCTGGCTGATGCGCGACGGGTCCACGTCGAGCACCACCGGCCGCACCGGCAGCTCGATGCGCAGCGCATGCCCGCGCCGCTCGATCACCGTGCGCGCGGCCTCGACCGCGGCATCGACGACGCTGCGCAGCGCGACGCGGCGCCGCGTCATCGTCAGGCGGCCCAGGCGCAGCCGCGACACGTCGAGCAGGTCGTCGAGCAGGTCGCGCATGCTGCTGACCTGCTGGCGCACGATGCGCACCGCGCGCTCGTGCGCCTCGCGCGTCTCGCGGTTCGCCAGCGTCTCGGCGGCGCCGCCGATCGCGGCCAGCGGGTTGCGCAGCTCGTGCGACAGCACCGCCAGGAAGCGGTCCTTCGCCTGGTCGGCCGCCTCCAGCTCGAGGCGCGCCTTCTCCTTGTCGTCCAGCGCCTCCAGCAGTTCCTGCCGCCCGGCCGCCAGCGCCTCGCGCGCGGCCCGCTCGGCGGTCTGGTCGCGCAGCACCTTCACCAGCCCGATCGGGTTGCCGGCGTCGTCGAGCATCGGCGTCATCACGCCGCTGGCCCAGAAGCGCTCGGCGTCCTTGCGCTGGTGGATCCGCTCGTCGAGGGCGCGGCCTTCGGTGAGCGCGGTGCGCGCCTCGCGCGCCGGCACGCCATCGGCGCGGTCTTCGGGCGTGAAGATCACGTCGGCCGGCTGGCCGAGGATCTCGTTCTCGGCGAAGCCGAGCAGCCGCTGCGCCCCGGCATTCCACGAGGTCACGCGCAGCTCCAGGTCCATCGAGAAGATCGCGTACTCGACCGCGCTGTCGACCACCAGCCGCAACCACTCTTCCGACGAGCGCAGCGCCTCGCGGCCCGATTTGCGCTCGGTGATGTCGACCAGCGTCAGCACCACGCCGGCGATGCGGTCGTCGATGGTGCGGTACGGCAGCATGCGCACCAGGTACCAGCGCTGCCGCGAGTCGTCGACCTCGCGCTCGATCGGGATCAGCCCCTGCAGCACGCGCTGCGCGTCGTCGGCCAGGCCCGGGTAGTGCAGGTGGTTCTTCAGGTTCGACAGCGGCCGCCCGATGTCGGTGGGAATCAGGTTGAACAGCGCGACGGCCGACGGCGTGTAGCGCGTGATGTGCAGCTCGCGGTCGAGGAAGATGGTCGCGATCGCGGTCGCGTCCATCAGGTTCTGCATGTCGCTGTTGGCGTTGCCCAGTTCGTCGACCTTGCCCTTGAGCTCCTGGTTGACGGTGGTCAGTTCCTCGTTGATCGACTGCAGCTCCTCGCGGCTGGTCTCGAGCTCCTCGGTGGCCGAGCGCAGCTCCTCGTTCATCGCCTGCAGCTCTTCGTTGCTGGCCTTCAACTCCTCGGTCGAGGCCTCGTACTGCTCGACGGTGTCGCGCAGGTGCACCTTCATGCGCTCGAGTTCGCGGTCGAGGTGGTGCGACAGCGGGTCGGCCTCGACCGGCGGCCGCGCGGCGGGCGCCGGGCCGCCCTCGGCGGCCTCGGTCGTGCGGGAGCCGAGCAGCACCAGCGTCATGCCGGGCGCGAACTCGCCCATCGGCCGCACGCCGATGCGCACCTCGACCGGTTCGCCGTTGAAGCGGATGGTCAGCGGCTCGACGTCGACCGGTCCGCCCTTCATCGAGGCCTGGAACAGCGCGCCCCGCAGTTCGACCTGCAGCTCGGGGTGGATGGTGCGCAGCAGGTTGCGGCTCGGTTCGCCGCCGCCGAACTGCAGGAAGCGCGCCGCGCCGGGCGACAGGTGGATGATCTCGTGGTCGCCGTCGATCAGCACCGACGGCGGCCCCAGCGCCTCCAGCATCTTGAAATGCAGCTCGGCCCACGAGATGGTGCGCCCGCCGCCGAGCCCGGCCGGCCGGGTGTCGACGAACTCGCGCGGCATGCCCGCCGCGGCGATCACCGGACCACCGCGCGCGGCCGGCAGCCCGTCCGGTGCGCGCGAGGTCGATCCCAGCGCGCTCGGCACCGGCATCGTTGCGCGCGCCAGCGGCCGCGGCGCGTACAGGCGGTGCTTCTTGTCGAGCACGAAGAACAGCGGGCTGTCGTCATCGACCGTCTCGGAGGCGCCGAGGAACAGCCGGCCGTCGGGCACGAGCGCGAAATGTGCGGTCTCGAAGACCCGCTGCTGGGCCTCGCGGTTCAGGTAGATCAGCAGGTTGCGGCACGACAGCAGGTCGAGCCGCGAGAACGGCGAGTTCTTCAGCACGTCGTGCACCGCGAACAGCACCGTCTCGCGCAGCTCGCGCCGCACGCGGTAGCCGCGGTGCTCCTTCGCGAAGAAGGTGCGCAGCCGGTCCTCGCTGACGTCGGCGGCGATCGCTGACGGGTACAGGCCGTCGCGCGCGACCGCGATGGCCTCTTCGTCGAGGTCGGTGGCAAACACCTGGATCGACGGCGGCGCGTCCAGCGTGCGCGCATGTTCGGCCAGCAGCATCGCGATGGTGTAGGCCTCTTCGCCGGTGGCGCAGCCGGCGACCCACACGCGCACGTTGCCGTTCGCGGATTTGCCGCGGAACAGCGCCGGCATCTCGCGCTCGAGCGCCGCGAAGCAGTCGGCGTCGCGGAAGAAGTTGGTGACGCTGATCAGCAGGTCCTGCAGCAGCGCGCCGGCCTCGCCCGGCAGCGTGCGCAGGCAGTGCAGGTACTCGCCGAGGTCGTGCACGCCGTTGACCTGCATGCGCCGGCCGATGCGGCGCAGGATGGTCGCGCGCTTGTAGTTGCCGAAATCGCGGCCGGTGCGCGTGCGCAGGAAGCTCAGCACGTCGCGCAAGGTCTTCTCGGCGACCACCGCCGGCGGCGCGTCGGCGGGTGGCGGGCCGTCCTCGGGCGGCAACGCGAGCCGTGATTCGAGCGAGACGTAGTCCAGCACGCGCCGGGCCATCTCGCCCACCGGCAGCACCCAGTCCACCATGCCGGTGGCGATGGCGGCCTGCGGCATGGTCTCGTGCTGCGCCTCCTGCGGGTCCTGCGCGATCGTCAGCCCGCCGCGTTCCTTGATGCGCTTGATGCCGGTGGCGCCATCGCCGTCGGCGCCGGACAGCACGATGGCCACCGCATGCGGCCCGTGCGTGTCGGCCAGCGTGCGGAAGAACAGGTCGATCGCGACGCGGCCCGGCCGGTCGGCCGGCAGCTCGCCGAGCTGCAGGCTGCCGTCGAACACCCGCAGCAGCTTGCGCGGTGGGATCACGTAGACCGTGCCGGCCTCGACCCGGGTGCTGCCGCGCACCTGCACCACCGGCATCGAGGTGGCGTGGCGCAGCACCTCGTCGAGCGCGCTGTCGTGGTCGGCCGACAGGTGCATGACGACGACGAAGGCCATGCCCGGGTTCGCCGGGACGGTGCGCAAGAAGCTGGTGAGCGCGGGGATGCTGCCGGCCGATCCCCCGAGGCCGACCACCGGCAGCTCGTTGTAGCCGTGCGTCGGAACGATGTTGTCGATGTCGACCATCGCGCTGTTCTCGGCGCGAGCGGGTCCGCTGGTGTCCATCGGTCGGGAACTCCTGGTCTCGCGGTCGTTGGCGGCTCCGCGCCTGCGCGTCATGACGAAATGCGGATGCTACGCCGCCGATTTCGCGGGGGTGCTCCGCGGTGGAAAAAAGGACGGGAACGCCGATTGCCGGGCGACACCATATCGGCCACAACCTTGCCTGCCCATGACCCGTCTGGTGCTGATCGGTGCGTCTGCCGGGGGCGTCGCTGCGCTGACCCGCCTGACGGCGCGACTGCCTGCCGACTTCGCGGCGCCGCTGCTGGTGGTGCTGCACATCGGCGCGCACCGCAGCATCCTGCCCGAGCTGCTGGCGCGGCGTTGCCCGCTGGACGTGGCCCACGGGCGCGACGGCGAGGAACTGCGGCCCGGCATGCTGCGCGTCGCGCCGCCCGACCTGCACATGATCGTGTCCGACGGCGCGCTGCGCCTGCGCCACGGCCCGAAGGAAAACCACGCCCGCCCGGCGATCGATCCGCTGTTCCGCTCGGCCGCATTGCAGCGCGGCCGCGACGCCGTCGGCGTGGTGCTGACCGGGGCGCTCGACGACGGCACCGCCGGGCTGCAGGCGATCAAGGCGATGGGGGGAACCACGGTGGTCCAGGACCCGGCCGATGCCGAGGAGCCGTCGATGCCGGCCAGCGCGCTGCGCCATGCGCAGGTCGACCACTGCCTGCCGCTCGAGCAGATGCCGGGGCTGCTGGCGGAGTTGGCCGCGGCCTCGATTCCGGACGAACCGGCGCCGGCACCGTCGGAACAGAAGGTGAAACCGGAGCTGGCCCACGAGCTGGCGCTGATGCAGGGCACCGGCGAAGCGGTGCAGCACCTGCAGGCGATCGGCCACCCGTCGATGTTCACCTGCCCGGAGTGCCAGGGCGGGCTCTGGGAGGTGCACGGGACCTCACCGCGGCGCTACCGCTGCCACACCGGGCACGGCTTCACCGAGCGCACGCTGCTGCACGCGATGTCGAACCGCAGCGACGACGCGCTGTGGGGCGCGCTGCGGGCGTTGCAGGAGAAGGAGGCGATGCTCGCGCATGCCGCCGGGCAGCTCGACGCGGGCGACGACGCCGGCCGGATGCGGGCGGTGGCCGCTGCGCGCCGCGTCGCGCGCCAGGTGCACACGCTGCGCCAACTGCTGCAGCGCGCACCGCCGCCGATCGAGTGAATGAGCGAGTGAGCGAGCGGCGGCCGCTCAGGAGCGGCCCTCGTAGTCCTTCAACCGGTTGTAGAGCGTCTTCAGGCTGATGCCGAGCGCGGCCGCGGTGCGTTCCTTGTGCTGCCGGAAGTGGCGCAGCGTCGCGATGATCAGCTGCCGCTCCGCCTCGGCCAGCGAGGTCCCGAACGGAATGCACAGGTGGTCGGCCGGCCCCTGCGCCACCGGCGCCGACGCGTCGACCGGCAGCCAGTCGTCGCCGATCACCGCGCCGTCGGCCATCACCCAGCTGCGCTGCACGACGTTGCGCAGTTCGCGCACGTTGCCCGGCCAGCCGTACTGCTGCAGCTTGCGCAGCGCGGCGGGCGAGAACCGCTTCGCCTCGCCCTCGCGGGCGCCGACCTCGGCGGCAAACTGCTCGGCCAGCAGCGGCACGTCGCCGGCGCGTTCGCGCAGCGGCGGCAGGTCGATCGGGAACACGTTCAGCCGGTAGTACAGGTCTTCGCGCAGGCGGCCGTCCTTCACCGCCTCGATGGGCCGGCGGTTGGTGGCGGCGACGAGGCGCACGTCGGCATCCTGGTAGGTGGTCGAGCCGACGCGCAGGAAGGTGCCGGTCTCCAGCACCCGCAGCAGCTTCACCTGCAGCTCGACCGGCATCTCGGTGATCTCGTCGAGGAACAGCGTGCCGCCGTGCGCGCGCTCGAAGAAGCCCAGGTGCTGGCGCTCGGCACCGGTGAAGCTGCCTTTCTCGTGGCCGAAGATCTCGCTTTCGATCAGCTGCGGCGAGATCGCGCCGCAGTTGATCGCGAGGAAGGGCGCATGGCGGCGCCGGCTCAGGTCGTGCAGCGTGCGCGCCACCAGCTCCTTGCCGGTGCCGCTCTCGCCGGTGATCAGCACGTTGACCGAGGTGCCGGTGACGCGCGCGATCTGCTGGTACACCCGCTGCATCGCCTCCGAGCGCCCCCACAGCAGCCCGAAGCGGCCGCTGCGCTGCCATTCGTCCGACAGGCCGGCCAGCTCGGCGTTCAGCGCGGCCGGCCGCATCACGCGCGACAGGATGGCTTCGAGCTGGCGCGCGCTGACCGGCTTGACCAGGTAGTCGGCGGCGCCCAGCCGCAGCGCCTGGATCGAGGTCTCCAGCGTCGCATGGCCGGTGATCAGCACGACGTGCGAATCGCTCAGCGGCGACGGCGGCTCCAGCAGCGCCAGGCCCTGGCCGTCGGGCAGCTGCAAGTCGAGCAGCACCAGCTCGGGCGGGTCGAGCGCGGTCGCGCGCCGCGCCTCGCGCAGGTCGTGCGCGATCGCGACGGTGAAGCCGGCGCGCTCGACCAGCGCGGCCATCATGTCGGCGGCATCGGCGTCGTCTTCGACGATCAGGACTCGGCTCATTCGTTTTCTCTCCTGTCAGGGAAGGGTCAGCGGCCAGGCTTCGGCGAGTTCGCGCCGCAACTGCTCGCGCTCGATCGGCTTCACCAGGTGCGCATCGAAGCCCGCCTTCAGCGAGCGTTGCACGTCGCCGTCGCGGCCGTAGCCGGTCAGCGCCACCATGCGCCCGGGGTAGCCCTGCGCCCGGGCATGGCGCGCGACCTGCAGGCCGTCGATCGACGGCAGCCCGATGTCGACGATCGCGAGGTCGGGCCGCTGCGCGAGCAGGGCCTCCAGGCCCGCGCGGCCGTCCGATTCGGCATGCACCTGGTGGCCGTCGACGCCCAGCAGCGCCCGCAGCGCGGCCAGCGCATCGGGGTTGTCCTCGATGACCAGCACCCGCCGCGCCGGCACCACGGGCCGCCAGTCGTTGCCCGGGGCCTGCACCGGCGGCGGCACGGACGGCAGCCGTACCTCGACGCAGGTGCCGTCGCCGCTGCTGGCGATGGCCACGCTGCCGCCGTGCAGCTCCACCAGGCGCTTGACGACGGTCAGGCCCAGGCCGAGGCCGCCGTCGCGGCGGTCGCTGCCGCGCTGGCCCTGCGCGAACAGGTCGAACACCCGCGGCAGCAGGTCGTCCGGGATGCCGGGGCCGCTGTCGCGCACGCGCAGCACGGCCGCCAGGTCCTCGTGGCGCACCTCCACGCGCACCGTGCCACCGGCCGGCGTGTAGGTCAGCGCGTTGGCCAGCAACTGGCCGAGCACCTGCTCGATGCGCGGCGCGTCGAGTTCGGCCCAGGCCTCCTCGAGCGAGGTCGACAGCGCGTGGCCGGCCGCCGCCGGCGTGCGCGCGACGCCGTCGACGACCTGCCGCGCGAGGGCGGCCAGGTCGACGCGCTGCCGTGCCAGCGGCACCGCGCCGTACATCAGCCGCGAGGTGTCGAGCATCTCGGCCATCAGCCGGGTCAGGTGGCGGGTCTGCCGGCCGATGATCTCCACCGCATTGGCGGCCAGCGCGGGCGCCGGCTTGGCAGACAGCACCTCGGCGGCCGACGAGATGGCGCCGAGCGGGTTCCGCAATTCGTGGCCCAGCATCGCCAGCAGCTCGTCCTTCGCGCGGTGCGCTGCCTCCGACTTCTCGCGCGACTGGCGTTCGACCGACACCAATGCCGCATGCAGCAACTGGGCGCGCCGCTGTTCGCTGATGTCGACCATCGCCGCGATCGCGCCGCGCGGGCGGCCGTGGTCGTCGAGCAGCGGCGTCGCGCTGGCGATCACGCGCAGGCGCTCCTGGCCCGGGCGGGCGAGGTCGAGCTCGACGCCGTCGACCGGCTCGCCGCCGCGCGCCGCGGCGCACAGCGGCCAGCCGTCGCGCTGCATCGGCTTGTCGTCGCGCAGCAATTGCCAGGGACCGTCGCCGGCCATCGCCGGGCCGGCCGGGCCGAGCAGGCGGTCCATCGCGGCGTTGTGGATCACCTGGCGGCAGTGCGGGTCCTGCGCGACCGCCAGGCCGATCGGCGTCGAATGGAACAAGGTCTCGAATTCGTCGGCGCGCCGCTGCAGTTCGGCGCGCGCCTGTTCGTCGCGCTGCCGCGCCAGCCGCATCGCCTGGTCGAGCGCGACGATCTCGCGCGCCTGCAGCCCGGGCGCGGCGTGCGCCGGCTGGCCGCCCGCCAGCAGCTCGAGCGGCTGCGTGATGCGGCGCGCCACCAGCAGCGCGCTGCTCATGCCCAGCAGCAGGCAACCGGCGACCGTGGCCAGCGCGGTCGCCACGGCACGCCGCTGCGCGGCCTCGAGCGGCGCGGCCGCGTGGGCCACCGAGACGAACCAGCCCGCCGGCTCGACCCGGTGAACCGCGACCCAGGCGTCCTCGCCGTCCGGCTGGCGGCGGCGGTCGACCGGCCGGTCCGACGACAGGTCGCAGACCGGGCGTCCGATGACCTGCTCGGGCGCGGCGGTGCGGGCGATCACGCGGCCCGACGCGTCGCACAGCATGCCGATGCCGGCCTCCAGCGGCACGGCCTGGTCCAGCAGCGCCTGCCAGTTGCCGACCGGAATCCACACGCCGAGCGCATAGCGGGGCCGCCCGCCGACGCGCACCGGCACCATCACCAGCGTCGCGTACAGGTGGCTGCCCGGCTCGACGCCGAGGCCCGAGATGCCGGACGACGCGCCGCCCAGCACGCTGCGCAGCGGCGGCCGCCACGGCGCGGCCGGCTCCGGCGCCAGGGCGGGTGCGCCGCCGCCGGTGTCCATCAGCGCGCGTCCGGCGGCGTCGAGCAGCACCGCGCTGTGCCAGGTGCCGCGCAGCCGGCCGGCCGCGTTCATCCAGCGCTCGAAGGCGGCCGGGTCGTCGCTGCGCAGCCGGTCCGACAAGGCCAGGATGTTCAGCGCGTCGACCGACGAATCGAGTTCGCGCTCGACCGCCTTCGCGAGCGCCTCGGCGCTCGCGACCAGCCGCGCCTGGCGCCGGGCCTCGTCGCTGCGCAGGTCATCGACGATCTGCCACGACATCAGCGCGGCCATCGGCACGGTGGCCAGCACCAGCAGCAACAGCAGCATGCCGCGCAGCGACAGCACGACGCGGCGTTCGCCGCGGCGCCAGTGTTCAAGCAGCTTGAAGCTCATCGGGCGGCATGCCGATTGCAGCAAAAAATGCGAGAACGGGAAACACGGAAACCGGCGCCGCGGATCGCACGCGCGTGCGCAGCCGGCGCCAACGCCGCGCGTTGCGCCGTGAATGCGGCGGTCGGGTCCCAGCGGCATGGCCCTTGCCTTTGGCTGAGTCCGACAACCAGGATGAGATCGGAGTCCGTGCCCATGTCCGTGTTGATTCTGCGTGCCGACCAGCGGCAACAACAATCCTTGTCTCCGCGGCTTCAGCAAGCGGTGCGCCTGCTTCAACTGTCGTCAATGGAGTTCGCGCAGGAAGTCCGCCACGCGCTCGACAACAACCCGTTCCTCGAGTCCGCGGATGATGACGGCCATCCCGCGTCGGATACGGAAGCCGCACTGTCGCCGATGCTTCCGGTGGTGGCCGGCGGGCTCGAAGGCGACGCGCTCGCCGGGGTGTCCGGCGCCGGGGATGCGGGCGACGGGCTCGGGGATGCCGCGTCGGCCAGCGCATCCGACAGCGACGGCGGGATCGACGAAAGCGACGGCAGCGACGGCCTCGATGACCGCGGCGACCTCGACGGGCGCGAGGACCGCGACGACTGGCGGCTGGCCGGCACCACCGACGGCGCGTCGCGCGACGACGGCGAGTTCTCACCGCTGAACCGCATCGCCGCGCCCAGCACGCTGGCCGACACGCTGCACGGCCAGTTGAACCTGCTGCGGCTGCCGGAGCGCGACCGGCTGCTGGCCGGCGCCATCATCGATTCGCTGGACGACGACGGCTACCTGCGGCTGGACGACCTGTGCGACCTGGTGCCGGTGGTCGCGCTCGATCCGCCGGCGAGCCCCGAGGAACTGCAGATCGCATTGCGCCGGGTCCAGTCGTTCGAGCCGACCGGCGTCGCCGCGCGCAACGTCGTCGAGTGCCTGTCGCTGCAGCTGGACGCCATCGACTGCCCCGAGCAGCGCGCGCTGGCCCGCACCATCGTCGCCGAGCGGTTGGACGCGCTGGCCTCGAAGGACCTGGTGGCGCTCGCCCGCACGCTCGGCCGGCCGCTGCCGCTGGTGATGGCCGCCTGTGCGGCGATCCGGCGGCTCGACCCGCGCCCCGGCTGGCGCTACGGCCCGGGCGACGCCCGCTACGTGACGCCGGACGTCATCGTGCGCAAGCTGCGCCGCGACTGGGTCGTCTCGCTGAACCCGGCGGTCGTGCCGCGCGTGCGCCTGCACCGGGTCTATGCCGAGCTGTTCGAGCGGCAGCGCGCGCTCGCGCACCCGCAGATGGCCGAACAGCTGCGCGAGGCGCGCTGGACGCTGCGCAACGTCGAGCAGCGCTTCGCGACCATCCTCGGCGTCGCCCAGGCGATCGTGCGGCGCCAGCATCCGTTCTTCGAATACGGGCCGGCGGCGATGCAACCGCTCGGGCTGCGCGAGATCGCCGACGAGGTCGGCGTGCACGAATCCACCGTCTCGCGGGTCACCAACAACAAGTACATGGCGACGCCGGTCGGCGTGCTCGAGCTGAAGTACTTCTTCTCGCGTGCGATGACGGCCAGCAGCGGCCGGGCGTTCTCCGGCACCGCGGTGCGCGGCATGATCAAGGAGATGCTGGAGCGCGAGCAGGCCGGCCGCCTGCTGTCCGATGCCGCGATCACGCGCCGGCTGGCGCAGCAGGGCTTCGTCGTCGCGCGGCGCACGGTGACGAAGTACCGGCACCAGCTGAAGGTCGAGTCGGTCGGGCGGCGGCGCGCCGAGGAAGAGTCGGCCGGCGTGCTGCGCCAGGTCGCCTCCGGCTGAGGTGCCGCACCGATGGCTGCCGCCGTCGACAGGCGCCAGGTCTTCACGGGGCTGTGGGAGGCCGCCTGGGCGCACCGCGGGCGCGCGCTGCAGGCGCTGGTGCTGCTGGTGCTGGCCAAGGCGGCCGGCGTCGTCGTGCCGCTGGTGCTGAAGGCGATCGTCGACCAGTTCAGCCGGCCGGAGACGCTGGTGGCGCCGTCCGCGGTGGTCGGAGCGGCCGGCGCCGCCGGAACCGCGGGGCCGCCGGTCGCGCTGGTGATCCCGGTCTTCCTGCTGCTCGGCTATGCCGCGCTGCGCTTCATGGGCACCTTGTTCACCGAGCTGCGCGACCTGGTGTTCGCACCGGTCGCGCAGCGCACCGTCACCGCGGTGTCGCAGCGCAGCTTCGCGCACCTGATGGCGCTCAGCCCGCGCTTCCACGTGCAGCGCAACACCGGCCAGCTGATCCGCGAGGTCGAGCGCGGCACCGGCGGCGTCGGCTTCCTGCTCGGCGCGGGGCTGTTCACCGTGGTGCCGACGCTGGTCGAGTTCGTCGCGGTGCTGGCGGTGCTGGCGTTCAACTACAGCGGCTGGTTCACGCTGATCCTGATCGCGACCTTCGTCGTGTATGCCACGCTGACGATGCTGCTGACGCAGAAGCGCGAGCTGCGCCAGCGCCGCGTCAACGAGATGGACTCGCGCGCCAACGGCCGGCTGGTCGACAGCCTGCTGAACTACGAGACCGTCAAGACCCATGCGCGAGAGGACTACGAGCGCCAACGCTATGCCGAGATCTGCGAGCACTGGGTCGCCGGCACGGTGGCCAACCAGCGCACGCTGTCGGCGCTGCACATCAGCCAGAGCGCGGCCATCGCCTGCGGGGTGGCGGCGGTGATGCTGCTGGCGGCCGAGCAGATGGTGCGCGGCGCGATGACGGTGGGCGACCTGGTGCTGCTGAACGCCTACGTGATCCAGGTCTGCCTGCCGTTGAACGCGCTCGGCTACGTGTTCCGCGAGGCGAGCGATGCGCTGGTCAACGTCGAGAAGCTGTTCGCGCTGCTCGGCGAGCAGCCGGACATCGTCGACCGGCCGGGCAGCACCGGGCTGCGGGTGCAGGGCGGGGCGATCGCGTTCGAGCATGTCGACTTCAGCTACGAGCCGGGCCGCCAGGTGCTGACCGACGTGAGCCTGGCGCTGGCGGCCGGCAGCACCGTCGCGGTGGTGGGCGGCAGCGGCTCCGGCAAGTCGACGCTGGCGCGGCTGCTGCTGCGCCTGTACGACGTGAACGGCGGGCGCATCGCGGTCGACGGGCAGGACGTGCGCGGCGTCACGCTGAAGTCGCTGCGCGAATCGATCGGCGTGGTGCCGCAGGACACCGTGCTTTTCAACGACACCATCGCCTACAACATCGGCTACGGTCGCCAGGGCGCCGGCATCGCCGAGGTCGTCGAGGCGGCCAAGGCGGCGCAGGTGCACGAGTTCATCCTGTCGCTGCCGGGGCAGTACGACACCATCGTCGGCGAGCGCGGGCTGAAGCTGTCGGGCGGCGAGAAGCAGCGCATCGCGATCGCGCGCGCGTTCCTGAAGAACCCGCCGATCATGATCTTCGACGAGGCGACCTCGGCGCTGGACACGCGGGCCGAGCGGGCGATCCAGCGCGAGCTCGACCGCATCGCCGAGGGGCGCACGACGCTCGTGATCGCGCACCGGTTGTCGACGGTCGTCAACGCCGACGAGATTGTCGTGATGGACAAGGGCCGCATCGTCGAGCGCGGCCGCCACGAGGACCTGCTGCAGCGCGACGGCCTGTACGCGCAGCTGTGGAGCCTGCAGCGCCAGCAGCAGGCCTTCGAGCGGCTGGAGCGGCAGCTGGCGCGCCAGCCGGTGAACCTGGTGGCGCTGGTGGCGAACGCGCTGGACGGGCTGCGCGAGGCCATCGATGCGCGGGGCGTGCGGCTCTACACCGACATCGACATCGACAACGCGAGTGTCACCGGCGACCCGAGCACGCTGGCCCAGGTGCTGCTCGAACTCGGCATGTGGGCGGTGCAGGCGACGCCGCAGGGCGGGCGGGTCGAGCTGAAGCTGGAGCGGCGCGACGCCAGCGCCTGCCTGAGCGTGACCGACGGCCGCCACGTGCCGGCGAGCGGGCTGCCGGTGGCGGCGAACGACGAGCTGCCGGCGCCGCACGGCACCGCGATGCCGCTGGACCCGATGCAGCTGCGCTCGACCATCGAGCGCCAGGGCGGCCGTTTCTCGATCGAGCCGCCCGGCTCGCTGAACGGCATGCGCTACGTGGTCGAGCTGCCGCTGCGGGCGATTGCCGCCGATGCCGGCCGCAACGGCAGCAAGGGTGATGTCCCGGTCGAGCCGGTGCTGCCGGCCCGGCCGCTGGCCGAGCTGCGCGTGATGGTGGTCGACGACAACGCCGACGCGCGCGACTCGCTGGCGATGGTGCTGAACGTCGAGGGCGCCGATTCGCTGGCCTTCGACAGTGGTGCGGCCGCGCTCGAGTGGCTGGGCCGCCATCCGACCAGCCTGTGGCCGCAGCTGATGGTGTGCGACATCGTGCTCGGCGACGAGGACGGTTATGCGGTGATGCGGCGCGTGCGGCAGTTGGAGGACCAGCGGCAGGTGCCGCTGGACGGACGCATGCCGGCGGTCGCGCTGACCGGGCTGGCGCAGCCGGACGACCGGGTGCGGGCGCTGATGTCGGGCTTCCAGGTGCACCTGGTGAAGCCTGTGGAGCCGCATGAGCTGGTCGTGACGTTGGCGACGCTGGCTGGGCGCGATGGGGAGCCGCCGGCTGCGAGTCGTGTGGCCGCCTGAGGTGGTCGGAGCGGCAAAGGCGGGCGCGGGGAGGCTGTGGCTCGCCGGACGGTGCGGTCATCGCCCCCTGGGGGGCGATGACTGCCCTCCGCTGACTGGTTTGATGGCCCGTCGCCGAAACTCCCTCCACTCACTTCGTTCGTTGTGGTCAAACAGTCGGCGACAGTCAGATGACGAAGCGTGCTGGCGCACGCGGGCCATCAAACCAGCCAGCTCCGGCGCCCCGTCCCTATTGGCGCTCCACAGCCTCCCCGCACCCGCCTTTGTGGCACCACCGCTTTTTTGGGGAGGTGACAAGCAACAAGTGAGGGTGGTTCCCGGATTGGCATCCGGGCCACAAGCGGAATTCGTAGCCCGGGTGCCAATCCGGGGATCAAACCTCACTTTTGCTTGTCATCCCCCCATGAGCAGGGCGGTGGCACAAAGGTGCGGGTGGGGAGGCTGTGGAGCGCCAATAGGGACGGGGCGCCGGAGCTGGCTGGCTTCAGGGGCCGCGTGCGCAGCACGCTTCGTGGACTGACTGTCGCCGACTGTTTGACCACAACGAACGAAGTGAGTGACGGGAGTTTCGGCGACGGGCCATGAAGCCAGTCAGCGGAGGGGAGTCAACGCGCCCCCGGGCGCGTTGACCGCACCGTCCGGCGAGCCACAGCCTCCCCACCCGCGCCTTTGCAACACAGCAAGCGGCACACCACGTGCCCCAGCCGTTCTGTGTGCCGAAACAAAAGGAGCCTTCATGACTGCATCGACCCTTTCCCTCCGTTCGCTGCGCGGCCAGGTGGCCGTGATCACCGGCGGTTCGCGCGGCCTCGGCGCCGCGATCGCGCAACTGCTGGGCGAGGAGGGCATGACCCCGGTGATCGCCGACATCGCGCTGGAGCGCGCGCAGGACCGCGTCGCCGTGCTCGCCGAGGCCGGCATCACCGCTGCCGCCATGCACCTCGACGTCGGCGACGACGCCCAGGTCCGGTCCACGCTGGCCGCGGTGCGCGAACGCTTCGGCCGCCTCGACGTGGTGATCAACAACGCGGCGATCGACATCACCGTGCCGATCGGCGAGCTCGACGTCGACGACTGGGAGCGCGTGCTGCGCACCAACCTGACCGGCCCGTTCCTGGTGGCCCGGCATGCGGCGGCGATCATGGGGCCGCGCAGCAATGGCCCGGGCGGCGGCCAGCGCGGCGGCCACATCGTCAACATCGCGTCGACCGCCTCCAAGCGCGCCTGGCCGAACGCCGCCGCGTACCACGCCACCAAATGGGGCCTGCTCGGCCTGTCGCATGCGCTGCACGCCGAACTGCGGCCGCAAGGCATCAAGGTCTCGGCGGTGGTGGCCGGCGGCATGCGCACGCCGTTCCTGCTGGACCGCTTTCCCGACATCGACCCCGGCGTGCTGCAGGACCCGCTGAACGTCGCCAACGCGGTGCGCTTCGTGCTGATGCAGCCCGAGGAAACGGTGGTGCCCGAGGTGATGGTGCTGCCGATGCGCGAAACCTCGTGGCCGTGAAGGAGGACACCCGATGATCACGCTGGGCATCAACGCCGCCTTCCACGACTCGGCCGCCGTGCTGGTGGCCGACGGCATCGTCGTCGCCGCCGCCGAGGAAGAGCGCTTCACCCGCATCAAGCACGCCAAGCGACCGGTGCCGTTCTCGGCCTGGGAGCTGCCGTTCAACGCCATCGATTTCTGCCTGAAACAGGCTGGCGCGACGCTCGCCGAGGTCGACCACGTCGCCTACAGCTACGATCCGATGGCCTTCCTCGGCACGCGCGCCGAGCCGGTGCTGTCACTGCCGCTGCAGCCGTCGGCCGAGCCCGACCCGCGCTGGGAGAACCCGTGGGATCCGCTGTTCGCGGCCTACATCGTCAACGCGCCGCGCCAGCTCGCCGGCGGCGCGCCGCACCACCTGCGCAAGCGCCTGTCCGGCGTGCGGCCCGACGCCGCGCCGTACCGCTGGCATTTCGTCAGCCACCATGTGTGCCACCAGGCCAGTGCCTTCCTCGCGGCACCGTTCGCGCGTTGCGCGGTGATGACGCTGGACGGCCGCGGCGAGCAGGCGACCACCTGCTACGGCCGCTACCGCGACAGCCGCTACGAGGCGCTCGGCGAGGTGGTGATGCCGAACTCGCTCGGCCTGCTGTACGAGCAGGTCACCGCGCACCTGGGCTTCCTGCGCTCGAGCGACGAGTACAAGGTGATGGCGCTGGCCGCGCTCGGCATGCCGCGCTTCGCGTCGGCGCTGCGCTCGCACCTGCACGTCGGCGACGGCGGCCAGTACACCGTCGCGCCGATCGACCTGACGGCGCTGGCCGGCCCGCCGCGCGTGCCCGGCACGCCGATGACCGAGCGCGACCTCGACCTCGCCGCGTCGCTGCAGGACGTGCTCGAGGAGACGGTGCTGTCGCTGGCGCGCTGGCTGCGCGAGGCCAGCGGCGAGCGGCAACTGGCGATGGCCGGCGGCGTCGCGCTGAACTGCGTGATGAACTCGCGGCTGCGCGACAGCGGCATCTTCGACGCGGTGTGGGTGCAGCCGGCGGCCGGCGATGCCGGCACCGCGCTCGGCGCCGCGTTGTGGGCCGACGCCCGCGAGCGCCGCGGGCTGGCGCCGGAAGACGCCGACGGCCTGCAGGCGGACGGCGCGCAGGCGATCAGCACCTTCGGGCCGCGCCGCTGGCAGATGGACCACGCCTACCTCGGCCCCGGCTACGACGATGCCGAGATCGAATCGCTGCTGCGCTGGGCGAAGCTGCGCTACCACCGTGCCGACGACCTGGCCGGCGAGACCGCACGGCTGCTGGCGGCCGACCGGATCATCGGCTGGTTCCAGGGCCGCATGGAGTTCGGCCCGCGGGCGCTCGGTGCGCGCTCGATCCTCGCGTCGCCGATCGACCCGGCCATGCAGGCACGCCTCAACGAGCTGAAGGACCGCGAGGATTTCCGGCCGGTCGCGCCGGCGCTGCCGCAGGAGGACCTGGCGCCCTGGTTCGCACCGGCCGGCGCGAACGACGGCCGCTCGCCGTTCATGCTGTTCGTCTACGACCTGCAACCCGGCCAGGCGGCGCGCATCCCGTCGGCCTGTCACACCGACCGCACCGCGCGCGTGCAGACGGTGGACCCCGATACGAACCCGCGCTTCCATGCGCTGCTGAAGGCCTTCGGCGCGCTGACCGGCGTGCCGGTGCTGGTCAACACTTCGTTCAACGTGCGCGGCGAGCCGATCGTCTGCACGCCGCGCGCCGCCATCGAGGCCTTCGCCAGCACGCCGCTCGACGCGCTGGTGATCGGCAGCTTCATCGTGCGGAAGTGAGTTCGCGCCGGAAGTGCTCGATGGTGTCGCGCAGCCCGGCGTCCAGCGTTACGCGCGGGCACCAGCCGAGGTGGCGCTCGGCGAGCGAGATGTCGGGGCAGCGGCGCTTCGGGTCGTCGGCCGGCAGCGGCCGGTGCTCGAGGCGCGAGCGGCTGCCGGTCAGCCGCAGCACGCGCTCGGCCAGGTCGAGCACGCTGTACTCCTGCGGGTTGCCGAGATTGACCGGGCCTTCGATCGACGCGTCCATCAGGCGCAGCAGGCCGTCGACGGTGTCGTCGACATGGCAGAAGCTGCGCGTCTGCCGGCCTTCGCCATACACCGTCAGCGGCTCGCCGCGCAGCGCCTGCACGATGAAGTTGCTGACGACCCGGCCGTCGCCCGGCCGCAGGCCCGGGCCGTAGCTGTTGAACAGCCGCGCGATGCGGACCTCGACGCCGCGCTCCAGGTGGTACGCCATGCACAGCGTTTCGGCGACGCGCTTGCCTTCGTCGTAGCAGGCGCGCGGACCGATCGGGTTGACGTGCCCGCGGTACGACTCGTGCTGCGGATGCACCTCCGGATCGCCGTAGACCTCGCTGGTGGAGGCCTGCAGCACCCGCGCACCCGATTGCAGCGCGACCTCGAGCGCCCGCCAGGTGCCCAGCGTGCTGGTCAGCGTGGTCTGTACCGGGCTGCGCTGGTAGGCGGCCGGGCTGGCCGGGCACGCGAGGTTGAAGATGCGCGCTGCCTCGCCCACCTCGGCCGGCCAGGGCTGCGTGATGTCATGGCGGCGCAGTGCGAAGCCGGGGTGCTCGGCCAGCGCCGCGACCGACGCCGGGTCGCCGGTCGAGAAATCGTCCAGCACCAGCACGCGGAACCCGCCCTCCAGCAAGCGCCGGCACAGGTGCCCGCCGAGGAAACCGGCACCGCCGGTCACCACCGCCAGCGGCGCGTTCATGGCGCCGCCTTGCTGCGCGCGACGCGCCGGTTGCCGCCGAGCTCCGACAGCAGCCGGGCCGTGCGCTCGATGCTGTCGGCCAGCGCGAGCCGGGTCACCGCCCGCTCGCGCGCGCTCTCCCCCATGCGGCGCGCCAGCCCGGGCACCTGGAACAGCTGCGCCACCTGCTGGGCCACCGACTCGAAGTCGCGCGGGCCGACCAGCCAGCCGGTGCTGCCGCTCTCGACGATGTCGGGCACGCCGCCGACGTTGCTGGCCACCAGCGGCAGGCCGGTGGCCATCGCCTCCATCAGCGCCAGCGGCATCGCCTCCGATTGCGAGGTGCAGACCAGCGCGTCGAGCTGCCGGTACACCTGCGGCATGTCGTCGCGCACGCCGGCCAGCAGCACCGCGTCGCCGAGTTCGAAGCGCGCGATGAACTGCGCCAGCGCCGCGCGCTGCGGGCCGTCGCCGACCAGCACGAAGCGCGCCGCCGGCAGCAGCGTGCGCAGCAGCAGCACCGCGCGCAGGAACACGTCCGGCCCCTTCTCGGGCGACAAGCGGCCGACGAAGCCGATCAGCGGCTGGTCGTCGGCGAGGCCGAAATGGCGCCGCAGGTCGGCATCGTCGGCCAGGCCGGGGCGGAACACCTCGGTGTCGACGCCGTTCGGGATGCAGCTCAGCTGCGCCGCGTTGACGCCCATCGCGAGCGCCTGGAAGTAGCTGTGCCGGCACACCACCGCGACATGCGTGCCGGCGATGCGGTGCACCTCCAGGTCCATCGGCGTGACGTGGCGGCTGTGCACCGTCGCGACGACCGGCTTGCCGCACAACTTGCCGACCAGCCCGGCCAGCAGGTGGGCGTTCGGCATGTGGGCGTGCAGCACGTCGATCGCGCCGGCGCGCACCAGCGCGCAGGTCGCGAGGATGCTGGCCCACGGCGGGTCGTCGGGCATGCCGGCGGTCATCACCTCGATGTCGAGCGCGCGCAGCTGCGCCGTCAGGCGGCTCTCGCAGGGGCACAGCACCGTCACCGTGAAGCGGTCGCGCGGCAGGCGCTCGACCAAGCGCAGCACGCAGCTTTCCATGCCGCCGACGATGGCGTTGCCGACGACCTCCAGCACGCGGGTGGGACCGCCGTCGGCAGGGGCCGGCGCGGTGACGAGGGGGCTCAGGCTCATGGGGAAGGTTCTCCTTGGCTGTCAGCAGCAAACGGGCGTCAGCGGGCGCCCGGCGCCCAGCCGGACCGGCGCCGGGCTGCGGCCCAGCCAGGCGGCCGCGGTGCCGCTCCAGATGCGCTGGCGCGCCGCATCGTCGACCTGCAGCAGGTCGAGCAGCTCGGTGACCCAGCGCCGGCGTTCGGACAGCTCGCGCCCGGGGCAGGGCAGGAAGCAGTCGCTGCCGAACTGCAGCGAACCGGCGCCCAGCACCTCGAGCGCGCGCTGCAGCACTTCGCGCCGGTACGGCGGCGGCGGGCCGAACGAGATGTCGAAGCGGAACTGCGCCTGCTCGGGCGGCACGCCGTGGATGCGGTCGATCAGCCCGACCGCGATCGCCTCGTCGGTCCACGGCCAGCCGAGGTGCGCGAGCGTGACGCGCGTGCCGGGGTGGTCGCGCAGCACCTCGAAGAACGACGGCCGGCAGAAGCGGCCGGAGCGCCCGTCGATGAAGATGCCGCTGTGGAACAGCACCGGCAGCCGCAGCTCGCTGGCGACGGCGAACACCGGCTGCACGCGGTCTTCGTAGGGGTACCAGCCGGTCGGCACCATCTTGACGCCGCGCAGCCCGAGCGTCTCGACCGCGTGCCGCAGGTCCTGCGCCGCCTGCGGGTCGCGCGGGTCGACCACCGCGAAGCCGGTGAGCCGGTCTTCATGGCCGCGCACCAGCGCCGCGAGGTGCGCGTTGGCGCGCCGCAGCGATGCGGGGTCGTCGAGCGAGTAGCCGTTGTCGAGGAAGGGCGCGAGCAGCACGCCGATGTCGACCTGCGCATCGTCGAGCGTGCGCAGCACGTCGTCGCGCGTCTCGCGGCCGGTGCAGTGCAGGTGGGCGTCGATCAGCATGCGCCGGCACCCGCCTGTGCACCCTGGGTGCCGGCTCTTGCGTGCTCCCGCGCGGCCGGCGCCTCGTCGAGCAGCGCGCGCGCCTGCCCGGCGGCACGGCGGCCGGCCAGGAAGGCATGGTCGGAGTTGTAGTACTCCCATTCGGCGTAGCGGCCGGCCAGCACGATGTCGTACTGCGCGAGCCACTCGCGGATCACCGCCACGTGCGCCGCGCGCGCATGGTCGTACACCACGTAGGCGCCGGGCATGTCGACCTGGCCGGAAGAGATCACCTCGTCGTCGGGCGACAGCATGCCGACGCGGCGGCAGTCGGCGATGCAGCGCTCGACCAGCGCCGCGCCGTCGCACGGCAGCGGCTTCGACGCGGCGTAGGTGATCTCGCAGGTCAGCCCGCAGCAGCCGGGCGGGCTGCAGTGCGGGCTGGCGTTGCCCTGCACGAAGATGCGGTGGAACACGCTGTCTTCCGGGTAGTAGACCCAGTGCTTCTCGGTCAGGCGCTCGCGCCCGCCGCCGATGCGCACCCCCAGGTTG
The DNA here is from genome assembly GCF_900142965.1 of Rhizobacter sp. OV335. Lineage (GTDB taxonomy): Bacteria > Pseudomonadota > Gammaproteobacteria > Burkholderiales > Burkholderiaceae_C > Rhizobacter. The sequence continues at coordinate 87,510 of NZ_FRCQ01000005.1, forward strand.
ACGCAGCGCACCGCGACCTGGCGCAGCCCGAGCGCGGCGTCGCGCACCGCCTGCGGCGCCTCGTCGCCACAGGCTGCGACCAGCCGCGGCAGCGGCATCGTGCTGATCAGCGCATCGAAGCCGACCGAACGGCCGTCGTCCAGCCGCACCGTGCGCTGCCGCGGCGAGATCTGCAGCACCGCGGTCTTCAGCGCGAGCTCGCAGTTCAGCAGCGGCAGGAAGCCGTCCATCAGCGCCTGGAAGCCGCCGCGCAGCGGGTAGCCGAAGCGGGCGTTCGGCCCCATCGGCGCCGGCACCGGTTCCAGCGCGCCGTCGATCATCTGCTCGAGGTCGGGCAGCGGCACCCGGCCGCCCAGCCACGAGGTCTCCATCTCGGACAGCGGCACCGCCCACAGCTTGCGGTTGTAGGGCAGCGCGAAGTGGCGCGCGATGCCGTCGCCCCAGACGCGGTGGATGAACTCCTCGAAGTTGCGCGGCGGTTCGGCCGTCACGATGCCGCCCCGCGCATCGCCTTTCAACGGGCCGAAGCGCGCCTCGATCGCGCCGACCAGGCATTCCTTCAGCACCTGCGGCGGCAGGCCGTGCAGCGCGCCCTGGAACGGGTAGCGGGTGTAGGTGTCCTTGCTCCACACCCAGGCCTCGCGGTTCTGCCAGTGCAGGTTGTTGCCCAGCAGGCGCTCGTACAGGTCGAGCACGTACGGGTCGGTCGAGAACATGATGTGGCCGGCATGGTCGAAGGTGAAGCCGTCCTGCTGCACCGAGCGGCACCAGCCGCCGACGCGGTCCTCGCGCTCGACCAGCAGCGTCTGGCGGCGCGGTGCATCGCGGCCCAGTTCGTGCGCGGCGGCGAGGCCGGTCGGGCCGGCGCCGATCACCAGGTGGGCGACGCGGCGCGTGCCGCGGTGCCCGGCCGGCGTCATCGCCGCGGCGGCGTCCGACGGCGCCCCGGCGACCCCGGCCAGTTCGTGCAGCGGCGAGGCCGGCGCCGGCGCGTTGTCGAGCTCGGTGGCGAGCAGCGATGCGATGCGCGCGGCCGTGCGGTCCCACGACGATTGCGCCACGCGCGTGCGCATCGCGGCCACGCGCTCTTCGCGCTGTGCCGGCGTCTCGGCCAGCGCCGCCTCGCAGGCCGCGAGAAAGCCGGCGCTGTGGCCGGCGATCCGCACCAGGTCGCCGTGCAGCGAGACGACGTCCCGCACCGGCGTGCTGACGATCGGCTTTTCGCCGGCCATGTACTCGAGCGTCTTGGTCGGGCTGATGAAGCGCGTCGCCTCGTTGATCGCGAATGGCATCAGGCACACGTCCCAGTCCGCCATCAGCTGCGGCAGGCGCGCATACGGCTGCTGGCCCAGCCACTGGATGTTCGGTGCGCGCGGCAGCAGCGCCGGGTCGATCTTGATGACCGGGCCGGCCATCTCGAACTGCCACCGCGGGCGGGCCGCCGCCAGGCTGCGCAGCAGCGACAGGTCGAAGCGTTCGTCGATCACGCCGAAGAAGCCCAGGCGCGGCGGCGCGTCCGGACTGCGCGGCGTCGGCGGCCGCGGTGCGAAGTGCGCCGCATCGACCGAACTCGGCAGGCAGTGGATGTTCGGGTGCAGCGCGCGCTTGGCCTGGAACAGGCTCGGGCCGCCGGTGAGTACCAGGTGCGCCGCCTTCAGCAGCGCGGTCTCGCGCTGGCGCAACTGGCGCGGCGCATCCTTGAAGGCCGACAGCTCGTCCATGCAGTCGTAGACGATCGCGCGCGGCTGGAGCTGGCTCGCCAGCGGCAGCGCCATCGGCGTGTAGAACCACAGCAGGTGGTCGGTGATGCCGCGCTGGCGCAGGTGCTCGGCCAGCAGCGGGCGCAGCAGCGCGAGCTGGTCGTCGTGGAAGCCGGTCGCGGCGATCGGCGTGTGCGGCGTGACGACCTCGACGCCGTCGCACGGCGACGCGGTCTCAAGCCACGGCGGCTCGGTGCCGTGCACCGGCTCCTCGACGAACAGCACCGGGAAGCGCGGGGCCAGCCGCGACAGCAGTTGTTGCGGGCGCTGGTAGACGAAACCCCAGCGCAGGTGGGAGAAGACGATCAGGTGAGGCATGGCGGCTCCGTGGTGGAGAAGGTGGTGGAGAGGGTGGCGGGAAGAAAGGGATGGGTAGCGCTGTCGGCACAGAGGGAGGGCAGCAGTGGTGCCGCCGTGTGCGGCAGCCGCCCCTGCCATTTCTGCAGCGTGCGGGCGTACGGCAGGTCGAGCACGCGCTGGCGGGCCTGCGGCTGCGCATGGTCGACGTCCCACAGGCCGCTGTGGTGCCAGTGCGAGGCATCGTCCCAGTCGAAGCGGTCGACCAGCGGGTACAGGCACAGGCCGAGCACCGGCACGCCGTCGCGCCGCGCTGCCAGCACCTCGGCGGCGATCTCGTCGAGCCAGGCACTGCGGCCGCTGCCGAAATGGCTGGTCTCGGCGACGACGAGCGGCCGTTCGTAGCGCTGCCAGGCATCGGCCAACAGCGCGCACAGCGGACGCCGGCGCGGATCGCCTTCGTGCCAGCGCAGCCGGCGCTCGGTGCCGGCTTCCCACTGGCCGCTGTGGTAGTGGTTGACGCCGACCAGGTCGAGTGCGTCGGCGTGGCCGCCGCAGGCCGGATCGAGGCGGCCGGCGATCAGGTCCCACACCTGCCACTGGTAGCCCGCGACGCGCGCGGCCAACGGTGCGAGCTCCGGCTGCTCGCGCGGCGCGACCACGTGGACGACCGGCTCGACGTGCAGGAAGCGCGCGCGCGGATCGACCCGGCGCACTGCGTCGATGGCCGCCAGCACGGCCCGCACCAGGCGGCACTTCACGTCGTAGCCGCTGGCCTCGGTGCGCGCGCCGCGCTGCTCCGGGTCGCCGCGGTAGGGATGGATCAGGTTGGTCTCGGACACCGCCCACGACAGGAAGCCGATCTCGTTGACGAGGTTGTAGACCGGCGGCGCGTCGTGGAAGGGCGCGAGCACCTCGGCCGCGGCGGCGGCGAAGCGCGCGAAGCGGTCGATCAGCGCGTCGTCGAACAGGCTCAGGTCGGGCGGCGTGCCGTAGTGCATGAAGGTCCACACCACCTGCAGGCCGTGGCGTCGGGCGGTGCGCGCGATGTAGAGCGCGCGCTTGAAGTCGTGGCGGCCCGGCGACGGCTCCGCGAGCCGCCAGCCGATGCTCTCGCGCACGCCGAGCAGGCCGTGCTCGCGGGCGCGCAGGTAGTCGCCGTTCAGCAGTTCGAGGTGGGCCGTGCGCCCGAGCATGTCGAGCGGCTCGGCGGCGGCATTCAGGTGGTCCGCGCCTTCGAAGCCGCCCATCCAGAAGGAGTGCAGCGGCGAGCGGGTCATCGAGGTTTCGGGCAGCACGATTTGAAAAATGAGAGCGAGGGTTGCCGGACCTCGGCAAGCCACATGCCGCGGAACTTCTGCGGCTTCGAAGGCGCGCGCGTGAAATGTTTGCAGCAATGCGATGTGGATTGCCGCAAATGAAAACGCCCCGCGGGGCGGGGCGTTGGAAGCGTCACCGGCACGCGGGCCGGTGCAATGCGTCACTTGCTCTTGCTGCTGCTCGAGCTGCCGTCGCTGGTGCTGCCGGTGCTGCTGCCGGTGCTGCCAGTCGTGCCACTGGTGCTGCCACTGGTGCCCGGCGACGAGTTGCCGCTCGCAGCGCTTTGCCCTGAGCGGCTCGAACGCCAGGTGTTGAACTCGTCGGAGAACTTCTTGTACCGATCCTGCCGCCAGGTGCGGTAGTCGTTGTCGAGGTTGTTCAACTGCTCGGTGCGCCACTGGTGGTAGTCGGGGTCGAATTGCTCGTGCCCGGCGCGGCCTTGCGAGCCGCCGTAGCCGCCATAGGTGCCTTGCGAGCCGCCGAAGTCGCCTTGCGAACCGCCGTAGCCGCTGCCTTGCCAACCGCTCGGGCCGCGCAGCCGCTCGGCATCGCGCCAGCCCTGCGATCCGCGGCCGGAACCGTAGTCGGAGCCGTAGTCGAAGTCGCGGCCCTGGTTGCCAAGGCCCTGGCTGCCGTACCCCTGGTTGCCGTAGCCCCCCTGTCCACCGCCGTACGACGAGTCGCGGCCAAGGCCGCGCTCGTAGCTGCTGCCTTGCTGGCCGCCGGAGCCGCCATACCCGCCATAGCCGCCGTACGACCCGCCCTGCTGGCCGCCGCCGAAGCTTCTTGCTTCCTGGTTGCGGTTGCTGCCGCTGTCGTAGCCGCCGGCCTGCGATCCGTAGTTGCCGGATTGTTCGTACTGGTTCTCGCGCCGGTAGTCGCCGTAGTTGCTGCCGGCGTCGCTGCGCTGCCCGTAGCGTTGGTCGTCTCCATAGCCGCCGTCGCGGCGACCTTGCGTGTCGCGCTGGTTCATGTCCGTTCCTTTCGTGGTTGGAAATCATCGGCCCGCCTGTTTCCCGGACCGCAGCTCCCAGGAGCAATCGCCGTTCCGTCGGATGGCGTCGCTTGAACCCGCTTGAAGCCGCGAGCGGAACACCGCTTGCCGCGGCGTCCGCAACACGCACCACAGGAGATGTCATGAACGACCCGATGCAGGACCCGTCGCGACCGATGCGCATCGCGCTGATCAGCGAGCATGCCTCGCCCCTCGCCACGCTCGGCGGCGTCGACGCCGGCGGGCAGAACATCTATGTCTCGCAAGTCGCGCGCTGCCTCGCGCGGGCGGGGCACCATGTCGACGTGCTGACGCGCCGCGACGATCCGGCGCTGCCGCCGGTGGTCGACCTGCGGCCCGGCGCGCGCGTCGTGCACATCGATGCCGGCCCGCCGTGCTTCGTGCCGAAGGAGCAGTTGCTGCAGCACATGCCGGCCTTCGCGCAGGCCAGCGAACAGCTGCTGCGCCACAGCGTGCCCTGCGACCTGGTGCATGCGAACTTCTTCATGTCGGGCGTGGTCGCGATGCGCCTGAAGGCGCGGCTCGGCCTGCCGTTCGCGATCACCTTCCATGCGCTCGGCCTGGTGCGGCGCGAGCATCAGAAAGAGGCCGATGCGTTCCCGCCGCAGCGCATCGAGATCGAGCGCCGCATCGTGCAGACGGCCGACGCGATCGTCGCCGAATGCCCGCAGGACCGCGCCGACCTGGTCCGGCTCTACGACGCCGCGGCCGACAGGCTGTCGATGGTGCCGTGCGGCTTCGACCCCGACGAATTCAAGCCCACCGACCAGGCCGCGGCACGCGCGCGGCTCGGCCTCGACCCGCACGAATTCATCGTGCTGCAGCTCGGGCGGCTGGTGCCACGCAAGGGCGTCGACAACGTGATCCGTTCGCTGGCGCACCTGCCCGGCGACGTGCCGGCGCGCGTGCTGGTGGTCGGCGGCGATTCGCGCGAACCCGACGAGGCGCGCACGCCGGAGATCGCGCGGCTGCGCGAGGTGGCGCGCACGCTCGGCGTGTTCGACCGGGTCACGTTCACCGGCCATCGCCAGCGCAGCGAGCTGCGCGACTTCTATGCCGCCGCCGACGTGTTCGTCAGCACGCCGTGGTATGAGCCGTTCGGCATCACGCCGCTGGAGGCGATGGCCTGCGGCACGCCGGTGGTCGGCAGCGCGGTCGGCGGCATCCAGTATTCGGTGCGCGACGGCGTCAGCGGCTTCCTGGTGCCGCCGCACGATCCGCGCGCGCTGGCCGACCGGCTGATGCGGCTGCATGCCAACCCGGCGCTGCGGCGAGCGCTCGGGCGGGCCGGCATCCGCCGCGCGCGCTCGATGTTCACCTGGGACCGCGTGGCCGAGCAGCTGGTCGACGTGTTCCAGGGGCTGCGGCGGCCGCAGCCGGCCTCCGAGGACGCGGCGCTGGCGGGCTGGGAGCGGCTGCACCTGGTGCGCCCCGACGCGGCGTCGCCCGGCGCGGCCCGCGCCGCCCAATGAACAGGCCGCGGCCGATGCGCATCGTCGTGGTCGGCGTGGGCTATGTCGGCCTGGTCAGCGCCGCCTGCCTGGCGCACCTGGGGCACCGCGTGGTCGCGGTCGACAGCGATGCGGCGCGCATCGCCGCGCTCGACGCCGGCGGCATGCCGTTCTTCGAGCCGGGGCTGCAGCCGCTGGTGGCCGCCGGCCGCGCGAGCGGCGCGCTGCGCTTCGCGACGCAGCTGGACGAGGCGGCGCTCGACGCCGAGCTGTTGTTCCTGGCGGTCGGCACGCCTTGCGGCAACGACGGCAGCGCTGACCTGCGTGCGGTCGAGGCGGCGTTCGCCGCCGCGCTGCGCGCACTGCGCCCGCCGGCCACGCTGGTGCTCAAGTCGACCGTGCCGGTCGGCACGCACGAGCGCCTGCGCCGCCGCCTGGCGGCATCGGACGAGACCCGTGGCATCGCGCTGGTCAACAACCCGGAGTTCCTGCGCGAAGGCTCGGCGGTGCGCGACTTCCTGCGGCCCGACCGCATCATCGTCGGCGCCGACGACGAGGCCGACGCGCAAGCGCTGCTGCGCGCGTACGCACCGCTGACCGATGCAGGCGCGACGCTGCTGCGCATGAACCCGCGCAGCGCCGAGCTGGCCAAGTACGCGGCCAACGGCATGCTGGCCGCGCGCATCAGCTTCATCAACGAGATCGCGCAGATCGCCGATGCCACCGGTGCCGACATCGAGGAGGTGCGGGCCGGGGTCGGCAGCGATCCGCGCATCGGCGCCGACTTCCTGCGCGCCGGCATCGGCTACGGCGGCTCGTGCTTTCCGAAGGACGTGCGCTCGCTGATCCACCAGGCCGGCGCGCACGGGCTGCCGGCGCACATGCTGCGCGCGGTGGATGCCACCAACGAGCAGCAGCGCGCGCTGCTGTTCGAACGCATCGCGGCGTTCTACGGCGGCGAGGCCGCATTGGCCGGCAGGCGCATCGCGCTGTGGGGCCTGGCGTTCAAGCCCGGCACCGACGACCTGCGCGAGGCGCCGAGCCTGGCCGTGCTCGACCGCCTGCTGCGCGCGGGCGCGCAGGTGTCGGCCTACGACCCGGTCGCGTTGCCGGCTGCGCAACGCCTGCTTGACGCACCGGGCCTGCGCTGGTGCCACACGGCAGCGGCCGCGCTCGACGGCGCCGATGCGCTCGCGATCGCCACCGAGTGGGGCGAGTTCAGCGCCGCCGAGCCGGCCGGCGTGGCCGCGGCGCTGCACGACGCGGCAGTGTTCGACGGCCGCAACTGCGTGCCGGCCGACGCCTGGCGAGCTGCCGGCCTGCGGGTGATGCAGGTCGGCCGCCCGGCGGCCGGCGAGGTGCCGGCGGGCGCGGCTCAGCGCCGCCGGCCGAACTGGAACAACAGCACGATGCCGTAAAGGCCGGCGATGCCGACCAGCGCATACACGACGCGCGACGCGGTGCTCATCGTGCCGAACAGCGTCGCGACCAGGTCGATGTTGAGCAGGCCGACCAGGCGCCAGTTGATACCGCCGACGATCATCAGCACGAGGGCGATCCAGTCGACGACGTTGAGCCCCGTCGCGTTGGCGCGGTAGTCGGCGGGGGTGGTCCGGGTTTCGGTCAAGGGCATGGTGACTTCCTTTCGAGGGGGTTGCGGGATCGGGGGGGACGGTGCACATGCGGCAGGCGGCGTGCCGCACTGCTCGCCCGCCACCGCCGGATCGGTGCGTGGCGGCAACGGAGGAAATTGCCGCAATCGGTATCTGTGCGCTGCAGTCGCCTTCGCGCTGCCGACCATGCTGCGGGCCGTCCGCGCGGCAGCGGCTTGCGCCCGCGCCGCGGCACGTCGATTGCCAGTCGGGCGCCAACTCCACCCCCACCCGAGGAGCCCGTCGATGATGCTCAGCGAATCCGGCACCAACCCGGTGCCTGCCACCCCTTTTCCTGCGACCCCCTTTCCTGCCGGGACCGTTCCCTTTGCCCCCGCAACCGCTGCGCGCGGCAGCAGTTTCGCGAGCGCCGTCGCGGCCTGTCGCGCGATCGAGGCGATGCTGCCGGTGATCGTGCCGGCGCTGCGCGACCGGTCGGTGAGCGGCACCGGCTTCCTGTGCATCGTCGTGATGGACCCGGGCCTGCAGCCCGGCGACTGCAGCTTCGACGAAGCGGTGCTGCTGGAACATGCGATCGGCGACCGCCGCGAGTGGGACGCCGACTACGCCGGCTTCGCCCGTGCCAAGGCGGCGCTGTCGTGGCGCCTCGGGCACGACGGCCACGCCGTCCAGAGCTCGCGCGCGCACCGGCTGCGCGAGGGCGACAGCCTGCTGTGGGGCGGCGTCTGCCTGGAAGGCATCACGGTCGGCGTCAGCGGCGCGCAGCCGTGGTGGGACGAGGCCTTCGCCACCTGCATCGCCGCCCACCTGCGCGCGAGCGCGAAGGCGGCCCACGCGGATGCGCGGCAGGCGGGCGCGCTGGTCGCCCCCGCTGCCGGGCAGAACGGCTGATGGCGGCGCCGATGGGCAACCCCTCTCCGCGGGTGTCGGTCGTGATCCCCACCTGGCGGCGGCCGCAGCTGCTGCGGCGCTGCCTCGACGCGGTGCTGGCGCAGCGCCTGGAGCCGTCGGCCTGGGAGGTGATCGTCGTCGACGACGGCCACGACGACGCCACGCGCACGCTGGTGCACCGCTTCGCCGCCCGCGCGCCGCACGGGGCCACGGTGATCTACCTGCGGCCGGCCCGCGGGCGCGGCCCGGCGGTGGCGCGCAACGCCGGCTGGCGGGTCGCGCGCGGCGACATCATCGCGTTCACCGACGACGACACCGTGCCCGACCCGGACTGGCTGGTGCAGGGCGAGCGGGCGATGCGCGTGCCGGGCCAGCCGGCGGCGGTGTGCGGTGCGGTGAAGGTGCCGCTGCCGCCCCGCATCACCGACCACGCCCGCATGACCGAGGGGCTGACGCGCGCCGAGTTCGTCACCGCCAACGCGTTCGTGCGGCGCAGCGCGCTCGTGACGGTGAAGGGCTTCGACGAACGCTTCCGGCGTGCCTGGCGCGAGGATTCCGACCTGCAGTTCCGGCTGCTCGACCGGGTCGGCGCGGTGCTGCCGTGTCCGCAGGCCGTCGTGACGCACCCGGTGCGTCCGGTCGGCTGGGGCGTGAGCCTGGGCCAGCAGCGCAACACCTTCTTCGATGCGCTGCTCTACAAGAAACACCCGCAGCGCTACCGCGAGCGCATCCGGCGCGTGCCGCCCTGGGACTACTACCTGATCGTGGCCGCCGCGCTGGCGGCACCGGTGCTGGCGTGGCGCGGACATCCGCTGATGGCGCTGGCTGCCGGCGCGCTGGCAGTGGGCGGGATGCTGTGGCTGGCGCTGCGCCGGCTCGCGCACACCAGCCGGTCGCCGGGCCACGTGACCGAGATGCTGGCCACCTCGGCGCTGATCCCGTTCCTGTCGGTGTACTGGCGGCTGCGCGGTGCCCTGCATTTCAGAACGCCTTTCCTTTGACGAGCTGCGAATGGCCGATCCGTCGTCACGCCCGCTGCGCATCCTCACCTGGCATGTGCATGGCAACTACCTGTACTACCTGACCCAGGTGCCGCACGAGTTCCACCTGGTGACGGATGCGGCGCGTTCGCCGCACCACAGCGGGCGCAGCGGCAGCCTGCCGTGGGGCGACAACGTGCACGAGGTGCCGGTCGAGCGGGTGCGCGACCTGCCGTTCGACGTGCTGCTGTTCCAGTCGCGCGCCGCGTGGGACGACGAGCAGCACACGCTGCTCAGCGCGGCGCAGCGCCGCCTGCCGCGCATCTACCTGGAGCACGACCCGCCGCAGCAGCACCCGACGAACACGGTGCACTGGGTCGACGACCCCAACGTGCTGCTGGTGCACGTGACGCCCTTCAACGCGCTGATGTGGGACAACGGCAGGACGCCGCACCGCGTGATCGAGCACGGCGTGAAGCCGCTGGTCGACGTGTCGTACCAGGGCGGGCTGGCGCGCGGCATCGTCGTCGTCAACAACATCGACCAGCGCGGCCGGCGCCTCGGCCTCGACGTGTACCGGCAGGTGGCCGGCCAGCTGCCGCTGTCGCTGGTGGGCATGGGCAGCGAGCGCATCGGCGGCCTCGGCGAAATCGCCAACGCGGCGCTGCCGGCCACCGTGGCGGCGCACCGCTTCTTCTTCAACCCGATCCGCTACACCAGCCTCGGGCTCGCCGTGATCGAGGCGATGATGGCCGGCGTGCCGGTGGTCGGCCTCGCGACCACCGAGCTCGCCAGCGTGCTGCGCGATGGCGAGACGGGCCTGGTCGACACCCGGGTCGAGCGGCTGGTCGACGGCATGCGGGCTTTGCTGGCCGATCCGGGGCTCGCGCAGCGGCTCGGTGCCGCCGGCCGCGCGATGGCGCGCGAGCGCTTCGGCATCGATCGATTCATCGCTGACTGGATGGGCACGCTGCGCAGCGTGACGGCGTGATGCGCACCTTGTTGCAGGCGCGATCTCCCCCCGTTCAGCAGTCTCGCGGGAGTGCGTGGCCGCAGGCCTGGATCGCGGCCAGCGTCGCGGCGGCGCTGGGGGCCATGGTCGGCGGCGGCGTGTGGCTGGTGGTCTGGGTGGCCGGCGACGGTGCGACGCCGCTGTCGGTGCTGGTCCTGCTGCTGCTGCTGGTGCTGATGCCGGCACTTGCGGGTGTCGGCATCGTCGCGCTCGTCCAGCAGTGGTCGCAGCAGGGGCCGGGACCGCCCGCCGCCGAGACGGACGGGTCGCTCGACACCGTGTCCGAGTTGCCGCCGGAGCACAACGACATCCGCGGCGAACCGTCATGGCATTGAGCGGCATGCGGCTTGCCGCGCCTTTCACCGATGGGTTCGAACCCGGGGAGAAACCGATGCAGCTGGAACAGGCGGGTGCCGTCTTCATCGACAAGGACGGCACGCTGGTCGAGGACGTGCCGTACAACGTGGACCCGGCGAAGCTGAGCTTCACGCCGCATGCGGTCGACGGCTTGCGCCTGCTCGCGGCCCACGGCTGGCGGCTGGTGGTCGTCACCAACCAGCCCGGCATCGCGCTCGGGCGCTTCGACCTGAACGCGCTGCACCGGCTGCGCGATGCGCTGGTGGAGCGCCTGGCCGCGCAGGGCGTCGAGCTGCTCGACTTCCTGGCCTGCCCGCATGCGCCGCGTGCGGCGATGCCGTGCGACTGCCGCAAGCCGGCCCCGGGCCTGCTGCAGCAGGCGGCGCAGCGGCACGGGCTCGACCTGGCGGCCTCGTGGATGGTCGGCGACATCCTCGACGACGTAGAGGCCGGCGCCCGCGCCGGTTGCCGCACCGTGCTGCTGGACGTCGGCAACGAGACGCTGTGGCGCCACTCCCACTGGCGCGAGCCGACGCTGATGGCGCCGGACCTGCTGGCCGCGGCGCGCCGCATCGTCGCGGCCCGGCCGCGCCGGCGGCACCTGCCGAGCCGAGAAGCGGCGGCCTCGCCATGACGGCCCGCCGCTGGCAGGAGGCGCGGCGCATCCTCGCGGTGCGCCTGGACAACCTCGGCGACGTGCTGATGACGACGCCGGCGCTGCAGGCGATCCGGCAGTCGGCGCCCGGCGCGCACCTGACGCTGCTGGCGTCGCATGCCGGCACGCTGCTGTGGCCGCACCTGCCGGCAGTCGACGACGTGATCGAGCACGACGCGGCCTGGATGAAGGGGGGCGGCAGCGGCGTGCGGGACCCGGCGGCCGAGCGCAGCCTGGTCGACCGACTGGCGCGCCGGCACTTCGATGCCGCGGTGATCTTCACCGTCTGCACGCAGAGCGCGTTGCCGGCGGCGCTCGCCTGTTACCTGGCTGGCATTCCGCTGCGGCTGGCGCACTCGCGCGAGAACCCGTACGACCTGCTGACCGACTGGGTGCCCGACACGGAGGTCTGCCGCACCGGCATGCGGCACGAAGTGCAGCGGCAGCTCGACCTGGTGGCCTCGGTCGGTTTCCACGCGCTGGCGCACGGCCTGGTGTTCGAGACCCGCGCCTGCGACCGCCAGGCGGTGCGCGGCCGGCTGGCGCTGGCCGGCATCGATCCGGACCGGCCCTACCTGGTGGTGCACCCGGGCGCGACCGCGGCATCGCGCCGCTACCCGGCCGAACGCTTCGGCGAGGCGGTGCGCGCGATCGTCGCGCAGACCGGCTGCCAGGTGGTGCTGACCGGCGGCGCCGACGAGCGCGGGCTGCTGGCGCAGATCGAGCATGGCCTGGGGCCGGCGCTGTCGTCGCAGGCGCTGGCGCTGTTCGGCGTGCTGGGGCTGGGCGAGCTGGCGGCGCTGGTGGCCGACGCGGCGGTCCTGCTGTGCAACAACAGCGGGCCGGCCCACCTGGCGGCGGCGCTCGGCACGCCGTCGGTGGTGCTGTACGCGCTGACCAATCCGCAGCACACGCCATGGCAGGCGAGGGCGCGGGTGCTGAACCACGACGTGCCGTGCCGCAACTGCCTGAAGAGCACGTGTCCGCTGGGGCACCACGACTGCCTGCGCGGCGTTGCTGCGGCCCAGGTGGCGGACGCCACGATCGCGCTACTGCGCGACGCGCGCGGCCCGCGCCTTGCGGTCCGCGACGTGGAATCGACGCCGGCGCAACGCGTGGCGATGCCGTGAGGCTGTCGCTGGCCGCGATCGCGCCGCGCCGCATCGGCGTGTTCCGTGCGCTGGTGCTCGGCGACCTGCTGTGCGCGGTGCCGGCCTGGCGCGCGCTGAAGGCCGCCTGCCCGCACAGCGAGCTGACCTTGATCGGCCTGCCGTGGGCGCGCGAGTTCGTGCGCCGCTGCCCGTACCTCGACGACTTCATCGAGTTCCCGGGCTTCCCCGGGCTGCCCGAACGGGTGCCTGACCTGGCCCGGCTGCCGGCCTTCCTGCAGACGATGCAGCAGCGCCGCTTCGACCTGCTGCTGCAGATGCACGGCAGCGGCGGCATCGTGAACCCGCTGCTGGCGGCCTGCGGCGCGCTGCACTGCGGCGGCTTCCGCGAACCGGGCGGCTACTGCCCCGAGCCGACGCTGTTCGCGCCGTGGCCGACGCAAGGCCACGAGACCGAGCGGATGCTCCGCTTGGTCGACCACCTGGGCGTGCCGCGGCAGGGCAGTGCGCTCGAATTCACCGTGACGGACGACGATGCGCGCGAGTTGGCGCAAGCGTGGCCCGAGGCGATGGAGGCGGATGCATCGCCGCTGGTCTGCGTGCATGCCGGCGCGCAGCTGCCGTCGCGGCGCTGGATGCCGGAGCGCTTCGCCGCGGTGGCCGACAGCCTGGCGGACCGGGGTTGCCGCATCGTGCTGACCGGTACCGCGGGCGAGGCCGACCTGGTGGACGAGGTGCAGCAGTCGATGCGCTGGCCCGCTGTCAACCTGGCCGGGCGCACCACGCTGTGGACGATGGGCGCGCTGCTGCAGCGCGCGCGGCTGCTGGTGAGCAACGACACCGGGGTGTCGCACCTGGCCGCGGCCCTCGGGGTGCGCAGCGTGATCGTCAGCTCGGGGGCCGACGTGGCGCGCTGGGCACCGCCCGATGTGCAGCGCCACCGCGTGCTGTGGGCCGATGCCAGCTGCCGGCCCTGCGCGCATGCGGTGTGCCCGGTCGGGCACCCGTGCGCGCGCGGGGTCGGCGTCGACGAGGTCGTGCGCTCAGCCGAGCAGGCGCTGGCCGGCGGCTGAGCGGCGCGTCATTGGCTGGCTGCGGAGGCCGCCGGTGCCGCCGCATCGGCCGCCGGCGCGCTGGCCGACATCGTCGTCGGCGCCCCGTGCTGTTCGTCCATCGCCTTCGCGGTGGCCGCCATGCCGGTCGGCAGCAGCGGCACGATCAGCAGCGCGACGATGTTGATGATCTTGATCAGCGGGTTCACCGCCGGCCCGGCCGTGTCCTTGTACGGGTCGCCGACGGTGTCGCCGGTGACGGCGGCCTTGTGCGCCTCGGAGCCCTTGCCGCCGTGGTGGCCGTCCTCGATGTACTTCTTCGCGTTGTCCCAGGCGCCGCCGCCGGTGCACATCGAGATCGCGACGAACAGGCCGGTGACGATGGTGCCCATCAGCAGCCCGCCGAGCGCGGCCGGGCCGAGCAGCAGGCCGACCGCGATCGGCACGACCACCGGCAGCAGGCTCGGGACGATCATTTCCTTGATCGCCGCGGTGGTCAGCATGTCGACGGCGCGGCCGTATTCAGGCTTGCCGCTGCCGTCCATGATGCCCTTGATGTCGCGGAACTGGCGGCGCACTTCCTCGACCACCGCGCCGGCGGCACGGCCCACCGCCTCCATCGCCATCGCGCCGAACAGGTACGGGATCAGCCCGCCGATGAACAGCCCGACGATCACGCGCGGCTCCGACAGGTCGAAGCTGACCGTCATGCCGCGCGCCGTCAGCGCATGCGTGTAGTCGGCGAACAGCACCAGCGCTGCCAGGCCGGCCGAGCCGATCGCGTAGCCCTTGGTGACGGCCTTGGTCGTGTTGCCGACCGCGTCGAGCGGGTCGGTGACGTCGCGCACGCTGTCGGGCAGCCCGGCCATCTCGGCGATGCCGCCGGCGTTGTCGGTGATCGGCCCGTAGGCGTCGAGCGCGACGATGATGCCGGCCATGCTGAGCATCGAGGTCGCGGCGATCGCGATGCCGTACAGCCCGGCGAGCTGGTACGACGCCAGGATCGCGATGCACACGAAGATCACCGGCCAGGCCGTCGAGCGCATCGACACGCCCAGCCCCGCGATGATGTTGGTGCCGTGCCCGGTGGTCGAGGCCTGCGCGACGTGCTGCACCGGCTTGTAGTTGGTGCCGGTGTAGTACTCGGTGATCCACACCATCGCGGCGGTCAGCACCAGGCCGACCACGCAGGCGCCGAACAGCCGCATCTGCGTGCCGGCGCCGAGCGCGTCGTCGGGCATCGCGTAGCGCGTGATGAAGAAGAAGCCGACCAGCGAGATCAGCCCGGCGACGATCAGGCCCTTGTACAGCGCCGGCATCACGTTCTTCATGCCGGGCGTCGCCTTCACGACGCTGCAGCCGATGATCGACGAGATGATCGAGAAGCCGCCCAGCACCAGCGGGTAGATCACCGCCTGCATCGAGGCCTGCGTGACCGTCAGCGCGCCGAGCGCCATCGTCGCGATCAGCGTGACGGCATAGGTCTCGAACAGGTCGGCGGCCATGCCGGCGCAATCGCCGACGTTGTCGCCCACGTTGTCGGCGATCACCGCCGGGTTGCGCGGGTCGTCCTCGGGGATGCCGGCCTCGACCTTGCCGACCAGGTCGGCGCCGACGTCGGCGCCCTTCGTGAAGATGCCGCCGCCGAGACGCGCGAAGATCGAGATCAGCGACGCACCGAACGCGAAGCCGAGCAGCGGCTTCAGCGTGGCCGACAGGTTCTCGGGCGCCACCGAGGCCTGGCCGCTGATCACCATGAAGAACAGCGTGACGCCCAGCAGCCCGAGGCCGACCACCAGCATGCCGGTGATCGCGCCGCCCTTGAAGGCGACGTCGAGCGCCGGTGCCATGCCCTGCGTGGCGGCCTGCGCGGTGCGCACGTTGGCCTTCACCGACACGTTCATGCCGATGAAGCCGCAGGCGCCCGACAGCACCGCGCCGAGCACGAAGCCGACGGCGGTGGTGAGCGGCAGGAAGATGGCGATCAGGATCGCGAGCACCACGCCCACGATGGCGATGGTCTTGTATTGGCGGGCCAGGTAGGCGGCGGCGCCTTGCTGGATCGCCGCCGCGATCTCCTGCATGCGGGGGTTGCCCGCGTCGCGGCTCAGGATCCAGCTTCGTTGCACGAAGCCATACACCACTGCGGCAATCCCGCAGGCCAGCGCAAAGTACAGCGCCAAGTTCGTGGACATCAGGTCTCCTTCCTCGTTCGTTCGTTGATGATCGGAATCGAGAGTCGTGCCCGACTGCACAGGGCTGCACCAGCCCTGACGGGTCTGCGGCGCATGCTACGGGATGACCCGCCTTGAAGGCAACGAAACCCGTCATGGTGTTTTCCAGCGGACAGGGGCGCAGTTAAAATCCGGGTTATCCCTCGCGATCCCTGACTCTTATCCAGAGAACCTCATGAGCCTGCACAAAGTCCCCCCCGGCGCCAAGGCGCCCGAGCAGTTCAACGTGATCATCGAGATCCCGATGAACGCCGACCCGATCAAGTACGAGGTCGACAAGGAAAGCGGCGTGCTGTTCGTCGACCGCTTCATGACGACCGCGATGCACTACCCCTGCAACTACGGCTACGTGCCGCAGACGCTGTCCGATGACGGCGACCCGGTCGACGTGCTCGTGATCACGCCGTTCCCGCTGTCGCCCGGCGTGGTCGTCACCTGCCGCCCGATCGGCGTGCTGAAGATGGAAGACGAGGCCGGCGGCGACAGCAAGCTGCTGGCGGTGCCGATCGACAAGGTGTTGCCGATCTACACCCACTGGCAGAAGCCCGAAGACATCAACCAGATGCGCCTGAAGGCGATCCAGCACTTCTTCGAGCACTACAAGGACCTCGAGGCCGGCAAGTGGGTCAAGGTCACCGGCTGGGAAGGCCCGGAATCGGCCAAGGCCGAGATCACCAGCGGGCTGGCCGCGTACAAGAAGGCCGAGGCCGAGAAGGCCTGAGTCACGCGACATCACGGGCCGTCACGAACGGACACCGAGCAGAAGGGGAGCCGCGTGCTCCCCTTTGTCATGGCGGAACCTTGCAGCAGGGCCGCGCTCTACACTGCCCGCTTCGCTTCGATCACCCGCCCCATGCTGAAACGCTTCCTGCCTGCCGTTCTCATCGTCGCCGGCACTTTGCTGGTGCAGACCGCCTCCGCGCAGGCCCTTCCTGCCGGGATCTCCAAGGTGCAGGTGGTCGAAGGCATCACCGAATACCGCCTGCCCAACGGCCTGCAGCTGCTGCTGATCCCCGATGATTCCAAGCCGACGACCACGGTCAACATGACCTACCACGTCGGCTCGCGGATGGAGAATTACGGCGAGACCGGCATGGCCCACCTGCTGGAGCACCTGCTGTTCAAGGGCTCGCCGAAGCACCGCACCGTGTGGGCCGAGTTCACCAAGCGCGGGCTGGCCGCCAACGGCAGCACCTGGTTCGACCGCACCAACTACTTCGCGAGCTTCTCGGCCAACGACGAGAACCTGAAGTGGTACCTCGACTGGCAGGCCGATGCGATGGTCAACAGCTTCATCGCCCGCCGCGACCTCGACACCGAGATGACCGTGGTGCGCAACGAGATGGAGATGGGCGAGAACAGCCCCGACCGCATCCTGCTGCAGAAGACCGTCGCCACGATGTACGAGTGGCACAACTACGGCAAGGACACCATCGGCGCGCGGGCCGATGTCGAGAACGTCGACATCCCGCGCCTGCAGGCCTTCTACCGCCAGTACTACCAGCCCGACAACGCGACGCTGATCGTCTCGGGCAAGTTCGAGCCGGCCAAGGTGCTGCGCTGGGTCGGCGACGCCTTCGGCAAGATCCGCAAGCCCACGCGCAAGCTGCCGGTGCAGTACACGCTCGACCCGGCACAGGACGGCGAGCGCAGTGTCACGCTGCGCCGCTCGGGCGGCACGCCGCAGATCTTCGCGGCGTACCACGTGCCGCCGGCGGCGCATCCCGACTACCCGGCGATCGAGGTGCTCGACCTGGTGATGGGCGACACCCCCTCCGGCCGCCTGCACAAGCGCCTGACCGAGAAGCAGCTGGCCGCCAGCACCTTCGGTTTCGCGCAGGCGCTGGCCGAGCCGGGCTTCACGCTGTTCGGCGCGCAGCTGGCGCCGGGCCAGGCGGTCGAGCCGGCGCGCGATGCGCTGCTGGCCACCGTCGAATCCACCGCCACCGAGCCGATCACCGACGAGGAATTCAAGCGCGCCCAGGGCAAGTGGCTGAAAGCCTGGGAACAGGCCTTCACGAACCCCGAGACGGTCGGCGTTTCGCTGAGCGAATCGGTGGCCCAGGGCGACTGGCGCCTGTTCTTCCTGATGCGCGACCGCGTGCGCGACCTGAAGCTGGCCGACGTGCAGCGCGTCGCCGACCAGCGCTTCATCGCGTCGAACCGCACGCTGGGCACTTACCTGCCGACCGACAAACCGCAGCGCGCACCGGCGCCTGCCAAGGTCGACGTGGTGGCCGAGCTGAAGGGCTTCCAGCCGCAGCAGGCGCAGGCCAACGCCGAAGCCTTCGACAGCTCGCCGGCCAACATCGACCAGCGCACGCAGCGCTTCCAGGTCGGTGGCATCAAGGCGGCGCTGCTGCCCAAGGCCTCGCGCGGCGGCACCGTGCATGCCACGCTGACGCTGCACTTCGGCACCGACAAGAGCCTGTTCGGCCTGAACGACGTGCCCGACATGACGGCCGCGCTGATCGACAAGGGCACCGCGACGCTGACCCGCCAGCAGGTGCAGGACCGGCTCGACGAGCTGAAGACCGAGATGGGCATCAGCGGCGGGCCGGGGCGCGTCAGCGTCGGGCTGCTGTCGCGCCGCGAAACCTTGCCGCAGGCGATCGCGCTGGTCGCCGACCTGCTGCGCAACGCCAGCCTGCCGGCCGACGCGCTCGACGAGCTGAAGCGCCAGACGCTCGCCGCGATCGAGCAGCAGCGCAAGGAGCCCGAGAGCGTGGTCGACAACGCGCTCGGGCGCATCGGCAACCCGTACCCGCGCGGCGACGTGCGCTACGTGCGCAGCTTCGACGAGATGGTGGCGGACGTCGGCGGCCTGAAGCGCGAGCAGCTGCAGGCCTTCCACCAGCGCTTCTACAGCGCGGCGCACGGCGAGTTCGGCGCGGCCGGCGACATGGACGTGCCGGCCGTCAAGGCGGCGCTGCAGGCCGCGTTCGGCAACTGGCAGAACAGCGAGCCGTATGCGCGCGTGCTGCAGCCGCTGGTGCCGATCCCGCCGCAGCGCGTGGTGCTGCCGACGCCCGACAAGCAGAATGCGACGATGCTGGTGCGCCTGGGCGTGCCGCTGCAGGACAGCGATGCCGACTACCCGCCGCTGATGATGGCGAACTACCTGCTCGGCTCGGGCGGCAGCTCCCGCCTGTGGAAGCGCATCCGCGAGAGCGATGGCCTGTCGTACGACGTGCGCAGCCGCGTCAGCTGGAACAACCAGGAGCCGCATTCCGAATGGCAGGCCAGCGCGATTTTCGCGCCGCAGAACCAGCCGAAGGTCGAGGCCGCCTTCAAGGAAGAAGTGGCGCGTGCGCTGAAGGACGGCTTCACTGCGCAGGAGCTGGCCGAGGGCCAGCGCGGGCTGCTGGCGTTCCGCCGGCTGTCGCGCGCGCAGGACGGCAACCTGGCCGGCGCGCTCGCCAGCAACGAGGAGCTGGGCCGCACGTTCGCGGTGTCGGCGCGCGTCGACGACGCCTTGGCCAAGCTGACGCTGGAGCAGGTGAACGCCGCGCTGCGCACCTATGTGAAGCCGGACGCCTTCGTCAGCGGCTTCGCGGGCGACTTCAAGCCCTGATCAATCGGCCGATGCGGTGGGCGCCTGCTTGAACGGCAGGCGCTCGTTCAGTTCATCGAGGTAGCCCTCGACCGCCGAGCCCTCGCGGGCGAGGAAATCGCCGACCGCCTCGGCGAACTGCGGATGTGCGAGCCAATGTGCCGACCAGGTCTGCACCGGCAGCAGGCCGCGGGCCATCTTGTGCTCGCCCTGCGCGCCGCCTTCGAAGCGGCGGAAGCCGTGCTCGATGCACCAGGCGAGCGGCCGGTAGTAGCAGGCCTCGAAGTGCAGGCAGGAGATGTGCTCGGTCGCGCCCCAGTAGCGGCCGTAGGCGACCCCGCGCGCCGCATCGACGCCGATCAGCGACACCGCGATGCGCTCGCCGTCTTTCCATGCGACGAACAGCACCCAGTTCTCGGGCATCGTGCGCGCCATGCGGGCGAAGAAGTCGCGCGTGAGGTAGGGCGTCGAGTGGTGGGCGCGGTAGGTGCGGACGTAGCAGCGATAGAAGAAGTCCCACAGGTCTTCATCGATCTCGGGGCCCGCGTGCGTCGTGAAGCTGACGCCGGCCTCGGCGACGCGGCGGCGCTCCTGCAGGATCTTCTTGCGCTTCTCGCGTTGCAGGCTGGCGAGGAAATCGGCGAAGCCGTCATACGGCTGCGGCTCGCGGTTCACCCAATGGAACTGCACCGTGCTGCGCATCATCCAGCCCATGTCGCGCGCGGCCTGCTGGTCGCGTTCGTCGAGGAACAGCAGGTGGGCGGACGACAGCTTCGCATCGTGCGCGATGCGCATCATCGCGGACAGCAGCGCGCGCCGCGCGCCGTCGTCGCGCGCCATCAGCCGCGGGCCGGGCACCGGCGTGAACGGCACCGCACTGAGCAGCTTCGGGTAGTAGCGCAGGCCGTGGCGCTGGTAGGCGTCGGCCCAGGCCCAGTCGAAGACGTACTCGCCGTAGGAATGGTCCTTCAGGTAGAGCGGGCAAGCGGCGGCGAGCGTGCTGCCTTTGCCGGCGCCTTCCTCGATCAGCAGGAACTGCGGCATCCAGCCGGTCTCGGCCACCGCGCTGGCCGACGCGTGCAGCGCCGCGAGGTACTCGTGGCGCATGAACGGCGCGGCCGAGGGCTGCGCATCGAGCAGCGCGTTCCACTGCGCGGCGTCGATCTCGCCGGGGTCGCCGACGACCCGGATGACATAATCTTTGGAGCTCTTTTCCGCAGGCATATTCGCTGGTCTATGGCATCAAACACAAGGGTTCGCGTCGCATTGGCGCAGATCAACGCCACGGTCGGCGACCTGGCCGGCAACGCACGCCAGATCATCGACAGCGCGCGGCGTGCGCACGAGCAGGGGGCCAGGGTGGTGCTGACGCCCGAGCTGAGCCTGTGCGGCTACCCACCCGAAGACCTGCTGCTGCGGCCGGCGTTCATGCAGGCCTGTGCGCAGGCCCTGGCCGAGTGCGCGGCGGCGTTGGCGCCGCTCGAAGGTCTGCATGTGGTGGTCGGGCATCCGCATCAATGGGGTGAGCATGGCGATGTTAGGTCGAAGTCGATGGCCGTGCAGCAGCGCTTCAATGCGGCCTCGGTGCTGGCCGGGGGACGCATCGTCGCCACCTACTGCAAGCGCGAGCTGCCCAACTACCAGGTGTTCGATGAGCGCCGCTATTTCGCGTCGGGGCGCGATGCCGGGCTCGAGGCCGTCGTGTTCGAGGTCGACGGGCTGCGCTTCGGGCTCAACATCTGCGAGGACGCCTGGTTCGAGGAACCGGCGCAGCAGGCGAAGGCCGCCGGCGCCGACGTGCTGTGCGTGCTGAACGCGTCGCCGTTCCACCTCGGCAAGCTCGAGGAGCGCGAAGAACGCATGGCCGCGCTGGTGCGCAGCACCGGCATGCCGCTGCTGTACTCGCACCTGAGCGGCGGGCAGGACGAGGTGGTGTTCGACGGCGCGTCGTTCGCACTCGATGCGCAGGGCCGCGTGGCGGCGCGCGCGCCGATGTTCGAGGAAGCGCTGACGCTGGTGGATTTCGACGCCGGCCGGCCCACTGGTCCGATTGCGCCGGTGCCCACGGTGGAGGCGCAGGCCTGGGCCGCACTCGTCACCGGCGTGCGCGACTATGTCGGCAAGAACGGCTTTCCCGGCGTGCTGATCGGGCTGAGCGGCGGCATCGATTCGGCGCTGGTGCTGGCGGTCGCGGTCGATGCGCTCGGCGCCGACAAGGTGCGCGCGGTGATGATGCCGTCGCCGTACACCGCCGACATCTCGTGGATCGACGCCCGCGACATGGCCGAGCGGCTGTCGGTGCGCTACGACGAGATCTCGATCGTGCCGATGTTCGAGGCGTTCCGCGCGAGCCTCGCCGCCGAGTTCGCCGGCCGCGCCGAGGATGCCACCGAAGAGAACATCCAGGCGCGCGTGCGCGGCACGCTGCTGATGGCCTTGTCGAACAAGTTCGGCAGCATCGTGCTGACCACCGGCAACAAGAGCGAGATGGCGACCGGCTACTGCACGCTGTACGGCGACATGGCGGGCGGCTTCGCGGTGATCAAGGACGTGGCCAAGACGCTGGTCTACCGGCTCGCGAACTGGAAGAACGCGCAAGGGCGCGAGGTGATCCCGCAGCGCATCATCACGCGACCGCCGTCGGCCGAACTGCGCCCCGACCAGAAGGATCAGGACAGCCTGCCGCCCTACGAGGTGCTCGACGCGATCCTGCAGCGCTACATGGAGGACGACCAGTCGATCGAGCAGATCGTCGCGGCCGGCTTCGATGCGGCCGACGTCGAGCGGGTCACGCGCCTGATCAAGATCAACGAATACAAGCGCCGCCAGTCGCCGGTGGGCATCCGCATCACCCACCGCGCGTTCGGGCGCGATTGGCGTTACCCCATCACATCGAGGTTCCGCGCTTAAACTACGTCGATCCCATCCATCCGGAGACCGCCATGAAACAGATCACCGCGATCGTGAAGCCGTTCAAGCTCGAGGAAGTCCGCGAAGCCTTGGCCGATGTCGGCGTGACCGGCCTGACGGTGACCGAGGTCAAGGGCTTCGGCCGCCAGAAGGGGCACACCGAGCTGTACCGCGGAGCCGAGTACGTCGTCGACTTCCTGCCGAAAGTGAAGGTCGAGGTGGTGGTCAAGGATGGCGATGTCGATCGCTGCATCGACGCGATCGTCAAGGCCGCCAAGACCGGCAAGATCGGCGACGGCAAGATCTTCGTGACGGCGGTCGAGCAGGTGGTGCGCATCCGCACCGGCGAGACGGACGAAGCGGCCGTCTGACGCGCTCTTGCACCGGAATGGGGCCCGCCGCGAGCGGGCCTTTTTCATGGCGACGTCAGATCGAACGGTAGTCGTCGGGCTGGTGCGCGCCGCCCGCGAGCGTTGCCAGCTGGGTCAGCAGCGCCTCGGCATCGTCCGAAACGTTCAGCAGGTCGTGCTGCGCCGTCGACAGGAACCCGGCGTCGATGGTCTTGGCCAGGAAGGCCAGCAGCTCGTCGTAATAGCCCGCGACGTTGAGCAGCCCGATCGGCTGGTCGTGGTAGCCGAGCTGGCGCCAGGTCCAGACCTCGAACAGCTCCTCGAAGGTGCCGATGCCGCCCGGCAACGCGAGGAACGCGCTGGCGCGCTCGGCCATCATCCGCTTGCGTTCGTGCATCGTGTCGACCACGTGCAGCTCGGTCAGGCCGGGATGCCCGAGCTCGCGCGACATCAGCGCATGCGGGATCACGCCGACCACCGTGCCGCCGGCCGCCAGCGTAGCATCGGCCACCACGCCCATCAGGCCGGCCCGGCCGCCGCCGTAGACCAGGCGCCAGCCGCGCTCGCCGATCAGCGTGCCGACGCGGCGGGCGGCGGCTTCATGGGCCGGGTCAGTGCCGCTGCGCGAGCCGCAGTAGACGCACAGCGAGAAAGGCGTCGCGGCGTTCATGGCATGAAGCGGTGCCACAGCGCGGCCAGCCAGATGCCGCCGCACAGCATCAGCGACAGGAACACCGCCGCGCTGGCCAGGTCCTTGGCGCGCTTCGAGAGGTCGTGCAGTTCGAACGAGACCCGGTCGACCACCGCCTCGATGCCGGAATTCAGCAGCTCGACGATCAGCACCAGCAGCACCGAACCGGCCAGCAGCGCGGTCTCGATCCAGGTGCGGCCGAGCCACAGCGCCGCGGGCAGCAGGAACACCGCGAGCCAGGTCTCCTGGCGGAAGGCGCTTTCGCCGTGGTAGGCCGTTTTCAGGCCTTCGATGGAGTAGCCGGTGGCGCGGATCACGCGTTCCAGACCGGTGCGTCCTTTGTAGGGATTCGTCATGGGCCGCGATTGTGCCCTGAGCCGATGACGACCCGACGCGCGCTCAGGCCGGGCTGGCGGGGGGTGAGGCGGGTGGGGTGGGCGGAGCGTCGACCAGGCGGGTGCCGCACAGCGCGTCATGCCAGAACTGGCGCTGCGGGTGCAGCAGCGCGAGCAGCGCGTAGGCGACGATGCCGACGCCGAGCGCGGCGAACATCTCCTTGCCGGCCCAGCCGTTCAGGCGGGCGAGCGCCCAGGCCGGTGCGATCCAGATCCAGCTCGCGAAGTAGCGGGCCAGCGCGTGCCACTGCGACAACGGCCGCCCGTCGGCCGCGACGACACGGATGCGCCAGGTCTGCATCGGCAGCGTCTGGCCGCGGCGCGACCAGAACCAGGTGAAGTACAGGCCGTAGATGATGAAGGCGATGTAGCGCAACTCGACGCCATGCTCACGGCCTGTGACGGCGACGAAGAGGGCGCCGATCGCGCCGGGGATCAGGCCGATGCCGAACAGGATCAGCCCTTCGTAGACGAAGCAGGCCATGCGGCGCTTCAGGCTGGGCGCGCGCAGCGGCGCTGCGGCCAGCGCCGGGGTGGAACTCATCGCTGCGGCTTGCCGGCGGCCGGGGCCGACGCCGGAACCGAGCGGGTCGCGGCGGCCTGCGGGCCGCGTTTCGGCAGCAAGGTGGCGCTGTCGACGAGTCCGGGGGCCGTGGCGATCTTCGGCAGGCCGGTCTGCTGGTGGGCCGGCGGGGTGGGGCGCTTCGAGATCAGGTTGGTCGTCGCACCCGGCTGCGCCTGCGCCACCGTCGGCGCCACGGCCTTCGGGCGGGCGGCGTACGCGGTGTTCGGAACGATGCTCGATTTCGCTTCGGAAGCGTCGCCGTCAGGCTCCTTGCCGGCTTTCGGGGCAGGCGCCTTGTGCTCGGCGCGCTCGGCCAGCTGCTTGCGCTGGTCGGGTGGCAGGGCCTTGTAGGCCTCCCACTGCGACTTGCGGTCCTGCGGCGCGACCTGCTGGGCTTCCTTGAAGTTCAGCCGGGCCTCGGCGCGCTCCTTCGGCGTCAGCTTGGCCCACTCGGCCATGCGCGACTGCACGCGCGCCTGCTCGGCCGGCGGCAGCGAGCCGAAACGCTCCGAGATCTCGATCCACTTGCGGCGGCGCGGGGCGTCGATGCTGTTCCAGTCACGCTGCAGTGGGCTCAGCGCGTGCTGTTGCGCCGGTGTCAGCGCCGACCAGGCGGGGCCGGCTCCATTCCCGGCGGGCGCCTGCTGCGACCACGCCAGCCCCGCGCAGGCCAGCAGCGCACCGGCCAGCAGCGGCAAGAAGCGGCGGCGCAGCGCGGGTGCGGCGGGGTCCTTGTCGAGGCGTCGAGTCACGAGCGCCTCGTTCAGTCGCGGGGAGTCTTGAGGAATTCCACGAAGCCGGGGTCGCTGTAGGCGTCCGGCGGCACGTCGTCGGACAGCAGGCTGGCGTCGATTTCAGCGGCGGCCGAAATCTGCGTGCTGCTGTGCCAGCGCTGGATCAGGATCAGGCCGGCGGCCAGCACCACCAGCGGCAGCACCGAGGCGATCTTGACGCCCCAGCCGCCCAGCAGCGCGAGCGACGGGCCGGAGCGGGAGACAGCACCCGCCGTCTCGGCGGCCAGCTTCGTGCGGGCACGGGCCAGCGCCTGTTCGCGCGCAAAGCGCAGGCGTTCGGAAATGTCGGGCGAGACAGCCTGCGATTGCTCGGTCAGGCGGGCGGACAGGCGGAGGGCGAAGCGCGTCTGGAGGGCGTCCAGCTCGGCGACGGAGCGCGGTGGGGTGGGCAGTGCAGTGGTATGGCTGTTCATAGTTCGATTCCCTTCGACTTGAGGGCGTTGGCCAGGGCATGCACGGCACGCGAGCAATGGGTCTTCACGCTTCCTTCCGAGCACCCCATCACGGCGGCCGTCTCGGCAACATCGAGTTCCTCCCAGTAACGCAGCAGAAAGGCTTCCCGTTGACGTGTCGGAAGCTGGGCCACCTGCGCCTCGATGGCTAGCAGGATCTGAGCCCGGGAAACCGAATCGGCAGCGCTTTCAGTGGCGGGGGAGTCGTCCTGCAACGCCAGAGTTTCCAGCAAATCGAAATCCCCGTCGTCGCTCGCGGATTCGAACTCGGAGAAATTGCGCACCACCGCATTGCGCACCTTCTGGCGCCGGAACCAGTCCATGGTCGCGTTCGACAGGATGCGCTGGAACACCAGCGGCAGTTCCGCGGCCGGGCGGTCGAAGTATTTCTCGGCCAGCCGGATCATCGAATCCTGGACGATGTCGAGCGCCGCATCGTCATCCCGCACGGCATACACCACGCGCTTGAAGGCACGTTTCTCGACGCTCTTGAGGAAATCGGAAAGTTCTTTTTCAGATGCCAAGGGGGATGCGCCTCGGGCCAGCCAGCCTGTCAAAACGGGGCGGATTATCTCACCGTCACCCGGTCAGGCGTCCCTTTCGCCGGAGATCGATGCAAACCGGTGCCATAATCGCCCGTTGCACAACATTTGGTCTTGACTCAGCTGCCCGACCCCGGGCGTTGCAGTTTTTGATTGCGCAGGTACCACACCCGCCTCACGAGGGCGAGGGAAGGTGCACCGATGGTTTTTCGTCAGAGAAATTCACAAAGGTTCAAAATGGACATGTCTGCCGCGGAAATCAAGCGTGCCGCTTCGGCACAACCGCACCCCTCTTCTCCCCCCGTCGAGCCGAACGGCTCTGAAATCCTCGTCCGCTGCCTCCAGGCCGAGAACGTCAAGTTCCTCTGGGGCTACCCCGGCGGTGCCGTCCTCTACATCTACGACGCGCTGTACAAGCAGGACACCATCGAGCACGTGCTGGTCCGCCACGAACAGGCGGCGATCCATGCGGCCGACGGCTATGCCCGCGCCACCGGCAACGTCGGCGTCGCGCTGGTCACGTCGGGCCCGGGCGTCACGAATGCCGTCACCGGCATCGCGACCGCCTACATGGATTCGATCCCGATGGTGATCATCACCGGGCAGGTGCCGACCGCGGCGATCGGCCTCGACGCCTTCCAGGAATGCGACACCGTCGGCATCACCCGCCCGATCGTCAAGCACAACTTCCTCGTGAAGGACGTGCGCGACCTCGCGACGACGCTCAAGAAGGCCTTCCACATCGCCCGCACCGGCCGGCCCGGTCCGGTCGTGGTCGACATCCCGAAGGACGTGTCGCAGAAGACGACTCCGTTCCACTACCCGCAGAGCGTCGAGATGCGCTCGTACAACCCGGTCCGCAAGGGCCACGGCGGGCAGATCCGCAAGGCGGTGCAGCTGCTGCTGGCCGCCAAGCGCCCCTACATCTACACCGGCGGCGGGGTCGTGCTGGGCAATGCGTCGGCCGAGCTGCGCGAGCTGGTCAACCTGCTCGGCTACCCGTGCACCAACACGCTGATGGGCCTGGGCGCGTTCCCGGCCAGCGACCCGAAGTTCCTCGGCATGCTCGGCATGCACGGGACCTACGAAGCCAACATGACGATGCAGAACTGCGACGTCCTGCTGGCGGTCGGCGCGCGTTTCGATGACCGCGTGATCGGCAACCCGAAGCACTTCGCGTCCGTCGAGCGCAAGATCGTCCACATCGACATCGACCCCTCGTCGATCTCGAAGCGCGTCAAGGTCGACATCCCGATCGTCGGCGACGTGAAGGACGTGCTGCAGGAGCTGATCGCCCAGATCCGCGAGGCGCAGGCCCGCCCCGACGTGCAGGCGTTGTCGGCCTGGTGGGGCCAGATCAACGAATGGCGCAAGCGCGAGTGCCTGTCGTACAAGAACAGCACCGAGGTCATCAAGCCGCAGGCCGTCGTCGAGAAGCTCTGGGAGCTGACGAAGGACCGCGACACCTACATCACCTCCGACGTCGGCCAGCACCAGATGTGGGCCGCGCAGTTCTACCGCTTCGACGAGCCGCGCCGCTGGATCAATTCCGGCGGGCTGGGCACGATGGGCGTCGGGCTGCCGTACGCGATGGGCATCAAGCTCGCGAAGCCCGATGCCGACGTGTTCTGCATCACCGGCGAGGGCTCGATCCAGATGTGCATCCAGGAGCTGTCGACCTGCCTGCAATACAAGACGCCGGTCAAGATCGTGTCGCTGAACAACCGCTACCTGGGCATGGTGCGGCAATGGCAGGAGCTCGATTACGGCGGCCGCTACTCGCACAGCTACATGGATGCGCTGCCCAATTTCGTCAAGCTGGCCGAGGCCTACGGCCACGTCGGGCTGCTGGTCGAGAAGCCGTCGGATGTCGAGCCCGCGCTGCGCGAGGCGATCAAGCTCAAGGACCGCACGGTGTTCCTCGACATTCGCACCGATCCGACCGAGAACGTCTGGCCGATGGTCCAGGCCGGCAAGGGCATCAGCGAGATGCGACTGGGGTCCGAAGACCTGTGACGCGCTGAACACCGGCCAGGGCGGCGCGTCACCGCGCGCCGTCGACCGCCGGTGGAATGTGCAATCACTGCTTCGACCATTCGAGGTTCAACTTTCCATCATCGACACAGCGTGGCCAAGGCCCGTCGGTTACCGCCGCCGGTCTGAAGAGCGCGCTCCAACGACCATGAAACACATCATTGCCTTGCTGCTCGAGAACGAACCGGGCGCGCTGTCGCGCGTCGTCGCGCTGTTCTCGGCCCGCGGATACAACATCGAGAGCCTGACCGTCGCGCCCACCGAGGATGCCTCGCTGTCGCGCATGACCATCGTGACGACCGGCTCCGACGAGGTGATCGAGCAGATCACCAAGCACCTGAACCGGCTCATCGAGGTGGTCAAGGTCGTCGACCTGACCGAAGGTGCCTTCACTGAACGCGAGCTGATGCTCATCAAGGTGCGCGCCGTCGGCAAGGAACGCGAAGAGATGAAGCGCATGGCCGACATCTTCCGCGGCCGCATCATCGACGTCACCGAGAAAAGCTACACCATCGAACTCACCGGCGATGCGTCCAAGCTCGATGCCTTCATCGAAGCGATCGACCGCAGCGCCATCCTCGAAACCGTGCGCACCGGCACCAGCGGGATCGGTCGCGGCGAGCGCATCCTGCGCGTCTGATCGTCTCGATCAATCCACTCACCCCGCAAGACTGACCTGTTTTTTCTGGAGAAGACCATGAAGGTTTATTACGACAAGGATGCTGACCTGAGCCTGGTGAAGGGCAAGAACGTCACGATCATCGGCTACGGCTCGCAGGGCCATGCGCACGCGCAGAACCTGAACGACAGCGGCGTCAAGGTCACCGTCGGCCTGCGCAAGGGCGGGGCCTCGTGGTCCAAGGCCGAGAAGGCCGGCCTGAAGGTCGCCGAGATCGCCGATGCGGTGAAGGCCGCCGACGTCGTCATGATCCTGCTGCCCGACGAGCAGATCGCGTCGGTCTACAAGAACGAGGTCGAGCCGAACATCAAGCAGGGCGCATCGCTCGCGTTCGCGCACGGCTTCAACGTGCACTACGGCCAGGTCGTGCCGCGCGCCGACCTCGACGTCTGGATGGTCGCACCGAAGGCGCCGGGCCACACCGTGCGCTCGACCTACACCCAGGGCGGCGGCGTGCCGCACCTGATCGCCGTCTATGCCGACAAGACCGGCAAGGCGCGCGACCTGGCGCTGTCGTACGCGGCGGCCAACGGCGGCGGCAAGGCTGGCGTGATCGAGACCAACTTCCGCGAAGAGACCGAGACCGACCTGTTCGGCGAGCAGGCCGTGCTGTGCGGCGGCGCCGTCGAGCTGATCAAGGCCGGGTTCGAGACGCTGACCGAAGCCGGCTACGCGCCGGAGATGGCCTACTTCGAGTGCCTGCATGAACTGAAGCTGATCGTCGACCTGATCTACGAAGGCGGCATCGCCAACATGAACTACTCGATCTCGAACAACGCCGAGTACGGCGAGTACGTGACCGGGCCGAAGATCGTGACGGACGAAACCCGCCAAGCCATGCGCCAGGCGCTGAAAGACATCCAGACCGGCGAGTACGCGAAGAGCTTCATCCTCGAGAACCGCGCCGGTGCCCCGACGCTGCTGTCGCGCCGCCGCCTGACGGCCGAGCACCCGATCGAGGTGGTCGGCGAGCAGCTGCGCGCGATGATGCCGTGGATCAAGAAGAACCGCCTGGTCGACCAGTCGAAGAACTGACCGGGCCGCCCACGCAGCTCACCGTCGAAAGGGCTGCACGCTGCAACGCGTGCGGCCCTTTTTCACGAGTGGGCTGCGGTATCCTTCACGCGATGAACATTTCCTCTTGGCCGCCGACGCGGCCTGGCTCATGAGCGACGACGTGCACGACGGCGACCAACCCCTGCCCGATGCCGATGAACTGCCCGTGCGGCGTCGTCGCAAGGGCATCTACATCCTGCCGAACCTGTTCACGCTGGCGGCGCTGTTCGGCGGCTTCTATGCCATCGTGATGGCGATGAACGGGCAGTTCGAGCAATCGGCCATCGGCATCTTCTGCGCGATGGTGCTCGACAGCCTCGATGGCCGCGTGGCCCGCATGACCAACACGCAGACCGCGTTCGGCGAGCAGATGGACAGCCTGTCGGACATGGTGTCGTTCGGCGCGGCGCCGGCGCTGATCGTCTACGAATGGGCGCTGAAAGACCTCGGCAAGCCGGGCTGGCTCGCGGCCTTCGTCTACTGCTCGTGCGCGGCCTTGCGCCTGGCGCGCTTCAACACCAACCTCAAGGTGGTCGACAAGCGGTTCTTCCAGGGCCTTCCGAGCCCGGCCGCGGCGGCGCTGGTGATGGGCTTCATCTGGCTGATGAACGACCAGGGTTTCGTGGTCGACGAAGAGGGCGCCTGGCTCATCTGGACGGCGTTCGGCTTCACGCTGTATGCCGGCCTGACGATGGTGACCAACGTGCCGTTCTACAGCTTCAAGGACGTGAGCTTCAAGCGCTCGGTGCCGTTCATCGTGATCGTCGCGATCGCGCTCGGTATCTCGCTGTTCACCTGGCACCCGCCGCTGGTGTTCTTCGGGCTGTTCGTCATCTACGGCGTCTCGGGCTATGGCGTCTACGTCTGGAAGCGGATGAAGGGCAAGCCGGTCAGCGTGATCGCCACGTCGATGGACGAGCCCGACGAAGAAGGCCTGCACCGCTGATCCCGGCCGTGCTACATTCGCGACCCATGACGTTCCGCACCACGATCACGCTAGCGCTATCCCTAGGAGGTCCCCGGGTGCGCTGATCGTTCACGTCCAACGTTTTCGTCTCAACGGCCCGATTGCAACCTGCAGCGGGCCGTTTTGCTTTTTGGAGTGCAGGTTGCGCCACACGACTCTCAAGGGATCGCCATGCTGAAGCAACCGCACACCAAGTACCGCGCATTCAAACCCGTTGCCTTGCCCGACCGCCGCTGGCCGGATGCCGTGCTGGCGCACGCGCCGATCTGGCTCAGCACCGACCTGCGCGATGGCAACCAGGCGCTGATCGAGCCGATGGATGCGCAACGCAAGCTGCGCATGTTCGAGATGCTGCTGCGCATCGGCTTCAAGGAGATCGAGGTCGGCTTCCCGTCGGCCTCGCAGACGGATTTCGATTTCGTGCGGCTGCTGATCGAGCAGGACCGCATCCCCGACGACGTGACGATCCAGGTGCTGACGCCGGCCCGCGAGCCACTGATCCGCCGCACCTTCGAATCGCTGCAGGGCGTGCGCCGTGCCATCGTCCACCTCTACAACGCGACGGCGCCGGGAATGCGCCGCGTCGTGCTCGGCCTCGACGAGGACGGCGTCGTCGAACTCGCGACCGCGCATGCACGGATCTTCAACGAATGCGCCGCGGCCCAGCCGGACACCGACTGGCGCTTCGAGTACTCGCCCGAGACTTTTTCGGACACCGAGTTGCCGTTCGCCAAGCGCGTCGTCGACGCAGTGACCGCCGTGTGGCAGCCCACGCCGCAGCGCAAGTGCATCGTCAACCTGCCGACCACCATCGAGCGTTGCACGCCGAACGTGTTCGCCGACATGATCGAGTGGATGCACCGCCACCTCGAGCGGCGCGAGTCGATCGTGCTGTCGGTGCACCCGCACAACGACCGCGGCACCGGCACCGCGACCGGCGAGCTGGCCTTGATGGCAGGCGCCGAGCGCATCGAGGGCTGCCTGTTCGGCAATGGCGAACGCACCGGCAACGTCGACCTCGTCAACATCGCGCTGAACCTGTACACGCAAGGCATCTCGCCGGGACTCGACTTCTCCGACATCGACGAGGTGCGCCGCTGCGTCGAGCACTGCAACCAGTTGCCGGTGCACCCGCGGCACCCGTATGCCGGCGACCTGGTCTACACCTCGTTTTCCGGTTCGCACCAGGACGCGATCAAGAAGGCCTTCGCGCAGCGCCAGCCGACCGACCTCTGGGACATGCCCTACCTGCCGATCGATCCGGCCGATCTCGGGCGCAGCTACGACGCGGTGATCCGCGTCAACAGCCAGTCGGGCAAGGGTGGGGTGTCGTACCTGCTCGAGACCGAGTACGGCGTCGAGTTGCCGCGCCGCCTGCAGATCGAATTCAGCGGCGTGGTCCAGCGCGTGATGGACGACAGCGGCAAGGAGCAGACGGCGGCCGACCTGTGGGCCGTCTTCCGGGGCGAGTACGGCATCGACGACGATCCCGCGGCGCGTTCGAACGCGCCCGCGATCACCGCGCAGGCGGATGGCTCGGTCCACTTGCGCGGATCGGTCCGCCTGGGCGACCGTGAACTCGCACTCGACGCCGATGGTGCAGGGCCGATCGACGCGTTCGTCAACGCACTGAACCGACACCTGGCCGCGACGGTGCGAGTGCTCGACTACCACGAGCATGCGATCGCCAGCGGTGCCGATGCGCGCGCGGCCGCGTACCTCGAGCTGCGGGTCGGCGATGCGGTGACGCTGTTCGGTGTCGGCATCGATGCCAACATCGTGTCCGCCTCGTTGAAGGCCATCGTGTCCGGGCTGCAGCGCGCGCTGCGCCGCGGCGAACTGGCGTTCAAGGCCGCCGAGCTCGCCTAAGATCCGCTCCAAGATCGACCAGATCACCAGAACTGAGGAGTCACCCATGACCGACAAACTGATCATCTTCGACACCACCTTGCGCGACGGCGAGCAATCGCCCGGCGCCTCGATGACCAAGGACGAGAAGCTCCGCATCGCCCGGCAGCTCGAGCGCTTGAAGGTCGATGTGATCGAGGCCGGCTTCGCGGCGGCGTCGAACGGCGACTTCGAAGCGGTGAAGGCGATCGCCCACGCGGTGAAGGACAGCACCATCTGCTCGCTGGCGCGCGCGAACGACCGTGACATTGCGCGCGCCGCCGAGGCGCTGCAGGGCGGCAACTCGACGCGCATCCACCTGTTCCTCGCGACCAGTGCGCTGCACATGGAAAAGAAGCTGCGCATGACGCCGGACCAGGTGTTCGAGCAGGCGCGGCTGTCGACGCGCTTTGCGCGCAACCTGAGCGGCGATGTCGAGTTCTCGCCGGAAGACGGCTACCGCTCCGACCCCGACTTCCTGTGCCGCGTGCTCGAGGCGGTGATCGCCGAAGGCGCGACGACGATCAACATTCCCGACACCGTCGGTTATGCGATCCCCGAGCTGTACGGCAACTTCATCCTCGACCTGCGCCAGCGCATTCCCAATGCCGACAAGGCGGTGTGGTCGGTGCATTGCCACAACGACCTCGGCATGGCGGTCGCCAATTCGCTGGCGGGCGTGAAGATCGGCGGCGCGCGGCAGATCGAATGCACCATCAACGGCCTGGGTGAGCGGGCCGGCAACTGCTCGCTCGAAGAGGTCGTGATGGCGGTGAAGACACGACGCGACTACTTCAACCTCGACATCGGCATCGATGCGACGCAGATCGTGCCGGCTTCCCGGCTGGTGTCGCAGACGACCGGCTTCGTCGTGCAGCCGAACAAGGCGGTGGTCGGCGCCAACGCCTTCGCGCATGCGTCCGGCATCCACCAGGACGGCGTGCTGAAGGCGCGCGACACCTACGAGATCATGCGGGCCGAAGACGTCGGCTGGGCCGCCAACAAGATCGTGCTGGGCAAGCTGTCGGGGCGCAATGCCTTCAAGCAGCGCCTGCAGGAGCTCGGCATCTCGATGGAGTCCGAGGCCGACATCAATGCCGCGTTCGCGAAGTTCAAGGAGCTGGCCGACCGCAAGAGCGACATCTTCGACGAGGACATCCTCGCGCTGGTGATGGACGAGGCGGTGATGGCCGAGAGCGAGCACTACCGGCTGCTCGCGCTGTCGCAGCACTCCGAGATGGGCGAGCGGCCGCACGCCACGGTCGCGTTCTCGGCCGGCGGCGTCGAGCACCACGCCGAGAGCGACGGCAACGGCCCGGTCGATGCCAGTTTGAAGGCCATCGAATCCAAGCTGCAAAGTGGCGCCGAAATGCTGCTCTATTCGGTCAATGCCATCACCTCGGGAAGCACAGAATCTCAAGGTGAGGTGACGGTTCGACTGCAGCATGGTGGCCGCGTCGTCAACGGAGTCGGGTCTGATCCGGACATCGTGGTGGCTTCGGCCAAGGCCTATCTCGCGGCCATGAACAAGTTGCACAGCAAGAGCGAACGCGTCGCTGCCCAGGGATGAGCTGATCTGATGACTTTGTCACAGACCTGACAAACCCTAAGGTACAGAAGGAGAAAGGGCGCGTAAGTTTTTGATCTTGCGCGCTTTTTTTCTTTCACCTACACTCGCGACAGCGGCTGTCAAGGGGTTGTTGTGGCAAAAATGATGCAAGTTTCGGTATCGGCGATGATTCGCGGGTTGATCACGTTGATCACTGCAGTTGCACTGCCGTTGGCCGCGGTAGCCGCTGACGGCACCGTCAAACCCACCAAGCGCAAGGTCGCCGCCAGCGCCAAGGCCACCGCGGGCAAGACCAAGAGCGCGGCCCGCAGCAAACGGGTCCGCACCGTCGCCTTCGCGCCGGCCCGTCCGTCGTTCGGCCAGATCGCCGGTCTGCACAGCACGCTCGATCCGCTGGAACTGAAGTCCAGCGTCGCCCTGGTGATGGACCAGGACACCAACGAGATCCTGTTCAGCAAGAACCCCGGCGCCGTGCTGCCGATCGCTTCGCTGACCAAGCTGATGACGGCCGTCGTCGTCACCGATGCCCAGCTGCCGCTGGATGAAACCCTGACGATCACGCAAGACGATGTCGACACCGAGAAGGGCAGCCGCTCGCGCCTGACGGTCGGCACCCAGCTGACGCGCGAAGAGATGCTGCACCTGGCGCTGATGTCGTCCGAGAACCGCGCCGCCCATGCGCTGGGCCGCCACTATCCGGGCGGGCTCGATGCCTTCGTTGCCGCGATGAACCGCAAGGCGATCGAACTCGGCATGGGCGATACCCATTACGTCGAGCCGACGGGCTTGTCCAGCCGCAACCAGTCGAGCGCGCACGACCTGGCCCTGCTCGTGAAAGAGGCGGGCTCGCGTCCGCTGATCAGCGAGCTGTCGACCTCGCCGGAATACCAGGTGATGGTCGGTCGGCGCATGCAGGCCTTCCACACCACCAACGGCCTGGTGCGCAGCCCCGAGTGGGACATCAACGTGCAGAAGACCGGCTACATCTCCGAAGCCGGTCGCTGCCTGGTGATGCAGGCCAAGCTGGCCGGCCGCAAGCTGATCATGGTGTTCCTGGATTCGGCCGGCAAGTATTCGCGGATCGGCGATGCGGAGCGCGTTCGCCGCTGGGTGAACCAGCTGGCACCGGTTCCGGCGGTGGTTGCTCCGGCCATGGAACCGGCCACCACGGTGGTCCACGAGCTGCCGAAGCTGACGTCCTGAACGCCGCGTTCCTGCACGATGAAAAAAGAGCCCGGTCATCCCGGGCTCTTTGCATTTCAGCTGCGATGCCCGAGCGCTGACGAGATCTGCGACGCGGTCGCTTTCAGCCGCTCCAGCCAGGCTTCTTCCAGCCGGTCCGCAGGCGCCGAGATCGACAGTCCTGCGACCAGCTTGCCCTGGTCGTCCAGGATGCCGGCGGCCATGCAGCGCACCCCCAGCTCCAGCTCCTCGTCGTCGCGTGCCGTGCCGTACTGCAGCACCTTCGACAGTTCGCGCTCCAGCGTGCTGACCTCGGTGATGCTGTTGCGCGTGTGGCCGGCCAGTCCGGTGCGGGTCGCATAGGCCCGCACGCGCTGCGGATCGTCGTGCGCCAGGAACAGCTTGCCGACCGAGGTCAGGTGCAGCGGTGCCCGCCCACCGACGGCGCGAACCACCTGCATGCCCGAGCGTTCACTGTAGGTTCGCTCGATGTAGACGATCTCATCGCCCTGGCGCATCGACAGATTCACCGGCTGGTGCGTCAGCTTGTGCAGCTCGCGCATCGGGCCGAGCGCGGCATCGCGCACGTCCAGGCGCGCCTTCACCAGATTTCCCAGCTCCAGCAGGCGCATGCCCAGGCGGTAGCTGCCGGCTTCGGGCCGGTCGACATAGCGGCCGACCGTCAGGTCGTTCAGGATGCGGTGGGCGGTCGACGGGTGCAGCCCCGTCTGCTCGCTGATCAGCTTCAGCGAGATCGGATCCTGGTGGGATGCCAGCAGGTCCAGCAGCGAAAACATGCGCTCCAGCACCTGGATTGCCGGGGTCTGGCCCTCTTTGCTTTTCATCGCGGCACTCTCATTCAGTTGTTCGTCATTTTGCATGGCGAAAACTGACTTGACCAGCACCGGGCGCCGGTGCGCGCCTCAGCGCCCCTTCCAGTGGGTGCGTGCCGCGATCCACAGCTTGCGGATCGGTGTCAGCGAGACGCGCTGGTGCAGCACCTGGAAATCGCCGGCCTCGATCTCGCGCAGCAGGGTGCGGTAGATGTTGGCCATCATCAGCCCGGGCTTCTGCGCGACCCGATCGGTCTCGGGCAGCAGCGCGAAGGCCTCGTCATAGCAGCGGTGCGCCCGCTCGGCCTGGAAGCGCATCAGCGCGGTGAAGCGTTCGCTGTAGCCCCAGGGGGCCGTGCGTTTCAACAGCTCGTGGGCTTTCACGTCGAACTGCTGCAGTTCGGAGATCGGCAGGTAGATGCGCCCGCGGCGCGCATCGTCGCCCACGTCGCGGATGATGTTGGTCAGCTGCATCGCGAGGCCCAGCTTGTGGGCGTATTGCAGTGTCTGGTCGGTGCTGCGGCCGAAAATGCTGGCCGCAACCTCGCCGAC
Source organism: Rhizobacter sp. OV335 (assembly GCF_900142965.1). Taxonomy (GTDB): domain Bacteria; phylum Pseudomonadota; class Gammaproteobacteria; order Burkholderiales; family Burkholderiaceae_C; genus Rhizobacter. The sequence continues at coordinate 124,268 of NZ_FRCQ01000005.1, forward strand.
GATGCCCGCCACCAGGTGGCAGTAGCGCTGCAGCCCGGGGTAGTCGAGGTAGCGCGACTGCTCCAGATCCATCTGGCAACCGTCGATCACCGCATGCAGGTGCTCGGCGCGGATGCCGAACTCGGCGGTTTGCGGCATCAGGGCCTGCATCACCGGATGGCTCGCCTGGCCGGCGAAGGCGGTGGCCACCTCCTTGCGCCACCATGCGAGCTTGGTGGCGGCGACGCCGGGGTCCTGCACCTCGTCGACGACATCGTCCACCTCACGGCAGAAGGCGTAGAACGCGGTGATCGCCGCGCGGCGTGGCGGCGGCAGGAACAGGAAGGCGTAGTAGAAACTCGAGCCGCTTTTGGCGGCCTTGTCCTGCACGTATTGCTGGGGCGTCATCGTCGGTCGTGATCAATTCAGCGCGCATTGTCGCTGGGTCCGCTCCGGGCGCTTGTGACGTGTCGAAAGATGCCAGCGATGGTTTGACACCTGGGATTCACCCGAATACATTACTGACCGGTCAGTCAGTTGTACAGTAACTGACGTACCGTAACTGACGTCAGCCCCCGATTCCAATTCTCCCGCCCCGTTCACCGCTTCGAAGAGGATTCCGATGCGATCCACGCTGTTCATTGCCTTGGCCGGTGCGGCCGTCCTGGCTGCCTGCTCCAAGACCGAACCCGCTGCCGAGCCGGTGCGCGCCGTGCGCACCCTGACCGTCGCCAGCGGCGCCGCGGGTGGCACCCGCGAGTACGCGGCCGAGATCAAGGCGCGCACCGAATCGAAGCTGGGCTTCCGGGTGGGCGGCAAGATCACGCGCCGCTCGGCCAACGTGGGCGACACCGTCAAGGCCGGCCAGGTGCTGGCGCAGCTCGACCCGCAAGACCTGAAGCTGGCGCAGGAGTCGGCGCGCGCAGGCTTGGCCGCGGCGCAGACCAACCTCGAACTCGCGAACGCCGACTACAAGCGCTACAAGGACCTGCGCGACCAGGGCTTCATCAGCTCGGCCGAGCTGGAGCGCCGCGACACCGCGCTGAAGTCTGCCCAGGCGCAGTTCGACCAGGCGCGCGCGCAGGCCGGCGTGCAGGGCAACCAGGCCGCCTACGCGGCGCTGGTGGCCGATGCGAACGGCGTGATCACCGGCGTGGACGCCGAGCCCGGCATGGTGGTCGCGGCCGGCACGCCGGTCGTGCGCCTCGCGCAAGACGGCCCGCGCGACGTGGTGTTCTCGGTGCCCGAGGACCACGTCGGCGACCTGCGTGCACTGGCCCGCAAGCCCGGCGCGCTGAAGGTGCGCCTATGGGGCAGCACCGATGCGGTGTCGGCGTCGATCCGCGAGGTGGCCGCTGCCGCCGATGCCGCGACGCGCACCTTCCAGGTCAAGGCCGACATCGGCGAGCTGCCGGCCCGCCTGGGCCAGACCGCCACCGTGCTGATCGAGCTGCCGCAGCAATCGGGCGTCGTGCGCCTGCCGCTGTCGGCCGTCACCGAGCTGCAGGGCCGCACCTCGGTGTGGCTGGTCGACAAGAACGCCCAGGGCGTGCTCAGCGTCAAGGCGCAGGCGATCCAGGTGGCGGGTGCCGACGGCAACACCGTGGTGGTGGCCAGCGGCCTCGCACCCGGCCAGGTGGTGGTGACGGCCGGCGTGCACGTGCTGTCGCCCGGCCAGCAGGTGAAGATGTACATCGAGCCGACCGCGCAGAACGGCAACCCGGCTGCGATGGCGCCTGCCAGCGCGGCGTCCCGCTAAGCCCCCGCGCCCGAGGCACCGCATGAGCCCCCAAGACCACCACGACGCCCCGCACGACGACGTGCCGACCTCGCGTTTCAACATCTCCCGCTGGGCGCTGGAGCACCAGCCGCTGACGCGCTACCTGATGGTGGTGCTGATGGTGCTGGGCTTCGCCGCCTACTTCCAGCTCGGCCAGGACGAAGACCCGCCGTTCACCTTCCGCGCGATGGTGGTGCAGGCCTACTGGCCCGGCGCGACGGCGCAGCAGATGGCCGAGCAGGTCACCGACAAGATCGAGAAGACGCTGCAGGAAGCGCCGTACGCCGACAAGATCCGCAGCTACACCAAGCCGGGCGAGTCGCTGACGATCTTCAACATCAAGGACAACTCGCCGCCGAAGGAAGTCAACAACGTCTGGTACCAGACGCGCAAGAAGATCGGCGACATGCGCTCGACGCTGCCGTCCGGCGTGATCGGCCCAATATTCAACGACGAGTTCGGCGACGTCTACGGCTCGATCTTCGCGCTGTCGGCCGATGGGTTCACCTATGAAGAACTGCGCCAGCGTGCCGAAGAGGTGCGCCAGAAGCTGCTGAAGCTGCCCGACGTGGCCAAGGTGCAGGTGTTCGGCGCACAGCCGGAGAAGATCTTCATCGAGATCTCGCAGAAGCGCCTCGCGTCGCTGGGGCTGGATTTCAACCAGGTGATCACGCAGATCGGCGCGCAGAACGCGGTCGAAGGCGCCGGCGTGCTGAACGCCGGCAGCGACAACCTGCAGGTGCGCGTGGGCGGCCAGTTCAACTCGGTCGAGGAACTCGCGGCCTTCCCGATCCGCGCGACCAACGCCAGCACCGGCGCGGCGAGCACGCTGCGCCTGTCCGACATCGCGACCATCAAGCGCGACTACGTCGACCCGCCCGCCGTCAAGGTGCGCCACCAGGGCCACGAGGTCATCGCACTGGGCATCTCGATGAACAAGGGCGGCGACATCATCGAGCTCGGCAAGGTGCTGAGGGGCCGGGTGTCGCAGATCCAGAAGGAGCTGCCGATCGGCATCGAGCTGTCGCAGATCCAGGACCAGCCGTCGGCGGTGACCACCTCGGTGGGCGAGTTCGTGCACGTGCTGATCGAGGCCGTGATCGTGGTGCTGGCCGTCAGCTTCATCAGCCTGGGCCTGCACACCCGGCCGCTGCGCATCGACGTGTGGCCGGGCCTGGTGGTGGGCATCACGATCCCGCTGGTGCTCGCGATCACCTTCGTCACGATGTTCTACTGGGGCGTCGGGCTGCACAAGATCTCGCTGGGCTCGCTGATCATCGCGCTCGGGCTGCTGGTCGACGACGCGATCATCTCGGTCGAAATGATGGTGCGCAAGCTCGAAGAGGGCTATGACAAGATGCGCGCCGCGACCTTCGCCTACGACGTGACCGCGATGCCGATGCTGACCGGCACGCTGATCACCGCGACCGGCTTCCTGCCGATCGGCCTGGCCAAGTCGACGGTGGGCGAGTACACCTTCGCGATCTTCGCGGTGACCACCGCGGCGCTGCTGATCTCGTGGGTGGTGTCGGTCTACTTCGTGCCGTACCTCGGCGCCAAGCTGCTGCACGTGCGCAGCAAGATGCATGGCGGCGAAGAACACCACGAGCTGTTCGACACGCCGTTCTATGCGCGCTTCAGGCGCGCGGTGAACTGGTGCGTGCAACACCGCTGGATCACCATCGGCATCACGATCGGCATCTTCGTGCTCGGCCTGATGGGCATGGGCAAGGTGCAGCAGCAGTTCTTCCCCGATTCGAGCCGGCCGGAGATCCTGGTCGACCTGTGGCTGCCCGAAGGCGCCACCATCCAGTCGAGCGAGGCCCTGGCCAAGCGCTTCGAGGCCCGCATGCTGAAGGAGCCGGGCATCGTCGACGTGTCGATCTGGGTCGGCAGCGGCGTGCCGCGCTTCTACCTGCCGCTCGACCAGATCTTTCCGCAGAGCAACGTCAGCCAGGTCATCCTGATCCCGAAGGACCTGAGCACGCGCAACGACCTGCGCCGCAAGCTGCCGACGCTGCTGGCCGACGAGTTCCCCGATGCGCGCGGCCGCGTCAAGCTGCTGCCCAACGGCCCGCCGGTGCCGTACCCGGTGCAGTTCCGCGTGATGGGGCCGGACGCGGCGCAGGCCCGTGCCTGGGCCGACAAGGCCAAGGACATCCTGCGCACCAACACCAACATGCGCGGCGTCAACGACAACTGGAACGAGTCGGTCAAGGTGCTGCGCCTGGAGGTCGACCAGGACAAGGCGCGTGCGCTCGGCGTGACGAGCCAGGCCATCGCCACCGCGTCGCGCACCATCCTGTCGGGCAACACCGTCGGGCAGTACCGCGAGGCCGACCGGCTGATCGACATCGTCGTGCGCCAGCCGCTGGACGAGCGCAATGCCATCACCGACATCGGCAACGCCTACCTGCCGACCGCGAGCGGCCGCTCGATCCCGCTGACGCAGATCGCCAAGATCGGCTTCACCTGGGAGCCCGGCGTGCTGTGGCGCGAGGGCCGCGACTATGCGGTGACGGTGCAGGGCGACGTGGTGCAGGGCATCCAGGGCCCGACCGTGACGATGCAGATCTGGCCCGAGCTCGACAAGCTGCAGAAGACCATGCCCGACGGCTACCGCATCGAGATCGCCGGCGAGGTGGAGGAGAGCAGCAAGGGCACCGGCTCGATCGCCGCCGGCGCGCCGCTGATGCTGTTCATCATGTTCACGCTGCTGATGCTGCAGCTGCACAGCGTCAGCCGCTCGATCCTGGTGTTCCTGACGGCGCCGCTGGGCATCGCCGGGGTGTCGGGGGCCTTGCTGCTGCTGAACCGGCCGTTCGGCTTCGTCGCGCTGCTGGGCGTGATCGCGCTGGCCGGCATGATCATGCGCAACTCGGTGATCCTGATCGACCAGATCGAGCAGGACCGCTCGCGCGGCGTGCCGGCCTGGGAGGCGATCGTCGAATCGGCGGTGCGGCGTTTCCGCCCGATCGTGCTGACGGCGGCGGCCGCGGTGCTCGCGATGATTCCGTTGTCGCGCAGCGTGTTCTGGGGGCCGATGGCGGTCGCCATCATGGGCGGGCTGATCGTCGCGACGGCATTGACGCTGCTGGCTTTGCCGGCGATGTATGCGGCCTGGTTCCGCGTCAAACCGGCGGAAGTCGAAAGAGCGGCCGCAAGCAGCTAAACTACGCGGTTTACCGAATCGCCTGAAAAGGGAAGCTTCGGCTTCCCTTGCTTTTTATTGCACACCGTGCGCGGGTGGCGAAATTGGTAGACGCACCAGGTTTAGGTCCTGACGCCAGCGATGGTGTGGGGGTTCGAGTCCCCCCCCGCGCACCAGCTAACGAAACCAGAGAGTCCAGACAATCATGGCTGTCACTGTAGAAACCCTCGAGAAGCTCGAACGCCGCATCACGCTCACGCTGGCGGCCGACACGATCAACAACGAGGTCGAATCGCGCCTGAAGCGCCTGTCCCGCACGGTCAAGGCGGATGGGTTCCGCCCCGGCAAGGTGCCGATGAGCGTGGTGTCCCAGCGCTACGGCTATTCAGTGCAGTACGAGGTGATGAACGACAAGGTCGGTCAAGCCTTCGCACAGGCCACCGCCGAAGCCAAGCTGCGCGTCGCCGGTGCCCCGCGCATCAGCGAGAAGGAGACCGCTCCCGAAGGCCAGATGGCCTTCGACGCCGTCTTCGAGGTGTACCCCGAGGTCAAGCTCGGCGACCTGTCGGCGGCCGAGGTCGAGCGCGTCAGCACCGAAGTGACCGATGCCGCGATCGACAAGACGCTGGACATCCTGCGCAAGCAGCGCCGCACCTTCGCGCAGCGCCCGCAGGGCGAGGCTGCCGCCGAAGGCGACCGCGTGACGATCGACTTCGAAGGCAAGATCGACGGCGTGCCGTTCGACGGCGGCAAGGCCGAGGGCTTCCAGTTCCTGATCGGTGAAGGCCAGATGCTCGAGGCCTTCGAGAAGGCGGTGCGCGGCATGAAGACCGGCGACTCGAAGACCTTCCCGCTGCAGTTCCCCGAGGACTACCAGGGCAAGGACGTCGCCGGCAAGGAAGCCGACTTCCTGGTCACGCTGAACAAGGTCGAGGCGCAGAACCTGCCCGAGGTCAACGATGCGCTGGCCAAGTCGCTGGGCATCAAGGAAGGCACGGTCGACGCGCTGCGCGCCGACATCAAGCGCAACCTTGAGCGCGAGGTCAAGTTCCGCGTGCTGGCCCGCAACAAGTCGTCGGTGATGGACGCGCTGGTCAAGAGCGCCGAGCTCGACCTGCCGACCTCGCTGGTCAACGGCGAAGTCGAGCGCATGACCGAAGGCGCCCGTGCCGACCTGAAGAAGCGCGGCATCAAGGACGCCGACACCGCGCCGATCCCGGCCGAGATCTTCCAGCCGCAGGCCGAGCGCCGCGTGCGCCTGGGCCTGGTCGTCGCCGAACTGGTCCGCTCGAACAACCTGCAGGCCAAGCCCGAGCAGCTGCAGGCGCACATCGAAGAGATGGCGCAGAGCTACGAGAAGCCGGCTGAAGTGGTGCGCTGGTACCTGGGCAGCCGCGAGCGCATGGCCGAGGTCGAAGGCGTGGTCATCGAGAACAACGTCACCGATTTCGTGCTCGGCAAGGCGAAGGTCACTGACAAGGTGCTGCCGTTCGACGAACTGATGGCCGGCTGATTTCTTCAGCCGTCATGCGAAGGGCGCCGGGCTGAAAGGCCCTGGCGCCCTTCGTCATTCGAGGGTTTGTCCAGGCTGACGGACGCAGTTTCTTTGAACGCGGACTTGTCGCGACATAATCAAACCCAATCTCCGTGGGACTATCACGAACCTCCTCAAGGACGCAAGGACGATCATGAGCGCGCTGGAAACACAAAGTCTGGGCATGGTGCCCATCGTCATCGAGCAGTCGGGCCGCGGGGAACGGGCTTACGACATCTACAGCCGCCTGCTGCGCGAGCGGGTCATCTTCCTGGTGGGGCCGGTCAATGACCAGACGGCCAACCTGGTCGTGGCGCAGCTGCTGTTCCTCGAAAGCGAGAACCCCGACAAGGACATCTCGCTGTACATCAACTCGCCGGGCGGTTCGGTCAGCGCGGGCATGTCGATCTTCGACACGATGCAGTTCATCAAGCCCGACGTGTCCACGCTGTGCATGGGCATCGCCGCCAGCATGGGCTCGTTCCTGCTGATGGCCGGCGCCAAGGGCAAGCGCTTCGCGCTGCCGAATTCGCGCGTGATGATCCACCAGCCGTCGGGCGGCGCGCAGGGCCAGGCCACCGACATCGAGATCCATGCACGCGAGATCCTGAAGACGCGCGAGCAGCTGAACCGGATCTATGCCGAGCGCACCGGGCAGTCGATCGAGAAGATCCGTGCCGACATGGAGCGCGACTTCTTCCTCGATCCGACCGAAGCCAAGGACTACGGCCTGGTCGACCAGGTGCTGACGCAGCGGACTCCGCCCGCCGCCACCTGAGCTGACAGATCGGTGACCGGCCTCGGGTAAAACCGGGGTTGAAACCGAATGAAGCCATGGAACGGGGCCCATTTGGGCCCCTTTTCCACGGCCTGGGCCTGAATTCTTTTGCTCTATCATTGACTCAGCCTTCCTAACGCACAGCGCATCCATCCATGGCCGACAAAAAAGGCTCCTCCAGCGAGAAAGTCCTGTACTGCTCCTTCTGCGGCAAGAGCCAGCATGAGGTGAAGAAACTGATCGCCGGTCCGTCGGTCTTCATCTGCGACGAGTGCATCGAGCTTTGCAACGACATCATTCGCGATGAAGTGCCGGCCGACACCGCCGAGGCCCGCGCCACCAAGTCCGACCTGCCGGTGCCCAGCGAGATCAAGGCGAGCCTCGATCAATACGTGATCGGGCAAGACACCGCCAAGCGCACGCTGTCGGTGGCCGTCTACAACCACTACAAGCGGCTCAAGCACATGGCCTCGTCCAAGGACGACGTCGAGCTGAGCAAGAGCAACATCCTGCTGATCGGCCCCACCGGCTCGGGCAAGACGCTGCTGGCCCAGACGCTCGCGCGCCTGCTCAACGTGCCGTTCGTGATCGCCGACGCGACCACGCTGACCGAAGCCGGCTACGTCGGCGAGGACGTCGAGAACATCATCCAGAAGCTGCTGCAGAACTGCAACTACGACGTCGAGAAGGCGCAGCGCGGCATCGTCTACATCGACGAGATCGACAAGATCTCGCGCAAGGCCGACAACCCGTCGATCACGCGCGACGTGTCCGGCGAGGGCGTGCAGCAGGCGCTGCTGAAGCTCGTCGAAGGCACGATGGCCTCGGTGCCGCCGCAAGGCGGCCGCAAGCACCCGAACCAGGACTTCCTGCAGATCGACACGACGAACATCCTGTTCATCTGCGGCGGCGCCTTCGACGGCCTCGAGAAGGTCATCCAGAACCGCTCCGAGAAATCGGGCATCGGTTTCGGTGCGACGGTGCACACCAAATCGGAACGCCGCGTGTCCGAGGTGTTCCGCGAGGTCGAACCCGAAGACCTGATCAAGTTCGGCCTGATCCCCGAACTGGTCGGCCGCCTGCCGGTGGTCGCCACGCTCGGCGAACTGACCGACGACGCACTGGTGCAGATCCTGACCGAGCCGAAGAACGCGCTGCTGAAGCAGTACCAGAAGCTGTTCGCGATGGACGGCGTCGAGCTTGAAGTGCGGCCTTCGGCGCTCGCGGCCATCGCCCGCAAGGCGCTGGCGCGCCGTACCGGTGCGCGCGGCCTGCGTTCGATCATGGAGCAATCGCTGATCGACACGATGTTCGAATTGCCGACGCTCGACGGCGTCGCGAAGGTGGTGCTCGACGAGCACACGATCGAGGAGGACGTGAAGCCCTTGCTGGTTTACCGAGAGCAGAAGGCCAGCGCCTGAACAGGGCCTTCGCCACGACAACGGATCCTGATGTTTGCCGGTGCATCACACTGCGCCGGCTCCTTGCAAACGAATGCTTGAGCCCTAGATGGGCTTGAGAAAGAGAGGTTCCAATGTCCGGACATCCCGTCTTGCCCGCTGAGCCCATCACGATGCCGCTGCTGCCGCTGCGGGATGTGGTGGTGTTCCCCCACATGGTGATCCCGCTGTTCGTCGGGCGCCCGAAGTCGATCAAGGCACTCGAAGCCGCGATGGAAGCCGGCCGTCAGATCATGCTCGTCGCGCAGCGCGCGGCCGGCAAGGACGAGCCCAAGCCCGACGACATGTTCGAAGTGGGCTGCGTCTCGAGCATCCTGCAGATGCTGAAGCTGCCCGACGGCACGGTGAAGGTGCTGGTCGAAGGCATCCAGCGCGCCAACACGCATTCGATCAGCGACAACGGCGAGCACTTCATGGCCGAAGTGACGCCGGTGCCGCCCGAGACCGAGGCCAAGCCCGAGGTCGAGGCGCTGCGCCGCGCGGTGACGCAGCAGTTCGATCAGTACGTCAAGCTCAACAAGAAGATCCCGCCGGAGATCCTGACCTCCATCGCGGGCATCGACGATGCCGGCCGCCTGGCCGACACGATCGCGGCGCACCTGCCGCTGAAGCTCGAGAACAAGCAGTCGGTGCTCGACCTGTTCGCGGTCGACAAGCGGCTCGAGAAGCTGCTCGAGCAACTCGAACACGAAGTCGACATCCTGCAGGTCGAGAAGCGCATCCGCGGGCGCGTGAAGCGCCAGATGGAAAAGAGCCAGCGCGAGTACTACCTGAACGAGCAGGTCAAGGCGATCCAGAAGGAACTCGGTGACGGCGAAGAAGGCGCCGACATGGAGGAACTGGAAAAGAAGATCACTGCGGCGAAGATGCCCAAGGAGGCCCGCAAGAAGGTCGATGCCGAGCTGAAGAAGCTCAAGCTGATGTCGCCGATGTCCGCCGAGGCGACCGTCGTGCGCAACTACATCGACACGCTGATCAACCTGCCGTGGACCAAGAAGACCAAGATCAAGCACGACCTGCCGAATGCAGAGGCCGTGCTGAACGAGGACCACTACGGCCTCGAGAAGGTCAAGGACCGCATCCTTGAGTATCTCGCGGTGCAACAACGCGTCGACAAGGTCAAGGCGCCGATCCTGTGCCTGGTCGGCCCCCCGGGCGTCGGCAAGACCTCGCTCGGCCAGAGCGTGGCGCGCGCCACCGGACGCAAGTTCGTCCGCATGGCGCTGGGCGGCATGCGTGACGAGGCCGAGATCCGCGGGCACCGCCGCACCTACATCGGCTCGATGCCGGGCAAGGTGCTGCAGAGCCTGTCGAAGGTCGGCACGCGCAACCCGTTGTTCCTGCTCGACGAGATCGACAAGCTGGGCATGGATTTCCGTGGCGACCCGTCGAGCGCGTTGCTCGAGGTGCTCGACCCCGAGCAGAACCACACCTTCAGCGACCACTACGTCGAGGTCGATTTCGACCTGAGCGACGTGATGTTCATCGCCACGTCGAACTCGATGAACATTCCGCCGGCGCTGCTGGACCGGATGGAAGTGATCCGCCTGGCGGGTTACACCGAGGACGAGAAGGTCAACATCGCCCAACGCTACCTGCTGCCGAAGCAACGCAAGAACAACGGCGTGCAGGACGAGGAGATGGACGTCACCGAATCGGCGATCCGCGGGATCATCCGCTACTACACGCGTGAAGCCGGCGTGCGTTCGCTTGAGCGCGAGGTGTCCAAGATCTGCCGCAAGGTGGTCAAGAGCATCCAGCTGAAGAAGCAGGTCGGCAAGATGGTCGTCAGCGAAGAGAACCTGAACGACTTCCTGGGCGTGCGCCGCTTCAACTACGGCCAGGCCGAGAAGCGCAACCAGGTCGGCCAGGTGGTCGGCCTCGCGTGGACGGAAGTGGGCGGCGATCTGCTGACCATCGAGACCGCCGTGATGCCGGGCAAGGGCAACATCATCCGCACCGGCTCGCTCGGCGACGTGATGAAGGAGTCGGTCGAGGCTGCACGTTCGGTGGTGCGCAGCCGCGCACGCCGCCTGGGCATCAAGGACGAGATGTTCGAGAAGCGCGACATCCACATCCACGTGCCGGATGGCGCGACGCCCAAGGACGGCCCGAGCGCGGGTGCTGCGATGACGACGGCATTCGTGTCGGCGCTGACCAACATCCCCGTGCGTGCCGACGTGGCGATGACGGGCGAGATCACGCTGCGTGGCGAGGTCACGGCCATCGGCGGCCTGAAGGAGAAGTTGCTCGCGGCGCACCGGGGCGGCATCAAGACGGTGCTGATCCCGGAGGAGAACGCGAAGGATCTTCAGGACATTCCGGAGAACGTGAAGAACCACCTCGAGATCGTGCCGGTGAAGTGGATCGACCAGGTGCTTGAGATCGCGCTCGAGTCGGTGCCGCAACCGCTGGCCGATGAAGAGGTGCCGAAGGTCGACGGCAAGACCGAAGCTGCAGCCACGCCTGCAGCACCGGCCACGGCGCCTGCGACCGACGCGCTGAAGCACTGAAAAAAGTCTGAAAAAAATCGGCCGCTCTTGCGAAGCGGCCGATTTTGAACATATACTGTGAGTCTTGGTTGATACAGCAAAGCAAGTGCAGCAATGCAGATGCAAAGCAAGTTGATCAAGTGGTCGAAAGATCAGGCCGAAAGGTCAGGCAAAGCGGGAGTAGCTCAGTTGGTAGAGCGCAACCTTGCCAAGGTTGAGGTCGCGAGTTCGAGCCTCGTCTCCCGCTCCAAATTCAAAGGGAAGCTTTCGGGCTTCCCTTTTTGCCAAGATGGCCTGAGCGTTGATCACATGGCGCACAGGGTCTTCTAGGCAAGGCAAGTTGAGCGGGGCGTGGTAGCAAAGCGGTTATGCACCGGATTGCAAATCCGTGTAGGTCGGTTCGACTCCGGCCCACGCCTCCAAAAGAGCCCATCAGATCAAGTGGTCAAGCGCCTCGCACTGCGAGGCGTTTTTGTTTCTGCAAGTGACTCAGTACCCGCGAGTCCAGTTCGGGCCGTTGTGAAGGATCACTGGGGCCATCGCGTCGCGAAGGTAGAGCCTCGTGGTCATCCGGTCGATGGCCTCCGAGTTCGCCTGATACGCCTGCAGCCACGAGGCGGGATCGGGGCCTGCTGCGAAGCGATCTTCCAGAAGCTCGCGCGAGATCAGCGCCTGAACGATCACGTTGCCAACGTTGACGGCGAATCGGACGGTCCCATTGCCGAGATCGACACGAGGGGTGGCGATGGTCACCCGGGCGAATACAGGCTTCACGGACAGCTCCCAATCGGACGTATCGGACTGTGGTGCCCGCTTATCCGACATTGTGTCCGTGATTTCCGCGTCGCTCAATGCGATGTCACCCACCCTTGCTTCCCCGGCGCCGGCGGCAACGCGAAGCTCGACTTCAGGCGCGCGACTTCCTCAGTCGGGCTGAGCCCGAAGAAGCGCTTGAATTCGCGACTGAATTGCGACGCGCTTTCATATCCCACCTCGATGCTCGCCGCGGATGCCGTCTTCTCGTTGCGCAGCATCAGCAAGCGCGCTTGATGAAGGCGTACCGACTTGAGGTATTGCATCGGAGAACTCCGGGTGACGGTCCGGAAATGCGCGTGAAACGTCGGGACGCTCATGCCTGCTTCGCGGGCCAGACGATCGACGGTGAGGCGATCGCCAAACGTGGTGTGGATGCGCCGCACGGCCTTGGCGATCTTCCCGAACTGGCCCTGGCTCGCCAACGCCGCGCGCATCGATGCACCTTGTTCCCCGGTGAGCACCCGAAAGTAGATCTCGCGCACGATCGCCGGCCCGAGCACCACCGCCTCGACGGGCGAGTTCATGGCTTCGAGAAGCCGCAGGACGGTCTGTGCCAAGGCATCGTCCATCGGTGTCGAGAACATGCCGACCGGTGCGCTCGGGGCAACGTCGGCCAGTTCATCGACCTGCAACGCCAGGCTTGCCAGCACGGACAAATCCAGGCTCAGGTAGATCGCGAGCAAAGGCTCCTCGGCGCTGGCGTCGGTCTCCATCGTGAACGGCACCGGCACTGACACCGCGAGGTAGTGCTGGGCATCATAGAGGTAGAGCTGGTCGGCCCAGAAGCCGCGCTTGCGTCCCTGGCAGACGATGACGATCCCCGGTTCGTAGAGCACGGGCGTCGAAGCCAACGGGCGATCGGAGCGAAGGAAGCGCACGTCCGGCAGTGCCGTGAGCGTGTAGCCCTCGCGGGGTGCCAGTCGCTTCAAGAGCGCCACCATGCAGGCTTGGCGCTCGTCACGGGCGTCGCGAACGCGGTCGAGGATGGCTGCGCCGTGCGATGTGCCCATGCAGCGTACTGTGCATCAACTCGCGCCGAAAACTGCCCGAGAAGCTGCACCGCTCATAGGATTGAGCAAGCAATCCATCGGATTGCGGCTGGCTCGCCGGCACCCTCGATTCCTAGAATCGACGCATGAAAAACGTCAAGACATTCTTCATCACCGGCGTCAGCAGCGGCTTCGGCCGCGCCATCGCGAACGCGGCGTTGCAAGCCGGCCACCGCGTCGTCGGCACCGTTCGCACCGAGCAGGCGGCGAGCGAACTCGAGAAGCATTTTGGCGGTAAGGCTCATCTGAAGCTGCTCGATGTGACGCAGTTCGACGCCATCGCACCGCTCGCCGCTGTCGTCGAGGCGGAGATCGGGCCGGTGGACATCGTGATCAACAACGCCGGCTACGGCCACGAGGGCATCCTGGAAGAATCGTCCCTCGACGACATGCGCCGCCAGTTCGACGTCAACGTCTTTGGGGCGGTGGCCGTGATCAAGGCGTTCCTGCCGTTCATGCGCCAACGCCGGCGCGGCCACATCATCAACATCACGTCGATGGGAGGCACCATCACGATGCCCGGGATCGCCTATTACTGCGGCAGCAAGTTCGCCCTCGAAGGGATCACCGAAGCCTTGGCGAAGGAGGTCGAAGGCCTCGGCATCGCGGTGACGGCCGTCGCCCCGGGATCGTTCCGGACCGACTGGGCCGGCCGTTCGATGGTTCGCAGCGCGCGTTCCATCGGCGACTACGACCGCGTGTTCGACCCCATCCGGCAATCGCGCATCGACAAGAGCGGCAAGCAGTTGGGCGATCCGGACAAGGCCGCGGCGGCGATCCTCGCGCTGGTGGACATGCCCGAGCCGCCGCAGCACCTGCTGCTCGGCAGCGATGCGCTCGGCCTGGTTCGAGCCAAGCTGGATGCGATGCAGGCGAGTCTCACGAGCCATGAAAGCCTGACCCGCTCGACCGACATCGCGAACTGACGAATCGTCCATATCGAGGCTACACTCCGTCTCCATGTAGGCGGAGATTGGCATGATCGAGACGAAGAGCGCAAGGCAGCAAGTTCCTGGGCGAATGGCAAAGGCAGTGCCGAGCACGAGCGTCACCTACGCCCAGGGCAAAGGGATCGACGACTTCGTGATGAACGTCCATGCCGCGGACCCGATGCGCTTGATCGAGACTGAACGCAAAGGGGTTGCCGGCATCTTCGTGAAGGATCTGGCCAGGCGCATGGACATTCCAGCGCAGCGGATGTTCGACATCCTGGGCGTGCCCAAGGCCACCGCCGAGAAGAAGGTCGCTGCAGGCGAATTGCTCACCGGCAACGGCGGGCGCGCTGCACTCGGGTTGGCCAGGCTGCTCGGGATCGCCAAGGAGATCGTTGACAACTCGACGGCGCCCGAAGCCAAGGGCTTCGACTCTGCGAAGTGGCTGGGGCAATGGCTGGAGACATCACAGCCCGCGCTCGGGGGGCGCAAGCCCGCGGAGTTCATCGACACTCCCACGGGGCTGGAGGTTGTCACGAAGCTGCTCGGTGCCATCGAGAGCGGTGCGTACCAATGATTCTCTGGCGGATTGCGGCCGAGACCCGCAAGTACGCAGCAGACGATCTGAGTGGAGGTGGTGCCGCGAAGAGCCCTGGCCGATGGAACGACGACGGGCAGCCCGCGTTGTACACGGCGCCGACGGTTGCGATGGCGGTGCTCGAGACCGCATCGCACGTCGATGACTCCGGCCTGCCTCTCAACAGATTCCTGGTGCGGATCGATGTCCCGGACAAGCTCTGGGCGGCGAGGAACGTGCTGGATGTTTCCCGGCTCCCGCCGTCCTGGGCGGCCATTCCGGCCGGGCGCGCCAGCGTTCAAGCCGGCGCCGACTGGCTGCGCGGCATGACGGCAGCCATCCTCGAGATGCCCTCGGTCATCGTGCCCGAGGAGTCGACCGCCCTCGTCAATCCCTTGCATCCCGGCGCGAAGAGCCTGTCTGCAACGATCATCCGCCCGTTCGACTACAACAGGTTGTTCCGCGGACGCTGAGGGGCGTCGGCATCGGCCCATCAGCCGATCAGCCCGGCTGTCCGATCGCGCGTCAGACCGCCTGCGCGCCGTTCAGCTTGAACACCGCCACCGTCCCCACCAGCCGCCTGGCCTGCTGGCTCAGGCTCTCGGCGGCTGCGGCGCTTTCTTCGACCAGCGCAGCGTTCTGCTGCAGCGCCTGATCCATCTGGCTCAGCGATCCCGTCGATCACGCCGATGATGTCGGAGATGCGCTTCGAGCTGTCTTTGATCTGCTTCATCGTGTCGACGACCTCGCCGACCACCGCGCCGCCGCGTGCCGCCACGTCGCTCGCGCCGCGCGCCAGCTGATCCGCCTGGCGCGCGTTCTGCGCGTTCTGGCTGACGGTGGAGCCGAGTTCTTCCATCGACGCCGCCGTCTGCTCCAGCGCACTGGCCTGCTGCTCGGTGCGGCTCGACAGGTCGTTGTTGCCCTGCGCGATCTGGCTCGAGGCCGTGGCCACGCCTTCGGCATTGCGTCGAACCTCGCCGACGATGCCCGCCAGGTTGTCCTGCATCGTCGACAGCGCGCGCAACGGCTGCCCGGTCTCGTCGCGTCCGCCGGCGTTCAGCGCCACCGTCAGGTCGCCGGCGGCCACGCGCTCGGCCGCAGACACCGCCTGCGCCACCGGCCCGCTGATGAGCCGGGCGATCCAGAACGCAAAGGCACCCGCCGCCAGCGCCGCGCCGCGGGCGTTGATCTCGACCAGCCGGCCGAGGTCGCCCGCGGCGGCGGCGAAGGCCTTCTCCGAGTCGCCTGCGTAGTACGGCTTCGCGTCATCGGCTGAGCTGCCTTGCGCCAGCGACATCAGCTTCGCGTGCGTCTGCAGGTACGCGGCCGCATGTTCGCGGAACTGCGCGTAGGCCTCCTTCTCCTCGCCGGGCGACACCAGCGGTTCGTAGGAGGCCTGCTGCTCGCGCAGCTTGGCGAGGAGTTCGCCGTAGTTGTGCGTGTGATGGCGCAGGGCGCCAACTGACATCGCGGATCCGACGCGGTTCAGCTCGCTACGCTGCTCGTCTCCAGCAGGTGCCGCATCGCCGATCGCATCAGCGGATCGTCGCTGTCGGCCAGCGTGCTGGCTTCCAGGTGCCAGATCGGGTCGCCGAGCAGGTAGGTGCACAAGGCCTTCAGGTCGGGGCAGCAATCGTCCGGCAGCGTGTTCAGGAAGTGCAGCGCATCGCGCGGCTCGTTGCGCAGGATCGGGATGAAGGCGCCGATGGCCAGTGCCGACGGCGCGACGTTCGACAGGTCGCGCAGCTGGAACCACAGCGCTTCGGCGCGGCCGAGTTCCTGGCGCACGATCGCGGCGGTCATCTCCTCGACCAGCTGGGCAATATCGTCTTTGGTGTGCGGGCTCATGACGGGCTTTCGGAAAGGTGCCGGACGCGGCCGCAGCGCGGCCTGTCCAGCAGGTCGATCTTCGTCAAGGGGATCGGCGGGATTCAGTCTCCCCCCGGCGCCATCGATTTCAGGCGCTGGATGATGGCGGCTGCGGCACCGGCCGGGCCGGCTTGCTGGCCGCCCTGGGCTTGTTCGCCACCACCACCGCCGCCCACCAGGCTGCCGAGGGCTTGCAGGCCGGGGGCCTTGCTGAGGGCTTGCGTGGCCATGGGAAGGGCGCGGGTCAGTGCGGCACCGATTGCGGGAATGGGCATGTGGAATCCTTTCGGTTGGGACGCGGTCGGGGTGACCGCGCTGAAAGGAAGTCTCGTCGGGGCCGGGCCGGCGTCGCGGCCCCGATGCGAAGCGCGCGATGCCAAGCCGAAATGTCACCCCGTCATGCCGGGACTCAAGGCCGGATCTGGTCGATCTGCACCGCCACGCCGGTGGCGCCCGGCTTCACCACCGAGCCCTGGCCGATCAGGTCGCCGGCCGACGGCGTCGCGCTGCCGTTGCGCGACACCCGCACCTCGATGCGCACCTCGGGCACGCTCGACAGCTTGAACTCCGGGCTCATCGCGGTCGAGTCGTCGAGCACGAAATCCATCGGCAGGTCGGACACCAGGCCGCGCTTCACGGCCAGCGGCATGCGCGGGCCCTGCGGCGCGCGGGCGAACACGAACACCGTGTCGCCCGGCTGGACCTTCGACGCGAGGGCAGGGGACAGCGTCACGCGCCCGCTGACCGAGGTCGCGGCCCCAGCCGACGACTTGGTGGCGGCTGAGGTCGACGGCGACGACGCGCGGGCAGCGGCGGCGACGGGCGCCGAAGCGGACCCTGCGGCAACCCCGGCCGTGCCGCCGCGGATCTCGGCCAGCGTCTGCACGATGAACTTCGCGTAGTCCGACTCCGGCGGCAGCATCGGCAGCAGCTGCTGCCATTGCGCGGTGGCGGTCTTCATGTCCTGCCGCTGGTAGGCCGCCGTCGCCGACATCGACAGCGCCATCGCGTTGTTCGGGTCGACGGCCAGCGCCTGCTGCACCAGCTTCAGCGGCTTGCCCTGCAGGTCGCCGTTCGCGACCGTCGCCAGCACGTCGGCGTACTCGGTCAGCATCACCGGGTCGCGGTCCAGCAGCTCGGAGCCGACGTGCCCGAAGGCCTTCGCCGAATCGGCCGGCCGGCCCATCGCGCGGTATGAGCGGGCCAGCACCATCCAGGCCTTCGAATCGTTCGGGTTCTTCTCGACGCGCGCCTCGATCGTGGCGATCATCTGCTCGATCTGCTGCTGCGTCACCTCGCCGCGCTGCGCGGGCGGTGGCGGCGGGTTCAGGGCCGCCGGGTTGCCGCGCCAGGCGTACAGGCCTGCGGCCAGCACCGGCAGTGCGAGCGCGAGCGCGATCACCGTGCTGCGCCCCGACGCGCGCGGTGCGATCACCGGCTCGGCCACGCCGGCATCGGCCAGCAGGCGCTTCTGCAGCTCGCCGCGCGCCTGTTCATGGTCGGCCGGCCCGATGGTGCCGGCCGCGAGGTCGCGGTCGAGCTCGGCCAGCTGGTCGCGGTAGACGGCGGTGTTGGCGTCGCGCGCGGTCGATTCGGCGGCCTGGGCGGCGCGCCGCCACGGTCGCAGCAGCACGAGCAGGGTGGCGGCGACGAGCAGCGCCGCGGCGATCAGGAAGGTTGCCATCTCAGATGCGTGTTGTTGTTGTTGTGGGGTCGTTGTTCAGCAGCGCCGCGGCGCGCTGTTGCTCGTCGGCGGTCAGCGCGACGGCGTCGGGTGCGGTGCGCCGGCGCAGGAAGAGCACCAGCGCCACCAGCCCGCCGCCCAGCAGCACGAAGGGGCCGAGCCACAGCAGGTACGTCGTCGGCTTCATCGGCGGCCGGTAGCGCACGAAATCGCCATAGCGCTCGACCAGAAAGTCCATCACCTGCTGGTCGGTCTTGCCCTGGCGGATCAGCGTGCGGATTTCGCGGCGCAGGTCTTCGGCCAGGTCGGCGCGCGAGCCGGCCAGCGATTCGTTCTGGCACACCAGGCAGCGCAGTTCCTCGGCGATGCCGACCAGCCTCGCCTCGACCACCGGGTCCTGGGCCAGCGGCGGTGCATCGGCGGCTTGTGCGCTGCAGGCGAACGCGATGGCCAGCGCGGCCCCCACGATCACGCGCCTCATGTGCCCAGCTCCTTCAGCATCGGGATGATTTTCGAACGCAGCACGTCGTTGGTCAGCGGGCCGATCTGCTTGAAGCGGATCGTGCCGGTCTTGTCGATCAGGTAGGTCTCGGGCACGCCGTAGACGCCGTAGTCGATGCCGACGCGGCCATCGGCATCGACGGCCGTCGCGACGTACGGGTTGCCGAACTCGGTCAGCCAGCGCCGGGCCTCGTCGCCCTTGTCCTTGTAGTTCAGGCCGACCACCGGCACCAGGTTCAGCTTCGCGAAGTTGACGAGCACCGGGTGCTCCTCGCGGCACGGGCCGCACCAGGTGGCCCACACGTTGAGCATCCACACCTTGCCGCGCATCTCCTGCGGGGTGAACTTCGCGGCGTCGCCGGACGCATCCAGGCGCGGCAGCGAGAACATCGGCGCCGGCTTGCCGATCAACGGCGACGGCACCTCGTGCGGGTCGTGGTTCAGGCCGACCGCGAGGAACACCGCCAGCACCGCGAACAGCCCCAGCGGGATCAGGAAGTATTTCTTCATGCCGCCGCTCCGGTGGCGCCCGACAGCGGCAGGCTGACGCGCTGCTTCAGCTTGAGCCGGTAGCGCTTGTCGCTGGCGGCCAGCGCACCGCCGGCGGCCATCAGCAGGCAGCCGAGCCAGATCCACACGACGAAGGGCTTGTAGTACACCCGCACGCTCCAGGCCGCGGCCTTTCCGCCCGGGCCGGCCTCGAGCGGTTCGCCCAGCGAGACGTACAGGTCGCGCGTGAGGCCGCTGTCGATCGCGGTCTCGGTCATCGGCATCTGCGACGACAGGTAGTTGCGCTTCTCGGGGTTCAGCTTGCTCAGCACCTGGCCGTCGCGCGACAGTTCGACGTCACCGCGCTGCGCGATGTAGTTGGGCCCTCGCACCTCGTTCACGCCCAGCAGCTTGACGGTGTAGCCGCCGAGCGCGACGGTTTCGCCGACCGCCATGCGCACGTCCTTCTCGACCTCGTAACCCTTCACCATCGTGACGCCGACGACGAAGGTCGCGATGCCGATGTGCGCGAGGTGCATGCCCCAGTAGGCGCGCGGCGGCCAGCCCGATTTGAGGCGGGCGCGGATCTGGAACACGCTGCTCGCGACGATCCACACCGCCAGCAGCAGGCCGAGCGCGACCAGCGGCGACCAGCTGCCGACGAACATCGGCAGCAGCGCGCCCAGCACGACGGCGATGCCGGCGGCCATCCACAGGCGCTGCGAGATGTCGCGCGCATCGGCGTGCTTCCAGTTCGCGACCGGGCCGATCGCGATCAGGAACAGCAGCGGCACCATGATCGGCACGAACACCGAATTGAAGTAGGGCGGTCCGACCGACAACTTGCCGAGGCCGAGCCCGTCGATGATCAGCGGGTACAGCGTGCCGAGCAGCACCGAGCCGGCGGCCACCATCAGCAGCACGTTGTTGATCAGCAGCAGCGTCTCGCGCGACATCAGCGCGAACGCGCCGCCGAGGCCGACCTTGGGCGCGCGGTACGCGAACAGGCTCAGCGAGCCGCCGATGACGGCGCTGAGGAACAGCAGGATGAAGATGCCGCGCCGCGGGTCGGTCGCGAAGGCGTGCACCGAGGTCAGCACGCCGGAGCGGACCAGGAAGGTGCCGAGCAGCGACAGCGAGAACGCGCAGATCGCGAGCAGCACGGTCCAGTTCTTGAAGCTGCCGCGCTTCTCGGTGACGGCCAGCGAGTGGATGAGCGCGGTGCCGACGAGCCACGGCATGAACGACGCGTTCTCGACCGGGTCCCAGAACCACCAGCCGCCCCAGCCGAGTTCGTAGTAGGCCCAGTACGAGCCGAGCGCGATGCCGAGCGTCAGGAAGGTCCAGGCGACATTGGTCCACGGGCGCGACCAGCGCGCCCAGGCGGCGTCGAGCGTGCCGGCGAGCAGCGCGGCGATCGCGAAGGCGAAGGCCACCGAGAAGCCGACGTAGCCCATGTAGAGCATCGGCGGGTGCACGATGAGGCCCGGGTCCTGCAGCAGCGGGTTCAGGTCCTGGCCTTCGGCGGCGGCGGGGATCAGCCGGTCGAACGGGTTGGACGTGAGGAGCATGAACGCGAGGAAGCCGGCGGCGACCAGCCCGAGCACGCCGATCACGCGCGCGACCATCGGCAGCGGCAACTGGCGCGACAGCAGGCTGACGGCGAGCGTCCAGCCGTTGAGCATCAGCAGCCACAGCAGCAGAGAGCCTTCATGGCCGCCCCAGACGGCGGCGGCGCGGTAGGCGGTGGGCAGTTGGGAGTTGGAATGCTCGGCGACGTACTGCACCGAGAAGTCGTTCGCGATGAAGGCCTGCATCAGGCAGGCGAACGCGAAGGCGACGAGCAGGAACTGCGTCTGGGCGGCGGGCCGCGCGAGCGAGGTCCACGCGGGCTTGTTGCGGTGCGCGCCGACGATCGGCAGCACGCCCTGCACGATCGAGACGAGGAAGGCGAGGATCAGCGCGAGGTGGCCGAGTTCGGGTGTCATTTGAGTGTGTTCCTCATCTTCTTGGCTTCCTCGACCGCGTGGGCGGCCTCGGGTGGCATGTAGTTCTCGTCGTGCTTGGCGAGCACCTCGGTGGCGACGAAGGCCCCATCACCGTCGAGCTTGCCTTGCACGACGGCGCCCTTGCCCTCCTGGAACAGGTCGGGAAGGATGCCGGTGTAGCGGATGGACACGTCTTTCTCGGTGTCGGTGATCATGAAGCTGACGGTCATCTGGTCGCGCTTCAGGGTGCCCTGGCGCACCATGCCGCCGACGCGGAAGGCCCGGTCCTTCGGCGCTTCGCCCGACACCACCTGCGACGGCGTGAAGAAGAACGCGACGTTGCTGTTCAGCGCGTTCAGCACGAGCGCGGCGGCGACGCCGAGGCTCGCTACGGCGCCGATGATGATCGCTAGTCGTTTGTGGCGGGGCTTCATTTGTCTTGTGTCACTTCTGATTTGTCTTGCTTGGCGCGTGCGGGGCGGCGGGCGGTATGCGCTGGGGGCTCAGCTCATGCCTCGTGCTGATCCTTCAGCGATCGCAACAGTTCCGCCCGTTGCTGGCGCAACAGCAAACTCTCGACAAGCATCGCCAGCGCACAGGCCCCGAAGCTGCCCCAGACGTAGAAGGCGTAGCCGCCCATCGCGAAGAAATCACCCACGCTGTTCCACTGCATCATGCTTTCTCCAGCGTCTGCCGCACCCAGTCGGCATGTCGTTCACGTTCGAGGATGATGTTGCGCACCCGCGCAAGCGCCACCGCGATCGCATACATCCAGAAGGCCAGCGCCATCAGCAGCATGCCCCACAGCATCGTCATGGCCATCGACGGCGACTTCGTCATCGAGATCGTCGCGCCCTGGTGCAGCGTGTTCCACCACTTCACCGAGAAGTAGATGATCGGCACGTTCACCACGCCCACCAGCGCCAGCACCGCGCCGGCCCGGTCGGCACGCTTCGGGTCTTCGATGGCGGCCTGCAGCGCCAGGAAACCCAGGTACAGGAAGAACAGGATCAGCTCCGACGTGAGCCGCGCGTCCCATACCCACCAGGTGCCCCACATCGGCTTGCCCCACAGCGAGCCGGTCACCAGCGACAGCAGCGCGAAGATCGCGCCCGTCGGCGCCAGCGCCGAAGCCATCATCGACGACACCCGCGTGTTGAACGCCAGGCCGATGCCGGCCCAGAAGGCCATCGCGCAGTAGATGACCATCGACATCCAGCTCGCCGGCACGTGCACGAAGATGATCCGGTAACCCTCGCCCTGCGTCGCGTCGGTCGGCGCGACGAAGAAGCCGATCCACAGGCCGGCGAGGGTCAGCAGCGCGGCGAGGCCGGCAAACCACGGCTGCAGCTTGCCGGCGAGCGGGTAGAAGGTGGCGGGCGATGCGTAGCGCATCCACGGGCTGGCTGATTGCTTGTCCATCATTCGATTGAAATGCGAAGGGCTGCTGTCGCGGCCCAGGGTGCGAAGAATACGGCGAGCGCGAGCAGCGCCCCGAGGATCGACAACTGCGCCGACGAACCCAGCCCGGCACTCTGCGCCTCGACCGCGCCGGCGCCGAAGATCAGCGTCGGCACGTACAGCGGCAGCACCAACAGCGCCAGCAGCGTGCCGCCGCCGCGCACGCCGAGCGTCAACGCGGCGCCGATCGCGCCGATCAGGCTCAGCACCGGTGTGCCCAGCAGCAGCGCCAGCATCAGCACCTGCAGCTCGCCGGGGTTCAGGTTGAACTGCAGCCCGAGCAGCGGCGCCAGCAGCACCAGCGGCAGGCCGCACAGCAGCCAGTGCGCCGCGATCTTGCCAGCAACCAAAAGCGCGAACGGGCGCGGCGACAAGGCCATCTGCTCCAGCGTGCCGTCGGCATGGTCGCTTGCGAACAGCCGCGGCAGCCCGAGCAGCGTCGCCAGCAAGGCCGCGACCCACAGCACGCCCGGCCCGATGCGACGCAGCATCGCCGGCTCCGGCCCGATGCCGAGCGGGAACAGGCTCACGACGACCACGAAGAAGAAGAGGGCGGTGACGACCTCGCTGCGCCGGCGGGCGGCCAGCAGCAGGTCACGGCGCAACGCGACGAGCAGCGTGTTCATGCCGAGAGACTCACGGTCTCGCCGGCCGGCAACGGCGCGGGCTGGTGGCTGGTCAGGATCGCGAGGCCCCCCTGCGCCAGGTGCGCGCCGATCAGCTCGCCCATCAGCTCGACCGCGTCGGTGTCCAGCGCGGCGAACGGCTCGTCCAGGACCCACAGCGTGGCCGGGCGCACCAGCAGCCGCGCGAGCAGCACGCGGCGCTTCTGGCCGGCCGACAGCACGCGCGTCGGCAGGTGGCCGCGCCCGCGCAGGCCGATGCGGCGCAGCGCCTCGCCGGCCTGGGCGTCGTCCAGCGCCACGCCGTCGATCGCGCAGGCCTGGCGCAGGTTCTCGAACGGCGTCAGCTCGTCCTTCACGGCCGCCTGGTGGCCGAGGTACAGGCAGGCGCGGCGGAAGTCTTCGCCGGCGGCCCGGATCGGGATGTCGTTCCAGCGCACCTCGCCGTCGTCCGGCGGGTTCAGGCCGACCAGCGTGCGCAGCAGCGTCGTCTTGCCGGCGCCGTTGAGGCCGCCCACCTGCAGCCAGCGGCCGGGCGCGAGCGACAGGCTCAGGTCGGCGAACAAGGTCCGGTCGCCGCGCGAGCAGCGAAGGTGATGGGCACTGAGCATGGGTGGGGAACGACGGAGGCGGGGAGAGGAGGGGAGGACGGGATATGGAGGTCGGACAAGTGATGGGGCCAGGCCCAGCCCGGGAGTATCGGCGCCCCCGCGAAACCTCACATCAGGGACAGCACGATCTGCGCCATCGCCCGCGCAGGCCCAGGCCGGCCGCATCCGGTTGCCTTCGTTCACATCTGATTCAGAACTCGTCTGGACGAGCAAAAAGAGTCACCGTTTCTTCTGGAACAGGATGTAAGGTCCCCTCCGTTTGCCAACTATTGACACATTTTCAGGGGTTTTCGGGACGAAGATCCGCTCCGCCATGCAGGCACGTGACCTGCGTAGGACATGGACCGCAAGACGGTCAACGATTCCGAGGGAATGAAGTGCAGTTGATTCCGGAGGGCCTCGTGTCCAGCAAGCCAGTCAGGTTGACAAGCACCGCCAAGCACGCCGAATCGGCCATGCGGGGCGGTGGCTGGCTGCGCCGCGAGGAAGTCATCATGGCCACCTCGGTCTCGGTCGAGCTGTGGAGCGACGACCGGGCCGCCGGCGAAGCCGCAATTGCTGCCGTGATGGCCGACATGCAGCGCATCGACTGGACCATGAGCCCGGTCAAGGCGTCGTCCGAGCTGTCGCGCATCAACCGCGAAGCCGCTGCGCACCCGGTGGCGCTCAGCAACGAGCTGTACGGCCTGCTGGAGCGCGCGCTGCATTTCTCGAAACTCTCCGACGGCGCGTTCGACATCACCTTCGCCAGCGCCGGCCAGCTCTACGATTACCGCGAGCAGCGCGCACCGACCGAGGCCGAGCTGGCCGCGGCCCGCGCCGCGATCGGCTGGCAGCAGCTGCTGCTGGATCCGCAACACAAGACCGTCCGCTTCGGCCACCCCGGCATGCGCATCGACCTGGGCGGCTTCGCCAAGGGCCACGCGGTGGACCGTGCCGCCGCGATCCTGCGCGGCCACGGCATCCACCACGCGGTGGTGGCGGCCGGCGGCGACAGCTACGTGCTCGGCGACCGGCGCGGGCGCCCCTGGAACATCGCGGTGCGCGACCCGCGCCGCCCCGGCGAGGTCGTCGCGGTGCTGCCGCTGGAAGACGTCGCGATGTCGACCTCGGGCGACTACGAGCGCTTCTTCGAGCGCGACGGCGTCCGTTACCACCATGTGATCGACCCGAAGACGGGGCGGTCCGCGCACGGCCTGCGCAGCGTGACCATCCTCGCCGAGGACGGGGTCACCAGCGAAGGCCTGTCGAAGAGTGTGTTCGTGAAAGGCCTTGCAGAGGGCATGCGGCTCGTCGAGTCGCAGGAGGGCGTCGATGCGATCGTGATCGACGCGGACGGTGTTCTGCATTACTCCTCCGGCTTGCTGGGCGCCGCCCCGCAGTCCGGCAACCCAGGCCGGCAGTGACACGACCGGCCACATCGGAGGCGAGAAGATGAAGTACCCCACAGCAACCCAGGTCCCCGCGAGCGATCGCAGGCCGGTCCGAGGCAGCCTCCGGTTCGCGGGAGCGGCTTTGGTCGCGACCGTGGCCGCCGTGCTCGCCGCCTGCAGCGGCAGCAGCGACTCCACCGTCGAAGGCGACGTGCCGCTCGCGTACACGCAGCGCGTCAACACGATGGGCATGAACCCGACCAACGGCGCGCCGTACGCCCAGGGCGGCGACCTGATGATCCGCGAGAAATCCTCGCCGAGCGCGCCCGAGCACAACATCACCAAGGACATCACCCAGGGCCACGGCGACGTGTCCGACCCCGAGGTGTCGTTCGATGGCAAGAAGATCGTCTTCGCGCTGAAGTGCGAGACCTCCAACACCTCGATGATCGACGGCGCCAAGGCCTGTACCGGGCGCTGGAACATCTGGGAATACGACATGACGAAGGGCGGCATGACCGGCGGGAGCTTCAAGCGCCTGACCAGTTCGACCACCGGCGACGACGTCGACCCGGCCTACCTGCCGGCGAACAAGGGCTTCGTCTTCACCTCGAATCGCCAGACCACCTCGTTCTTCAACCAGGGCGTCGGCGGCGACCGCTTCGCGCTGGACGAGTACGAGCGCGAGCGCGTGTTCAACCTGCACACGATGGACGCCACCGGCGGCAACATCACGCAGATCTCGGTCAACCAGAGCCATGACCGCAACCCGGTCGTGCGCCCCAACGGCGACATCATGTTCTCGCGCTGGGACCACGTCGGCATGCGCAACCACTTCAAGGTGTTCCGCGTGAAGCCGGACGGCACCGACATGTTCGTGCTGTACGGCGCGCACAGCGACGGCAACAGCTTCCTGCACCCGCGCGACATGGACCCGAAGGGCGCGTACAAGGGTTTCCTCGCGTCCGACCTGATGCCGCTGTCGCGCACCCGCGAAGGCGGTGGCCTCGTGCTGGTCGACGCTGCCAACTACTCCGAGCAGAACACCCCCGCCAACCCGGGCGTCGCGGCGACCGGTGGCCAGTACTACCCGACGGCCGAGACGCTGAGCATCGGCGGCGGCCTGTCGCAGTTCGGCCGCGTCACGACGCCGTTCCCGCTGTGGGACGGCACCGACCGCGTGCTGCTCGCCTACCGCCCGTGCGAGGTGACCAAGGACGGCAAGGTGGTGCCCTGCGCCACGCTGACCGATGCCGAGAAGGCGCGCCTGGCCGATGACAACCGGATGGAAAGCGAAGCCGCTGCCGACGGCGTCAAGGACAATGTGCCGCCGCCGTACGCCATCTACATGTTCGACCCGCACAACCCGAACAAGGGCATGCAGCCGGTCGCGCCGCCGCCCGCGGGCTTCATGAACACCGACCCGGTGCCGCTGCAGTCGCGCGCCGAGCCGAACGCCACCGACCCGACGCCGGTCGACGCGGTGCTGGCCTCCCAGAAGCTCGGCCTGCTCGAAGTTCGCAGCGTCTACGACACCGACGGCCTCGGCCGCATGGGTGACCCGGTGATCGCGGCAGCCGACCTGTCGGCCACCTGCGCCACCGCGATCGCGAAGACCACGCCGACCGACCCGCAGGACACGCGCGCCAAGGTCGCCGACATCGTCAAGATGAAGGACCCGGCCAACCCGGCCTACGGCTGCGCACCGGCGCGCTTCATCCGCGCATTCCGCGCCGTGGCGCCGAGCCAGGGCATGGGCGTGCGGGCCGCGATCGGCGAGACCGATTTCGAGCCGCAGCAGATCCTCGGCTACGCGCCGATCGAGCCGGACGGTTCGTTCAAGCTGCAGGTCCCGGCCGACACCCCGATCGGGCTGGCCGTGGTCGATGCCGAAGGCCGCGCCTTCCAGACCCACACCAACTGGATCCAGGTCCGCCCGGGCGAACGCCGCACCTGCGACGGCTGCCACAGCCCGCGCCGCGGCGGCGCGCTGAACGCCGGTGCGGTCGCCAACACGATCCCGTCGGGCTGGTTCGACAACCTCGCGAGCGCCCACCAGTCGGGTGAGACGATGGCCGGCACCCGCACGCGGCTCGACCCGAACCTGCTGAAGCTGATGGCCGACATGGTCTCGACCGACGTCTGGGCCGACCCGGCCAAGGCTGGCGTGACCCCGCGCAACGCGATCAGCATCAAGTACAAGAACAACACCGATCCGAAGGACGACCTGCTGACCGCCGCCCCGACCGACGGCGTCATCAACTACCCCGACCACATCCAGCCGATGTGGACGGTCAGCCGCGGCACCAACGGCGCCGGCACCTGCGTGACCTGCCATGCCGACCCGACCAAGCTGGACCTCACCGCGACGATCGCCGGCACCGGCCGCAACGCGTCGTACGAGCGCCTGCTGATCGGCGACCCGGTCATCGGCGACAACGGCCTGCCGAAGACCCACCTCGAAGAGGGCGTGCCGATGATCGACCGCGAGCCGGCGATGGTCGACACGATGGCGAGCGAAGGCGATGCGCTGGGCATGGGCCGCAAGAGCCGCCTGCTGGAGATCCTGTCGGGCGCGACGCTGATGGCCAGCGCCGATGCACGCACGCTGTACCCGACGCCTCCCGCCGGTGCCCCGGACCACTCGACGCTGCTCACCAAGGGCGAGAAGCGCCTGCTGGCCGAATGGATCGACCTTGGCAGCAAGTACTACAACGACCTGTCCGCGGGCGGCGTGAAGAACATCGGGCTGCTCACCCAGGCTTCGTTCGAAGCCGAGGTCTACCCGATCCTGCGCAGCACCTGCGCGGCCGGCTGCCACCAGGGCATCGGCAGCGACGAGATCGCCGCCGGCAAGGCGTTCCGTGAAAACCGCCTCGTGTTGCTGGGTGACGCAGAGGGCGATTTCAATGTCACACTGACGATGATCAACGACGCCTGCCATCCCGAGAACAGTTCGCTGCTGAAGCGGCCCTCGACGATCCCGCACCCGGCGGGCGCCGCGAGCTCGCCGACCGCGGTGCTGCCGGCCGGCAGTGCGAACTACACGACGATCGCCAACTGGATCAAGAAGGGCTGTACCACCCCATGACGCAAGCGTCTCCCGAGGCACCTGCGCGCGCACCCTGGCGGGTGCCGCTGCGCGCCGCGGGTGCCTGCCTCGCCGCAGCCTGGCTCGCCAGCTGCGGCGGTGGCGGCAACCCGCTGGGCAACCCGTCGACGATCACCAACCCGAGCGGGGCGACCGGCCAGCGCCTGTCGTACGCCTACTTCCAGAAGTGCATCAACCCGATCTTCCTGGCGGCGCTGCCGATCACGCACAACGGTACGACGATCGTCAACACCTGCGCCGGCTCGGGCTGCCATGACACCGTGGCCGGCACCGGCGGCGCGTTCCGCATCGCCACCGGCGCCACGCCGCTCGACGTGACCGACCCGGCCAACACGCCGGACGCGATCCGCGACACCGACATGTACAAGAACTTCTACTCCGCGCAGGGCGAGGTGGTGGGAGGCTCGACCACGCAGAGCCGGCTGCTCGCGAAGCCGCTGCTGATCAACGTGCTGCACGGCGGCGGCCAGATCTTCGCGAACGACCAGGACCCCAACGTCAAGCTGATCGAGTACTGGATCACCCACCCGTCGCCGTCGGGCCAGGACGAGTTCAGCACCGCGACCTACAACATGTTCACGCCGGCAGACCCGAACACGGGGACCTGCAATACAAACTGACAACCAGGCAAGCATGACCCTCGCTCTCTCGCCCGAGTCGCACCCACGCCGCTTCAACGCCCGCCTTCGCCAAGCCCTCCAAGGGCTTGCGCTCGCCTGTGCGTTGGGCACGGTGGCGTTGCCGGCCGCGGCGGCCGACACGCCTCCGGAGCGCCTGCAGGTCAGCGACCCCTACATCGAGATGCACACCGGCGCGGGCCGCGGCTACCCGGTGTTCCACATCGCCGAGAAGGGCGAGTGGATCGAGGTGCTGCTGCGCCACACCGACTGGTTCAAGGTGCGCACCGACAAGGGCAAGGAAGGCTGGGTCACGCGGGCGCAGCTCGAGACCACGCTGACCGAGGCCGGCGGCACCAAGACCTTCCGCGACGTGCTGCTCGACGACTACCTGAACCGCCGCGTCGAGTTCGGCGCCGGCTGGGGCCGCTTCAAGGGCGAGCCGATGCTGAAGATGTGGACCGGCTACCGCCTGTCGGACACGCTGACGCTCGAAGGAACGCTCGGCCAGGTGCAGGGCCGGTTCTCCGGCAGCGACTTCTGGCATGCCAACCTGATGGTCGAGCCCTGGTCCGACAAGCGGCTGTCGCCGTTCTTCTCGGTCGGCTTCGGCAAGTTCAAGAACGTGCCCAACTCGACGCTGGTCGACGCGGTCGACACCAAGGCCAAGCTGGCCAATGCCGGCATCGGCGTGCGCTACCACCTGACCGACCGCTTCGTGATGCGGGCCGATTGGACGCTCTACACCGCGTTCATCGACGACACCCGCACGACCGAATACCGTGCCGGCACGGTCGGTTTCTCCTTCTTCTTCAATTGATGGATCGCGAGCCACCCATGCGCGCACAACGCCTTGCCCCCTCGCCGCTGTTTTCAACGCTGTCGTCAACGCTGCTGGCGGCAGCCTGCCTCGCCGCACCGCTCGCGGCGCGGGCCCAGAACCAGCAGCAGGTCGTCGAACCCGGCAACGAGCAGGTGATCGTGCCGCAGGTCGACCGCCGGCCGGTCAAGGTGCCGAAGATCCCGTCGAACGACTTCGAGTTCGGCCTGTTCGGCGGCACCTACAGCACGCAGAACTTCGGCGCGAATGCCGTCTCCGGCCTGCGCGTGGGCTACCACATCACCGAGGACTACTTCGTCGAGGCCGTCTACGGCCAGACCAAGGTCAGCGACGAATCGTTCCGCCAGATCCTGCCCGGCGGCGTGCTGTCCGGCGACAGCCAGAAGCTGCGCTACTACAACGTCTCGATCGGCGTGAACGTGCTGCCCGGCGAGATCTTCTTCGGCCGCAACACCGCCAAGGCCTCGGCGCTGTACCTGATCGGCGGCGTCGGCAGCACCAAGTTCAACGACCAGCGCAAGCAGACCTTCAACGTCGGGCTCGGCACGCGCCTGTTCCTGAAGGACTGGCTGGCGCTGCAGGTCGACATGCGCGACCACATCTTCACGCTCGACCTGCTGGGCAAGCGCCAGAACACGCAGAACCTCGAACTGACCGGCGGCGTCACCTTCTTCTTCTGATCGAGACATCTTCATGAGTTCTTTCTCCTCCTTCACCAGATTGCTGCGTGCCGCGGCCGCGTTGCTGCTGAGCACCGGGCTCGTCGTCGCCCCGGCCCAGGCCGCCGCGCCGATGACGCCGGCGCCCGACTTCACGCTGAAGAGCCTCGAAGGCCAGAACCTGCGCCTGAAGGAACAGCGCGGCCGGGTCGTGCTGGTGAACTTCTGGGCCACCTGGTGCGCGCCGTGCCGCCAGGAGATGCCCAAGCTGAACGCGCTGTACGACAAGTACAAGGGCTCGGGCTTCGTGCTGCTGGGCGTCAACGTCGACGACGACGCGCGCAATGCCGCCAGCGTCGCCACCAAGCTGGGCGTCAAGTTTCCGGTGCTGTTCGACACCGACAAGAACGTCAGCAAGCTGTATGAGCTGAACAGCATGCCGTCGACCGTGCTGATCGACCGCGACGGCCGCGTGCGCTTCCTGCACCGCGGCTATCAAGACGGCTACGAGAACCTCTACGACAAGCAGATCCGCGACCTGCTGAAGGAATGACCATGGGCTGCCAACGCAGAGCACTTGCTGCCGCTGTTGCATTCGCCGTGCTGGGCCTGGCCGGCTGTGCCGCGCCCGAGCCGTGGGTGAAGCCGTACGAGCGCGAGCGCCTGGCCGATCCGATCATGCGGCTGTCGCGCGACGCGCTCGCCGACAAGCACCGCGAGCACATCTACGACGTGCGCGAGAGCGGCCGCGGCGCCACCGGCGTGCAAGGAGGCGGCTGTGGTTGCAACTAGCGCCTGCTGGGTGCGCCGGCTGCGCCGTGCGCTGGCACGCCGCCCGCACCACCTGATGCGTGCGGGCCGGGCGCTGGGCATGGTCGTCGGGGGCGTTGCCGCAGCCGGTGGCGCCTACGCCGTCGACCTGCCCGAAGACCGCGCCGACGCGATGTACCACTTCTACGACGGCGGCGGCACGCGCGCCGACGGCCCGGCGCTGCTGATCCGCAAGAAGGTCGCCGACCGGCTGTCGATCAGCGGCTCGTACTTCATCGATTCGGTCAGCAATGCGTCGATCGACGTCGTGACGACCGCGAGCCCCTACAAGGAAAAGCGCACCGAATACAGCCTCGGCGCCGACTACGTCTACCGCGACGCGCAGGTCTCGGTCTCGGGCACCACCAGCGACGAGCCCGACTACAAGGCCAACTCGTTCAGCGTGGACGTCTCGCAGGAGGTGTTCGGCGGCATGACGACGATCAGCCTCGGCGCGTCGCGCGGCTCCGACCAGGTCGGCTCGCGCTACGAGGGCATGTTCGACACGGCGCAGCACTGGCGCTACCGCTTCGGCGTCACGCAGATCCTGACGCCGCGCTGGCTGATGAGCGCGAACCTGGAGGCCATCTCCGACAACGGCTACCTCGGCAACCCGTACCGCGTGGCGCAGGTGTTCGGCACGCTGGTGCAGGAGCGCTACCCGCGCACCCGCTCGAGCCGCGCGCTGAAGCTGCGCGCGGTCGGCGACATCGGGCAGGGCGAGCAACGCGCCGCGCTGCGCGCCGAGTACCGCTACTTCTGGGACAACTGGGAGATCAAGGCGCACACGCTCGAGCTGGGCTACACCCGCTACTTCGATGCGCAGTGGCTGGGCGAGGCTTTCGTGCGCTACAACACGCAGAAGCAGGCGCTGTTCTACGCCGACAACGCGCAGAGCGAGACGCTGTACGTGTCGCGCAACAAGCAGCTGAGCAACTTCAACGACGTCAGCATCGGCGCGAAGGCGACCTACAGCGCCGGCAAGATCGCCGACAAATTCGACGTCAAGTGGAACGCGCAGTACCAGTTCATGCGCTTTCGCTACAAGAACTTCACCGACATCCGCACCGGCAGCCTGTATTCGTTCGACGCGAACGTCCTCGAGCTGTTCGTCTCGGCCACCTTTTGAGAAAGACCGCGCCCATGTTCAAACGTAGTCGAAGCCTGCTGGCGGCAGGATGCCTGGCGGGACTGCTGTGCGGCCATGCTTTCGCGGCCGACCCTGCGCCGGCCGACGCCGCGGCGTCCGCCCCGGTGGCGGCCGCGGCTGCCAGCGCCCCCGAAGCGGCGGTTGCCCCGGCCACCGCGGCCTCGGCCGCCAGCCTCGACAGCCGCATCCAGGACCTGAAGGGCGACGTGATCCGCCTGAACCGCGACCTGCTGGTGCTGGAGGAGGAACTGCTGTTCCCCGCCAACACCCAGGTGGCGGTGTTCGTGTCGATGGACGTGGGCAAGATGTTCGAGCTCGGCTCGGTGCAGGTGAAGCTCGACGACAAGGTCGTCGCGAACTACCTCTACACCCCGCTCGAGGTGACGGCCCTGCACCGCGGCGGCGTGCAGCGGGTGTTCCTCGGCAACCTGAAGGCCGGCGAGCACCAGATCGTCGCGGTGTTCACCGGCGGCGGCCCGCACTTCCGCGACTACAAGCGCGGCGCGACCGTCAAGTTCGACAAGAGCACCGACCCGAAGTACATCGAGCTGCAGATCAAGGACAACACCGGCAAGCTGCAGCCGGAGTTCGAAGTCAAGGTCTGGCAGTAAGCCGCCATGCGCCTTCGCAACCTTCCCGCACACCTGCTGCGCCTGGCCGCGGTGCCGGTGGCCGCGGCCTGCCTGCTCGCGGGCACGGCGCAGGCCGCCGAGCCGCTGCCGCCGCATGTGGTGCAAGACCCGTACTACGGCGAGACGCTGTACCAGTTCTACCAGGGCCGCTATTTCTCGTCGATCACCGGGCTGATGGTGTCGCAGCATTTCGGCCGCGTCTCGCACCACACCGATGAAGCCGAGATCCTGCGCGGCGGCCTGCTGCTGTCGTACGGCCTGCACCGCGAGGCCGGCGAGATCTTCGCGCAGCTGATCGAGAAGGGCGCGCCGCCGGCGGTGCGCGACCGCGCGTGGTTCTACCTCGCGAAGAT
Organism: Rhizobacter sp. OV335; assembly: GCF_900142965.1. Taxonomy (GTDB): domain Bacteria; phylum Pseudomonadota; class Gammaproteobacteria; order Burkholderiales; family Burkholderiaceae_C; genus Rhizobacter. The sequence continues at coordinate 157,592 of NZ_FRCQ01000005.1, forward strand.
CCGCTACCAGCGCGGCTTCCTGCCGGAGGCCGAAGAGGCGCTGGGCCGCATCGAGAAGAACCTGCCGCCCGAGCTCGAGGAAGAGCGCGGCCTGCTGAGCGCCAACGTGCTGATGGCGCGCAACGATTTCGCCGGCGCCGCGGCGCAGCTGGAGGCGATGGCGAAGGCGCCCGACCCCAGCAAGATGCCCGGCGGCGCGAACGCGACCCGCTATGCGCGCTTCAACCTCGGCGTCGCGCTGATCCGCAGCGGCCAGGCCGACGACGTCGAGCGCGGCAACCAGCTGCTCGACCAGCTCGGCCAGGCGCCCGCGCCCGACGAGGAAACCCGCAGCCTGCGCGACAAGGCCAACGTCGCGCTCGGCTTCGCCGCGCTGCAGGACAACAAACCCGAGGCCGCGACGATCTACCTCGAACGCGTGCGGCTGAACGGCCTGCAGGCCAACAAGGCGCTGCTCGGCTTCGGCTGGGCCCAGGCCGCGCTGAAGCAGCCGAAGCGGGCGCTGGTGCCGTGGCAGGAACTGGCGCTGCGCGACCCGGGCGACTCGGCCGTGCTCGAAGCGCTGATCGCGGTGCCCTACGCCTATGCCGAAGCCGGCGCGAGCGGCCAGTCGCTCGACCGCTACAACGAAGCCATCGCGTCGTTCGAACGCGAGAACAGCAACCTCGACCAATCGATCACCGCGATCCGCGCCGGCAAGCTGCTCGACGGGCTGCTCGAGCGCAACCCCGGCGAAGAGATGGGCTGGTTCTGGAACATCGGCGAGCTGCCCGAGATGCCGCACGCCAACCACCTGGCGCCGCTGCTCGCGCAGCATTCGTTCCAGGAGGCCTTCAAGAACTGGCGCGACCTGCAGTTCCTGCGCAGCAACCTGCTGCAGTGGCAGGACAGCCTGGCCGTGTTCGGCGACATGCTCGCCAACCGCCGCCAGGCCTATGCCGAGCGGCTGCCGAAGGTGCGCGCGAAGTCGGCCGAAGGCGGGCTGGAGGCGCTGCAGAAGCGGCTCGACGAGATCACCACCGAGCTGGCCCGCATCGAGACCGAGGGCGACGCCGCGGCGCTGGCCGACGAGAAGCAGTTCGCGCTGCAGGCGCGCGTCGACCGCATCCGCGCGACGCTCGACCAGGCCGGCGACCTGCCCGAGGCGGTGGCGGCGCGCGAGCGCTTCCGCCTGGCCTCCGGCGCGCTGACCTGGCAGCTCGCGCAGAGCTACCCGCAGAACCTCTGGGACGCCCGCAAGAACGCGCGCGCCACCACCGAGGCGCTGGCCGACACGCGCCGCGCCGATGCCGCGCTGGCGCAGGCCCAGCAGGACGAGCCGGCGAAGTTCGAGGCCTTTGCCGTGCGCATCGCCGAACTCGGCAAGGCCATTGAGGCGCTGCTGCCGCGCGTGGCCGCGCTGAGCACCGAGCAGCAGCAGTTCGTGCAGGAGCTGGCCGTGGCCGAGCTCGTGCAGCAGAAGGAACGCCTGGTCGACTACACCACGCAGGCCCGCTTCGCCGTCGCACAGCTGTACGACCGCGCCGCGAGCCAGGCCAACAAGCAACTGGAACCCGCCAATGCGCCGCCCAAGCCATAGTCTGGCGCTGCTGATGCTGCTCGGGCTTGCCGCCTGCGCCGGCAAGAAGACGCTGCCCGGCGATGACCAGCCGACCCTGAAGTCGATGTCCGGCCGCGAGATCACCGTGGCCGAAGACAACGGCGTGAAGGCCGACGAGAACCAGGCCATCGCCGCCTACACCGAGTTCCTGAAGGCCGCGCCGAAGGCCACGCAGCGCGCCGAGGCGATGCGCCGGCTCGGCGACCTGGAGATGGATGGTGCCGACAACCGCCTGGCCGCCGGCCAGCAGACGCCGAACGGCACGCCCGACTACAAGGCCGCGACCGCGCGCTACCAGGAGTTCCTGAAGACCTACCCGCAGGACGACAGCAACGACCGCGTGCTGTACCAGCTGGCGCGCGCGCAGGAGCAGGGCGGCGATCTCGAACTGGCGCTGAAGACGCTCGACGAGCTGGTCGCGAAATACCCGAAGACGATCTACCGCGACGAAGCGCAGTTCCGCCGCGGCGAGCTGCTGTTCTCGACGCGCGACTACGTGAAGGCCGAGGTGGCCTATGCGACGGTGTTGCAGGGCGATTCGTCGAATCCGTTCCGCGACCGCGCGCTGTACATGCAGGGCTGGTCGCTGTTCAAGCAGGGGCGGCTCGACGATGCGCTGCACCCGTTCTTCGGCGTGCTCGACCTGAAGCTCGGCGGCCGCAAGGACGAAGGCGAGCTCGAGACGCTGCCGGGCCTGACGCGCGGCGACCGCGAGCTGGTGGAAGACACCTTCCGCGTCGCCAGCCTGAGCCTCGAGAACCTGCAGGGCGCCGAGAGCATCCCCGCCTACATGACGACGCCGGAGCGCCGCGCCTACGAGTGGCGCGTGTACCAGCAGCTCGGCGAGTTGTACCTGCGCCAAGACCGCCCGAAGGACGCTGCCGACACCTTCAGCGCGTTCGCGCGCCGCGACCCGCTGCACGGCCAGTCGCCGCTGATGCAGGCGCGCGTGATCGCGATCTACCAGCAGAACGGCTTCGGCGCGATGGCGCTCGACGCGAAGAAGGAATACGTCGAGCGCTACGGCGTCGACAGCGAATTCAGCCGTCAGAACTCGGCGGCCTGGCAGGAGAACGCGCAGCCGCTGGTCAAGACGAATCTCGCCGAACTGGCGCAGCACTACCACTCGCAGGCGCAGAAGAGCAAGTCGACCGCCGACTACCAGGAAGCGGTGAAGTGGTACCGCAGCTACCTGACTTCGTTCCCGAAGGATCCGGAGGCGCCGCAGAACAACTTCCTGCTGGCCGAGCTGCTGTACGAGGACGGGCGCTTCAAGGAAGCCGCCCCCGAGTACGAGAAGACCGCCTACGGCTACCCGCTGCACGCGAAGAGCGCCGATGCCGGCTATGCCGCGCTGCTGAGCTACGCCGCGCAGGAGAAGAAGGCGACGCCGGCCGAGCTGCCGGCACTGCAGAAGGAAAGCGTCGAGAGCGCGCTGCGCTTTGCGAATGCCAACCCGGCCGACAAGCGCAGCGGCCCGGTGCTGACGAACGCGGCCGAGAAGCTGTTCACGCTGGGCGACCAGGCGCGTGCGGCGACCGTCGCGCGGCAGGTGCTGGCGCTGCAACCGCCGGCCGAGCCGGCGAACCGCCGCGTGGCCTGGACCGTGATCGCGCACAGCTCGTTCGAGCGCGGCGACTACGAGCAGGCCGAGCAGGCCTACGGCGAGGTGCTGGCACTGGCGCCGGCGAACGACCCGGCCCGCAAGGACCTGGTCGAGCGCCAGGCGGCGTCGATCTACAAGCAGGGCGAGCAGGCGCGCAGCAAGGGCCAGTTGGTCGAGGCGGTGAAGCACTTCTCGCGCGTGGCCACGGTGGCACCGCAGTCGAGCGTGGCGGCACCGGCGCAGTACGACGCGGCGGCCGCGATGATCGGGCTGAAGGACTGGGACGGCGCGAGCCGCACGCTGGAAGACTTCCGCAAGCGCTACCCGAACCATCCGCTGCAGGCCGACGTCGGCAGCAAGCTCGCGCTGGCCTACACCGAGCGTGGCCAGTGGGCGCTGGCGGCGGGCGAGTACGAGCGCTTCGCGATCACCAACAAGGACCCGGCACTGGCGCGCGATGCGCTGTGGCAATCGGCCGAGATGTACGAGAAGGCCGGCTCGCGCGCGAACGCCGGCAAGGCGTACGAGCGCTACCTGAAGCAGGGCGGCATGTCGTTCGAGGCCTCGGTCGAGGCGCGTTACCGCCTGGCCAAGATCGCGAAGGAAGACGGCAACGCGGCGCGCGAGTTCACCTGGATGAAGGAGATCTACCAGGTCGACCAGGCGGGTGGCGCGGCGCGCACGAACCGCACGCGCTACCTCGGCGCGACCGCGGCGCTCGCGATGGCGGCGCCGGTGGCCGACAGCTACCGCAAGGTGCAGCTGGTCGAGCCGCTGGCCGCGGCGCTGAAGAACAAGAAGGCGCGGCTGGAGGAATCGCTGAAGGCCTACACGGTGGCGGCCGACTATGGCGTGGCCGACGTGACGACCGCGGCGACCTACCAGATCGCGTCGCTCTACCAGGACTTCGGCAAGGCGCTGGTCAATTCGCAGCGCCCGAAGAAGCTGTCGAAGCTCGAACTGGAGCAGTACAACGTGATGCTGGAAGAGCAGGCCTACCCGTTCGAGGAGAAGGCCACCGAGCTGCACGAGCTGAACGCGCGGCGCACGACGAACGGCATCTACGACCAGTGGGTCAAGAGCAGCTTCAAGGCGCTGGGCGAGATCCGGCCTTTGAGATACGGCAAGACGGAACGCAGCGAAGGAGCAGTCGATGCGATTCGCTGATCTCCGAACCCCGTTCGCCCTGAGCTTGTCGAAGGGCCGGGCTGAGCCCAACCCCGCTCTGGCTGAGCCCAACCCCGTTCGGGCTGAGCCTGTCGAAGCCCTCGTGCCGGTGCGCCACCTGAGCTTCGCGATCCTGCTGGCCCTCGCCGGCTGCTCGACGATCCAGCAGCCGCTGCAGGCCTTGCGCGATGCCGTGATGCCGGCCAAGGCCGCCTCCGCACCGGCTGCTTCGGCCTCGGCTCCCGCGAAGGCCGCTTCCGCCCCCGCCCCGGTCATCGCCCGCCCCGACCCCGAAGCCCCGGTCGCGCCCGCGCTGCAACGCAGCTACGACGACGCCCGACGCGCCTTGCGTGCCGGCAGGATGGACGAAGCCGAACGCGGCTTCAAGGCCATCGCGCAGGCCAACCCGGACCTGGGCGGCCCGCACGCCAACCTCGGCGTGATCTACCGCCAGGCCAACAAGCTGCCCGAATCGGCCGGTGAGCTGGAGCAGGCGGTGCGCCTGAACCCGAAGCAGCCGCTGTACTTCAACCAGCTCGGCATCACCTACCGCCAGCAAGGACAGTTCACGAAGGCCAAGGACGCCTACGAGCGCGCGATCTCGCTCGATGCGGGCTATGCCGCGCCGCTGCTGAACCTCGGCATCCTGTACGACCTGTATCTGTGGGATGTTGCACAGGCCGGCGACCTGTATGGCCGGTATCTTGCGTTGACTCCGGGTGGCGATGCCACGGTGACCAAATGGGTCGCAGATCTGAAAAATCGTAAGCAGCCTGCCGCGGCGCCCGCGCCGGCAGCGGCTGCGAGCCGGAAGGAAAAACCATGAAGTCCCGAGATCCCTTGCGCGTGCCGCTGACGGTGGCCGTGGTGTTCGCGATGTTGATCGCCGCCGGCCTCGCGCCGGCCTGGGCGCAGGACCGCGCCGACATCAAGGGTTCGCAGATCATCGGCAACCGCGAGCTGCCGAAGGTGCTGTACATCGTGCCCTGGAAGAAGCCGCTGGTCGGCGACCAGAGCGGCCGCCCGGCCGTCAGCGTGCTCGACGAGGCGCTCGCGCCGATCGACCGCGACGTGTTCCGCCGCCAGGTCCGCTATGACACGCTCACGCAGCCGCCGGCTGCTGCCACACCCGCGGCCACACCCACCGCAGCCGCCAAGTGACCCCACCGCCGGCCTGCCGTTTTTTGTCGAATCACAGAGAAGTTTCCATCGGAGATCAGAGATGAATGCATTCAACACAGCAGTGAAGTTTTTCCAGGATTGCGGCCTCTTCATCTATCCGAGCCTGTTGATCATGTCGATCGGCCTGGCGATCGGGATCGAGCGCTACATCGTGCTGAACAAGGCGCGCAGCGAGAACCGCAAGCTGTGGTCTCAGGTGCTGCCGATGCTGCAGGGCGGGCGCTTCAAGGAAGTGCAGAACGTCACCGCGAATTCCGACGCCGCGATCGGCAAGATCGTCAACTACGGGCTGACCCGCATGCAGAGCCCGGGCCGCCGTGAAGACTTCGACGCCGCGATGGAAGAGGGCATGATGGAAATCGTGCCGCGTCTCGAGAAGCGCACCCACTACATCGCGACCTTCGCGAACGTGATCACGCTGGTCGGCCTGCTGGGCACGATCATGGGCCTGATCAAGGGCTTCACCGCGGTGGCGCAGGTCAACCCGGCCGAGAAGGCCGAGATGCTGTCGGCCTCGATCTCGATCGCGATGAACAACACCGCGTTCGCGCTGATGGTCGCGATCCCGTTCCTGCTGCTGCATTCGTTCCTGCAGGCCAAGACCGCCGAGATCGTCGACGGCCTCGAGGCCGCCAAGATCAGCTTCCTGAACCTGGTGCAGCGCCTGAAGGCCGAGCAGAGCACCGGAGGCCGTTGATCATGGCTGCCCGTCGTCGCCTGCGCAAGGAAACGGCCCACCTGGAGATCACCGCGTTCATCAACCTGATCGTGGTGCTGGTGCCGTTCCTGCTGTCGACCGCTGTGTTCACGCGGCTGTCGGTGATCGACCTGTCGTTGCCGGCCAAGAACTCCGGCGTGGAGCAAGTCAAGGACAAGAACCTGCAACTGGAGGTGGTGATGCGCCCCGATGCACTGGAGGTCGGGGACCGCATCGGCGGCCTGATCGCGCGCATCCCGAACACTGCCAAGGGCTATGACACCGTGGCGCTGTCGACGCTGATCCAAGGCCTGAAGGCGCAGTTTCCGGACAAGACGGAAGCCAGCGTGCTGGCCGAGCCCAACTCCTCGTACGACGCGCTCGTGCAGGTGATGGATGCGGTGCGCGTGGTCGCCACGCCCAAGGGCGCGGTGGTGGTGCACACCGAAATGTTCCCCAACATCTCGATCGGCGATGCGCCGGTCGTCAAGCGATAGGGGCGGGGACCATGGCATTGATGACACCGCTGCAGAAGCGGGCCGAGCGCCGAGCGCGCAACCAGACGGGGCTCGACATGAACCTCGTCTCGCTGATCGACGTCTTCACGATCCTGATCTTCTTCCTGCTGTCGAACGCGACCGGCGTCGAGCTGCTGCCGAGCCCGAAGGCGGTGCAGCTGCCGCAGTCGACGGCCGAGAAGGAGCCGAAGCAGAACGTGGTGCTGGTGGTCAGCGGCACCGAGATCCTCGTCGAGGGCCGCAAGGTCGCGAACGTGGCCGACGTGATGAAGCTGCAGGGCGACCTGATCGCGCCGCTGAAGGAAGAGCTCGACATCCAGGCCGGCCGCGAGATGATCCGCGAGGCCAACAAGGACAAGGGCAAGGCGCTGACGATCATGGGCGACAAGGACATCCCGTACCAGCTGTTGCGCAAGATCATGTACACCGCGGCGCGCGCCAGCTTCACCGACATGTCGTTCGCGGTGCGGCAGAAGGCGGGCGCATGACAGCCGCCGCCGTTTCGTTCAATCCGCGGGTGATGCCGTGGGCGGGCGTGCCCGAGGATGACGCGCGCTTTCGCCGCATCATCCAGCGCACGGTGGGCGTGTGCCTGCTGATCTTCCTGATCGTGCCGTGGCTGCCGGTGCGGCAGCCCGACCGCTCCGCTCCGGCCGAGTTGCCGCCGCGGCTGGCCAAGCTGGTGCTGGAGACGCCTCCGCCGCCACCGCCGCCGCCAAAGGTGCAGGAGAAGCCGAAGGATGCGGCCGAGGCGGCCGTGCCGCAAGCCAAGCCCGACCAGGCCAAGCCGATCCCGGCCAAGCCCGATCCGGTGAAGATGAAGGAGCCGATCCCCGAGGCTCGCGTGCCGCAGGCCAACAAGCCGCCGGGCGAGATCGAGGGCGCGCGCCGCAAGGCGGCGGGTGTCGGCCTGCTCGCGATGAAGGACCAGCTGCAGGAGCTGAGCGGTGCGCCGATGGCGGTGCAGCTGAAGCCGGACATCAAGCAGGGGCCGGGTGTCGGTTCGGGCGTCGGCGTGGGGGTTGGCGCGGGCACCGAGGCCGGCTTGCCGGACCGGGCGATGATCACGTCGAACGCGACCGGCGGCAGCGGCGGCATCAACACCGCGGGCTACAGCCGCAACACCGGTGGCGGCGGGCTGGCGGGTCGCTCGACCACGTTGGTGGCCGGCGTGGCCGGGGGCGGTGGGGGTGGCGGCAAGGGCTCGGCGGCCGGCAGCGGCACCGGCAATGGCACCGGGGCGGGTGGCACGGTGCAGCGCGGTGGCAGTGGCAAGGCGGCGCGTTCGATCGAGGAGATTCGCCTCGTGTTCGAGCGCAACAAGGGTGCGATCTACGCGATCTACAACCGTGCGCTGCGCGAGGACCCGGGCCTGCAGGGCAAGGTGGTGTTGAGCCTGAAGATCTCGCCGTCGGGCGCGCTGGTGGACTGCCGGATCGTGTCGAGCGAGCTGAAGTCGCCGGAGCTGGAATCGAAGCTGCTGGCGCGGATCAAGCAGTTCGAGTTCGGGTCGCGTGATGTCGACCAGATCGACATCACGTACCCGCTGGACTTCCTGCCGTCGTAGTCAGTGCCGGGTGGCCGCCGCGTGATCGATCGCGCGGCGCGCCTCCAGCTCGGCGTTCAGCGCCTTCTCGAGCGGGGCGCGAACCAGTCCGGCATGCTCGTAGCGTATGTTTTCATACAGCTCCGACGCGGCCGGGCAATCCTCCAGGATCAGCTGCAAGGCCTTGCCCGGCTCGACGCGTTCGAGCGCACGGGTCAGCTGCTGCACGACGGTGCGGTACTGGTGGGCGTCGATCTCGGCCGGGCTCGCTTCCATGCGCTGCACCAGGCGCGCCAGCGCATGCACGACATCGAGGTCGCTGACGCTGCGTTGCGATTGGGTGGGGGTTTTCATGCGTTTCCTTCCGGGAGGGGCGGCACCAGGCCGCCCCGTTCGCAGGAGGTGGGGATGTCTTGGCGGCTTGCAAGGCATCGCGCGCGGGAACGGGCGCTATCAGCACCTCAGGGCAGGATTCAGCATGGCCCGGACGCTGAAACGCCCTATCAATGCGAACAGTTCCTCAGGAATGTTGTTGATTTCCTGGATGCAGGATTTCATGGTTCTGAGTTCTTCGGACAACAGTTCTTGGAGCGATAGTTCTTCAGAGAATAACTCTTCTGGCTGCATTTGCAGCAGCTTCAGTAGCATGCTTTTCAATTCAGTAGATTCCTTTGCCTTGCGAATGATTATCGGCAGCGATGTTGGCTCAAAAAGTATGACTGATCGCCGGGTTTGCATCGCCTCCTTCATCTTGAACGCTCTTGTCAGGTGTTTCATTATAATTTTGGTGCTTTTTGTCTTCGTGCCATGGAAGATGTCGATGGATATCTTTTCAAGGCTCCTCATGTCGAAGGTCGGTCCCATCTCATAAATGAAATTCCTGGCATCAACCAAGGTGATTTCGTTGCCGAACAGGGTCAACTCCGTGAGGCGGCTGGGGTTTGAGCATGAAGCATCCCCAGGTGCCACGAGTTCCAGAGATCTGTCGGAGAAATGAATTTCGGCCGCCAAGTCGCAGTGATCCAGGTGCAGGACTCTGATGTTCTCGTTTTTCCAGATGACTTCCAGAAATTCACTGAACAGGGTTTCATCCTGCCAGCAGCGGGACTTTTGGTGTCTGAGATCGAGTTTGTTCAAGACATTGTGCTGCAACAGCTTGATGACACTTTGAAGATGACGCTTCTGCATGAGGTAGCGTTTTCCACTCGGCTCTATCTTGTAGAAGCCATCCATGTTCAATTCGGTCAAGCCAGATTTTCCTTCAAGGGCTTCGAATATGATGGTCATGTTGGCACTTCCCACGTTTCGAAGATTCAACTTGGTCGGAAGGCAGGACGAATCATTCAGGGCCTGAGAAAGATGGCTGGCCTGATCGCCATCAAGTACCATTCCCTCCAGATTTATTTCCTCGTGCTTGTTGATGGCTCTGATGACATCGGACACGTCTGTGTTGGTGAGGATGTCCCGCCACGAACCCGGAGCCCCATCGAATAAAGGATCCAAAATCAAGCTGTTCGACTCGATCCCGGCGCGCTTGGCTTTAGGGCAAATACCTTGCATCTCATCACTCCTGGTTGGCAGAGCCCATGAGTGACTGTCCACGTCAATCCGTTCCTTCAGCTCGGCGGATGCTCATCAGCACTTCGTCCGAGCGACTGGCCGGCGGTCGCCCCGACTCCGGCCGCGTCCACGAACGCACGCGCGACCGGTTTGCCGGCCTCGCGCGCCGCTTCTTCGGCAAGCTGTTCAGCTGAGGTCCGCTCAGCGGCCGAAGCCGAAGATCCACGCCAGCTTCTGCAGCGGGCTGCGGCCCAGGCGAACCATCGACAACGTCGGGTACGAGCTGCGAGCCTTCAGTGCGCGGTGTTGCCGCGCCAGGGAAGACTGGTGTGAACCCGGGGAACGGGGGGCGAGTCGCATGGCGGACTCCGTGGTGAGGGGCAGGTGTTCACAGCATCGTGCGGACGACCGCGCGGCACCATCCTCCGTTCGCGCGGTGGCGGCTCGCTCTTTGGGGGGTGGTTCGGGGCATGGTTACTTGTCGAACACCGGCTCGTAGTGCTTGCGGCCCTCGTCGAGGAAGAGTCGCACGGTCGACATCGGTACGCCGTCCGCCCCTTCCGCCTTGAAGCTGTAGTTGTCCTCGTTGGCGGGCGTCGTGGCGGCGGTGTGCGCGACGATGCGCAGGCCCGGGAACGTCTGTGCCATCAGCGCCGGCATGTAGTCGCAGGCGCCGTCCTTGTACGAGAAGTTCTCGGCCACCTCGGCCACGTGGGTGAGCTGGTTGGGCGTCAGCGTGTGCGACTGATCCGCCAGGCGCGTGCCGACCGCGGCGCGGTACTGCTCGGCGCTGACGGGCTTCTTGCCCTCGCGCAGCTCGCCGAGGACGGCGCCGTACAGCATCGGGACGTTGTCCACGCCGAGGTTGGCCATCTGGAAGTTGCTGATCATCTCGGCCGCGATGTGCTGGCGGATGGCCTGCGGGGTCAGGTCTTTCTCCGCGATGCCCATCTGCCGCGCGATCTGCGGTCCCGCGTGGTGGATCATCGAGTAGAAGAAGCAGTTGCCATCGGCGCGGGCCGTGCCGCGCTCCAGGTTCGCGAAGTGGGGCACGACCGGGTCCACGTCGTTGTGCCTTCCGGCCAGCTGGCCGGCCGGCGGAACCGCGATCGGGCGCGGGCCGTCGAACCTCGGCCCCGACATCGACTGCCGGCGTACCGGCCGGGGCGTCTGCAGCGGGGACTGCCCGGGCGCCGCACCGAGCCCGTCGAAACGCGCCGGTGCCGAGTCGGCTTGACGCCTTGGGGGTGTCCCCTGGGGCCTGCTGAACGGCAGCTCGCCGGACGCCACCCGCTTCGGATCGATGCCGGCCGTCAGCACCCGCCCGAGGTCCTCCACCGACAATTTCTGACGCGGCCCGTTGAAGCCCTGCTTGCCCGCCGCATTCAACTGTGCGATGTCGACACGTGGCCGCGCACCGGCGGGTTGGCCTTGCGGCCAGGCCGCGCCCGTGCGCAGGGGTGGGAACTGCGGCGGCTGGAAGCGCAATGGAGGCTGTCCAGGGAAGCTGCCCTGGGGGCGCGGTCCCAACGGCTGCTGCAACGGCGGGCGACCCGGCATGCCCGGCCTGCGCACGGCGCTGTCTAGCAGGCTCTGGGCGCCACGCCGTGCGCTGCCCATCAGTTTCATGAGGTTCATGCCGCCACTGTCGCGCCACCACCCTGGCGACCCGGCGGCCGAAGCGAAGGCATTACGGAGATCGCGAAGTCCGGCACCGTTCCTGCAACAAGGGTCTTGAGCGTTCGTCGATGCGAGATGGCTGTTCCGCAGCATGACGAACACGTCGCGAACTCACGCGAATTGCCACTCTTGCCACAGGACGTTTCCATGTCCAGCGACACTTCCGATACCAACTCCCTCCTGCTGCCGATAGCTCGGCACCGCGCTTCACTCGCGGTTGCAATTCTGTTCGCCACCGTCGTTGCCGCGTGCGGCGGCAACGAAAGTGGAAACGGTTCCTCTTCCGGCGATCCGGTGGGAGGATCGCCGAATGCGCCGGCGCCCGCTCCATCGCCTTCACCGTCACCCGCGCCGTCCCCCAGCCCGGCACCCGCTCCGTCTCCAGCGCCGAGCCCGTCGCCGGCGCCCGCACCCAGCCCCGCGCCGGCTCCATCGCCTTCACCGGCTCCGGCCCCGGCCCCAGCCCCCGGCCCGATGTCCACCCGCGACGCGGTGCGCCTCGCCGACCAGACGACCTTCGGCCCGACCGAAGCGCTGGTCACCTCGATCAAGGCCAAGGGCGCGACCGCCTGGGTCACCGAGCAGTTCGCGCTGAAGACCTCGCGCTACACCAGTGGCAAGGGCGCCGGCGAGTACCACCAGTACGTCGACCGCCCGGATTTCTGCACGCCGGCGATGGAGCCGAACTGCTTCCGCGACTACATCTCGACCGATCCGCTGATGTGGGACTTCTACCGCAACGCGGTGAGCCAGCCCGACCAGCTGCGCCAGCGCGTGACCTTCGCGTTCCAGCAGATGTTCCCGCTGAACAACGCCGAGGTGCTGGGCACCTACGGCTTTCGCAACTACTACAACGCGATGCTCGACGGCGCCTTCGGCAACTACCGCGACATGCTGAAGAAGATCACGCTGTCGCCGCTGATGGGCGACTTCCTGAACAACGCCAACAACGACAAGGGCGCGCCGAACGAGAACTTCGCGCGCGAGCTGCTGCAGCTGTTCAGCATCGGCACCTGCGAGCTGAACCTCGACGGCAGCCTGAAGGGCGGAAAGTGCATGCCGACCTACAACAACGAGACGGTGCGCGCCTATGCCTACGCACTGACCGGCTGGACCTACCCGGCGGGCGGCGCGCACCCGAACGGCTGTTGGCCGTCGGGCGCGAACTGCCGCTACTACAACGGCGACATGGTGCCGATCGAGAAGTACCACGACACGCAGGCACGCAGCCTGTTGTCCAATGTCAAGCTGGTCGCCGGGCACAAGGCGCCGGCCGCGCTGGAATCGGTGCTCGACAGTGTGATGGCCCACCCGAACGTCGCACCGTTCATCGGCCGGCAGCTCATCCAGCACCTGGTCAGCAGCAACCCGTCGCCGGCCTACGTCACTCGCGTCGCGACGGCCTTCAACAACGGCAAGTACGCGAGCTTCGGCAGCGGCGTGCGCGGCGACCTGACGGCCACCGTGGCGGCCGTGCTGCTCGATGCCGAAGCGCGCGGCGACAGCGTGCCCGCGCAGGGCGGCAAGCTGCGCGAGCCGGTGCTGATGTTCACCGGCGTGCTGCGCGGGCTGAACGGCACGACCGACGGCGAACCCTTCAACTGGTACTGGGGCGGCAACCTGCAGCAGCGGGTGTTCAACGCGCCGTCGATCTTCAGCGACTACCCGCCCGACTACCCGGTGGCCGGCACCGGTGGCCTGGTCGGCCCGGCCTTCGGCATCCACAACGCCAACACCGCGTTGGCGCGCATGAACTACCTGCTGTACCTGATCGACTGGGGCGGCAGCGGTGCCGATGCGTCGATCCCCGGCGCCACCGGGACCAAGGTGAACCTGGCGTCGTTCACCGATTCGGCGACGGATGCCGGCGCGCTGGTCGACCGCATCTCGATGGTGGCGCTCGGCCGGCTGCTGCCGAGCACGCCGCGCGCGTCGGTCGTGAAGGCCGTCGAGCGCTGGACGCAGGCCACCGACGGCAACAACTGGAAGACCAGCCGCGTCAAGCGCGCGGCCTACCTGGTCTACGCCTCTCCCGATTACCAGATCCAACGATAGGACCGCCGCCATGAACGACCCGATGATCCTGATGAATCGTCGCCGCTGGCTCGCGCGTTCGAGCCTCGGCCTGGCCGGCGCGCTCGGCGTGGGCACGCTGGGCAACCTGCTGCTGGGTGCCAAGCCGGCCTACGCTGCCGACTACAAGGCGCTGCTGTGCATCTTCCTGTACGGCGGCAACGACGGCCTGAACACCGTCGTGCCGACCGATGCGGCGCGCTACAACCAGTACGCCGCGGTGCGCGGCAAGTTGGCGATCCCAAGCAACCGCCTGGTGCTGCTCGCCGGAATGACCTACGGGCTGCACCCGGCGCTGGCCGGCCTGCAGGCCGCGGCCGATGACGGCCACATCGCCCCGGTGTTCAACGTCGGCCCGCTGATCAAGCCGCTGACCAAGGCCGAGTTCCGCGCCGCGTCATCCAGCGTCGGCGTGCTGCCCGATTCGCTGTACTCGCACTCCGACCAGCAGTACCTGTGGGAGAACGGCACCGGCGATTCGCTCGAGCCGACCGGCTGGGGCGGCCGCGCGTCCGACGCGCTGGCCACCGTGAACCCGGTGATCTCGCTGAACGGCACGCCGCGCTTCGGCATCTCGCGCACCCACACGCCGCTGGTGCTGCCGAACACACCGGGCGACACCTTCGGCGCCTTCGAGATGCAGCCGGACGACCTGAAGGTCGCATGGAAAGCCGAGCGCAAGGCGGCCATCGACGCGATGTACCGCGAGCAGCAGGAACTGGCGCTCGCGAACGCCTACACGGCGATCCAGCGCGACGCGTTCAATGTGTCGGACCGGCTCTCGGGCCTCGTGAAGATCGTGCCGGGCGGGGCCGGCGCAACAGCCGCGATCGACACCGCGTTCGCGCCGCTGATCTCCGGCGGCAAGATCGGCACCGGCCTCGGCCGCCAGCTGTACCAGATCGCCAAGCTGGTGTCGGGCAACGCGACGGTGCAGGGCAACCGGCAGATCTTCTTCGCGCAGATGAGCGCGTTCGACACGCACGGCAACCAGGCCGTCGACGGCAGCCCCGCCGATGGCCAGCACGCGCAGCTGCTGAAGGAACTGGGCGATGCGCTGGGGGCGTTCTACCGCGCGATGAAGGCGCTGGGCCTGGGCGAGTCGGTGACGGCCTTCACGCAGAGCGATTTCGGCCGCACCTTCGTGCCGAACAACAGCATGGGCACCGACCACGCGTGGGGCAACAACCACCTCGTCGTCGGCGGCGCGGTGAAGGGCGGGCGCGGCTACGGCAGCTACCCCGACCTCACGCTCGGCGGGCCGAACGATGTCGGCGTCGACACCTGGGAGCAGCAGGGCCGCTGGATCCCGACCTCGTCGGTCGACCAGTACGCGGCGACGATGCTCGGCTGGTTCGGCGCGAGCGATGCGCAGTTGCGCACGGTGCTGCCGAACCTGGCGAACTTCGGGACGGCGACGAAGCTGGGGTTCGTCTAGACAGCGATCACGCCGTCGCGCCCGTACAGCCGCGTCAGCAGCGCCAGCTCCTGCGCATGCGCCGGCTTCACCTGGTCCCAGCTGAAGCGCCATTCCCAGTAGCCCGACGGCTTGCCGGGAAAGTTCATCCGGTCGGCGCCGGGCAGCCGCAGCACGTCCTGCATCGGATGCACGGCCGTGTCGGCCACTGACGCGCAGGCGGTGCGGATCAGCTCCCACGCGATGTCGCTGCCGTCGGTCGGCAGGTAGGCCGACGCATGGCGCCGCTGCGCCTCGGTGGCGGTGGCCCACCAGCCCAGGCTGGTGTCGTTGTCGTGCGTGCCGCTGTAGACGACGGTGTCGGCCTCGTGGTTGTGCGGCAGGAACGGGTTGGCGCTGTCGCCGCCGAACGCGAAGTGCAGGATGCGCATGCCCGGCAGCGAGAACTTGCGCCGCAGCGCCTCGACGTCGGGCGTCACGACACCCAGGTCTTCCGCGATGATCGGCAGCGTGCCGAGCGCGTCGGCGATGGCGTCGAACAAGGCCTCGCCGGGCCCCGGCCGCCAGTGCCCGAGGATCGCTGTCTCCTCGCTCGCCGGGATCTCCCAGTAGCTCGCGAAACCGCGGAAGTGGTCGATGCGCACGATGTCGACCAGCTCGAAGGTGCGGCGGATGCGCTCGACCCACCACGCATAGCCCTCGGCCGCATGCGCGCTCCAGCGGTACAGCGGGTTGCCCCAGCGCTGGCCGGTCTCGCTGAAGAAATCCGGCGGCACGCCGGCGACCACGGTCGGCCGGCCCTGCGCATCGAGCTCGAACAGGTCCGGTCGCGCCCACACCTCGGCGCTCTGGTAGGCGATGAAGATCGGCGCATCGCCGATCACCTGCACGCCGCGGCTGGTCGCGTGGTCTTTCAGGCGCTCCCATTGCACGAAGAAGCGCCACTGGCAGAACTTCCAGAACGCGATGCGCTCGGCATGCTGCACGCGGGCCGCTGCCAGCGCGGCCGGCTCGCGCTGCGCGAGGCCGCCGGCCCAGTCGCACCACGGCGCCCAGTCGTGGTGGTCGGCCAGCGCCATGAAGAGCGTGTAGTCGTTGATCCAGCTCGCATGCTCGGCGCAGAAGGCCTGCAGCTCGTGTTCCTGCTGCGGCGTGACGGTCGCGGCGAAGCGCCGCGCGGCGCGCGCGAGCCGGTCCATGCGGTAGGGCCAGACCGCCGCGAAGTTCAGGCGGTGCGGCTCGATGCCGTCGGGGGGCAGCAATTCGTCGGCCGTCAGCCAGCCGTGCTGGGCGAGCTCGGCGAGGTCGATCAGCAGCACGTTGCCGGCGAAGGCCGAGCTGCTCATGTACGGCGAGTTGCCGGGTCCGATGCCGCCCAGCGGCAGCATCTGCCACAGCCGCTGTCGCGCGGTCGCGAGCCAGTCGACGAAGTGGTAGGCGGACGGTCCGAAATCGCCGCTGCCGTGCGGGCCGGGCAGCGAGGTGGGGTGCAGCAGCACGCCGCTGGCGCGGGGGAATCGCATGGGTCGCCTCGTGTGGATCAGGGGGTGAGGTCTTGCGCCAGCAGCACGAGGCTGTGCGCGGCCAGTGGCCACGGAGTGTGCGCCACCGCGCCGGCCTCGGGGGCTGCCGGCGAGCTGGCCGCGGTGTCGAGCAGCACCCGCCAGCGGCCCGCCGGCAGCGCGAACGGCACGTCGGTGTCGCCGGCGTTCATCAGCATCAGCAAGGCCTCTCCAAACGGCCCCGGCGCGCCGATGGCCGCGCCCAGCACGCGCTGCGCCGGGTCGCGCCAATCCGCATCCGCGAGCGGCGTGCCGTCGGCCTGCAGCCAGCCGAGGTCGACGCGGCCCTGCGCATCGGCGAGGCCGCTGTACCAGCGGTCGAGCAGCGGCCGGTGCGTGCGGCGCAGCGCCAGCACCTGCGCGGTGAAGGCGACCAGCACATCGTCGGCGCGCGACCAGTCGATCCAGCTGGTCGCGTTGTCCTGGCAGTAGGCGTTGTTGTTGCCGCCCTGCGAATGCCCGAGCTCGTCGCCGGCGCACAGCATCGGCGTGCCCTGCGACAGCAGCAGCGTCGCCAGCAGCGCGCGTTGCAGCCGCCCGCGCAGCGCACCGATCACCGGGTCGTCGCTCGGCCCTTCGACGCCGGCGTTCCAGCTGTGGTTCTGGTCGTGCCCGTCGCGGTTGCCTTCGCCGTTCGCCTCGTTGTGCTTGCGGTCGTGGCTGACCAGGTCGGCCAGCGTGAAGCCGTCGTGCGCGACGATGAAGTTCACCGATTCGGCGGGCATCCGCCCGCGCGCCTGGAACACGTCGGACGACGCGCACAGCCGCTGCGCCAGCTCGCCGCGGCTGGTCTCGCCGCGCAGCCAGAAGCTGCGCACCGTGTCGCGGAAGCGGTCGTTCCACTCGGCCCAGCCGGGCGGGAACTGGCCGAGCTGGTAGCCGCCGATGCCGATGTCCCACGGCTCGGCGATCAGCTTCACGGTGGACAGCAGCGGGTCCTGCGCGATCGCGTGGAAGAACGCGGCACCGGTGTCGAAGCCGCCAGCCGTCGCGCCGCGGCCGAGCACCGGCGCGAGGTCGAAGCGGAAGCCGTCGATGTGCATCTCGCTGACCCAGTAGCGCAGCGAATCCATCATCAGCTGCAGCACCCGCGGGTGGCCGAGGTTCAGCGTGTTGCCGGTGCCGGTGTCGTTGACGTAGAGGGCAGGGTCGTCGGGCCGCAGCCGGTACCAGGCGGCGTTGTCGAGGCCGCGGAAGTGGATCGTCGGCCCCTGCTCGTCGGTCTCGGCGCTGTGGTTGTAGACCACGTCGAGGATCACCTCGAGGCCGGCTGCGTGCAGTCGCTTGACCATCGTGCGGAACTCGTCGCGCACCGCGGCCCCGGACGAACCTGCCACGGCGAACTCCGGGCTCGGGCAGAAGAACCCGACCGTGTTGTAGCCCCAGTAGTTGCGCAGGCCCATGCGCACCAGGCGTTCTTCGTCGAGCGCCTGGTGCACCGGCAGCAGGCTGACCGCGGTGACGCCGAGCCGCTGCAAGTGGGCGATGGCCGCGTCGCTCGCCAGGCCCGCATAGGTGCCGCGCTGCGTCTCGGGCACGCCGGGGTGCAGGCGGGTGAAGCCCTTGACGTGCAGCTCGTACAGGACGGTGTCGGCGAGCGGCGTGCACGGCGGTGTATCACCGCCCCAGTCGAAGCGGTCGTGCACGACGCGCGCCTTCAACGCCTGCGCGCCGTTGTCGCGCAGGTCCATCTCCAGCGGGCGCTGGCGGTCGCCGCCGAAGTGCGGGTCGTTCCAGTCGAAGCGGCCGACGATCTCGCGCGCATACGGGTCGAGCAGCAGCTTGTTCGGGTTGAAGCGCTGCCCGCGCTCCGGCTGCCACGGGCCGTGCGCGCGCAGGCCGTACACCAGCCCCGGCTGCGCGCCCGGCAGGTAGCCGTGCCACACCTGCTGCGTGCGCCCCGGCAGCGCGGTGCACGATTGCTGCTGCGTGCCGGCGTCGTCGAACAGGCACAGTGCTATGCCCTGCGCGTGGTCGGAGAACACCGCGAAGTTGATGCCCTGGCCGTCCCAGTGCGCGCCCAGCGGCCACGGGCGTCCCGGCTGCAGCGGCGTCAAGCCCCCCACTCCAGGAACACGGTGGCCAGCGGCGGCAGCGTCAGCATCACCGACTGCGCACGGCCCTGCCACGGCACGTCTTCGGAGCGCGCGGCACCGAGCGGCGTGCCGACGTTGCTGCCGCCGTAGTGCGCCGAATCGGTGTTGATGCGCTCGCGGTACTCGCCGGGCCGCGGCACGCCGACGCGAAAGCCTGAGCGCACCGTCGGCGTCAGGTTCGAGACGACCAGCACCGTCGCGCCGTCATGGCGGCCCTGCCGCACGAAGCTGATCACCGAATGCTCGGCATCCTGGTGGTCGATCCACTCGAAACCGGCCGGGACGAAATCCTGCTCGTACAGCGCCGGTGTGGCGCGGTAGAAGCGGTTCAGGTCGCGCACCAGCCGCTGCACGCCCTCGTGCAAACCATCAGACAGCAAATGCCAGTCGAGGCTCTGGTCATGGTCCCATTCGCGCTCCTGCGCGAACTCGCCGCCCATGAACAGCAGCTTCTTGCCCGGGTGCCCGAACATGAAGCCGTAGTAGGCCCGCAGGTTCGCGAACTTCTGCCAGCGGTCGCCCGGCATCTTCGCGATCAGCGAGCCCTTGCCGTGCACCACCTCGTCGTGCGAGAGCGGCAGCACGAAGTTCTCGTTGAAGGCATACACCAGCCCGAAGGTCATCTCGCCGTGGTGGTGCTTGCGGTGCACCGGGTCGCGCGCCATGTACTTCAGCGTGTCGTGCATCCAGCCCATGTTCCACTTGTAGTGAAAGCCCAGCCCGCCGGCGAAGGTGGGCCGCGACACCGCCGGGAACGCGGTCGATTCCTCGGCCAGCGTCACGGCCTGCGCCCGCTCGATCCCGACCACCTCGTTCATGCGCTTCAGGAACGCGATGGCCTCCAGGTTCTCGCGCCCGCCGTGCACGTTCGGGATCCACTCGCCGGGCTCGCGGCTGTAGTCGCGGTACAGCATCGACGCGACCGCATCGACGCGCAGCCCGTCGACGTCGTAGCGCTCCAGCCAGTACAGCGCATTGCCGACCAGGAAGTTGCGCACCTCGGTGCGGCCGAGGTTGTAGATCAGCGTGTTCCAGTCGTTGTGGAAGCCTTCGCGCGGGTCGGCGTATTCGTACAGGTGCGTGCCGTCGAACTGCGCCAAGCCATGCACGTCGCTCGGGAAATGCGCTGGCACCCAGTCGAGCAGCACGCCGAGGCCGGCCGAATGGCAGCGATCGACGAAGCGCCGGAAGCCGGGGCCGTCGCCGAAGCGCGCGGTGGGTGAATACAGCCCCACCGGCTGATAACCCCACGACCCGTCGAACGGGTGCTCGCTGACCGGCATCAGCTCCAGGTGGGTGAAGCCCATGTCCTGCGCATACGGCACCAGCGTGTCGGCGAGCTCGTCCCAGCTCAGCCAGCGGTCGCCTTCCTCGGGCTTGCGCCGCCATGAGCCGAGGTGCACCTCGTAGATGCTGACCGGCGCATCGAGCGCGTTCGACTGCTGTCGCTGCGCCGAGGCCGGCGCGAGCCGCGGCATGTGCGACACCACGCTCGCGGTGGCCGGCCGCAGCTCGGACTGCAGCGCGTACGGGTCGGCCTTCTGCGGCAGCACATGGCCGTCGGCGGTGCGGATCTCGTACTTGTAGCGCGCGCCCTCGGCGATGCCGGGCAGGAAGATCTCCCAGACGCCGCACTCGCGGCGCAGCCGCATCGGATGGATGCGGCCGTCCCAGTGGTTGAAGTCGCCGACCACGCTGACGCGCGACGCGTTCGGCGCCCACACCGCGAAGCTCGCACCGCTGGTGCCTTCCATCACGCGGATCTGCGCGCCCAGCGTTTCATACGGCCGCAGGTGCGTGCCCTCGGCCAGCAGCCACACGTCGAGCTCGCCGAGCACCGGCGGGAAGCGGTAGGGGTCGTCGACGGTGGCGCTGCTGCCGTCGGCCCAGGTGAACTGCAGCCGGTACGCGCCCGCGGTGCTGCCGAGCATGCCTTCGAAGACGCCGTCGGGGTGCAGCTGCGTCAGCACCGACAGCGGCTGCCCGTTGTCGGCGTCGACCGCCAGCGCCGCCCGCGCACCGGGCTGGAAGCAGCGCAGCCAGCGCTGCCCGCTCGCATCGGCATGGGCGCCCAGCACCGAGAACGGATCGCCGTGGCGGGCGTGGCGGATGTCCTCGATCTCGGCGGGGGTCAGCATGGGCGGCAGCAGGGGGTCATGCCACCGATCGTAGCGCCGTGCCGGCCTTCAGCTCGGGGTCGATGTTCCAGATGTCGCGCGCGTACTCGCGGATCGTGCGGTCGGACGAGAACACGCCCATGCCGGCCACGTTGGCGATCGCGCGCGCGATCCAGGCCTCGCGGTGGCCGAACAGCGTGTCGACGCGCTGCTGCGTCTGCACGTAGGCGTCGTAGTCGGCCAGCAGCAGGTAGTGGTCGCCGCCCCACAGCAGCGAATCGATCAGCGGGCGGTAGCGGTCGCGCTCGTCGGGCGAGAACAGGCCGCCGGAGATCGCGTCGAGCACCGCCTTCAGCGCCGGGTTGCCCTCGTAGTGGCGCATCGGGTGGTAGCCCGAGGCCTTCAGCGCCTGCACCTCGGGCGTCTTGAGCCCGAAGATGAAGATGTTGTCGTCGCCGACGCTCTGGCGGATCTCGATGTTCGCGCCGTCGTCGGTGCCGATCGTCAGCGCGCCGTTCAGCGCGAGCTTCATGTTGCCGGTGCCCGACGCTTCGGTGCCGGCGGTGGAAATCTGCTCCGACAGGTCGGCGCCCGGCATGATCACCTCGGCCACCGAGACGCCGTAGTTCGGGATGAACACCACGCGCAGCTTGCCGCCGACGCGCGGGTCGGCGTTGACCACCGTGCCCACGTCGTGGATCAGCCGGATGATCGACTTGGCCGTCTGGTACGACGAGGCCGCCTTGCCGGCGAAGATCACGGTGCGCGGCACCCAGTCGAGCGTCGGGTTGGCGATGATGGCCAGGTAGCGCGTCACGACGTGCAGCACGTTCAGCAGCTGGCGCTTGTACTCGTGGATGCGCTTGACCTGCACGTCGAACAGGCTGCCCGGGTCGACGTGGATGCCGGTGTGGCGCTGGATGTGCTCGGCCAGGCGCTTCTTGTTGTTGAGCTTGATCGCGGCGAACTTGCTGCGGAAGGCCTCGTTGCCGGCGTGTTCCTTCAGCAGCGCGAGCTGGTCGAGGTCGAGCCGCCAGCCGTGGCCGAGCGTCTGGTCGAGCAGGTGCGCGAGGCCGGGGTTGGCCTGCGCCAGCCAGCGCCGCGGCGTGACCCCGTTGGTCATGTTCGTGAAGCGGGTCGGGTACAGCGACGCGAAGTCCGAGAAGATGGTCTTGGTCAGCAGCTCGGAGTGCAGCGCCGACACGCCGTTCACCTTGTGGCTGCCGACGATCGACAGGTTGGCCATGCGCACGCGGCGCTCGCCCGATTCGTCGATCAGCGACAGGCGGCGCAGGAAGCCGTCGTCGCCGGGGCGCTGCTTCGCGGCCAGGTCGAGGAACTCCTGGTTGATGCGGAAGATGATCTCCAGGTGGCGCGGCAGCACCTGCTGCATCAGCGCCACCGCCCAGGTCTCGAGCGCCTCGGGCATCAGCGTGTGGTTGGTGTACGAGAAGGTCTTCTGCGTGATCGCCCAGGCGTCGGCCCAGGGCATCGTGTGGTCGTCGCACAGCACGCGCATCAGCTCGGCCACGCCGATCGCCGGGTGCGTGTCGTTCAGGTGGATCGCGACCTGGTCGGCCAGGTTGTGCAGGCTGTCGTGCTCGTCGAGGTGGCGCGAGACGATGTCCTGGATCGACGCGCTGGTGAAGAAATACTCCTGGCGCAGCCGCAGCTCGCGGCCGGCCGGCGTGCTGTCGTTCGGGTACAGCACCCACGAGATGTTCTCGTACTCGTTCTTGACGCTGGCCGCGCGGGCGTAGTCGCCGGTGTTGAAGGCGTTCAGGTCGATGTGGGCGGGCGCGGCCGCCTTCCAGAGGCGCAAGGTGCTGACCTTCTGCGTGCCGTGGCCGGGGATCACCATGTCGTAGGCCTTGGCCTCGACCGAGCCGGCCGGGCGCCACACCGCGTGGGCCTTGCCGTCGGCATGCATGTGCTGCTCGACATGGCCGCCGAAGCGCACCGGGTAGCTGATGCCGGGCCGCGGAAACTCCCACGGCGTGCCGTCGGCCAGCCACGGATCGGGGTGCTCGACCTGGCGGCCGTGCGCGATGCCCTGCGCGAACATGCCGTATTCGTAGCGGATGCCGTAGCCGAACGACGGCAGACCGAGCGTGGCCATCGAATCGAGGAAGCAGGCGGCCAGCCGGCCGAGGCCGCCGTTGCCCAGAGCAGCATCGGGCTCGTGGTCGGCCACGTCCTCGAGCGTCTGCGCATGCAGCGCGACCGCGGCGGCGGCCGGTTCGCGCAGGTCGAGCGCCGCGAGCGCGTTCGACAGCGTGCGGCCGATCAGGAACTCCATCGACAGGTAGCAGACGCGGCGGGCCTTCGCGGCGCGTTCGATGGCCTGGGTCTGGACCCAGCGTTCGGAGAGCTGCTGGCGCGCGACCTGGGCCACGCCGTGCATCAGGTCGACGGGGGTGGCGGCGGGCGGCGCGACGCCGACGGTCTTCAGCAGTTGCTCGTCGAGGCCGGCCTGCATCTGCTGGGTCGTGAAAGGAGAGGTCATCAGCGGGGTCCTTGGGTTTGGGCCAGACTTTGCTCGTTTGTCCCGGCGTGCGCAAGCGCGGGGGCAGTGCTTCAATGCGGTGCGGGCCGTGCACAATCGGTGCGCGCCGCGACCCCTCCTGGAGACATCATGCAACCCATCGATCTTGCGTTGAGCCTCGACCTGCCCAAGCGCGCCGTCGCGCTGGTGCTGGCCGGCGGCCGGGGCAGCCGGCTGAAGAACCTGACCGACCGCCGCGCCAAGCCGGCCGTCTACTTCGGCGGCAAGTTCCGCATCATCGATTTCGCGCTGTCGAACTGCCTGAACTCCGGCATCCGGCGCATCGGCGTGATCACGCAGTACAAGTCGCACAGCCTGCTGCGCCACCTGCAGCGCGGCTGGGCCTTCCTGAAGAGCGAGATGAACGAGTTCGTCGACCTGCTGCCGGCGCAGCAGCGCAACGACGACGAGAGCTGGTACCGCGGCACCGCCGACGCCGTCTACCAGAACCAGGACATCCTCGCGAGCTACGGCGCCGACTACGTGGTGGTGCTGGCCGGCGACCACATCTACAAGATGAACTACGCGCTGATGCTGGCCGACCACGTGGCCAAGGGGCGCGAGTGCACGGTGGGCTGCATCGCGGTGCCGCGCCACGAGGCGGTGGCCTTCGGCGTGATGGCGGTCGACCGCGACAACCACATCACCGAGTTCGTCGAGAAGCCGGCCGACCCGCCGCCGATGCCGGGCCGCCCCGACATGGCGCTCGCGAGCATGGGCATCTACATCTTCAACGCGCGCTACCTCTACAAGGAACTCGAGCGCGACATGAACGACGCCGATTCGAGCCACGACTTCGGCAAGGACATCATCCCGCGCGCGGTGCGCAACGGCCAGGCCTCGGCGCACCCGTTCGAGCTGAGCTGCGTCAGCACGCGGCATGGCGAGGCGCCGTACTGGCGCGACGTCGGCACCATCGACGCGTACTGGGATGCCAACATCGACCTGACCGCCACCGACCCGCTGCTGAACCTGTACGACAAGCGCTGGCCGATCTGGACGTACCAGGAGCAGCTGCCGCCGGCCAAGTTCGTGCACAACCAGGACGAGCGCCGCGGCATGGCGGTCGAGTCGCTGGTGTCGGGCGGCTGCATCGTCTCGGGCTCGGTCACGCGCACCGTGCTGTTCTCGAGCGTGCGGGTGCATTCGCACGCGGTCGTCGCCTGGTCGGTGCTGCTGCCGGGCGCGCAGATCGGCCGCGGCGCTCGGCTGACGAGGGTGGTGGTCGACCGCGCCTGCGTGATCCCCGACGGCATGGTGATCGGCGAGGATGCCGAACTCGATGCCGAGCGCTTCCACCGTTCCGAGAACGGCATCACCCTCGTCACGCGCGACATGCTCGCCAAACTCACCGCCTGATCACTGCATGAAAGTACTCCAGGTCGCCGCTGAAATCTTCCCGCTGGTCAAGACCGGCGGCCTGGCCGACGTGGCCGGCGCCTTGCCCCAGGCGCTCGCGCGCGCCGGCGCGGACGTGCGGCTGGTGCTGCCCGGGCTGCCGGCCATCGCCGACGCGGTGCTGCACCAGAAGACCGTCTGCGAGATCGGTGCGGCCTTCGGCGCGGCGCGCGTGCGGCTGACGCTCGGCACGATGCCGTACAGCCACCTGCCGGTCTACGTGGTCGATGCACCCTACCTGTACCGGCGCGGCGGCAGCCCCTACCAGGCGCCCGACGGAAACGAATGGCCCGACAACGCACAGCGCTTCGCGTTGCTCGGCTGGGTCGCGGCCCACATCGCCGCCGGCGAGTTCGACCCCGACTGGGTGCCCGAGGTGCTGCACACGCACGACTGGCATGCCGCGATGGCCTGCGCCTATGCGCACGCCCATGCGCCGACGCGCGCGGCGCGCGTCTTCACGGTGCACAACCTGGCCTACCAGGGGCTGTTCCCGGCGGGCGACTTCAACCTGCTCGGGCTGCCTTCGCGCTACATGGCGGCCTCGGGCGTCGAGTACCACAGCCAGCTGTCGTTCATGAAGGCGGGGCTGAAGTTCGCCGACCGCGTGACGACCGTCAGCCCGACCTACGCGCGCGAGATCGCGACCCATGAATACGGCTGCGGGCTCGACGGCGTCATCCGCGGCCGCGGCGGCGATGTCTGCGGCATCCTGAACGGCGTCGACCCGGAGGTCTGGAACCCGGCCACCGATGCCGGCATCGCCAAGCGCTACCAGGCCGATTCGCTGGTCGGCAAGGCGGTCTGCAAGCTCGCGCTGCAGAACGAGCTGGGGCTGGAGCGGCGCGCCGATTCGCCGTTGTTCGGCGTCGTCAGCCGGCTCACCTCGCAGAAGGGGCTCGACCTGGTGCTGGCGGCGCTGCCCGGCATCCTGCAGCGCGGCGGGCAGTTCGCGCTGCAGGGCAATGGCGACCGCGCGCTGGAGGCCGCCTTCGAAGGCGCCGCGCGCGCCCACCCGGCGCAGGTGGCGGTGCGCACGGTGTACGACGAGGCGCTCGCGCACCGCATCATCGCCGGCAGCGACGCGCTGCTGATGCCGTCGCGCTTCGAGCCCTGCGGGCTGACGCAGCTGTATGCGCTGCGCTACGGCACGTTGCCGGTGGTGCGGCGCGTCGGCGGGCTGGTCGACACGGTGGTCGACACGACCGACGAGACGATCCGCACCGACCGCGCGACCGGCTTCTCGTTCGAGCCGGCCAGCTCGATGGCGCTGGAGGTCACGGTCGACCGGCTGCTGCACGCCTACGGCCAGCCGGCGCTGTGGCAGCAGCTGATGCGCCGCGCGATGGCGCAGGAGTTCTCGTGGGACGTGGCTGCGGCCTCGTACATGCGCCTCTACGCGCAATGCCGGGCGAAGTAGGACCGCAGAGCAGGGCGGCAAAGCAGGGCCACCCCCCAAACGGGGGCGCCAATCTTGTCGATGGAATTTGCGATCGAATGCGTTCACAGTTCGCCCCTTCCGGTACGGGGCCGGCGTGGAGCAGAGCATGCATTTCCAGGAGCAGACAGTCGGTGATTTCAAGATCTATGCCGGCGCGATCGAGGTGGCGCACGGCGGCTACGTGGCCGCGGTGGTGGTGAAACAGGTGCACGGCAACGGTGCGCCCTGCGAGGTGTTCCGCGACGAGGCCATGTGCGACGGCCGCTGCTGGACCGACCCCGAATCGGCGCTGCACTACGCGATGACGGCCGGGCGCTCGGTGATCCGGGACCGCAGCCGGGTCGAAAGCGCCTGAACGTCGCATCCGTCGGCGCATAAGGATCTGCGCATTGCGTCGTTGCCGGCGCGTGGGGCGGCGCTTAGCGTCGCGGGCTCCGCCACCCCGAGAGCCTTCGATGCAGTCCCCCGATCTTCCCGATGCCGGTCCGGCCCATCCACGCCGCCGCTTCATCGCGGCCGCGCTGGCCGCGAGCCTCGTGCCGGCCGCCCGTGCGGCCGACGCCGAGACCCTGCGCATCGGGTTCCAGAAATCGTCCACGCTGATGATCTTCCTGAAGTCGCGCGGCACGCTGGAACAGGCGCTGGCGCCGCTGAAGGTGCACGTCACCTGGCACGAGTTCACCTCGGGGCTGCCGCTGCTGGAGGCGCTGAACATCGGTGCGATCGAGCTGAGCGCCGACGTGGCCGATGCGGTGCCGCCGTTCGCGCTGGCGGCCGGCGCGAAGCTCACCTACTGCGCGATCGAGACGCCGTCGCCGCAGGCCCAGGCGATCGTCGTGCCCCAGGATTCCCCGATCACCGACGTCGCGCAGCTGAAGGGCCGCAAGGTCGCCTTCGCGAAGGGCGCCGGCGCGCACTACCTGCTGCTGGAGGCGCTCGCGAAGGCCGGCTTGGCTATCGGCGACATCGAGTCGGCCTACCTGAGCCCGGCCGATGCCCGTGCCGCGTTCGAGAACGGCAGCGTGGCCGCCTGGGTGATCTGGGACCCGTTTCTCGCCGCGGTGCAGCGCCAGGCCGGTGCGCGCATCCTGCTCGACGGCGGCTCGCTGTCGAGCTACCGGCGCTTCTACCTCGCCGCGACGCCGTATGCGCAGCGGCGCCCGGACGTGCTCGGCGCCGTGTTCACCGCACTGCAGCGCGCCGGCGACTGGATCAAGAAGAACCCCGGCCCCGCCGCCGAATGGCATGCGCCGGTGATCGGCCTCGATGCCGCGACGGTGGCCGCGGCCAACCTGCGGCGCAGCTACCGGGTCCAGGCGGTCGATGCCGAAGCGCTGGGCGAGCAGCAGCGCATTGCCGACGCCTTCACGCAGGCGCGGGTGCTGCCGCGCCGGGTCGTGATTGCCGAGTCGCCGGTCTGGCGACCCAGCTGACGCAACAGCGGAGGGTGTGACGCCAGGCGTCGGCCTTGCAACACCCTGTGTGCGGATCGTGCCGGATAGCGGGCTCGCAGCGGGCCTGGGCCGGCCTGTGCCGCGTGGTCCCGTGCTTGCTTGCCTAGGGGCATGCCCTCTCATCGTCATTCCATCGGATCCCCGGCCGGGCTATTGAGCCTGTTCATGCTGGCCGCCTGCGGCAGCGGCGGCGACAGCAGCGAGGTCAGCCAGAACCCGCCGACCGGCAATGCGCCGAGCCCGGCGCCTGCGCCCAGTCCCGCACCGTCCCCTGCGCCTTCACCCGCTCCATCGCCGGCTCCATCGCCTGCGCCGGCACCTGCACCTGCACCCGCGCCCGCACCCGCACCCGCACCCGCACCCGCACCCGCACCCGCGAGTGCCACGGCCTTCGGCGCCATCGACACCAGCAACCGCGCCGAGGTGCTCGCGCGCTACCAGGACGGCTTCGTCGCGCTGCGCAAGACCACGTTCAGCTGGACCGGCAATGTGGCAGGCTGCGCGGCCGGCGACACGCCGCTCGCGTACAAGAACGCGGTCGTCAAGCTGGTCAACTACTACCGCGCGATGGCAGGCCTGCCGGGCGACGTGGCGCTGTCGCTGACCAAATCGGCGCAGGCCCAGAAGGCGGCGCTGATGTTCGACGCCAACGACCAGCTCAGCCACACGCCGCCCACCACGTGGACCTGCTACACCGCCGATGGCGCCACGGCCGCCGGCAAGTCCAACATCGCGTGGGGCACGAACCTCAACAGCGCCAGCGCCAACAGCTCGGGCATCGGCTCGATCCCGCTGTACGTGATGGACGGCGGCGTGGCGTCGCTCGGCCACCGGCGCTGGGTCTTCAGCTTGGTGCTTGGCGAGGTCGGCACCGGCGACACGCCGCAGGGCAACGCGTTGTGGGTGCTGGGCAACACGCATGCGGCACCGAGCGTGCCGAACGGCATGCCCTGGCCCCCGCGCGGCTACGTGCCATGGGACAGCAAGATCGCCGAGCCGGCGATGCGCTGGTCGTTCTCATACCCCGGC
This sequence comes from Rhizobacter sp. OV335, assembly GCF_900142965.1. Taxonomy (GTDB): domain Bacteria; phylum Pseudomonadota; class Gammaproteobacteria; order Burkholderiales; family Burkholderiaceae_C; genus Rhizobacter. The sequence goes on from NZ_FRCQ01000005.1 coordinate 186,280, forward strand.
GCGGATTTCTCGGCCGCCACCGTGACGATGACCGACGACGCCGGTGCGGCCGTGCCGGTGACCGGCGTGGCCGAGCTCGACAAGAACTATGCCGAGAACACGATGGCCTGGTCGATCGGCGGCAGCGGGCAGCCGTGGTCGCGGGCGCCGGCCGACACCAGGCTCGGCGTGACGGTGTCGAATGTCAAGATCGGCGGCGTCGCGAAGAGCTTCAGCTACGACGTGACCTTCATCAAGCCCTGATCGCGGCCGCCAGCTTCGCGAACAGCGGGAGCACGGCCGCATCGTCGGCCTGCAGCAGGCGGTCGCCGACGTAGAGCTCGGTCGCGCTCCAGCCCGGCACCTCGGCGGCCCGCACGTGGCCGAAGAGCCAGCCGCGGTCTTGCGCGGCGAGCGCGTCGCGCGCATCGAGCACCGCCTCCGGTGGCGCATCGAAGAACAGGTGCAGCAGGTTGGTCTGCGGCACGCGCGGGTTCACGCGCAGGCCGGGGATCGCATTCAGGCCGGCTGCCAGCGAGACCGCGCGCTCGTACAGCGCCGGCATCAGCGCGAGGCGTTCATCGAAGCGCATCGCGGCCGACACCAGCATCGGGCTCAGGTGGTAAAGCGTTCCGCCCAGGCGCCGGCGCCACAGCCGGGCCTGCGCGATGAAGTCGTCGCTGCCGGCCAGCATCGCGCCCGAGACGGCGCCGATGCCCTTGTACAGCGACACGTAGACCGACTCGAAGCCGGCGGCGATCTCGGCCGGGCTGCGCTGGTAGAACGCCGCGCATTCCCACAGCCGGGCGCCGTCGAGATGCAGCGGCAGGGTGCGTGCGCGCGCGGCGGCGTGCAGTGCGAGCAGTTCGTCCCATGAGGGCAACTGGCCGCCGGCTTCGCGGATCGGCAGCTCGACGATCGCGCAGGCGAGCGGCTGGCGCACCGCGTCCAGGTCCGACGCGCGCATCGGCCGCAACCGGTCGCCGATCGGCACCGCGTGGCATTGCAGCAGCGCGCTGAAGGCCTCCTCCTCGTGCAGCGCGAGGTGCGAGGTCGGGTGCAGCCCGAAGCGCGGCAGCCGTGCCGCCTCGGTGTGGATGCGCAGCGCGGCGAGCTGCGCCATCACGCCGCTGGGCATGAAGACCGCGCTCGGCTTGCCGAGCAGCGCGGCGACCTTGCGTTCGAAGTCGGCGGCCAGCGCACCGTTGCCGTAGTGGTCGTGCTCGACGCCATGGGTCTCGCACCACGCGGCCATGCGAGCGAACTCCTCGGCCGGCGTCAGCGTGGCGAAGTCGGGGACGATCAGCGTGCATTGGCGGCGCAACTGCTGGCGTTGTTCGGGGGTCAGCGGGTTGGAGGGCATGAGCGAATTTCAGAAAAAGTGGGCCGATATCCCTAGAATCCAGAAAAACTGTGAACCGGACATAAAAAATGAGGCCCGTCGGGTATGAGCATCTGCGCCAGTCCCTGTCGCTGGTGGCGCTTCCGCCCACGAAGCCGGCGTGGCTGAAGCCGGTTACGCGCATCGAGCCGGGAGAAACCTTCCTGTCCGTCCCTCGCAGTGTTGCACCGGACACGACGCAGCCGCTGGCTCACGTGCTGTTCGCTCTGAAGCACGAAGGGGTGGACCTGCAGATTCTCGCGCAGGCCCTGCCGCGCGTGGATGCGGCAGCGCTGATGGCGCAACTCAGGCAATCGCCGAGCGGCGTCTACATCCGCCTGGCGTGTTGCCTGTGGGAGCGCTTCACCGGGCAAACGCTGTCCGACCTGCCGGCGATCGGCGGACCGACGGTGCCGGTGTTCGATCCGGCGCGGTACGTCACCGGCCCGGAGCGTCGCGATCCCCGCTGGCGGGTGTCCTTCAACGGCCTGGGTTCGCTGCGCTACTGCGCGACCGTCGAGCGCACGCCCTGGCTCGACAAGGCGATGGCCTCCGGCGTGCTCGACCGCACCCGCGAGTTCATCGATTCGCTCGGCGCCGGCATGACCGACCGTGCGCTGCGCTGGGCCTACCTGCACGAAACGGAAGACTCGTTCGCGATCGAACGCGAGGCGCCGAGCGAAGACAAGGCCCGGCGCTTCATCGCGCTGCTGCACCAGGCACATGACGGTCCCGCGTTGAGCGAAGACCACCTCGTCGAACTGCAGAACGCGGCGGTGAGCAGCCTGCACGTGAAGGCGGTGCAATTCCGCCGCGAGCAGAACTGGCTGCGCGGCCCGGCGCGCGGCGCCGCCGGCGTAACCTATGTGCCGCCGCCGCCCGATCTCGTGCCCGAGTTGATGAACGAACTGATGGCGTTCGCGAATGCCGCGCCCACCGTCATCGATCCGATCGTCGCCGCGGCGATCGTCTCGTTCGGCTTTGTGTTCATCCATCCCTTCATGGACGGCAATGGCCGGCTGTCGCGCTTCCTGTTCCACCAGGCGCTGTGTCGCTCCGGGCGGCTTCCGAAGGGAACGCTGCTGCCGGTGTCGGTGGCGATGAAGCGGCATGAAGACGACTACCTCGCGGTGCTGCAGCGCTATTCGCGGCCAGTGCGCGAGTTCTGGGGTGTGCGCTGGATCGACGAAGGGCAGTACGACCTGCAGTTCCGCGGCGACGATTCGCTCTACCGCTATTGGGACGCCACCGCCTGCGTCGAGTTCGGCTACCGGATGGCCGAGCAGGCGCTGGAGGTCGAACTGCGCCAGGAGACGGAATTTCTCGCGCGCTACGACGCCATCGTTCGAACCGTCGGCGAGCGCTTCGACCTGCGAGGCAGCGATCTCGCGACGCTGGTGCTGAGCGCGCTGGACAATGGGGGCAAGGTCTCGAACCATCGGCGCAAGCAGTTCCAGAACCGTGTGCCCGACGGCGTGTTCGATGCGGTGCAGGCTGCCGCCACCCGGTTCGCCGCGCCGGACTGAAAGCGTTTCCAGTTTCCCCGGCCTGTTACGTAACACGGCGCAATCGCCGCGACGCATCCGGACATCGATCGCCTGCTGGAACGGTGCGCCTTCGGTCGGCACAAGCGGGTTTCGGCTTGTTGCAATGACCCCGTTCGCGCTCGTGCGGTGCCCCTCCAGAATCCGCCTGCATTCACAGGGGGAGAGCACTTCATGACAGTTCACAGCACGGCCCGCACGGCGGGCCACATCTCGTTGCTGCCGCTGGCGATCGCCGCGGCGGCGCTCGTCGCGGCCTGCGGTAGCGGGGATGACGGCGCGTCGTCGTCCGCCAATGGCAACGCCGCCGCGCAAGGCGCCGGCCGCGAGGCCGCGGCGGGCATTTCCACCGCGACGCTGCCGGTCGGCCGCTACGTGATCGTCAATGCGCTCAGCGGCAAGTGCGTCGACGTGGCCGCGGCCAGCACCGCCGACGGCGGCAACATCCAGCAGGCCGGCTGCAACGCCAACATGGCGCAGGCCTTCGACGTCTCGCAGCCGTCGGCTGGCGTCTACAAGCTGATCAACGTCGGCAGCGGCAAGGCGGTCGATGTCGCGTCGGCCGGCACCGGCGACGGCGCGAACATGCAGCAGTGGGCCGACAACGGCACCAACGCGCAGCGCTTTCGCATCGAGCGCGTGCAGGGCAACCGCTACGTGCTGACCAACGTCAACAGCAGCAAGTGCGTCGACGTCGCGAGCGCGTCGCTCGATGACGGCGCCAACATCCAGCAATGGAGCTGCAACGGCAGCGGCGCGCAGCAGTACCACTTCTACCCGCTGACGGCGACCGGCCGCGGCACGCTGCCGGTCGGGCAGTACACGATCAGCTCGAACCACTCGCACCTGTGCGTCGACATCCAGGGCGGCAGCACCACCGCCGGCACGGCCGCGGTGCAGGCCACCTGCAGCAGCGCGCAGACGCAGAAGTTCGACGTGCTGCCGGAGCAGGGCGGCGCCTACCGTTTCTCGAACGCGCAGACGCACCAGTCGCTCGACATCGCCGGCGTCTCGACTGCCAGCGGCGCGCTGCTGACGCAGTGGACCGACACCGCCGGCGACAACCAGCGCTTCCTCGTCAACGCGACGCCCGACGGCTACCAGGTCGTCGCGCGCCACAGCGGCAAGTGCCTGGACGTGGCCGAATGGAGCACCGCCTCGGGCGGCAAGCTGCAGCAATGGGATTGCACCGGCACGCAGGCCAACCAGCGCTGGGCCTTCTCGGCCGGCAGCGGCGACACGACGACGCCGACCCAGCCGCCGACCCAGCCGCCCGCCGGCTGGCGCCTGGTGTGGCAGGACGAGTTCAACGGCAGCGCGATCGACGGCAACAAGTGGGGCTTCGAGGTGAACGGCGGTGGCGGCGGCAACAACGAGCTGCAGTACTACACCGCGCGGGCCGAGAACGCGTCGGTCGCCAACGGCGTGCTCAGCATCAAGGCGCTGAAGGAGCGCTTCTGCTCGACCGACGGCTGCCGCGACTACACCTCGGCACGGCTGCGCACGCTGAACAAGGGCGACTGGCTGTACGGCCGCATGGAAGCGCGCATCAAGCTGCCGGGCGGGCAGGGCCTGTGGCCGGCCTTCTGGATGCTGCCGTCCGATTCGGTCTATGGCGGTTGGGCGGCCAGCGGCGAGATCGACATCATGGAAGCGGTGAACGCCGGCGCGGCCGGTGGCAACACCGTCTACGGCACGCTGCATTACGGCGGCACCTGGCCGAACAACACCAACTCGGGCAAGCCCTTCGTGCCGGCGAGCAGCATCCTCAACGACTTCCACACCTACGCGGTGGAGTGGGAGCCGGGTGTCATCCGCCATTACGTCGACGGCACGCTGTACAACACGCAGACGCAGTGGTGGTCGAGTGGCGGCGCGTTCCCGGCACCGTTCGACAAGCGCTTCCACATCCTGCTGAACGTCGCGGTCGGTGGCAACTGGCCGGGTGCGCCGAACGGCGCCACGACCTTCCCGCAGCGCATGGACGTGGACTACGTGCGGGTGTACCAGCGCTGATGGCTGCAAAGTAGTGTAAACCTGAAAAATGGCACTTTGGTGCCATTTTTCTTGCCCGTTGAATGGCAATGAAGTAGTCTATTGACTGTAAATAGCACTTCATTGCCATGAACACCATAAAGGAAGTCGCCGGCGTGCTGCGCTCGTCGCTGGCGCTTGCCGGCTTGACGCAGGCCGAACTGCGGGCCCAGGCCGGCGTGTCGCAGCGCACCTTGACCAACGTGCTCAGCGGCACCGAGGACTTCAAGCTCAGCACTTTGCTGGCCCTGGCCGACCGGCTGGGCCTGGAGCTGCTGCTGGTGCCCAAGGGCGCGGCGGCCGCGGTCGATGCCGGGCAGACGGCGCCGCCGCAGGTCCGGTCGCGCGTGGTGGCGGCGCTGGAGGCGGTGCGCCCGCGCGACGGCGATGAACGTTGAGGCGCTGGCGATCCTGGGCGAACGGCGCCGCATCGGCGTGCTGTTCCGCTACGAACTCGCGGCCGACACGGTCGTGACGCGCTTCGTGGCCGACGAGGCCTTCGTGCAGTCGATGCCGCAGCCGACGGTGTCGGCTGCTTGGCTGGCCGAATCGCCGCTGCAGCAGCAGGCCTTGTGGCGCGACGTGCGCTCGGTGGCCTTCAACGGCCGCCACTCCGCCCGCAACGGCTGGTTGCTGCCGGCCTTCTTCCAGAACCTGCTGCCCGAGGGCGTGTTCCGCGACCGCGTGGCCGAGTTGCGCGGCTGCGATCCCCGTGATCACTTCGAGATGCTGGCGGCATGCGGCCGCGACCTGCCGGGCAACCTGTATGCACTGCCGGTGGCGCTGTCGCGCGACGAGCTGGCCCGCTACGTGACGCAGCACCAGGACGCGCTGGAGATGTCGGTCACCGCCGAACCGCTGGAAGACGGGGTGTCGCTGTCGGGCGTGCAGCCGAAGGTGGGCGCGATCCGCGACGGCGAGCGCTACGTCGCCCGCACGCGCGACCATGACACCCACATCATCGCGAAGCTGCCGGTGGTGGCGCAACCGCGGCTGCCGGAGGTGGAGGACCTGTCACTGCGCCTGGCCGCTGCGGCGGGTGTCGAGGTGTGCGAGGCCTGGCTGGAGCCCTTGGCCAAGCTGTCCATCCTGCATGGCTACGACCTGGGCGACAGCGACGCGCAGACGCGCTTCCTGGCCGTGCGCCGTTTCGACCGCAGCCCGGCGGGCCGCATCCACAACGAGGATTTCGCGCAGGTGCTGGGCGTGATGCCGGAGGACAAGTACGGCGGTGTGGCGGGTGATGCGGCGCGCAGCTATGTCGATGTCGCGGCCGTGCTGATGGGCTTCGACAGTCTGGGCGAGGCGGCGGTGCACGAGCTGCTGCGCCGGCTGGTCGTCAACGAGATGCTGGGCAACCCCGACATGCACCTGAAGAACATGGGCCTGGTCTATCCGGGTGGCGTGGCGCCGCGTTTCGCGCCGGCCTACGACGTGGTGGCCTATGCCGCCTACAGCCGCCACCAGGGACATGCGCTGGCATTGCTGCCGGCGGCGCTGGCGCCGCCGGGCGGACGGCTGCGCCAGCAACAGCTGTCGCCGGCCGTGGTGCGGGCCTTCTGCGCGGCGTTGCGCATCCCGGAGAAGCCGGCGGCTGCGGCGATCCGCGAGGCGGTGCGCGCGGCAGTCGGGCAGTGGCGCGGCCTGATCGAGGCGTCGGCGCTGACGACCTTGCAGAAGTCGCGCCTGCTCGCGCATTTCGACGCGCACCCGATGGTGCAGTCGATCGCGAGGCGCGTGGCGAACAGGCCCTAGACCAGCCGCTCGATCTTCGACTTGCGCCACACCAGCCGGTAGAACGCCGACTGCAGCACCAGCATCGAGACGAACGCGATCGGGTACGACCACCAGACGCCTTCGAGGCCGATGCGTTGCGACAGCCCGTAGGCGGCCGGTACCTCGATCGCGACGATGCAGAAGATCGAGATCGACATCGGTACGAGCACCGTGCCCGACGCTCGCATCACGCCGCTGACGACCGACGCGCAGCCGAACACGACGCTGCTCCACAGCATGATGTGCAGCAGGGTCTGCGCGAGTTCGATGACCGGCTGGCTGGTGATGAACAGCGCGATCAGGTGGCGCGAGAACAGGTAGCCAATGACGACCAGCGTGCCGGTGATCACGAGGTTCAGCACGATGCCGGTGCGGGTGATCGGCCCGAGCAGGTCGGTGCGGCCGGCGCCGATGGCCTGGGCGCCGAGGATGGACGCGGTGATCGCGATCGACAGCGCCGGAAACTGCACGTAGTTGACGACCTGGTTGACGGCGCCGTAGGCCGCGGTGGCGTCCGATCCGAAGCCGTTGACGAGCGCGAGCAGCGCGATCTCGGCCAGCGAGATGACGACCATCTGGATGCCGGTGGGCATGCCGATCTTCAGCACCAGCCTGAGCAGCTGCGGCTGAATGCGCAGCGAGCGCAGCAGCTCGCGGTCGGGCGACAGCGGGTGATTGGCGCGCCGCAGGTGGACGCCGAGGTAGAGCAGGGCGGCGATGAACGACACGATGGAGGCCGCCGCCGCGCTGGTGACGCCGAGCTGCGGCAGGCCGCCCCAGCCGCGGATGAAGGCCGGCGTCATCACGCACGAGACGATGGTGGACAGCAGCAGCGCGTAGAGCGGCGTGACGGTGTCGCCGACGCCGCGCAGCAGCTGCGTGATCAGGATGAACACCATCAGCCCGGGCATTGCGAGCATCATCAGCCGCGCATAGCCGACCGCATCGTCGACCACGTCGGCAGGCGTGCCGAGGGCATGCAGCAGGTGTTCGGTGAACACGCCACCGAACAGCGCGATGACGACGCCGACACCGAAGCCGAGCGTGATGGCCGTGCCGGCGATCGCCTTGACCTTGTGCGTCTCCTTCGCGCCCCAGGCCTGGCCGATCAGCACCGAGCCGCCGGCGCCGATGCCGATCACCAGCGTGATGAAGAAGAACACGATCGGAAAGACGGCGGCCGTGGCAGCCAAGGCACGCGTGCCGAGCATCTGGCCGACGAACACCGCGTTGAAGGTGCCCGACAGGCCCTGCAGCACGTTGCCGACGATCATCGGGCCGAGGAAGGCGAGGAAGATGCGCCACAGGGGGCGCGTGTCCGTGGCGATCGATGGGCGGTTCATGGGATCGGCATGATGCCAGTGTTCGCGGGTCAGGCCGGCAAGCTCAACGCCGCCACCAGCCCGCCATCCGGATGATTGCGCAGCCGCACATCCCCGCCGTGCTCACGCGCAATGCGGCGCGCGATCGACAACCCGAGGCCGGACCCGTCGGCATGCAGGGCGCGCCCGTGCTCCAGCCGCACATAGGGCTCGAAGATCTCCTCGAGCGAATCCTCCGGCAGCCCCGGCCCGTGGTCACGCACCAGCACCGAGCACTTGCCGTCGCCCAGCTCGGCACCGACCTCGATCTCGCGGCCGTAGCGCAGGCCGTTGTCGATCAGGTTGCCCAGCGCGCGCTTCAGCGCCAGCGGCCGGCCCGTCACCGCGATCGGCGGCAGCGAGACCGTGATCTTCGCGCCCGAGGCCAGCGCCGCCGAGGTCAGCCGCTCCACCAGCCTATCCAGCCGCACCTCGGCCAGGTTCTCGTGCACGTCGCTGTCCTTCACGCTCTGCAACGCGCCCTTGACCATCATGTCGAGCTCATCCAGATCTTCATGGAAATCGGCCCGCACCGCATCGTCGTCCAGCAGCTCGGTGCGCAGCTTCAGCCGCATGATCGGCGTCTTCAGGTCGTGCGAGATGCTGCCGAACAGCCGCTCCCGGTCCTCGACGAAACGCTGGATGCGCGCCTGCATCTCGTTGAAGGCGCGCGCCGTGCGCTGCAGCTCCACCGTGCCGGTCTCGGGCACCTGGTTCGGGTGCATCGCGTTGCCGAACTCGCTCGCCGCCTGCGCCAGCCGCGACAACGGCCGCGTCAGGCTGCGCGCCACCAGCAGCACCAGCAACAGCACCGTCACCAGCGTCGCGCCCTGCAGCAGCAGCCGGTCGCTGCTCAGCGGGTTCGCGTTGTCGAGGAAGTAGGGGTCGGGCAAGGTCGTCGCCAGCAACAGCCAGCCGCCCGCCTCGATCTCGGCCTGGATCACCAGCAGCGGCGCCGGCCGCGGGCGCAGCAGTAGCGAGGCCTCGACCCAGCTCTCCGGCAGCTCGCGCAGCGTGCGGCCGTCATCGGCCACCACCAGCGTGTCGGGCCACGCGAAGGCGGCCTCGAACGACGTGGTGTCGCCCACCTGCGCCAGCAGCCGCTCGCGCACGCCGCGCACCACCGTCTCCGACAGCCGCGACGGCGCGAACGCACCGGTCGGCACGCGCGCATGGTTCACGTTGACGAAGAAGCGCGTGCCGCCCATCGTGCGCAACTGCTCGATCAGCAGCGGCCGGTATTGCGGCGGCAAATCGCGAAAGAAGCGGATCGCGCCGGCCGCGCTCTGCGCGGTCTGCTGCGCCGCATCGCGCGCATCGCGCAACGCGTTCGCGCGCAGCTGCCAGGCCCAGATCGCGGTGCCCAGCAACTGGCTCAGCAGCACGCCGGCCACCATCATCAGCATGATCCGCCCGCGCAGGGTGCGCGGCAACAAGCGCTGCGACCAGGCGCGCCAGTCAATCATGCGACGCCAGCACCTCGACCGAGAACACGTAGCCGCTGCTGCGCACCGTCTTGATCAGCGCCGGCTGCTTGCCGTCGTCGCCCAGCCGCTGCCGCAGCCGGCTCACCTGCACGTCGAGCGAGCGGTCGGCCGGACCGAGGTCGCGGCCGCGCGTCTGCTCCATCAAGCGCGCCCGCTCCATCACCTCGCCGGCATGCTCGGCCAGCAAGCGCAGCAGGTCGAAATCCATCGCGGTCAGCGCCAGCGGCTGGCCGTCCGGGCCGGTCACCGTGCGCTCCAGCCGGTCGAGCCGGAATCCGGCGAAGCGCAGGTAGCGCGCCGTCGCGCCGCCTTCGGTCTGCCCGGCGCGCCGGTGGATCGCCTTGATGCGCGCCAGCAGCTCGCGCGGGTTGTAGGGCTTGCCGATGTAGTCGTCGGCGCCGAGCTCCAACCCGACGATGCGCTCGGTGTCGTCCGCGCTCGCGGTCAGCATGATGATCGGCAGCGTCGGCGCCCGCTGCCGCACCATCTGGCACAGCGCGAAGCCGTCGGTGTCGGGCAGCATCACGTCGAGGATCACCAGGCTCAAGTCGTCGCGGTAGCGTTCGAAGCCGCTGCGGAAGCTCGCGCCGTCGGCCGCCAGCTGCACCACGTACTGGTGCTTCTCCAGGTACAGCTTCAGCAACTGCCGGGTCTTCTGGTCGTCGTCGACGGCGAGGATGGTGCGCTTGCGGGCGAGGGTCATGGCGACAGGTTCATGGCATGAGACTCACGGAGAGCTGGTCGACCGGGCCGCGCTGCGGATCAGCGCCACCAGGCGCTCCTGCGCCCGCCCGGGCGTGAGGGCAGGGTCCTTCAGGTAGCGGTGCAGCGCATCGGCCAGCGCATCCTTGGTGGCCTCGTCGGCCGCCATGCGGTGCGCGATGCTCGGCAGCTGCGGGCTGTCGGCGCGCTTCAGCGTCTGCCACGAATCGCGCGCGCACTCGTCGAGTTGAGTGGGGTCGATGTCGTCGCGCACCGGCACCGAACCCTTGGCCTGGTTGTAGGCGAGCTGCGCCGCCGGCGACACCACCACCTCGGCCATGCGCTCCTGCTCGGCCTCGCGCTTCTTGGTGCCGACCAGCATCGCCAGCGTGTCGATGCTGTACAGGTGCATGCCGGCCGTGCCGGGCACCGGCGCGCAGCCGTAGTCGCGGCCGGCCTGCGCGCCCCAGGCCGTCAGCTCGCCCCCCGTCCAGTCGCCCATGATCAGCATGCCGGCGTCGCCGGTGAAGAGCTGGCGCGCCGACGCGGTCCAGCGTTGCTCGATGGCCGTCTCGCCGTTCAGCCGCCGCAGCCAGCGCAGCCGCTCCAGCGCCTTCGCGACACGCGGATCCTGCCAGGCCTGCCAGCGCTGCGTGGCGGCCAACTCGGCATACAGCGCCGGTCCGCCTTCGGACAGCAGCAGCGTCTCGAACACGGTGGCGATCTGCCACGGCTCGTCGCTCCAGGCGAATGGCGCGATGCCGGCACCGCGCAAGGTCGCGGCCGCCTGCTCGACGTCGCCCCAGGTCTTCGGGGCATTCAGCTTCAGCCGCAACCACACCCGCTGGTTGTAGAACAGCGTGTTGATGCGGTGCACGCCGAGCGGCGCCGCGACGATGCGGCCGCGGTGCGCGATCACGCGCTGCACCACCGGGAACAGCGACTGGCTCCAGCGGTTGCGCTGCGCCACCTCGTCGAGCGGCAGCACGAGGCCCAGGTCCGACCAGTCGGCCAGCGTGCGGCCGATCACCTGCGCGGCGTCGGGCGGGTCGCGCGCCAGCACGCGGCTGTTCAGCACCTTCATCGCGCCGCCACCGCCGCCGCCGGGGATCGCGGCGTCGTTCCAGCCGATGCCGCGCTTCTCCAACTGCTGCACCAGCTGCTCGACCGCGCGGCGCTCGCCGGCCGAGGTCCACCAGTGCAGCACGTCGAGCGTCTGCGCCGATGCGGCGACCGCCATGCCGGCCAGCAGCAGACTCAGGGCAAACCCGCGCCACGCGCCTTTCGAATCCCTGCGAATTGCAATGTTGTGTAAGGCGCGGGCCGCGGCACGGTCCTTCGCGGCACCTGCGCGGGCGCGCAGGGCAGCGTAAGGAACGGTGAGTAGGGCCGGTCGCCTCATGGTCGGAAATCCCTGGAATGACAAGCACTTGGCGTCGTGCAGCGGTGCCGGGCGCGGACCCTCGCGCGGGCCTCGTGTCACACGGCGGCCGATGGTACCTTGCGCCCCGCCCACTCACCGAAGGAGACCGCCCATGAACCACCCCGTTCGCACCGCACTGGCTTGCGCCGCACTTGCCCTGACCGCGAGCGCACAAGCCGGCTCGCTCGTCATCGAAAGCTGGCGCACCGACGACAAGGCGCTGTGGGACGAGGTGCTGCTGCCGGCCTTCACGAAGGCCCACCCCGGCATCAAGGTGAAGTTCTCGCCGACCGCGCCGCCGGAATACAACTCGGTGCTGAGCGCGCGCCTGTCCGCAGGCAGTGCCGGCGACCTGATCACCTGCCGCCCGTTCGACGTGGCGCTCGACCTGTACAAGAAGGGCCGCCTGGCCAAGCTCGATGGCGAGCCCGGCCTCGCGAACTTCCCCGATTCGGCCAAGGTCGCGTGGCAGACCGATGATGGCAAGGACACCTACTGCATGCCGATGGCCTCGGTGATCCACGGCTTCTTCTACAACAAGAAGATCTTCTCGGACGCCGGCGTCACGCCGCCCGCGACCGAGGCCGAGTTCTTCGCGGTGCTCGACAAGATCAAGGCACAAGGCAAGGTCGCGCCGATCGCGCTCGGCACCGCCGACCAGTGGGAGACCAGCCAGATCGTCTTCACCGGGATCGGCCCGAACTACTGGAAGGGTGAAGAAGGCCGCCGCGCGCTGATCGCCGGCAAGAAGAAGTTCACCGACCCCGAGTTCGTCGACGTGTGGGCCACGATGGCCAAGTGGGCGGCCTACCTGCCCAAGGGCTACCAGGCCGAGACCTACGGCGATTCGCAGAACCTGTTCGCCTCGGGCAAGGCCGCGATCTACCCGACCGGCTCGTGGGACATCGCGTACTTCGAGAAGGAGCCGGGCTTCGAGTTCGGCGCCTTCCCGCCGCCGGCGCGCAAGGCCGGCGACGCCTGCTACATCTCGGACCACACCGACATCGGCATGGGCATCAACAAGGCCGGCAAGAACCCGGCGGACGCCAAGGTGTTCCTGACCTGGCTCGCGTCGAAGGAGTTCGCCGAGCTGTACACCAACAAGGCGACCGGCTTCTTCTCGCTGGCCAGGCACGCGGTCGACGTGAAGGACCCGGTGGCGCGGCAGATGATCGGCTGGCGCGCGCAGTGCAAGTCGACCATCCGGCTGAACGCCCAGGTGATGAGCCGCGGCGAGCCGAGCATGGAGAACGAGCTGTGGACGGTGAACTCGCAGGTCATCAACGGAAAGCTCGCGCCGAAGGATGCCGCGCAGCGCATCCAATCCGGCTTCGCCAAGTGGTACGCCCCGCAGAAGTGATTCGATGAGGTCTCGCTTCCCCTGGCACGTGCTGGTGTTCCTCGCACCGGCCGTGCTGGTCTACACCGCGTTCAGCGCCTGGCCGCTGGTCGACACGCTGCGCCTCAGCGCCTACGGCACCGATGCCGACGGCGTGGTCAGCTATGTCGGCCTGGCCAACTTCCGCACGCTGCTGTTCGATGCGCAGTGGTTCGAGAGCTTTCGCAACGCGCTGCTGAACAACGTCAAGTTCTTCGTCATCCACTCGCTGGTGCAGAACCCGGTCGCGCTGGTGCTGGCGGCGCTGCTGTCGCTGCGCGGCGTGCGCGGGGCAGCCGCCTATCGCACGGTGCTGTTCCTGCCGACGCTGCTGTCGGTGGTGATCATCGGCTTCAGCTGGCAGCTGATCCTGTCGCCGCTGTGGGGCGTCAGCGAGAAGCTGCTCGGCTTTGTCGGGCTGCAGCACTGGTTCGAGCCCTGGCTCGGCATGGAGGAAACCGCGTTGCCGACGCTGACGCTGATGTCGGTGTGGCAGTTCGTCGGCATCCCGATGATGCTGATCTACGCCGCACTGATCGCGATCCCCGACGACATCGTCGAGGCCGCCACCGTCGAGGGCGCCGGGCCGTGGCGCATCTTCTGGGCCATCAGGCTGCCGCTGATCCTGCCGACGCTCGGGCTGGTGAACATCCTCACCTTCGTCGGCAACTTCAATGCCTTCGACCTGATCTATGCGGTGAAGGGCGCTTCGGCCGGGCCCAATTTCTCGACCGACCTGCTGGGCACCTTGTTCTACCGCACCTTCTTCGGCTACCAGTCGCAACCCGGCAGCGCGACGATGGGCGCGGCCCTGGCCACGCTGATGTTCCTGGTGATCCTGGCCGGCGTGGCGCTGTACCTGTTCATCGTGCAGCGACGGCTGCGGAGGTATGCGCTGTGAGTCGCCTGTTGCGCTCGCTCTTCGTGCACCTGACGCTCGGCGGCTACGCGCTGCTGGTGCTGTTCCCGATCGTGATCGTGCTGATCAACTCGTTCAAGACGCGACGTGCGATCTTCGACGACCCGCTCGGTCTGCCGACCGCCGCGACGCTGAGCGTCGTCGGCTACGGCAAGGTGCTGGGCAATGCGGCCATCGGCGGCATGTTCGCCAACAGCGTCATCGTGACCGGCTGCTCGCTGGGGCTGATCCTGTTGTTCGGCGCGATGGCCGCGTGGGCGCTGACCGAGTACCGCTTTCCCGGCAACCGGCTGCTCGCGCTGTTCCTCGCGTTCGGGATCATGGTGCCGATCCGGCTCGGTTCGGTGTCGATCCTGCAGACCATGGTGGCGCTGGACCTCGTCAACACGCTGACCGCGCTGGTGCTGGTGTACGTGGCGCAGGGGCTGCCGCTGGCGATCCTGATCCTGTCGGAGTTCATCCGCCAGGTGCCCGGCGAGCTGAAGGATGCGGCGCGCTGCGATGGCGTCAGCGAGTACGTGATCTTCCTGCGCATCGTGCTGCCGCTGGTGCGGCCGGCGGTCGCGACGGTCGGCGTGTTCACGATGGTGCCGATCTGGAACGACCTGTGGTTCCCGCTGATCCTCGCGCCGTCGGAGGGCACGCAGACGCTGACGCTCGGCGTGCAGCAGTTCATCGGCCAGTTCGCGACCGACTGGAACGCCGTGCTGGCCGCGCTGTCGCTGGCGGTGCTGCCGGTGTTGGTCGTCTATGCGCTGCTGTCGCGGCAGCTGATCCGCGGCATCACCGCCGGCGCGTTGAAATGAACCTGAAGTTCCCATGACCCAAGTCACGCTGAGCAACGTCTCGAAGTCCTATGGCGACACCGTCGTGCTGCAGGGTGTGAACCTGCAGATCGCCGACGGCGAGTTCGTCGTGCTGGTGGGCCCGAGCGGCTGCGGCAAGACCACGCTGCTGCGCATGATGTGCGGGCTGGAGGAGATCACCGGCGGCGAGCTGTCAATCGACGGCGTGGTCGTCAACCACCTGCCGCCGGCGCAGCGCGGCATCGCGATGGTGTTCCAGAGCTACGCGCTGTACCCGCACATGAGCGTGTTCGACAACATGGCCTTCGGCCTGAAGCTGCACGGCGCCGACCGGGCCGAGCGCAAGCGCCGCATCGAAGCGGCCGCCAAGGCGCTGCACATCGACCACCTGCTGCAGCGGCTGCCGCGCGAGCTCTCGGGCGGGCAGCGCCAGCGCGTGGCGATCGGCCGCGCGATCGTGCGCGACCCGAAGCTCTTCCTGTTCGACGAGCCGCTGTCGAACCTCGATGCCTCGCTGCGCGTGAAGACGCGCGTCGAGCTGGCGCGGCTGCACCGCGAGCTGAAGGCGACGATGGTCTACGTGACGCACGACCAGGTCGAGGCGATGACGCTGGGCGACAAGATCGTCGTGATGCACGAAGGCCGGGTGCAGCAGGCCGGCACGCCGGTCGAGCTGTACGAGCAGCCGGCGAACCGCTTCGTCGCGACCTTCATCGGCTCGCCGTCGATCAACCTGCTGCCGGCGACGGTGTCGGCCAGCGGCGACGACGGCCTGGTGCTCGCGCTGGCCCGAGGCGCGCAGGCGAGGGCGCAGGTCGATGCCGCGCAGCTGCGCATCGGCCAGGCGGTGGAGATCGGCATCCGGCCGGAGCACTTCACGAGCGTCGTGCCCAATGCGATGGCCCCCGCCGCGCAGGACGGCGACGGCGTGCGCTTCGAGGGTGACGTGGTGCTGGTGGAGCAGCTCGGCGAATCGCACCTGGTCTACATGCGCACCGATGGCGGCGAAGAGCTGGTGATGCGCGGCAGCGCGCTGAGCCGCGCCCGACCCGGCGACCGGGCCGCCTGGCGCGCGCCGGCGCAGGCGCTGCACGTGTTCGATGCGGACGGGCGGGCGCAGCGGCGGCTGCACGGGGTGGAATCCCTGGCGGGGACGCGGACAAACGCGTAGGCGCGGGGTCGTGTTGCAAAACTACAATGCGACCCGCGTCGCTGGTGCAATCCGCCGGCGACGCGCCGATTTCCCCCGCATTCCGAGGACCGACCTACCGTGAAACGAGCATCTCTCTGGCTGAAGCTGGGTGTCGTGTCAGCCATCGTCGCAAGCAATGTGGGATCGGCACAGGCCGCCGGCCTGTTCGAGTCGATCCGCGGCCGCGAGGCTGCGCAGGCCGATCCGAACGGTGCGCAGGCCAAACGGCGCATCTGGCGCATCCGCGAATTCAGCACCGTGCAACTGCTGGCCCGTGAGGCGGGTGCCCCGGAGAACCAGCACCCGGTGAAGCTGAACGTCGACGCGCTGCGGCTGGCGCTGGGCCAGTTCAAGTCGGTCGACATGCGCGGCAAGCAGCAGGCGCTGTTCGATGCCGAAGAGCTGGTCGAGATCAGCGAGCCGATCGCCCAGGCCTTCGCCAACGCCGAGCCCGGCGATGACGTGCTGCTGGTGTCGAGCGCGCGGCGCGAGGGTTTCCTGGCGCCTCCGACGGCCGTCACTGCCCGGCTGTTCATCGAAGGCGGCAACCTGAACTTCATCGCCCACGACACCGGCTTCGATTTCGTGCACATCGTGCGCTCGACCAGCATGTCGCCGAACTTCATCTACGGCACGCGCGGCAAGGCGTCGGATGTGAAGCTGGCCAGTGCCAGCGCGAGCAACCGCCGCGCCGATTGGCTGACGGTGTCGCTGACCCAGGCCACCACCGCACCGGTGCAGCCGCCCCCGCCGCCGATGGTGCTGGTGGCCCCGCCGCCTGCGGCCGCCACCACGTTTGCGACACCGCCGGCCGCGCCGCCGGTGGTCGCGGCACCGGTGCCGGCACCGGCCGCGCCGATCGTCCAGCCGGCCGATGCCAAGGCCGACGAGATCGAACGCCGCCTGAACGCGCTGAAGCAGCTGCGCGACAAGGGCCTGATCACCGACGACGAGTACAAGCAGAAGCGCAAGGAGATCCTGCAGTCGCTTTGACCTGAAGCCGCGATCCGACACCGCCCCCGGAAGAGGGCATCAATCAGGTGGATGGATTCGCCGGGACGCATCGAACATAGTCTCGCCTCGCGGCAGCGGTTGCCGGCGTGGAGCGCGAGATGCAGTTCGATCAGCAGTTCAACGAGGGTGATTTCCGGATCTACGTGGCCGCGGCAGACAGCGGCCGGGGCCGCGGCTACACCGCCGCGGTCGTCGTGAGCCGCGTGCGCGGCGCGGTGAACACGCCCTGCGAGGTGTACCGCGACACCTGCCTGGCCGGCGGCCACCGCTGGATCTCGCGCAATGCTGCGCTGTCGTATGCGGTGTCGGTGGGTCGGGAGATCGCGCACACCGAGCCGTCGCGGCTGGCGCATTGTTGAAGCTGCCTCCCCAAAGAAAAAGCGGATGGTGCAAGCACCATCCGCCTGAAGAAGCCGCAGTGTCATTGGGAGGAGGGAGGAGGTAACTGCGGCTCCGTGATCGGCACTCTAACGCTGTCGGCACCCTCAATTTGTAGGACGACATGCCTTTTTCGTTGCATGAGTGTTTCCTCGTGTGACCTCGACGCGTTCAGCCGCCACCCCCGCCTTCGCCCTCGCCATCGGCGAGGCGCGACGGGTCGAGCAAGCGCTCGAGTTCGGCGCGGCCGAGCTCGGTTTGTTCATCGGCCACATCAATGATCGGGCGGCCTTCCCGGTAGGCCTGCTTCGCGATCTCGGCGGCGCGCGCATAGCCGATCAGCGGGTTCAACGCGGTCACCAGGATCGGGTTGCGCGACAACGCATCGCGCAAACGATCGCCCCGCACGGTGAAGCCGGCGATCGACTTGTCGGCCAGCAGGCGGCTGACGTTGGCCAGCAGCTCCAAGCTCTCGACCAGGTTGCGCGCGACCAGCGGCAGCATCACGTTCAGCTCGAAGTTGCCGGACTGGCCGGCAATGGTGATGGCCGCGTCGTTGCCGATCACCTGGGCGGCAACCATCGTGGTCGCTTCCGGGATCACCGGGTTGACCTTGCCGGGCATGATCGACGAGCCGGGCTGCAGCGCCTGCAGCTCGATCTCGCCGAGGCCGGCCAGCGGGCCGGAGTTCATCCAGCGCAGGTCGTTGGCGATCTTCATCAGGCTGGCGGCCAGGCCCTTGAGCTGGCCGGAGACGGCGACCGCGGTGTCCTGCGCGCCCATCAGCGCGAAATAGTCGTCGCCCGGGCGGAACACCTGGCGCGTGAGGCCGGTGAGCTCTTCGCAGGCCAGCCGCGCGAAATCGGGGTGCGCATTGACGCCGGTGCCGACGGCGGTGCCGCCGAGCGCGAGCTGGGCCAAGTCGGCGCGCAGCGCCTCGAGCCGCGCGATCTGCGCGTCGACCTGCGAGGCCCAGCCGCCGAGCACCTGGCTCAGCCGCACCGGCATCGCGTCCATCAGGTGGGTGCGGCCGGTCTTCACGTGCTCGTGCACGCTGCGGGCCTTGTCGCGCGTCACCTTCGACAGGTGGTGCAGAGCAGGCAGCAGCTGTTCGGCGAGCACGACGCCGGCGCTGACGTGGATCGCGCTCGGGATCACGTCGTTGCTGCTCTGGCCGTGGTTCACGTGGTCGTTCGCCGAGACCGGGCGGCCGAGGCGGCGCGTCGCGAGCGTCGCGATCACCTCGTTGGCGTTCATGTTGGAGCTGGTGCCCGAGCCGGTCTGGAACACGTCGAGCGGGAAGTGCGGCATGAAGTCGCCGTCGAGCAGCTCGCGGCAGGCGGCCTCGATCGCCTGCGCGGTGTCGGGCTCGATCGTGCCCAGGCGCGCATTGGCGCGAGCGGCGGCGAGCTTCAGCTGGATCAGCGCGCGGATGAAGGCAGCCGGCAGCCGGCCGCCGCTGACCGGGAAGTTGAGCACCGCGCGCTGGGTCTGCGCGCCGTAGAGGGCGTCGGCGGGGACGGCGATGTCGCCGAGGCTGTCGTGTTCGAGGCGGGTCGCGGGCATGGGCGTGTCGGAGGAAGAGGGAGGTATGGATCATGGCCGAGGCCGCCCGACCTCGACGCATGCATTGATAATCGCCGCTCGATGTGCCCGCTGCCGGCGTGGCGAAATCGGTATACGCAAGGGACTTAAAATCCCTCCTCTTCACGGAGATGCGGGTTCAAGTCCCGCCGCCGGCACCATGGACACGGTTGGCTCGTGCCCGCAGATGGCTCACCGCAGGCGTCAGCGAGGATCAGTTTCTGGGACAGGTGACGCGCAACTCGCAGGAGCGGCTCAATGAACCCGCAGCACCTCAAACTGCTGTCGGATTGGAGCGACCTGTATCGACACCTCATCACCCTCGCATTTGCCCAGCATGGCCCTGCCCAAAGGGGCTTCGCTGCTGATGACCTGAACGAGCTGACCGCCGCTGACCAACTTCATGCTGCCTCCATCCGGGCCGAGAAAGAGCTGTTGCTGCTTGTCGTCGGAATCGACCAGGCAGACCAGCGCGCCGAGCTGTATGCCTTTGCTGGCGTCGTAGGGGCGCGGGCGGAATTGGCGCCAATGGGCCATCGTCTGGCGGATGGCTTCGGCGCGACGAGCTTGGCCGGTGGCCAGGTAGGCGGCTTCGAGTCCCAATGTGTCGTATTTGTTTTCGGCGACGTTTTCTTCGTGAGTCGCCGTTTCATGGGCCGCCCGCATTGCCTGTTCGGCTTGCAGCAGGTCTTCGGCGAGCCGTTCCAGCACTTGCCGCTGCAGCAAGAATTTATCCATGATGAAAGATCGGCATCTCGAACAAGCGGGGGTCAGGTTTTGATTATGAAGGGCTCCACCAGCCTTCGACGATCTGTTGAGTCGCTAGACTGACCGTCGGTGCACTCTGCGAGCACTCGACCCGCCCGATGCCTGAATCATCCGAACACCTCGGCCCCCCTGCTGCCGGCCCCGCCTCTGCGAGCGCATCGCCGCCGGGGCGTGCGCTCGACATCGCCGCGCTGGGCCTCGATGCACGCGATCGTGCTGTGCTGGTCTCGATGACGCGCATGCTCGACGGCCAGGCCGGCCTGCGCCTGCGCTGGGTAGAAGACGCCACCGCCTGCACCACGCTCTTCGTGCCGCACGACTGGTCGCAGTACGTCTCGCCACCGCGGGTGCTGGTTCGGCTCACGCCACGCGGCGCGACGCCGGCCGACTCGCCGCGCGGCCTGTCGGTGGCCTCGCCGCTGCGGGTCGGCGAGATGACCGGTGTGCTCGAAGCCGCCGCAGCGCTGTACGAGCTGGCGCGCGGCGCCGTGCAGCGCGAGCATGCCCGCATGGCGCTGCATGCATTGCGGGACCTGCTGGTCGGGGCACTGCTCGCCGGCGAGCGTCGACGAACGCTGTTCGGCGTGGGTGACGGGCACGGCCTGGTCGTCGACTTCCGCACGGGTGACATCACGAGCTCGCTGCCGCAGGCCGAGCTGCTGGTGCGGCCGTTGCATCTGGCCGACCCGCAACGCGCGCCCGACGCCGTTTCGTGGCCGGGTGCGACCCACACCTTGCGGCTGTCGACCTTGCTGTGGGGCCTGACGCACGTCCTCATCGACCAGGGCGTCTCGCCCCGCACCATCAATGGCCGCTACCAGCTCACACGGTCGCCCGAGCCTGCGGCCCTCGCGCGCCCGAGCACGCCGCGGCTGGTGACCGCCTGGACGCAGCGCGCCATGGGCGTTGGCGAAGCGGCCGCGGCGGGCCGGCTCTCGGCCTTCGAGATCCTGTGGTTCCTGAGCACGGCGCTGGCCCTGGGCATCGCCGTGCCGGCTACCGAGTCACAGGCGGGCACGACGCAGGCCTGAGCAGGCGAGGCCGAGGTGGGCGCCGTGCCTCGAAAGTCGTGTGCGAATAGACTGACATGCGCTTGCACCGCTGTCCGGCTGACGAGGTCGCTTGCTCGCGGCATCGTCAGGCCCTGGACTTCAAGGAGCGATCATGCCGAGAGGTGACAAGTCGTCGTACACCGACAAGCAGCAACGCCAGGCCGAGCACATCGAGAAGGGCTACGAGCATCAGGGTGTCGCCAAGGACGAGGCCGAACGCCGGGCCTGGGCCACGGTGAACAAGGAAACGGGTGGCGGCAAGAAGTCCGGCTCCGGCCGCGGCAAGGCGGAGAACCACGAGCCGTCGCGCAAGGGGGGCCGCATCGGCGGGCAGGCATCGGCCAGCCGCACGGCAGCCGAGCGATCGGCCTCGGCGAAGAAGGCGGCCGCCACGCGCAAGCGCAACGCCGCCCGCTAGCCTACGCGTCGCCCGCGAGCAGGGATTGGTGCTGCACCGACCAGCGCCAGCCCAGGTCGTCCTCGCGGGCGAACACCCAGACCTCGTCGTAGCAGTCCTCGTCCCAGCGGCGCGATGCCGCTTCGGCCACCCCGAGCGCGGCCGCCAGCGCAGGGATCTGTTCATGCCGCCAGCAAATGAGCACCGGCCCCGCAGCCGCGAGGCTGCGGCGGATCACTTCGGCTTCACCGCCTTCCGAGCGGTGCTCGGCCTGCACCTCGATCTGAAGCGCCGCCGCGAGCGGCGCGACCGTCAGCGCCGGGCGCTTGGTGCGCCCGTGCGAGGCCGCGGCAAAGATGTCGGTGGGCGGGGTGATGCCGGGCTGCCGCGACGAACTCGTTCGCGACGCGAAGTAGGGCACCAGCGCGCCGGCGCGTTGCCATCCTCGCACCGACAGGCCGCCGGGATCGGCGACGCCGTGGCCGTCGATCGCGATGTCGTCACCGCCGGGCCTGGGCTTCTCGGCATGGCGAATGATCATGATCTGCCGTGACATGGCACTGCAGCCTGCGGGTCAGCGAGGCTTCGTGCCCAGGTGCTTCTCGACATCCCTGGCGGCCGTGCCGACTTCCTTCACCGCGGCCTTCAGCCGGTCGGGGCTCACGTTGAACTTCTTCGCCCAGTCGCGCAGCTCGTAGTCTTCGTTGACGTTGATGCGGGTGCGGTCCTGGCCGCCCACCTTGCTCTTGTCGTCAGACATCGTGTTCTCCTGAATCTGCCCAGGCAGGGGTGCCAGAGCATTGCCTGCATGGTCGGCAGGCATGAAGCTCCGTTGTGCCGGACGGGGCCGCAATCGTCGGCAGGCATCGTCCGACAGACCGATGGTCCGTGCTCCGACAGCCGCGGGCCGAACGCCGCGCAAGACTGAGGCGATGAAGATCGCCACCTACAACATCAACGGCGTGCGCGGGCGTCTCGCCTCATTGCTGGCGTGGCTGGCGTCCGACCAGCCGGACGTCGTCTGCCTGCAGGAACTGAAGACCTCGCAGGCGACCTTCCCGCGCGCCGAGCTCGAAGCGGCGGGCTATGGCGCGATCTGGAGCGGCGAGAAGGCCTACAACGGCGTGGCGCTCCTCGCGAAGGGCGTCGAGCCGATCGAGACCCGACGCGGCCTGCCGGGCGACCCGAAGGACCTGCAGAGCCGCTACATCGAGGCTGCGGTGAATGGGGTGCTGGTGGCCTGCCTCTACCTGCCGAACGGCAACCCGCAACCCGGTCCGAAGTTCGACTACAAGCTCGCGTGGTTCGAGCGGCTGATCCGGCATGCCGCGTCGCTCGTCGACCGGCCGGAGCCGGTGGTCATCGCCGGCGACTACAACGTCGTGCCCACCGACGACGTGAAGGACATCTACAACACCCGCTCGTGGCTGAAGGACGCGCTGCTGCAGCCCGAGAGCCGCGCCGCCTACCGCCGCCTGCTGGACCAGGGCTGGACCGATGCGCTGGCCAGCAAGCGTTCGCAGGAACCGCTGTACACCTTCTGGGACTACTTCCGCCAGCACTGGCAGCGCAACGCCGGGCTGCGGATCGATCACCTGCTGCTGAACGCCGTGGCGGCGAAGCGCCTGAAGGCGGTCGGGGTGAACCGGGAGCTGCGCGGATGGCCGAAGGCCAGCGACCATGCGCCGGCGTGGATCACGCTGACGAAGTCCGCGAAGCGATAGGTCGCCCAAGGGCACGGGCACACCGGTTGCCGTTGCGTTGCACGCATCGACCTCGCGTCGGGCGCCACGCCAGGGACTTCCACCACGTCTTCAAGCCCGCCAAGATGAACGCGACGCCCGATCGCATCGCCGCGTTGAAGGTGCCCCAGGGATTCAAGGTCTCGGTGTTCGCCAGCGGCCTGAAGAACGCCCGTGTCCTGGTGGTCGCACCTGACGGCACGGTTTACCTGAGCCGGCGCGACCAGGGCGACGTGCTGATGCTGAAGGACGCCGATGGCGATGGCCGCGCCGACGGGCCACCGGTCAAGGTGGCGAGCCGGCCCGGCGCCCACGGCCTGGCCATCCACGACGGCAAGCTGTACCTCGTGACGGTGAAGGAGATCTTCGTCGCGCCGATCCAGCCCGATGGAACGCTCGGTGCACCGGAGATGATCGTCGGCGACCTGCCCGATGCCGGGCAGCACGGCAACCGCACGATCGCGTTCGGCCCGGACAACATGCTGTACATCAGCGTGGGCTCGACCTGCAACGCGTGCAACGAGAGCAATCCAGAGAACGCCACCTTGCTGCGGGCGTCGGCCGACGGCAAGAGCCGCACCATCTTCGCGACCGGCTTGCGCAACACCATCGGCTTCGGGTGGCATCCGACCACGGGCGAGCTGTGGGGCATGGACCACGGGATCGACTTTCTCGGTGACGAGGTGCAGCCGGAGGAACTCAACAAGATCGAAGCCGGCAAGCAGTACGGGTGGCCGCACGTGTGGGGCGCCGGAGATTTCAATCCGCAGAGCACGCCGGTCGGCGACATCGGCAAGCTGCAATGGAAGGCGCTGAGCACGCCGATGGTGATGGGCTACACGGCGCATGCCGCGCCGATGCAGATGGTGTTCTACCCGGGCGGCTCGTTCCCGCCGGAGTACACCGGCGATGCGTTCGTCACGATGCGCGGCTCGTGGAACCGCAATCCGGCGTCGGGCTACGAGATCGTGCGCGTGCGCTTCTCGAATGGCACGCCGCAGCGCTTCGAGCCGTTCGTGACCGGCTTCCTGACCGATGGGGGCAAGAAGCACATCGCGCGACCGATGGGGCTGGCGGTGCGATGAAACACGCACCGCGGGATCGATGACGATCTCATCCGTCAGCTTCACGCCCGGGGCCACGGTTCCGATCAAGCACAGCGAGTACGCGGACGGCATCTCTCCGCACCTGCAATGGACGGCCGTGCCGAACGCGAAGTCATACGCCATCGTGATGGAGGACCCGGACGCGAAGCCACTTCCAGGTCTTCGCGCTCGATTCGACGCTGGAGGTCCAGCCCGGTGCCGACCGCGACACGCTGCTGGCGGCGATGAAGGGACATGTGCTGGCCCAGGGCGAGTTGGTCGGCGAGTTCCAGCAGACGGTGAAGCCGCTCAGGTAGCCGGTTTCGACCGTCCGGGCCCGCGCTGCGCCTTGCGCAGATCCGCCACCCATGCTCGCACCGCGGCCTCGCGCTGCGCGGGGTCGCCCCGGAGCAGTGCAGCCGGGTGCAGCGTGACGAGCACCGGCAGCCCGTCTTCCCGCTGCAGCCAATGCCCTCGCTCGCTCATCACCTTCACGGCCCTGCCCATCAAGGCCCGCGCGGCGGTGCCACCGAGCGCGACGGCAACCTCGGGGCGGACGGTCGCGATCTCGCTTTCGAGCCAGTGGTGGCACGCGATGATCTCCAGTTGCGCCGGCGTCTTGTGCTTGCGGATCTTGCCGCGCCATTCGAACTTGAAGTGCTTGACGGCATTCGTCACGTAGATGCCTTCGCGCGGCCAGCCGAGTTCGTCGAGCGCCTGGGCCAGCAGCTTGCCTGCGGGGCCGATGAACGGATGGCCTTCGCGGTCTTCGCGGTCGCCGGGCTGTTCGCCGACGAACATCCAGCGCGCATGGGGCAGGCCTTCACCCCAGACGGTCTGCGTCGCGCGCTCGCCCAGCGGGCACTCCCTGCAGGTGGCGGCCTTGCGGCGCAGGCGGGCCAGTGCGCGGGCCGCCTTGTCGTCCGGACCAGCGCCGCCTGCGTCGGGCTCCTTGGGCATCGCTTGCGTCAGGGATTGCCGCGCCCGCCGGAGGCACCGTAGATCTGCCCGGTGATGTAGCTCGCCTCGGCGGCCGCGAGTTGCACGTACACCGGTGCCAGCTCGGCCGGCTGGCCGGGGCGGCCCATCGGCGTGTCGCCGCCGAACTTCGCGAGCTTCTCCTGCGTCTGGCCGCCGCTGACCTGCAGCGCGGTCCAGAAGGGCCCGGGCGCGACGCCGTTGACGCGGATGCCCTGTTTCGCGAGCTGCTTCGCCAGCCCCTTGGTGAAGTTCATGATGGCCGCCTTGGTCATCGCGTAGTCGATCAGGTTCTCGGACGGGTCGTAGGCGTTGACCGAGGCGGTGTTGATGATGGCCGAGCCCGGCTGCAGGTGCGCGAGCGCGGCCTTGGTGATCCAGAACATCGCGTAGACGTTGGTCTTCATCGTCCAGTCGAACTGTTCGGTGCTGATGTCGGTGAGCGAATCGTGGCTCTGCTGCCGGCCGGCGTTGTTGACGAGGATGTCGAGCCCGCCCAGTTGCTGCACCGCATCGCTCACCAGCCGCTGGCAGAACGCCTCGCTGCGGATGTCGCCGGGCAGCGCGACCGCCTTGCGGCCTGCCGCCTGGATCAGCCGGACCACCTCGCGCGCGTCGGGTTCCTCGGCCGGCAGGTAGTTGATCGCGACGTTGGCGCCTTCGCGTGCGTAGGCGATGGCCGCGGCCCGCCCGATGCCGCTGTCGCCGCCGGTGATCAACGCGTTGCGCCCGGCCAGCCGGCCGGAGCCCCTGTAGCTGGTCTCGCCGTGGTCGGGCCGCGGCTGCATCTTGCCCGCGAGGCCCGGCCACGGCTGGGACTGGTTCGGGAAGGGCGGCTTCGGGTACTTCTCGGCCGGGTTGCCCAGCGGGGAGGGCGCCGCGCCCGAGGCAGCACTGGCAGCACCCTGCGCGATGGCCGGGCCGGTGACCACGGCCGCGATGCCGGTGGCCATGCCGCTGACGATCTGACGGCGGGAGAGCGGGTTGTCGTCGTGTGGGTCCATGCTTCAGCTCCGGGTGTTGTCGCGAGCGAAGGTGGGCAACCGGCGTGCCGCAAGGGTCAGGCGAGCCAGGCCGGCGGCACCTCGGTCAACGCGGCAAGCGGCTGCGCTTCCTGTACGGCATGCTGCAACGCGGCGTCTTCGGACTCGAACTCGCCGTTCAGCAGGATCGTGCGTTCGAAGGTGTTCTCGCCTTGATCCCACCAGGCCGTCAGTTCGGCCTCCCACCGGCCACTGTCCAGGCGGTGCGCGTTCGGCCGCAAGCTGATGGTCTTGCCTTTGATGTCCTGCATGGAATCGCCCTCCGTCGTGTCGTCGGCCGCAGGCCGTCAGTCGTAGCCTTTGCGGACGTTGTCCAACGCGGTATCGCTTTGCTGTTTCTGGCGGCGCGCGCTGTCGCGTGTCGCTTCGCCTCGTTGCGGGGCTTCTTCCGGCGCGCGGGTCAGTTCATCACCGGCGCCCGGCTTGTCGGGTTGGAGGGGCTCGGCCCGCGGCGGCTTGCGCCCGGCGGAGGTGGTGCGGTCGTTGCTCATGGCATGCCCTCGGTGGGTTGGAGGGCGGCCGTGGACCGGCCGCCTTTCCTGCAGACGGGCAAACGATGTACCCGTCGGGCTTCATGAACAGAAAGGCTTAGCCGACCCCGCGCGCCTTCGCCCGGCGCCGGACGCCGAAGCTCAACACGGCGGCTGGCGTTCAGAACCCCATGCGCTTCAGGTCGACCGGCAGGAAGGCCTGGCCGCTGCGGTTCTTCACACTGGGAAGCTGCGCGACGCGCTCGCGCCATTGCAGCAGCGCGGTGTTCCCTGCGGCCACCCCGAGCCCGGCGGCATCCGCGAACATCAACCCGGCGAACAGGGTGATGTCGGCCATCGAGAAGGCGTCGCCGGCCACGAAGGGCTGGCCTTCCAGCACCTCGTTGAAATACTTCATGCCGGCCACGGCCTTCGCGCCTTCGCGCTGGCCCATCTCGGCACGGCCCTGCCAGTCGGGGCTTTTGAAGGCCTGCAATGCGCTGCCGAGCCCCGGCGTGGCGTGGTGGAAGTAGACGCCCACCGGGTCCAGCACGTACGCCTCGGCACGCCGCTGCATCATGTGGATCAAGGCCTTCTCGCGCGGGCTGCGGCCGGTCAGCGTCGGCTTGCCGTCGAGGTTGTCGAGGTACTCGGTGATGGCGGTGCTCTCCGAGATGAAGGTGCCGTCGTCGAGCTCGAGCACCGGCAGCACGCCCGACGGATTCAGGGCAAGAAACGCAGGCTGCTTGTGCTCGGCACCGATCAGGTCGACCGGCAGGAACTCGACCTGCGAGTCGAGCCCTTTCTCGGCCAGCACGATGCGGATGCGGGCAGGGTTGGGGAAGCCGGGGCGGTCATGGATCTTCATGGATGGATTCAGGTTGAACATCAGGTTGATAGATTACCTATCGGTCGATAGGTAAGTGGCGAACTGTAGGCGAAGTTCGCCGAATCCGTCAATCTGATCTACCGATAGGTAGTGTGCTAAAGTGGCCCGATGAGCACAGACACGCGCGAAACCATCATGCAGGCCGCCCGCGCCGCGGTGCAGTCACACGGCTACAACGCACTGAGCTTTCGTGAACTTGCGAAAGAGGTCGGCATCAAGAGCGCGAGCGTGCATTACCACTTCCCGACCAAGGGCGACCTGGCGGCCGCATTGGCGAGCCAATACACCGACGAGGCCGCGGCGTTCTTCGATGCATTGCGTGCGTCGACGCAAGATCACGCGCAACGCATGGCGACCTACACCGCGGTCTTTCGCCGGGCGCTGGAGAACGACAACCGCATGTGCCTGTGCGGGATCATGTCGGCCGAGTACGACGACCTGCCGGCCGCCGTGCGCGTGCAGGTCGAC
The DNA here is from genome assembly GCF_900142965.1 of Rhizobacter sp. OV335. Classification (GTDB taxonomy): domain Bacteria; phylum Pseudomonadota; class Gammaproteobacteria; order Burkholderiales; family Burkholderiaceae_C; genus Rhizobacter. The sequence goes on from NZ_FRCQ01000005.1 coordinate 214,130, forward strand.
CGGTTCACGGCGGTCAACACGCGCTGGCTGGTCGAGGTGCTGGGCGAGCGGCGGCCGCAGATGAAGCCGAAGGCCCTGGAATCGCAGGCGCTGGCCATCTTCGCCGCCATCGAAGGCGCTCAGTTGATCGCGCGAGGGCGCGCCGATGTGAAGTCCTTCGACCAGGTCATCGCGGCGTACACCGCGGCAGGGCTGTTCGGCTGAGGGCACCATGTGCGATACTGTCTACTGGTAGGTAGACAAGGATTCTCCATGGGTGCTTCGATCGCAGGCGTCGGCGAGACGCGGGAACGGGTGTTCGAGGCTGCTGCCCGCATGCTTCGAACCTGTTCCTACCTCGGGTTCAGCTTCAACGACATCGCGCAGGAGATCGGCATCAGCAAGGCCAGCCTGCACCACCACTTCCCGTCGAAGGAAGCCCTGGGGCTCGAGCTGCTCGCCGCCGCGGCGCAGCGCTTCACGGAATGGCGCGAATCGGCGCCCCAGGCACCCGGTGCCGCGCTGGACGCGTTCGTCGCGATGTATCGCAACACGATGTCGGCCGGACAGGCGGTGTGTCCCGGCGGCTCGTTCGCCGCGGGCTGGGACTGCGTCGGCGATGAGTTGAAATCCGCGGTGCGCAAGCTTCGCGCCGACCAGATCGACTGGCTCACCCGCGTCTTCAAGGCGCAGGACGCGCAGCGCACCCCGGCCGAAGCCTCGGCCCTTGCGGCCGCTGTGTTCGCGGCTTGCCAGGGCGCGCTGGTCTCCGCACGTGTCACCGGCAAGGCGAAAGACTTCGACGCGGCGATGACCGTCGTGCGCGCACTGGCGAAGGCCTCCGCATGACGCACCCGATCCGTGTCGTGGTCACCGGGATGGGCCTGGTGACGCCGCTGGGCTGCGGCGTCGAGACCGTGTGGCAGCGCCTGCTGGGCGGTGCCAGCGGCTTGAGGCGCCTGTCCGGCGAGTATTGCGAAGGGCTCGACGCGCAGGTCGGTGCCCCGGTGCCGTTGATCGGCGAGGACCCGGTCGCGGGCTTCGACCTTGATCGTGCCGTGCCCGCCAAGGACCAGAAGAAGATGGACCGCTTCATCGCGCTGGCGCTCGCCGCGGCCGACGAGGCGCTGGCCCACGCCGGCTGGCAACCGCGCACGCAACACGCGCAGGAACGCACCGCGACCGTCATCGCCTCGGGCATCGGTGGCTTTCCCGCGATCGCGCAGGCGGTGCGCACCACCGACCAGCGCGGTCCGCGCCGGCTGTCGCCCTTCGTCGTGCCGTCCTTCCTCGTCAACCTGGCAGCCGGCCACGTCTCGATACGCCATGGGTTGCGCGGGCCGATCGGCTCTCCGGTGACGGCCTGCGCGGCCAGCGTGCAGGCGCTGGGCGACGGTGCGCGGCTGATCCGCAGCGGCGAGGCCGACGTGGCGCTGTGCGGCGGTGCCGAGTCGACGATCGACCTCGTCACGCAGGCGGGCTTTGCCGCGGCACGCGCGTTGTCGACCGGCTTCAACGACGCACCGACACAGGCCTCGCGGCCGTTCGACGCGAAGCGCGACGGCTTCGTCGTCGGCGAGGGCGCCGGCATGCTGGTGCTCGAATCCCTCGAGCACGCCCTCGCGCGCGGCGCGACGCCGCTGGTCGAACTGGTGGGCTACGGCACCAGCGCCGATGCCCACCACATCACCGCCGGGCCGGAAGACGGCAACGGCGCCGCACGGGCGATGCGGCTGGCATTGCAGCAAGCCGGCATCGAGCCGGCGCAGGTGCAGCACCTGAATGCGCACGCCACCTCGACGCAGGTCGGCGATGCCGGCGAACTGGCCGCCATCCGCTCGATCTTCGCGACGGCGGGCGCAGACGGCGTGCAGGGGCCCGCGATCAGCGCCACCAAGTCGGCGACCGGTCACCTGCTGGGCGCCGCCGGTGCGGTCGAGGCGATCTTCACCGCGATGGCGCTGCGCCGGCAGGTGGCACCGCCCACGCTGAACCTGCACGAACCCGACGCTGCCAGCCGCGGGCTCGACTTGGTGCGCCTCGAGGCGCGGCCGCTCGCGATGGACTGCGCGATATCGAACGGCTTCGGCTTCGGCGGCGTCAACGCCAGCCTGGTGTTCCGGCGCTGGGTGCCCTGACGGGCTTCAAGCCCCGGTCGCGATCCGGTCGAGCATTGCCACGGCATCGGCCGGCAAGCTCAGCTCAGCGGCCGCGAGGTTCTCGCGCAGGTGCCCCACGGAAGACGTGCCGGGAATCAGCAGCAGGTTCGGCGCGCGTTGCAGCAGCCACGCGAGCGCCACCTGCATCGGCGTTGCACCGAGCGCGTCTGCGACCTCCGACAGCGCCGACGACTGCAGCGGGCTGAAGCCGCCGAGCGGGAAGAACGGTACGTAGGCGGTGCCGTGCCGCGCGAGCTCGTCGATCAACGCGTCGTCGTCGCGGTGCGCGAGGTTGTACAGGTTCTGCACGCAGACGATCGGGCAGATCCGGCGGCCGTCGGCCACCTGCGTCGGCGTCACGTTGCTCAGGCCGATGTGGCGCACGAGGCCCTGGTGCTGCAGTTCGGCCAGCGCGCTGAGCGGCTCTTCGAGCGAGCCCTCGGCCGGCCCGTGCACGTCGAACATGCTGCGCAGGTTGACGACCTCCAGCACGTCGAGGCCGAGGTTGCGCAGGTTGTCGTGCACCGCCTGCGTCAGCTGCTGGCGCGAGAAGGCCTTGTTCCACGAGCCGTCTTCGCCGCGAAGCGCGCCGATCTTGGTGACGATGACCAGGTCGTCGCGGTACGGGTGCAGCGCCTCGCGAATGATCTGGTTGGTGATGTGCGGGCCGTAGAAGTCGCTGGTGTCGATGTGGTTCACGCCGCTGTCCACCGCGGCGCGCAGCACCGCAACCGCGCCGGCGCGGTCGGTCGGCGGACCGAAGACGCCCTTGCCGGCGAGTTGCATCGCGCCGTAGCCCAAGCGGGTGACGGTGCGCGTGCCGAGCGTGAAGGTTCCTGCCTTGTTGATGTCGATCATGAGAACTCCTGTCGTGTGACCACGAATCTATCGGCCCTCGACTCCAACGATAAGATGGCTCAATCGGCACAGGCTGTACGGAATCTCGAACAATGGCGGTCGACCTCGGTGATCTCACGGCCCTGCTCGCCGTCGCGCGTGCAGGGGGTTTCCGCGACGCGGCGCGCGCCACGGGCGGCAGCGCGTCGAGCCTCAGCGAAGCCGTGCGCCGGCTCGAGACCCGCCTCGGCGTGCGGCTGCTTCACCGCACGACCCGCAGCGTCGCGCCCACCGAAGCCGGCGCGCGGCTGCTCGATCGGCTGGGGCCGGCGCTGGTCGAGGTAGAGGCCGCGCTCGACGTGGTCAACGGTTTTCGCGACCGGCCCGCCGGCACCTTGCGGCTCAACGTGCCGGTCAGCGCGGTGCGCCTGGTGCTGCCGCGCATCGTGCCGGCGTTTCTGGCGGCCTATCCCGACATCCGCCTCGACATCGTGGCCGAGGACAGCTTCGTCGACATGCTCGCGGCGGGCTGCGATGCCGGCATCCGCTACGACGAGCGGCTCGAGCAGGACATGATCGCGATCCCGATCGGCCCGCGCGTGCAGCGTTTCGCGACAGCGGCATCGCCCGCGTACCTCGAGCGCCGCGGCCGCCCCGATCACCCGCGCGAGTTGCTCGACCATGCCTGCCTGCGCGGGCGCTTCAGCAGCGGCGCGATGCCGGCCTGGGAATTCGAGCGCGATGGCGAGGTCGTGAAGGTGGACCCCACCGGGCCGCTGATCGTGAGCCTCGGCGCGGCCGTCGACCTGGCCGTCGATGCCGCGGTGGCCGGCACCGGCGTGATCTACCTGTTCGAGGACTGGCTGCGGCAGATGCTCGACAGCGGTGCGCTCGAGCCGGTGCTGCAAGCGTGGTGGCCCTCGTTCACCGGGCCCTTCCTCTACTATCCGAGCCGCCGCTATCTGCCGGCACCGTTGCGCGCCTTCGTGGACTTCATCGGCACGATGCGGGTCGAATGAAAATGCGCGGCTCCCACGATCAACCGAAAGCAGTTCACGTGCTCAAGCCGCAACCGACCGTGGTCGAACTCCTCACTGCCGAGATCGGCATGAGGAAGCTCAGCTGCACGAAGACATTGCAGGCTCACTGCGGTCTAGGCCTGGCAGCGGCCAAGGACATCACCGACGCGCTGCTGGACAAGCAGTACCCCACGGTGTCGCTGCCGTCGGCCGCCGCCGCGAGAGCGCTGGTGGTCGAACTGGCCGCATCGGGTGTGATCGCCCGTTTTGCGGAAGGGCCGAATTACGACCCCCAGGAGCGCCTCGCCTCGGCGCTGTCATCCGCGCAGTCAGTCCTCAGCCCTGAAGTTCTTCGCAGTTGCGAGTCCTTGTCCGCCCACGGTGAATGGGAGCTGGCGGTCTCGCGGGCCCTCGCCGGGCTGCCACAAGGAGACGACGCCAACGCCACGCCTGAATTCATCATGCTCAGCGAACTGGCTGTCGAGTTCGGCATATTGCAAGGACGGTGAGAGCACGGTTCATTGCCATCAGAGACTCATGAAAACACCTCAGGCACTTGCCATCGTGATGGCGCTTCTCACCTCGGCGTGCTCATCGGTCGATGACAGCGTGTCGGCCGCCATCGGCAACGCGGTTCGCGAGAAACACGCGCAGGAGATCCGCATCGCAGCCCTCACGGATTTCGAATGGGAGAAGGTGTACCTGTTCGGGCCGTATGCGCCGCGTGCACACATCTGCGAGGTCTTGGGTGTCGAGGCCCGGCAGTGCGAGCGCATCGTTCCTTTCGAATCGATGGACGACGGCGTCATGAGCCTGGCGTTCGTCTCCGGCACGCAGGTGGTTCGCTATGCCAGGCACAGCCGATTGAATGGCGACTTCACGCCGGTCGCGAACCGGCAGCCGATCCTGGCGTCGGAGGCGGTTTTCAAGGTCGTCCCGTCGGGCCTCGCACAGGATGGTAGGCCGTGGGTCAAGTTGGTACCGAAGGCGATCTGATTCCACGCTGGTCTTGACTCTTCGCGATGCCCCTTCCGCTACGATGACTGAATGACGCAATCGGGAGGAGACGATGGGTCTAGCGTTGCTGCCATGGGAGAGGTTGCCGGCCTATGTGCTCGGGCCGTTGCTCTTCGCGTATTGCATTTGGTTGTTGTGGATCGACGATCAGCGGACATTCGGCCACGTAGCGATTGAAGTCGGCGGCATCATCTTCGCCATGTTCCTCGTCTGGCGTCGCTACCACACCGGCAAAGAACTGCTTGCCAAGGAGAAGCCGCTTGACAAGGCGTAGTTCGTTTTGCACGAGCGATGGCGATCGGCGTCCGCGGCGCTTCTGAGATGCGCGTTGAAGTCGTCAACATGCGCCGTGAATCGGATTGCACTACATGCCTCTGAATCTGCGCCCCATCACCGCCGTCGCATTCCCCGCAGCCGGTGCCATCTTCATCGGCGGCGCCTTCTTCGCCGGGCACTACATCGGTCGCCACGATGCCGAGCAAAGACAAGCCCTCGCCACGGCATGGGAGCAGGGCGCTGACGCGGCCGAAAAGCTGCGGGTCGCCGAATCGGCTCTTGCACTCTTGCGCGAGTCCAAGTCTGCCGATGCGGCGCGCGTCCTCGACCAATACGCGCAACGCCAGGTCCAACCGGTCTCCACGTGCTTCAAATCGCCCGACTGCGCCACCTGGATGGCCATGACCGCCGAAGCCCGCACGATGCTGCAGGGCTTCGTCTTCGCGCGAGAGCGTCCGGATGTCCGGACATCGCCCTGAGCCCTCAGACGAGCGCATTGCTTCAGCGCTGTCATCCGCACAGCCAGTCCTCAACCCACAAGCGGGCCGAGGAGGACGCCGATGCAGCGACCCAATTTTTGAGACGCACCGGTGATATCGCGATTGGCCAATCCGTCGTTCACCGCCTACTATTCCCACCGCTTCGAAGCACTTGTGGAGTGCGCGCGTGGAAGAACGGAAATTCAACGTCCGAGATTTCATCGGCGTGCGTCAGGTCGAGCCAATCAAAGAGTCCTGGCCCATCCGGTGTCCCTTTGATTTGATCTTCTCGAGACAGCGATTGACCGAGGTGCAGAACTCGGCCATCAGCGGCTCAGGCATTTATCTCATCGAGAAATTGCCACAGAGAGAGGTCGTTTACCTGGGTCTCTACAAGCCAATGGCTGGTGACATCATTCCGCAGCGCTGGGGACGCCATCTACAAACGATTACTTGGCGAGGCGCGAACATCGGGCTGGGTCCGAATTGTCGCGATCGCACGCCGGCGGCGGTGACGCGACGCATGGAGAGCCTTCTGGCTGTGACAATCCAGCCGGAACTCAAGGCCATCATCCGCGCTGCATACGCTCAAGACTGCGCAGACACAGTGCGGCACTGCAAAAGCACGGGCAACGATACATCGCTCAATCGACTGCGCTTTGCGGACGAGCATTGGGATGAGTTCTCGAGAGCGACACCACAGACACTGCTTGACAGCTTCAGCTTTCATCTGCTTCGCATGCGCCCGGCACTCGACCAGAAGTCCGCCGCTACAGAGGTCGCAAGGATTGAAAAGCGGCTCCTCAGCGCGTGGAAGTTGGTCTGCAACGGCAACTACAAGCACCCGAGCGACCAGCCACTGCGTAGGCAAAACGCAGTGCCCGCGCTCGTTGATGCTGTCAGCAAAGCTATGAACTCAGTGACGGGGACGGGTGCTCTGCAATGGGTCTCCTTGAGGCCTTGACAGGCTGCATGAGCGTTCCGCCGCCCACCTGAACTGTTCTGGCTTCTCGGTTGCGGATGCAACCCACACTCAGCGCCGCGCCTCGATCATCTTCCACCCGTTCCCCGACGGATCGCGGAAGCCCGCATCCAGCGTGCCGTAGCGCTCGGTCGGCTCCTGCGTGAACTCCACGCCGCGGGCCTGCATTCGCGCGTGCGCGGCGCGGCAATCGTCCACCTTCAGCACCAGCGGCGGCATGCCGCCCTTGGCGACGATCGCACGCAGCGCCTGCGCGGTCTCGGCGTCGTGCACCGGCGCGCCGGGCACGCTCAAGCCCAGCTGGAACGACGGCTGGTCCGGGTGCTGCACCGTGAGCCAGCGGTAGTCGCCGTTGCGCACGTCGGTGTGGACGCGAAAGCCGACCTTGTCGACATAGAACGCGAGCGCTTCATCCTGGTCGCGCACGTACAGGCTGACGACTTCGATGCCTTGGGTCATGGAACCTCCTTCTTGCCGGAGCTGTTGCTGAAGGCGTCGTTTATAGCGGCCACCTCCCGGCGCCGCTTCTCCGAAACTGCGATCGTCAGGTCCGGCCGGTGCGCCGCGCCCAGCACGCAGGCGGGCACGCGGCCGGGCTCCTGCAGCGCCGCCCGCGCGCGCGAGCGCACCGCGCTCGGGCTCTCGCCGGTGATGTCGCGGAAGGTGCGCCCGAAGGTGCCCAGGCTCTCCCAGCCGGTCTGGAACGCGATCTCGGTGATCGGCAGCTCGGTCTCGCGCAGCAGCGCGGTCGCCCGCTCGATGCGCCGCGTCAGCAGGTAGCGGTGCGGCGGCGTGCCGAAGGCCTGCTTGAATGAGCGCGCGAAATGCGCTTCGGAGACCTCGCTGACGCGCGCCAGCCGCTCCACCGGCCAAGCCTCGTGCGAGGCGGCGTCCATGCAGTCCTTCGCGCGCAGCAGGCGGCGCAGCAACTCGGGGTCCTGGCTCGTCGGAAGCTCACTCATGCGGCGGCATTGTCCGCGGGAACTCGCCGAAGAAGCCGTGCGACAGGTTGCGGGCGATGCCGTGCGCGGTGCGCTGGAGCTCTTCGGCGATCGCGTCGTAGAACAGGCGGTCGGTGTGGCGGTGCCACAGCGTGATCCAGCGCAGGAAGTGCTCCGGGCGCACGCCGTCGAGCGCCATGTGCTTGCCGTACACGTTGCCTCGGAAGCTGCGGGTGCCCAGCATCACGCTGCTCCAGAACTCGACCAGCCGCGCGAGGTGCGGGCTCCAGTCTTTGCCGATGACCGCTTCGAAGACGGGGGCGAGCAACTCGTCGCGCCGCACGTCGTCGTAGAAGTCGTGCACCAGGGCCTCGATGCCCGCGCGGTCCAACGCGTGGAGACGGGACGGCGGCGCGGGTGGGGCGGTGGGAGGAGTCGCTGCGGGTGACATGCTGAAGCTATTGATTCATAAGATATGAATCTTATCATCGGGGTATGGGTAAAGATGTGAGAGGGCGATTGATCCCTTTAAAGTAAAATCATCGTGCCTGTTTCATGGAGCGAGTCGTGCGCCTGACCGTCTACACCGACTACACGCTGCGCGTGATGATGTACCTCGCGGTGGCGTGGCCGTCGGGTCGGGTCGTGACCATTGACGCGATCGCCGGTGCCTACGGCATCTCGCGCAGCCACCTGACCAAGATCGTCCACGACCTCGGGCTGAACGGCTTCATCGTGACGACGCGCGGCCGCGCCGGTGGCGCCACGCTGGCGCGCCCGCCGAACGAGATCTCGATCGGCGACATCGTGCGCATGGCCGAGAAGGATTTCGCGGTCGTCGCCTGCCACGACACCGCGGTGCCGCACGGCTGTCAGATCTTTCCGGCCTGCAACCTGAAGCGCGGGCTGGCCCGGGCGGTCGATGCCTTCATGGCCGAGCTCGATGCGATGACGCTGCAGGATGCGATCACCGTGCCGACGGTGGCGGCCTCGCTGCTGGGGATGGGCGCTAAAGAGCGGCCGGTGAAGGTGATGCGCTCCGCCCGCAACTCGTAGCCCGCTTCCGCGTGGTACGTGCGCTGCGGGAACGACCGGAAACTCGCCGAGAATGCCGGCATGACCGTCTACATCATCCTCGCCGCCGTCGGCGCCGCCGTCGGCGCCGCCTTCGGCCTGGCCGTGCTCGCGGCCGTTGTCTGGGCCCTGACCCGCCCCGACGATCGCATCCAGATGGCCAGCATCTGCCTCTTCGGTTGCATTGCGCTGTACTGCGCGGTGGCCATGCAGCTCCACGAGGTCAACGCCACGCTCGGCATCCTGGCGGGGGTGTATTCCGCGGCGCTCTATGGGGTTCTCGCCGCCTTTGCCATCTATCAGAAGCGATGGGCCTGGAAGGCCACCATCGTGGCCTTCGGCCTGCATGCTTCGATGACTGTTGCCGTGGTCCTGGCCGCGCTACAGTCCGGCAAGGTGGTGTGGCTTGCGCTCGTGGTGTGGGTGGTCCTGGGGGCGTTGGGTTTGTACGCCTCGTTGCACAAGGGAACGCGCGAGGTCATGTCGGGGCTCTCCGCATGAGCGGGTCGGTCGAAGCCACCACGATGTCTCGCCCACAGGTCCGAAGGTACTTGAGTTGACCGGCGTACCGCTCCCGGGACCCGTTGCGGCCGGCGGACGCCGTTGAGGCTCCGCGCCCAAAAAGGGCCACGCCGCACATAGACTACCGGTCATCGCTTTTTCCGATCCACGTCCAGGACCACCGAGATGACCGAATTGAAGGGTATGTCGTACGCTGAGCTCCGCGCTCTGCTGGAAGAAACCGAAGCCGCCCTGGCGAGCAAGCGCACCGAGGAGCTGAAGGTCTTGGCCGACGGCTACGCCAAGAAGCTGCAGATGGGCGGTTTCAGCATCGCCGAAGGGATCGAGGCGCTGAAGCCCTACCTGCCCGCGAAGGCCGTCAAGACGCCGTCGGCCCCCGGCGAAGAACGCAAGGCGAAGTACGCGAACCCGGCCGACCCGAGCCAGACCTGGGTCGGGATGGGCAAGCCGCCCCAGTGGTTCCGCGACCAGATCGCGAATGGCCGTTCCCGCGAGGACATGCAGATTCCCTGAGAGGAAACCCCATGAGCATCGACACGCTGGCCGTCTGGCACGAACTCGTCGCCACGCGCAACGCCAAGGGCCTGGGGGCACTGCTCTCGGACCAGGTCGTCTTCCATTCGCCGGTGGTGCACACGCCGCAGGTCGGGAAGGCCGTCACGGCCCAGTACCTCGGCGCGGCGTTCCACGTCTTCTTCAACGAGACCTTCAAGTACGTCCGGGAGATCGTCGGCCCGCGTGACGCGGTGCTGGAGTTCCAGGTGGAGATCGATGGCATCGCCGTCAACGGCGTCGACATGCTCACCTGGGACGACGACGGAAGGATCGTGGATTTCAAAGTCCTCGTCCGGCCCTTGAAAGCGATCAATCTGATCCACCAGAAGATGGGGGCGATGCTGCAAGCGCAGCAGTAGCCTCGGTCGCCTGCAGGAAGTCTTCCAGCGGTGGGTGCACGACGTTGCCGGCGTAGTTCGTCAGCGTCGAGGCGGCGACGACGCCGATGAGTTCCAGCAGCTGATCGGGCCGGTATCCCGCCGCGTAGAAGCCGGACTGAGCTGCTGCGTCGAGCTTTCCCCGGTTCTCGATCAACGATCTGGCGACCGCTGACAGCGCCGCGTGTCGAATGTCGTCCGGTGCCCGACGTGCGCGGATGGCTTCGACATCGGCCTCGGCCACGCCCTGCGCGAGCGCCAGGTGCGTGTGGAACGCGATCGCCCAGCGGCTGTTGTTCGTCACCGCATTGGTCAGCAGCAGGACCTGGATCTCTGCCTCGCCGAAGCTGCCGGCGTGCACGTTCTGGAACAGCCCGATGAAGCCCTTGATCGGCACAGGCGACTCGGCCATGGCCCGCGCGAGGTTCGGCACGAAGCCGAACACCTCTTCGAGTGCGCGCAGTGGCGCCTTCGACGCCTCGGGGACGGATTGCGGGGAATGGACAGTGAAGTTCGACATGGAGGCTGCCTTTCATGTTGGCGAACGGATGTGTTCGCATGAGAAGGCAGGTTAGGCAGGGCCTCTGCACGCGGCAATTACCCGCGAGGTAGTTGAGGCAGACACCTGCCGCGATACCCTCTCCGCCATGAGCCCGTCCAGTCCCTCTGCTCGAAGCGAGCGCGCCGACCTCGGCCCCCTGCTGCGCCACTGGCGTGCCGTGCGCGGTCGCAGCCAGCTCGACCTGGCGCTGGAGTCGGGCATCTCGCAGCGGCACATCAGCTTCATCGAGAGCGGCCGCAGCGCCCCCGGCCGCCAGACCTTGATGCAAATCGCGCAGGCGCTGGAGGTGCCGTTGCGCGAGCGCAATGCCTTGTTGCTCGCGGCCGGGTTTGCGCCGCTGTATTCGGAATCGCCCTGGGATGCTGCCGAGATGCAGGGCATCGAGAAGGCGCTGCGTCGCATGCTGCAGCAGCAGGAGCCGTTTCCTGCGGTGGTGATGGACCGCCACTGGAACGTGCTGATGACCAACGAGGCGGCGCCCCGGTTCTTCAACCGCTTCGTCGACCTGTCGCGCCGCAGCCCGCCGCGCAACCTGCTTCACCTGATGTTCGACCCGGCCGGTATGCGCCCTTTCATCGCGAACTGGGACGACGTGGGGCGCAGCCTGATCCAGCGCGTGCACCGCGAATCGACGGAGCGGGTCGTCGACCTGCAGACGCAGGCGCTGTTGTCCGAGTTGCTGGCGTATCCCGGCATCGATCCGGCGTGGAAGCACACGAAGGCATTGCTGGTGGGCACCGCCGCAGCGGCGCTCCCGCTGGTGCCGATGAACTTCTCGAACGACGGCTTCACGCTGAGCCTCTTCTCGCTGGTGACCACGGTCGGCACGCCGCAAGCGGCCGCGTCGCAGGAGCTGCGGCTCGAATCGATGTTTCCGGTGGACGATGCGGCGGAGCAGGCCTATGCGCAGTTCATGGCGCGATGAGGCGGGGTGATCAGGCGTCCGCTGCGCGCACCTCGCAGCGGAACGACAGCCAGCTTGCGGCCACCCGTCGCAGCGACTCGACATCGCCGGTCGTCTCCAACGTCACCACGTCTGCGGCCGCGGGCGCGGCCTCTGTGGCCTGCCACAACTGCGCTGCACGCCGGGCCACCGCATCGGCGGTGTCGATGATCAGCACCTGCGGCCCCATCGCGGCGGCGATCAGGTGCTGCACGAACGGGTAGTGCGTGCAGCCGAGCACGACGGTGTCGACATCCGCTTCGCGCAGTGGCGCGCAACAGCGCTCGACCATGGCCCGCAGCTCCGGTGTGTCGAGCGCGCCGCGCTCGATCAGGTCGGCGAGGCCCGGGCAGGGCTGGGCGGTGATCCGCACCGCATCGCCCTGGCGCGCCAGCAGTTGCCGGAACTTCTCGCTGCGCAAGGTGCCGGTGGTGGCCAGCACACCGATGCGGCCGCTGTGGGTCGCGGTCGCCGCCGGCTTCAGCCCCGGCTCGACGCCGACGATCGGCAGCGCCGGCCAGCGCTCGCGCAGGCTCGCGACCGCCGCGGCCGTGGCGGTGTTGCATGCGACCACCAGCAGCTTTGCGCCGTGCGCCACCAGGTGCTGCGCGATGCGCTGCGAGCGCTCGACGATGAAGGCCTCGCTGCGATCGCCATACGGCGCGTTCGCCGAATCGGCCAGGTAGCGCAGCGGCGCCTGCGGCAACTGCCGGCGCAGCGCCCGCAGCACCGAGAGCCCGCCGAGCCCCGAATCGAACACGCCGATGGGGTCGGCTGCAGGGGTCTCAGGCGTCATCGGCTCGGGCATGGCGGCGCAGTCTAGCAACGCATTCGAAGCGAACGTCGCCTGCGTGACGCGGAAACCGCCCCGACCTGTGCGAGAATCAAAAAAGCACGATCGTTCTATTTCGATGCCGCAGCAGGGTCTCCCCTGGTGCCACGTGCGGGGCGCCCGAGGCCCCGCCACTAGAATCGATCAACCCTTTCAGAGTCATCAGGAGCGTGCGAATGAAGGTATTGGTCGCGGTCAAGCGCGTTGTGGACTACAACGTCAAGGTGCGGGTCAAGAGCGATGGCAGCGGCGTGGACATCGCCAACGTCAAGATGAGCATGAACCCGTTCGACGAGATTGCCGTCGAAGAAGCGGTCCGCTTGAAGGAGAAGGGCGCGGTGACCGAGGTCATCGCCGTCTCGCTCGGCGTCACGCAGTGCCAGGAGACGCTGCGCACCGCGATGGCGATCGGCGCCGATCGCGCGATCCTCGTCGAGACCACCGAAGAGCTGCAGCCGCTGGCCGTTGCCAAGCTGCTGAAGGCGCTGGTCGACAAGGAGCAGCCGGGCCTCGTGATCCTCGGCAAGCAGGCGATCGACGACGATTGCAATCAGACCGGGCAGATGCTGGCCGCGCTGGCCGACCTGCCGCAGGCCACGTTCGCGAGCAAGGTCGAGATCGCCGATGGCGCCGCCCTCGTCACGCGCGAGGTCGATGGCGGCCTCGAGACGCTGAAGGTCACGCTGCCGGCGGTCGTCACGACCGACCTGCGCCTGAACGAGCCGCGCTACGTGACGCTGCCCAACATCATGAAGGCGAAGAAGAAGACGCTCGAGGTGCTGAAGCCGTCCGACCTGGGCGTCGACGTGACGCCGCGCCTGAAGACCCTGAAGGTGAGCGAGCCGCCGAAGCGCAGCGCCGGCATCAAGGTGCCGGATGTCGCCACCCTCGTCTCGAAGCTGAAAACCGAAGCCAAGGTGATCTGAATGACCGCACTCGTGATTGCTGAACACGACAACGCCTCGATCAAGGGCGCGACCCTCAACACCGTGACTGCGGCCGCCCAGTGCGGCGGCGAGGTGCACGTGCTCGTGGCCGGCAGCAATGCCGCCGCCGCAGCGCAGGCCGCCGCGCAGATCGCCGGCGTCACCAAGGTGCTGCACGCCGACGCGGCGTACTTCGAACACGGCCTGGCCGAGAACGTCGCGGCCCAGGTGCTGGCGGTGGCCTCGGCCTACAGCCACATCGTGTTCCCCGCCACCGCCAGCGGCAAGAACATCGCGCCGCGCGTGGCCGCCAAGCTCGATGTCGCGCAGATCAGCGACGTGACCAAGGTCGACAGCCCCGACACCTTCGAGCGCCCGATCTACGCCGGCAACGCCATCGCCACGGTGCAGAGCGCCGACAAGGTGAAGGTGCTGACCGTGCGCACGACCGGGTTCGATCCGGCCGCCGCCAGCGGCGGCTCGGCTGCGGTGGAGAGCACGCCCGCTGCGGCCGACAGCGGCAAGAGCAGCTTCGTCGGGTCCGAGATCGCGAAGAACGACCGCCCTGAGCTGACGGCCGCGAAGATCATCGTGTCCGGTGGCCGCGCGCTCGGCTCCAGCGACAAGTTCAACGAGGTGCTGACGCCGCTGGCCGACAAGCTCGGTGCCGCGCTGGGCGCGAGCCGCGCTGCCGTGGACGCCGGCTATGCGCCGAACGACTGGCAGGTCGGCCAGACCGGCAAGATCGTCGCGCCGCAGCTGTACATCGCCGCCGGCATCTCCGGCGCGATCCAGCACCTGGCCGGCATGAAGGATTCGAAGGTGATCGTCGCGATCAACAAGGACCCCGAGGCGCCGATCTTCAGCGTGGCCGACTACGGCCTCGAGGCCGATCTGTTCACCGCCGTGCCGGAGCTGGTGAAGGCGCTGTAAGCCGCCCTGCGCCAGCGCTGCGCGCGTGCCTGCAAAGCCCGTTGGCTCGATCGAATCAACGGGCTTTCTTCTGCCTGAATGAGAACAAGGAGACAACGATGAGCTACATCGCACCGGTGAAGGACATGCTGTTCTGCATGAAGGAACTGGCTGGCCTGGAGGCCGTCGCGCAGTTGCCCGGCTTCGAGGACGCCGGGCTGGAGACGGCGCAGGCCGTGCTCGAGGAATGCGCGCGCTTCAACCAGGAGGTGCTGGCGCCGCTGAACTTCGAGGGCGACAAGAACCCGTCGTCGTGGAAGGACGGCCAGGTCACCACCACGCCGGGTTTCAAGCAGGCGTTCCGGCAGTTCGCCGAGGGCGGCTGGCAGGGCCTGCAGCACCCGTCTGATTTCGGTGGGCAGAACCTGCCGAAGACCATCGGCGCGGCCTGCATCGAGATGCTCAACAGCGCCAACATGAGCTTCGCGCTGTGCCCGCTGCTGACCGATGGTGCGATCGAGGCACTGCTGACCGCCGGCACGCCGGAGCAGCAGGCGCTGTTCCTGCCGAAGATGATCTCCGGCGAGTGGACCGGCACGATGAACCTGACCGAGCCGCAGGCCGGCTCCGACCTCGCGCTGGTGCGCACGCGCGCCGAGCCGCAGCCCGACGGCAGCTACAAGATCTTCGGCACCAAGATCTTCATCACCTACGGCGAGCACGACATGGCGGGCAACATCGTCCACCTGGTGCTGGCGCGCGTGGTCGGCGCGCCCGAAGGCGTGAAAGGCATCAGCCTGTTCCTGGTGCCGAAGTTCATCGTGAACGCCGACGGCTCGCTGGGTGCCCGCAATGATGCGCACTGCGTGAGCATCGAGCACAAGCTGGGCATCAAGGCCAGCCCGACCGCGGTGCTGCAGTTCGGCGACCACGGCGGCGCCGTGGGGCAGTTGATCGGCCAGGAGAACCGCGGCCTCGAGACCATGTTCATCATGATGAATGCCGCGCGCTATGCAGTGGGCGTGCAGGGCATCGCGGTGGCCGAGCGGGCCTACCAGAAGGCCGTGGCCTATGCGAAGGATCGCGTGCAGTCGCGCCCGGTCGATGGCTCGGTGGCCGGCAGCGCCAGCATCATCCACCACCCCGACGTGCGGCGCATGCTGATGACGATGCGCGCACTGACCGAGGGCTGCCGCGCGATGGCGCTGACGGCCGCTGCGGCCTACGACGCCGCGCATGCGCACCCCGATGCCGAGGTGCGCAAGCAGAATCAGGCCTTCTACGAATTCATGGTGCCGCTGGTGAAGGGCTTCAGCACCGAGATGAGCCTGGAGGTGACGAGCCTGGGCGTGCAGGTGCACGGCGGCATGGGCTTCATCGAGGAGACCGGCGCGGCGCAGTACTACCGCGACGCGAAAATCCTGACCATCTACGAAGGCACGACCGCGATCCAGGCCAACGACCTGGTGGGCCGCAAGACGGCGCGCGACGGCGGCCAGACGGCGAAGGCGATCGCCGAGCAGATCCGCAAGACCGAGGCCGAACTCGGCCAGCGCGACAGCCCGGCCGCTCGCGCGGTGCTGAAGCGCCTGGCCGCGGCGCGCGAGGCCTTCGTGCAGGTGGTCGAGTTCGTGGCCGGCTCGACCAAGGCGCACCCGAACGCGGTGTTCGCCGGCTCGGTGCCGTACCTGATGCTGGCCGGCAACCTGATGGCCGGCTGGCAGCTCGCGCGTGCGCTGCTGGTGGCCGAGACGCAGCTGGCGGCGGGCGAGGGCGATGCGGGATTCCTGAACGCCAAGCTGGCCACCGCCCGTTTCTACGCCGAGCACATCCTGAGCCGCGTGCCCGGCCAGCGCGATGCGATCCTCGAAGGCGCCGACAGCGTGATGGCGCTGGCGATGGACGCGTTCTGATCACTCACTGGAGACCCGCCTTGTCGCTTCCGCCCGTTCTGCAGAACCTGCCGCTGCCGGTGATCGGCTCGCCGCTGTTCATCATCAGCAACCCGAAGCTCGTGATCGAGCAGTGCAAGGCCGGCATCGTCGGCGCGATGCCGGCGCTCAATGCGCGCCCGGCCGAGCTGCTCGACGAATGGCTGGCCGAGATCACCGAGACCCTGGCCGCGCACGACCGCGCGAATCCCGAGCGCCCGGCGGCGCCGTTCGCGATCAACCAGATCGTGCACAAGAGCAACGACCGGCTCGAGCACGACATGGCGCTGTGCGCGAAGTACAAGGTGCCGATCATCATCACCTCGCTCGGCGCACGCACCGACGTCAACGATGCGGTGCATGCCTGGGGCGGCATCGTGCTGCACGACGTCATCAACAACTTCTTCGCGAAGAAGGCGATCGAGAAGGGCGCCGATGGCCTGGTCGCGGTGGCGGCCGGCGCCGGCGGCCATGCAGGCGTGAAGAGCCCGTTCGCGCTGGTGCAGGAGATCCGCACCTGGTTCGACGGCCCGCTCGCGCTGAGCGGCTCGATCGCGAGCGGCAACGCGATCCTCGCGGCGCAGGCGATGGGCGCCGACCTGGCCTACATCGGCTCGGCCTTCATCGCGACCGACGAGGCGCGCGCGAGCGACGACTACAAGCAGATGATCGTCAGCAGCAACAGCGACGACATCGTCTACAGCAACCTCTTCACCGGCGTGCACGGCAACTACCTGAAGGGCTCGATCGTCAAGGCCGGGCTCGACCCGGAGAAGCTGCCCGAGAGCGACCCGAGCAAGATGAACTTCGGCGGCGACGCGCGCAAAGCCTGGAAGGACATCTGGGGCTGCGGGCAGGGGATCGGCGCGATCGACAAGGTGGTGCCGACGCGCGTGCTGGTCGAGCGGCTGCACGGCGAGTACGAGGCGGCGCGGCGGAGGCTGGTGCCGGCCTGAACGGATCCCCTCGGGGCCGATGACACACAATGGCCCGATGAGTGCTCTCCCCCTCGGTCAGCCGGCCGTCTCGGAACCGATGCTGCGGCTGCTGTTCGAGCAGTCGCCCAGCTTCATCGTGGTGCTGGAGGGGCCGACCCACGTGGTGACGCTCGCGAACCCGGCGTACCAGCGGCTGGTGGGCCTCGACCGCCCACTGACGGGCCGCATGATCGCGCAGGCGCTGCCCGAGGCCGACGAGCAAGGCTTCGTCGGGCTGCTCGATGCGGTGTACGCCAGCGGCGAGCCCTTCGTCGGTAGGCGCATGGCCTTCGTGCCCGAGCGGGCTGCGCACTTGCAACCCGAGACGCGCTTCGTCGATTTCGTCTACCAGCCGGTGCGCGGCGACGGCGAGCGCGTCACCGGCATCTTCGTGCAGGGGCACGACGTCACCGAACAGGTGCTGGCCGAGCGCATGCTGGCCCGCGAGGCCGAGCAGCGGGCGGCGCAGGCGCAGCGCTTCGACGTCACGCTGTCGGGCATCGAGGACTTCGCGTACACCTTCGACCGGCAGCTGCGCTTCACCTATTCGAACCGGCCGCTGCTGCAGCTGCTCGGCATCACGCTCGACGAGATCGTCGGCAAGACCTTCTGGGACCTGCCGTACCCGAAGGACCTGGCCGACCGGCTGGGTGCCGAGATCGAGCAGGTCTTCGTCAGTGGCGAGCGCGTCGTCGGCGAGACCTTCTACCAGAGTCCGACCGGGGTGCAGGGTTGGTTCGAGTACATCTTCAACCCGGTGTTCGCGCCCGACGGCAGCGTGGCCAGCGTGGCCGGCTCCACGCGCGACGTGACCGCGCGGCTGGCGCAGGAGCGGCGGCTGGCCGAGCTGAACGCCAGCGAGCGTGCCGCGCGCGCCGAGGCCGAGCGTGCGAGCCGGCTGAAGGACGAATTCCTGGCGACGCTGAGCCACGAGCTGCGCACGCCGCTGAACGCCATCCTCGGCTGGACCGAGCTGATCCGCAGCGGCCGCCTGGATGCCGACCGGGTCCGCGAGGCCGCCGAGCGCATCCACCGCAACGCCCGCGCGCAGGCGCAACTGATTGCCGACCTGCTGGACGTCAATCGCATCATGACCGGCAAGATCCGGCTCGCGGTGCGGCGCGAATCGCTGGCCGTGCCGGTGGCCGCCGCGCTGGACGCGACGCGGCTGGATGCACAGCGCAAGAAGATCGCGCTGGCCGAGCCGGCGCTCGCCGGGCTGCCCGAGATCGACGGCGACGCCACGCGGCTGCAGCAGGTGTTCTGGAACCTGCTGAGCAACTCGGTGAAGTTCACGCCCGAGGGCGGGACCATCGCTTTGGGCGTGGAGGCCGATGCCGACGAAGTGCGGGTGAAGATCAGCGACAACGGCATCGGCGTGGCGGCGGATTTTCTGCCGCACCTGTTCGAGCGCTTCTCTCAGGCCGACAGCTCCAGCACGCGCCACCATGCCGGGCTGGGCCTGGGGCTGTCGATCTGCAAGAGCCTGGTCGAACTGCACGGTGGGCGCATCGTGGCCGAGAGCGCCGGCCCGGGACGGGGCACGAGCTTCACGGTGACGCTGCCGATGCGCATGCCGTCGGCGCTGAAAGGCGGGTCGGATGGGAGTGTCGACACCACGGCGGACGAGTTGCCGCCCGGCGACGAACTGCTGGTGCTGAAGGGCGCGAGCGTGCTGGTGGTGGACGACGACATCGACGGCAGCACGATCCTGGTGACGGCCTTCGCGCAGTACGGCGTGGATGCGGTGGCGGCCGACAGCGCCGAGGCCGCGCTGGCGCTGGTGGGCAGCAGGGTCTTCGCGCTGATGCTGTGCGACATCGGCATGCCGCAGACCGACGGCTACGCGTTGCTGCGGCAGGTGCGCCGCACCAGCGGCATGCCCGCGATCGCGCTGACCGCCTTCGCGCGGCCTGAAGACCGGCAACGGGCGTTGGACCAGGGGTTCAGTGCGCACATCGCGAAGCCGTCGTCGCCGGCGGCGACGCTGGGGGTTTGTGCGCGGGTGTTGAGGGCGGCGAGGGTCGGCGGGCCATAGGGTGGGATCTGGTTGACGCTCCCGGCACCCGCGCGCACAGTGCCGCGGCGCATGTCGCGCGAGGAGATTGACATGAAGACTTCCCGGCTGACGCTCACGCTGTCCGGTGCGCTGTTGTTCGCACTCGGCCTCACCACCGGCCTCACGGCGCAGACGCTCACCGATTCGCCGCAGCGCGCCGAGCAGAAGCGCGCCGACCTGAGCGGCACGCCCAACATGGAGGTGATCGCCTCCATCGTCGAACTGAAGCCGGGCCAGAGCAGCAACCTGCATGTGCACCACGGCGTCGAAGCCTTCCATGTGCTGCAGGGCGCGATGGTGCAGGCGCCGGGCAAGGATGCGTCGATGATGCCCACCGGCCTGACCGGGCTGAACCTGCGCGACGTGCAGCACGGCAGCTTCAAGGTGGTTGGCGAAATGCCCTTGAAGCTGTTCACCGTGCACATCGTCGACAAGAATGCACCGCTGTACGACTTCGTCAAATGACACCCCGGGAACCATGACCTACACCGCCGCGCCCGACCGCTACGAGACCATGACCTACCGCCGCTGCGGGCGCAGCGGCCTGCAGCTGCCGGCGCTGTCGCTCGGCCTGTGGCACAACTTCGGCGATGCCACGCCGCTCGCCGAGCAGCGCGCGCTGCTGCGCACCGCCTTCGACCTGGGCATCACCCATTTCGACCTCGCCAACAACTATGGGCCGCCCTATGGCAGCGCCGAGAGCAACTTCGGCCGCCTGCTGCGCGAGGACTTCAAGCCCTACCGCGACGAGCTGGTGATCTCCAGCAAGGCCGGCTACGACATGTGGCCGGGCCCGTACGGGCAGGGCGGCGGCTCGCGCAAATACGTGCTCGCGAGCCTCGACCAGAGCCTGCGCCGCATGGGGCTCGACTACGTCGACATCTTCTATTCGCACCGCTTCGATGCCGCGACGCCGCTCGAGGAAACCGCGTCGGCGCTCGCCACCGCGGTGCAGTCGGGGCGTGCGCTGTACGTCGGCATCTCGTCGTACTCCGCGGGCAAGACCGCCGAGATGGCGAAGCTGTTGCGCGAGCGCGGCGTGCCGCTGCTGATCCACCAGCCGTCGTACAGCCTGCTGAACCGCTGGATCGAAGGCGAGCTGCTCGCCACGCTCGACGCCGAGGGGGCGGGCTGCATCGCCTTCAGCGCACTGGCCCAGGGGCTGCTGACCGACAAGTACCTGAACGGCATCCCGGCCGACGCGCGCATCAACAAGCCGGGCGGCGGCTCGATGAAGGCCGAGCACCTGTCGCAGGCCAACCTGGAGCGCGTGCGCGCGTTGCGGGCGATCGCGCAGCGGCGCGGGCAGTCGCTCGCGCAGATGGCGCTGGCCTGGGTGCTGCGCGACCCGCGCGTGACGACGGCGCTGATCGGCGCCAGCCGGCCCGAGCAGCTGCGCGAGAACGTGGCAGCACTGGCACGGCTGGATTTCAGCGCGCAGGAGCTGGCCGAGATCGACCGGCATGCGCAAGACGGCGGGCTGGACCTGTGGGCACGCTCCAGCAGCGACCAGGCGTTCTGAGGCCGCAAGCCGCCGGCGCGGCGCGGTCGTCAATGCAGGGGTCAGTGGCGCGGTTCGACCTCATAGTCGCAATCGCAGCCCTGGCCCGCGGCGATCAAGCGGCTCGCCAGCCGCGCGGCCACGCGGCGCAGCCAGGCCGGCCCGCGCAGCCGGCGCGCCCGCACCAGCACGCCGCAGCGGTAACCGCCTTGTACCTCCCACACCAGCGCCGCGCAGGCCCCGTGCCGGCGCCGGCTGACCAGCACGCCCACGGGGCAGGGCTCGCTCGCGCAGCACACGCCGCAGCCGTTGCAGGGCTCGCCGAGCGGCGGCTTGGGCGGCGCGGCGGGGTGGATTTCGATGGTGCGGCGCATGTCGGGCAGATGAATCCGCCAAAGGAGTTCGGCGATTGTCGTCCGCAGGAAACACGGCGATCCCACGAGGTGGACCGCAGAATTCCAACGGTGTTACAGTCCCTCCCGGTGACTTTCAGGTCCTTCCCGTCCCCTTGCTGGTAACAGTCAAGGCGGGTCGCAATCCGCCAGCCGGTCTAGCCGTGTCGCGGAAGGTTTATTAACCCACTACAGCACTGGAAACCAGTGCGAAAGGTGAGCGAAATGATGCAGGAATACAGGTCGAACTCGTACCTGTTCGGGGGCAATGCGCCCTATGTCGAAGAGATGTACGAGGCTTACCTCGACAACCCGGGCTCGGTGCCCGACAACTGGCGCGCCTACTTCGACGCCCTCCAGCACGTTCCTGCCGCCGACGGTTCGTCGGCTGCCGACGTCCCGCACGCACCGGTCGTCGAATCATTCGCTCAACGCGCCAAGGCCAACGCCTTCGGCAACAAGGCCAGCGGCGCCGACCTGGCGGTCGCCCGCAAGCAGGTCCACGTCCAGTCGCTGATCGCCGCCTACCGCGTGCTCGGCGCCCGCTGGGCCGACCTCGACCCGCTCAAGCGCGTCGAGCGGCCGAAGATCCCCGAGCTGGAGCCGGCGTTCTACGACCTGAGCGAGTCCGACATGGACATCTCGTTCAGCGCGACGAACACCTACTTCAGCACCTCCGAGCAGATGACGCTGCGCCAGATCGTGCAGGCGCTGCGCGAGACCTACTGCGGCTCGATCGGCGCCGAGTACATGCACATCACCGACCAGCCTGAAAAGCGCTGGTGGCAGCAACGCCTCGAAGCCATCCGCTCCAAGCCGAACTTCACGGCCGAGCAGAAGAAGCAGATCCTGAACCGCCTGACGGCCTCCGAAGGCCTGGAGCGCTACCTGCACACGAAGTACGTCGGCCAGAAGCGCTTCTCGCTCGAAGGCGGTGAAAGCTTCATCGCGTCGATGGACGAGCTGGTGCAGCGCGCCGGCGAGAAAGGCGTGCAGGAGATCGTGATCGGCATGGCCCACCGCGGCCGCCTGAACGTGCTGGTCAACACGCTGGGCAAGATGCCCAAGGACCTGTTCGCCGAGTTCGACCACACCGCCCCCGAGAACCTGCCTTCGGGCGACGTGAAGTACCACCAGGGCTTCTCGAGCGACGTCACCACCGACGGCGGCCCGGTCCACCTGAGCCTGTCGTTCAACCCGTCCCACCTCGAGATCGTCAACCCGGTCGTCGAAGGCTCGGTCAAGGCCCGCCTCGACCGCCGCGGCGACAAGGAAGGCGACACCGTGCTGCCGGTGCTGGTGCACGGCGACGCGGCCTTCGCCGGCCAGGGCGTCGTGATGGAAACGCTGGCGCTCGCGCAGACGCGCGGCTACTACACCGGCGGCACCGTCCACATCGTCATCAACAACCAGATCGGCTTCACGACCAGCGACCCGCGCGACACCCGCTCGACGCTGTACTGCACCGACGTGGTCAAGATGATCGAGGCCCCGGTGCTGCACGTGAACGGCGACGACCCCGAAGCGGTCGTGCTGTGCACGCAGCTCGCGCTCGACTACCGCCAGGAGTTCAACAAGGACGTGGTCGTCGACATCGTCTGCTTCCGCAAATTGGGCCACAACGAGCAGGACACGCCGGCGCTCACGCAGCCGCTGATGTACAAGAAGATCGCACAGCACCCCGGCACCCGCCGCCTGTACGGCGACAAGCTGGTGGCGCAGGGCGTGCTGCCGGCCGACGGCCCGGACGCGATGGTCAAGGAGTTCCGCGCCGCGATGGACGCGGGCAAGCACACCATCGACCCGGTGCTGACCAACTACAAGAGCAAGTACGCGGTCGACTGGTCGCCGTACCTCAACAAGAAGTGGACCGATTCGGCCGACACCGCGCTGCCGCTGGCCGAGGTCAAGCGCCTGGCCGAGCGCATCACCACGCTGCCGGCCAACTTCAAGGCCCACCCGCTGGTCGAGAAGGTGCTGGCTGATCGCGCCGCGATGGGCCGCGGCGACATCAACATGGACTGGGGCATGGGCGAGCACCTCGCCTTCGCGTCGCTGGTCGCGAGCGGCTACCCGATCCGCCTGTCCGGCGAGGACAGCGGCCGCGGCACCTTCACGCACCGTCACTCGGTGCTGCACGACCAGAACCGCGAGAAGTGGGACGAAGGCACCTGGACGCCGCTGCAGCACGTGGCCGACAACCAGGCCCCGTTCGTCGTGATCGACTCGCTGCTGTCCGAAGAAGCGGTGCTCGGCTTCGAGTACGGTTATGCGAGCGCCGACCCGAACACGCTGACCATCTGGGAAGCGCAGTTCGGCGACTTCGTGAACGGCGCGCAGGTGGTGATCGACCAGTTCATCGCCTCGGGCGAGGTCAAGTGGGGCCGTGCCAACGGCCTGACGCTGATGCTGCCGCACGGCTACGAGGGCCAGGGCCCGGAGCACTCGTCGGCACGCCTGGAGCGCTTCATGCAGCTGGCTGCCGACAACAACATGCAGATCGTGCAGCCGACCTCGGCCAGCCAGATCTTCCATGTGCTGCGCCGCCAGATGGTGCGCATGTTCCGCAAGCCGCTGGTGATCATGACGCCGAAGTCGCTGCTGCGGAACAAGGATGCCACGTCGCCGCTCGCCGAGTTCACGAAGGGCGAGTTCAAGACGGTGATCCCCGAGGCGAGCGACGAGATCGTGGCGGACAAGGTCAAGCGCATCGTCGCCTGCTCCGGCAAGGTCTACTACGACCTGGTGAAGGCGCGTGCCGAGAAGAAGAGCGCCGACGTGGCGATCATCCGCGTCGAGCAGCTCTATCCGTTCCCGCACAAGGCCTTCGCGGCCGAGGTGAAGAAGTACCCGAACGCGACCGAGATCGTCTGGTGCCAGGATGAGCCGCAGAACCAGGGTGCCTGGTTCTTCGTGCAGCACTACATCCACGAGAACATGGTCGACGGCCAGCGGCTGGGCTATGCGGGTCGCCCCGCGTCGGCTTCGCCGGCAGTGGGCTACGCGCACCTGCACCAGGAGCAACAGAAGGCGCTGCTCGACCAGGCCTTCGCCAAGCTCAAGGGCTTCATCCTCACCAAATAAGCAAGTCGTGGCGCAGCCTGCCGGCCCGGTGGCCGGTTCGGCTGCGACCGTGCTGAACACCAAGAAAGAACCTCATGGCAATCGTAGAAGTCAAAGTTCCGCAGCTGTCCGAATCGGTGGCCGAAGCCACGCTGCTGCAATGGAAGAAGAAGCCCGGCGAAGCCGTGGCCATCGACGAGATCCTGATCGAGATCGAGACCGACAAGGTCGTGCTGGAAGTGCCGGCACCGGCCGCCGGCGTGATCGCGCAGATCGTCAAGAACGACGGCGAGAGCTGCACCAGCGATGAAGTCATCGCCCGGATCGACACCGAGGCTGCCGCGCAGGTGAGCCCGCTCGAGATCAAGGCGGTGCCTGCACCGGCCGCAGCCCCGGCCGCGGCTGCCGCTGCACCGACCGGCACCAGCAAGAGCGACGTCGCGATGCCCGCGGCCGCCAAGCTGCTGGCCGACAACAACCTGTCGACCAGCGCCGTCACCGGCACCGGCAAGGACGGCCGCGTGACCAAGGGTGACGTGCTCGGCGCGATCGCCGCCGGCGCGAAGCCTGCTGTCGCCGCGCCGGTGGCTGCACCCGTCGCCGCGTCGGTGGCCAAGCCGCTGCCGGCCGTTGCCGCGCCGGCCGCGCAGAACCTGGCGTCCCTTGGCGAGCGCCCGGAGCAGCGCGTGCCGATGAGTCGCCTGCGCGCCCGCGTCGCCGAGCGCCTGCTGCAGTCGCAGGCCACCAACGCCATCCTGACCACGTTCAACGAAGTGAACATGGCCCCGGTGATGGAGATGCGCAAGAAGTTCCAGGAGAAGTTCGAGAAGGAGCACGGCGTGAAGCTGGGCTTCATGAGCTTCTTCGTGAAGGCCGCGGTCGCCGCGCTGAAGAAGTACCCGGTGATCAACGCCAGCGTCGACGGCAACGACATCGTCTACCACGGCTACTTCGACATCGGCATCGCGGTCGGATCGCCCCGCGGCCTGGTGGTGCCCATCATCCGCAATGCGGATCAACTGAGCTTTGCCGACATCGAGAAGACCATCGCCGGCTTCGGCCAGAAGGCCAAGGACGGCAAGCTGTCGCTCGACGAGCTGACCGGCGGCACGTTCTCGATCAGCAACGGCGGCACCTTCGGCTCGATGCTGTCGACGCCGATCATCAACCCGCCGCAGTCGGCCATCCTGGGCGTGCACGCCACGAAGGACCGCGCGGTGGTCGAGAACGGCCAGATCGTGATCCGCCCGATCAACTACCTCGCGATGTCGTACGACCACCGCATCATCGACGGCCGCGAAGCCGTGCTGGGCCTGGTCGCGATGAAGGACGCGCTGGAAGATCCGGCTCGCCTCCTCTTTGACATCTGATCGGGAACCACGATGAGCAAATCATTTGACGTGGTGGTCATCGGCGGCGGCCCCGGTGGCTACATCGCTGCGATCCGCGCGGCGCAGCTGGGCTTCAACACCGCCTGCATCGACGAGTGGAGGAACGAGAAGGGCGGCCCGGCCCCGGGTGGCACCTGCACCAACGTCGGCTGCATTCCGTCGAAGGCGCTGCTGCAGTCGAGCGAGCACTTCGAGCACGCCGGCCACGCCTTTGCCGACCACGGCATCGGCCTGAAGGACCTCAGCATCGACATCGGCAAGATGCTGGGCCGCAAGAACGCGGTCGTGAAGCAGAACAACGACGGCATCCTGTACCTCTTCAAGAAGAACAAGGTGTCGTTCTTCCATGGGCGCGGCTCGTTCGTGAAGGCCGCTGAAGGCGGCTACGAGATCAAGGTCGCGGGCGCTGCTGAAGAATCGATCATTGCCAAGCACGTGATCGTCGCGACCGGCTCCAACCCGCGCGCGCTGCCGGGTGCGCCGTTCGACGAGGAACTCATCCTCAGCAACGACGGCGCGCTGCGCATCCCCGCGGTGCCGAAGAAGCTGGGCCTGATCGGCGCCGGCGTGATCGGCCTGGAGATGGGCTCGGTGTGGCGCCGCCTGGGTGCCGAGGTGGTGGTGCTCGAAGCGCTGCCGACCTTCCTCGGCGCGGTCGACGAGCAGATCGCCAAGGAGGCCCAGAAGGCCTTCAACAAGCAGGGCCTGAAGGTCGAGCTGGGCGTCAAGATCAGCGAAGTCAAGACCGGCAAGAAGGGTGTCACTGTCTCGTATGCCAACGCCAAGGGCGAGGCGCAGACGCTCGAGGTCGAGAAGCTGATCGTCTCGATCGGCCGTGTCGCCAACACCATCGGCCTGAACCCGGAAGCGGTCGGCCTGAAGCTCGACGAGCGCGGTGCGGTGGTGGTCGACGACGACTGCAAGACCAACCTGCCCAACGTCTGGGCGATCGGCGACGTGGTGCGCGGCCCGATGCTGGCGCACAAGGCCGAGGAAGAGGGCGTCGCGGTGGCCGAGCGCATTGCCGGCCAGCACGGGCACGTCAACTTCAACACGATCCCGTGGGTGATCTACACCTCGCCGGAGATCGCGTGGGTCGGCCAGACCGAGCAGCAACTGAAGGCCGCGGGGCGCGAGTACAAGGCCGGTACCTTCCCGTTCCTCGCGAACGGTCGGGCGCGTGCGCTGGGCGACACGACGGGCATGGTCAAGTTCCTGGCCGACGCGAAGACCGACGAGATCCTGGGCGTGCACATCGTCGGGCCGATGGCGTCGGAGCTGATCTCCGAAGCGGTGGTCGCGATGGAGTTCAAGGCCTCGGCCGAGGACATCGCGCGCATCTGCCATGCACACCCGTCGCTGAGCGAAGCCACGAAGGAAGCGGCCCTGGCCGTCGACAAGCGCACCTTGAACTTCTGAACGGAAGCTGCCGCGCTCGATGGTCTCCGTCACTGAGTTGTACCGGCAGACGCTTGCCGAGCGCGGCTACCAGAGCGACCCGGCGCAGATCGCCGCGGTCGCCGCGTTGCAGCGCTGCCAGGACGAGTGGGAGGCCTACAAGGCCCGGCGCAGCAACGCGATCACGAAGCTGCTGGTGCGCCCGCCGCTGCCGCGCGGCGTCTACATGCACGGCGGGGTGGGGCGCGGCAAGAGCTTCCTGATGGACTGCTTCTTCAACGCGGTGCCGCTGCAGCGCAAGACGCGGCTGCACTTCCACGAGTTCATGCGCGAGGTGCACCGCGAGCTCGCCGAGCTGAAGGGCATCGTCAACCCGCTCGAGGAGCTGGGCGCGCGCATCTCGCGTCGCCACCGGCTGATCTGCTTCGACGAATTCCACGTCGCCGACGTGACCGACGCGATGATCCTGCACCGGCTGCTCGACAGCCTGTTCTCGCACCGCGTCAGCATCGTCACGACCTCGAACTTCAAGCCCGACGACCTGTACCCGAACGGGCTGCACCGCGACCGCATCCTGCCGGCCATCGAACTGCTGAAGCAGAAGCTCGAGGTCATCAGCGTCGACAACGGCACCGACTACCGGCGCCGCACGCTGGAGCAGGTGACGCTGTACCACACGCCGCTCGGGCCCGAGGCCGATGCCGCGATGGCCGAGGCCTTCACGCGGCTGGCCGAGGCCAAGGACGAGCCGCCGGTGCTGCACATCGAGCACCGCGAGCTGCACGCGCGGCGCAAGGCCGGCGGCGTGGTGTGGTTCGACTTCAAGACGCTGTGCGGCGGGCCGCGCTCGCAGAACGACTACCTCGAGCTGGCGACGCAGTTCCACACCGTGTTGCTGTCGGATGTGCCGCAGATGCCGCCGCGGCTGGCCTCGGAGGCGCGGCGCTTCACCTGGCTGGTCGACGTGCTGTACGACCGGCGCGTGAAGCTGATCATGTCGGCCGCAGTGCCGCCGGAGGAGCTGTACAAGGACGGCCCGCTGGCGCACGAGTTCCCGCGGACGGTGTCGCGGCTCAACGAGATGCAGTCGAAGGAATTCCTGTCGCTCGAGCGGCGAGACGTGGATACTCGGTTGACATGAAAAGGCTGCTCGTCTCCGCACTCCTGCTGGTCGCCGCGCTGGCGCAGGCGCAAGCGCCGACCTCCGACAAGCCGTCCAGCCAGGCCGAGCGTGAGCGCATCGCGAAGCAGCGCCAGGTGGCCGAGGCGCAGTACGCCCAGCGCGAGGCCGAGTGCAAGCGGCGTTTCGTCGTGACCTCGTGCATCGACCAGGCGCGTGCCGATCGGCGTCAGTCGCTCGACAACCTGCACCAGCAGGAGATCGCGCTCGACGAGGTGGAGCGCCAGCAGCGCAGTGCCGAGCACCGCCGCCGGCGCGAGGCCAAGGCCTGGGACGAGATCAACAAGCCGGCGCCGGAGCCGCGCGCGCCGCGCGAGCCGAAGGCGCGCGAATCGAAGCCGCTGCTGCCGCCGTCGGCGGCCTCCCGGCCGGCTCCGGTCGACCGCAGTGCCGACGAGCAGCAGGCGCGCGAGCGTTTCGAGGCGCGCCAGCGTGAGGCGCAGGCCCACAAGGCCGAGATCGAGGAGCGCAACCGCAAGAAGGCGGCGGCGCGCAAGCCGGCATTGCCGATGCCTGCGGCATCGTCGCCGTAAAGGGCGTCAACCCAGCGCGTCGATCCGGACCAACGCCAGCGACAGGTTGTCGCCCGTCCCGCGCGCCCGCTGGCGCGCCTTCGTCACCAGCATCTCGCTCGCTTCGCGCGGCGGCAGCGTGTGCACGATCGCGCCGAGTTCCTTCGGGCTGAAGTAGTGCCACAGCCCGTCGCTGCAGGACAGCACCGAATCGCCGACCTGCAGCTGGTCGATGTGGTGCAGCGTCAGCGGCGGGTCCTGGTAGGTGCCGAGGCAGCCGGTCAGCAGGTTCGACTGCGGATGGGTGTTGGCCTCGTCCTCGCTGATCTGGCCTTCGTCGACCAGGCGCTGCACGAACGAATGGTCGATGGTGCGGCGGACCATGTCCGGCCCGCGGAAGTGGTAGCAGCGCGAATCACCGGCGTGGATCATGTCGCACTCGCGCGACGGGCTGATCAGGTAGGCCACCGCGGTGCTGTGCGGCTCTTCCTCGGCGGTGATCGCCGTCAGCTTGATCATCAGGTGGGCTTCGAGCACCAGCTGCTTCAGCAGCTCGGAGGGATCGTCCTGGTTGGGGCTGTAGCGCTCGAACAGCTGGCGTGCCGTGAGCACCACCTGGTCGGCGGCCTTGCGTCCACCGCTCTTGCCTCCCATGCCGTCGGCGAGCACCGCCATGGCGCACCCGGGAACCCGGTGATGCGGCAGGATCTCGACCTGGTCCTGCTGGTAGGCGCGGTCGCCGCGGTGCATGCCGGTGGCGGCATTCAGCCGATATCCTGGGGGTGTGCTCATGGGCGAAAACTATAATCGCTTTGCCCTCACGCCCACCTGCAATACTCCGCGACGTTCTCCTCGATGGACGACAACCTGCACTCGCCGCAGCGCCGCCTCATCGAGCTTCGGATGGAACACGCCGACCTCGACAGCCTGATCGACCTGGCCAGCGAGGACGCCCCGCCTGATGAACTCGTCATGCGCCGCCTGAAGAAGCGGCGCCTCGCCCTGCGCGATCAGATCGCCCGCCTGGAAGCCCAGCTTGACCCTCCCGAACCCGCCTGACATCTCCCCGCTCGAAGAGGCCGTGGCCGAGGCCTTCGCCCAGGGCGGCGCGCTGTCGCAGGCCGACGAGCGCTACGTCGAGCGCGAGGTGCAGCAGCGCATGGCGCAGCACGTGGCCCAGGCGATCGACGGGCGGCATGCGCTGGTCGCCGAGGCCGGCACCGGTGTCGGCAAGACCTTCGCCTACCTGGTGCCGACGCTGCTGTCGGGCGCGCGGGCACTGATCAGCACCGCGACCAAGAGCCTGCAGGACCAGCTGTTCCTGCGCGACCTGCCGCGCCTGCGCGATGCGCTCGGCCTGCCGCTGACGATCGCGCTGCTGAAGGGCCGTGCCAGCTACCTGTGCACGCACCGCATGAACCAGGCGCGCCAGTCGGCCCAGCTGCCCGACCGCTGGGCGGTGCGCACGCTGGCCAAGATCGAGACCTGGTCGCGTGCCACCACCAGCGGCGACCTGGCCGAGCTCGACGGGCTGGACGAGCGCTCCAGCGTGATCCCGCTCGTCACCTCCACGCGCGACAACTGCCTCGGCAGCGAGTGCCCCGACTACCGCCAGTGCCACGTGATGAAGGCCCGGCGCGACGCGATGGCCGCCGACCTGGTCGTTGTCAACCACCACCTGTTCTTCGCCGACATGGCACTGCGCGATTCCGGCGTGGCCGAGCTGCTGCCGAGCGTTGAGGTGGCGGTGTTCGACGAAGCGCACCAGCTCGCCGAGGCTGGCGTCGCGTTCCTCGGCACGACGCTCGGCACCGGGCAGGTGATCGATTTCGCGCGCGACATGCTCGGCGCCGGCCTGCAGCTGGCCCGCGGCCTCGCGCCGTGGCAGGACCTGGCGGCCGCCTGCGACAAGGCGGCGCGCGAGCTGCGCATGGCCGCGGCCGGCCCGATGCGCGAGGTGCGCGGCAGCCTGAAGCTGCGCTGGGACGAACGCGCCGAGCGCGCCGATTTCAGCACGGCGCTGCAGGGCGTGGCGCAGGCCTGCGAGGCGGCCCAGGTGGGGCTGGACACCGTCAGCGAGATCGCCCCCGATTTCTCGAAGCTGATGGAGCGGGCACAGAACTTCCGCCGCATGGCGGCCCTGTTCGAACAGCCGGCGACGCCGGGGCGGGTGCGCTGGATCGACCTGTCGCCGCACCAGGCGCGGTTGGTCGAATCGCCGCTCGACATCCGCGACGCGCTGCGCGAGCAGATGGAGGCGGCGCCGCGCGCCTGGATCTTCACGTCGGCCACGCTCGGCGACGACGAGCGGCTGTCTTGGTTCACCGAATCGGCCGGGCTCGACGACGCGCTGACGCTGCGCGTCGGCAGCCCGTTCGACTACGAGGCGCACGCGCGGCTGTACATCCCCGCCGCGTTCCCGAAACCGAACGAGCCGGGGCATCCGCCGGCGGTGGCCGCGCTGGCGGCGCGCTGCGCGCGGGCGCTCGGCGGACGCACCTTCGTGCTGACCACCACGCTGCGGGCGCTGCAGACGGTGGGCGACCGCCTGCGCGACACCTTCGAGACCGAGGGCGACAACATCCAGGTGCTGATGCAGGGCTCGATGCCGAAGCGGCAGCTGCTGCAGCAATTCCTCGCGCAGCCGCGCTCGGTGCTGGTCGGCTCGCAGAGCTTCTGGGAGGGCATCGACGTCCCCGGCGATGCGCTGCAGTGCGTGATGATCGACAAGCTGCCGTTCCCGCCGCCCAACGATCCGC
Source organism: Rhizobacter sp. OV335 (assembly GCF_900142965.1). Classification (GTDB taxonomy): domain Bacteria; phylum Pseudomonadota; class Gammaproteobacteria; order Burkholderiales; family Burkholderiaceae_C; genus Rhizobacter. The sequence continues at coordinate 245,685 of NZ_FRCQ01000005.1, forward strand.
TGGTCGAGGCGCGGGTCAAGCGGCTGGAGAGCGAGGGCCGCAACCCGTTCTCGGAATACTTCATCGCCGAGGCGGCGGTGTCGTTGAAGCAGGGCGCGGGGCGGCTGATCCGCAGCGAGACCGACCGCGGGCTGCTGGTGATCTGCGATCCGCGCATGGCGGGCATGAACTACGGCAAGCGGCTGCGCGATGCGTTGCCGCCGATGACGCGGGTGATGAGCGAGGGCGAGGCCCTCGAATGGCTGGAAAGCCTGCAGGCGCAGGCCTTGCCGTTCTGATCAGGGCGTGGTGGCGGGGATCGGTTCCGACGCGATGAACTCGCTGTTCGGGTAGTTCTGGCGCAGCACCCGGCCCGCGTCGTCGCGCAACTGGACCAGGCCGAGCTTGTCGTAGCTCATCACCATCAGGTGCAGCGCCTCTTCGGTCGCCGGGCTCTGCTGGAACTCCTGCACCGTCTGCTGCGCCCGGTTGGCTGCTGCCACGTAGGCGCCACGGCGGTAGTAGTAGCGGGCCACGTGCACCTCGTACGCGGCCAGCGAGTTGACGATGTAGCGCATGCGCGCCTGCGCGTCGGGCGTGTACTTCGATTGCGGGAACTGGTCGACCAGCTGCTTGAACGACTGGAACGAGTCCTTCGAGGCCTGCTGGTCGCGCTCGGACAGGTCTTGCCGCGCGATGCTGCTGAACAGGCCGAGGTTGTCGTTGAAGTTGACGACGCCCTGCAGGTACAGCGCGTAGTCGAAGGCCGGGCTGGTCGGGTGCAGCTTCAGGAAGCGCTCGAGGATCGACAGCGCGGTCGCCTTCTCGCCGGTCTTGTAATTCAGGTAGGCTCGCTCCAGCGTGGCCTGCTGCCCGAGCGGCGTGCCGGCCGCACGGCCTTCGAGGCGCTCGTAGAGCTTCAGCGCGCGCTCGTAACTGCCGGCATCGGCTTCGGACTTCGCCTCTGCATACAATTTCTCGACGGTCATCCCGGCCGTTTCGTCTTTCGGGGTCGAGCCACAGGCTGCGAGCAGGGCGGCCAGCACGGCCACCGATGCCAGGCCCGACCACCGGCCAACCAAGCGAATCACATTCATGAGCCTCGTGGCGCCACTGCCGCGGCGCTTCCTGTCGAAAGAAGAGCGGCGATTATATGGTTCACCCCCCCAGCGACCTGTCGCTCCCCCCTGAGTCCGTGCCGGGCATCGATCCCGGCGAGCCCGGCGACGAGGCGCTCGAGGCCGGCGTTGCCGATGCGCCCGAGCGCCGCGTCGCGCTGATCGACCGCAGCCTGCACGGCGTGCGGCTCGACAAGGCGCTGGTCGCGATGGCCGGCGAGTTCTCGCGCAACCACCTGCAGACGCTGATCGAAGGCGGCCATGTGTGGGTCGACGACCGCCCGATGACGCAGGCCTCGCGCAAGGTGTCGGCCGGCCAGCAGCTGGTGGTCGAACTGGTGCCGACGCCCGAGAGCCGCGCGTTCCGCCCGGAGGCGATGGTGCTGCCGATCGTGTTCGAGGACGAGTCGCTGATCATCGTCGACAAGCCGGCCGGCATGGTGGTGCACCCGGCGGCCGGCAACTGGTCGGGCACGCTGCTCAACGGGCTGCTGGCGCACCACCCGGCCTCGGCGACGCTGCCGCGCGCCGGCATCGTGCACCGGCTCGACAAGGACACCTCCGGGCTGCTGGTGGTCGGCAAGACGCTGCAGTCGGTGACGGCGCTGGTGCGGGCCATTGCCGCGCGCGAGGTGCAGCGCGAGTACCAGGCGCTGGTGCACGGGCGGGTGCCGTCGCAGCCGTTCCGCATCGATGCCCCGCTCGCGCGCGACCCGCAATCGCGCGTCAAGATGGCCGTGGTGGGCAGTGGCAAGCCGGCGCAGACCGATGTCAGCCGGGTCGCGCTCGCCGAGTTCGACGAGGGCGCGGTGAGCGCGGTGCGCTGCAAGCTGCACACCGGGCGCACCCACCAGATCCGCGTGCACATGGCCACGCGCGGCCACGCGCTGCTGTCGGACGCGCTGTACGGCGGGCGCCCGGGCCTCGGCCTGACGCGGCAGGCGCTGCACGCCGCGCGGCTCGGTTTCGCGCACCCGGCGGGCGGCCAGCCGATGCTGTTCGAGGCCGCGCCGCCGGCTGACCTGGCGCGCGCCTGGCAGCAGGTGATCGAGGCCTCGGCGAAAACGCCATAGAAAGCCCCGTGACACGCTGGCCCGAGGGCCTATACAATGGCGCACAATCGCTCCCACCCCAGGAAGCGATCGTGCCCGATGCGCCAACACGAGTGGCGCGCAGCACGGTTCCCAGCGTCATGCCGTCAAAAGACGCTCCGAGCCAGACGCTCCAGCACTCGACAGCCTTCGTCAACGACATATCGGTGCGTTCACCGATTCGCCCGAAGGCTGATGCGAACGGAGCCAGCCCCCTGAATGCCTGCCGGCAGAGCCGGCCTAGGATGTGAACGAACGTCAATGAACACACAGGATGCAAAGCGCGTCCTTGAGACCGCGCTCATCTGCGCCCAGCAGCCGATGCCCTTGCGGGACATGCGTGCGCTGTTTGCCGACGAACTCGGCCCCGACACCCTGCGTGCGCTGCTCGACGAGCTGATGCGCGACTGGGACGAGCGCGGGGTCGAGCTGGTGGCGCTGGCGCACGGCTGGCGCTTCCAGAGCCGGCCCGAGATGCGCGAGTACCTCGACCGCCTGAACCCCGAGAAGCCGCCGAAGTATTCGCGCGCCGTGATGGAGACGCTCGCGATCATCGCGTACCGCCAGCCGGTCACGCGCGGCGACATCGAGGACATCCGCGGCGTCACCGTCAGCAGCCAGATCGTCAAGCAGCTCGAGGACCGCGGCTGGATCGACGCGATCGGCTACCGCGAAGCCCCCGGCCGGCCGGCGCTGTACGCGACGACCCGGCAGTTCCTCGACGACCTCGGGCTCGCCAGCCTGGAGCAGTTGCCGATGCTGGAAAGCTCGGCGCTGAATCCCGGTGCGATGGCCGAGGCGCTGGCCGGCCAGCCGTCGCTGCTGGAGCCGGAGCAGGGCGCGCTGGCGCTCGACGGCGAGCTGGAGATCGAGGTGTCGTTGCCGGTCGAAGCGGTCGTTGAAACGGTCGCCGAAGTGCCTGCCGAACCTGTCGCCGAAACCGCTGCCGAAATCTCCGCTGAATCCCCTGCCGAAATCTCTGCTGAACCCCTTGCCGAACCCGGCGCCGACCCCGTCGCCGATTCCCCCGCCCCTTTGCTTTCCCATTCCGAGCCAGCGGCCGATGCCGCCTCCGAGGACACACCGCATGAACCAAGCTGACGACTCTTCGACGACCCTGCCTCCGGACGCCCCTGGCGACGAGGCTTCGGCCGCGAAGCCCAAGCGTCGACGCGCCCCCAAGGCCACGGCCGCCGACGCCACTGAGGCGGCGGTCGAAGCCGGAGCGGCTGATGTTCCCGCGGGTGATGCGGCCGAACCTGCGGCCAAGCCGGCTCGCAAGCGCAAGCCGGCGGTGAAGGCCGAGGCCGAAGCGGATGTCGGCGAGAGTTCTGCCGTTGCTGCTGCAGCCCCGCCGGTCGAGCAGATGATCCAGGTCGAGACGAAGCGGCCGCGCAAGCCCGTCGAGGCGGCGGCTGCCGTCTCCGATGCAGCGCCGGCCGCCGCGACGGCGTCCGCGGAGTCGTCCCCGGCTGCGGCCGCCGCCGACGCGCCGGTCTTCACGGTGGTCAAGGAGCCTGGTGCCGAGCTTCCGCCGGATTGGGATCCGCCCGGCCTGGAACGCGAGGTCGACGAGAACGGCCAGCCGACCCGTGCGTCGCGCAACCGCCGCCGCGGCGGGCGCAAGGATCGCCGCCGTGAAGATGCCGTGCTCGGCGTTGCCGACGCGCACCTGTCCGCACCGGCGATGCCCGACGCGGGCGACCTGTTCGCGATCGTGGTGTCGGGCGATTTCGATGCCGAGGTTCCCGAGCCCGAGGGCCTGCCGACGCAAGAGCCGGCGGCGCAGTCGCTGGAGTCGGACGGCGCTGACGAGGGCGATGACGCCGACGAAGGCGACGACGGCGAGGATGAGGCCACTGAGCCGGCCACCGAGTTCACCCCCGAGGAAGCCGCCGAGCGCAAGCGCGTGCTGCAGGCCGATCCCGATGCGCCGAAGCTGCACAAGGTGCTGGCCCAGGCCGGCGTCGGCTCGCGCCGCGACATGGAAGACATGATCGCCGACGGCCGCGTCACCGTGAACGACCAGCCGGCCCACACCGGCCAGCGCATCTCGTTCGGCGACCGCATCAAGGTCGACGGCAAGCCGGTGCGCGTGCGCATCGTGCCGCCGGCGCCGCGCATCATCGCGTACCACAAGCCGGTCGGCGAGGTCGTCACGCACGACGATCCGCAGCACCGTCCGACCGTGTTCCGCCGCCTGCCGCGCCTGCAGCAGGGCAAGTGGCAATCGGTCGGCCGCCTCGACCTGAACACCGAAGGCCTGCTGCTGTTCACCAACTCCGGCGAACTGGCCAACCAGCTGATGCACCCGCGCTTCGGCGTCGAGCGCGAATACGCGGTGCGCGTGCTCGGCACGCTGGAAGAGGGCGACAAGGCCAAGCTGCTGGCCGGCGTGATGGTCGAGGGCCAGATCGCGGGCTTCAAGTCGATTGTCGACGGCGGCGGCGAGGGTGCGAACCACTGGTACCGCGTCGTCATCACCGAAGGCCGCAACCGCGAGGTGCGCAAGCTGTTCGACACGGTCGGTCTCACCGTCAGCCGCCTGATCCGCATCCGCTACGGCACCGTGGTGCTGCCGCGCGGGCTCAAGCGCGGCGTCTGGGTCGACCTCGACGAAGGCGACGTGCGCACGATCCGGCGCCTGGCCGGCGGCGGCGAGGGCCAGCAGCGGCGCGACGGCAATCCGTCGCAGCCGCGCCAGGAAGGCCGCGGCGAGAACCGTGGAGAGAACCGCGGCGACACCAACCGCGGCGCCAACGAAGGCCGCGGCAACGAGAACCGTGGCGGCGACAACCGCGGCAACGACCGCGGCCGTGGCAACAACAACGCCGGCGGCCAGAACAGGCCGCGCAACGACCGCGACCCGCAGCAGCGCCCGAACGATCGCCAGGACCGGGGGCCGCGCGGCAACAACCGCAACGTCCCGGGCCAGAACCAGCCGCAACAGGTTCCGGCACAGGCGCAGGTGCGCGAGCGCCAGCCCGATGACTTCGACCGCGACGACGAAGGCCTGGATTTCGACCCGTCCAAGATCCCGAATCCGCTCGAGCAGACCTTCGACAAGCGCTTCGTGCAGAAGCCGCGCACGCCCGCAGGCGGCGCCGGTTTCGGCCGCGGCGGTGGCGGTTTCGGCCCGGGTGGCAGCGCGCCGCCGCGGCCGGCCGCACCGAAGAAGGGTGGCGGCCCGCGTGAGCCGGATCCGCTGCAAACCTCGATGGGCTACCTCGGCGCCGATGCCTTCCACCGCCGTGGCGGCAAGGGCGGTGGTGGCGGTGGCGGCCGAGGCGGCAGCAACCGGGGCGGTGGTGGCGGAGGCGGTGGATTCGGCGGCGGTGGTGGTGGCGGTGGGGGTTATGGCGGCGGCGGTGGCGGCGGTGGCCGTCGCGGCGGACGCTGAGTCCACGGCGCGACAAGACCGCTTCACGCACTCGGCGGCAACCGCCGCCGGTGCTTCAAGCGATACAATCCGAAGCTTTGCCAAGTGCTTGATTCAGGAGAAAAAATCATGGCGATCGAACGTACTCTTTCCATCATCAAACCCGACGCCGTCGCGAAGAATGTGATCGGCCAGATCTATGCCCGCTTCGAAGGCGCAGGCCTGAAGGTCGTGGCTGCACGCATGGCCCACCTGTCGCGCGGCGAAGCCGAAGCGTTCTACGCGGTGCACAAGGCCCGTCCGTTCTTCAAGGACCTGGTCGACTTCATGATCTCCGGCCCGGTGATGATCCAGGCGCTGGAAGGCGAAGGCGCCATCGGCAAGAACCGCGACCTGATGGGCGCCACCGATCCGAAGAAGGCCGAGAAGGGCACGATCCGCGCCGACTTCGCCGACAGCATCGATGCCAACGCCGTGCACGGCTCGGACGCCCCGGAAACGGCCGCTGTCGAGATCGCGTTCTTCTTCCCCGGCATGAACGTCTACTCGCGCTGAGCGAGAAGCCGAGCGAGCGACGTCTGTGGCGATGGAGGCTGGCATGAGTCTCACCAACCTCCTCGAATTCGACCTCGACGGGCTCGCTGCCTACTGCGAGCGGCTCGGCGAGAAGCGCTTTCGTGCGACCCAGCTGTTCCGCTGGATCCATCAGAAGGGCGCGTCGGACTTCAATGCGATGTCCGACCTCGCCAAGTCGCTGCGCGACAAGCTGGCGGGCGTCGCCTGCGTGACGCCGCTGGCGGTCGTCAGCGAGCAGGCGTCGACCGACGGCACCATCAAGTGGCTGTTCGACGTCGGCGGCGGCAATGCCGTCGAGACGGTGTTCATCCCCGAAGACGACCGCGGCACGCTGTGCATCTCGTCGCAGGCGGGCTGCGCGGTCGGCTGCCGTTTCTGCTCCACCGGCCACCAGGGCTTCAGCCGCAACCTCACCACCGGCGAGATCGTCGCCCAGCTGTGGTTCGCCGAACACCACCTGCGCCGCCGCCTGAACCTGGCCGCCGGTGATCGCGCCATCACCAACGTCGTGATGATGGGCATGGGCGAGCCGCTGCAGAACTATTCGGCGCTGGTGCCCGCGCTGCGCGTGATGCTCGACGACCACGGCTACGGCCTGTCGCGCCGCCGCGTCACGGTGTCGACCTCGGGTGTCGTGCCGATGATCGACCGCCTGCGCGACGATTGCCCGGTGGCGCTGGCGGTGTCGCTGCATGCGCCCGACGACGCGCTGCGCGACGACCTCGTGCCGCTGAACCGCAAATACCCGATCGCCGAGCTGCTCGAGGCCTGCAACCGCTACCTCGACAAGGCGCCGCGCGACTTCATCACCTTCGAGTACTGCATGCTCGACGGGGTCAACGACACGCCGGAGCACGCACATGCGCTGGTGCGCATCAGCCAGGCGGTGTCGTGCAAGTTCAACCTGATTCCGTTCAATCCGTTCCCGCAATCCGGCCTGAAGCGTTCGCCGCGCGAGCGCGTGACCGCCTTCGCGCACGTGCTGCAAGAGGCTGGTGTCGTGACGACGGTGCGCAAGACGCGCGGCGACGACATCGACGCCGCCTGCGGCCAGCTCGCCGGCGAGGTGCAGGACCGCACCCAGGCCCACAAGCGCATGACCCGTGCACCGATCCGCGTGCACCGGCCTGCCTCCGAATCTGCAGACATCACATCACGCTCGAAGGAGGGCCGTTCATGACCTGGGGACGTCGTTGCTTGTCGACCACGCTGGCCGTTGCGGCCCTTTCCGCGTTGATCGGAGGCTGTACCACCACCACCACCGTGAACGGTGTCGAGCAGGCGCCGACCCGAGACCGGGTGACGTCGTCCGATGAGACCGAGGCCGGCAAGCGCGCCCGTGTGCGCATGGAGCTCGCGAGTGCCTATTTCGCGCGCGGCCAGCTGACCACGGCGCTCGACGAAGTGAAGATGGCGCTGCAGGCGCAGCCCGACCTGGTCGAGGGTTACAACCTGCGCGGCCTGATCTATGCCGGGCTGAACGACGACGTGCTGGCGCAGGAGAGCTTTCGCCGCGCGCTGCAACTGAGCCCGCGCGACGGCGACACGCTGCACAACTACGGCTGGTACCTGTGCCAGCAGAAGCGCTTCGACGAGGCCTTCCCGCTGTTCGAACAGGCGATGACGGCACCGCAGTACACCGGCAACACCCGTTCGATGCTGGCCAAGGGCGTGTGCCAGGCGCGCGCCGGCCAGTGGCCCGAGGCCGAGGCGACGCTGCTGCGCGCCTACGAGCTCGATCCGGCCAACGCCGCGACCGGCGTCAACCTGGCCGAGGTGCTGCTGCGCCGCGGCGACTTCGAGCGCGCACGTTTCTACATCCGCCGCGTCAACGCGGTGGCCGATCAATCGAGCGCGCAGACGCTGTGGCTGGCCGCGCGCGTCGAGAACAAGCTCGGCAACCGGCAAGGCGTGGTCGACCTGGGGCGCCAGTTGCGCGACCGCTATCCGCAATCGCGCGAATCGTCGGCGTTCGAACGGGGGCAGTTCGATGAGTGATCCGGTGCCGGTTGAACCCGACTCCGAAGGCGACGCGTCCGCTGACGCCGCGCCGGCGGCGGAACCCGCATCGGCGCCGGCCCCGGTCGCCGAAACGGTGACCGCCGGCATGCTGCTGCGCCAGGCCCGCCAGGCGCGCGGCCTGCACATTGCCGCGCTGGCCACCTCGATCAAGGTCGCGCCGCGCAAGCTCGAGATGCTCGAGGCCGACCGCTTCGACGAACTGCCCGATGCCACGTTCACGCGCGCGCTGGCGCAGACCGTCTGCCGCACGCTGAAGATCGATGCGGCGCCGGTGCTCGCGCTGCTGCCGCAGCCGCAGGCGCACCGGCTGGACCACCTGAGCCAGGGCCTGAACGCGCCGTTCCGCGACAAGCCGCTGGGCGGCGTGCCGACCGACCTGAGCTTCCTGAGGAACCCGGGCGTGATCGGCGCGGTGCTGCTGGCCCTGGCGGCCGCGGCGGTCTATCTGCTGCCCAGCGGCTGGATCGCGTCCAACCTGCCGCGCGTCGCCGAGGCGGTGTCTGCACCGGCGCCCGCCCCAGCCGATGCCGCTGCGTCGGACCCGCTGATGCCGCCCGTGCTGCCGCCCAACACGGTGGTCGAGACCGTCACGCTGCCGGCCGCTTCGGCGCCTGCTGCAGCGCCCTCGATGTCGACGACCTCGCCGGTGACGACCGCGCCTTCATCTCCGACGTCATCTACCGCGCCGGTGGCGCCGGCGCTGCCTGCCGCCGGCATCGCCAGCGCCGCCGCACCACGGGGTACGTCCGGTGCGCTGCTGCTGAAGGCCAGCGCCGAGTCCTGGATCGAGGTGATCGACGGCCGCGGCACCGTGCTGGTGTCGCGCTCGCTGCAGCCCGGGGAATCCTTGGGGCTGGACGGGGCTTCTCCGCTTCACGTCAGAATCGGGAACGTCTCGGCCACCACCGTCACTTACCGGGGCCGGGCCGTTTCCATGACGCCCACGCGTGACAACATCGCCAAGTTCGATCTCGAATAAGCCATGACCGCCATCTCATCTCCGTCGGCCTCCCTGCTGGACGACGAGTTCATCGAACCGGCCCGCCCGCTGCAGCGCTCGACCGTCCAGGCGAAGGTGCGCTGGGGCGATCGCATCGTGACGATCGGTGGCGGCGCGCCGGTGCGCGTGCAGTCGATGACCAACACCGACACGGTGCAGGTGATCGAGACCGCGATCCAGGTGAAGGAGCTGGCGGTGGCCGGCTCCGAGATGGTCCGCATCACCGTCAACACGCCCGAGGCGGCGGCGGCCGTGCCGCACATCCGCGACCAGCTCGACCGCATGGGCATCGACGTGCCGCTGATCGGCGACTTCCACTACAACGGCCACAAGCTGCTCACCGAGCACCCGGCCTGCGCCGAGGCGCTGTCGAAGTACCGCATCAACCCCGGCAACGTCGGCAAGGGCGACAAGCGCGACAAGCAGTTCGCCCAGATGATCGAAGCCGCCGCGCGCTATGACAAGGTGGTGCGCATCGGCGTCAACTGGGGCAGCCTCGACCAGGAACTGCTCGCACAGATGATGGACGAGAACGGCCGCCGCGCCGAGCCGTTCGAGCCACAGCAGATCATGTACCGCGCGATCATCACGTCGGCCATCGAGTCCGCGAAGCGCGCCGAAGAGATCGGCCTGCGGCGCGAGCAGATCGTGCTGTCGTGCAAGATGTCCGGCGTGCAGGACCTGGTCAGCGTCTACCAGGCGCTCGCGAAGCGCTGCGACTACCCGCTGCACCTGGGGCTCACCGAGGCCGGCATGGGCACCAAGGGCACGGTCGCCTCCACCGCGGCGCTCTCGCTGCTGCTGCAACAGGGCATCGGCGACACGATCCGCGTCTCGCTGACGCCGCAGCCCGGCGAGGCCCGCACGCAAGAGGTCGTGATCGCGCTCGAGATCCTGCAGTCGCTCGGCCTGCGCGCGTTCAACCCGAGCGTCACCGCCTGCCCCGGATGCGGCCGCACGACCAGCACCACCTTCCAGGAGCTGGCCAAGCAGATCGACGACTACCTGCGCGAGCAGATGCCGGTGTGGCGCGCCCGCTACCCGGGCGTCGAGAAGATGAAGGTCGCGGTGATGGGCTGCATCGTCAACGGCCCGGGCGAGAGCAAGCATGCCGACATCGGCATCAGCCTGCCGGGCAACGGCGAGGCGCCGGCCGCGCCGGTCTTCATCGACGGCGAGAAGGCGCTGACGCTGCGCGGCGAACGCATCGCGCAGGAGTTCCAGACGCTGGTCGAGGACTACATCGAGAAGCGCTTCGGCTCGGCCACCGCCCAGCATTCGACCGCGACGGCCTGACGCGCGCCTCGCCGCGTCCTCGCCGCCGCACCCGCGTTGCCGCGGCCGCCTCCGGGGCGGCTCCATCGTCCATTGATCCACGTTGATCCAAGGTCTCCATGGCTGACACCAAGCAAGCCGCCCTCCAGGCCGTGAAGGGCATGAACGACATCCTGCCGGCCAGCGTGCCGCGCACCGAGAAGCTGCCCGACGCCGGGCTGTGGCTGTGGTTCGAGACCACGGTGCGCTCGGTGCTCGCGCGCCACGGCTACCAGTACCTGCTGACGCCGATCGTCGAGCCGACCGCGCTGTTCGTGCGCGGCCTCGGCGAGGTGACCGACATCGTCGAGAAGGAGATGTACTCGTTCACCGATGCGATGAACGGCGACCGCCTGACGCTGCGCCCGGAAGCCACCGCCGGCATCGTGCGCGCGATGGTCGAGCACAACGCGCTGTACAACGGCCCGCTGCGCATCTGGACGCTCGGCCCGATGTTCCGCCACGAGAAGCCGCAGAAGGGCCGCTATCGGCAGTTTTATCAGCTGGACGTCGAGGCGCTCGGTTTCGCAGGCCCCGATGTCGATGCCGAGCTGATCCTGATGACGCGCCTGCTGTGGCGCGAACTCGGCCTGGTCGAGGGCTCGCACGTGCGGCTCGAGCTGAACAGCCTCGGCCAGCCCGACGAGCGGCGCGCGCACCGCGAGGCGCTGGTCGCGTACTTCGAGCAGCATGCCGCCGCGCTCGACGAGGATTCGAAGCGCCGCCTGCACAGCAACCCGCTGCGCATCCTCGACAGCAAGAACCCGGCGCTGCAGGCGCTGATCGAGGCGGCCCCGAAGCTGATGGATTTCCTCGGCGAGGCCTCGCTCGCGCACTTCAACGCCGTGCGCGCGATCCTCGACGCGGCCGGGCTGCCGTACCGGGTCAACCCGCGCCTGGTGCGTGGCATGGACTACTACAACCTCACGGTCTTCGAGTGGGTCACCGACCACCTCGGTTCGCAGGGCACGGTGTGCGGCGGCGGCCGCTACGACGGGCTGATCGAGCAGCTCGGCGGCAAGCCGGCGCCGGCGGTGGGTTTCGGCCTGGGCATCGAGCGGCTGCTGCTGCTGATCCAGGAGCTGAAGCTGCCGGTGCCGTCGGCGGCGCCGCGCGCCTATGCGGTGCTGATGTCGCCCGCGGTGCTGCCGCAGGCCATGAGCACGTTGCACGCCCTGCGCGCGGCCGGCGTCTCGGTGCAGATGCATGCCGGCGGCGGCGGCATGAAGGCGCAGTTCAAGAAGGCCGACCAGAGCGGCGCCGCCTGGGCGCTGATCTTCGGCGAATCGGAGCTGGCGGCCGGCGAGGTGGCGTTGAAATCATTGCGTGACCCGGCTGTCACACAACGCAACTTGCCGCTCTCCGGCGTGTCCGATTGGGCCGCTGAACTGCTCAACGCATAATCCCGGCTTCGTCCGAAATTTCCAACGATCCCCATGGCCACCCACCTCGACCTCGAAGAACAAGAACAGATCGACCAGCTGAAGGCGTTCTGGAGCCAGTACGGCAACCTGATCACCTGGGTGCTGATCCTGGCGCTGGGCGGCTTCGCTGCCTGGAACGGCTGGACCTACTGGCAGCGCGAGCAGTCGGCCAAGGCCGGCATGCTGTTCGACGAGCTCGACAAGGCCGTGAGCGCCGGCAACACCGACCAGGCTGGCCGCATCTTCGGCGAGATGAAGGAGCGCTTCCCGCGCACCGCCTTCGCGCAACAGGCCGCGCTGCTGACCGCCAAGCTGCAGTTCGACAAGGGCCAGGCCGACGCCGCCCGCGCCAGCCTGACCTGGGCCAGCGAGAACGCGAGCGAAGCCGAGTACCAGACCATCGCCCGCCTGCGCCTGGCCGGCCTGCTGCTCGACCAGAAGAAGTACGACGAAGCGCTGAAGGCGCTGGATGCCGCCACCACGCCCGGCTTCGAGGGCTTGGTGGCCGACCGCCGCGGCGACGTGCTGCTGGCGCAGGGCAAGGCCGAAGAAGCCAAGGCCGCCTACAACCAGGCCTGGAAGGCCTTCGACAGCACGATCGACTACCGCCAGCTGGTCGAAGCCAAGCTGACGGCGCTGGGCGCCGCGCCGGCGGCCAGCGCCGCCGCGGGTGCCACTGTCAAGAAGGCCGGCCAATGAAGGGACTGACCCGCCTCGCGCTCGGCATGGCGGTCGCGGCGCTGGCCGCGTGCGCCAGCAAATCGACCCGCCCGGACCCGACGCTGCTCGAGGAGCTGACGCCGTCGATCGCCGGCCGGCAGGTCTGGACCCAATCGATCGGCACGCTGAAGTTCCCGATGGCGGTCGTTGCGGCTGGCGGCAATTTCATCGCGGCCAGCGATGACGGCAGCCTCTACGCGTACCGCGCCGACAACGGCCAGGAAGTCTGGCGCGGGTCGGCCGACGGCCGGCTCAGCGCCGGCGTCGGCAGCGACGGCCGGTTCGCGAGCGTCGTCACCCGCGACAACCAGCTGGTCACGCTGGATGCCGGCAAGGAAATCTGGCGCAAGCAGCTGCCGGCGCGCGTCAGCAGCGCGCCGCTGGTGGCCGGCGAGCGGGTCTTCGTGATGAGCGTCGACCGCGTCGTGCAGGCCTTCGACGTGCTCGACGGCCGCAAGCTCTGGACCTTCCAGCGCCCGGGCGATGCGCTGACGCTGTCGCAGCCGGGCGTCGTGATGGCGTTCAAGGACACCTTGCTGGTCGGGCAGGGCGCCAAGCTTGCCGGGCTCGACCCGCTGCGCGGCACCGTGCGCTGGGAGGTGTCGCTCGCCTCGCCGCGCGGCACCAACGAGATCGAACGGCTGGCCGACCTGGTCGCCCCGGCCGCACGCATCGGCGACAACGTCTGCGCGCGGGCCTTCCAGGCCGCGGTGGCCTGCGTCAACGCCGACCGCGGCAGCCTCGCCTGGACGCGCAACATCGGCGGCCTGCAAGGGGTCGCGGCCGATGACGACGTGACCGTCGCCGCCGATGCCAGCGACCGCGTCACCGCCTGGCGCACCGCCAGCGGCGAGGTGGCCTGGAGCGTCGAGAAGCTGCTGTACCGCGGCCTGTCGTCGCCGATCATCGTCAACAAGATGGCCGTGTTCGGCGATGTCGAGGGCTATGTGCACTGGCTCTCGACCGCCGACGGCACGTTCAAGCTGCGCCTGCCGACCGATGGCAGTCCGGTGGTCGGCAAGCCGGTGCTGAGTGGCACCACGCTGCTGGTGACCACGCGCAACGGCGGGCTCTACGCCTTCCGCCCCGAGTGAGACTGAGAGCCTTCCCATGAAACCTGTGATCGCGGTTGTCGGCCGCCCCAACGTGGGGAAGTCGACCCTGTTCAACAGGATGACCAAGAGCCGCGACGCCATCGTCGCGGACTTTGCCGGCCTCACGCGCGACCGCCACTATGGCGACGGCCGCCTGGGCGACCGCGAGTTCATCGTCGTCGACACCGGCGGCTTCGAACCCGACAGCACCACCGGCATCGTCAAGGAGATGGCCAAACAGACGCGCCAGGCCGTCGCCGAGGCCGATGCGGTGATCTTCGTCGTCGACGTGCGCGCCGGCGTGTCGGCGCACGACCACGACATCGCCCGCTACCTGCGCTCGGTGGGCAAGAAGGTGCTGCTGGCCGTCAACAAGGCCGAGGGCATGGTCGATTCGCCGCTGCTGGGCGAGTTCTACGAGCTCGGCATGGGCGAGCCGCACCCGATCTCGTCGGCGCACGGCCAGGGCATCCGCAGCCTGACCGAGGCCGCGCTCGAGGACTTCGTGTTCGACGAAGAGCCCGAGGAGCCGGAAGAGGGCGCGCCGATCCGCCTGGCCGTCGCCGGCCGGCCCAATGTCGGCAAGTCGACGCTGATCAACACCTGGCTCGGCGAAGAGCGCCTGGTGGCCTTCGACCAGCCGGGCACCACGCGCGACGCGATCACCGTGCCGTTCGAGCGCCATGGCCAGAAGTTCGAGCTGATCGACACCGCCGGGCTGCGCCGCAAGGGCAAGGTGTTCGAGGCGATCGAGAAGTTCTCGGTCGTCAAGACGCTGCAGGCCATCGCCGACGCGAACGTCGTGCTGCTGCTGCTCGACGCGACCCAGGGCGTGACCGACCAGGATGCGCACATCGCCGGCTACATCCTCGAGAGCGGCCGCGCGGTGGTGGTGGCGGTCAACAAGTGGGATGCGGTCGACGACTACCAGAAGCAGACGCTCGAGCGCTCGATCGACCAGCGCCTCGCGTTCCTGAAGTTCGCGCCGGTGCTGCTGATCTCGGCGATCAAGCGCCAGGGGCTCGGCCCGGTGTGGAAGGGCATCGCCGATGCGCACGCGTCGGCGACCCGCAAGATGACGACGCCGGTGCTGACCCGTTTGCTGCACGAGGCGGTCGAGTTCCAGACGCCCAAGCGCGCCGGCGCGTTCCGCCCGAAGCTGCGCTACGCCCACCAGGGCGGCATGAACCCGCCGTTGATCGTGATCCACGGCAATTCGCTCGAGCACGTGACCGACGTCTACAAGCGTTTCCTTGAAGGGCGCTTCCGGGCGCATTTCAAGCTGGTCGGCACGCCGCTGCGCATCGAGATGCGCTCGTCGAGCAATCCGTTCGCGGACAAAGATTGAGTCATTTGGCGGCCTGCGCTGCGATGCAGCACGGCGCTGT
Organism: Rhizobacter sp. OV335; assembly: GCF_900142965.1. Lineage (GTDB taxonomy): Bacteria > Pseudomonadota > Gammaproteobacteria > Burkholderiales > Burkholderiaceae_C > Rhizobacter. Next base: position 260,790 of record NZ_FRCQ01000005.1, read on the forward strand.
GTTAACGTGACGACCTCCATCACTTTCCATCACGGAGCATATCGTGAGCAATAAAGGGCAGCTTCTACAAGACCCGTTTCTGAACCTGCTTCGCAAAGAGCATGTTCCGGTGTCGATCTACTTGGTGAACGGCATCAAACTGCAGGGCCACATCGAATCCTTCGATCAATACGTCGTCCTGCTGCGCAACACCGTGACGCAAATGGTCTACAAGCACGCGATCTCGACCGTCGTGCCCGGCCGCGCGGTGAATTTCCACGCCGCCGAGGCGCCGGAGCAGACCTGAGACCGCTGAGGCCGCTCGGGTGGGTGCGCCACCAACTTCCGAGGCGGTGCTCCGCATGACGGCCGCCGGCTCCCACGCCACGACGCAGCCGGGGTTGCCGCGGGCGATCCTGGTTGGCGTCGATTTCGGCGGTGGTTCGCACGGTGCTTCGCATTTCGATGCCACCCTCGATGAACTGGCGCTGCTGGCCGAGTCGGCCGGTGACCTGCCGGTCGCCCGTGTCATCGCGCGGCGCAAGTCGCCCGACCCGGCGCTGTTCGTCGGCTCGGGCAAGGCCGACGAGATCAAGGCCCTGGTGCTCGGCCACCAGGCCGAAGCCGTGCTGTTCGACCAGGCCTTGTCGCCGGCGCAGCAGCGCAACCTGGAGCGTCACCTGGGCGTGGCGGTCGCCGACCGCACGATGCTGATCCTCGAGATCTTCGCCGCCCGCGCGCAGAGCCACGAGGGCAAGCTGCAGGTCGAACTCGCACGGCTGCAATACCTGTCGACCCGCCTGGTGCGCCGCTGGAGCCACCTGGAGCGCCAGCGCGGCGGCATCGGCAACCGTGGCGGCCCGGGCGAGGCGCAGATCGAACTCGACCGCCGCATGATCGGCGAGCGCATCAAATCCGTGAAGGAACGGCTGGTGCGCGTGAAGAAGCAGCGCAACACGCAGCGCCGCTCGCGCGAGCGCAGCGGCACCTTCCGCGTCTCGCTGGTGGGCTACACCAACGCCGGCAAGTCGACGCTGTTCAATGCGCTGGTCAAGGCCAAGAGCTATTCGGCCGACCAGCTGTTCGCGACGCTCGACACCACCACGCGCCAGCTCTACCTCGAAGACATCAGCCGCTCGGCTGCGCTCTCCGACACCGTCGGTTTCATCCGCGACCTGCCGCACAAGCTGGTCGAGGCCTTCGAGGCGACGCTGCAGGAAGCCGCCGATGCCGACCTGCTGCTGCACGTGATCGATGCCGCGAGCCCGGTGCTGGCCGAGCAGATGGCCGAGGTGCAACGCGTGCTGGGCGACATCGGCGCGGCCGACATCCAGCAGGTGCTGGTCTACAACAAGCTCGACAAGCTCGAATTCGCGCAGCATCCGCGCAACCACACCGATGTGCTGGAACTTGAAGGTGGCGTGCGTGTCCCACGCGTCTTCGTCAGCGCGCTCGATGGCCGCGGCCTGCCAGAACTGCGCCGCATCCTGTCGGCCGCGGTGTCCGGCACGTTGCAGGCCGACTTGAACGCCATGCATTCATCCTCAACTTCGCTGCTGGCAAGCCCCCAGCTTCCGGTCGACCTGACGCTCCATGATGCCGACCAGCCCGAGTTGCCCGACGCCGCCGCGTGAGCCCGAATCCTCTGCACACCACATGACCATGAGCCCCATCCCCCCTCTGCCTGCCGCCGGCCCCGCCTCGCAGGTTCGTGACGTGGCGCAGGCAGTCAAGGCCTTGCTGTCCGGTCTGGGCAACGCCGCCTTCGCACGCTTGCCCGGTGTGCGTTCCGGCGTCCAGGCCCCGGTGCTGAACAGCGGCGGCCGCGGCGACGGCCCGCCCGACCTCGACGAGCTGTGGCGCGATTTCAACCGCAAGCTGAGCGGCTTGTTCGGCGGCAAGGGCGGTTCGCGTTCGAACGGTTCGGGCGGTGGTGGTGGCGGCAACGGCGGCGGTCCCGACATGCGCAGCGCCGGCATCGGCGTCGGCCTGGTCGCCGGCGTCGTCGTGCTGATCTGGGCCTTCAGCGGCTTCTTCATCGTGCAGGAAGGCCAGCAGGCGGTCGTCACCTCGTTCGGCAAGTACAGCCACACCGTCGACGCCGGCTTCACCTGGCGCTTCCCGTACCCGTTCCAGGCGCACGAGACCGTGCCGGTCACGCAGCTGCGCACCAAGGAGATCGGCCGCAGCAACGTGGTGCAGGCCACCGGGCTGCGCGACTCGTCGATGCTGACGCAGGACGAGAACATCATCGACATCCGCTTCAGCGTGCAATACCGGCTGAAGGACGCGCGCTCGTACCTGTACGAGAACCGCAACCCCGATGACATCGTCGTCGAGCAGGCGGCCGAATCGGCGGTGCGCGAGATCGTCGGCAAGGCGAACATGGACTCGGTGCTGTACGAGCAGCGCGACGCGATCGCGATCGACCTCGTCAAATTGATCCAGACCCAGCTCGACCGGCTGCGCACCGGCATCCTGATCGTCAACGTCAACGTGCAGAGCGTGCAGGCGCCGGAGCAGGTGCAGACCGCGTTCGACGACGCGTTCCGCGCCGGTGCCGACCGTGAACGCGCGAAGAACGAGGCGCAGGCCTATGCGAACGACGTGATCCCGAAGGCGCAAGGCACGGCCGCACGGTTGCGCGAGGAGGCCGAGGCCTACAAGGCCCGCGTCGTCGCGACGGCCGATGGCGATGCGCAACGCTTCAACCAGGTGTTCACCGAGTACCAGAAGGCGCCCGGCGTCACGCGCGACCGCATGTACATCGACACGATGCGGCAGGTCTATTCGAGTGTCAGCAAGGTGATGGTCGACACGCGCGACAACTCCAACCTGCTGTACCTGCCACTCGACAAGCTGATGCAGCAGGTGGGTGGTGCGGTGCCGGCCGCGGTGGCGCCGACGACGCCGACCGAAGCCCCCAGCAGCACCACCGGCAGCGTGGACATCCGCTCGCGCGACGGCCAACGCAGCCGCGACCGCGACGGCCGCTGATCCGACGGCGAAGAGAACCGCAGAAAGCTCACCATGAATCGACTCGCCATGCTCGTCGCCGGTGCCTTGGTGGCACTGATGCTGCTGTCCTCCGTCCTGTTCATCGTCGACCAGCGCCAGTTCGCGGTCATCTATGCGCTGGGCGAGATCAAGGAAGTCATCTCCGAACCGGGCCTGAAGGCCAAGCTGCCGCCGCCGCTGCAGAACGTCGTCTTCCTCGACCGCCGCGTGCAGACGCTCGACAGCCCGGAGACGCGTCCGATCTTCACCGCCGAGAAGAAGAGCCTGGTCATCGACTGGCTGGTCAAGTGGCGCGTGATCGATCCGAAGCAGTTCATCCGCAACAACGGCACCGACATGCGCAATGTCGAGAACCGGCTGAGCCCGATCGTGCAGGCCGCCTTCAACGAAGAGGTGACCAAGCGCACGGTGCAGGCGATGCTCGCGACCGACCGCGATCGCGTGATGCAGGGCGTGCGTGTGCGCCTGACCGACGAGGCGAAGGCCTTCGGCATCGAGATCATCGACGTGCGCATCAAGCGCGTCGATTTCTCGGCCAACGTGACCAGCTCGGTCTACAGCCGGATGGAATCGGAACGCAAGCGCGTGGCCAACGAGCTGCGCTCGACCGGCTCGGCCGAAGGCGAGAAGATCCGCGCCGATGCCGATCGCCAGCGCGAGGTGATCGTCGCCGAGGCTTATCGCGATGCCCAGAAGGTGCAGGGCGACGGCGATGCGAAGGCGTCGGCGATCTATGCCGAGTCGTTCGGCCGCGACCCGCAGTTCGCCCAGTTCTACCGCAGCCTCGAGGCCTACCGCGCGACCTTCCGCAGCAAGTCCGACGTGATGGTGATCGATCCGTCGGGCGAGTTCTTCAAGGCGATGCGCGGCCCCGGCCGCGAGTCGGCCGCGTCGCCGGCCCGGACCAAGAAGCACGCTGCCTCTGCTGCCGCTGCCGAGTGATCCCCGCGCCTCATGTGGGACACCCTGCTGGCCGCGCTGGCGCTGATGCTCGTGCTCGAAGGTGCGCTGCCGTTCCTGAGCCCCGGCGCATGGCGGCGCGTGTTCGAGCGGGCGACCCGGCTGTCTGACGGGCAGATCCGATTCATCGGCCTGAGCAGCATGCTCGCCGGATTGATCGCGCTTTACCTCTGCCTGGGTTGACGTAGCCCCACGTACAATCCTGTTTTTAAATCCCCCGGTGATTTTTATGTCGTCTGCTTGGCTTCTGCCCGAGCACATCGCCGACGTCCTGCCTGCGCAGGCACGGCGCATCGAGGATCTGCGCCGAGACCTGCTCGACGGGGCTCGCAGCTATGGTTTCGAGCTGGTGATGCCGCCGCTGCTGGAGCACATCGAATCGCTGCTGTCGGGCACCGGTCGCGAACTCGACCTGAAGACCTTCAAGCTGATCGACCAGCTCAGCGGCCGCACGATCGGCGTGCGCGCCGACACCACGCCGCAGGTCGCGCGCATCGACGCCCACCTGCTGAACCGCCAGGGCGTGGCCCGGCTGTGCTACTGCGGACCGGTGCTGCACACCCGCCCGGCCGGGCTGCACGTGACGCGTGAGCCGCTGCAGTTCGGTGCCGAGATCTACGGGCACCGCGGCCTCGAGGCCGACCTCGAAGTCCAGGAACTCGCGCTCGACCTGCTGCAGCGCGCCGGCGCGAGCCAGCTGACGCTCGACATGGGCGACGCGCGCATCGTGCGCGCGCTGCTGGCTGACAGCGGGCTGCCGGCGGCGGCGGTCGCCGCGCTGTATGCGGCACTCGCCGCCAAGGACCAGCCCGCCGTGGCCGAGCTCACGGCCACGCTGCCGCAGCCGTCGCGCAACGGCCTGCTGGCCCTGCTGCGCCTCTACGGCGGCGACGAGGTGCTGGCCGCGGCGCGCATGCAGTTGCCCGCGCTGCCGATGCTCACCGCGGCGCTCGACGACCTGCAGTGGCTCACGCAGCACCTGAAGCAGGCGCACCCGGGCGTGCGCATCGGCTTCGACCTGGCCGACCTGGGCGGCTACGACTACTACAGCGGCGCGCGCTTCGCGGTGTATGCCGCCGGCTCCAGCGACGCGGTGGCGCGCGGCGGCCGCTACGACGAGGTCGGTGCGGTGTTCGGGCGCACCCGCCCGGCGGTCGGCTTCAGCCTGATCGACCTGAAGGAGCTGGTGCTGCTCGCGCCGCCCCGGGCGATGCGCCCGGCGATCCGCGCGCCCTGGGGCGAGGATGCGGCGCTGCGCGCCGCGATCCGGCAACTGAGGGAGCAGGGCGAGTCGGTCGTCTGCATCCTGCCGGGGCATGAACACGAAGGCCAGGAATTCGACTGCGACCGCGAACTGGTCGCGCAGGCCGGCCAGTGGCAGGTGCGAGCGCTCTGACGCCGCCTGCCGCCCCACCCCATTCAAGACATTGGACAGGACAGACATGGAACAGACACGCGGCGGCCACAACGTGGTCGTGGTCGGCACCCAGTGGGGCGACGAAGGCAAGGGCAAGGTGGTGGACTGGCTGACCGACCACGCGCAGGCGGTGGTGCGCTTCCAGGGCGGCCACAACGCCGGCCACACGCTGGTGATCAAGGGCGTGAAGACGGCGCTGCAGCTGATCCCGTCGGGCATCATGCGCGAGGGCGTGGCCTGCTACATCGGCAACGGCGTGGTGGTCGACCCGGTGCACCTGCTCGGCGAGATCGAGCGGCTGGAAGCGATCGGGCTCGAGGTGCGTTCGCGCCTGTTCATCAGCGAGTCCTGCCCGCTGATCCTGCCGTTCCACGTCGAGGTCGACAAGGCGCGCGAGGCGCTGCGCGAGAGCAGCGGTGCCGGCAAGATCGGCACCACCGGCAAGGGGATCGGCCCGGCCTATGAAGACAAGGTGGCGCGCCGCGCGCTGCGCGTGCAGGACCTGAAGCACCCCGACCGCTTCGCGAAGAAGCTGCGCGATCTGCTGGAGCTGCACAACTTCGCGCTGGGCGGCTACCTGAAGTCGAAGCCGCTCGAGTTCCAGCCGATCTTCGACCTGGCGATGAAGGTCGCCGAGCAGTTGAAGCCGATGCTGGCTGACGTCGGCTACACGCTGTTCACGAAGCACCGCGAGGGCGCCAACATCCTGTTCGAAGGCGCGCAAGGCACGCTGCTCGACATCGACCACGGCACCTACCCGTACGTCACGTCCAGCAACTGTGTCGCCGGCAATGCGGCGGCAGGCGCCGGCGTCGGGCCGGACCTGCTGCACTACATCCTCGGCATCACGAAGGCCTACACGACGCGCGTGGGCAGCGGGCCGTTCCCGACCGAGCTCGACATGAGCGAACCCGGCACGGTCGGCCACCACCTGTCGACCGTCGGCCAGGAGCGCGGCACCGTCACCGGCCGCCCGCGCCGCTGCGGCTGGCTCGATGCCGCGCTGCTGAAGCGCTCGATGATCATCAACGGCATCTCGGGCCTGTGCATCACCAAGCTCGACGTGCTCGATGGCCTGCCGGAGATCAAGGTCTGCGTCGGCTACGAACTCGGTGGCAAGCGCATCGACATCCTGCCGCTGGATGCCGACGACATCGAAGCCTGCCAACCGATCTACGACACCTTCCCGGGCTGGACCGAGCGCACCGCCGGCATCACGCAATGGGATGCGCTGCCGCTGAACGCGCGGCGCTACCTGGAGCGGGTGCAGGAGTTCATCGGACGCCCGATCGACATGGTGTCGACCGGCCCCGACCGCGAGCACACGATCCTGCTGCGCCACCCCTATCAAGCCTGACGCCTGGAGCCTTGAACATGCTGACCGACGACGGCAAACACCTTTACGTGTCCTGGGACGAGTACCACATGCTGATCGAGCGCCTCGCGCTCAAGGTGCATGCCTCGGGCTGGGAGTTCGACCAGATCCTGTGCCTGGCGCGCGGCGGCATGCGACCGGGCGACGTGCTGTCGCGCGTGTTCGACAAGCCGCTGGGCATCATGTCGACGAGCTCGTACCGGGCCGAGGCCGGCACCATCCAGGGCCGGCTCGACATGGCGAAGTACATCACCCTGCCGAAGGGCGAGCTGGCCGGGCGCGTGCTGCTGGTCGATGACCTGGCGGATTCGGGCATCACGCTGCGCGCGGTGGTCGACCGGCTGCGTGGCATGCCGGCGATCGCTGAGTTGCGCTCGGCGGTGATCTGGACCAAGGGCGTGTCGAGCTACACGCCGGACTACTACGTCGAGCTGCTGCCGACGAGCCCGTGGATCCACCAGCCGTTCGAGGAGTACGACGAACTCCGCCCCGACGGCCTCGCCAAGAAGTTCGCGATTTGACGAGACCCATCGAGTCGATCGCACAAAGCAAAAAGCCAGCACGATGTGCTGGCTTTGCTTGTTCCTTCGAAACCGATCTTTCGATCGTGGTGCCCAGGAGAGGACTCGAACCTCCACGGAGTTACCCGCTAGTACCTGAAACTAGTGCGTCTACCAATTCCGCCACCTGGGCATCTCAGGAAGCCTGCGACTATAGCATGAGCATTTACGCTCTCTTCAGTTGCAGGCAACAATCGCTCTCACAAAAGCAAAAGGCCAACACGTTGGTGCTGGCCTTCTCAAAATTCCCGCATTTATTGATTATTCTTGGTGCCCAGGAGAGGACTCGAACCTCCACGGAGTTACCCGCTAGTACCTGAAACTAGTGCGTCTACCAATTCCGCCACCTGGGCATTTCAGGAAGTCTTGGACTATATCATCAAAAACAACAACTTCTCCAATGCAGCGCCGGTCAGCAACGAACTGATGAGCGAAGTCGAGGGCACGGTGCAAGGGCACCGCGACGGTCACGGATTCCTGGTCCGCGACGACCGACAGCCCGATCTCTACCTCTCGCCGCAGGAAATGCGCGCGGTGCTGCACCGCGACCGCGTGAAGGCGCGCGTGATCCGCTACGACCGCAAGGGCCGGCCCGAGGGCCGCGTGCTCGAGATCATCGAGCGCAAGAAGGCGCCGATCATCGGCCGGCTGCTGCACGAGAGCGGCATCTGGCTGGTCGCCCCCGAAGACAAGCGCTACGGCCAGGACATCATGGTCCCGAAGAACGCGATCGCGAATGCGACCGCGGGGCAGGTGGTGGCGATCGAGCTGACCGAGCCGCCGTCGCTGTACTCGCAGCCGATGGGCCGCGTCACCGAGGTGCTCGGCGAGATCGACGACCCGGGCATGGAAATCGAGATCGCGGTGCGCAAGTACGAGGTGCCGCACCGCTTCTCGCCCGAGACGCTGGCCCAAGCCGCGGGCCTGCCCGACAAGATCCGCGCGGTCGACCGCAAGGACCGCATCGACCTCACCGACGTCGCGCTGGTCACGATCGACGGCGAGGACGCGCGCGACTTCGACGACGCGGTGTACTGCGAGCCGGTCAAGCTCGGCCGCGGCAAGGCCGCCTTCGACGGCTGGCGGCTGGTCGTCGCGATCGCCGACGTGAGCCACTACGTGAAGCCGAACGAGCCGATCGACGAGGACGCCTACGAGCGCGCCACCTCGGTCTACTTCCCGCGGCGCGTGATTCCGATGCTGCCGGAGAAGCTGTCGAACGGCCTGTGCTCGCTGAACCCGAACGAGGACCGCCTCGCGATGGTCTGCGACATGCTGATCACGGCCGGCGGCGAGATTCACGCCTATCAGTTCTTCCCGGCGGTGATCTGCTCGCAGGCGCGCTTCACCTACAACGAGGTCGCCGCGATCCTCGGCAACACGCGCGGCCCCGAGGCGGCGCGCCGCAAGGATCTGGTGCCGCACCTGCTGCACCTGCACGAGGTGTACCGCGCGCTGCTGAAGGAGCGCGCCAGGCGCGGCGCGGTCGACTTCGAGACCACCGAGACGCAGATCGTCTGCGACGACAACGGCCGCATCGAGAAGATCGTGCCGCGCACGCGCACCGAGGCGCACAAGCTGATCGAGGAGGCGATGCTCGCCGCCAACGTCTGCTCGGCCGATTTCATCGCGCAGCACAAGCACCCGTCGCTGTACCGCGTGCACGAGGGCCCGACGCCCGAGAAGAAGACGCTGCTGCAGAACTACCTGAAGGCGCTGGGCCTGGGCTTGAGCGTCAGCGACGACCCGAAGCCGGGCGAGTTCCAGGCGATCGCCGCGGCCACCAAGGATCGGCCGGACGCGATGCAGATCCACACGATGCTGCTGCGCTCGATGCAGCAGGCGATCTACACGCCGATCAACAGCGGCCACTTCGGCCTCGCGTACGAGGCCTACACGCACTTCACGAGCCCGATCCGCCGCTACCCCGACCTGCTGGTGCACCGCGTGATCAAGGCGCTGCTGCACGGCAGGCGCTACAGCATCGTGACCGGCGCGGTCGAGCCGGCCTCGAAGGCCAAGCGCGGGGCGCACACCGAGGAAGAGACCTGGGAGGCCGCGGGCACGCATTGCAGCGCGAACGAACGCCGTGCCGACGAGGCCTCGCGCGATGTCGAGGCCTGGCTCAAGTGCCGCTTCATGCGCGAGCACCTCGGCGAGGAATACGGCGGAACCGTCACGGCCGTCACCAGCTTCGGGCTGTTCGTCACGCTCGACGGCCTGTACGTCGAAGGCCTGATCCACATCACCGAACTGGGTGGCGAGTACTTCAAGTTCGACGAGGCGCGCCAGGAACTGCGCGGCGAGCGCTCGGGGGTTCGCTACACCGTCGGCGCGCGAGTGCGGGTGCAGGTCAGCCGCGTCGACCTCGACGGCCGCAAGATCGACTTCCGCATGGTGCACGAAGGCACCGACGACGGCATTCCCGCGCGTCCGCGCAAGGTGGTCGACAAGACCGGCGGCGCGGCGGCCGAGCTGGCGTCCGTGAAGGGCGCGGACCGCGCGGCCAAGGCCGGGACCAAGGCGGCCAAGAGCAGGGCGCCGCATCCGGTGCGGGCGGCCAAGTCGGCGGCCCGCAAGGGCAGCGGCAAGACGGCGGCGAAGACGCCGCGCCGACGCTGAGGATTTGAGTCAGCCCCGCCGCAGTTGCGCGTGCAGCGCGGCGATCAGGTCCGACGCCCGCAGCGGCGTCGTCGGCGACAGATCGGCCGCGAGGCCGTGCTGCCACGCGGCTGCGCTCGTTATCTGCTGGGTGTCGGCCGTCGACGATGCATGCGCCGTTGACCAGCGCCCGCCGATCCAGCCGGCGAGGACGTCGCCGGTGCCGGCGGTGGCCAACGCGGCGTTGCCGGTCGGGTTGATCAGTGGCACGCAAGCTGGTGCCGCGATCACGCTGCCGGATCCCTTCAGCAGCACGACGGCTGTAAGGTCGTCGGCCAATGTCTGCGCGGCGCGCAAGCGGTCGGCTTGCACGCTCGCGGTGTTGCTGCTGAGCAGCCGCGCCGCTTCCAGCGGATGCGGTGTCAGCACGGTGGGCCTGCCGCTGCGGCCGCGCGCGATCAGCAGTTGCCGCAGGCTGTTGTCGGCCGCGACCGCGTTCAGTGCATCGGCGTCCAGCACCAACCGACCGGCCAGGCTGATCACCCGTGGCAACACGGCACGCACCGCATCGCCGCCGCCACAGCCGCAGACCACGGTGGCCTCGCGCAGCAGGTCGTGCTGCCACAGCGCGCGGCGGATCATCAGTTCCGGATGCTCGCCATCGAGTGCCGGGCCGGTGTCGTCGAGAAAACTCAGGTAGGTGCGGCCGGCGCCGGCGGCATGCCCGGCGCGCGCGGCCAGCAAGGCTGCGCCCGCCATGCCAGGTGCGCCGCCGATCACGACCAGGTCGCCGAAGCTGCCCTTGTGCTGCGCGTGCGCGCGCTGCCAGCCGGCAGGCGAGGGCGGCGCAATGAGCCAGGCGTCGACCGGCCCCGGGTCGACACCGAGATCGTCGAGCCAGGCTTCGCCACAGTGATCACGCCCGTGGCCGGTGAACAGCCCGGGCTTCAGCGTCAGCAGCGACAGCGTGTGCGTCGCCGTCACGCACGCGTCGCCGTGCGGCTGTCCGGTGTCCGCGTCGAGGCCGGACGGCACGTCGATCGCGAGCACCGGGCAGGCGAGGGCGTTCAGCGCGTCGATGAGGATCGCGAGCCGACCCTCGGGCGCGCGGCTCGCACCGATGCCGAGCAGCGCGTCGAGCGCGAGGTCGCCCGCGCGGCCGAAGCCGGCGGGCGCCTGGTCGACCCAGTGCAGGTCTTCGGCGAGCGCCAGCGCATGGGCCTGCTTCGCATCGCCGCGCAACTGTGCGGCATCGCCCGCCAGCGTCACGAAGGTCTCGATGCCGGCCCGGCGCAGCGCGATGGCGGCGACCAGCCCGTCACCGCCGTTGTTGCCGGGGCCGGCCACCACCCACACCCGCCGCGTGTGCGGCGCGAGCGCTCGGGCAAGGCGCGCCACCGCGTCGCCCGCGCGTTGCATCAGCGTGAACGGCGGCAGCGACTGCAGTGCCGCGCCTTCGATCTCCCGCGTGCGAGCCAGCCCGTGCAGCGGCCACGGCGCGGGGGTGGCGTGGATGCGCTGCAGCATCGCGATCGGTCAGCGCCGCAGGCGCTCGATGCCGAGGCCGTCGACGTCGATCGCCGGCGCGCGCTGCGCGACCTGGTCGGCGAGCACGCGGGCCGAGCCGCACGCGAGCGCCCAGCCGCTGGAGCCGTGGCCGAGGTTCAGCCAGATGCCGGCCAGCCCGCTCGCGCCCAGCACCGGCGGCCCGTCGGGCAGCATCGGCCGCGCGCCTTTCCAGCGCTGCGCCTGGCTCATGCGCGCTGCCCCCGGGAACCAGTCGTTCAGCACCTTGTACAAGGTGTCGAGCGAGCCCTTGTTCATCGCCTGCGGCGAGCCGCCCAGCTCGGCGCTACCGGCCACCCGCACGCGGGCGCCCATGCGGCTGACGGCCACCTTGTAGCGCTCGTCCATCAGCGCCGAGCGCGGGCCGACATCGGGGTGGGCCTCGTGGTGGCGCAGCGGCGCCGTCACCGAATAGCCGTAGACCGGTGCGAGCGGCAGGCGCAGGCCGTGCGGCGACAGCAGCTCCGGCGCGCCCATCGCGGCGCACACGACGATCGCGTCGAAGCTCAGCGTCTGCGATTCGGCGATCGCCGGCGGCGTGCTGCGGCGGCCGCTGTCGCTGGTCGGCGTCGCGAGCGTCGACTCCTCGGCCGACAACTGCAGGTGCGTGAGCTGCGGCCGCAGCCCGGGCTCGATGCGGCTGACGGTGGAGTGGAAGTTGAAGCGTGCGCCCAGGCGCTGCGCCTCGGCGCGCATCAGCCCGGCGAACTGGCGGCAGTTGCCGACCTCGTCGTTCGGCAGGTACAGGCCGCCGTGCAGCGGCGTGTCGGGGTTCAGGCCGGGCTCGACGCGGCGGCATTGCGCGGCATCGAGCGTCTCGAAGCGGATGCCCAGGTCGTGCAGCATCGCGATGCCGGGCTGCGCGTGCGCGGCGTCGCGCGCGCTGCGCCACAGCACGAGGTAGCCGTCGGTGCGCTCGTACTCGAGCTGCAGCGTGGCCGTCAGCTTGTGCAGGCGGTCGCGGCTGAACAGCGCCAGCCGCTGCATGCGCGTGCGGTTGGCGCGGAAGCTGTGCAGGCTGCTGGCGCGCCACCAGCGCCAGATCCAGCCGAGCGTCGCCAGGTCGAGCGACGGGTTCACGCGCACCGGCGAATGCTTGCTGAACAGGTGGCGCAGCACCTTGCCCGGCATGCCCGGCGCGGCCCACGGCGTCACGTAGCCGGGGGCGATCACGCCGGCGTTCGCGAAGCTGGTTTCGGCGGCCACGCTGCCGCGGCGTTCGAACACCGTAACGTCATGGCCGTCGGCGGCCAGTTCATAGGCGGACGTGACGCCGACGATGCCGGCGCCGATCACGGCGACGCGCATCAGGCGGCCTCCGCGTCGGACAGCGCGCGCTCGATCGCGAGCGAGGCGTCGAGCACGGTGTCGTCGCGCAACGCGCTGCTCCACACCATCAGGCCGACCGGCAGCTCGCCGGCACGCTGGCAGGGCAGCGACAGCGCGCAGCCGTCGAGCATGTTGATGACCGACGGGTTGCGCAGCAGGCGCGCATTGGTCGAGAAGAAGGCGTCGTCGCTGTGCAGGTCGGCCACCAGCGGCGCGAGCATCGGCACGGTGGGGCTCAGCAGCGCGTCGAACGGCGCGAGCCGCGGTGTCATGCGGGCGATCCAGTCGGCGCGGGCTTTCAGCACGGCGATGTAGTCGGCGGCGCTCATGCGCTCGCCACGGCGGATGCGCAGCGCGACGCGCGGGTCGTAGTCGGCTTCGCGTGCGGTCAGCAGCGAGCGGTGCCAGGCCCAGCTCTCGGCGGCGGGCAGGCCGCCGGCGGCATTGATCGCGGCCAGTTCGTCGACCTCGGGCAGCGCGATCTCGTGCAGGCGGGCACCGGCGCGGCGCAGCGTCGCGAGGCTGCGTTCGAAGGCCGAGGCGACGGCTGCGTCGAGGCCGTCGAGGAAGGCGCCGCCGGGCACGGCCAGCGTCAGCGCGGCGACCGGCCGTTGCGCCAGCACGACGCGGCGCGCGGCCAGGATTTCATGCAGCAGCACCGCATCGCGCACCGAGCGGGTGATCGCGCTGGCCGTGTCGAGCGAGGTCGACAGCGGGATCGCGCCGTCGAGCGGCGTCAGGCGCGCGGTGTTCTTGAAGCCGACCAGGCCTTGCAGCGCCGCCGGGATGCGGATCGAGCCGCCGGTGTCGGAGCCGAGCGCGGCCCAGGCGGCGCCGCTCGCGACCGAGGTCGCACCGCCCGAGGTCGAGCCGCCGGGAATGCGCGGCGGTGTATCGAGCACGGCGGTGGCTGCATTCAGCGGCGTGCCGTGGTGCGGGTTGATGCCGACGCCGGAGAACGCGAACTCGGTCAGGTTCGTGTGGCCGACCAGCGCGGCGCCGGCGGCTCGCAGGCGCGAGACGGCGCTGCAGTCGCGCGTGGCAGGCTGCGCGTCGGCGAGGGCGCGCGAGCCGCCGGTTGTCGGATGGCCCGCCACGTCGAACAGGTCCTTGATGCTGACGGCCAGGCCCGCGAGCGGCGGTAGCGGCAGGCCGGCCGCGGCCTGCGCGTCGATGCCGGCCGCGACGGCCTGCGTGCCGGCGAAGCGTCGGATGAACGTGTGCCGGTTGACGGGGCGGTCGGCGGCGGCCTGGCTGCGCGCGAGGGCGTCGACAGCGGTCGAGCGACGCTGCTGGATGTCGCTGACGGCAGCGGTGAGGTCAAGAGGCATGGGGAGGGGAGGGGGCCGTGCTACACTCTACGGGTTTATCTGAATGCACTTCTTCACTCATACCGAGAGAGGGTGGTGCAGCAGAAAACAAATCGCGAATCCGGCTGTTGAAAGGTGTTGCGAAGGCAGATGTCACTCGGTGACAAGACCCTTGCAATTCGAGACGGATTCTAGAACCAACCTTTGGAGTTCACATGACCATCACCATGCGTGAGATGCTGGAAGCCGGCGTCCATTTCGGCCACCAAACCCGCTTCTGGAACCCGAAGATGGCTCCGTACATCTACGGCCATCGCAACAAGATCCACATCATCAACCTCGAGAAGACGCAGCCGCTCTTCAACGACGCGTTGAAATTCATCCGCCAGCTGGCAGCACGCCGCGGCACCATCCTGATGATCGGCACCAAGCGCCAGGCTCGCGACGTCATCGCGATGGAAGCCCGCCGCGCCGGAATGCCCTTCGTCGACCAGCGCTGGCTGGGCGGCATGATGACCAACTTCAAGACGGTCAAGGGCTCGCTGAAGAAGCTGAAGGACATGCAGGCTCAGATCGAAGCCGGCACCGAGATCCGCATCAAGAAGGAAGCGCTGATGTTCCAGCGCGACCTGGCCAAGCTCGAGAAGGACATCGGCGGCATCCAGGACATGAACGCGCTGCCTGACGCGATGTTCGTGATCGACGTCGGCTACCACAAGATCGCCGTCGCCGAAGCCAAGAAGCTCGGCATCCCGGTGATCGGCATCGTCGACTCGAACCACTCGCCCGAAGGCATCGACTACGTGATCCCCGGCAACGACGACTCGTCGAAGGCCGTGGCGCTGTACGCCAAGGCGGTGGCCGATGCCATCATCGACGGCCGCGCGAACGCGACCAACGAAGTGGTGCAAGCCGTTTCGGCCGAGGGCGATGAGTTCGTGGAAGTCAGCGAAAACGCCTGATCACGACGCCCCTGCGCGCTGAAAGGCGAGCACACAAAGGGGCTTTACAGCCCCTTTTTTTCAACCCGAGATGATTCAGGCGCCCGGCCTCCGGCGGGGCGTCCAGCAAACGGAGATTCAAGATGGCTGCAATCACTGCAAGCATGGTCGGCGAACTGCGCGCGAAGACCGACGCCCCGATGATGGAATGCAAGAAGGCGCTGACGGAAGCCGGCGGCGACATGGAAAAGGCCGAAGAGCTGCTGCGCGTCAAGCTGGGCAGCAAGGCCGGCAAGGCCGCCTCGCGCGTCACCGCTGAAGGCGTGGTCACGGCCGCGGTCGTCGGCAGCGCCGGTGCGCTGGTCGAAGTCAACTGCGAGACCGACTTCACCTCGAAGAACGACATGTTCCTGAACTTCGCGAAGGCCTGCGCGCAGCTGGCCGCCGAGAAGAACCCGGCCGACCTGGCCGCGCTGGCCGCGCTGTCGTACTCGCAGGACGGCTACGGCCCGACGCTCGACGACGTCCGCAAGGGCCTGATCGGCACCATCGGCGAGAACATGACGATCCGCCGCTTCAAGCGCTATGAAGGCGCCAAGCTCGCGAGCTACCTGCACGGCACCCGCATCGGCGTGCTGGTCGAGTTCGACGGCGACGAGACCGCCGCCAAGGACGTCGCGATGCACATCGCCGCGATGAAGCCGGTGTCGCTCGCCTCGTCGGAAGTGCCGGCCGAGCTGATCGAGAAGGAACGTGCCGTGGCCGCCGGCAAGGCCGCCGAAGACGCGAAGGCCGCCGAAGCCGCCGGCAAGCCGGTGCAGTCGGCCGAGATCGTCACGAAGCGCATCGAAGGCTCGGTGCAGAAGTTCCTGAAGGAAGTCAGCCTGCTGAACCAGACCTTCGTCAAGAACGACAAGCAGACCGTCGAGCAGATGCTCAAGGGCGCGAACACGTCGGTCAAGGGCTTCACGCTGTACGTCGTCGGCGAAGGCATCGAGAAGAAGGTCGACGACTTCGCGGCCGAAGTGGCGGCGCAGGTCGCTGCTGCCAAGGGCGGCTGATCGCACAACGCGATTGAAACGGCGGGGCGCTCACGAGGCGCTCCGTCGCGATGGTTAGACTTCAGCGCCGCAAGGCCTGGCCAACACGGGGAGAAAATCGCATGCCGGCGTACAAGCGCATCCTGCTCAAGCTCTCGGGCGAGGCCCTGATGGGCGACGACGCCTACGGGATCAACCGCGCCACCATCGTTCGCATGGTGCGCGAGGTGCAAGAGGTCACGCAGCTCGGCTGCGAGGTCGCCGTCGTGATCGGCGGCGGCAACATCTTCCGCGGCGTGGCCGGTGGTGCGGTCGGCATGGACCGCGCGACCGCCGACTACATGGGCATGCTCGCCACGGTGATGAACTCGCTGGCGCTGGCCGACACGATGCGCCAGGAAGGCATGACGGCGCGCGTGATGTCGGCCATCAGCATCGAGCAGGTCGTCGAACCCTATGTGCGGCCGAAGGCCCTGCAGTACCTCGAGGAAGGCAAGGTCGTGATCTTCGCGGCCGGCACCGGCAACCCGTTCTTCACGACCGACACGGCCGCTGCGCTGCGCGGCGCCGAGATGGGCGCCGAGATCGTGCTGAAGGCGACCAAGGTCGACGGCGTCTACAGTGCCGACCCCAAGAAAGACCCGAGCGCGACGCGCTACAGTCAGATCAGTTTCGATGAGGCCATCACCCGCAACCTGCAGGTGCTGGATGCCACGGCGTTCGCACTGTGCCGCGACCAGAAGTTGCCGATCAAGGTGTTCAGCATCTTCAAGGCCGGCGCACTGAAGCGTGTGGTGATGGGTGAGGACGAGGGAACTCTCGTCCACGTATGAGCGTGTGAGGAAACCGACATGAGCATCGCCGACATCAAGAAGACGGCCGAGCAGAAGATGGGCCGGACGATCGAATCGTTCAAGGGTGAACTGCAGAAGATCCGCACCGGCCGGGCCCACCCCGGCCTGCTCGACCAGGTGCAGGTCGACTACTACGGCTCGATGCTGCCGATCAGCCAGGTCGCCAACGTGACCCTGCTGGACGCGCGCACGATCACCGTGCAGCCCTGGGAAAAGGGCATGGGCGCGAAGATCGAGAAGGCCATCCGCGAATCCGACCTGGGCCTGAACCCGTCGTCGCAGGGCGACCTGCTGCGCGTGCCGATGCCCGCGCTGACCGAAGAGCGCCGCCGCGACCTGACCAAGGTCGTGCGCAACGCCGGTGAAGACGCCAAGATCGCGGCGCGCAACCTGCGCCGCGATGCCAACGAGCACGCGAAGAAGCTGCTGAAGGACAAGGAGATCACCGAAGACGACGAGCGCCGCTCGCTCGACGAGGTGCAGAAGCTGACCGACCGCACGATCGCCGAGATCGATCGGCTGATTGCCGGCAAAGAAGCGGAGATCATGGCCGTCTGACGACGTGGCCATGAACACCAGCATCGTTTCTTCTCTTTTTTCCAGAGCGCCTGCCGTGGAAGCCGCCGCCCGCGTCCCGCGCCACGTGGCGATCGTGATGGACGGCAACGGCCGCTGGGCCAAGAAGCGGCTGATGCCGCGCTTCTTCGGCCACAAGCAGGGCGTCGATGCGCTGGTGCGCACCGTCGAGGCCTGCGCCGACCGCGGCATCGAGTACCTCACCGTGTTCGCGTTCTCGTCCGAGAACTGGAAGCGTCCGACCGAAGAGGTGTCGGGACTGATGAGCCTGGTGCTGGTCGCGGTGTCCAAGTACCTGGCCAAGCTGGCGGGCGAGGGCGTGCGCATCCGCATCGTCGGCGACCGCTCGCAGGTGTCCGACAAGGTGCGTGCCGCCTGGGACGAGGCCGAGCGCACCACCGCCGAGAACCGGCGCATCACGCTGTCGGTCGCGTTCAACTACGGCGGCCGCTGGGACGTCGTGCAGGCCTGCCAGCAGGCCATCGCCGCCGGCGTGCCGGCGCACGAGCTCGACGAAGCGAAGCTCGGCAGCTACATGGCGATGAACTTCGCGCCCGATCCCGATCTGTTCATCCGCACCGGCGGCGAGGTGCGCATCAGCAACTTCCTGCTGTGGCAGGTGGCGTACTCCGAGCTGGTGTTCAGCGAATGCCTGTGGCCGGAGTTCGGCGTCGCGCAGCTCGATGCCGCGCTCGCCGACTACGCGAGCCGCGACCGCCGCTTCGGCCGCGTCAACAGCGGCGACGTGACCGCCGAAGCGGGGGCCTGAGCGTGCTGAAGCAACGCGTCATCACGGCCGTCGTGCTGTTGATCATCCTGCTGCCGGCGATGTTCGCGCCGATGGCCTGGCCGTTCGCGCTGATCACGCTGCTGATGATCGGCGCGGCCGGTTGGGAATGGGCGCGCCTGAATGCGGCCGGCTCGGCGCTGGCGATCGGCTTCGGCGTGCTGCTGGCCGCCGCCTGCGCCGCTGCGATGGCCGCCGGCTGGGTGCACCCCGGCGCGAGCCCGGCCTGGTGGCTGGCGTTCGCGGTCTGGGTGCTGGGCGGCGCGCTGGCGCTGCGCGTCGGGCCGTCGGCCTGGCCGCAACTGCCGGCCGTGGCGCGCTGGGTGCTCGGTTTCGCTGCGCTGTGGACGGCGTGGCTCGCGCTCGCCAGCGCCAAGACCATCGGCGTCAACTACCTGCTGTCGGTGCTGTGCCTGGTGTGGGCCGCCGACATCGCCGCCTACTTCGGGGGCAAGGCCTTCGGTCGCCGAAAGCTTGCCCTGGCCATCAGCCCCGGCAAGAGCTGGGAAGGCGTCTGGAGCGGCATGCTCGGCGTGCTGGTGCTGGCCGGCGCCTGGATCGCGCTCGACCGGGCTGTCCAGCCCGATTCGGCCAGCCTCTACACGCTGCTGCTGCAGCGCTTCGGGGTGCTCGGCCTGGTGCTGTCGCTGGTGTTCCTGTCCGCGATGAGCGTGGTCGGCGACCTGGTCGAGTCGCTGGTCAAGCGCGCGGCCGGCGCCAAGGACAGCAGCGGCTTGTTGCCCGGCCATGGCGGCGTGCTCGACCGCGTCGACGCATTGCTGCCGGTGTTCCCGATCGCGATGGCACTCAGTTCGCTGTAGTGGCCGATCTCGGCAGCACTCCTCGGCAGCATTCCCCGGCACCACGCCCTCTTTCGCCAGGCTCACCGATGTCAGAAGTCTCGTCTCACCGCCAGCGGGTGTGCATCCTCGGCTCCACGGGCAGCGTCGGCAGCAGCACGCTCGACGTGCTGGCGCGGCATCGCGATCGCTTCGAGGTGTTCGCGCTGTCGGCGCACAGCCGCAGCGATGAATTGCTCGCGCAGTGCCTGCAATGGAAGCCGCGCTTCGCGGTGATGACCGACGCCGCGCACGCGAAGCGCCTGCGCGCCGCGCTGCGCGAGGCCGGGTCGGCCACCGAGGTGCTGGAAGGCGCCGCCGCGCTGGACGAGATGGCCGCCCACCCCGAGGTCGACAGCGTGATGGCCGCGATCGTCGGCGCCGCCGGCCTGCCGTCGTGCCTGGCCGCGGCCCGCGCCGGCAAGCGGCTGCTGCTGGCCAACAAGGAGGCGCTGGTCGTTGGCGGCGCGTTCTTCATGGACGCGGTGCGCAGCGGCGGCGCCACGCTGCTGCCGGTCGACAGCGAGCATTCGGCGATCTTCCAGTGCCTGCCCGAAGACCGCTCCACCTGGCCGGCCCGCATCGACCACCTGCTGCTCACCGCGTCGGGCGGTCCGTTCCGCACCCGCGATCCGGCCACGCTGCACCGCGTGACGCCCGACGAGGCCTGCGCGCATCCCAACTGGGTGATGGGCCGCAAGATCTCGGTCGATTCGGCGACGATGATGAACAAGGCGCTCGAGGTCATCGAGGCGCGCTGGCTGTTCGACCTCGCGCCACAGCAGATCCGCGTCGTGCTGCACCCGCAGAGCGTGATCCACTCGATGGTGGTGCTGCGCGACAACTCGGTGCTGGCCCAGCTCGGCACGCCCGACATGCGGGTGCCGATCGCCTACAGCCTGTCGTTCCCGGAGCGCGTCGAGTCGGGCGCGTCGCAGCTCGATTTCCTGAAGATGTCGGCGCTGAGCTTCGAAGAGGCCGATTTCGTGCGCTACCCTGGCCTGAAACTCGCATGGGACACGCTGCGCGGGCCCGAAGGCAGCACCGCGATCCTCAACGCGGCCAACGAGATTGGTGTCGCATCATTTCTGGCAGGAACCATCCGCTTCGATCAGATTCACAGCGTCAATGTCAGCACCCTCGACGCCATGACCCCTGAACGCGATGCCTGCCGCTCGCTCGACGGGCTGATCGCGCTCGATGGCGCGGCGCGTCGCGTCGCCCAGGCCACCGTGGCGAGGATGGGCGCATGAGCATCGCATCGCAGGTCATCGGCTTCGTCGTGACGCTCGGCATCCTGATCGTCATCCACGAGTACGGCCACTACCGCGTGGCACGCGCCTGCGGCGTCAAGGTGCTGCGGTTCTCGATCGGCTTCGGCCGCGTGCTGTGGCGCCACCAGCGCACGCCCGACAGCACCGAGTTCGTGTTGTCGATGCTGCCGCTCGGCGGCTACGTGAAGATGCTCGACGAGCGCGAGGGCCCGGTGGCGCCGGGCGAACTGTCGCAGGCCTTCAACCGCAAGCCGCTGTGGCAGCGGGCCGCGGTGGTCGCGGCCGGGCCGATCGCCAACCTGCTGCTCGCGGTGCTGTTCTATTCGGCGGCGCACTGGGTCGGCGTCGACGAACCCCGCGCCGTGGTCGCGACGCCGCCGGTCGGCAGCCTGGCCGAGCGCGCCGGGCTGCGCGCCGGCGACACCGTGTCGGCCATCTCCCGCGACGGCAACGACTGGGACGACGTGCAGTCGATGAACGACCTGAACTGGCAGCTCACGCAGGCGCTGTTGCGCACCGAGAAGCTGCAGCTGATGGTCGCCGATTCGCGCGGGCATGGCGCCCATGCGGTGACGCTGGATGTCGACACGCTCGACACCTACGACGTGACACCGCAGACGATGGCGCGCATCGGCGTGGGCCCGCTCAGCGGCGCCGTGCTGGGGCCGCTGACGCCGGGCGGGGCCGGCGACCGGGCCGGGCTGCGCCGCGGCGACCGCGTGCTCGCGATCGACGGCGTGCCGGTGCCGGATGCCAACCGGATGCTGCAGCTGATCCGCGCCAATGGCGCCGACGGCGACCCGGTGGCGGTGCCGTGGCGGGTCGAGCGCGGCGCGCAGGTGCTCGAATTCAGCGTGCGCCCGGCCGTCGAGACCGATGGCGGCCAGCGCGTCGGCCGCATCGGCGCCGGCATCGCCGCGTCCTACGAGATGGTGACGGTCCGCTACGGCGTGTGGGGCGGCCTGACGCAGGCGGTGCAGCGCACCTGGGACTCGTCGGTGCTGACGCTCAAGATGCTCGGCCGCATGCTGATCGGCCAGGCCTCGCTGAAGAACCTGAGCGGTCCCATCACGATCGCCGACTACGCCGGCAAGTCGATGCTGCTTGGCCCCGCCTACTTCCTCGCGTTCATCGCGGCCGTCAGCGTGAGCCTCGGCGTGCTGAACCTGCTGCCGCTACCGATCCTCGATGGGGGACACCTGATGTATTATCTTTTCGAAGCGGTGACGGGGCGGCCTCTCTCGGACGTGTGGCTTGAGCGGCTGCAGCGGGGCGGGGTGGCGATCATGCTCTTGATGATGTCGCTCGCTCTCTACAACGATGTGGCCCGGCAACTGGGCCTGCACTGATCACCGCATGCGCAATCCCCTCGTTCTGCAGTTCCACCCCGTCCGTCCCCGTTCCCTGCGTCCCACCGTCCTCAGCATCGCGCTGGCGGCGGCATTGCATGCAGGATCCGCGTGGGCGGTGACCCCCTTCGAGCTGAAAGACATCCGCGTCGAAGGCCTGCAACGCTCGGACGCCGGCACGGTGTTCGCGTCGCTGCCGTTCCGCATCGGCGACACCTACAACGACGAGAAGGGCGCGGCGGCGCTGCGCGCGCTGTTCGCCACCGGGCTTTTCAAGGACGTTCGCATCGAGATCGACGGCAGCGTCGTCGTCGTGATCGTCGAAGAGCGCTCGGTCATCGCGAACATCGACTTCGTCGGCCTGAAGGAGTTCGACAAGGACACGCTGACCAAGTCGCTGAAGGATTTCGGCATCGGCGAGGGCCTGCCCTTCGACAAGGCGCTGGCCGACCGCGCCGAGCAGGAGCTCAAGCGCCAGTACCTGACGCGCAGCCTGTACGGCGCCGAGGTCGTCACCACCGTGACCCCGCAAGAGCGCAACCGCGTCAACGTGACCTTCACGATCACCGAAGGCTCGGCCGCGCGCATCAGCGAGATCCGCATCCTGGGCAGCCAGGCCTTCTCCGAGAGCACGCTGCTCGGGCTGTTCGACCTGAACGACGGCGGCTGGCTGAGCTGGTACACCAAGGCCGACCGCTACTCGCGCGCCAAGCTGACGGCCGACCTCGAGACGCTGCGTTCGTACTACCTGAACCGCGGCTACCTCGAGTTCCAGGTCGAGTCGACCCAGGTCGCGATCTCGGCCGACAAGCAGGACATCACGATCACCGTCAACATCAAGGAGGGCCAGCCCTACACCGTGACGGCGGTCAAGCTCGAGGGCGAGTACCTCGGCAAGGAAGAAGACTTCAAGACGCTCGTCAAGGTGAAGCCGGGCGAGCCGTACCGCGCCGAAGCCGTGGCCGAGACGACCAAGGCCTTCACCGAGCGCTTCGGCAGCTTCGGCTACGCGTTCGCACGCGTCGAGCCGCGCACCGACATCGACCGCGCGACCGGCCAGGTCGTGCTGACGCTGGTCGGCGACCCGCAGCGCCGCGTCTACGTGCGCCGGGTCAACGTGGCCGGCAACAGCCGCACCCGCGACGAAGTGGTGCGCCGCGAGTTCCGCCAGTTCGAATCGTCGTGGTACGACGGGCGCCGCATCAAGCTGTCGCGCGACCGGGTCGACCGCCTGGGCTACTTCAGCGAGGTCAACGTCGAGACCAACGAGGTGCCGGGTTCGCAGGACCAGGTCGACCTGACGCTGACGGTGAAGGAAAAGCCGACCGGCAACCTGATCGTCGGCGCGGGCTTCTCGAGTGCCGACAAGCTGGCGCTGAATGCATCGATCCGCCAGGACAACGTGTTCGGCTCGGGCAACTACCTCGGCATCGAGCTGAACACCAGCCGCTCGAGCCGCACGCTCGACGTCAGCGCGGTCGACCCGTATTTCACGATCGACGGCATCTCGCGGGCGCTCGACGTGTACTACCGCACCGTCAAGCCGCTGAACAGCCAGGGCGAGGAATACCAGCTGGTGACGCCGGGCGCGTCGATCCGCTTCGGCGTGCCGTTCAGCGAATACGACACGGTGTTCTTCGGGATCGGCATCGAGCGCACCGAGATTCGCGGCGCGAGCGCGTTGCCGAACAACTACTTCCTGTACCGGCTGCGCTATGGCGACGCCAGCACCTCGGTGCCGCTGACGATCGGCTGGTCGCGCGACCAGCGCGACAGCGCGCTGGTGCCCAACGAGGGCAGCTTCAAGCGCATCAACGTCGAGTGGGGCGCGGCCGGCGACACCCGCTACGTCCGCACCAACACGCAGTACCAGCTGTACATCCCGATCACGAAGAAGTACACCTTCGCGTTCAACTCCGAGCTGGGCTGGGGCCGCGGGCTGAACGGTCAGCGCTACCCGATCTTCAAGAACTTCTACGGCGGCGGCCTGGGCACGGTGCGCGCGTTCGACCAAGGCTCGCTCGGCCCGGTCGACGTGGTCGGCTCGTACAGCGGCGGCTCGAAGCGCCTGAACATCAACAGCGAGCTGTACCTGCCGGTGCCGGGCTCGGGCAACGACCGCACGCTGCGCATCTTCGGCTATGTCGATGCCGGCAACGTGTGGGGCGAGAACGAGACCCCCACCTGGGACAGCATGCGGGCATCGGCCGGCATCGGGCTGAGCTGGGTGTCGCCGGTGGGTCCGCTGAAGCTCAGCTACGGCGAGCCCATCCGCTACAAGTCAACAGATAGAATTCAACGTTTGCAATTCCAGATCGGGACCGCGTTCTAATGAATAGCTCCACCTTGAAGTCTCTGCGCCTCCTGCTGGCTGCCGCATCCCTGGCGTCTGCTGCGCTGGGCGTGCAGGCACAGGAATTGAAGATCGGCTACGTGAGCACCGACAAGGTGTTGCGCGACGCGCTGCCGGCCAAGGCGGCGCAGACCAAGCTGGAAGCCGAGTTCTCGAAACGCGAGAAAGACCTGAACGAAATCGGCAACCGCCTGAAGGCGGCCGGCGACAAGTTCGAGAAAGACCAGCCGACGCTGGCCGAATCCGAAAAGAGCCGTCGCCAGCGCGACCTGCTCGACCAGGATCGCGAATTCCAGCGCAAACGCCGCGAGTTCCAGGAAGACCTGAACCAGCGCAAGAACGAGGAACTGGCCGCGGTGGTCGAGCGCGCCAACAAGGTCATCAAGCAGATCTTCGAGACCGAGAAGTACGACATCATCCTGCAGGACGTCGTCTTCGCCAGCCCGCGCATCGACATCACCGACAAGGTGATCAAGGCGCTGAACGCCCAGCAAGGCGGCAAGTGACCTGTGAATGAGGTTCCACTCGGCGACATCGCCGCGCACCTCGGCGGCGAGCTGATCGGCAATGCCTCGCTGCGCATCGACCGCATCGGCCCGCTCGAGGGCGCCACGCCCGGCACGATCTCCTTCCTCTCGAATCCCCGCTACGCCTCGCAGCTCGAGGCCACCGCCGCCGGCTGCGTGATCGTCGCGCCGGCGATGCGCGATGCCGCCGTCGCCCGTGGCGCAGCCCTGGTCTGCGACGACCCCTACCTTGCCTTCGCGAAGCTCACCCAGTGGTGGGCGGCGCGCACGCGCCCGCCGGTGCCGGCCGGCATCCACCCGAGCGCGGTGGTCGACGCCGGCGCCGTGGTCGACACCAGCGCCAGCATCGGCCCGTTCGTGCTGGTCGAGGCCGGTGCGCGCATTGGTCCGGGCGTGGTCGTCGGCGCGCACTGCGTGATCGGCCGCGGCGCGAGCCTCGGTGCCGGCACGCGCCTCGCGCCGCGCGTCACGCTGATGAGCGATTGCCACATCGGCGAGCGCGGCATCGTGCACAGCGGTGCGGTGATCGGTGCCGACGGCTTCGGCTTCGCACCGACCGAGGGCCGCTACGAGAAGATCGAGCAGCTCGGCGGCGTGCGCATCGGCAACGACGTCGAGATCGGCGCCAACACCTGCATCGATCGCGGCGCGCTGGCCGACACCGTCATCGAGGACGGCGCCAAGCTCGACAACCTGATCCAGGTCGCCCACAACGTGCGCATCGGGCGCAACACCGCGATCGCCGGCTGTGTCGGCATCGCCGGCAGCACCACGATCGGCGCCAACTGCACGATCGGCGGCGCCGGCATGATCCTCGGCCACCTGAGGCTGGGCGACCGGGTGAACATCTCGGCCGCGAGTGTCGTCACGCGCTCGATCCTGCAGCCCGGCACCTACAGCGGCGTGTTCCCCATCGACGACAATGCGTCCTGGGAAAAGAACGCCGCGACATTGCGCAACCTGCACGGCCTGCGCGAGCGTCTGCGTGCCCTTGAAAAGAAGATTGCATGAGCATGGACACGATGGATATCCACCAGATCCTCAAGAAGCTGCCGCACCGCTATCCGATCCTGCTGGTCGACCGCGTGCTGGAGATGGAAAAGGGTGTGCGCATCAAGGCGCTGAAGAACGTCACGATCAACGAGCCGTTCTTCACCGGCCACTTCCCGCACCGTCCGGTGATGCCGGGCGTGCTGATGATCGAGGCGCTGGCCCAGGCGGCGGCGCTGCTGTCGTTCGAGACGACCGGCGATACGCCGGACAGCGACACCGTCTACTACTTCGTCGGCATCGACGGGGCGCGCTTCAAGCGGCCGGTGGAGCCGGGCGACCAGCTGATCCTCGATGTCGCGGTCGACCGCGTGAAGGCCGGCATCTACAAGTACAAGGCGCGTGCCTCGGTCGGTGGCGAGCTCGCCGTCGAAGCCGACCTGATGTGCACGATGCGCAAGGTCAGCTGAAGTCGGGGAGCGAGACGATGGCCACCATCCATCCCACTGCCGTGATCGCCCCGGGCGCCCAGCTGGGGGCGACGGTCAGCGTCGGCCCGTACGCGGTGATCGGCGAGCATGTGCGCATCGACGAAGGCACGACGATCGGCCCGCACGCGGTGATCGAAGGCCACACGACGATCGGGCGCGACAACCGGATCTTCCAGTTCGTGTCGCTCGGCGCGGTGCCGCAGGACAAGAAGTACGCCGGCGAGCCGACGCAGCTGCACATCGGCGACCGCAACGTGGTCCGCGAGTTCTGCACCTTCAACACCGGCACGGCGCAAGACGTCGGCATCACGCGCGTCGGCAACGACAACTGGATCATGGCCTACGTGCACCTGGCGCACGACGTGCAGCTGGGCAACCACACGGTGCTGGCCAACAACGCGACGCTGGCGGGCCATGTGCACGTCGGCGACTGGGTGACGATCGGCGGGCTGTCGGGCGTGCACCAGTTCGTGAAGATCGGCGCCTACGCCTTCGTCGGTTTCTCGAGCGCGATCTCGCAGGACGTGCCGCCGTACATGATGGTCGACGGCAACCCGCTCGCGGTGCGCGGCTTCAACATCGAAGGCCTGCGGCGGCGCGGTTTCAGCGCCGAGCGCATCGCCGCGGTGAAGCAGATGCACCGCAGCCTGTACCGCAGCGGCCGCACGCTGCAAGAGGCGCGCGACGAGATCGCGGCGCTTGGCCAGTCGGCCCCCGAGGCCGCGGCTGACGTGGCGATGATGGTCGAGTTCCTCGCCGGCGTGACCCGCGGCATCGCCCGCTGAATTGCCGATGACGAATCCCGGTTCGCCACGGCTGGCCCTGGTGGCCGGTGAAGCTTCCGGCGACCTGCTCGCCGGCTTGTTGCTGGGCGGCCTGAAGGCGCGCTGGCCGAACCTGCAGGCCGCAGGCATCGGCGGCCCGAAGATGGCCGCGCAGGGCTTCGAGGCCTGGTGGCCGCACGACAAGCTCGCGGTGCGCGGGTATGTCGAGGTGCTGCGCCACTACCGCGAGATCTCCGGCATCCGCGAGCAACTCGCCGAGCGACTGCTGCGCGAGCCGCCGGATGCCTTCATCGGTGTCGACGCGCCGGATTTCAACCTCGGCCTCGAGACGCGGCTGAAGCAGCGCGGCATCAAGAGCATCCATTTCGTCGGCCCGTCGATCTGGGCCTGGCGGGGCGGGCGCATCGAGAAGATCCGTGCCGCGGTTGACCACGTGCTGTGCATCTTCCCGTTCGAGCCGGCCCTCTACGAGCGCCATGGCATCGCGGCGACCTACGTCGGCCACCCGCTGGCCGATGCGATCCCGATCGAGGTGCCGCGCGACGCCGCTCGCCGCGCGCTGAACATCGGCAGCGACGACACCGTCGTCGCGCTGCTGCCGGGCAGCCGGCGCTCCGAGATCGAGTACATCGCGCCGCGCCTGCTGGCCGCGGCCGCGCTGATGAAGCGGCAGCGCCCCGCGCTGCGCTTTTTGCTGCCGGTGGTGCCGGGCCTGCAGTCGCTGGTTGCGCCGATGGTGGCCGAGCATGCAGCCGGCGTCGGCATCGAGCTGCTCGACGGCCAGTCGCACGAAGCGCTGGCCGCCTGCGACGTCACGCTGATCGCGAGCGGCACCGCGACGCTCGAAGCGGCGCTCTTCAAGCGCCCGATGGTCATCACCTACGCGATGAACTGGCTGAGCTGGCAGATGATGAAGCGCATGGGCTACCAGCCGTGGGTCGGGCTGCCGAACATCCTGCTTGGCGAATTCGCGGTGCCCGAGCTCTTGCAGAATGACGCGACGCCGCAGAAACTCGCGGCTGCGGGCCTCGAGTGGCTGGACAAGCCGGCGGAATCGGCGGCCATCGCCCGGCGTTTCACCGAACTGCACCATCAACTGCGCTGCAACACTGCCCAGGCTGCCACCGATGCGATCGAGAAAGTCCTCCATCCCTGAACAGCTCGGCCTGCGCTTCGAGGCGATCGGCCTGGTGGCGGGCGTCGACGAGGCCGGTCGCGGCCCGCTGGCCGGCCCGGTGGTCGCTGCGGCGGTGATCCTCGACGACCTGCGCCCGATCAAGGGCCTGGACGATTCGAAGAAGCTGACGGCCGCGGTGCGTGCACGGCTGTACGACGAGATCCGCGCGAATGCCTTGTGCTGCGCGGTCGCCGAGGCGACGGTCGAGGAGATCGACACGCTGAACATCCTGCAGGCGACGATGCTCGCGATGCGCCGTGCGGTCGAGGGGCTGCGGCTGAAGCCGGCCAAGGTGCTGGTGGATGGCAACCGCCTGCCGGTGCTGAAGATCGCGGCCGAGGCCATCGTCCAGGGCGATGCGCTGGTGCAGTCGATCTCGGCGGCCTCGATCCTCGCGAAGGTGCACCGCGACCGGCTGTGCCTCGTGCTGCACGACCAGCACCCGCAGTACGGCTTCGACGAGCACAAGGGCTATGGCACGCCGATGCACCTGGCGGCACTGAAGCAGCACGGCGCGTGCGTGCACCACCGCCGCTCGTTCGCACCGGTGCGCGAGGTGATGGAGTCGTTGAGCCTGTCGGGCGCGCTCGGCCTGCCTGCCACCGTCGTCGCGGTGTGTGCCGAGTGACGGCTGCCGCGATCAAGGCCATCACGTCGCGCGACAACCCGTTGCTGGTGCGGCTGCGCAAGCTGGGCGCGGATCCGGGCGGGTACCGCAAGCATGGCGAGGTCCTGCTGGAAGGCGATCACCTGTGCTCGGCGCTGCTGCAGCGGGGCGGCGTGCCATCGCAGGCGGTGATCACCGAGGCGGGCTGGCAGGAGCCGGCGCTGCGCGCGCTGGCCGAACGCGCGCCGCAGGTGGCGGTGGTGCCCGCCGCGCTGATGGCCAGCATCGGCACGCTCGAATCGGCCGCACCGATCGTGTTCGTGCTGCCATGGACGAGCGGCGCGTCGCTGCGGGCCGATGCACCGAGCGTCGTGCTCGACCGGCTGCAGGATGCAGGCAACGTCGGCGCGGTGCTGCGCAGCGCGGCCGCCTTCGGCTTCACGCAGGTGATCGCGCTGAAGGGCACGGCGGCGCTGTGGTCGCCGAAGGTGCTGCGCGCCGGCATGGGCGCGCATTTCGCGCTGGGGTTGGTCGAGGGCATCGAGGCCGATGCGCTTGCGGCGTTGACGGTGCCGATGCTAGCCACCAGTTCGCACACCTCGCACGAGATCCACCGTGCCAAGCTGCCGTGGCCTTGCGCGTGGGTGCTCGGCCATGAAGGGCAGGGCGTGTCCACAACGCTGATGGCACGTTGTTCGCAGGCGCTGCGCATTCCGCAGCCGGGCGGCGAGGAGTCGTTGAACGTCGCTGCTGCTGCGGCGGTGTGTCTCTACGAATCGGCGCGGCAGAGGATCTGACGGAAGCGCAGCGGAATCGCGACTTCAACCCTCACTTCAGTCTTTTCCCCCAACCAGCGCAGGTGGTGTTGCGCGGCGGGTGGCGGGAGGGGGTGGGGGCGATTTCTGGGGCGACGAAGAAGATCGGCTTCGGGGGTGGCACGCGCAGCGTGCTTCGTAGACCGACTCATCGGCACTGTTTGACCACAACGAACGAAGTGAGTGGAGGGAGTTTGCCGATGCACCCCCGAAGCCGATCTTCTTCGTGGAGTCGGCCCCTGGGCCGACCGCCCCAGCATGAGCCCCCAGCCCCTCCCGCCACCCGCCGCGCCACGCAGCAACCGGCGCGCAAACTCAATACATCAATCGATCTGGCCGAATGTCGCGAAGAATCGTCGTCGCGATCTCCTCGATCGACTTGTGCGTCGACGACAGCCACGCGATGCTCTCGCGCCGCATCATCGCCTCGGCCTCGGACACCTCGTGCCGGCAGTTCTCGATGCTGGAATACGGGCTGTTCGGCCGCCGCTCGTGCCGGATCTCGGCCAGCCGCTCCGGCGCGATCGTCAACCCGAAGCACTTGCGCCGGTGCGGCGCCAGCCCCGTCGGCAGCACCTGGCGATCGAAGTCTTCCGGGATCAGCGGGTAGTTGGCCGCCTTGATGCCATGCTGCATCGCCAGGTACAGCGAGGTCGGCGTCTTGCCGCTGCGGCTCACGCCGACCAGGATCACGTCGGCCTCGGCCAGGTTCTTCGATGATTGCCCGTCGTCGTGCGCCAGCGAGAAGTTGATCGCCTCGATGCGGTCGGTGTACTCCTGGCTCTTCGAGATGTCCGGGAAGCGGCCCACCCGGTGGTTCGATGTCATCTCGAACTCCGCCTCCAGGGGTTCGATGAAGGTGTTGAACATGTCCAGCACCATGCCGCGGCTGTTCGCCTTCAGGATGTTCAGGATCTCGCGGTTCACCAGCGTCACGAACACGATCGGCCGCCGGCCCTCGAGGTCGAACGAATGGTTGATCTCGCGCACCACCTGGTGCAGCTTGTCCTCGGAGTCGATGAACGGGCGCCGCACGTGCCGCGGCTTGATCGCGAACTGGGCCAGGATCGAGTTGCCGAAGGTCTCGGCCGTGATCCCGGTGCCGTCGGAAACGAAGTAGACAGTGCGATTGGCCATGTGAACAGGGGGGCGTTGAGGCATCGATGATAGGCACGAAGGCCCGTAAAATCGCCCCCAACCTTCCAAATCGCCCCCAACGCCCCTTCGGTCCATGCCCCCACTCGAACACCCCAAGCGCTGGACCGCGCGTCGCCTGCTGGAGCCCTCGGAGCATTGCTCGGGTTCGCGGTCAGGGCGGGAAGCACCGGTTTCTCAACATCACGGAGCTTTCCCATGTCACTTCCGAACCTGGCGACCGCCCTGGTCGCACCGTTTGAACATCTGAGAATGACCGACGTCGAGGCGGTCGGCGGCAAGAACGCCTCCCTCGGCGAAATGATCAGCCAGCTGGCGGCCTCGGGCGTGCGGGTGCCCGGCGGTTTTGCCACCACGGCCCACGCGTTCCGACAGTTTCTCGCGCACAACGGCCTCGCCGCGCGCATCCAGGATCGACTTTCCACCCTCAACACCGATGACGTGAAGGCGCTGGCCGAGGCCGGCGCGCAGATCCGCGCCTGGATCGAGGCCACGCCGTTCCCGCCCGAACTGGAGACCGCCCTCCGCGCCGAATTCGCGCGGCTGACGGCCGACCACCCGGGCGCGTCGTTCGCCGTGCGCTCGTCGGCCACCGCCGAAGACCTGCCCGACGCCAGCTTCGCCGGCCAGCAGGAGACCTTCCTCAACGTGATCGGCATCGACGAGGTGCTGCACAAGATGAAGGAGGTGTTCGCGAGCCTCTACAACGACCGCGCGATCAGCTACCGCGTGCACAAGGGCTTCGCGCACGCCGACGTGGCGCTGTCGGCCGGCGTGCAGCGCATGGTGCGCTCCGACCTCGGCGCTGCCGGCGTGATGTTCACGATCGACACCGAGAGCGGCTTCGCCGACGTCGTCTTCATCACCTCCAGCTACGGCCTGGGCGAGACGGTGGTGCAGGGCGCCGTGAACCCGGACGAGTTCTACGTGCACAAGCCGGCGCTGAAGAACGGCAAGCAGGCCATCATCCGCCGCAACCTCGGCTCCAAGCTGATCAAGATGGAGTTCTCGACGCCGGCCGAGAAAGCCGCATCGGGCAAGCTGGTCAAGACGATCGACACCGCCACCGAGCAGCGCAACCGCTATTCGCTCAGCGACGCCGACGTGGCCGACCTGGCCCGCTATGCGCTGATCATCGAGCAGCACTACGGCCGCCCGATGGACATCGAATGGGGCAAGGACGGCGCCGACGGCAAGCTCTACATCCTGCAGGCGCGCCCCGAGACGGTGAAGAGCCAGTCGAAGGGCAAGCCGGAGCAGCGCTACAAGCTGAAGGGCAGCGGCACCGTGCTGGCCGAAGGCCGCGCGATCGGCCAGAAGATCGGCACCGGCCCGGTGCGCATCGTGCACAGCCTGGCCGACATGGACACCGTGCAGGCCGGCGACGTGCTCGTCACCGACATGACCGACCCGAACTGGGAGCCGGTGATGAAGCGCGCGAGCGCGATCGTCACGAACCGCGGCGGGCGCACCTGCCACGCGGCGATCATCGCGCGCGAGCTGGGCATCCCGGCGGTGGTCGGCTGCGGCGACGCGACCGAGACGCTGAAGGACGGCGCGCTCGTCACGGTGGCCTGCTCCGAAGGCGACACCGGCTTCATCTACGAGGGCCTGCTCGACACCGAGATCAGCGAGGTGCAGCGCGGCGAACTGCCGTACTGCCCGATCAAGATCATGATGAACGTCGGCAATCCGCAGCTGGCGTTCGACTTCGCGCAGATGCCCAACAGCGGCGTCGGCCTCGCGCGACTCGAGTTCATCATCAACAACAACATCGGCGTGCACCCGAAGGCGATCCTCGACTACCCGAACATCGACCTCGACCTGAAGAAGGCGGTCGAGTCGGTGGCACGCGGGCATGCGTCGCCGCGCGCGTTCTATGTCGACAAGCTGGTCGAGGGCGTGGCCACCATCGCGGCCGCGTTCTGGCCCAAGCCGGTGATCGTGCGGTTGAGCGATTTCAAGAGCAACGAGTACCGCAAGCTGATCGGCGGCTCGCGCTACGAGCCGGAAGAAGAGAACCCGATGCTCGGCTTCCGCGGCGCGTCGCGCTACGTCAGCGAGAGCTTCGGCGAGGCCTTCGCGATGGAGTGCGAGGCGCTCAAGCGCGTGCGCAGCGACATGGGGCTCGACAACGTCGAGATCATGGTGCCCTTCGTGCGCACCGTCGGGCAGGCGAAGCGGGTCGTCGAGATGCTGGCCGAGCACGGCCTGAAGCGGGCCTCGGACGGCGGACACGACGGGCTGCGCATCATCATGATGTGCGAGGTGCCGAGCAACGCGATCCTCGCCGACCAGTTCCTCGAGCACTTCGACGGCATGTCGATCGGCTCGAACGATTTGACGCAGCTCACGCTGGGGCTTGACCGCGATTCGGGCCTGGAGCTGCTGGCGCGCGATTTCGACGAGCGTGACCCTGCCGTGAAGGCGCTGATCTCGCGCGCGATCGCGGCCTGCCGCGCGGTCGGCAAGTACATCGGCATCTGCGGCCAGGGGCCGAGCGACCACCCCGACTTCGCCGACTGGTTGGCGCAGGAGGGGATCGTGTCGATTTCGCTGAACCCCGATACCGTCGTCGAGACGTGGCAGCGCCTGGCCAAACGTTGAGCGTGTGATGTGACGCCGGTCGAACCCACCGCCTACTGGCGCCGCAACCGGCGCATCGTCGCCGGCCTGCTGGCGGTGTGGTTCGCGGTCGGCTTCGGCGTCGCGTGGTTCGCGCGCGACCTGGGCTTCGTCTTCTTCGGCTGGCCGTTCAGCTTCTGGGTCGGCGCGCAGGGCGCCTTGCTGGTGTTCCTCGCGATCATCGGCGTCTACGCGTGGGTGATGAACCGGATGGACGCCGCGCAGCCGGGCGGCGACCATTCCGGCCATGAGTGACCCCGGCGAGCAGCGCCGCTTCCTTCGCCGGCTCAACAAGGTCTACGGGCTCTACACCGTGGGCCTGCTCGCGTTCATCGCGGCGCTGGCCGCGGCCGAGCAGGCCGGGCTGCCCAAGCGCTGGATCGGCGTCACCTTCCTGCTGGCGACGGTCGCGCTGTATGCCGGCATCGGCATCATCTGCCGCACCACCGACGCGCTCGAGTACTACGTGGCCGGCCGGCGTGTGCCGGCGGTCTACAACGGCATGGCGACCGCGGCCGACTGGATGTCGGCCGCATCCTTCATCAGCCTGGCCGGCACCATGTACCTGCAGGGCTACGGCGGCCTCGCGTTCATCATGGGCTGGACGGGAGGCTTCTGCCTGGTGGCTCTGCTGCTCGCGCCGTACCTGCGCAAGTTCGGCGAGTTCACGATCCCCGATTTCCTGGGCGCGCGCTACGGCGGCCATGCGCCGCGGCTGATCGGCGCGGCGGCCGCCATCCTGTGCTCGTTCACCTACGTGGTGGCGCAGATCTACGGCGTCGGCCTGATCACCACGCGGCTGACCGGCGTGGCCTTCGAGGTCGGCATCTTCCTCGGGCTGGGCGGCGTGCTGGTGTGCTCGTTCCTCGGCGGCATGCGCGCGATCACCTGGACGCAGGTGGCGCAGTACATCGTGCTGCTGGTGGCCTACCTGGTGCCGGTGGTGTGGCTGTCGGTCAAGCAGACCGGCGTGCCGGTGCCGCAGGCGATCTACGGCGCCCAGCTGCAGAAGCTCACCGAGCGCGAGAAGGCGCTGGCGCAGGACCCGCGCGAGCTGGAGGTGATCGCGCTGTACAAGGCGCGCGCCGATGCCGATGCGGCGCGCCTGCGCGACGTGGCCGGCTCGCTCGCGGCGGAGCGTGCCGACGCGCGCCGCCAGCTGGCCGAGCTGCGCCAGGCCGGGGCCTCGCTGGCCGAGCTGCAATCGGCCGAGAAGCGGCTGCTGTCGCTGCCGGCCGACGAGGCGGCGGCGCGCATCGCGTGGACGCAGTCGCAGGCCGCCAACGAGGCGAGGGCGCGTCCGCTCGGCGGCATGCCGCCGCACGGCACGCCGTTCGCGGGCGACCCCGACGGCACGCCGGCCGAGCGCCAGGCCTTCGACGAATCCCGGCGCAACTTCATCGCGCTGGTGTTCTGCCTGATGCTTGGCACCGCCGCGTTGCCGCACATCCTGGTGCGCTGCTACACCACGCCGTCGGTGCGGCAGGCGCGCCAGTCGGTCACCTGGTCGCTGTTCTTCATCCTGCTGCTGTACCTGTCGGCGCCGGCGCTCGCGGTGCTGGTGAAGTACGAGCTGTTCACCTCGCTGGTCGGCACGCCGTTCGAGCAGTTGCCAGCCTGGATCGCGAACTGGGCCAAGGTCGATCCGACGCTGCTGTCGGTCACCGACATCAACCGCGACGGCGTGCTGCAGCTGGGCGAGATCCGCATCGGTGCCGACATCGTCGTGCTGGCCACGCCCGAGATCGCCGGGCTGCCCTACGTCGTCTCGGGCATGGTGGCGGCCGGCGGGCTGGCGGCGGCGCTGTCGACGGCCGACGGGCTGCTGCTGACGATCTCGAGCGCGCTGTCGCATGACGTCTACTACCGCACGCTCGACCCGAAGGCCACCGGCGGGCTGCGGGTGATGTTGTCGAAGGTGATGCTGCTGCTCGTTGCGCTGGCGGCGGCCGCGCTCGCGACGCAGAAGCCGGCCGACATCGTCTTCCTGGTGTCGGCGGCGTTCTCGTTCGCGGCCTCGGCCTTCTTCCCGGCGCTGGTGCTGGGCGTGTTCTGGCAGCGTGCCAACCGCCAGGGCGCAGTGCTGGGCATGCTGGTCGGGCTGTCGGTGACGCTGTACTACATGGCGCTCAACGAGCCGTGGATGCGCGGCCTGCTGGGCGTTCAGGTGCCGGGGCAGCTGTGGTTCGGCATCCAGCCGATCTCGGCGGGGGTGTTCGGCGTGCCGGCGGGGTTTGCGGCGACGGTGATCGGCAGCCTGCTGAGCCCGGCGCCGGGGCCGCAGACGCAGGCCTTTCTCGATCGCCTGCGTTCGCCTTGAATACGAGCGCCGACAGAAAAATGTCCACTCACCTCAATTCTGAGTAGAATCCCGGGTTCGCCTTGCCACACCCAGACGACGCTTGGGGTGGTTCCGTGTCCAAAGGCCTTCACTTCGTTGAAGGCGGCGGATGCAAATCCAAAAGGAGTTTCAATGCGTCACTACGAAATCATCTTGCTCATCCATCCGGATCAGAGCGAACAGGTTCCGGCCATGCTGGAGCGCTACAAGGGTGTGATCACCGCCGGCGGCGGCAAGGTCCACCGTGTGGAAGATTGGGGCCGTCGCCAGATGGCTTACCTGATCCAGAAGCTGGCCAAGGCCCACTACCTCTGCATCAACATCGAATGCAGCAAGGAAGTCCTCGGCGAGCTGGAAACGGGCTTCCGCTTCAATGACGCCGTTCTGCGTCACCTGACCGTCGTGCGGCCCCAGGCCGACAGCGGTCCTTCGGTGATGATGAAGGCTGTCGAGAAGGAAGAGTCCCGCAAGGCACCGCAGGAAACTGCAGCCTGAGAACGGTGAGGTCCCGCGGCTGTCACCCGGGCGTTGCATGAACCGATTGGTTCTGGCGGCGCAAGTGGTGGAGCGGGGTGCCGTGAGATACACACCGGCCGGGCTGCCGGCCTTCGATTTGAGCCTCAAGCACGAATCGCAGGTCAGCGAATCCGGTCAGGTCCGCCGAGTCTCCCTGGAGATCCGGGCCGTGGCCATCGGTGACATCACACGGCGCCTGCAGGCACTGCCGATCGGAAGCACAGGCACCTTCGCCGGCTTTCTTTCAGCAATGCGCAGCGGTCGCGGCACGCTGTTCCATGTGACCGAATTCGAGTGAGCCCCGTGCTCAACCTGTTTGTCCGGATCTGATATTCAAGAGAGGTGAAAATATGCCCCCGCCACGTGGTAAAGGTCGGTTCTCGAAGGACCGCAAGCCCAAGCGCAACCAACAATCCCTGCTGTTCCGCCGCAAGCGCTTCTGCCGCTTCACGGTCACCGGCGTCAAGGAAATCGACTACAAGGACATCGACACCTTGCGCGATTTCATCGGTGAGAACGGCAAGATCACGCCCGCACGCCTGACCGGCACGCGCGCGTTCTTCCAGCGTCAGCTGACCACCGCCATCAAGCGCGCGCGCTTCCTGGCGATGCTGCCGTACAGCGACCAGCACAAGGTCTGAGGAGCCACACCATGCAAGTGATCCTGCTCGAAAAAGTGGGCAACCTCGGAAACCTCGGCGACGTCGTCAAGGTCAAGGACGGTTATGCACGCAACTTCCTGATCCCGACCAAGTCCGCACGCCGTGCGACGCCGGTCGCGATCAAGGAATTCGAAGCCAAGCGCGCCGAACTTGAAAAGGCCGCTGCCGACAAGCTCGCCACCGCGCAAGCGCTGGGCGACAAGATGAGCGGCCGCACCGTTCACATCACGCAAAAGGCGGGTGTGGATGGCCGGTTGTTCGGCTCGGTGACCAACAACGACATCGCCGAAGCGCTGACGCGCATCGACTTCAAGATCGCCAAGGCGCAGGTTCGCCTGCCCAACGGTCCGCTGAAGACGGTCGGCGAGCACGTCGTCTCGGTGGCGCCGCACACCGACGTCATCGTCGACGTCAAGGTGGTGGTGGTGGGCGAAACCGACTGAGGTTTCGCTTCCCCGCGACAGAAAGGCCGGCTCCGCCGGCCTTTTTCTTTTGGCGCGGACCCTTACATCTTTTCCGCAGCTTCCTCACCGGAAGTCCACAGCCTTGTCCACAGGCCGCCGCGTTCCGAGCGCTTAGGATCGACCGATGTCCACCGTATTCAATCTCCCTCCGCAGTTCGGGTCGGATGCCCACGGCCATGGTGACGACGAGGTCGCGCGGTTGCGCGTGCCACCGCATTCGATCGAGGCCGAGCAGAGCGTCATCGGCGGCCTGCTGCTCGACAACAGCGCCTGGGACCGCTGCGGCGACCTGCTGCAGGACACCGACTTCTACCGCTACGAGCACAAGCTGATCTACGCGGCGATCGGCGGACTGATCAACGGCTCGAAGCCGGCCGACGTGATCACCGTCTTCGAGCAGCTGCAAGGCCTGGGCAAGGCGGCCGACTGTGGCGGCCTGACCTACCTGAACGCGCTCGCGCAGAGCGTGCCGAGCGCGGCCAACCTGCGCCGCTATGCCGAGATCGTCCGCGAGCGCGCGGTGCTGCGCAAGCTGGTGGCCGTCAGCGACGAGATCGCGACCGCGGCCTTCAACCCGCAGGGCCGGCCGGTCTCGCAGATCCTCGACGAATCCGAAAGCAAGATCTTCAAGATCGGCGAAGAGGGCTCGCGCTCGCGGCAGGGCTTCATCAGCATGGACACGCTGGTGGTGCAGCTGATCGACCGCGTCAACGAGCTGCACGAGAACGGCGCCGAGGAAGTGACCGGCGTGCGCACCGGCTTCTTCGACATGGACCGCATGACCGCCGGGCTGCAGCCGGGCGACCTGATCGTGCTGGCTGCGCGCCCGTCGATGGGCAAGGCGCAGCCGCTCGATGCGCGGGTGCGCACGCTGTCCGGCTGGAAGCGCATGGGCGAGCTCGAGGTCGGCGATGCGGTGGCGTCGGTCGACGGCCGGCCGTCGATCGTCACCGGCGTGTTCCCGCAGGGCGAGAAAGAGGTCTGGCGCATCCGCTTCTCGGACGGGCGCTCGGCGGAGTGTTGCGACGAGCACCTGTGGCGCGTGCATTTCCGCGGCTGGAAAGAGCCGCGCGTGCTGAGCACCGGCGAACTGCGGGTGATGCTGCAGAAGGCGCGTTATCAAGGCCGCCTGTGGATCGACTGCGCGACCGGTGACTTCGGGCACATCGATGCGTTGCCGGTGGACCCGTGGCTGCTGGGCGCCCTCATCGGCGATGGCAATCTGACCGGCACCGGCTCGGTCCGCTTCTCGACCGCCGACGTCGAAATGATCGAGCGCGTGGCCGAGCGTGCCGGCGTCGGCATGGAAGTCACGCACGCTGGCCGCTACGACTACCGCATCGTCCGCCGCGACCGTGGCCGCGTGCGCGGCCTGATGGGCTCGCAACCCAACCCGCTGCGCGTGGCGCTCGAAGCGCTCGGCTTGTCGGGCCTGTCGAGCGACCAGAAGTTCATTCCCGAGTCCTACCTCACGGCCAGCCGCGAGCGCCGGCTCGACCTGCTGCGCGGCCTGCTCGACACCGACGGCTGGGTCGAGCGCTGGGGCAGCGTGCGCTTCTGCACCTCGAGCCGCCGCCTGGCGGACGATGTCGCCGCGCTGGTCCGCTCGCTCGGCGGCTGGTGCTCGATCAGCGAGAAGGCGCCGCACTTCACCAACGTCGCCGGGATCCGGATGCCGGGCCTGCCGGCCTACGTCTGCCACGTCTCGCACCCCGAGCCGCGCTCGCTGTTCCTGCTGTCTCAGAAGCAGCTGCGCGCGCCCGAGCGCTGGCAGCGCCAGAAGCGGCTGACGATCAGCGCGATCGAGGCGTCGCGCCATGCGCCGTGCCAATGCATCTCGGTGTCGCATCCGCAGCGGCTGTACGTGACGAACGAGGACGTCGTCACCCACAACACCGCCTTCGCCCTGAACATCGCCGAAAACGTCGCGGTGAACGAAGGCCTTCCGGTCGTCGTGTTCTCGATGGAAATGGGCGCGGCGCAGCTCGCATTGCGGATGGTCGGCTCGCTCGGCCGCATCGACCAGAGCAACCTGCGCACCGGCAAGCTGCGCGATGACGAATGGGGCCGCCTGTCCGAGGCGGTCGAGAAGCTCGGCAAGGCAGCGGTCTTCATCGACGAAGGCTCTGCGCTGTCGCCGAGCGAGTTGCGTGCCCGTGCGCGGCGCCAGGCGCGCCAGTGCGGGCAGCTTGGCCTGATCGTCGTCGACTACCTGCAGCTGATGAGCGGCAGCGGCGGCGGCAGCGAAGAAAACCGCGCCACCGTGATCGGCGAGATCTCGCGCGGGTTGAAATCGCTGGCCAAGGAACTGAAGTGCCCGGTGATCGCGCTGTCGCAGCTGAACCGAAGCGTCGAGACCCGCACCGACAAGCGGCCGATGATGAGCGACCTTCGTGAATCGGGCGCGATCGAGCAGGATGCAGACGTCATCATGTTCATCTACCGCGACGACTACTACACCAAGGACGAGAGCAAGGAACCGGGCGTCGCCGAGATCATCATCGGCAAGCAACGGAACGGCCCGACCGGGACGGTGAAGCTCGCGTTCCTGAAGCCGCTCACCAAGTTCGAGAACCTCGCGCCGGGCAGCGGCGGCGGGGGCGGCGACATGTACTGACCGGGCCGCGGGGCGGGCTTCACCCGTCTTGCCAGGGCCGCCGCTTCGGCTCACCATCGGTCCCGGCACGGAGGGGCCCCGATGGCAGCACCGGTGTATCCGAAGGCAGTACCTGAAGGCAGACCCGCGGGCGGTGCGCCGCGCTGGACACTGCGCAGCCGCATGGCGGCCCTGCTGATCGGCGTGGCGATGCTGCCGCTGGCGCTGGCCGCCGTGATCGAGCTGAACCGCACCGAGGCGCAGCTGCGCGACGCCACCGCCGACCTGCTGCAGGCGCGTGCCGCCGAGCTGGTGCGCGACCTCGACAGTTTCCACCGCGGGCACCAGCGCTCGGTGCAGCGCCTGGCGCAGTTCCCGCCGACGCTCGCGCTGTGCGCTGCCGGGCCGGCCGAACTCGCCGCGCGGCGCACCGAGATCGCCGGCCTGCTCGCGGCGTTTCCGGCCAGCGATCCGGCCATCGGCGCCGTGGCCGTGATCGATGCGCACGGCGTGGTGCTCGCCGCCACGCGGCCATCGATCAACGGCACCGACCTGTCCTTCCGCCCCCACGTGCGTGAAGCGCTGGCGGGCCGCAGCGTGATCTCCGAGGTGTATGTCTCGCTGGCGCAACCCGACGGCATCCCCAACATTGCCTATGCCGTGCCGGTTGCGGGGCCGCCGGGCGGCAGCAACTGCGTGGCCCTGCTCGCGGTGCGGGCCGCCGCCCTGTGGGACCGGGTCGCCGCGTCCAACCACCTGGCCGGCCAGGGCAGCTTCGCGGTGATGTTCGATCGCGACGGCGTTCGCATCGCCCATTCGTACACGCAGGACATCGTGTTCCATCCGGCGGGTGCCCTGGAGCCCGCCACCATCGAGCGCATGGTGGCCGAACGCCGCTTCGGGCCGCGCACGCGCGAGCTGCTCGCCGACGTGCGGCCGTTTCCGCAGCAGTTCGAGCGCGCGCGGGCCGCGGCGCCCGACACGGCCATGTTCGAGGGGTTCGCGCCGGTCAACGAGGCGCGCAACTACGGGGTGGCCCGGCGGCTCGAGACGGTGCCGTGGACCGCGTTCTACATGGTGCCGCAGGCGGTGCTCGATGCGCGCATCGCGCAGGCGCGCCGCGCCCAATGGATGCTGGCGACGCCGATCCTGGCGGGCGCGCTGCTGGCCGGGCTGTGGTTCGCGTCCCGCCTGGCCCGCCCGATCCGCGACCTCACCGACGCGACGCGCCGGCTGGCCGCGGGCGATGCGCAGGCGCGGGTCGTGGGGGGGCGCAACGACGAGCTCGGCGAGCTGGGCGAATCGTTCAATGCGATGGCGCAGCGCATCGAGACCCAGGCCGCCGCGCTGCAGCATTCGCACGATGAGCTCGAGCAGCGCGTCGCGGACCGCACCGCGCAGCTGGAGCGCACCACGGCCGAGCTGCACGAGCAGGTGCTCGAGCGCGAGCGCCTCGACGCGCTGCGGCTGCGGCTGGCCGCCATCGTCGACGGAACCGACGACGCCATCGTCGGCAAGACGCTGGACGGCATCGTCACCAGCTGGAACACCGGCGCCGAGCGCCTGTTCGGCTACCGCGCCGACGAGATGGTCGGCCAGCCGATCCAGCGGCTGATGCCGCCCGATCGCCTGGACGAGGAGCGGCAGATCATCGCCCGCATCCTGCGCGGCGAGAGCGTCGAGCACTTCGAGACCGTGCGCCGCCACGCGAGCGGCCGGCCGATCGAGGTGTCGGTCACGATCTCGCCGATCCGCGACGCGCAGGGCCGCATCGTCGGCGCCTCGAAGATCGCGCGCGACATCGGCGAGCGCAACGCGGTGCAGCGGCGCCTGCAGGCCCAGCTCGAGCGGCTGAGCCTGCTCGACCAGATCACCCGCGCCATCGGCGAGCGGCAGGACCTGCAGAGCATCTACCAGGTGGTGGTGCGCAGCCTCGAAGAGCGCATGCCGCTCGACTTCAGCTGCCTGTGCAACTACGACGCGCCGACGCAGACGCTCACCGTGGTCCGCGTCGGTGTGCACAGCGCCGCGCTGGCGATGGAGATCGCGTTGCAGGAGAACGCCAGCTTCCAGATCGATGCGAACGGCCTGGCGCGTTGTGTGCGCGGCCAGCTGGTCTACGAACCCGACCTCGCCGCGGTCGATGCGCCGTTCCCGCGCCGGTTGGCGCGCGGCGGCCTGCACGCCATGGTGGTGGCGCCGCTGCAGGCCGAGTCCGGCGTGTTCGGCGTGCTGGTGGCGGCGCGGGCGTCGCGCGAATCGTTCAGCAGCGTCGAGTGCGAGTTCCTGCGCCAGCTGACCGCCCACGTCGCGCTGGCGGCGCAGCAGGCGCGCCTGCATGCCGAGCTGCGCCTGGCCTACGAGGAACTCCAGCAGACGCAGCAGGCCTCGCTGCAGCAGGAGCGGCTGCGCGCGCTGGGCCAGATGGCCAGCGGCGTCGCGCATGACATCAACAACGCCTTGTCGCCGGCGTCGCTGTACACGCAGTCGCTGCTCGAGCGCGAGCCCGGCCTCAGCCCGCGCGCGCGCCTGCAGCTCGAGAACATCCAGCGCGCGATCGACGACGTGGCCGCCACCGTCGGCCGCATGAACGAGTTCTCGCGCCGCCGCGAGGCGCAGGCCGTGCTGCAGCCGATGTCGCTGAACGCGGTGGCGCAGCAGGCGGCCGAGATGACGCGCGCACGCTGGAGCGACATGGCGCTGCAGCGCGGCGTCGTGATCCGGCTGCAGGTCGACGCCGCGCCGGTGCTGCCGGACGTGATGGGCATCGAGAGCGAGATCCGCGAGGCGCTGGTGAACCTGGTGTTCAACGCGGTCGATGCGATGCCGCAGGGCGGCGACCTGACGCTGCGCACCAGGCTCGCCGCCGACGGCGCGCGCCCGGTGCGGCTCGAGGTGGTCGACACCGGCATCGGCATGGACGACGAGACGCGGCGCCGCTGCCTCGAACCCTTCTTCACGACCAAGGGCGAGCGCGGCAGCGGCCTCGGCCTGGCCATGGTCTACGGCACCGCGAAGCGCCACGATGCCGAGGTGCAGATCGACAGCACGCCGGGGCAGGGCAGCCGCTTCGTGCTGTCGTTCCCGTTGCCGGCCGCTGCCCGCGCGGCCGTGGCTGTGAAGCTTCGCGTGCGGCCGCCGGTGCTGCCGCGGCGCCTGCTGGTGATCGACGACGATCCGCTGGTGCTGCGCACGCTGAGCGACCTGCTGCAGATCGACGGCCATGCGGTCACGCCCGCGCATGGCGGACAGGCCGGCATCGAGGCCTTCGCCGCTGCGGCACCGCCCTTCGACCTGGTGATCACCGACCTGGGCATGCCGCACGTCGACGGCCGGCGGGTGGCGGCGGTCATCAAGGCGCGGTCGCCGCGCACGCCGGTCGTGCTGCTGACCGGCTGGGGCCAGCGCCTGTCGGAGGCCGGCGAGCTGCCAGAGAACGTCGATGCCGTGCTGCCCAAGCCGCCGCTGCTCGACGACCTGCGCGACACGCTGGCCCGCCTGGGCGCCCCGCTGGACCCGCTGCCGCACGCGCCCGAAGGAGCGACATGAATCCACCCGACACGCCGCCGCCCCGCCTCTTCATCGTCGACGATGAA
Source organism: Rhizobacter sp. OV335 (assembly GCF_900142965.1). Lineage (GTDB taxonomy): Bacteria > Pseudomonadota > Gammaproteobacteria > Burkholderiales > Burkholderiaceae_C > Rhizobacter. The sequence goes on from NZ_FRCQ01000005.1 coordinate 304,265, forward strand.
GCCGCGCTGACGCAGGCGCTGTGCAGCACGCTGGCCATCGAAGGCTTCGAGACCCAGGGCTTCGGCGATGCCGACTCGGCGCTGCAGGCCCTGGAGACCCAGCGTTGCGACCTGCTGCTGGTCGACCTGCACCTGCCGCGCATGCGGGGGCCCGACCTGCTGCGCGCGGCGCGCGAGTTCGACCCCTGCCTGGTCGGCATCGTGATGACCGGCGAGGCCAGCATCGCCAATGCGGTGGAGGCGATGAAGGCGGGCGCGCTCGACTTCATCGTCAAGCCGTTCCGGCTCGATGCCATCCTGCCGGCGATCGCGCGCGGCCTGCAGGTGCGCGAACTGCTGCTGTCCAATGCCGCGCTGCAGCGCAGCCTGCGAGAGCATGCCGCCGCGCTGGAGACCGCCAACCGCGACCTGGCGGCGGCGAACGGCGAGCTGGCCGCCTTCAACCATTCGGTGTCGCACGACCTGCGCGCGCCGCTGCGCTCGCTGGGAGGCCTGTCGAAGCTGCTGCTGGAGCGGCATGGCCCGGGGCTGCCGGAAGAAACGCAGCGCCTGATGCGCGCGATGGGCATCAGCGTCGACCGCATGCAGCACCTGGTCGACGACCTGCTGCGGCTGTCGAGCTTCGGGCACGGCGCCATCGAGCCGTTGCCGGTCGACATGGCGCAGCTGGTGCACAACGTGATCGACGAATTGCGCGCCGACCAGCCGCAGCGCCAGATCGAATTGCGGATCGGCGAGCTGCCGCCCGCCCGCGGCGATGCCGGCCTGCTGCGCCAGGTGCTCGTCAACCTGCTGTCGAACGCGTTCAAGTTCACGCGGCTGCGCGACCGGGCCCGCATCGAAATCGATGCGCAGGCCGACGAGCACGGTGCCACGGTCTACCGGGTGCGCGACAACGGCACCGGCTTCGACATCGCGCAGGCCGGGCAGTTGTTCGGGCCGTTCCGGCGCCTGCACCGGGCCGACCAGTTCGAGGGCAACGGCGTCGGCCTGTCCATCGTGAAGCGCATCGTCGAACGCCACGGCGGCCGCATCTGGGCCGAGGCGGCGCCCGGGGAGGGCGCCACCTTCTCCTTCACGCTCGCGGTGTGACCAGCGCGCGACAGGGGTCGAAGTGCGGCGTCAGAAGGGTTCGAGCCTGCGGATCTGCTGCACCAGCGCGTCCAGCGCCGGGTGGCGTTGTTCGTAGAGCGCCAGCCAGGGTGCGAGCTGATCGGCGCTCAACGGGCCGGTGAGCGCCGGCGAGCCGGCCGGCAGCGCGGCCAGCGCGTCGTCGAGCGCCTGCGCGTCCACGGTGGCCCATGAATGCGCGATGCGCCCGGCCAGCAGCGTTCGCGCCGCATGCGCACGTTCGAGGTAATTCGCGAGCTCGGGCAGCGCATCGCCGCCGACCTCGTCGTCCATCGCCAGCGCCTCGGTGAAGGTCGGGCCGTCATAGCGGGCAACGGGTGCCGCATCGGCCGCGTCATGCTCCGCGCCGAAGGCGGCCACACCGTCGAGCGCCGACCAGTCGAAGCCTGCCGCGTCGAGGTTCAGCATCTGCTGCGCGTCGGCCGCGTTAGCGGCGAACTGCTCCGGCGCGAGCGCCGGCACGTCGGCACTCGCCAGCCCCGCCATCGCCCGCATGAAGCCGAACTCGGCCAGCGTGTGGGCGTGCAGGTACAGGTGCTCGAAGGCGTCGCGGTCCATGACCTTCAGCCGATCAAGGCGCCCGCCAGTGCCGACGCGCCACCCAGCAGCAGCGGCAGCGGCGTGCCGCGGCCGACGGTCTGCAGCGCGTTCACCGCGATCGGGCGCAGCACGCTGAACATCGCGTTCAGGATCGCGCGGATCACCGTCGCGGTGAGCTGCGCCGCGCTGGTGACGACCACGCGCGCCCAGCGGGCGGCCTGCAGGATGCACTCCATCAGCTGCGCGTTCATCTCGGCGATCTTGGTCATGTTGGACGCCAGCACCACGCAGAACAGGTCGATGCCGGTGAGGCCCGAGATCGTCACGAAGCCGAGCTGCCGCAGCAGGTGCGAGAAGGCCTTCATCAGGTAGCTCAGGCCCTGCGCGGCGGTCTGCGTCAGCCAGCCGGGGTTGTCGGAGCTGCGCAGCAGCCAGCGCGCCAGCACCGCGTTGTCGCGCTCGACCGCGCCGCCGAGTGCCCGCACCGCCTGCCAGTTCATCTCGAGGCCGCCGACGCTTCGCACGTACTCGGTCATGTCGTGGTTGGCGACGCTCAGCAGCTGGCCGGTGGGCGACACCAGCATCATGTTGTTCGGGTCTTCCGGCTGGCCGTTCAGGTGGCCGTAGGGGTAGGGGCCCACCATCGTCACCGGGTCGAGGTCGTGCGAGACGCGGAAGATGTTGTGCTTGCCGAGCGATTGCTCCATCGCCCCCTGCGCCCCCAGCGCGCCGACACGCGGGCAGCCGAAGGTGTAGAGCTTCACCGCCTTGCCGCGCGACGAGAAATGCGCCGCCACCAGCGTCGCGACCGCGCCGCCCAGGCTGTGGCCGACGCAGTGCACCACGTCGGCGTCCATGATCCGGGTGTCGTCGCGCGTGAGGCCGATCTTCACGCTGTCGAAGGTGTTGCGAAAGCCCTGGTGCACCAGCCCGAAATCGCCGAAGCCGGTCATCGAGGCGCGCAGGTCGGTGAGCAGGTCGGCCTTGGAGTGCTCGGCCCGGGTGCCGCGCGTCGCGATGACGACCTGCTTGCTGCCGGCACGGTTGAAGCTCAGCACGTAGCCGAAGCCGGTGGTGACGCCGGCGGTCGATCCGGCGAACACGCGGTCGAGCTTCGCGCCGCCGAGCTCGGTGGTCTTCAGCGAGGTGTTGGTGCCGCCCGCTTGCGCCGCGGCGCCCAACCCGTCGCCGGTGACCATCTTGCGCACGTTGGCGCGCGTCTCCATGCCGATGGTCGGCTGGCCGCTGATCCAGTCCTTCAGCGTGAAGTACGAGTTGTGCGCGATGTACGACGCCTCTTGCGGCGTCAGGTATTCGTTGATCGGTGTCGACATGATGTTCGCGGTACGAGCCGCCTCCCTGCGGTAAAGCCTGCGATGAAGCCTGCGGTGAATCGGTGCCCGTCAGAGCACGCGGGCGAGGTCCAGCGACCAGACGGCCTCGCGCGGCGGCGCCGCCCGCTCGTCGACGGTCTGCAACCAGAGCTTGCTGCCTGAGAGTCCCCAGCGGCGGACGCTGCCGTCGTCGAGGCCGAGCTTCACCAGCTCGAGCCCCTCGCGGTGGCGCGGCGAGAACAGCACCAGGTGTTCGAAGTGGTTCACGTAGCGCTGCGGGCCGAGCCGTTCCTTGTCGGTCTGGTAGCGCACCAGCACGGCATCGGGGCGCAGCTGCAGGCTGTCGACGAACCTGAAGGGCAGGCCGCGCGACCAGTCGGGCTCGACGTTGCCGAGGCTGCGCATGCGGTCGGACTCAACGTCGTAGACGAACAGGCCGTCGGTGGCATGCGGCCGGTGGTACTTCAGCTGGATCAGCACCTGGCGGCCGGGCAGCGCGAGCACCGATTCGGCGCTGTACATCAGCCACTTGGCCTGGGCCGGGTCGAAGGGGGCCGCCCGCTGCTTGTCGAAGCGGCGCGCGTCGCGGGCATCGAGCTGCCACAGTTGCGTGCGGCGCTCGGGCTCGTAGGTGTTGACGACGGCCAGCGCGTCGATCACGAAGGCCTCGGCGGCCGGGTGCTCGGCGCGTGTCGCCGCGAGCGTGCCGGCAGGCGGCAGGCCGCCCTCGATGCTGACGTTGCGGACCGGCGGGTACGACGCCGCCGGGGGCGCCGGCAGCGCCGCGGGCCACGCCGCTTCGCGCACCAGCGAAGCGCCCACCTGCGGGCTGACGCTCGTCGTGAACTTGCTCTTGAACAGGCCGAAGATCATGCCGTTACCGCCGTCGTTGGAATGGGCCGGCCCGCAACCGGCGAACAGGCCCGCCAGCACCAGCAGGCCGATGCCGGCCCGGTGGGCGGCCATCGGCCGTCGCGGCGGGCGGGCAGGATCTCGTCGTGCGGGCATCGGCCCATTATTGCGGCCGTGCCGCGCCGCAGCGCTCGACCAAAGTCACCCCGCGGCGTCAGACAGGCTGGGACACCCCCGGATGGGTGGGATGGATCAGCAGGCGCAGCGTGCCGACCACGAGCGCCAGCACGATCAGGTTGGCCAGCGCGAACGCGATCGGCGCGAGCCATTGCACGGCGCTGTTTCCCCCAGGGTTGCCGTGTGCCGCCAGGCGCATCGCGAGCGTCGGCAACGCGGCCACGCCGAAGCTGAAGCCCCAGTACGACACCGCAAAACCTTGCGCGCGGATCCACGGCAGCAAGCGGGCCAGCAGCAACGCCTGGTACAGCCCGTAACCCAGCAGCGCCTGGCCGACCAGGTCGGGCGACTCGTGGCCGAGCGCCATCCATGCGACGCCGCCGACCACCGGCGGCGCGAGCTGGACGCCCAGCAGCGGCCGCAAGGCCGGCGGCAGCGCACCGCGCGTGCCGAGGCGGTTCAGGATCGTCGACTCGATCGCGAGCCACGCCAGCAGCCCGGCGCCGAAGAACCACAGGCCCACCTGCGGCCAGCCGAAGCTGGCGGACGCGAGCGCGGCGACGAAGTTCTGGGCCACCACCGGCAGGTAGAGGGCCGGCGTGACGAGCTCCGGCGTCAACCCGCCTTGCCAGACGCGGCCGTACAGCCACGCGCCGATGGCGATCGACGCGACCATCGCGACGATGAACACCGCGAACGCCAGCGGCCGCGCGACCGGCTGCAGCGCGACCGCGGCGAGCAGGCTGGAGACCGGCACCAGCGCGAGGAACGACGACTGCACCGGATGCTGCAGTTCGGCCCGCGCCGCGGCGCGGTGGAACATCCACTTCAGCGCATACAGCGCCAGCAGCACGAGCCAGGCGACGACGCCGGCCGCGGTGACCACCGAGGCCAGCCAGGCCGGCAGCGCCCACAGCCCGACCGCGACACGCCAGGCGGTGCCGAGTGCGAGCAGCCCGACCGCGATGCTGAAGAACGAGACGGGGATCGGGGAAGGTTTCGAGAGGGCTTGCAGGTTCACGGCCGGCTCCAGGGCAACGACGGTGTGTCGATGGCCGACTGTAGGCCCGCCCGCTGCGATGGTGAATGCCGGCCGGTCTCGGATAATTGCTCCATCGTCTCAACCGGGAGCCTGCCGATGGATGCCTTGAGCCAGTTGGTCGCCACGCTGGACCTGCGCGGTCGCATGGACCTGCGCTGCCTGTTCGGCCCCGGCTTCTCGGTGCCGCATCAGGGGGTCGGGCCGTGGCGGGCGCCGTTCCATGTGGCGCTGGCGGGCGAGTGCGAGGTGTGGCTGCCGGCACAGCGGCGGGCGATCGCGCTGCGGCAAGGCAGCCTGCTGGTGCTGCCGCACGGCGATGCGCATGTGGTGCGCGGGGTGTCCGCGCGGCGCGGCCCGGCGATCCGCACCGACGACGGCCAGGTGCTGCCGCTGAAGACGAACCTCGCCCGGCCCGATGCTGCCGTCGCGCTCGACCTGCTGTGCGGCGAGTTCGAGTTCGCCGGGCGGCGGCGCAGCAGCGTGCTCGATGCGCTGCCGGCGCACATCGTCGTGCCCTTCGATGCGACACCGGGCGCGGCCTGGCTGCGCGGGCTGGTCGGCATGATGGCGCACGAGATCGAGCAGCAGCAGCCGGGCGCGGCGGCCATCGTGGCCGGGCTGTGCGGCACGCTGTTCACGTTGACGCTGCGCGCGCACCTGACGCAGCAGCCGCAGCAGCACGGCGTGCTCGGCCTGATGGTGCAAGAGCGGCTGGCGCCGGCGCTGCAGGCGATGCTGGCCGAGCCGCAGCGGCCGTGGACGGTCGACGAGATGGCGCGCTGCTGCCACCTGTCGCGCGCGACCTTCGCGCGGCAGTTCCAGCAGGCCGCAGGGTGTGGCCCGATCGAGCTGCTGACGACGCTGCGCATGGAACTCGCGTCGCGCCTGCTGGCGCAGGGCGGGCAGGACAGCGCGTCGGTCGGCGAGGCGGTGGGGTATCGGTCCGAGGCAGCGTTCAATCGCGCGTTCACGCGGCATGCGGGGATGACGCCGGGGCGGTTCCGGCGTGCGGTGGGCGGCCGGTCGCTGCCGGCCTGAGGTTCACGGCATCGAACCGGTCGGTCGTCGGATGCAGGCCCCCGGGTCGGGCTGTCGCGGTCAGCATGCGGGCATCGACCCCCTCAAGGATCCCGCATGAAGAGATGGCTACAGATCGCGAGCACCGGCCTGTTCGCATCAACGCTCGTGATGCTGCTCGTGGCATGGATCGCCGTCACGCAACCTGGCGTGACGCCCATCGTGACGCGCCCGCCCGCGGTCGACGCGGAGCGACTGAAGGCGCACGTGAGGCATCTCTCGGTCGACCTGCACCCGCGCGCGGCCGGCCCGTCCGGGCAACTCGATGCCGCCGCGGACTACGTGGCCGCTGTGCTGCGCGAATCCGGCGCCGCGGTGAGCGTGCAGGCCTTCAGCGTGGGAACAGCCCGCCACCGCAACCTGGTGGCCCGCTTCGGGCCGCCCGAGGGTGCGCCGCTGGTGATCGGCGCGCATTACGACTCGCATGACGGCGGCGACGGCGAGCCGACGCCGGGCGCCGATGACAACGCCAGTGGCGTCGCGGGGCTGCTCGAACTGGCACGCCTGCTCGGCCGCGATCCGCCGGCGCGGCCGGTCGAACTGGTCGCGTACACGCTGGAGGAGCCGCCGGCCTTCCGCAGCGCCGAGATGGGCAGCGCCGTGCATGCGCAGTCGCTGCGTGCCACCGGCCGCGAACCGCGCCTGATGCTGGCGCTGGAGATGATCGGCACGTTCTCCAACGAGCCCGGCTCGCAGCGCTACCCGGTGGCTGGCATGTCGCGGCTGTACGGTGACCGGGGCGACTTCATCGCGGTGGTCGGCCGGCTCGAACGCTTCGGCCTGACGCGCCAGGTGAAGGCCGTGATGGCCGGCGCCACCAGCCTGCGCGTGCAATCGATCAATGCGCCGACCGCCCTCGAAGGCATCGACTTCTCCGACCACCTGAGCTATTGGGCGCTCGGCATGCCGGCGCTGATGATCACCGACACCGCCTTCCTGCGGAACCGCCACTACCACCAGCCGGGCGACAGCTGGGAGAAGCTCGACTACCGCCGCATGGCGCAGGTGGTGCAGGGCGTCTGGGCGGTGACGCGGGCCCGGTGAGGCTCAGGGCCTGACGACCAGGCTGCGGAACACGCGCTGCGACGCTGGCAGCGCCTTGCATTCCTCGCCGCCGATGCGCACGCCGCCGTCGTCGCTCAGCAGCTGCACCTCGCCCGATTCCGGCCACGCGAACAGCGCCTCGGGCCGCAGGCTGCCGAACGCGACGGACGGCACCGGCACTGGTGCCGCGCCCGCCGTGCCCGACCAGCGGTACAGCGCAAAGCTGCCGTCATCGGCCGGCGGCCCGGCGACGACGAGGTAGCCGTTGCCGACGCGTTCGAGACTGCGGATGCCGCGCCCGCCGAGCGGCAGCTCGAAGACGCTGCCGATCTTCGCGCGCTGACCGCGCACGACCTGCGCCGGGTTGTCGATCGCCACGACGAGCGCCCGCCCACGCGGCAGCGGGTTGCGCAGTCCCACCAGCAACGCGCCTGCGGGTGTGGCGGCCAGGCCTTCGATGTTGAGCCCGCCCGGCGCCTCGGGCGGCAGCTTCGACGCGTCCTTCAGGTGGTAGCCCTTCAGCTGCGGCGCATCGAGCAGGTCGTCAAGCAGGCGCGTGTACGGCGTGCCGACCGGGCGCAGCGAAGGCGGCGCCGCCCCGGGCACGCGCTCGGTCGCGAACAGCCGGTGCCGCTCATCGCGCTTCTTGCCGGCGCTGTTGCGGCCGTGCGAGGCGATCCAGTAGATGACGCCGCCGCTCTCGGCCGCGCCCTCGATGTCGGATTCGCGGCCGGCCTCGGTGCCGAGGAAGCGGTCGAGATCGACGCGCCCGACGGCGTCCGGCGCATCGCGGCGGAAAACCTGCAAGGTGTTGTGTTCGTCATCGGCGACGACGAAGTGCCGGGCATCGAGCGCGACAGCGGCCGACGCGTCGCACAGGCCCCGGTAGCGCTCGGGCGCCTGGGCCATGGCATCGGCCGCAGCGAGCAGCGTGAACAGCAGGCCGGCGATCCGGCGGCAGGGCAGTGTCTTCATCGGATCATTTTCGCGGATCGGCGGAATAAATCGGAATCGCGATCCGTCAGTGCAGAGGTCCCTTCTTTCCGGATCCCGACACTCCCATGCAACGCAGAGACCTCCTGAAGCTGGCCGCGGCCGGCTCGGCATCGGCCGCCTGGCCCGCGATGGCGCAAGACAGCGCACAAGGCAACACACCACCCCCCGCCGGCATCGACCCGCGCGACCGCGTCTTCATCACCAACGAAGACTCGAACACGCTGGTCGTGATCGACCCGCGCAGCAACACCGTCGAGTCGACGATCAACCTGACCAGCTTCGACGAGGACCCGCGCCCGCCGTTCCGCTACGTCACCGCCGGCGTCGCGCCGACCCATGCGGCGATGATCCACAAGCCGCTGTACCACGGCTGCATCGATGCCCACGGCGCGGTGCCGTCGCCCGACGGGCGGCTGCTCGCGACGACCGGCCGCGGCTCCAGCAACGTCTACCTGATCGATGCGGCGCAGCGCCGCGTCATCGGCAACCTGCCGAACCCGGCGGCCGGCCCGACGACGAACGCCGAGCGCGTGTCCGGCGGCCTGCTGCTGGGGCGCGAGCCGCACGAGCCGAGCTTCACACGCAACGGCCGCGAGCTGTGGGTGACGATCCGCGGCGAGAACCGCATCGCGATCCTCGACGTCGAGCTGGCGCGCCGCCAGCTCGAAGGCGGCAGCGCGCCGGCGATCCGCGGCACGCTGGCGACGCTGAACGGACCGTCGCAGGCCTGGTTCTCGATCGACGGGCAATGGGCCTTCGTCGCGAGCCAGAAGACGCCGCAGCTCGACGTGTTCCGCGTGAATGCCGATGCCTCGGGCCATTCGCGGCCGCAGCGCGTCAAGACGCTAGCCATCGCCGCGCAGGACCCGTTCGGCTTCACGCCCTTCATCAAGACGACCGCCGACGGCAATGAGTTGTGGCTCTCGCACAAGCTGGCCGATGCGATCTCGTGCCGCTCGACGCACGGCGCCTTCGACCTGAGCGACCTGGTACCGCTCGGCGCGAACGCGCGGCCCAACCACGTCGAGTTCGTCCGCAATGCGCGCGGCAGCGTCGTGTACGCGAGCCTCGCGCGGGTCGACGACGGCGGACCCGACGGCGTGGCATCCAGCCGCATCGCGATCGTCGACCGCGCCGCGCCGCCGGGGCGGCGCCGCATGGTCGGCAGCTTCTTCTCGCACGGCCGCGAGGCGCACGGGCTGTGGACCAACCCGGAGAACACGCTGCTGTACGTCGCCCATGAGCAGGATGAACTGCCCGCGACACCGGGCGCCGGCCAGACGGTGTGCAGCGCCTTCGACGTGAGCGACCCGTTCGCGCCGGTGTTCCTCGCGCAGATCCCGCTCGGCAACCTGGCGTTGCCGTCGGGTGCGCTGCGCAACAAGAAGAGCATCAACCTCGTCTACGTGCGGGTCGGCGAGAAGGGGCAGACGGCATGAGCGAGCCGCTGAGCTTTCGCGACGACATGGACGAGTCGATGGCGCGGATGATGAGCGGCATGCACGGCCCGGGCTACACCGGCGACGCTGACGTCGACTTCCTCGCGATGATGATTCCGCACCACGCCGGTGCGGTCGACATGGCGCGGCTGGTGTTGCAGCACGGCCGCGATCCGGCGACCCGTCAACTGGCCGAGGAGATCATCGCCGGCCAGACCATCGAGATCGACGGCATGACGCGCCGGCTGGAACAGCTGCGGCGCGGCGGTCCGCCGGCCGGCACCGCGGCGTATCCGTTGCTCGGCGGCTTGAGAGGCCCCTGATTCACAGGGGGTCAGCGGTTTCCGTCACGGACAGGACATGCGTCAGGGTTTACACTGAGATCTAGGTGTTAACCCGCACGACGGATGCACCGACTGAGAAAAAACCGACCACAAGACGGACCGAGATAGAACATGAACTTCATCAATGCCATCGCCAGCGCCATGCGCAACGCATTTGCCGGCGGAACCCAGGCCCGAGGCGGCTACGACGAGGCCTACCTGGCCGAATCCCACGACATCTACGAACTCGAGCGCCGCATGCGCGCGATCGACAACAGCCGCTGCGGCCGGGGCGACCTGCACACCAGCGCGTTCCTGTCGATGTCGCCGGCCGGCACCGGCCGCTGAGCGGCCTTCCCGCCATCCAACTTGCTGGCCGCACGCTGTGACAGCGTGTGGACCAGCAAACCCGACACCACCAGCATCACCCCGGCCAGCTCATGCAGCGCCGGGCGTGAGCCCATCGCGGCACCGATCAGCAGCACCGAGACCGGAACGAAGTTCAGGAACGCGGTGCTGGTCACGACGCCCAGCGTCCTGACGCCGAAGTTGTACGCCAGCACCCCGAACACCGTCGGCACGAGGCCGATGTAGACGAGCGCCGGCCACGCATGCCACGCGGCATCGGCGGCCGGAACGGGCGCCAGGCCGAAGGCGGCGAGCAGCAGCGTCGCGATGAGCAGCAGCGGCCACGAGGCGAGTGCGCTCAACGCGCTGAAGCTGATCACGTCGAGCTCGGGCAGCCGCGCCGCGCCGCGCGTGTAGGCGATCCAGCCGAGCGTGCCGGCCAACGCCGTCAGGTCGCCGACCAGCGTCGAGGCCTGCGCGCCGGCGGCGCGATGCGCCAGCGCGCCCGACACCATCACCACGCCGACCAGCGCCAGCAGCGTGCTGGCGATCGCGCTGCGGCTCGGCCGCTGGCCGTCGAGCGCCCAGCGCACCAGCTGCGTCGTGATCGGCATCGTCGCCATGATCACCGCGCCATGCGACGGCACCGAATGCGCGAGGCCCACCAGCACCATCGCGCTGAACACGCCATAGCCGATGAAGCCGAGTCCGGCCAGGCGCCGGCCGTGCTGCCGCAGCGCGCCCCACGGGATCGGCCCGCGCAGCCGCAGCACCAGCATGAAGCCGAGCGTCGCGATGCTGTAGCGCAGCAGCGTGAACCACACCGGGTCGACGTGCGGCAGCACCGGCTTGCTGGCGAGGAACAGGCTGCCCCAGGCGGTGGTCGCGAGCAGCAGCCCGGCCATGCCGATGGCAGGAGAACGAGGAAGGGTCATGGCGGGCTCCACGGGATCGAATGCGATGGAAGCAGTCTCGGCAACGGCGGGCTGCAAGGCCATTCGCCAATTCGGACCGGGCCCTCAGGAAATGCGAACTGACAGCGGCGCGGCCGGTGTCCACAATCCGCTGCCATGGAGCTGTATCAACTGAAGACCTTCGTCGCGGTCGCCCAGGAGGGCAACCTGACGCGCGCCGCCGAGCGCGTGTTCACCAGCCCGCCGGCCGTCAGCGCGCAGATCAAGGCGCTGGAGGACGAGCTCGGCGTGCGGCTGTTCGACCGCACGCCGCGCGGCATGGGCCTGACCGAAGAAGGGCGCCGACTGCTCGACGATGCCGAGCGCACGCTGGCCTCGGCCGGGCGGCTGCGCTCGGCCGCCGCACAACTGCGCGGCGCGGCGCAGGGCGTGGTGCGCTTCGGCACCGTCAGTGACCCGATCGCGTTGCGGCTGGGCGATGCGCTGCTGAAGCTGGCACAGCGCAACCCGCAGGTCACGCTGCAGCTGCAGCAGGGCTTGTCGTCGGAGATGCTGCTGGCGCTGCAGAGGGGTGAGCTGGACTGCGCCTATGTGATGACGGACCACGAAGACGTGCCGGGCGTGCAGGTGCAGCGGCTGGCGACGGTCGACCTGGTGGTCGCGCTGCCGAATGCGTTTGCCGAGGCCCATCCGGAACCGTCGCTGGCCGACCTGATGACGCAGCCATGGATCGGCACGCCGGCCGGCTGCGTGCTGCGCACCCACATCGATGCGCTGTTCGCGGCCGGTGGGCGCGACTACCGGGAGGAGGGTGCCTCGGCCAGCACCGAAGGCGTGGTGCGCAGCATGGTGGCCAGCGGCATGGGCATCGGCGTCGTGCGGCTGGACCAGGCCGAGCAGGCCGAGCGCCAGGGCGAGCTTCGCATCTGGAAGCACTGGCGGGCGCACACCTGGATCTGCTTCGCATCGCTGCCGGAGAGCCGCTTGTCGCCGGCGACGGTGGCGGTGCGCTCGGCGGTGCAGGAGGCGTGGGGTTGAGCAAATCCGTTCGGACCGAGCAAATCCGTTCGGGCTGAGCTTGTCGAAGCCTTGGTGCCGTGCGAGCAGGCCCTTCGACAGGCTCAGGGCGAACGGAAATTACCTCCGTTCGGGCTGAG
>NZ_FRCQ01000055.1 GCF_900142965.1 Rhizobacter sp. OV335
GGGCACCGAGGGCGCCAAGTTCTGGATGAAGGTGTTCAACGACCTGAAGACGCGCGGCGTCGCCGACATCCTGATCGCCGTCACCGATGGCCTGAAGGGCATGCCCGAGGCGCTGGCCGCCGTGTTCCCGGCCACGACGCTGCAGACATGCATCGTGCACCTGATCCGCAACAGCCTGGACTACGCGAGCTGGAAGGACCGCAAGGTGCTGGCAGCGGCGATCAAGCCGGTCTACACGGCCGTCAGCGCCGAGGCGGCACTGGCCGCGCTGGATGCCTTCGAGCAGGGCCCGTGGGGACAGAAGTTCCCCACCGTCACGGCGGCCTGGCGCCGCGCCTGGGATCGCGTCATCCCGTTCTTTGCGTTCCCGCCGGCGGTGCGTCGCGTGATCTACACGACCAATGCGATCGAGAGCATCAACGCGCAGCTGCGCAAGATCATCAAGTCCCGCGGGCACTTCCCCAGCGACGACGCAGCGACCAAGTTGATCTGGCTGGCCCTGCGCAACATCACCGCCGACTGGGGCCGCGCCGCTCACAACTGGAAGGAGGCCATGAACCAATTCGCCATCCTCTACGCGGACCGATTCACCAAGCCTGCCGCGTAACATCACCACCGACTTCTCCACTTCGATGGAGAAGTCTCCGAGCGCCTTGAACACAAAAATTCAGACACTCCCCATGACCGCCTCGAAATGGGTCGGAGTGACTTTCTCTTGCCACGTGAACCAACTTCCCGTCCGTGCGCTGCCAATGACTCCACCCATCCAAACCATGCCAGCCCCGAGAAAGAGAAGCCGACCGCCCGGCATCAGTCCATCTCGGCCCTCGGCAACGACTGCTATCAACCCGAGAACGGCGATGCCGCCGAGCCAGCAGGTGACGCCACGTGACCACGTAAACCGATCCTCCATCTGTGCGCTCTCCATGCAGTTCTTGTGCGCCCTGTATGGTGCCGCCAAACCATTCTGTCTGATGCAAAGAGCATCGGCGGTGGGAAGGTGGCCCGAGAGCGGTCACTGGCGAAGGACAGCTTGCCGCCGACAGTGTATGTTCGCCGCATCGTCCGTGAGCGGCCGTTCGCCGGCGTGGTGATGCTGCTTGGACGACCGCTTGCCGAGCCAGGCGGGAGCGTGCGCAGCCGCCCATGGGACTTCGAATGAATGCCGGCGGCAGATGACGGCGCTGCGCTCAAGGGCAGCGCGCCGCGGGGATCGAAATCGCGGGGGCACCGGTTGCCGATGATGCGTGCCGTGCAGCCCGCACGGACAGCAGGTGGCTCAGTGCCGCCAGGCCGACCAGGGCGAGTGACGCCAGGGGCAAGGTGCGCACGCCCAGCCACTCGTGCGCTGCCGAGCCGATGAGGGTGCCGAGTGACATGCCGAGGTACAGCGCCGAGGCATTGACCGCCAGCAGCAGCCCGCGCTGGTCCGGGGCGAGCGCGATCAGGCGCTTCTGCTGCGGAACCATGAACAGCGTGGCCACCAGGGACCAGGCTGTCAACAACACGAACGCAACAAGCATATGGGTCGGTGCGATCCGCAGCGCTGCAAACACTGCGGCCAGTGCCGCCAGCGAGCCGCGGATCAGCGTCTCGGTCGACAGCTTGTCGCCGATGCAGCCGATCAGCACATTGGCTGCGACGCCACCGACGCCGAACACCATCAGTGCGGCGGACACCTGGGCCGGCGAGGCGTTGAAGCGCCCGCGCAAGACGACCGCGATCAAGGTGTAGGTCGCGAATTGCGCGGCCATCTGCCCCAAGGTGGCACCGAAGGCCCAGCCGCTGGCCGGACGCAGCACGACGGCCAGCAGGTCATGCGTCCGCACGACGGCGCCCGCCGAGGCATCGGCAACCCCGTAGCGAACGGCGACTGCGCAAAGCGCTGCTGCGCCGGCCAGAATCACGAACACCCAAGGCCACGAGAGCAACTGCCCGAGCCAAGCCGACAGCGGCACGCCGACGACCGTCGCGATGGTCATGCCGGCAAACACGGTGGACAGGGCCTTCGCCTGCCGGTCGGCTGGCACCAGGCTGCTGGCCAGCGACGAGGCCACCGGCCCCACGGCCGCGGCACCGCCTGCGGTGAGCACGCGCAACACGATCGCTGCGGCCAGGTTGGAGGCCAGCGCGGTGCCGAGGAGGCCAATGGCCATCGTCAACAGGCCGGCGACGATCAGCGTGCGGCGGGGCAGCCGGGCCGCAGCGACCTGAACCGCTGGCGCCAGCACGGCGAAGGCCAGCGCGAAGACCGTGACCAGCTGCGCCACGGCGGCGTGGCTGACCTGCCACTGCGCCGCAATCGGCTCGATCAGGCCGATCACGGCGAGGGACCCGGTGCCCAGGATGAAGTAGGCCGCGCTCAGCGCCGCGAGCGCACGGCCGGGGTGGCTGCTGGGGGAAACAGAGGCTTGCATGTCGGGGCTCTTGCGTGAGTGGATGGCTGGAACTCTAGACAGGACCCTGATATCTTTGAAGTCGATTCAATCAATACGAGACATCGACGTGGTCGATTTGAATGGGGTGGATCTGAACCTGCTCAGATCGCTGGCGGTGCTGATCGAGACCCGTAACGTGACGCATGCGGCCCAGCGCCTGCACCTGTCGCAATCGACGATGTCGGCGCAGCTCGCGCGGCTGCGCACCGGGTTCGGCGATCCGTTGCTGATCCCGGCCGATTCAGGCCGCGGGATGGTGGCCACGGCCCGCGCGTTGGCGCTGGCGCCAGCGCTGGGTGGCTTGCTGAAGGACATCGAGGCGCTGGTGCGCGGCGCACCG
This sequence comes from Rhizobacter sp. OV335, assembly GCF_900142965.1. Classification (GTDB taxonomy): domain Bacteria; phylum Pseudomonadota; class Gammaproteobacteria; order Burkholderiales; family Burkholderiaceae_C; genus Rhizobacter. The sequence goes on from NZ_FRCQ01000055.1 coordinate 2,779, forward strand.
GTCTTCGATCCGGCGGCCGACGAGCGGGCGTTCCACATCGCGGCCAGCGACAACGCGATCGCGGCACTGGGGCTGCCACTGGTCGAAGCGGTCTGGCAGTCCGCGGGGCCGGGCGTGCGGATCGCGTTTCATGCGCCCGAGGCCGCGAGCATCGCGCAGCAGATGGAGTCCGGCGCGATCGACCTGCTGATCGGCTCCGAACGCATGGTGCCGCCGGCGATGAAAGCGCGCGAACTGCTGGCCGAGCGCTTCGTGTTCGCGCAGCGAAAGGGGCATCCGCGGGGCACCGGGGCACTGGACCTGGACGGCTACTGCCGGCTGAACCATGTGCTGGTCTCGACCTCGGGAGGCAGCTTTCACGGGTTCATGGACGAGCACCTGGCGAAGCTGGGCCGTCAGCGCACGGTGGCATTGTCGGTTCAGCAGTTCACGCTCGTGCCGGAACTGCTGCGCCATACCGATTTGGTGTGCACCGTGCCGAGCCGGCTGGCGGCGCGCTTCTCAGATCACCTCGACACCTTCGAGCTGCCCTTCAAGGCGCAGGGTTTCACCTTGCACATGGCCTGGCATGCGCGCAACCACGTCGATCCGGCGATTCGCTGGCTGCATGACCGGCTGATCGAATTTGCTGCGTCAGCGCATGGCCCTTGATGTGCCAGCAGGCCGACGGCTGACCATCGCCATGCCCGGTTCGGCGCCGTGGATTGCGCCACGTCACTTCATCAGTCGCCACGCACATGAGCTCTGCGCACGCGATCGAGCGCACTATTCCCTGATCAGGGGAGCGTGGTGAAGCCAACGGTCTTCGGTCAGCTGATCCACCACAAACTGCGCCACATCGGCTCGCGCAATCGATCCTCCGTGGATGCCCGACAGGTCCGTATCTGCTCGCACCTTGCCCGTGCCAGCTTTGTCGTTGAGAACCACCGGGCGAACGAGTACCCAGTCCAGCCCGCTGGCCCGAACCAAGTCCTCCTGCCTGTTCTTGTCGTCGTACACCTTGCGCAAGAGCAGCGGCATGATGATGTTGTCGAAAACGAATCCACCGTGCCCCCGGCTGTCGCCGGCGCCCAGGCCGGTGATGCAAACCAGGCGTCGAACGCCTTGCCGGGTCATCTCCTTGACAAGGCTTCTGGTGACGGTCGACAGAAGCGTGACTTCCTTGAAAGGGCTCACCGAGGTACCGATCGAACTGATGACGCCCGTGCAGCCTTCAAGTGCCCGAGCGAGAAGCGCCTCGTCGCGGGCATCTCCTTGAACGAGTGTCGCGCCGCCCAGATCGCCCACCTTGGCAATCGATCGAACCACCGCCACGACCGAATGCCCCTTCGCGGTGGCTCGCTTGACGATCTCGCGACCCGTGCCGCCGGTCGCACCCAAGAGTAGTACCTTCATGTGGAAACCTTTTGCTTCGTGTGAAGCTGATGTTCGAGGAACTCGGAGATGGCTTTCAGCGACTCCTTGCCGGCGCGCAACAGTTCGAGGTAGGACTGGAAAACATGCACCATCCCCTCCCACACATGCACTTCGCACCATCCACCTTGGCCGTGGACGCGGTCGGCGTACCGGCGGGAATCATCGAGGAGGATCTCGTCTTCGCCAACGTGAATCAGTACCGGCGGCAGGTCCGCGAGATTGCCGTGCAGTGGCGACGCGAGCGGATCTCGGGCGCTGTGCTCGCCGAGGTAGAGGCGCGCCGTCGTCGCCAGCGAGTCCCGTGTCAGGAGCGGATCCGCCTCCGCACGGGGCAATCCCGCGTAGGCGGCGCGTGCGTCGTCAACGGCAGCCGGAAACGGGCGCTCGGGCGCAAGCCCGTATTCCGGCACGAACGCGGCAGTCTTGGTCCGGGCCACGACTTGCCCCACAAAGTTCCGGTACGCCTGTGCGGACCCGATCACGTAGGCGCCGCCGTGAAAGTAGAGGATGGCCGCCGACGCGTCTGCCGCGTCGACGGGCCTGCACCACGCGCCATCGAAACCTCCCACCGTGGCGGTCTCGTACGTCACGCCCGGGGCCGCCGCGACGTGCAGCATCATCGAATCAAAGAGCGGTCTGGCCTCGGGCCCGGTGATGCTCCCCTTCATGGGCGCTACCTGCTCGCGCATCCCGACCATGACCTCGCGGTCCTCGGGATGGATCGAGTGATGAATCGTCGTCAAGACAATGCTCCTTCAGTGATTTTTCCGCTGGGCCTACGGAGTCGCCATCGAATCGTCCTGCCAAGACTTGCCTGGCGCCGAAGCGCTTCTCAGGAACTCCACGAAAGCCCTCACGGTCGGCGACAACTCTCGGCTGCTCGGGAAGACCACGCTGACCTCCACCGGCGGAAGAGTCCATTCCGGAAACAAGTGAACAAGTCGTCCGGCCTTGATATCGGGCGCACACAGGTAGCCCGACAGGCACCCCAGGCCGACGCCGGCAACCACTTGGCGGTGAATCAACAGAGGATCGTTGATGCTCAGACGCGGCTTGAATTCGAATCTCTTCTCCTCGCTGCCGGGTCCTTTGAAGATCCAGGGCCGCGGCCTCCCGTCGAGACCCGGCATCTCGATGGCGTGGTGCGTCTGGATCTCGTCAAGCGCTTGGGGCGAGCCGCGCCGTGCGAGATATGCGGGGGCGGCGCAAAGGTAGCGCCGTATCGTCCCGAGCCCGACTGCGATGAGTTGCGAGTCGGTCATCGGTCCGATGCGCACCGTGACGTCGACGCTCTCAGCGATCAGGTCAACGGTTCGACTGGTCAGCTCCAGCGCCACATTGACATCGGGGTAGCGCTCCAGGAACTCCGGCAGCAGATCGGACAGCACGTTGTACCCGAAGCCGATTCCAACACTGATCCGCAGCTGACCGCGCGGGTTGCCGCCCATTCCGCTGACAACATCGATCGTTTCATTGATACGCGCGAGCAGATTCACGCACCGCTCATGCAATGCGACGCCGGCTTCCGTCAATTGCACGTCGCGATTCGTACGCTGGACGAGGCGGATTCCCAAGGCCGCCTCGAGGTGAGCAACCCCCCGACTCACGCTCGATTTGGGGACATTCAGCACCCGCCCGGCCGCTGAGAAACTCCGCAGCGTCGCGACTTTCTCAAACAAGCGCAAGTCGTTCAGGTCCAGCATGTCGAAGGATTGGCTCAAAGTGAACAGCGAGGGCCGCTTGAGGGCCGGATACCTCTGCGGGGAGCCTCAATCGTAAACAAGCGACTGTCCCGCCACGGGAACACCGTGTTCCCGCTGCCATGTGCGCCGTCTGGCAGACTGCCGGGGCTGATCGCGCTTCAATGAGTTTGTCATATCACCTTGGCGGCACCCGCGAAAGAAGGACCGGACGGCACATCGTGGCCATGGCCAACCCTGCAACCCGATCAACAACCAGGAGATGAAGATGAGCAAATCCCAAGAGGCGAAGAAGGTACTGTTCGTGGGCCAGCAACCTGAGACGGTCGACTTCTCGGATCCGGCATTGCCGCCCGGTTTCGACGCCGCCAAGATCAATGCCGGCATCGCCCTCGGCATGAAGCAGATGGCAGACCGCGGCTGGTATGCCGACCTCTGTCTCGTGCGCCCCGACGAGTCCGCGACAACTGTGCTGGAGCAGCAACTCTCCACCGTCTCCTACGACTGCGTCGTGATCGGCGGAGGCCTCCGCATCCCCCCCAAAAGCCTGCTGCTTTTCGAGCGACTCGTCAACTCCGTGCACAAGACAGCACGCCAGGCATCCATCGCCTTCAACACCTCCCCACCGGACACCGCCGATGCCGCGGCCCGATGGCTCAACGTTGACTGAGTGGACGCAGAGATCACACTATGCCAACGATCCGTCATCCTCTTCTGAAATCCCGCCAGCAACAACTCTGGTCCGGCGTTCTGTGCGTGCTGCTGAGCGCGTGCGGCGGGGGAGACGGTGGCGAGGCGGCCTCGCCCCCACCGGGCCTGGGCGCACCTGCCCCGGCCCCCGCTCCGGTGCCGGACACCGCGGCACCCACGGTGTCCGCGAGCGTGAACGTGGGCAGCGACGCCGTCACCTTCACCGCCACGGCTTCCGACAACGTGGGCGTGACCGAGGTCGTGTTTCTGATGGATGGCGATGCGCTGGAAGGCACCATCTCCACCACCCCCAACGAGGGCACGTTCTCGCTGCCGATCTCGATCAACTTGATCGCCGACGGCACGCACAGCGTGGTTGCGCGAGCCCGCGACGCGGCCGGCAACAGCAAGGATTCCAGCGCGGTCAGCTTCGTGGCCCAGCGCAGCAGCACTCCCCCGGAGCCGCCCACCGTCACCGCCAGCGTGGACGGCAATTTCGGGCTGGTCCGGTTCTCCGCCGTCAAGAACATCCTCAACGTCCACCGCGTGGATTTCTTCGTGGATGGCCAATCCGTGGGCCTCTCTCGGGGCGCTGACGGTGGCGTGCAGTTCCTGGCCTTCGACGTGCGCGGGCTGGCCGACGGCCGCCACAGCGTGGTGGCCCGGGTGCGCACCCGCGACGCCAATGGGTTTGACGTGAACGTCGACTCGGCTCCGGTGGCCTTCGACGTGGACTCGGGCGCAGGCATCGGCGAAGTCGAATCCAACGACGAACCGGGTCTGGCCACGGCGATAGCCGACCATGTGCGGCAGATCGTGGGCCAGACCGAAGTCAGCGAGTCGGCCAGCGGGAACTTCCCCCTCCCGCACAGCGACTACTACAGGCTCAACCTGCCAGCTCACACCAGCCTTCGGGTGGACATGCGCACCAACGGCTACCAGTTCATCGGCCTGTCGCTGACGGATGCGGCCGGCAACAGCTTGGCCAGCTCGACCCCGGCTGCGGTCAAGTCCGTGGCCTACACCAGTGGCGACAGCCCGCAGGAGATATGCATCCGCGTCACGGCGCCCCCGGCGCAGCTGGATGACGTCGACAGCAAATACCTGCTGCTGCTGAGCCGTCCCTGAGCCGTGTCCGGCACCGGGCCTCGGTATTGGCAGCGCCTCAGGCGCTCACCGCCCTCATCTCAACCGGTGTCGCCGGTCGACGCACCGGCAGCGTCACCCGAAACGTGGTGCCTTGGTTCAGCACGCTTTCGACGTCGATGCGTCCGTGATGCTTCTGCACGATCCCGTACGACAGCGAAAGCCCGAGGCCCGTTCCCTTGCCGACCGGTTTGGTGGTGAAGAAGGGCTCGAAGATGCGCTTGAGCGTGTCCGGCGGGATGCCCGAGCCGGTGTCGGCCACCTCCAGCCAGACGTGCCCGGCATCGGCCTCGACCCCGGTGCGGATCATGATGCGACCGCGCTCCTCGCCCATCGCCTGGGCCGCGTTGACCACCAGGTTCATCACGACCTGGTTGATTTGCGACGGCAGACACTCGATGTCTGGAATCACGCCGTATTCCTTGATCAGGTCCGCCTTGTACTTGACCTCGTTGGCGACCACGTTCAGCGTCGAATCGATGCCCTGGTGCAGATCCGCCAACTGGAAATCCTGCGTGGAGTCCACGCGCGAGAAATCCTTGAGGTCCTGCACGATCTGGCGCACCCGTACGATGCCTTGCCGGGACTCGCGCATCAGCACCGGGATGTCTTCCTTCAGGAATTCCAGCTCGACCGCATCGCGCAGCTTGCGCAGCCTCGCAGCGACGTCGGAAGGGCCGATATGGCCTTCGGCGGCCTCGTAGGCTGCCAGCATCTCGAACAACTTGCCGAGGTAGTCTTCCAACGTGCCGAAATTGGAGAAGATGTAGCCGATCGGGTTGTTGATCTCGTGCGCCACGCCTGCCGCCAGCTGGCCGATCGAGGCGAGCTTCTCCGATTGCACCAGCTGCCCCTGCAAATGCTTGCGCTCGGCCACCTCCGCCTGCAGCGCCTCATTGCTGCTCGTGATCTCGCGCGTACGTTCCGCCACGGCGTCTTCCAGCCGCGTGAGCTGCGCCGCTGCGTCCTGCGTCATCTGCCACTTGGCGGTCAGCATGTTCGCCAGTTGGCGCACCTCGATCGCGTCGAAGGGCTTCTTGAGGATCAACAGCCGGTCCCGCACGTCGAGTGTCGCCAGCACCTCGTCCCACGAGGTGTCGGCGTAAGCGGTGCAGATGACAACCTGAAGCCGCGGATCAATCTGCCACAGGCGCTCGATCGTCTGCACGCCGTCCCAACCCGGCGGCATGCGCATGTCCACGAAAGCCAGTGCATAGGGTCGGCCCGCGGCCAGCGACGCCTCCACCTGGCCCACCGCCTCCTGCCCCTGGTAGGCCGAATCGAGCTCGAACACGCTCACCACCGCCGGCGGTTCGTCTCCGAACAGCGCCGTCTCGGCGGCATCGAGTCGCGCGTGCACCGCTGGCGGCACGAGGATCTTGCGAAAGTCCTCGTGGATCGCCGGCATGTCGTCGACCAGCAGGATCCGCCGGTTCTGCTCGCGTGTCATCGATCGCCCTCCTGCGGGTCGATCGGGACGTCCAGCACGAACGTGGCGCCTTGCCCCGCACCCTCGCTGTGCGCGCTCAGCGTCCCGCCCATCTCTCGGGCCGCCAAGGCACAGCTGTGCAGGCCGAAGCCGTGGCCGTTGCTGCGCGTGGTGAAGCCATGGACGAAGACGCGCACCAGGTTCTCGGGTGCAATGCCTTCGCCGTTGTCGGCCACCGTGATGCGCAGCACTCGCCCTCCAGCGCCTTCCAGCAGCGCGGCGCCCAACGTGATGCACGCGCTGTGGTCAGGGGGCGCTCCGCGCATCGCGTGCTTGGCATTGCTGATCAGGTTCACCAGGATCTGCAGCAAGCGGTGCCGGTCCAGGGTCAAGGCAGGCAGGTCGGGAACCTGCTTCACGACCTCGACCTTGTGACGGGTCAGGGAGCTGACGTTCATGCGCAACGCATCGTCCAGCAGTTCGTCGACCTTCAGGGACTCGACGACGCGCGATGCGCCCGCATACGACTGCTGGGTCGCCACGACCTCCTTGATGTGATCGACGCTCCTGGCGAGCAGGCCGAGCTCTTCGGCGATGGCCGTTTGCTCGGCCTCCAGAGCCTGCGCCAGTTCGCGCAGATAGCCGGGCAGCAGCTTGCCGCGGGTGTCGCGCATGAGGAAGTCGCCCAGGTCGCCGGCATGCTCGTCCATCAGGCCGACCGCACGCGCCAGCCCCTTGAGCTTGGAGGCGCGAAGCCGATCAACGATCAGGCCGGCGGAGATGTTGACGCTGTTGAGCACGTTGCCGACGTTGTGCAGCACGTTCGTGGCAATCTCAGCCATGCCGGCCAGGCGCGAAGCTTCGACCAGCTGCCGGTGCACCTCGCCGATGCGGCGCTCGGCTTCCTTCAGGTCGGAGATGTCCTTGGTGATGCCGAAGGTACCGATGATCTCGCCATCGCGGTTGCGCAGCGGCATCTTCGTGGTCAATGCCCAGGTGTCGGGCCGCCCGTCCATCCAGGTCTCGCGCTCGATCTTGCCGACCATCGGCAGGCCGGTGCGGATGATCGCCTGCTCGTCCTCGAAGGCCGGCCGTGCGTGCGCGTCGGAAAAGACGTCGAAATCCGATTTTCCGACCAACCCGTCTGGTGTCGCCATCCCGAACTGGAGTGCCTGTGCCGCACTCGATTTGATGAAGCGGGACTGCCTGTCCTTGAAATAGATGTGATCCGGTGAGTTGTCCAACAGTGCCCGCAGCAGGTCGCGCTCATCGACGCCCGCAGGGAACTGCTCGGGCGCTGCCGTCACGGATGAACCCCTGCGATGTCACGAAGCGTAAGAGCATGCAGGTGGTCCAACACCGTCGTACGCATCCCCGACACAGTCTTCCGGCAATGCGAACAATCTTCGCAGGGAATGGAATGGCTGGCGCAGAACATCAATGGCTCCCCGGCACTGCACGTGCCTTCTGTGGCGACATGTTCTACCGGACGCGGCCGCTCCATTCACACGAAGAACGCGGCGAAGCCGCGCCAATTCGGCCACCGTGAACGCGCAGACGGGACCTTGGACGTGGCCGCCGCAGTGTCAGCGAGCGTCGGCGGGCATTCTTGATGAACTTGTGACGCACCGCGTGACAAGGTCCACCGATGCGCTTCTGGGCAACAATTCACACTTGTGCGCCTTCTGCCGAGGCCCAGGTCGGCGCGCCGCGCCGGCGGGCCGAGAGTCCACAGTGGCGCGGAAGCGCAAGATCGCATGCCGCCGATGCAACGCCTGTCCCTCACCACGTCCCGATTTGCCGCGCTGTTGCCGACTGCGGTGCGAAGCAGCGGCCGGTGCGCGTCGACGCCGTGAGCGAGCTTCTCATCACACTGCCCGGCGGTTCGCTCGACCTGCTCGGACGGCGCGTGCTCCGCCACGGAGAACCGGTGAAGGTCGAGCCGCGGGCATGGCGCGTGCTGGAGAAACTGGCCCGCTTCCGCCATCGAGTGGTGACGAAGGAGGAACTGCTGGCCGCGCTGAGTCCAGACGGCGCGGTATCCGATGCCGCGCTGCGCCAGGCGATCCGTGCGGCACGGCTGGCCATCGGGGACGACGGGCCGCAACCGATCATCCGCTCGATCCCGCGTGTCGGCTACATGTTCGACGTGCCATCGGCACCGGCATCGGCGTCGTCCCCGGAGCGGGCGACGCCTGGCTCGTTGCGCGACGGCGTGCCCTCGTTGATCATCGGCCCGTTGCGCAATCACACCAGGCGCCCGAGCCTGCAGTGGGCGGCGCACGGCCTGGTGGCCTGCATCGCGCACGGCCTGTCGATCGACGGACGCATCCAGGTTCAGGACGCACACTCACTGGAGACGTCATGGCCGCAGGAAGACCCACGGATGCTGCAGATGTTGCGCGCGGCCGGTGCGCGCTATGCCGTGGTCGGTTCATTGACGCTTGCAGGATCCGAACTCGCGCTCGATCTCCACGTCCATGACCGCGACAAGAAGACCGTCATTTCAATCCGCGCCGCTGCTCCCGCAGGGCTCGTGCTTCCCGCCATTGAGGCCCTGCGGCACGCACTGCTGGGCGTCGGCGAGCACCACGGCCACGAGTTGAGCGGTTGCTCGCTGCTGTCCATCGAGTTGTTCGCACGGGCCAAGCACTCTGCTGCGATGAACCGGCATCCAGCCGCGCTGCGGGCACTTGCGCTTCTGCAGCACCTCGACCCGGGGTTTCCGCGCCTCGATCTGGAACTTCTGCGTACTCAGGCGATCTGCGGCAGCGACGATGGGCTGGTCTGCGGGGCGCGCCTGCTGGAGGCCGCCAGACGCAACCAGGACCAGTGCCTTGAAGCGCAAGTGCAGCAGTACTTCGGGACGCTGTACCACGCGAGAGGCCGGTTGCGCGACGCGGCGCAGAGTTTGGAGCACGGCCTCGTGTTGGGCCGCGTCTGCATGCCGCCGCACTGGCAGGGGTACACCCTGACGCTGCTGGCATCCGTCGAGTGCCGCCTCGGCGAGCTCCATTCCGTAGCGACACGTCTGAACGAGGCCCAGACGATCTTCACGGGCATCGGCAGCCACTGGGGACTGCTGAACGTGCTGTGGCTCCGGGCGATCATGAGCTCACTGTCTGGCCATGCAGAGAAGTCCATCCGATGGAACAGAAAGCTCGCCCACGCGGCCCGCAGGCTCAATGCCACGACAGCGCTTGCAAGCGTGTGCCTCAATCTCGCGGGCGAACTGCTTTACGCGGACCGGCTGGACGAGGCGCGAGAGTGTGCGGAAGAGGCGACCGCGACTGCGCTGGCGATCGAGGCCAACATGATCCTGTTGACCACCGTCGTCAACATCCACTGCCTGCTCCATCGCCAGCAAGGCCGTCCAGACGCCGCCGCTGAGCTGCTGTCCCTGCTGCCCCAGCCGGATCGGGTGCAAAACAACGGCTACCTCTGGCAGGCCCATGGTCATGCCGCCATGGCGGCTGGGCGCGTCGACGAGGCGGCCGACTGTTTTTTGCGGGCGGCGGCCGAGTGCCGTCGCCACGGCAACCGCGCGGCCGAGGCGCCCCTGTTCCCCTGGCTCGTGGAGGCCCTCGTGCGCAGCGGGCGCCTTCCACTTGCAGAGGCCGAGCTGGACCGCGCAGACGCGCAAGCCCATCTGCAGGACGAGAACACCACCGCGAACCTCCTCTACCCGCGCGCGTTGCTGGCACGACGGCGCCAACAGGAACCGGAGACCCGGTCGCTGCTTGCACGGCTCGCAACCGCGCCGGCTGCACTGCCCTTGTTCCGACGGCTGGGACAGGAGCTGTCGGCGGCACCGCCCAGCGAGGCGCAGCGCGAGCGCCCTGTGCCGATGGCGCCGCCCAATGACGCGATGCTTCGGGAGTACCGCTTCGCCCACTGCATGCTCGATGCGGAACGCCGGGAATTGTGGGTCGATGGGCGGCGCCAGACGCTCGCGCCAAAGCCGTTCGACGTGCTCTTGCACCTGTACCGCAATCGTCATCGCCTGGTGACGCAGGACGAACTCCTCGACACCGTGTGGCGCCAGGCAGACGCATCGCCGGAAGTGATTGCGCAGGCGATCGCCAGGATTCGCCAGGTGATGCGACGGAGCAAGACGCACGCGGTGCGGATCAAGACCGTCTCCGGCAAAGGCTACGGGCTGGTGGCCGATGCGCCTGCAGCCCCCGAAGAAGACACCGCCGCGACGCTCCTGTCGGACTTGCACGGGATCCGAGAGCATCCGCTGGCTGTCCTGCCGCTGGCGGGCGGAGACTCGAGCGCCGGCGTCGCGGATCGAGATCTCGCGTACCCCCTGGAAGTTCTCGGCTACACCCTGGCTGTGCACTCGATGCTGAAGCGCATGTCCGCCGCGGAGGTGCAAGCGGGCGTCGATGCCGCCACGGCCTCGACGCCAGAGGCCATTGCGGCCGCGATCGGCACCCGCAGCCCCGGCGTGCACGTCCTCTTCGCCCGACTGGCGCGCCACATGGAAACCTTGACGCTGGAGTATGTGTTGCTGTCGCCCGCGTCTCGGATCGAAGGGAGCATGCACGACCGGTCGCCGACGACACTCGGCCGGCGGCTGGCCGCACGGCTGCTTCAGCTGCATACCGGCACCGCGCAGGGGAACGCCCAAGCCGTGGACGAGAGTGAGTGGATGGCGCGGATGTTCGACCTCGCATCGCGCGCCGCCGAAGAACACCGTCGGAGCGAAGCACTGCATGTGCTGGACGTGGTCCTCGACCAGGATCCCGACCACTACCTGGCGGCGGACCTCAAAGCGCGCATCGAGGCCGACCGCGGCGCGCTGGACGGCGCGCATTCGACGAGCACGTCCACGCCTTGATCGCCCGGCGCGATTCGGGGTGAATTTGCATCCTGTTGCATGGCGTCTCGCCGCGCCAACGCTGCACGTGGCTTTCGTCGGTCGTCACAGTTTCATCAATCGCGCCCATGTCGCGCTCCACACAATCGCGCCGGTAATTGAGAGCGTGGCACGTCGAACGACGTCTACGCACCGAACTTTGACGCAACAGGAGCTTCACGATGATGCCAAGCCAACGCCCGACACGTGCCACTGCAACAAGCGCACTGCTGTGCGCACTGGTGCTATCAGCCTGCGGGGGCGGCAAAGACTCAAGCACCCCAGCGCCACCCGTTGGCTCTGCACCAGCGCCGGCACCCGCACCCGCACCCGCACCCGCACCTGCACCTGCACCTGCACCTGCACCTGCACCTGCACCTGCACCTGCACCTGCACCTGCACCTGCACCTGCACCTGCGCCCGCACCGGCACCGGCACCGGCACCGGCACCGGCACCGGCACCGGCACCGGCTCCAGCGCCTGCGCCCGCCCCTTCGATCACGACCGCCCTCGGCAAGCCCAGCCGGCTCCTCGTGGGCCTCGGCGCGGCCAGTACTTTCGCGGACATGAAGGCCCAGCAGATCGCTCCGGACATCATCGATACCTATCTCGTGGCGGTCACGGGTTTCAACGCTGGCGGCGGTAACGCATGGCCTCAATGGCAATACAACTATCCGGACGGTGGCGTCATCACGGTCTTCTCCAACGACGTCGCGGCCATGGGCGCCGTGCCGATGTTCACCCTGTTCCAGATGCCTTCCCTGCGGGGTGGCGACGTCACCGTCATCAACGACGCGCCGTTCATGGCCGCCTACTGGGCGCAAGTCAAGTTGATGTACCAGAAGATCGCCGAGACCGGCCGCCCCACCCTGGTCAACCTCGAGCCTGACTTCTGGGGCTTCGCCCAGGGCGGTGCACCCGGCGGTGACCCGGCGAAGTTGCCGGCGCGCGTGAGCACGGTGCCGGAATGCGCCAGCCAACCGGATACCGCCGTCGGCGTCGTCGGTTGCCTGTTGACGCTCGGGCGGACGTACGCGCCCAAGGCGAGGATGGGCTTTCCCCCGTCGTTGTGGTCGGGGGATCCAGACGCCACCGGCACCTTCATGGCCAAACTCGGTGCAGACAAGGCCGACTTCATCGTGGCGCAGACGAGCGATCGCGATGCAGGTTGCTTTGAAGACCCGAACCCCGTGCCAAATTGTGCGAATCGCGGCCCCGGCCCGTTCTACCTGGACGAGAACAACGTCACCACACCGAATTTCAACCAGGGCATCAACGATTGGAGCATCGTGCGCAGCCACCTGGGCGGCCTGCCGATCCTGTACTGGCAGACCCCCATGGGCGTGCCCTCGACGACCCCCGGCGGAACACCGAAGCACTATCGGGACAACCAC
>NZ_FRCQ01000024.1 GCF_900142965.1 Rhizobacter sp. OV335
TTCAGGATCGCGCCTTCGCCCAGCTCGCCCTTGTCGCCTTCCATCGCCAGCTTCGCGCTGCCGTGGATGATCGGCGTCTTGTCGCCCGGGAAGTCGTACTTGTCCAGCAGCTCGCGGACTTCCATCTCGACGAGCTCCAGCAGCTCGGCGTCATCGACCATGTCGCACTTGTTCATGAACACGATGATGTACGGCACGCCGACCTGGCGGGCCAGCAGGATGTGCTCACGCGTCTGCGGCATCGGGCCGTCAGCGGCCGACACCACCAGGATCGCGCCGTCCATCTGCGCCGCACCCGTGATCATGTTCTTCACGTAGTCGGCGTGCCCCGGGCAGTCGACGTGCGCGTAGTGGCGGTTCGCCGTCTCGTACTCGACGTGCGCCGTGTTGATCGTGATGCCGCGCGCCTTTTCTTCCGGCGCCGCGTCGATCTGGTCGTACGCCTTCGCTTCGCCGCCGAACTTCGCCGACAGCACCGTCGTGATCGCCGCCGTCAGCGTCGTCTTCCCATGGTCCACGTGACCAATCGTGCCCACGTTCACGTGCGGCTTGGTCCGCTCGAATTTGCCTTTTGCCATTTTTCGCGCTCCTAGCGGTCGAGATTGACAGTGCTGAAAAAACTGGTGCCCATGGCGCGGATCGAACGCGCGACCTCTCCCTTACCAAGGGAGTGCTCTACCACTGAGCCACATGGGCAGGTCTCTTGTGTCCTGTCGACACAGGGCTGACAACCTCTGGCAGTCAAGCCTCTGACGACACCTTGTGGAGCGGGAGACGGGAATCGAACCCGCGTCATTAGCTTGGAAGGCTAGGGTTCTACCATTGAACTACTCCCGCCCGGGAGCCCCACCCGCCCCGGCCGGGCCTCTCATCGAGACCTCACCGGAACGGTCTTGCACACAGCTCTTGCAACAACTACATCTAGCGATCTAACGTCCAGCGGTCTAGCAACTTGCAGAATATGTTTCGCCGTGGTGGAGGAGGCTGGATTCGAACCAGCGTAGGCGTAAGCCAACAGATTTACAGTCTGCCCCCTTTAGCCACTCGGGCACCCCTCCGCGGCGAACTCGGGACTATACATCGAGTTGAGGCCCCTGACAAACCAGCGCCGCAAAAAACGCCGTCGCAGCGGCCGCCGGGCCCCGATAATCGCGCCCGCCGCGGCATTTTCGCGGGTGACACGGAGGAGAGACCCCATGAAGAAGATCATCCTGGCCGCCGCGGTGCTCGCGTTGTCGGCCTCGGCCCACGCCCAGGCACAGCCTGACAACAGCGGCCCCGGCGTGCGGGTGCGCCCGTTCGTCGGCCTCGGCCTGACCTGGGGCGGCGACAAGCTCGACTCGGTCGAGTTCGAGGACGGCCACAGCACGTCGATCCGCGCCGGCGGCCTGGTCGACGTGAAGGCCGGCGTCGACGTGCATTTCGACAGCCCGTTCTCGGCGCAGATCAGCGTCGGCTACCACTTCCAGACGATCAACGGCGAGACGCGCAACGGCGACGACGGCCGCAAGACCTTCGACCGCTATCCCGTCGAGGTACTGGGCCACTGGGACCTGAACGACCAATGGCGACTCGGTGGCGGTCTGCGCTGGTCGCAGAACGCGAAGTTCTCGTCCAGCGGCGCGCTCGATGTCGGCAACGTCGAATTCGAATCGTCGACCGGTGTCGTGCTCGAGGGCGAGTACTTCATGACGCAGGCGATCGCGCTGAAGCTGCGCGCCGTGCACGAGAAGTTCAAGCTGAAGGGCTACTCGACCGCGCCGGAGTACGACGGCAGCCACGTCGGCTTCTACATCAGCTACTACTTCAACTGACGCCCGGCCGGCGGAAGCCTCAGCGGCTCCAGTCGATCGCGCCGCCGTGTGCCTGCAGGTGTCGTTGCGCCGCACCGAAGTGCCCGTTGCCGATGAAGGGCACCGGCGGGCGGCGCGCCGACAGCGGCGACGGATGGTTCGACGCCAGCAGCAACGCATCGGGCCCGCCGGTGTCGCGGATCAACGCGGCGAACTGCTGCGCATGCGCGCCCCACAGCATGTACACGCAGGGCCGGCGCCGGCCCGCGACCGCCGCGACGATGCGCTCGGTCAGCGGCTCCCAGCCATGGCGGGCGTGGCTCGCGGGCGCGGCCTGCTCGACGGTCAGCGTCGTGTTCAGCAGCAGCACGCCTTGCGCGGCCCAGCCGGACAGGTCGCCGGTCGCCGGCGCTTCGCCGAGGTCGCGCACCAGTTCCTTGACGATGTTGCGCAGGCTGGGCGGCAAGGCCACGCCGGCCGGCACCGAGAACGCCAACCCGTGCGCCTGGCCCGGGCCGTGGTACGGGTCCTGCCCGAGGATCAGCACGCGCACGTCGGACAGCGCCGTCAGTTCCAGCGCGCGCAGCGGCGCGGGCGGGTAGACCACCGCCCCGTCGGCGACGCGCCGATCGACGAATTCGATCAAGCCCTTGCCGGCGGCGGAGTCTCGCCACGGTTGCAGCACCTCGCGCCAGCCGGCCGGCGCGGCATCGAGCACCTGTGCCAGCGGTGTCGTCAGCGACAACGAACTCACCGGAACAGCTCGGCCAGCGCCACGCCGGGGTCCGGCGCCCGCATGAAGGCCTCGCCGACGAGGAAGGCATGCACGTTCGCGTCGCGCATGCGCTGCACGTCGGAGCGCGCGAGGATGCCGCTCTCGGTCACCAGCAGCCGGTCGCCGGGCACGTGCTTCAGCAGGCCGATCGAGGTGTCGAGCGTGACCTCGAAGGTCCGCAGGTTGCGGTTGTTGATGCCGACCAGCGGCGTCTTCAGCCGCAGCGCGCGATCGAGTTCGGCGCCGTCGTGCACCTCGACCAGCACCGCCATGCCGAGCGCCTGCGCCTGGGCTTCGAGGTCGGCCATCTGCGCATCGTCGAGGCAGGCGGCGATCAGCAGGATGCAGTCGGCCCCCATCGCGCGCGCCTCGAACACCTGGTAGGCGTCGACCATGAAATCCTTGCGCAGCACCGGCAGCGCACAGGCGGCGCGGGCGGCCTTCAGGTAGTCGACCGAGCCCTGGAAGAACTGCCGGTCGGTCAGCACGCTGAGGCAGGCCGCGCCGTGCTTCTCGTAGCTGGCGGCGATCTCGGCCGGCACGAAGTGCTCGCGCAGCACGCCCTTGCTCGGGCTCGCCTTCTTGACCTCGGCGATCACCGCGGCCGAGCCGGCGGCGATCTTGTCGCGCAATGCCTTCGTGAAGTCACGCAGCCCGCCGAGCGATTCGGCCTCGCGCCGCACCGAGGCTTCGTCGCGCAGCTTGCGTGCTGCCACGATCTCGTCGCGCTTGACCGCAACGATCTTGTTCAGGATATCGCTCATGCCGCCTTGAACTGGTTGGTCACCGCGACGAACTGGCTCAGCTTGGCCAGCGCCTTGCCCGAGGCCACCGCTTCGCGCGCCATCCGCACGCCCTCGGTCACCGAGGACGCGACGTTCGCGCAGTACAGCGCCGCACCGGCATTCAGCAGCACGATGTCGCGCACCGGCCCGTCTTCATTCGCGAACGCACGCTGGATGCACTGCACCGACTCGGCCTTGTCGGCCACCTTCAGCACGCGGGTGTCGTAGACCGGCATGCCGAAGTCGCTCGGGTGCACCATGTACTCGCGCACCTCGCCATTCTTCAGCTCGCCGACCAGCGTCTCGCCCGACAGCGAGATCTCGTCCATGCCGTTCATGCCGTAGACCACCATCACGTGCTCCGAGCCCAGGCGCTGCAGCACGCGCACCTGGATGCCGACCAGGTCGGCGTGGAACACGCCCATCAGCTGGTTGGGCGCGCCGGCCGGGTTGGTCAGCGGGCCGAGGATGTTGAAGATCGTGCGCACGCCGAGTTCCTTGCGCACCGGGCCGGCATGCTTCATCGACGCATGGTGGTTGGGCGCGAACATGAAGCCGATGCCGCTTTCCTGCAGGCACTGCGCGACCTGCGCGGCATTCAGGTTGACGTTGGCGCCGAAGGCCTCGAGCACGTCGGCGCTGCCCGAACTCGACGACACGCTGCGCCCGCCGTGCTTGGCGATGCGCGCGCCGGCCGCGGCCGCGACGAACATCGCCGCGGTCGAGATGTTGAAGGTGTGCGCCGCGTCGCCGCCGGTGCCGCACAGGTCGACCAGGTGCGTCGTGTCGGCCACCACCACCGGCGTCGCGAACTCGCGCATCACCTGCGCGGCGGCGGCGATCTCGCCGATGGTTTCCTTCTTGACGCGCAGCCCCATCGACAGCGCGGCGATCATCACAGGCGACATCTCGCCGCTCATGATGCGGCGCATCAGCGTCAGCATCTCGTCGTGGAAGATCTCGCGGTGGTCGATGACGCGGGCCAGGGCTTCGGTGTTGCTGATGGACATGGTTCGGCTCGTCAAGGCGTCAGGGGGACATGTGCTCGCGCACCGCGGCGATCGCGCGGTCGACGCCGGCGGCATCGACGTCGAGGTGGGTGACGAAGCGCAGCCGGTACAGGCCGGTGGCCAGCACGCCGCGCGCCTTCAGGTGGTCGAGCAGGCCAGCAGCCTTCGGGCCCTGCACGTCGACGAACACGATGTTGGTCTGCGGCGGCTCGACCGTCACGCCGGGCACGTCGGCCAGGCCCGCGGCCAGCCGCTGCGCGAGCGCATGGTCGTCGGCGAGGCGCTCGACGTGGTGGTCGAGCGCATGCAGCACCGCGGCCGCCAGCACGCCCGACTGGCGCATGCCACCGCCGAGCATCTTGCGCCAGCGGTGCGCGCCGTGGATGAAGGCCTTCGAGCCGACCAGCGCCGAGCCGACCGGCGCGCCCAGGCCCTTCGAGAAGCAGACCGACACGCTGTCGAAGTGCGCGGCGATCTCGCGCGCGGCGATGCCCTGCTTCACCGCGGCGTTGAAGAGCCGTGCGCCATCGAGGTGGGTCGCGAGGCCGCGCCGGCGCGCCAGGCCGGTCGCATCGGCCAGGTAAGACTGCGGCAGCACCTTGCCGCCGAGCGTGTTCTCGAGGCACAGCAGGCGCGAGCGGGCGAAGTGCGCGTCGTCGGGCTTGATCGCGGCTTCGATGTCGGCGAGCGCCAGCGTGCCGTCGGGCTGGTGCTCGAGCGGCTGCGGCTGCACGCTGCCCAGCACCGCGGCGCCGCCGCCTTCCCAGCGGTAGGTGTGGGCCATCTGGCCGACGATGTACTCGTCGCCGCGGCCGCAGTGGGTCATCATGCCGACCAGGTTGCTCTGCGTGCCGGTCGGCACGAACAGCGCGGCCTCCTTGCCGAGCAGCGCGGCGATGCGCTCCTGCAGCGCATTGACGGTCGGGTCGTCGCCGAAGACGTCGTCACCGACCTCGGCACGGGCCATCGCCTCGCGCATCGCCGGCGTCGGCCGCGTGATGGTGTCGCTGCGAAGGTCGACCACGCCGGCGTTCATGCGCGCAACTCCAGGAAGTTCTTCAGCATCGCGTGCCCGTGTTCGGTGAGGATGGATTCGGGGTGGAACTGCACGCCTTCGAGCGGCGTCTTGGTGCCGGCCAGTGCGGTGTGGCGCACGCCCATGATCTCGTCGTCCTGCGAGGTCGACGTGATCTCCAGCTCGGCGGGCAGCGTGTCGCGCTCGATCACCAGCGAGTGGTAGCGGATCACGGTGAACTGCTGCGGCAGCTCGGTGTAGACACCGCGCTTGTCGGTGGTGATGACGTCGGTCTTGCCGTGCATCTGCGTCTTCGCGCGGATGATCTTGCCGCCCAGCGCTGCGCCGATCGCCTGGTGCCCCAGGCACACGCCGAGGATCGGCAGCCGGCCGGTGAACTCGCGGATCGCGTCGACGCAGATGCCGGCCTCGGCCGGCGAGCACGGCCCGGGCGACAGCACCAGCCGGTCGGGCTTCAGTTCGCGGATGCCGTCGAGCGTGATCTCGTCGTTGCGGAACACCCGCACGTCCTCGCCGAGCTCGGCGAAGTACTGCACCAGGTTGAAGGTGAAGGAGTCGTAGTTGTCGATCATCAGCAGCATGTGCTCAGGCCTCTGGAATCAGTGGGTTCGGGGCGGGTGCCGGCCGACGGCGGGTGGATCGCGGGGTCGGGGGCAGGGGCGCGGCGGAAGACTGGAGCGCCCGCGCGGGCGCCATGAGGTGGGTTCAGGTCGTTGGCTTGCGCCAACGCCAACCGCGGAGCGTCGCTGTGAATGAACGCGTGGAGACCATGGGGCCGCATTATGGCCTCGGGCCGGCTTCCGAGAAAAGCCCTCCGGGATATTCCGGGGCTAAGGCTGGGGCGGCTGCAAGACGGCGTTCAGCGCCAGGTTCACGTAGTAGTTTCCGCGACCGACCTTCTGTTTGCGCACGAAACCGCCCTGCGTCAACGTCTCCAGGTACTTGGTCGCAGTCACACGCGAGACGCCCAGGTCGTTTTGCAGGAACTCGATCTTGGTGTACGGGTGAGTGAACAGGTTGTTGATCAAGTCCTGGCTGTAGAACTTGTAGCCGCTGCGAATCCGATGCTTGTAGTCGAACAGCGCCGCCTTGATGGCATGAATCGTCGCGATGGTCCGACCGGCGGTTGCTTCCACCGCCTCCAGCATGTAGAGCACCCAGTCCTCCCATCGATCCTGGTCGCGCACCGCTTGCAGAAGACGGTAGTAGTCGGCCTTGGTGCGAACGATGTGGCTGCTCAGGTAAAGAACCGGTATGTCGAGCAAGCCTTCTTTCACCAAGTACAGGACGTTGATGAGGCGTCCCGTGCGCCCATTCCCGTCGTAGAACGGATGGATGCTCTCGAACTGGTGATGAATCAACGCCATCTTGATCAACGGGTCGACCGGGAATAGCTCGGGCTCGTTGACGAAGTGCTCCAGGCCACGCATCAACTCGACGATCTCGGACGGCGTCTGCGGCGGCATGTAGACCGTCTGCCCGCTCGAATCCTTGAGGGCCGTGCCAGGCAGTTTCCTGAAGCCGGCGTTGTTGCGCTCCAGCTCGGCCTGGATCTCGATGATGTGGTTGGCGGTCAGCAACCCGCTGTCACGCACCAGGTCGAATCCGACGCGCAGCGCCTGCCGGTAACGCAATACTTCCTTGGCCGCCGGGTTCGCAAAGGCCTCTGGCAGCACATCGTCCTTGAAGAGTTCGTCATGCGTGGTGACGATGTTTTCGATCTCGGAACTGTCCTTCGCTTCCTGGAGACCCAAGGTGTTGATCAGGATTCCCTGGTTCGGGATGGAGGCGGCAATCCCCTTCAACTCGGCAAGTGCCCGACTGCTGCTCGCCAACCGCTTGAGGATGGCTGGTGCATCGAAGCGCGCGGGATTGAGCTGTGGGAGTGGGGCGATGACCATGGACAGGCGACATGTATAGGAAAAGCGATTTTCTATGCATGTGAGCCGCCATGCGCATAGAAATTCCGATTTCTTTGACATGTCCCAGGCACTCGTGCCGGGCAGCTGCTCGCCGCGCTCGGCGGGCTCGGCGGGCTATCATGCCGCCCACGTTGGTGCTCGCCGCGGCCGTCCGGTCGCGGCAGTGAAACGGGAATCAGGAAGACGAGCCCTGCCGGGGCGGATCCAACCTGAGCTGCCCCCGCAACGGTAAGCGGACGCCCTCCCCGGAGAGCGCTCCCGTGCGAATCACCCACTGTCGGCCCCGCGCCGATGGGAAGGGTGCACGGGAGATGTCCGCCAGCCCGGAGACCGGCCAACCCAGTGGGTGCGCGCCCGCGGCAACGCAGCGCATGCCTGTTCACGAAACCCTGCGGGGAAGCAGGGCGACGGCCGGTCTGTTGCGAGTTGTCCATTCGATGGAAGTCCCCGAGCTGCGCCCCGTGCGCTGCCCTGCCCTGCTGGTGTCCGCGCCCGCCTCCGGCCAGGGCAAGACCAGCGTCACCGCCGCGCTCGCGCGCCTGCACGCCCGCCGCGGCCGCCGCGTGCGGGTCTTCAAGGCCGGACCCGATTTCCTCGACCCGATGATCCTCGCCCGCGCCAGCGGCTCGCCGGTGCAGCAGCTCGACCTGTGGATGGGCGGCGACGCGCACTGCCGCGCGCTGCTGCACGATGCCGCGCAGCACGCCGACCTGGTCCTCGTCGAAGGCGTGATGGGGCTGCACGACGGCACGCCGTCGACCGCCGACCTCGCGCTGCGCTTCGGCCTGCCGGTGCTCGCGGTGATCGACGGCAGCGCGATGGCGCAGACCTTCGGCGCGATCGCGCTCGGCCTCGCGAGCTACCGCGACGGCCTGGCGATGGCCGGCGTGCTCGCCAACCGCGTCGCCGGCGACAGCCACGCCGCGCTGCTGCGCGAGAGTCTGCCCGCGTCGATGCGCTGGTGGGGTGCGCTGCCGCGCGACGAGCAGATCGCGCTGCCCGAACGCCACCTCGGCCTGGTGCAGGCCGCCGAGCTCGACGACCTCGACGCCCGCCTCGACCGCGCCGCCGACGCGCTCGGCCCCGATGCCGGCGAGCTGCCGCCCGCGGTCAGCTTCGAGCCCGGCCACGCGCCGCCCGTCGAGCCGCTGCTGCGCGGCGTGCGCATCGCGGTCGCGCGCGACACCGCGTTCTCGTTCCTCTACACCGCCAACCTCGCGCTGCTGCAGGCGATGGGCGCCAGCCTCGCGTTCTTCTCGCCGCTGCACGACACCGCGCCGCCGCCGTGCGACGCGATCTGGCTGCCCGGCGGCTACCCCGAGCTGCACCTGGACACGCTGGCCGCCAACCGCTTCATGCACCAGGCGCTGCGCGACCACCATGCGGCCGGCACGCCGATGCTGGCCGAATGCGGCGGGCTGTTGCTGCTGCTGCAGGCGCTGACCGACGTGCAGGGCCGCCGCGCCGCGATGGCCGGGCTGCTGCCGGGCCACGCGGCGATGCAGACGCGGCTGGCCAGCATCGGCCTGCACGAGGCCGCGCTGCCCGAAGGCACGCTGCGCGGCCACAGCTTCCACTACTCGCGGCTCGAATCGCCGATGACCCCGCTGTGCACCACGCAGCCGATGCGTGCCGGCCGGCGCGGCGAGGCGGTGTACCGCAGCGGCCGGCTGACCGCCTCGTACTTCCACGCCTATTTCCCGTCCAACCCGCAGGCCGTCGCGCGCCTGTTCACGCGATGAGCGCCGTGAACGCGATGTCGGGCCGCGTGTGGTTCGTCGGCGCCGGCCCCGGCGACCCCGAGCTGATCACCGTCAAGGGCCGCGCGCTGATCGAGCGCGCCGGCGCGATCCTGTTCGCCGGCTCGCTGGTCAACGAGGCCGCCACGCGTTGGGCCCCGCCCGGCTGCGTGATCGCGGACAGCAAGGACATGACGCTCGAGCAGATGGTCGCCTGGTTGATCGAGCAAGCCGCGCGCTGCGAGACCGTCGTGCGGCTGCAGACCGGCGACCCGGCGCTGTACGGCACGCTGATCGAGCTGGTGCAGCCGCTCGACGCGGCCGGCATCCCGATCGCGGTGGTGCCCGGCGTGTCGTCGGCGATGGCCTCGGCGGCCGCGGCGGTCGAGAGCTTCACGCTGCCCGAGGTCACGCAGACGGTGATCTTCACGCGCGTCGAAGGCCGCACGCCGATGCCGGCGGGCGAATCGCTGGCCGAGCTGGCGGCGCACCGCTGCACGCTGTGCATCTTCCTGTCGATCACGCTGCTGCACAAGATCGAGGCCGGGCTGCGCGAGGCCGGCTGGGCCGACGACGCGCCGATGCTGGTCGTGCACAAGGCGAGCTGGCCCGGCGAGGAACGCATCGTGCGCGGCACGCTGGCCACCATCAAGCAGCAGTGCCGCGAGGCCGGCATCGTCAGCCAGGCGATGGTGATCGCGAGCCCGGCGCTGGGCGCGCGCGGCTGGGCCGAACTCACCAAATCGAAGCTCTACGACGCTGCATTCACCCACCGCTTCCGGAAAGCGACCGCCCCATGAAAGACACCATCCTGCTGGTCGGCCACGGCTCGCGCGAGAAGAGCGGCAACGACGAGATCGAGCGCTTCGCCGCGCTCTGGCGCGCCCGCCATCCGCACTGGCGCACCGAGCTGTGCTTCATCGAGTTCGCCGAGGTCGAGGTCGAGGATGGGCTGGACCTCGCCGCGACCGGCTCCGAGCGCGTGATCGTCGTGCCGCTGATCCTGAACGCGGCCGGCCACGTCAACGTCGAGATCCCGTCGCACATCGCGCGGGCCCGGCTGCGCCATGCCGGCGTGCGCTTCGACTACGCGCCGCACCTGGGCGTGTGCGAGCCGGTGCTGGAGGTGCTGCGCCGCCAGCTCAAGCAGTGCATGCATGCGCTCGACATGCCCGACCCGACCGGCACCGGCGTCGTGCTGCTCGGCCGCGGCTCGTCGAACCGCGAGGCCAACGGCGAGATGGCGCGGATGGCGCGCTGGCTGTTCGAGGAAGGCGACCACGAGCTGGTCGACTTGGCCTTCACCGGCATCGCCTGGCCGCGGCTCGAGCGCGTGGTGCAGCGCCAGGTGCAGCTGGGCATGCGGCAGGTGATCGTGCTGCCCTACTACCTCTTCACCGGCACGCTGATCCAGCGCATCGGCCGGCAGGTCGAGCACCTGCGCCTCCAGTACCCGCAGGTGCGCTTCGCGAGCGGCACGCACTTCGGCTTCGAGCCCGAGATCGCGCAGCTGCTGGCCGGGCGCGTCGACGCGCTGATGCACGGCGCGCTGGCCGCGGTGCCCGTGAGCGACGAAGCCGCGCAGTGGGAGGCCCATCACCACGATCACGATCACGCGCATCCACACGAACATGCGCATCCCCACGAGCACGCCCATGACCACGCAGAACACGGTCACTGAACAGCTCACGCGCGCCGGCCGGGCGATCGAGCACGACAGCTTCGCGGTGATCGACCGCGAGGTCGGCCCGCACGACTACGCGCCGCACCAGTGGCCGATCGTGCGCCGCATGATCCACGCGAATGCCGACTTCGACTTCAACGGGCTGACCGCCTTCCATCCGCGCGCGGTGACGGCCGGCATCCACGCGATCCTGTCGGGGCGATCGCGCGTGGTCGCCGATGTCGAGATGATCTGCGTCGGCCTGTCGGCGCCGCGCCTGGCGCACTTCGGCATGCGCACGCACCAGTTCATCGCCGATGCCGACGTGATCGCGCAGGCCAAGGCCGACGACACGACGCGCGCGGTGCAGGCGATGCGCAAGGCGCACCGGCTCGGGCTGCTTGACGACGCGGTCGTCGGCATCGGCAACGCGCCGACTGCGCTGATCGAGCTGGTGCGGCTGATCCGTGACGAAGGCGCGCGCCCGGCGCTGGTGGTCGGCATGCCGGTCGGCTTTGTCTCGGCCGCCGAATCGAAGGAGCTGATGTCGCAGGTCGACGACGTGCCGTGGATCGTGATCCGCGGCCGCAAGGGCGGCTCGACGCTGGTCGTCGCCGCGATCCACGCGCTGCTCAGCCTCGCCGAGGCGACGCCGGAGCACGCACCGGGGGCCACCCCGCCATGATGGAGAAGACCGTCAAGCGCGGCACCCGCACCGGTTTCACGACCGGTGCGTGTTCGGCTGCGGCCGCGCGCGCGGCGGTCCTGGGCCTGATCGACGGCGAGGTGCCGCCGTCGGTCGAGGCGCTGCTGCCGAACGGCCAGCGCGTGCGCTTCGACGTGAGCGACGGCCAGTGCGACGCCGGCAGCGCGCACGCGATGGTGATCAAGGACGCCGGCGACGACCCCGACTGCACCGACAAGGCCCACCTGACGGCCGACGTGCTGCGCCTGCCCGGCGCGGCCGGCGAGGTGGTGCTGCTCGGCGGCTTCGGCGTCGGCACCGTGACGATGGCCGGGCTCGGCCTCGCGGTCGGCGGGCCGGCGATCAACCCGGTGCCGCGCCGCAACATCGAAGAGAACGTGCGCGAGGTCGGCACCGCGCTGCTCGCGAGCGACGGCCTGCAGGTCACGATCTCGGTGCCGCAGGGCCTCGAGATGGCGAAGAAGACCCTGAACGCGCGCCTGGGCATCCTCGGCGGCATCTCGATCCTCGGCACCACCGGCATCGTCAAGCCGTACAGCACCGCGGCCTACCGCGCGAGCGTGGTGCAAGGGGTCGAGGTCGCGGCCACCACCGGCAGCGACACCGTCGTGCTGACCACCGGCGGGCGCACCGAAAAGTTCGCGATCGCCGAGATGCCCGGCCTGCCCGAGGCCTGCTTCGTGCAGATGGGCGATTTCCTGCGCTACGCGCTCGACGCCGCGGTGAAGGCGAAGCTGAAGCGCATCGTGATCGGCGGCATGGTCGGCAAGCTGACCAAGATCGCGCAGGGCGAGACCATCACGCACGCGAACCGCGCCGAGGTCGACACCGAGCTGCTGGCCCGGCTGGCCGCCAGCATCGGCGCGCCGCCCGACGAATGCGCCGCGATCGCCGCGGCCGAGACCGCGCGCTTCGCGGCCGAGCGCATGCAGGCGCTGGGGTTGATCGACCCGTTCCACCGTGCGCTGGCGCGCCAGGTGGTGAGCACCGTGATGGGCCGCTACCCGGGCCGCTTCCGGCTCGACGTGCTGGTCTGCGATTTCGACGGCAAGAAGGTGGCGGAGGCCTCTTCGAATGAGGAATGACATGACCCACGACGCTCCCCGCCCGCACCGCTGTCGCATCGTCGGCGTGCTCGACGACGGCGCCGCCAGCCTGGGCGCACCGGCGCTGCAGGCGCTGGCCGAGGCCGACCTGGTGATCGGCGCCAAGCGCACGCTGGCGCTGCTCGAATCGCGCATCCAGCCCGAGGCCGAGCGCCGCGCGATCGGCGGCCTGGCTGCCGTGGCCGAGGACATCCGCCAGGCCCAGGCCACCGGCAAGCGCTGCGTGGTGCTGGCCACCGGCGACCCGCTGTGCCACGGCATCGCCGGCTACCTCGGCATGCAGCTGTGCCTGGACGCGATCGAGGTGCTGCCCAACCTGTCGACCATCCAGCTCGCCTGCGCCCGCGTCGGGCTGGTGTGGCAGGACCTGAAGATCGAGAGCGTCCATGCGAAGGACGCCGGCGAATGGCCCGGCCCGGGCGCCGAGCCGTCGCACGGCCTGTACGCGCTCGCGCAATCGCTGCGCCGCCAGGCGCGGCTGGCGGTGCTGACCAGCCCCGACAACACGCCCGACCGCATCGCGCGGATGATGCAGGCCGAGGGCCTGGCGGACGACTTCCAGATCGCGGTCGCCGAGCGGCTGCTGCAGCCCGATGAGCGCATCGTCACCGGCTTGTCGATCGCCGACGCGGCGCAGGCGAGCTTCGCCGATCCGAACGTCGTGCTGCTGTGGCGCCAGTCGGCGCGGGCCCTGCCGGTGCGCTTCGGCCTGCCGGACGCGAGCTACGAACAGCGCCATCCGGACAAGGGCCTGATCACCAAGCTGGAGGTGCGGGCGGTGTCGCTCGCGCGCCTGCAGCTGCGCGAAGACAGCATCGTCTGGGACATCGGCGCCGGTTCAGGCGCGGTCGGGCTGGAGGCGGCGCGGCTGTGCCCGGCCGGCCATGTGTACGCGATCGAGAAGAACGACGACGACGTGGCCATCGCCGGCCGCAACCGCGCGGCGCTGGGGGTCGGCAACCACACGCTGGTGCACGCGAAGGCGCCGCAGGCGATGGACGGCTGGGCCGATCCGGACGCGGTCTTCATCGGCGGCTCGGGCGGCGAACTGGCCGAGCTGATCGCGCTGTGCCTGCGGCGGCTGCGGCCGGGCGGGCAGCTGGTGATGAACTTCGTGACGATCGAGAACCTGGGCACGGCCACCAGCACGCTCGCCGGACTCGGCACCGAGTGGGACGTCGTGATGCTGCAGGCCTCACGCAGCAAGCCGATCCTGCACATGCACCGGATGGCGGCCGAGAACCCGGTGTGGATCGTCTGCGCGCGAAAGGCGGCGTCATGACGCTCGGACGATTGATCGGCGTCAGCCTCGGCCCGGGCGACCCCGGCCTGATCACGCGCGCCGCGTGGGCGCAGCTGGAACGCCGCGACACCGTGTGGACCTACCCGACGCGCAGCACGAAGACGCCGAGCTACGCGTTCGACATCGTCGTTCGCAGCGAGCTCACGCCGCCGGCCGAGCACCTGCCGCTGCTGTTCCCGATGACGCACGACGAGGAGAAGCTGCTGCGCAGCTGGCACCGCGCCGCCGACACCGTGCTGCCGCTGCTGCTGGCCGGGCGCGACGTGCTGTTCCTGGTCGAGGGCGATGCGAGCACCTACGCAACCTTCGGCCACCTGGCGCGCACCGTGAAGGCCCGCGACGAGCGCATCGCGGTCGACACCATCGCCGGCGTCAACGCCTTCAACGCCGCCGCGGCCACGCTGGGCCGCCCGCTGGGCGAGCAGGACGACACCATCGCGGTGGTGCCGGCGGCCTATGGCGTCAGCGCACTCGACCGCCTGCTCGGCGATTTCGACACGCTGGTGCTGATGAAGGTCAAGCCGCTGATCGAGGACCTGCTCGACTGGCTGCAGCAGCGCGCGCTGCTGGACGGCGCGGCCTTCATCGAGCGCTGCGGCGCGCCGGACGAACGCGTGCTGCGCGGTGCCGAGATGCTGTCGCTGCGCGGCCAGAAGGTCAGCTACCTGTCGCTGATGCTGGTCCACAACCATTTGCGTGTCCGTGGCGAACGGATCCGCGGATGCCTCAAGAAATCCAGCCCGGAGACCCTCGATGACTGACCCCCGCATCGCGATCGTCGCGATCACCAAGCACGGCGCAACCCAGGCGGCCCAACTGGCTGCGCAACTGCCGCACGCCCACATCGTCTGCGCCGAGAAATTCGCCGCCACCTTCGCCGGCCTCGCGAACCCGCTGCGCGCCTACACCGCCGCGTTGCGCGACGAGATCGGCCCGCTGTTCGCGGCCTACGACCAACTGATCTTCTTCGTCTCGCTCGGTGCCGTCGTGCGGCTGATCGCGCCGCACCTGAAATCGAAGGACGGGGACCCCGGCATCACCGTCGTCGACGACGCCGGCCAGTTCGTGATCCCGGTGCTGTCGGGCCACGTGGGCGGCGCGAACGCCTGCGCGGAACAGGTCGCCGCGCTGCTCGGCGCGACACCCGTGCTGACCACCGCCTCCGACGTCGGCAAGACCATCCCGGTCGACATCCTCGGCCGCGAGCTCGGCTGGAAGGTCGAGGCGCCGAAGCTCAACATCACCCGCGTGTCGGCCCACGTCGTCAACGGCGAACCGATCGCCTTCGTGCAGGAAGCCGGCAGCCCGAACTGGTGGACCCGGCCGACGCCGCTGCCGGCCAGCATCCACCGCTTCGAGCGCTTCGAAGACGTGGACCTGGCGCGCTTCAAGGCGGTGCTGTGGGTCACGCGGCGCGCGATCGACGACACGCTGTGGCAGCAGTTGAACGAGCGCCTGGTCGTCTACCGCCCGCCGCTCGACGAGGCTGCGCCATGAGGGTCGCGCTCGGGCTCGGCTGCGACCGCGGCACGCCGGTCGAGACGCTGTCGCGCGCGGTCGGCGAGGCGCTGGCGCTGGCCGGCGTCGCGCTCGCCGATGTCGCGGCGGTCGCCAGCATCACGCTGAAATCCAACGAACGCGGCCTGCTGGAACTGGCCGGGCAGCGCGGCTGGTCGCTGCACTTCTACGACGCCGCCGAGCTGGCCGAGGTGCAGGTGCCGAACCCGTCGGAGACGGTGCGGCGCTACACCGGCACGCCATCGGTCAGCGAGGCCGCCGCGCTGCTCGCGGCCGGCGCGGCGCCAGCCAGCTCGTTGCTGGTCGAGAAACACATCCTGCGCGGCGACGACGGTCGCCACGCCACCGTCTCAGTCGCACGCTGCAGATGACTCTCCCTCCTCTTCTGAAAGGAAACACCATGAACCCGCAAACCCTGCAACCCTCGATCGCCCTGCCCGCCACCGCCTCGCGCGGCGTGCTGCGCCAGCTCGCCGCCGGCGCGCTGCTCGGGGTCGTGATGCTGTACGGCGTCGCGTTCGCCGAGAGCCCGCTCGCGCACAACGCGGCGCACGACGTGCGCCACGCCACCGGCCGTCCGTGCCACTGAGCGGGAGCCGATGATGCTGTTCCGACGCCTGGTGTGGTGTGCGCTGCTCGTCGCCTTGGCGGTGGGCAGCCTGCAGTGGGTCGTGCAACGCTGGCAGGCGGTGCCGATCATCCTCGCGGCCGAGGAGTTCGAGGTGCAGAAGGCACCCGTGCAGGCCGCCCTCGACGCCCATGCCCACACACCGGAAGAAGCGGCCCATGCGCACCACCACGACGTGGACTGGACGCCGGCCGACGGCCTCGAGCGCAGCTTCTGGACCTGGGTCGCCAACCTGCTGAATGCGTTCGCGCTCGCGCTGCTGGTGTTCGCGGCGATGGGAGCATGGGCCTGGAAACGCGGGATGCCGGCCGGGGCAGGCGCCTGGCCGATCGCCGCGGCGGTCGCCGCGACCGGCTGGCTGAGCCTGCACCTGTGGCCGTCGCTCGGCCTGCCGGCCGAGGTGCCGGGCATGGAAGCCGCCGACCTGCACCTGCGGCAGCTGTGGTGGCTGCTCGCTGCCGGCAGCGCGCTGTCGGCCTGCGCGCTGGTCGCGTTCGGCAGCAAGCCGTGGCGCTGGGCGGCTGCCGCGGCGTGGCTCGCGCTGCCGTTCGTGATCGGCGCGCCGCAGTTGATCGGCGACCCGCTCGGCGCGTTCAGCGGCGAGGCGCACCAGCGCCTGCAGGTGCTCGGCCGCGATTTCGTGCTGGCGACGCATGTGTCGGCGTCGCTGTTCTGGATCTCGATGGGCATCGTTGCCGCGCCGGTGTTCAAGCGCTGGCTGGCGCCCTTGCTCGATCGATCTTCCAGCGCTGCGGCGCTACCCACCGGGAGCCTGGCATGAGCGGCAAGATCACGCTGGTCGGGATCGGCCCCGGTGCCGTCGAGCACATGACCCAGCGCGCCCGCGAGGCGATCGCCGAGGCCGATGTCGTCGTCGGCTACGTCACCTACATCAAGCTGGTCGCCGACCTGCTCGACGGCAAGGAGGTCGTGCGCAAGGGCATGACCGAGGAGCTCGACCGGGCCGTCAGCGCGCTCGAGGCGGCCCGCGCCGGCAAGAAGGTCGCGCTGATCTCGTCGGGCGATGCCGGCGTCTACGGCATGGCCGGGCCGACCTACGAAGTGCTGTTCCAGGCCGGCTGGACACCGGCCGACGAAGTGCAGGTCGAGGTGGTGCCCGGCGCGTCGGCGATCAACGCCTGCGCGGCCCGCGTCGGCGCGCCACTGACGCACGACTTCTGTTCGATCTCGCTGAGCGACCTGCTGACGCCGTGGCCGGTGATCGCGCGCCGGCTCGATGCGGCCGCGCAGGCCGACTTCGTCGTCGCGCTCTACAACCCGAAGAGCGGCCGCCGCACGCGGCAGATCGTCGAGGCGCAACGGCTGTTCCTGCGGCACCGCCGGCCCGATACGCCGGTCGCAGTCGTCAAGAGCGCCTACCGGCGCCGCGAGCGCATCGAGTTCACCACGCTGGCCACGATGGCCGAAAGCGAGATCGGCATGCTGAGCACGGTGCTGATCGGCAACAGCCACACCTTCGTGCGCGACGGGCTGATGGTCACGCCGCGCGGCTACTCGAACAAGTACGACATCGAGCAAGGCGGCGAGACGCGCGACGGCGAACGCGCCGGCCGCTCGCTGAGCACCGGCCTGCTGGGCTGGCTCGAAACACTGCAGGCGCAGGTCACCGCAGGCCACACCATGGCCGACCTCGCGCGGCTGCACGGGCTGCCGGCTGACTACCTGGCGGCCACACTGGCCGAGCCAGTCGAGATCACCACCACCAACACGACGACCGACGAGGGGGAGGGCTGAGACCCGCGCGGGGGCGAGCTGATGGCCCCCGCGCGGCAGACACGACCAGGTGCCTGCGGCGTTCACTGCGCCGCGGGTCAAACGGGAACGGGGTTCGACGCCCCGACTGCACCCGCAACGGTGTGCGAGCGCAAACGCGTCACGACGGTTCATGACCGCCAAGCCACTGGGCCCACCGGCCCGGGAAGGCGATGCGTTCGAGGCCTGACAGGTCTCGGCTCGCGAGTCCGGATACCGGCCTGGCGTGAGGGGCCGCTGCCCGAGGGCCGCGGCGAACACCACGCATGCATCTGCGGGAATGCGGATGCCATGCAGCGACGAGTCTTTCAACGATGCAACAGCGCAAGCTGCCCCCCGCCCTGGCCGCCACGGCCCTGGCGATGAGCTTCTTCACCCCTGCCCCGGCTGCGGCCGAGGACAGCCCTACCGCCCTGGCCCCCGTGACCATCATCGGCCGCGGCCAGGACATGATCGGGCTGGCCGACTCCGCCACCGAAGGCAAGGTCAGCGCCCAGCAGCTCGCGAACCGGCCGCTGCTGCGCCCGGCCGAGGTGCTGGAGACGGTGCCCGGCATGACCGTCACGCAGCACAGCGGCGACGGCAAGGCCAACCAGTATTTCCTGCGCGGCTTCAACCTCGACCACGGCAGCGACTTCGCGAGCTACGTGAACGGCATGCCGGTCAACATGGCCAGCCATGCGCACGGCCAGGGCTACATGGACCTCAACTTCCTGATCCCCGAGCTGATCGGCGCGATGCGCTACCGCAAGGGCGTCTACGCGGCCGAGGACGGCGATTTCGCGACCACCGGCTCGGCCCGCATCGAGTACCAGCGCGCGCTGCCGGCACCGATGGTCGACCTGAGCGTCGGCCCGCACGACTTCCGCCGTGTGCTCGCCGCGGGCAGCCGCCCGCTCGGGCAAGACAAGGACAGCGGCCCGACGCTGCTGGCCGCCTTCGAGGCCGCGACCAACGACGGCCCGTGGCAGCAGCCCGAGCGGCTGCGCAAATACAACGGCGTGCTGCGCCTGTCCGAAGGCACCGCGCGCGACGGCTACGCGCTGACCGCGATGGCGTACCACGCCGAGTGGACCGCCACCGAGCACGTGCCCGAACACGCGATCAGCTCCGGCGAGATCGACCGCTTCGGCAAACTGGTGCCGGGCGACGGCGGGCGCACGCACCGCCACAGCCTGTCGGCCGACTGGGCCGGCAGCGACGGCAACACGCAGACGCAGGCCAGCGCCTATGTGATCGACTACGGCCTGAACCTGTTCTCGAACCCGTCCGGCTACATCAACGGTCCGCAGGGCGACCAGCACGAGCAGGCCGACGAGCGCACCGTGTGGGGCGGGCAGGTGGCGCGCCATTGGGCCATCGCCCCGGCCGGCCACGAGACCCAGCTGACGCTGGGCGCGCAACTGCGCCACGACCGCATCGCTACGCTGGGTCTTTACGACACGGTGAACCGCGCGCGGACGGACACCGTGCGCGAAGACCGTGTGCGCGAGACGCTGCTGGGCCTCTACACCGAGGCGCGCACGCAATGGCAGCCGTGGCTGCGCAGCGACCTGGGCCTGCGCGTCGACACCGTGCGTGCGAACGTGACGCCGACCGGCGGCGACGACAACGTCCAGAACGGTGGCAGCGCCCGCGCCCACCAAGTCAGCCCGAAGCTGGGGCTGGCCTTCGGTCCGTTCGGCGACACGATGCGCACCGAGCTGTACGCCAACTGGGGCCGCGGCTTCCACAGCAACGACGTGCGCGGTGTCACGGCCGCCCTCGATCCGGTGCCGGCGCTGGTGCGCGCCACCGGCAGCGAAATCGGCCTGCGGGCGGTGCCGCTGCCGGGCTGGAACACCAGCTTGTCGTTGTGGCAGGTGAAGCTGGCGTCCGAGCTGGTGTTCATCGGTGATGCCGGCGTGACCGAGCCCAAGGGTGCCTCGAAGCGCGCCGGCATCGAGTGGTCGAACGACTGGCAGCTCAACCGCTGGCTGCTGCTGGATGCCGACGTGGCCTGGTCGCGTGCGCGCTTCGAGCAAGAGGCGGAGCCGGGCAGCGGCACCCACGTGCCGAACGCGATTCCGCGCTCGGCCTCGTTCGCGCTGGCCGCCGACGACCATGGCGCGTGGTTCGGCGGGCTGCGCTGGCGCTACATCGGCAGCTACGCGCTGGAGGAGACCGGCACGCAGCGCTCGTCATCGCTGTGGACCGCGAACCTGAAGGCCGGCTGGCGCGCCAGCCCGTCGCTGCAGTTCACGCTCGACGTGCTGAACCTGTTCGACCGCGAGGCCTATGACATCGAGTACTGGGGTGCGGCGTGCTCGCGCAACGACGGTCCCCGCTGCAACGGTGGCGCGGGCACCGATGGCCGACTCGTGCATCCGATGGAGCCGCGCACGCTGCGCGTTTCGATGCGCGCCACCTTCTGACGACTCACCAAGGAACGCAAGCCCATGACCGACGAAGTGACCAAGCCCAAGATCGGCGAGTACCGCCGCCACCTGCTGATCTGCACCGGCCCGCGCTGCACGGAGCAGGGCGAATCGCAGGCCTTGTTCGACAGCCTGGGCGACAAGTTCAAGGCCGCCGGGCTGCACGAGGGCGAGCTGCGCGTGAAGCGCAGCCGCGTCAGCTGCTTCGCCGCCTGCAAGGGCGGCCCGGTGATGTGCGTGCAGCCCGACGGCACCTGGTACTACAACGTGACGCCGGCCAACATGGACCGCATCATCGAGCAGCACCTGGTGGGCGGACAGCCCGTCGAGGACCTGGTGTTCCACCAGGGTCCGACCGGCTGATTCAGCGCGCCGCGGCGGCCCGCACGAAGGCCGCGACGATCGGCGGCGCGGTGCCCTTCAGCGCGGCGCGCTCGGGTTGGAACAGCGTGCCGACGAAGAACGGATGGCCGTCCAGCTCGATCGCGCGGACCTCGCCGTGCTCGTCGTGCGCGGTGGCGCGCAACGGGCCCTGCGTCAGCTGCGCGGCGAACGCCGGGTTCAGCCCGTAGTTGCAGCGGTAGCCCTCTTGCGCGGTCTCGGTGCCATACGCGGCCGCGATGCGCGAGCCGGGTTGCAGCCGCAGGTCCTGGCTCACCTCGACCAGCGAGCAGGCCAGCGCGCTGATCACCGCGCGCGGCGCCTGCGGCGCCGTCTCGGCATGCTCCGCATCGGCCCAGCCGAGCGCGTTGCGCGCGTACTCGATCACCGCATGCTGGAAGCCGCCGCAGGTGCCGAGGAAGGGCACGCCGCGCTCACGCGCCACGCGGATCGCCCCCAGCACCGCGTCCATGTCGCGGTACGGGCTGCCCGGCACGCACCACAGGCCGTCGTACGCGGCGAGCGCCTCGTCGGCCGGCAGCGCATCGCTCGCGAGCCAGTCGAACGCGACCGGCTGCGCGAGCTGCTCGGCGACCAGCCGCAGTGCGGCGGGAATCGCGCGGTGCGCGGTGATGGTGTCGTCGCGGTCGCCGATCAGGCCGATGCGACGCGCCCCCATCAGAAGCCTTCCTCGACCAGCTCGGCCGCGCGGATCAGCGCGCGGGCCTTGGCCTCGGTCTCCTTCCATTCGAGTTCGGGCACCGAATCGGCCACCACGCCGGCCGCGGCCTGCACGTACAGCGTGTTGTCCTTGACGATGCCGGTGCGGATCGCGATCGCGACGTCCATGTCGCCGGCGAAGCTCAGGTAGCCGCAGGCGCCGCCGTAGATGCCGCGCTTCACCGGTTCGAGCTCGTCGATGATCTCCATCGCCCGCACCTTGGGCGCGCCGGTCAGCGTGCCGGCCGGGAAGGTCGCGCGCAGCACATCGAGGCTGGTCATGCCGTCCTTCAGCAGGCCTTCGACGTTGCTGACGATGTGCATCACGTGCGAGTAGCGCTCGACCGTGAAGGCCTCGGTCACCTTCACGGTGCCGGTCTTCGCGATGCGGCCGATGTCGTTGCGCGCCAGGTCGATCAGCATCACGTGCTCGGCGCGCTCCTTCGGGTCGGTGCTCAGCTCGGCCTCGAGCGCCTTGTCCTGCGCCGGCGTCGCGCCGCGCGGGCGGGTGCCGGCGAGCGGGCGGATCGTGATCTTCTCGCCCTCGGGCGTGGTCTCCTGGCGCACCAGGATCTCGGGCGACGCACCGACGATCTGGAAATCGCCCATGTCGTAGAAGTACATGTATGGCGACGGGTTCAGCGAGCGCAGCGCGCGGTACAGGCTGAGCGGCGATTCGGTGTAGCGCTTCTTCAGCCGCTGCCCGACCTGCACCTGCATCATGTCGCCGGCCGCGATGTACTCCTTGGCCTTCAGCACCGCGGCGAGGTAGTCCTCTTTCGCGAACTCGCGCTCCACCGCGTGCGAGGTGCCGCGGCGCACCGGCGGCGCGGTGACGCTGTACTTCAGCTTGTCGCCCAGCTCCGCCAGTCGCCGCTTGGCCTTGAAGAAGGCCTCGGGTTGGCCGGGGTCGGCGTAGACGATCAGGTAGAGCCGGCCCGACAGGTTGTCGATGACGGCCAGCTCCTCGCATTGCAGCAGCAGGATGTCGGGCGTGCCGATGCCGCCGGGCAGCTCGGTCTTGGCGAGCTTGGGCTCGATGAAGCGCACCGCGTCGTAGCCGAAGTAGCCGGCGAGGCCGCCGCAGAAGCGCGGCAGCCCGGGGCGCAGCGCCACCTTGAAGCGCTTCTGGTACTCGGCGACGAAGTCGAGCGGGTTGCCCTCGTGCGTCTCGACGACCTGGCCATCGGTGACGACCTCGGTGCGAAAGCCGGTGGCGCGCAACTGCGTGCGCGCCGGCAGGCCGATGAACGAATAGCGGCCGAAGCGTTCGCCGCCGACCACCGATTCGAGCAGGAAGCTGTGCTTGCCGCTGCCGGTGCCGTAGGCGAGCTTCAGGTAGAGCGAGAGCGGGGTTTCGAGATCGGCGAAGGCTTCGGCGATCAGCGGGATGCGGTTGAAGCCCTGCGCGGCGAGGCTCTTGAATTCAAGTTCGGTGATCACGTTCGAGGGCCCTCCACGGCCCGGCGCGGCGCCCAAGGGGCGGGCCTGTGACTGCATTCTTCGGGTGGCACGCGGCGCGCGCAGTGTGCGGCGAGCGCGGCGGCCGATGGAGCCGGAGGGCGGGGGGCTGGAAACAACCCGTGGCCCACGGCAAGAAAACCTGGGTGCTGGAGGACCAGCCCGCGTGGATCAGGCCCGCCAGGGCCAGGCTCCCCGGTCGTTCGACCCTTTGGTTTGCTTGCGTGCGATGAACATCGAAAAAGTGTAGCAGGCTTGGCATTCCATCGAGGGAAGCGATCGGTCGTCCGTGAAATCATGAATGGACCGACGCCTGTCACCGTCAGACACTCCTGCGTTGCCCGCAGCGGCCCATACTGGGGTCGCCGGGCCCCATGACAACGAGATGGAGACTGCCGTGATTCGTCAAACCTTCCTGCTGGCCGTGACGGCCGCTGCCCTCGCGGCACCGCTTGCAGCGCAAGCCCAAGCCCAGCAAGCCCAACCCCAGGCCATCGAACTGGCGGGCGTGCGCTACGAGCCCACCGTGCAGGTGGCCAACACCAAGCTGGTGCTGAACGGCGCCGGCATCCGCTACAAGGCGATCTTCAAGGTCTACACCGCCGGCCTGTACCTGACGGCCAAGGCGACCACGCCCGAGGCGGTGCTCGCGACGCCGGGCCCGCGCCGCATGCACATCACGATGCTGCGCGACATCGACGCGAACGAACTCGGCAAGCTGTTCACGCGCGGCATGGAGCAGAACACCACGCGCGACGACTTCATGAAGTCGATCGCCGGCACGCTGAAGCTCAGCGAGGTGTTCTCGGCGAAGAAGAAGCTCGTGGCCGGCGATTCGTTCTACGTCGACTGGACCCCGGGCCAGGGCACGGTGATCGTCGTCAACGGCAAGCCGGCCAACGAGCCGATCAAGGAACCCGAGTTCTATTCGTCGCTGCTGAAGATCTGGCTGGGCCATTCGCCCGCCGATTCGGGGCTGAAGGATGCGCTGCTCGGCAAGACCGCGACCGGCAACGGTGCCGGCGCCGGCAACAACTGATCGCCTCAGGCGTCGATCACCAGCTGGTCGAGCCGGTCGATGAAGCCATCGGCATCGACCTGACGCACCGGTTCGCCGTGGTTGTAGCCGTAGGTCACGAGGACGACCGGGCAACCCGCGGCGCGCGCCGCCTGCGCGTCGTTGGCGGAGTCGCCGACCATCAGCACGTCTGACGGCGGCACGCCGAGCGCCTTGCACGATTCGAGCAGCGGCAGCGGGTGCGGCTTCTTCTGCGCGAATGCATCGCCACCGAACACGTGGCGGAAGAAGCCGGCCAGCTGCTTCTTCTCGAGCAAGGCCTGCGCGAAGGCCGTCGGCTTGTTCGTCAGGCAGGCCATCGGCACGTCGGCACGCTGCAGGCGCAGCAGGCCCTCGACCACGCCGGGGAACACCTCGGCATGCTCGCCGTTGACGCGCCGGTAGTGCCGCTGGTAGCTGGCCCAGGCGTCGTCGTAGCGGTCGCCGGCCGCGCCCACCTCGGCCAGCGTGCAGCGGATCAGGTGCTCCGAGCCCTTGCCGACCGTGTCCGCAATGAAGTCGCGGCCGATCGGCGGCAGCGCCAGCTCGCCGAGCATCGCGTTCAACGCGACGGCGAAGTCGCCGAGCGTGTCGACCATCGTGCCGTCGAGGTCGATGAGCGCGGCGCGCCAGGCGGGGTGGTTCGACCGAATAGAGTTCACAACTGCGAAATAGAGTTCAAAAGGTAGCGAGCCCTGCCGCATTCTCTCAACAATAGAGTTTCAAACCACCGACGTGCCAAGCCCTGATCGCCGTCATCGGCGTTGGCAGGACCGGGAGGTCGACGGTTGCGGTCGGTCGCTTCGAGCTATCGACCGGCCGCTTGCTGCCTTCATGCGGACGCTCGTCAACGTGCCGTGCCGCCAGCGGATCGCGCCCACTTGCAGACAGCGGCGAGGTCCGATCTTCACGCGCCCAGAGCGCCCTCGGTCACCTGTCCCAGAAACTGATCCTCTTGGCTTTCGCGGGCAGCGCTGCTGTTGCGACCGGTCCGGCCTGCTTGGGGCACAGGTCGCTCAAGAGCATGCTTCTACGCTGCAGCATCTCCTTGGCCTCCTGTGGCATCAACTTGCGGAGTGTTGGACGGGCCTCGGCGGGGCGATAGAGCTTCCACAACCAATGCTGCCCGCGCTCGTCTTTGCAAACGTATACGGCCACATAGGGGGCGCCGATCTCGACGAACTTGCTCGGAGCGAAACGGTCCACTCGCTTGTCCGAGAACAGGATAGTGGTCTCGGCCGCCACGAAACCGCCTTCTCGATACCGGCTGAACTCACGGTCAATGTTCACGAAGTCCATCATTCCGGACGCGCGGTACATCCGCAAGAAAAATGGCAGAAACACGGCGATCGCGAGCATCGCAAGGAAAGCTTCGAAAGACAACGACATAGCTGCTCTTCTTCGGTCAGGAGTACCGGCGCAGGCTAGCCGGATGTGAAAGTTGACCCGATCCGCGACGCTGCCCGAGTTGATCGCCAAAGAGTTGACGCTCAACGTATGACATGAGAGTCGCTTGGAGGCCGAAGGCAGTAGGCATCCTCTCGATGAAAGGGTTTGGCCCCATACGCCTCGCCTCTGCCTATGACCTGTCATTTGTCGACGGAAGGATCGTGCCGGACCAGAAGGAACTTGCGCGGCACGAAGTAGTGAATCATTGAGATTCGGTCTCGGTAGAGGTAGACGGACGTCGAACAACCCGCGCACAGGCCGTGCGCGTCCTTCTCGAAGATGAGCTTGGAGCCGACATGGATGCTTGGCTTCTCGGCAAAGTGAGAAATGACGCTCTCCGCCGTCGCGGGGCTGGGTGTCCAAGGTGCTCTATCCAGGGCTTCGACGACGTACTTTTGCTCCGCCTCGGTCAGCCCTAGGTTCTTCAGCTCTCCGCCCTCGCATCCCTTCGAGGGATCAATGCTGCACTTCCACCATTTGTTGTCGCTTCCATAGGTCGAGGCGTGGTTTGTCTTCGAGCACCCACTCTGGAAGACTACGAGAAGAATCGCTGCAATCAGCGTGAGGGTTTTCATTTGAGTAGGAATAGTGTTTGACGTCAGCTGCGTGCCCCACCTTGCCGAAGGCAGCTCAGCTCGATGGAGGAGTTGGAGGTCAGTGCGCTCAACGAAGCAGGGTCATCCATGGCGGCTTCACTCTCGCCGGTCAAGCTTCATGCTGTTGGCCAACTCAGTTACCACCACCGAAAGTGGCGAACGGAAGGCAGGCACACATCACCGCCTTGGGGAAGAGCGTTCCAAGCAGAACGCCCGCGACTGCGCCACAGATCGACCAAACCGCAAGGGCGCCGAGGTCAATGGGCAACGGGCCTAGCAAGCCTCGTCCAAAGCATGCAATCCAGAAGCACCCAATTGCACCAACCGTGACACCGAGGAGTCGGTCCTTTCGCGAGACCGGCGCATGCCACCAGCGCTGAAAGCCATGCTTTGCAGATTCAGTGTTCGTCGTCATCGTGGCCTGCTCGATGTGTTGTTCGCCGGCCAGCACGATAACAGTCGACGCGTCCCAGACCGTCGGCAACAAGAACGCCCGGATTTCATGGAGGTTGTCGCTGCTGAACGCGACACGATTCATACGCACTACTCAGAGGGAAGACACCGGCTTGGCGTTTGCAGACTCTATTGAGGCGTACCACGGGGTCGAGGGCATGGGGTTCACCGAGAGGAGTTCAGGGACCGGACCCATTCTCCCTTCAGATCTCGGAACCCCCGAACGACACCCGCAACCCGATCCACCCGGCCCGCGGCGCTCCCGGCGCGACGAACTGCTCGTGCTTCCAGTCAGCGGGCGGCTGCACCGCGCCGTTCGCATCGAACGCGTTCGTGCCGAGCAGGCCGCCGGTCGAATACTTCCGATCGAACACGTTCGACACCTTGGCGAACAGCTCCCAGCCCGGCCGGAAGGTCCAGCCCGTGGTCAGGTCGAGCAACGCAAACCCGGCGGTGCTGCCGCTGCCGAAGAAGTCGACGCCATCGGCCTGGTGGGCATTGTTCTCGTTGCCCCGCACATACTGCTTCGATTGCGCGCGCAGTTGCGCCCCGATGCGCCAGCTCGGCGTGGCCTGCAGGTCCAGGCTGAGCTTCAGCGTGTGGCTCGGCAGGCCGGGCAGGCGGTTGCCCTTGCGCACCTCGATCTCGTCATCGCCGGTGCAGGCGGCGCTGGTCTCGGCGCTGCTGTTGGCTTCGGAGACCAGGCAGGCCGACGAGTCGAAGGTGGCCCGCAACCAGCTGTACGACAGTGCCCAGTTCAGAGCGCCAACCTGCTGCGAGAGGCCAAGCTCCACGCCCTGTCGCACGGTGCGCCCGACGTTGCTGAAATAGCCGGCCGACAGCCCGTTGCTGATGAACAGCAGGTCATCCCGATTGATGGTCCGGAAGACCGACGCATTCCAGCGCAGGCCCTGCCCCAGCTTGCCGCGCACGCCGGCCTCGAGCGTCTGCGACACCACCTGCTTCAACGGCGGGTCCGACTGCAATGCATTCGGCAGCACGCAGGCGTTGGCCGGGTCCGAGCAGCCGAGCTCGATCGGGCTCGGCGCACGGTTGCCCTGGCTCCAGCTGCCGTAGGCGGTGAAGCTGGGTGTCACCTGCCAGGTGGCGCCGATCGCCGGGTTGAACTTGCGGTAGCGGTCTTCGGCATCGAGCTTGGTCGGCAGGCCCAGCTCGGCCCGGCCGTCGTCGACCGTGCTGACGCGGGTGTCGTTGTAGCGGCCCGAGACGGTCAGCTGCAGGTTGGATCGCAGCGCGAACAGGTCGCTGAAGTAGACGCTGGTGGTGCGACTGCGGCCGGAGATCTTCGCGTTGATCTCGGCGTCTTCGGTCGGGATCACCGCGCGGCTCGCGTCCAGGTCGCCCTCGGCCTCGCTCTGCTCGAAGTGCGTGCGCGAGCGGTCCTGCGACAGCCCAACCGTCAGGCGGTGCGGCTGGGCATTCCAGGTCGCCTGCACCGCCAGGCCTTCGCTGTCGGTGCTCGTGCGGGTGCGGTTCTCGACGCCGGCCTCCGCGACGGCCGGCGGGTCGTAGTCGTCGTTCAGGTCGCCGTTCAGCGTCGACGCGCGGTTGCGCCGCGCATACGCCGTGGCCGCCATCTCCCATTGCGGGGTCAGCTTGGCCGTGGTGTTGAAGGTGAGTAGCGTCGCCTCGTTGTCGGTGAGGTCCGGCCGCGTGTAGATCTGCTCGCGGCGCTGCGCCAGCATCGATTCGGGCAGGCCGCCATTGCCGATCAGCTGGTTGTCGGCATGGCCCAGGCTCAGGTCCCACGAGAAGCTGCTGCTGCGCTGCCCGCCCTTGACGAACAGCTGCCGCACGCGCGACGGCGACTCGTCGCGCCAGCCGTCTTCGTTCAGCGCGCCGAAGGCCATGAAGAGGTGGCCGGTCTCGCCGAGCTTGCGGCCGTGCGTCAGCTCGGTGCTGATGCGGCCGAACGAGCCGCCCTCGACCTCGATCTCGGTGCCGGGGTGCGTGTCGCCGCTCTTGGTCTGCAGCGACAGCGCGCCGCCCAGCGTGTTCAGCCCGAACAGCGGGTTCGAGCCGGGCAGCAGCGTGATGTTGGCGAGTGCGGCACGCGGCAGCAGGTCCCAGTTGACGACGTCGCCGAAGGGCTCGTTGACGCGCACCCCGTCGAGGAACACCGACAGGCCCTGCGGCGTGCCGAGCAGCGGGCTGGCGGTGAAGCCGCGGTAGTTGACGTCCATCTGGTACGGGTTGCCCTGCACCTCGTTGACATTGACGCTGGGCAGCTGCGTGCGCATGAACTCCGGCAGGTTCAGGCTCTGCAACTGGCGCAGCCGCCGGTCGGTGGCGGTCTGCACGTTGGACGGGATCTGGTCCTTGGGCACGCCGGTGCCGGGGACCGGGGTGGTCAGCACGATCTCGACCTCAGGCAGCACGACCGGTGCCGGCGCCTCGGCCGCCGGGACCGATTGGGCGTGGACGGCGGGCGCGAATGCGGCCAACGCCAACAACGAGGCGTTCGCGAGCGGGTGATGCATGTCAAGTCTCCGGTGGTTTTTCCTTGTCTCGGAGTTGCGGGAGTCGTCTGGGTGGTGGTGGTGCCACGCTAACAAGCGGGCTGTGCAGGGCACAGGGAAATTTTCCCGGCGGCGCTGCTCGTTAACACCAGGGGGCCGGCAGTTGCAAGGAAGCTCCGTTCGCCCTGAGCTTGTCGAAGGCCACGCGCGCGTCGGGCGCAACCCTTCGACGGACGGGCCCTCGACAAGCTCGGTCCCTGCTCAGGGCGAACGGGAGTGTTGTTTCTCGGGGGTATCGAATGAAGCCGCCAAGCCGTCGCCCGATTCCGTCTTCGCGAGCAGATGCGCGAAGACCGCAGGCTCGCCTCAAGCCCCAGCCGTGCTGATCACCTGATGCCGGATCGCCAGGTGCACCAGCGCCGCCGAGGTGGCCACGCCGAGCTTGTCCTTGATCGCCGTCTGCAGGTTGGCAACCGTCTTCGGGCTGAGCTTCAGCGCCTCGGCACAGGCGCCGGCCGAGTGGCCTTGCGCGAGCAGCCGGAACACTTCGAACTCGCGCGCGCTCAGCTCGGCGAGCCGGTCGGCTTCGTCGTGCGGGTCGCGTTCGAGCAGCGTGGGCGACAGCTCGCGCCCCAGATAGCGGCGTCCGGCGTGCAGCTCGCGCACCGCATCGACCAGGCACTCGGGCGGGCTCGCCTTGGTCAGGAACCCTCGCGCGCCGGCCTGTAACGCGCGCCGCACCAGCACCGGCGCGTCGTGCATGCTGAACACCAGCAGCCGCGCCTGCGCGTCGCGCAGCAGCACGCGGCGCAGCAGCTCCAGGCCGCCGCCCGCGGGCATCGCGAGGTCGGTGACCAGCACGTCGGGCCGGTGCGCGATGAAGGCCGCATACGCCGCGTCGGCATCGCCGGCTTCGGCGATCACCTCGATGTCGCCCGCCTGGTCGAGCAGGCGCAGGTAGCCGCTGCGCACCACCGGGTGGTCGTCGGCCAGCAGCACGCGGATCACGCGAGCTCCCGGTGCGGCAGCGCGGCGTCGGCTGCGGCCGTCGCGGGCATCGGCACGCGCAGCACCAGCTGCACGCCGGCGCCGGGCGACGCGCGCACGTCCAGCTCGCCGCCGAGTGCCGCGGCCCGCTCGGTCGCACCCAGCAGGCCGAGGCCACGCGTCGCCGCGGCCAGGTCCATGCCGCGACCGTCGTCCTCGACGCTCAGCTGCAGCTCGCCCTGCGCGCTGCGGCCCAGCTTCACATGCACCGCGCTGGCCTGCGCATGGCGCATCACGTTGGTCAGCGCCTCCTGCGTCACGCGGTACAGCGCGATGTCGATCGCGTCGCCGAAGCCCTGCGCAAAGGCCTCGTGGTGAAAGATGCAGGGCACGCCGCTGCGCTCCTCCCACGACTCGCACAGCTCCTGCAGCGCCGCCTCCAGCCCCAGCTCGTCGAGGTTGGCCGGCCGCAGCCGGCGCAGCATGCCGCGCACCGCCTGGTACAGCTGCTGCGCCGCGCGATCAGCGCGCTCCACGGCGGCCAGCGTGGCGCTGCGATCGGCCGCGCCGCACAGGCGAACGAAGGCTGTCTCGGCACGCACCGCGGCGCAGCCCTGGCCCAGCTCGTCGTGCAGCTCGCGCGCCAGGGCCAGTCGCTCGCTCTCCTGCAGCGCGATCAGCTGGCGCGCCAGCTCGCGGTTGTGCGTCAGCAGCTCGCGCGCCTGCGCCTCGGCCTGCTCGCGCAGCGCGAGCTGCGCGCGGGCGTCCTGCGCGCGCCGCAACGCGTACCAGGCCAGGCCGCCGGCCAGCACCGTCAGGCTGAACGGCAACTCATCGGCCTGCCAGTGCTCGTGCGGCAGGGCCCAGCGCTGCACGAGTTCGCTCAGTTCGAAGAACGACGCCAGGCCGTAGCTCGCCAGCGTCGCGAGCACGACGATGGCGATGTCGCCCAGCAAGCGGAGGCGCCGCGCGCGCCGTTCAGCTGCCGCCACGAGACAGGCCCATGCGTTCGACGATGAGCCCCTCCTTGATGAACTGCTGGCGACAGACCTCGGCGTAGTCGGCCGTGCCGAGGTAGTCGATCTCCTGGTCATACTTGGCCAGCTCCTGCGCGAACAGCGGGTCGAACATCGCGGCCTTGAACGCGTCGTGCAGCACCTTGACCACGTCGGCGGGCAGCCCACGCGGCCCACCCAGGCCGTAAGGCGACATCGCAACGATGTCGAAGCCCAACTCGCGCAAGGTCGGCACCTGCGGCCAGCGCTTCGACCGCTGCGCGGCAAAGGTGGCCAGCAATCGCAGCCGGCCCGAATCGACGAAGGGCCCGAAGCCGGTGGAGTTGACGCCGACCATCACCTGCCCCGAGTCGACCGCGATCATCTGCTCCGAGGTGCCCTTGTACGGCACGTGGATGTACTTCAGGCCGCGCGCGGTGAACAGCTCTTCGAGCACCACGTGCGGCGTGGTGCCGACACCATTGGTCGCGATCGTCAGGCGGCCGGGGTTCTTGCGCGCGTACGCGAACAGGTCGTCGAGCTTGCGCAGCTTGCTGCTCGCGCTGACCAGCACGCCGAAGGTCACGCCGGAGACCTGGATGATCGGCGTCACGTCGCGGATCGGATCCCACAGCACCTTCTGCGTGTGCACCGCGCGGAAGATCGGCTGTGGCAGCTGCGCGATCGTGTAGCCGTCGGGCTCGGCCTGCTGCAGCACCGGCATCGCCAGCGTGCCGCCGGCACCGCCGCGGTTCTCGGTGACGACCGGCTGGCCGAGGTGGTGCGACGCCAGCTCGGCCAGCAGGCGCAATGAGATGTCGGTCGCGCCACCGGCCGGCCACGGGATCCACATCACGATGGCGCGCGACGGGTACGGCGTCTGCGCGCGCGCCAGCGGCCAGGCGCCGAGCGCCGCGGCAGCGCCGACAAATCCGCGGCGGGTGACGGTCATGCCGGGCCGCCTCCACGCTTCGCCAGGCCACCGAAACCACGCTGCGGGTCGTAGCCCCAACACGCCACGACGAAGAACACCACCAGGCAACCCAGCACCACCCACGGCGCGATCCCCGGGTCCTTGCCATACAACGCAAAGCGGATCCACTCCACCG
The DNA here is from genome assembly GCF_900142965.1 of Rhizobacter sp. OV335. Classification (GTDB taxonomy): domain Bacteria; phylum Pseudomonadota; class Gammaproteobacteria; order Burkholderiales; family Burkholderiaceae_C; genus Rhizobacter. Next base: position 31,863 of record NZ_FRCQ01000024.1, read on the forward strand.
CATGCGTGAACGGGTTGAAGCGCGCCGCCTGGTACACCCACTCGGCGCCCGACTCCTGCAGCTTCCACAGCGGGTAGAGCGCGGTCGACAGGAAGTACATCGGGAAGATCACGAAATTCATCGTGCCGGCGAAGTTCTCCAGCTGCTTGATGTGTACCGACAGCAGCAGCCCCAGCGCCCCCAGCATCAGCGCGCCGCACACCAGCGCGAGCAGCGCGTGCAGCCCCGCCCACGAGAACAGCGGCAGCTCGGTGCCCAGCAGCATCGCCACCACCACGAAGGCCAGCGCCTGCAGCACCGAGAGCAGCGCGGTCGCGCACAGCTTGCTGAACAGCAGCCACGAACGCGGCAGCGGCGCCGTCAGCAACAGCCGCATCAGCCCCATCTCGCGGTCGTAGACCATCGCCAGCGACGACTGCATGCCGTTGAACAGCAGCACCATGCCGACCAGGCCCGGCGCGATGTAGACGTCGTAGGGGATGTAGGTGTCGTAGGGCTCGACGATGGCGACGCCGAACACGTTGCGAAAGCCCGCCGCGAACACCGCCAGCCACAGCAGCGGGCGCACCAGCGCCGAGACCAGCCGCCCGGTCTGCTGCGAGAACTTGAACAGCTCGCGCATCACGATGGCCTGCAGCGCCTGCAGCGCATGCGTGATGCCGTGCCGCCCTTCGGCCTCGACGGCCGCAGCCGCGGCGGGCGGGGTCACGGGTTTCACCGCGTCGCTTTGCATAGTTTCTCCGGGGCATCGGCGCCCAAGGTGTCGAGGACATCGGTGGGATGCAGCAAGCCCTCGATCGGCGCCTGCGCGATCACGCCCTGCCCGTCGGTCAGCAGCATCGATTGCCGCAGCTGCCCGTCCCACGGACGGAAGCTCAGGCTGCCGCCTTTCGAGCCGTCGACCGGCGTCGCGGCCAGCGCCTTCGCCCACGCGGCGTTCGGCCCCTTCGGCTCGGCCGCGGCGATCGCGATCAAGGCCTTGCCACCCATCCACGCCGCCCAGTCGTGGTCGGTCATCGGGCGCTTCGCGGCCTTGGCGAACCGGCGTGACACCTGCGGCGCGCCATAGCGCTCGAACTGCGCATGCCAGGCCAGCGCCACCAGCCCGGCATCGCCGACCACCGGCCGCGGCAGCACGGTGCGGTAGGGCAGGCTGCGCGCGAACTCGCCGTCGCTGTCGACCACCCACACCGCGTCGTACGCAGCGCCGGAGGTCAGCAGCAGCGGGTTCGCGAGATCGCGCTCGCGCGGGTCGGCCGACAGCTTGTAGGGCTTGCTGGCGACCAGCTGCAGGCCGTAGCGCTTGATCGAAGCCTGCGCGGTGGCCGCGCGAACGGCGTCCTGCGGGCCACTGCCGACCAGCAGCAGCAGCTTGCTCCACTTGCGCGACACCAGCGTCTGCGCGAGCGCGTCGGCGCGCATGCGCTCGCTCGGGATCAGGTGGAACAGGCGGGCGCGGCAGTCCTGCTGGCGCAGCCGGTCGGCGCTGTCGCCGAGGTTCAGCACCGGCAGCTTCACCGCATCGGCCGCCGCCAGCGTGGCGTCGCTGCCGAGGTCGGTGAGCACGACGGCAGCGCCGGCCTTCTCGGCCGCCTGCGCGGCAGCGCGTGCGGCCTCCGCCGTGGCAGCGGTCACGACGCTCAGGGCCACCGCCGCACCGGCGGCTTCGAGTTCGAACCTGCCTTCATCGAGCGCCACCTGCAGGCCGTCGGTCGCCGGACCGCCGGTGTGGCCGAGGTAGCCGCGCTCCAGCCGCGTGCGTTCCAGGCGCGCATCGCCGGCCGGCACGATCAGCGTGGCCTTCAGCGTGGCCGCGGCGGCCGAGGTGGCGGTCGCAGCGAAGGCAGCGCAGCACATCAGCATCACCGTCCCACTCACCCGGCGGCCTGCGGCACCGTGCGTCATTCGAGGATCGCCACGCCGTAGGGCACGCGGCCGACCGGGATGCTCTTGATCGCCTTGGCACCCGCCACGTCGACCACCGTCACGTCGTCGCTCAACCCGTTGACGACGAACAGCCGCGCCTCGGCCTTGTCGAGCGCGACGTTCCAGGCCCGCTTGCCCACCAGCACCAGGTTCGTGGTCTTGCGGCTGGCCACGTCGATGAAGGCCACGTGGTTGGCCTTGCCGAGCGCGACGAAGGCCCGCTTGCCGTCGCGCGACATCTGGATGCCGACCGGCGTGATGTCGGTCGCGCGCGCGCCCTTCACTTCGAGCTTGATGGTGTCGGTGACGGCATGGGTGGCCGTCGCGATGATGCTGATGCTGGCGCCGAGCTCGTTGGTCACCCACAGCTCCTTGCCGTCGGGCGTCAGCGCCATGCGGCGCGGCCGCTTGCCGACCTTCACATTGCTGGTGATCTTCGCGGTGGCCACATCGATCACGTGGATCAGGCTCGCGACCTCGGAGGTGATGTACAGCGTCTTGCCGTCGGCGCTGACCTTCACGCCCTCGGGCTCCTGCCCGACCTTGATCGACTGCAGCGTCTTGCCGCTCGCGGCGTCGATGAAGCTGGCCTCGGCGGCATCCTCGTTCGACACGTAGATGGTCTTGCCGTCGGGCGACAGGTCGAAGGCCTCCGGCTCGTCGCCGAGCGGCACGCGGCGCAGCGACTTGCCGGTGGCCGGGTCGATCACGTCGGCCGCGTTCGCATCGGTGCAGGCCACCATGATCTTGCGGTCGGGCGTGACCTGGATGTGCCGACCGCGCTTGCAGGTGGGCACGGTGCCCTTCACCGTCAGCGTCGCGAGGTCGATCATCGTCAACGCATCGTCCTTCTCGCTCGACACGTAGGCGGTGCCCTGCGCCGATGCGGCGGTGCAGCAGGCGGCGAGCGCCCATGCAGCGCCCAGTCGTCGGCAAAGAAATCCCGTTCGCCCTGAGCTTGTCGAAGGGTGGGACTGAGCTTGTCCTTCGACAAGCTCAGGATGATCGGGCCCTTCGACAGGCTCAGGGTGAACGGCGGGGGCGAGTGAGTTCATCAGGCAGTGCGGGCGATGAACCCCGCCTCCAGCGTCGATTCGCCGAGCGCCTGCGTGACCTCGGCCGGCGAGCCGTCGGCCAGCAGCGCGCCCTGGTGCAGCACCAGCACGCGGTCGGCGGCCATCGCCTCCTCGACCCAGTGGGTGGCCCACAGCACGCACACGCCGCGCTCGCGCACGTCGCTGCGCAGGGCAGCCAGCAGGTCTTGGCGCGATTTCGGATCCAGCCCGACGGTGGCCTCGTCCATCAGCATCACCGCCGGGTGGTGCAGGCCGGCGCGCACCAGCTCGACCTTGCGGCGGTTGCCGCCCGACAGCTCGCGCACCTTGCGGTCGAGCTCGCCGCCCAGGCCCAGCCGCTCGCAGCCGGCGGCTATGCGCGCGCGCGCCAGGCGGCGCGGCAGGCCGTGCAGGTCGGCCTGGAACAGCAGGTTGCGGCGGATGCTCAGGTCGAGGTCGAGCGAGACCTGCTGGAACACCACGCCGATCTGGCGCAGCGCCGATGCGGCCGCGCGCCGCAGCGAATGCCCCGCCACCTCGACCTCGCCCTCGTCGGCGGCGAACAGCCCGGTCAGCAACTGGAACAAGGTGGACTTGCCGGCGCCGTTGGGGCCGAGCAGCGCGACGAACTGGCCCGCGGCCACCTGCAGCGACAGCGACCGCAGCGCCGCGCGCTCGCCATAGCGCTTGGTCAGTCCGGTGGTCCGCAGCATCGTCGAAGGGGGCATGGCGAAGCTCATGAACCACGAACACTGCAATACACGGGCCCGCCGCGATGCTGCAGTGCAACGCAGCGCGGCACAGCGGCCCGCACGGGCGTCGGCGCGGCGCGTCACGCCTGCTGCGCGGCGCTGAAACACTCTGTGCCGAACGTGGTTGCCACGAATTCGGCGCAAGGTGTCAGCGGCATTTCATTTCCGGAGCACCAGCGTCACAGCGCTGGAGCGAAACATGGGTTTTCCCTCTTCGGGCAATCCCGCAGTGGCACATGGGCGCAGAACTTGCGGTTCTGCACACGCCGAGTTCTGTGGGTCGCTGCGTGTGGTGGATCTCGGAATGGTGCTTCGCGACCGGACTCTGCTCACTTCATAAAACAGGAGACTTCGATGCGAAATTCCGGTCTGTCGACATGGCGTATCTGGCGCCATCTGGGCATGGTGTTGCTTGCTCTGCCGCCATTGGCGATGGCGAATGCGGATGTCGAGAAGAACATCGCCAACTCCAAGAACTGGGCGATGCAGGCTGGCGACATGTACAACCAGCGCTACACCAAGCTCAACCAGATCAACACCGGCAACGTCGGTAAATTGCAGGTCGCGTGGACCTTCTCGACCGGCGTGCTGCGCGGCCACGAGGGCTCGCCGCTGGTGATCGACGGCACGATGTACCTGCACTCGCCGTTCCCGAACAAGGTGTTCGCGATCGACCTCGACAGCCAGAAGATCCTCTGGAAGTACGAGCCCAAGCAGGACCCGGCCGTGATTCCGCAGATGTGCTGCGACACGGTGAACCGCGGCCTGGCCTATGCCGAAGGCAAGATCATCCTGCAGCAGGCCGACAGCATGCTGCTCGCGCTCGACTCGAAGACCGGCAAGGTCATCTGGAGCGTGAAGAACGGCGACCCGAAGCTGGGCGCGGTGAACACCAACGCGCCGCACATCTTCAAGGACAAGGTCATCACCGGCATCAGCGGTGGCGAGTGGGGCGTGCGCGGCTTCATCGCGGCCTACAACCTGAAGGACGGCAAGCTCGCCTGGAAGGGCTACAGCGTCGGGCCCGATGCCGAGATGCTGATCGACCCCGACAAGACCATGACCTGGACCAATGGCGCGATGGCGCCGGTCGGCAAGGACTCGTCGACCAAGACCTGGAAGGGCGACCAGTGGAAGACCGGCGGCGGCACCACCTGGGGCTGGTACAGCTACGACAAGGCGCTGAACCTGATGTACTACGGCACCGGCAACCCGTCGACCTGGAACCCGGCGCAGCGCCCGGGCGACAACAAGTGGTCGATGACCATCTTCGCGCGTGACGTCGACACCGGCATGGCCAAGTGGGTCTACCAGATGACGCCGTACGACGAGTGGGATTTCGACGGCATCAACGAGATGATCCTGGCCGACATCGACGTCAAGGGCAAGCCCACCAAGGCGCTGGTGCACTTCGACCGCAACGGCTTCGGCTACACGATGGACCGCGTGACCGGCGCGCTGCTGGTCGCCGAGAAGTACGACCCGCAGGTCAACTGGGCGACGCACGTCGACATGAAGACCGGGCGCCCGCAGGTGGTGGCGAAGTACTCGACCGCGCAGGGCGGGCCTGACGTCAACACCAAGGGCATCTGCCCGGCGGCGCTCGGCAGCAAGGACCAGCAGCCGGCCTCGTTCGACCCGGAGACCAAGCTCTTCTACGTGCCGACCAACCACGTGTGCATGGACTACGAGCCGTTCAAGGTCGAGTACACCGCCGGCCAGCCGTACGTCGGCGCGACGCTGTCGATGTACCCGGCCCCGGGCAGCCACGGCGGCATGGGCAACTACATCACCTGGAATGCCGGCACCGGCAAGATCGTGCAAAGCCATGCCGAGAAGTTCTCGGTCTGGAGCGGCGCGCTGAACACCGCCGGCGGGCTCAGCTGCTACGGCACGCTCGAGGGCTACCTGAAGTGCGTCGACAAGAAGGACATCAACAAGGAGCTCTTCAAGTTCAAGACGCCGTCGGGGATCATCGGCAACGTGTTCAGCTATGAGCACAAGGGCAAGCAGTACATCGGCGTGTTCTCGGGCATCGGCGGCTGGGCCGGCATCGGCATGGCGGCCGGCCTCGAGAAGGACCAGGACGGCCTCGGCGCCGTCGGTGGCTACCGCGAACTGGCGCAGTACACCGAGCTCGGTGGTTCGTTGACGGTGTTTGCCCTGCCGAACTGAACGGCGGCCGGCAACTCCAAGAAGAAGCAAGAAGAAGAATCGAGAGACAACCTGGGCACAGGGACGGCACCCCGGGGGATGCCGTCCCACCCCCTTGATGGTGGATGGGTCAATGAAATTGAAGCAGTCTCTGTTCCAGACTTCCGTCGCCGTGCTGGCGTGCCTCGCAGCGAGCGCGCTGGCCGACGACAAGCCCTACACCGTGGTCGACGGCTACAAGGTCGACGCGAAGACGATGGACGGCTTTCGCACCTGGCGCGCGGCCGCCTGCGACCGCTGCCACGGCGCCAACCAGGAAGGCCTGGTCGGGCCCTCGCTGATCAACAGCCTGAAGACGCTGAGCCAGGACGAGTTCGTCAAGACCGTCACCGAAGGCCGCCTGCCCAAGGGCATGCCGAGCTTCGGCGAGAGCCCGCAGGTCAAGGAACACATCAACGACCTGTACGCCTACCTGAAAGGCCGTTCGGACGGCGCCATCACGCGCGCCAAGGTCGAACCCAACAAATGAACCGCACCCGCAAGATCCTCACGCTGGCGCTCGCGCTGGCCGGCGCGGCAGCGTGCCTCCCGGCCACTGCGCAGGACACCGACAAGCCGCCGGCGCGCCAGGCGCTGCGCGTGTGCCAGGACCCGAACAACCTGCCGTTCTCGAACGTCGAGGGCGCGGGCATCGAGAACCGCATCGCCGACGTGTTCGGCAAGGCGCTCGGGCTGCCGGTGCAGTACTACTCGTTCCCGCAGCGCCTGGCCTTCATCCGCAACACGCTGCGCTACAAGCTGCCGGGGCAGGACTACCCGTGCGACATCGTGATGGGCGTGCCGGTCGGCTACGACCAGGTGTCGGCGACCAAGCCCTACTACCGCTCGACCTATGCGCTGGTGTTCCCGCAGGGCCAGGGGCTCGACCAGGTGAAGTCGGGCGACGACTTCCTGAAGCTCGACCCGACGCGCCTGGGCAAGCTGCGCATCGGCATCTACGACCGCTCGCCGGCGTCCGACTGGCTCAAGCTGCACCGCCTGGTCGACCAGGGTGTGCCCTACCCGATCATGAACGCCGACCCGCAGCAGTACCCGGGCGAGATCATCGAGAAGGACCTCGCCGCCGGCAAGATCGACGCGGCCATCGTCTGGGGTCCGATCGCCGGCTACTTCGCGCAGCGCGTCAAGTCGCCGCGGCTGACGGTGGTGCCGCTGAAATCGGAACCCGGCGTGCGCTTCGACTACGAGATGGCGATGGGCGTGCGCTACGGCGAGCGCGAATGGAAGCAGAAGATCGAAGCGCTGATCGACTCGCAGCAGGCGGCGATCCAGGCGATCCTGAAGGACTACGGCGTGCCGCTGGTCGATGAGTCGTTCGCGTACAAGGCGCCGATGAAGTGACCCACCCCCGAATCGCCTTCGGCTCCTCCCCCTCAAGGGGGCGCCGCCAGCGGCCCGGCAAAGCCGGTTCCGCGGCGGCCGCTTGATCATGCGTTTTCATGCATGGCGGGTCGCGCTGGCTGTGATGCTGCCGGCGAGCGGCTTTGCGGCGCAGGAGTTCTCGGCCGCGGAGCAGGCCATCTTCCTGGCCGACCAGCTCGCGAACCTGCGGCCGCCGTCGACGCTGCGCTACAGCTTCCACAAGGCCGGCAGCCTGGAAGCCGGTTTCGACGATGCCGTGGTGCTGTCGTTCAAGCCGCAGGCCGACGGCAGTTGCTGCGCGTCGACCGGCGAGTTCCTCACCGGACCGCGCCGGTTGCCGCTGCCCGACATCGACAACGCCAAGGCCAACCCGGTGATCCTGTACTTCCTGGAGCACGACATCCGCGAGATGCGCCGGCTGACGCAAGGGCCGGAGAACTACTTCCGCAAGCGCATCCGGATGGCGGTCTTCCAGGGCGCGACGGTGGCACCGGCGTCGTTCGTCTACAAGGGCAAGACCGTCGCCGGCCGCCAGGTGTCGTTCAAGCCCTACCTCGACGATCCGAACCGCTACCGCTACGAGAAGCTGGCCGGCAAGGAGTACCGCTTCCTGCTGTCGGACGCGGTGCCGGGCGGCGTGCTGGGCATCCGCACGCACATCGCCGCCGCCGGAGCCGATGCCGCTGCGCCGCCGCTGCTGAGCGAAGACCTGCTGATCGAAGGCGCCGAGCCCCTCCCGAAAGCCACACCATGAACCTTTTGCATCGACTGCCGTTTCGACTGACGTGCATCCTCGCCCTGCCCTGGCTGCTGCTGATCCCGGTGGCCGCGTCGGCCAACGACTTCCCGACCTCGGAGCGCGTGATCTACGTGCAGGAGTGCATGCGCACCCACCCGGGCCCGCACTTCGAGATGATCAACAAGTGCTCGTGCGCGGTCGATGCAATGGCCGGCGAGGTGGCCTACGACGACTACGTCGGCATGACCACGGTGGTCAACGCGATGTCGATCGGCGGCGAGCGCGGCGGCACGCTGCGCGACAACGAATCCATCAAACCGCAGATCAAGCGCTACCGCGAGCTGGAGACCAAGGTGCACAAGGCGTGCTTCATCAACGACGCCAAGTAGCGGTGGCGGCGCTGCTGGCGGGCCTCGTGTCCGGCAGCGTCGCGGCGCCGTTCGCCTGGATCACCAACCAGGGCAGCAACGACGTGTCGGTGATCGACCTCGCGTCGCAGCAGGTGGTGGCCACGGTCCCCGTCGGTCGCTCGCCGGCCGGCGTGGTGGCCGCGTCGCGCGCCGGCAAGGTGTTCGTCTCCAACCCCGACAGCCGCGACATCTCGGTGATCGACATGCGCGAGCAGCGCGTCGTCGGCACGCTGGCGGCCGGCGACGGCCCGGTGGGCATCGATGCCTCGCCCGATGGCACGCGGGTGTTCGCCGCCGACTGGTATGCCAACCGACTGATGGTGTTCGACGCGGCGGGCAGCGGGCCACCGCTGGCGCGAATCGAGGTGGGCCGTGCGCCGGCCGGCGTGGCAGCGCATGCCGACAACGACACCGTGTTCGTCGCCGAGCGCGACGATGACAGCGTGGCCGTGGTCGGCGTGCGCGAACGCCGCGTGCTGTCGCGCGTGAAGGTCGGCAGCCATCCGTTCGCGCTGCTGTTCGATGCAATGCGCCAGCGGCTGTACGCCCTCAATGTGCAGAGCGACGATGTGTCGGTGATCGACACCCATGACAGCCGTGCCTTGCGCGTGATCGCCACCGTGAAGGTCGGCAAGGCACCGTACGGCGCCGCGCTCGCACTCGGCGGCGCGCTGCTCTACGTGACCAACCAGCACGACGACAGCGTCAGCGTGATCGACGCCGATTCGCTGAAGCTGCTGCGCACGCTGAACGGCTTCGGCTACCCCGAGGGCGTGGCCGCGCATGGCGACAAGGTCTACGTCGTCAACTGGATGGACGACGACGTCAGCGTGCTCGATGCCGCCAGCGGGCAAGCGGTGCGCCGCATCGCCACCGGCAAGAACAGCCGCGGCTTCGGCGCCTTCATCGGCGCGCCCGCACAGCCCTGATCCCACCCACGAAGGAGGACCCCATGCCCATGAAACTGCTTGGCGGCTGGCTCGCGCCACTGGCCGCGATCACGATGCTCGGTGTCGTGCCCCTCACCGGCGAAGGCCACGGCCCGACGCGGCAGAAGGTGGTCGAGAAGATCACCATCGATGCCCCCGCCGCTGCGGTGTGGGCCCGCATCAAGAACTTCGACGCACTGAAGGACTGGCTCCCGCCCGTCGCCGAGAGCCCGGCCTCGCAGGGCAACGCGGTGGGCTCGGTGCGCTCGCTGAAGCTGAAGGGCGGCGGCGAGCTGACCGAGACGCTGGAGGGCTACGACGACGCCGCGATGAAGTACAGCTACCGCGCGAAGGATGGCGGCGCCCTGCCGGTGACGAACTACACCTCGACGATCACCGTCACCGCGAGCGGCAACCAATCCATCGTCGAATGGCGTGGCGCGTTCTACCGCGGCTACCCGCAGAACGATCCGCCGCCGGACCGCAACGACGAGGCCGCGCTGAAGGCCATCACCGGCGTGTACCAGAGCGGGCTGGCGAACCTGAAGAAGCTGGCCGAGGCGAAGTAGAGAACCGGCTCAGGCCGGCTTGGCGCTGAGGCGCCGCGAGTTGGCCGGGTCGCGGAACACCAGCGGGTGTTCCACCAAACCGCCCGCCACGGCCTTCACGCCGACCGTGCCTGCGCGCTCGACCGCCTCCTGCACCAGGTGGTGGTGCGGGCTCTTGACGCACACCGGGTCGGCCATCGCCGGGTCGTGCGCGATCAGGTACGCCTGGCAGCGGCAACCGCCGAGGTCCACCTCGCGCTGGTCGCAACTGGCACACGGCTCCTTCATCCAGCCGGTGCCGCGGTAGCGGTTGAAGCCTTCGGAGTCGAACCAGATGTCGCGCACGCTGTGCTCGCGCACGTTCGGGAAGCTGAGGCCGGGCAGCATCTTCGCGGTGTGGCAGGGCAGCGCGGTGCCGTCGGGCGCCACGGTGAGGAACATGCTGCCCCAGCCGTTGACGCACTTCTTCGCCTTGCCCTCGTGGTAATCGGGTGCGACGAAGAACAGGCGCATCTTGTCGCCCAGGCGTTCGCGCCATTCGTCGGTCACCGCCTCGGCGTGGCGCAGTTGCTCGTGCGTCGGCAGCAGCTGGTCGCGGTTCAGGAAGGCCCACGAGTAGTACTGCGTGTTGGCGAGTTCCAGGTACTCGGCACCGAGCTCGGCGGCCATGCCGATGATGCGGTCGATGTGGTCGATGTTCATGCGGTGGATCACCACGTTCATCACCATCGGCCAGCCGTTGGCCTTGATGATCTGCGCCACCTTGTTCTTCAGGCCGAAGGTCTTGGTGTGCGACAGGAAGTCATTCATCTCGCGGGTCGAGTCCTGGAACGACAGCTGCACGTGGTCGAGCCCGGCCTCCTTCAGCGCCGCGGCGCGGGCCTCGGTGAGGCCGACGCCGGAGGTCAGCAGGTTGGTGTAGTAGCCCAGCCGGTGCGCCTCGGCGACGATCACTTCCAGGTCGTCGCGCAGCAGCGGCTCGCCGCCCGACAGGCCGCATTGCACCGCGCCGAGTTCGCGGCCCTGGCGCAGCACGCGCAGCCAGTCCTCGGTGCCGAGTTCGTCTTCCTGGCGCGCGAAGTCGACCGGGTTGTAGCAGAACACGCAGTGCAGCGGGCAGCGGTAGGTCAGCTCCGCGAGCAGCCACAGCGGCGGTCCGGGCGGGGATGACGACACGGTGGCCATCGTTCAGTCCCAGGCCAGCCAGCGCTGCTTCGCGGCCAGCTCGATGAAGCCCAGCACGTCCGGCTCCAGGCCCTGCGCCGAGAACGCCTTCTCCAGGTCCTCGACGATCGCGGCGACGCTGCGCTCGCCATCGCAGCGCTTCATGATCTCGCCGGCGCTGCCGTTCAGCTTGACCATGCCCTCGGGGTAGAGCAGCACATGGCAGTCCTGCACCGGTTCCCATTGAAGCCGGAAGCCGGGGCCGACGCGCGGTTGCGTTGATGTCGACAGGACACTCATGAGGTGACACCGTAGCGGGTGGCCATCGCATCGTTCATCGCCCACAGGATGTCGAGCTTGAACTGCAGCACCTCCAGCGCGCGCTCCTGCAGCGGCCGCGTCGTGAAGTGGTCCAGCGTGATCGACAGCCCCTGCTCCACGTCGCGCCGCGCCTGGCCCAGCCGGTTGCGGAAGTAGCTCAGGCCCTCGGGCTCGATCCAGCCGTAGTGCTCCGGCCAGGTGGCCAGCCGCTGCTTGTGGATCTCGGGCGCGAACAGCTCGGTCAGCGACGAGCACACCGCTTCCTGCCACGGCGCGCGGCGCGCGAAATCGACATACGCGTCGACCGCGAAGCGCACCGCCGGCGTCACGTGGCGCAGGTCCTGCACCTCGTCGCGGCCCAGCCCCACCGCCTGCGCGAGCCGCAACCAAGCCTCGATGCCGCCGGCATCCTTCACGCCGCCGAGCTCGAAGCCGTCGTGGTCGAGGATGCGCTGCACCCAGCCGCGGCGCACCGTGGCGTCGGGGCAGTTCGACAGCACCGCCGCGTCCTTGATCGGGATCGCGATCTGGTAGTAGAAGCGGTTCGCGACCCAGCCGCGCACCTGCTCGGGCGTCGCCTTGCCGGTGTTCAGCATCACGTTGAACGGATGGTGGATGTGATACGACTTGCCGCGCTCGCGCAGCTGCGCCTCGAACTCGGCGCGGGTCCACGCGGGCGGACCGGCGTCGGCGGGGTGACGGCCTTCTTTCAGCATGTCGGCGCGCAGCGTCATGGTCAGATCTCGATGCTCATGCCGTCCTCGCAGACCTCGATGCCGGCGCGCTGCAGTTCGGCGCGCTGGGGCGAGTCCTCGTCGAGGATCGGGTTGGTGTTGTTGATGTGGATCAGCAGGCGCCGCGTGCTGGCCGGCAGGCGGCCCAGCCACTCGAGCATGCCGCCCGCGCCCGACTGCGGCAGGTGGCCGATGTCGCGCGCCGACTTCTTGCTCAAGCCGAGCGTCTTCATCTCGTCGTCGGTCCAGAAGGTGCCGTCGACCATCACGACGTCGGCGCTCGCCATCGCGTCGAACACCGGCGGCGTGATCGCGCCCAGCCCCGGCGCATAGAACACCGACGTGCGGCGCGCCGTGTCGACCAGCGTCATGCCGATGTTGTCGCCCGGCACCGGTGCCTCGCGGTGCGGCGAATACGGCGCGGCCTTGCTGCTCAGCGGCATCGCCTTGAACGCGAGGCCGGCCACGCCGGGCACGCTGAACGGCGTGCCGTCGAGCGCGATGCGCTGGCGCTGCACGCCGCAGAAGTGCGACAGCACGCGCAGCACCGGGTTGCCCTGGGTCAGGTCTTCTTCGACCGGATCGGTGCACCACAGCGGCAGCGGCGACGTGCGTTCGCGCAGCATGAAGAGGCCGGTGGCGTGGTCGATCTGGCCGTCCATCAGCACGACGCCGGCGATCGCGGTGTCGCGCAGCGCCCGCGCCGGTTGCAACGCCGGGTGGCTCCGGATCTGCTCGAGGATGTCGGGCGAGGCGTTGAAGAGCACGCCGTCGGCGGCCCCGTCCGGCCGCACGAAGATCGACGACTGCGTGCGGGCCTTCGCGCGCACGCGGCCCGAACGCACGCCGGCGCAGTTGTCGCAGTTGCAGTTCCATTGCGGGAAACCGCCGCCTGCTGCCGAGCCCAGAACGGTGATGCGCATGAGGGAGGTATTGGAGCCGGCACCCCAGGGTCGCCAGGGTGCCGGCGAGTACGAAGCGCCGCGATCAGCGGGCCGTGACGTACATCGTGATTTCGAAGCCGAAGCGGAAATCCGTGGCAGTCGGTGTTTGCCAAACCATGAAGACTCTCCTTGGGTGGACTCACAGTGCCGGTCGGCAACTGCGGGGGCCTCTGGGTCCCGTCCTGCATGGTGGCGCGCTGCGGGTCATCGGCCCAGTCGGGTGATCATGAATGCGAACTGGCGATTTTCATGAATCGCCGCGGCGGGGGTTTTCCAACTGACAGCTCGCGGGCTTGCCTCTTGCTTCCCAGCCCCGGGCGCAGGCCTTCCATGCCCAGTCCGTTGCAGGGCTGACGCAGAGTGTCCCGCGTCGAACCACATGGAGACGCAAGGCATGGACCGCAACGATGCGCTGTTGACGGATTGGCGCGAACGCGCGCTGGCGCTCGAGGCCGCGGTGGGCCAGGCGGTGATCGGGCAGGCCCGGGTGATCCGGCTCGTCAACCTGGCGGTGTTCGCGCGCGGCCACGTGCTGCTGCAGGGCGACGTCGGCGTCGGCAAGACAACACTGCTGCGCGCGTTCGCGCAGGTGCTCGGCGGCAACTTCGCGCGCACCGAGGGCACGATCGACCTGATGCCCAACGACCTCGTCTACTACACCTACATCAGCGCCGAGGGCCGGCCGGCGGTGGAGCCGGGGCCGCTGATCCGCCATGGCGAAGACCTGGCGATCTTCTTCTTCAACGAGATCAACCGCGCGCGGCCGCAGGTGCACTCGCTGCTGCTGCGCGTGATGGCGGAGCGCAGCGTGTCGGCCTTCAACCGCGAGTTCCGGTTCCCGCACCTGATCGTGTTTGCCGACCGCAACCGCGTCGAGCGCGAAGAGACCTTCGAGATCTCGTCGGCCGCGCGCGACCGCTTCATGATGGAGGTCACCATCGACGCGCCGGCGAGCGATGACGACCGCCGCGAGCTGATGTTCAACCCGCGCTACCACGACACCGACCGGCTGATGGAAGAGCTGCCGGCGGCGATGCTGAACCACCAAGCGCTGAACGAGGTGGCCGAAACGATCCAGCGCAGCGTGCAGGCCTCGCAGGCGCTGCAGGACTACGCGCTCGGGCTGTGGCGTGCGACGGCCGTGCCGGCGGAGTACGGCGTCAAGGTGTCGGGCCTCGACACCGCGCAGCTGATGCTGGCCGGTGCGAGCCCGCGCGGCATGAGCTACCTGCTGCGGGCGGCGCGCGTCGCGGCCTGGCTCGATGCGCGCAGCTTCGTCACGCCGGAGGACGTGCAGGCGGTGTTCGTCGAGACCATCGCGCACCGGCTGTGCTACCAGCCGGTGTACGAGATGCGGCGGCAGGAGATCTCGGGGCCGCTGATGAGCGGGATCCTCGCGAGCGTCGCGGCGCCGTAGTCACGTCGATGAACATGGGAGAACCATCTGGCCGCACGAACCCCGTTCGCCCTGAGCTTGTCGAAGGGCCCGATCATCCTGAGCCCGTCGAAGGACCTGAGCTTGTCGAAGGGCCGGCGCGCATCGAGCGAGGGCTTCGACAAGCTCAGCCCGGCCCTTCGACAGGCTCAGGGCGAACGGTTTGGGGGCACGGGCACGGTCAAGTATTCGGATTCGGGTTCCGTTCGCATCACACCCGTTCGGACTGAGCCTGTCGAAGGCCCCGCGCAACACTCGCTTCACCGATGGCCCGCACCATGACCCCCCCGACCCTCCCCGAGATCCACTACCGCATCGGCAGTGCGGCGCTCGGCCACTTCCCGGGCCACCACCGCAGCCGGCGCGGCGACAGCGGCTTCGAGTTTCGCGGCCACGCCTCGCTGCTCGACGCGCCCGATCCGCGCCGGCTCGACCTGCATGCCAGCCTGCGCGATCCGTTCGGCCAGTGGTCGGTGCGCGTCTACAGCCAGCGCAAGTCGATCCCCGTCGCGGTCGTCGCCGACCTGTCGGCCTCGATGGGTTTCGCCGGTGCGCAGGCCCGGCTCGCCGTGCTGGCGGATTTCGTCGACAGCCTCGCGTGGTCGGCCTGGCGCACCGGCGACAGCTTCGGCTTCATCGCCTGCGACGAGCAGGTGCGCACCGACCTGCTGCTGCCGCAAAGCCGCTCGCGCGCCGCGGCCGGCGAGCTGACGCGCACGCTGCGCAGCCTGCAACCCACCGGCCATTCGGCGCACGGCCTGCATCACGCGCACCGCCACCTGCCGCAACGCCGTTCGCTGGTGTTCCTGCTGTCCGATTTCCATTGGCCCGTCGACGAGGTGCAGACGGTGCTCGCGAGCTTGGCCCACCATGACCTGGTGCCGGTGGTGCTGTGGGATCCGCAAGAGTTCAGCCTGAGCGCGCCGCGCGGCCTGGCCCCGGTGCTCGACCCCGAGAGCGGCCGCCAACGCCTCGTGTGGTGGCGCCCCGCGCTGCGCGAGCAGTGGCGCACGCAGCAGGCGCAGCGGCACGAGGCGCTGCTGCGGGTGTTCCGCGCGCAGCGGCTGAGCCCCTTGTTCATCGAAGGCGCCTTCGATGCCGACACGGTGACGCGGCACTTCCATGCGTGAACGCCTGGTCACCCTCGCGTTGATCGCCTGCAGCGGCCCGGTGCTCGCTGCACCCGACACGCTGCACGCCAGCACCGTCGAGCCGCGCGCGTTCGGCTACCACGTCGGCGACACCGTCGAGCGCGAGCTGATCGTCCACATCCCCGACGGCTTCGAGCTCGACGAGGCCTCGCTGCCGCGCCCCGGCGCGCGCGGCAAGGCGCTGGAGCTGCAGGGCGTGTCGCAGCACAGCACCGCCGACGCCGGCGGCACCCGCCTGACGCTGCAGCTGCGCTACCAGGTGTTCATGGCGCCCGCCGAGGTGCGCACGCTGGAGATCGCGCCGTTCTCGCTCGGCTTCAAGGGCGAGGGACGCGAGCAGTCGCTGCGCGTCGACGCCTGGCCGGTGACGGTGTCGCCGCTGGTGCCGCTCGAGGTCTCGCCACGCGAAGGCCTGGGCGAGTTGCGGCCCGACCTGCCGCCGCCGCTGATCGACACCCGCGCCGCGCAACACCGCCTGCTGGCCTATGGCGCGGTGCTGCTGCTGTGCCTGGCCTGGCTCGCGCAGGTCTACCTCGCGCTGCCGTGGTGGTCGCGGCGCAAGCGGCCGTTCGCGAGCGCATGGCGGCAGCTGAACCACCTGCCGCCGGACAGCCCGGCGCCCGCGCGGCGGGCCGCGTTCCAGCGCCTGCACGAGGCACTGAACCTGACGGCCGGCGAAGTGGTGTTCGAGCACGGCGTCGACCGCTTCGTCGCGGCACAGCCGCGCTATGCCACGTTGCGCGACGAGCTGCTGGCGTTCTTCCGCCAATCGCGGCACGAGTTCTTCGCCGATGCCCCGCCGGCGGCGAACGACGGCCGCTGGCTGGTCGAGTTCTGCCGCAAGTGCCGCGATGCCGAGCGAGGCGCGGCGTGATCCATTTCGACACGCCGTGGCTGCTGGTGCTGCTGCCGCTGGCGCTGTGGCCGTGGTGGGCGCGCGCCGCGCACCCGGTGCGCAATGCCTGGGTCACGCTGATGCCGCGCGACCGCGCGTCCGACACGCTGCAGCGCCTGCTGAAGGGCGCCGCGGTGCTCGCGCTCGCGCTGCTGGTGCTGGCGATGGCCGGGCCGTACCGGCCGGAGTACACGGTGGAGCGCGTCGGCCAGGGCGCCGAGATCGTCGTGGTGCTCGACCGCAGCCGCAGCATGGACCAGGGCTTCGCGGGAGCCCGCCTCGCGGCCGGCACGGCCAAGCCGCGCGGCACCGGCCCCGAGGCGCTCGACTACTACATGAGCCTGTCGCCGGGCCGCTCGCGCGACGCCAAGGGCAAGGTTGCACGCCGCTTGCTGTCGGAGTTCGCGGCCGGCCGGCCCGACGACCGCTTCGGCATGGTGGTGTTCAGCACATTGCCGATGCGCGTGCTCGAGTTCACGCAGAAGAACGAGGTGGTGCAGGCCGCGATCGCCGCCGGCGAGATCGGGCGCGGCCTGTCGGAGACCAACATCGGCCTGGCGCTGCTGGAGGCGCTGTCGTTCTTCGACGACCGGCCCTACACCGGGTCGCGCATCGTGATGCTGGTGTCCGACGGCGGCGACCACCTCGACCCGGCAACGCAGGAGCGCATCGCGTTCGCCGCGCGCAAGCAGCGCACCGCCATCAACTGGTTCTACCTGCGCTCGGCCAACAGCCCCGGCCTGAACGCCGAAGCGGGCGACCCGCTCGGCGCGGCCGACACGGTGCCCGAGCACCAGCTGCACCGCTTCTTCCAGTCGCTCGGCACGCCGTACCGCGCCTACGAGGCCGACAACGACAAGGCCTTGCAGGCCGCCATCGACGACGTGAACCGGCTGGAGAACATGCCGATCACCTACCTCGACACCGTGCCGCGGCGCGACCTGTCGCCCTGGGGCCATGCGATCGCGCTGCTGTGCGTGCTGCTGCTGTGGGGCGCGCAGGCGCTGGAGATCCGGCGATGGGCGTGAACACGCGGCGGCGCACGCGCATCGTGCTGGGGGTGCTGATAGTCGTTGCAGTGGCGGCACTCGCCGACGGCATGCACCTGTGGCGGCTGCATCGCTGGAACGCGGCCATCGCGGCCGACCCGCCGGTGGCCGTCGGCAACCCGCCGCCCGCCGAGTTGCAGTTCGCGCTGGCCCATGCGCAGGCCGCGAGCGGCGCCACCGACGAGGCCTTGAAGCGCTACCGCGCGCTGCAAGGCGACACGCCGCTCGGCCAGGCGGCGCGCTACAACAGCGCGAACCTGCTGATGCGCCAGGCCATCGAGGTGCGCGGCGGCGCGCAGCCGGGGCTCGCGATCCCGCTGCTGGAGCTGGCCAAGGAGGGCTACCGCGAGGTGCTGCGCAACGACCCCGGGCAATGGGATGCGCGCTACAACCTCGAACGCGCGCAGCGCCTGCTGCCCGACCCCGATGAGTCGCTGGCCGCGCCCGCCGACGGCCGGCGCGATGCCGAGCGCGCCGTCACGACGATGCGCGGCTACTCGCCGGGCCTGCCATGAAGGCGGTCGCGTGGCTGCGCGCGTCGTGGCGCGGCCGGCGCGACGCCTGGCTGCTGGCGCTGGCGGCCCTCGCGCTGGCCGCGACCTTCCTGAACCCCGGCTTGCGCATCGAGCGCCGGCTGTTCGAGCACGTGGTGGTGCTCGACATCACGCAGAGCATGAACGTGACCGACCAGGTGCTGGCCGGCAAGCCGGCGTCGCGCCTCGCGTTCGCGAAGGAGGCGCTGCGCCAGGGCCTGCTCGAGCTGCCCTGCGGCTCCAAGGTCGGCTGGGCGGTGTTCACCGAATACCGCTCGTTCCTGCTGCTCGCGCCGGTGGAGGTGTGCGCCAACCTGGGCGAGCTGCGCGCGACGCTCGCGCGCATCGACGGCCGCATGGCCTGGTCGGGCAACAGCGAGGTGTCGAAGGGCCTGCACAGCGCCATCGGCATCGCGCGCGACCTGCCCGGCAAGCCGTCGCTGGTGTTCATCACCGACGGCCAGGAGGCCCCGCCGCTGAACCCGCAGTACCGCCCGGCGTTCGACGACAAGCCGGGCGAGGTGCCGGGGCTGCTGGTCGGGGTCGGCGAGTTGCTGGCGTCGCCGATCCCGAAGACCGATCCGCTCGGGCGGCCGCTCGGCGTCTGGCGTGCGGACGAGGTGATGCAGACGGACATGCGCCGCCAGGGCCGTGGCGCGAGCGTCAGCGGCGAGGCGCTGGCGGACGATGGCGCCGGCCCGGCGGTGGCAGGACTGGGAGCGACGCCGGGCACCGAGCACCTGTCGGCCTTGCGCGAGGGCTACCTGCGGCTGCTTGCGAGCGAACGCGGCTTGCGCTTCCATCGGCTGCAGACGGCGCCGGGCTTCTCGGAGGCGCTGACCGACCCGGCGCTCGCGAAGCCGGTAGTCGCGCGGGCCGATGGGCGGGTCGCGCTGGCGGCGCTGGCGTTCCTGTTGCTTCTGTTGCGCAACGCGTGGCCGGCGGCGCAGCGGATGCGTCAGGCGCTGCGGAAGAAGCGGTCGGCTGCGGCGAGCGCGGTGGCATCGGACTGAACCGTGCCCGGCGGGCCGCCCTTGCCCCACAGCGCGCCGTCGAACGGCATCGACAGGAAGGCGGCGCACAACTGTGCGGAGTCGATCATCGGTTGCGCCTTCGCGCGATCGCCGCTGGTCGTCACGAGGTGCATGCGCTTTCTGGCCATCTCGGCCTTGAACGGCAGGCCCTCGATGCGCAGCCAGGCGCTCCAGTGGTCGAGGTAGGTCTTCAGCGAGCTCGGGAAGCTGTACCAGTAGACGGGCGACACCAGGACGAGATCGGTGCAGCCCATCGTCGCGTCGAGCAGCGTGCGCAGGTGGCCGTCGTCGGGCCACGGGTAGGTGCCGACGGTGTGGCGCTGGTCGGTGAATGGCTGGACCGGCATGTGCGCGAGGTGCAGCCAGGTCTGCGTGGTGTCGGCGGGCAGGCTCTCGGCGGCGCGCCGGGCGAGCCATTCGGTGTTGCCGACGTGGCCGGGCTCGCGGGTGGAGGCGACGATGAAGAGGAAGTGGGACATGGGCGGGTGGCGGCAACGAATGAAACGCACGCAGTGTTCCATGAAGTCTGGCTGAAGCACGCGGCAACGACACTGGCCTTCCACCCGACATGCCACTGGAGTTCTCGATGCCCCGCTACGTTGCCCACCCCCTGTTCTGTTTCGCGCTCGTGCTGGGTGCCTTGATCGGAGCGCCGGCCGCCCAGGCCCAGGCCGTCGATGCGGTCGTCGTGAACGAGTACGACGTCTTCGTCGATCCGCCGACCGCCTTCGCGTTCATCAAGCTGCCGACCGGCTGGAAGTTCATCGGCAAGCTCGATGCCGCGCAACTGCGCCAGCTGCCGCCTGGAACGCTGACGTCGCTGCTGCCGGCGGATGAAGAAGCGACGCGGCTCGCGGCCGGTTCGAAGCCGGTGTCGGTGAAGCGCAAGAGCTGACGCGCACAGCTCCGTTCGGGCTGAGCCTGTCGAAGACCTGGCTCGATGCACGCAGACCCTTCGACAAGCTCAGGGCGAACGGTTTGCCCCCTCCGTTCGGGCTGAGCTTGTCGAAGCCCCGGCTCGATGCACGCAGACCCTTCGACAAGCTCAGGGCAGCCCTTCGACAGGCTCAGGGCGAACGGTTTGCCCCCTCCGTTCGGGCTGAGCTTGTCGAAGCCCCGGCTCGATGCACACAGCCCCTTCGACAAACTCAGGGCGAACGGTTTGCCCCCCTCCGTTCGGGCTGAGCCTGTCGAAGACCCGGCTCGATGCACACAGACCCTTCGACAGGCTCAGGGCGAACGGGGTTTCTTTGCAACGGCCTGGTCCCTCCAAGGACCTCTTGGGCTCACGGCGACCGGCTTTTTCGGGCCAAGCCCTTCGCGCTGTCCAAGCCTTTCACGTCGGTCAGCACGATGTCATCGAGCACCGCATCGGTGAAATCAGCGCCGGTGACATCGGCCCCGCGCAGATCGGCGCCGGCCATCTTCGCGTTGAAGAAATTCACGCCGCGCAGGTTGGCGTTGACCAGCTTCGCGAACGACATCAGCGAGCGGTTCAGGTCCGCCCCTTCGAGGTCGGCCTCGCTCAGGTCGGCGCCCGACAGGTCGGTGCGCATCTGCCCCATGCCCTGGTTCTTGATGTTGACGCCGAGGTTGGTCCCGACCAGCTTCGCGCGGCGCAGGTCGACCCCCGGAAAATCGGCGATGACGCGCGCCCCGCTCAGGTCGGCACCGGCGAACGTGGGCGGCTTCTTCACCTCGCCACCCAGCACCACCACGCTGAGCAGGCTGCTGCCCACCAGCGTGGCGCCGCTGAAGTCGGTGCCCATCAGCCACGCGCCGTTCAGGTTGGCGCGCGTCAGGTCGCAACCGTTGAAGCGGCTCAGCACCAGCTTCGACGCGAACAGGCTGGCGCCCACAAGCCGCGCCTGGCGGAAATCGACGCGGCTCAGGTCGAGGTCAGACAAGTCCTGACCCGACAGGTCGGCCGGCTGCTGCGCCGTGGCAGCGGCCAGCCGCTCGCGCACCTGCTCAACGGTGAGAGGCGCGGCCTGCGCGCCACGGCTGCTCATGCCGAGCAGCGCGGACGCGATGCCGATGTTCCAGACCCTTCTGCGCATGGTGTTGGCTCCCGCGGAGCGATGATGCTGTGCGGTGCCGCGCAAAAGATCAAGGCCGTCAACCCTGCCGAGGAGACCGACATGTCGCAATGGCGCAAGAAGACCCCCGACGAAACCTACTCGACCGACGAGGTCGAGGCCCGCCTGAAGGCCGAGCTGCCGAACTGGTTCCTCGAAGACGGCTGGATCCGCCGCAAGTACAAGACCGGTGGCTGGAAAGGCACGCTGATGGTGGTGAACACCGTCGGCCACCTCGCCGAAGCGGCCTGGCACCACCCGGACCTCACGGTCTCGTTCGCCTTCGTCACCGTGAAGCTGATGAACCACGCGGCCAAGGGCATCACCGACAAGGATTTCGCGCTCGCCGCGAAGATCGAGGAGGTGGTGATGTGGCGGCCCGGCGCGGACGAAGGCTCGGCGCTGGAAGGCACGCCCGACGATCCGCGCTTCAAGTACATCAAGTACGACTGAAGCCGCCGCAGGACACTGTGTCCCCCGGCCGGGACAGGCGCGCGCTGCCGCGCACCTTCCGCCCCGCTTTTCCGGGGTAAACCCCAGCGGAACGGCGCTTGCTTACCCAGGCTCCGATGCCTGTCACCGCCGCCGACCCCCACCGCCTGCTGACGCTTCGCGCGCCGGGCCGATTGCACCTCGGGTTCCTCGATCCAGCCGGCACGCTGGGCCGCCGCTTCGGCAGCCTGGGGCTGGTGATCGACGGCCTCGCGACCGAGGTCGCGCTGAGCAGCGCAGCGGTCGACGAGGTGGTGACCGGGGAGCCCGCCGCGCAGGCCGAGATCGAGCGCGCCACCCGCTTCCTGCACCTGCTGCGCGAGCACACCGGCCTGCGGGCGCCGCTGCGCCTGCAGCTCACGCGCGTGCTGCCGCCGCATGCGGGCTTCGGCTCGGGCACGCAGCTCGCGCTGGCCATCGGCCGGGTGTTCGCGCACTGGCACGGCCTGGCGCTCGGCAGCGCGACGCTCGCGCAGTGGCTGGCGCGCGGGCTGCGCTCGGGCATCGGCATCGCCGGCTTCGACCAGGGCGGCCTGCTGCTCGATGGCGGCCCCGGCCCCGACGGCCTGCCGGCACCGCTGCTGTCGCGCATCGCCTTCCCGGCCGCCTGGCGCGTCATCGTGGTCCAGGACGATCGCCACCGCGGCCTGTCGGGCCCGCAGGAGAAGCAGGCCATCGCGACGCTGCCGCCCTTGCCGCAGGCGCTGTCTGCCGACATCTGCCACCAGGTGCTGATGCGCGTGCTGCCCGGTGCCGCGAGCGGTGAGTTCGCGCTGTTCGCGGCCGGCATCAACCGCGTGCAGCAACTGCTCGGCGAGCACTTCGCGCCGGCCCAAGGCGGCGCGTACACCAGCGCCGCAGTCGGCCGCATCGTGCAGGCCATCGACGGCGCCGCCATCGGCCAGAGCTCGTGGGGGCCGACCGGCTTCGCGATCCTGCCGTCGCAGGCCGCCGCAGAGGCCGCGGTGCAGGCGCTGCGAGCCACGCGCGCGCTCGAACCCGGCCTCACGCTGAGCATCGTCGCCGGCCTCAACCGCGGCGCGCTGCTCAGCGAGCACGCCTGCGAACCGCATTGACCCGATCGACAGCACGACCCCGGAGCTCGCGATGGAACGTCCCTACATCCTCCACCTGTTCACCCCGGGCCGGCAGGCCAGCCCGTTCGACGTCAACATGGCGGCCGACGCCGGCTACCAGGTGATCGCACCCTACTGCGAGGTCGATCTCGACGGCATCGCCGCGCTGACGCAGGACGCGATCTTCTCGCGCGGTCCGAAGGGTGTCGCGCGCACCGGCCTCTTCATCGGCGGGCGCAACGCGATGCTTGCGACCGACATGCTCGAGCGCGCCCGCGCCGCGATGGTCAAGCCCTTCGTCGTGTCGGTGATGGCCGACCCGAGCGGCGCCTACACCACGGCCGCGGCGATGGTCGCCTGCACCGAGGCCGCGCTGCAGAAGCAGCATGGGTTCGGCCTGACCGGCCTGCGCGTGGTGGTGCTCGGCGGGCTGGGCCCGGTGGGCCGCATCGCGGGCGTGATCGCCGCGCAGGCCGGCGCGCTCGTCTCGTTGTCCAGCCGCAGCGGTGCGGCCGCGGCCGAAGCCGCCGCACATGAAACCGCCACGCGCTTCGGCGTCACGCTGCATGGCGTCTCGGGCGCCGACCCTGCGGCCGTGCGCGCATCGCTTGCCGACGCCGACGTGGTGCTCGCCTGCGCCGCGGCCGGCGTGCAGGTGGTCTCGGCCGACGACCTGAAGCAGGCCCGCCGGCTGAAGGTGGCGGCCGATGTCAACGCCGTGCCGCCGGAGGGCATCGCCGGTGTCGGCGTGATGGACGACGGCAAGGCGCTGGCCGGCAGCACGGCGGTCGGCATCGGCGCGCTCGCGGTCGGCAACGTGAAGTACCAGACGCAGCACCGCCTGCTGGTGCAGATGCGCGAGTCCGACAAGAAGGCGCTGGTGCTCGGTTTTCCGGAGGCGTTCGCGACCGCGCGCGCGTTCCTCGCGGAGCGTGCGGCCGGCGACGCCTCGTGAAGGGCGTGCAGGACACGATCGCCGTGGCCGCGCTGTCCGCCCGCATGATGGCCGAAGCCGCGGTGCGCGACGGCTTCGAGGTGGTCGCGCTCGACCTGTTCGGCGATGCCGACACGCGCGCCGCCGCGTCGCAGTGGATCAGCCTCGGCGAGCCGGCGTCGCTCGAGATCGACGATGCGCTGACGCTGTCGGCCTTGCGCGAACTGGCGCGCCGCGGCGACGTCAGCGGCTGGATCGCCGGCAGCGGCTTCGAAGGCCGGCCGCGCCTGCTGGCCGAAGGCGCGCAGCTGCTGCCGCTGATCGGCACGCCGGTGTCTGCCGTGTGCCGCGTGCGCGACCCGGCGCTCTTCTTCGACCTGCTCGCGTCGCACGGCATCCGGCATCCGCCGGTGCGGCTCGGCGCCCTGGCGCGTTCGCTGCCCGACGACGGCGCGCGCTGGCTGGTGAAGGACGCCCTCGGCAGCGGCGGCTGGCAGGTGCGCGTCGCGACGCCGGGGCAATTGGCCGAGCTGCCGGCGCAGCACTACCTGCAGCAGGAAGCGCCCGGCGTGCCGATGTCGGCCACCTTCGTCGCGAACGGGCGCCAGGCCGTCATCCTCGGCTTCAACGAGCTGACGGTGCGCCGCTTCGGCACGCGGCCGTTCGTGTTCTGCGGTGTCGTCGGACCGGTTGCGCTGGGCACCCTCGCCGCCTCGCGCGTGCAGGCCGCCGTGCGCGCGCTGACCACCGGCTTCGAGCTGCGCGGCCTGTGCAGCCTCGATTTCATGCGCGATGGCGACGAGATCGCGGTGCTCGAGGTCAACCCGCGCCCACCTGCCAGCCTGGCCTTGTACGGCGCCGGCGCGATGGCGGCCCATGTGCAGGCCTGCCTGCACGGCGTGCTGCCGCCCCCTCCGACGCCGACGCGGGTCGAGGGCCTGGAGATCGTGTTCGCGCGCCACGGCGGGCAGGTCGATGCAGCGCTGGCGCAGCGCCTCGCCAGCCGGCCCGACACGCACGACCACCCTCACGCCGGCACGCGCTTCGCGGCCGGTGACCCGCTGTGCAGCCTGAGCGCTCACGGCGCCGATGCCGATGCGGTGCGCGCCACCCTGCACCAGGCGCGCGAGGCCTTGCTGGATTCCCTGGAGACAAGCCCATGACCGAACTCAGCGTCAACACGCGGGCGCGTCCGCTGGTCGAGCGCCTCATCGGCGACGCCGACGCGCTGCAGGTGGCGGTGCGCCGCGACGAGCGCGGCGTGTGCATCGTCGATGCCGGCATAGGCGTGCGCGGCAGCATCGCCGCCGGCCTGCTGGTCGGCGAGATCTGCATGGGCGGGCTGGGCCAGGTCGGGCTGCAGGCCGGCGAGCGGCACGGCTGGCCGACCTGGATCGAGGTGCGCAGCTCGCAACCGGTGCTGGCCTGCCTGGGCAGCCAGTACGCCGGCTGGAGCCTCGCGGCGACGAAGGAAGAGACCGGCGGCAAGAAGTTCTTCTCGCTCGGCTCGGGCCCGGCGCGCGCGCTGGCCGGCAAGGAAGACCTGTTCAACGAACTCGGCTACCGCGACCATGCCGACTGCGGCGTGCTGGTGATGGAGGTCGACCGGCCGCCGCCGACGGTGATCGTCGACAAGCTGCTGCACGACTGCGCGCTGAAGGCCGACGGGTTGACGATCGTGCTGACGCCGACCACCAGCCTCGCCGGCACCACGCAGATCGTCGCGCGCGTGCTGGAGACCGCTTTGCACAAGGCGCACACGCTGGGCTTTGCGCTGGCGCACGTCGTCGAGGGCGTGGCGACTGCGCCGCTGCCGTCGCCGACGCCCGACGGCGCGCAGGCGATGGGCCGCACGAACGACGCGATCCTGTACGGCGGCCAGGTGCACCTGGCGGTGCGCGGCGACGATGCGGCGGCGCGCGCGCTGGCGCTGGCGCTGCCGTCCACCAACTCGCGCGACCACGGCCGCTCGTTCGCCGACATCTTCAAGGAGGCCGGCTACGACTTCTACAAGATCGACCCCGGCCTGTTCGCGCCGGCCGAGGTGTGGGTCAGCAACCTCGACAGCGGCAACACCTGGCATGGCGGTGCGCTGAACATGGCGCTGCTGCGGCAGCTCTGGTTGCAGGAGGCGTGATGCGCGTCGCGATCATGACCGACGAGGTCGGCTGGCACACCCGGCAGTTGCAGGGCGCCTTGCGTGCGCGCGGTGCGGTCGGGCGCTGCATCGACCTCGCCGATTGCCACATCGACACCACGCTCGCGTGGCACGGCCTGTCGCTGCCCGGCTTCGGCCGCGCGCTGCCCGACGCGGTGCTGGTGCGCGGCCTGGCGGGCGGCAGCTTCGAGCAGGTCACCAAGCGGCTCGGCGTGCTGCATGCGCTGCGCGAACTCGGCGTGCCGGTCTACAACGATGCGCGGGCCATCGAGCGCAGCGTCGACAAGTCGATGACCAGCCTGCTGCTGCATGCGGCCGGCGTGCCGACGCCTCCCACCTGGGCCACCGAATCGCAGGCGCAGGCCCAACGCATCGCGATGCGCGAAGGCGCGGCCGGCCATGCGCTGGTGCTGAAGCCGCTGTTCGGCTCGCAGGGCAAGGGGCTGCAGCTGGTCGGCGAGGTCGACGGCGTGCACCACGCGCTGCCGCCGCTCGACAAGGGCTTCGGTTCGCTCGCCTACCTGCAGCGCTTCGTGCCGGCGACCACGGCGCCCGGCTTCGACTGGCGCGTGCTGGTGGTGGGCGGCAACGCGATCGCCGCGATGCGCCGCGTCAGTTCGCACTGGATCCACAACGTCGCGCAAGGCGCGCGCTGCGAACCGGCCGAGCTGACGCCCGGCCTCGCGCAACTGGCCGAGCAGGCCGCGGCGGCGCTGGACATGGACTACGCCGGTGTCGACCTGATCCCGTCGGCGCAGGGCACGCAGGTGATCGAGGTCAACGGCGTCGCGGCCTGGCAGGGCTTGCAGCGGGTGACCGGGTTCAGCATCGCGCGGGCGATCGTCGACGACCTGCTCGACCGCAAGTGCGCGGTGCAAAACACGGTGCAGCACGCGGCGCAGCGCGCACTCGGCGACGCGGCGTGAGCGTCGACCTGCCGACGGCGGTGGCGCGGGCGAAGGCCGCCTTCCTGTGCGCCTGCACGCTCGACGTGGCGGTGCGCAAGCCGGGCAACGTCAGCCTGCAGTCCGGCGGCCACCGCATGCAGGCGTCGCTGTTCATCGACAGCGCCACGGCCGCCGCCGGGCCGCTGTTCAGGCGCGGCGCAGGCGTTGGCGAGCGCATCG
Organism: Rhizobacter sp. OV335; assembly: GCF_900142965.1. GTDB lineage: Bacteria > Pseudomonadota > Gammaproteobacteria > Burkholderiales > Burkholderiaceae_C > Rhizobacter. Next base: position 58,923 of record NZ_FRCQ01000024.1, read on the forward strand.
AGGCCGCGGTCGAGGCCAGCTGGTCGGTGGCGCACTGCAACACCAACCTCGGCATCCTGCTGTTGTGCGCGCCGGTCGCGGTGGCGGTGGAGCGATGGCCGGATGCAGTGACGCCGGCGGCCTTGTGCGATGCCATCGGCGAGGTGCTGGCGGGCCTGAGCCTGGCCGATGCCGCACACGCCTACCGCGCGATCGCCCGCGCCAACCCCGGTGGCCTCGGCAAGGCACCAGCCGAAGACGTGCGCGCCGCGCCCAGCATCGACCTGCGCGCCGCGATGGCCTTGTCGGCCGGGCACGACCTGATCGCGCGGCAGTACCGCGACGGCTATGCCGACGTGTTCGGTGTCGCGCTGCCCGCGCTGGGTCCGGGCTTTGCATGCCCGCAGGGGGCCGGTTGCATGTCGCCCGATGCAAGCACGACGGCGGCGGTGCAGCGGCTCTACATCGCGCTGCTCGGCAGCTTTTTCGATTCACACATTGTCCGCAAACACGGCGAGGCGGTGGCACAGACTGTCATGACCGCGGCGCACGGCTGGCGCGGCGCCGCCGCAATGGACGGCGAGCCGGCCTGGGCAGCCTGGGACGAATCGCTGAAGGCACGGGGCATCAACCCCGGTACCAGCGCCGATTTGACGGTGGTCACGCTGATGATCGCCGGCCTCGCGGCGCGGTGGCACGGAACGTGATAACAGCCGTGAAGCATTGGCGCCTCGCCAATGTCGGGAACGTCCCCAGTCACGTCCCCCAGAAACGCAAACAGGAGATGACACAGCCATGGCCAAGATCGATCGCATGATGGTCGGGGAGTCGCTCGTCGGAGACGGCAATGAAGTTGCCCACATCGACCTGCTCATCGGGCCGCGCGGCAGCCCTGCCGAGAGCGCGTTCGCCAACGCACTGACCAACAACAAGGACGGCTTCACGTCGCTGCTCGCAGTGGTGGCCCCGAACCTGTTGACCAAGCCCGCGACCGTGATGTTCAACAAGGTCACCATCAAGGGCGCCAAGCAGGCGGTGCAAATGTTCGGTCCGGCCCAGCGCGGCGTCGCGATGGCGGTGGCGGACTGCGTCGAGGACGGCACCATCCCGATGGCGGAAGCCGACAATTTGTTCATCTGCGTCGGCGTCTTCATCCACTGGCTGGCCGAAGACGACAAGAAGATCCAGGACTACAACTACCGCGCCGTCAAGGAGTCGATCAAGCGCGCGGTGGCCGGCTCGCCGACGGCCGAGGAAGTGGTCGCGAAGAAGGGGTCGAGCGCGCACCCGTTCGCTGCGGCCTGACCCTTCGACAAGCTCAGGGTGAGCGGGGGGTGGTGTCCGGCACCATCCCCGAACCGAGCAACTGCACGACGGTCGCCGAGCGGCCGATCATCGGCACCGGGCTTGCCACGCGCTCGATCTGCACGCCGACCGACGCCACGTCGGCGAACTTGCGCGGCTTGACGACCTTCACGCGGACCCAGCTGGCGCCGAACTCGCCCAGCAGGATGTCGGCGATCGCCTCGGCCAGCGCCTCCAGCAGCTTCAGCTGGTGCTCGGCCAGCAGGCGCAGCAGGCGTTCGCGCACGACGCTGTAGTCGATGGTGTCGCCGATGCGGTCGGTGTCGCAGGCGCGTGCCCGCGGCACGCCGGCATGCACGTCGATCACCAGCGGCTGCGGGTGGTGGAACTCCGACTCGTGGATGCCGATGACCGTTTCGCCGGTGAGGCCTTCGATGAAGATCAGGTCGAGCGGGAGCGGCGCGTCCGGGGCGGCGCTCGGGGTGCGGCTGGGATGGGTCATCGGGTCTCCGGTGTTGTGGGGTGAGTCGATCCGACAAGCCCGCCGCAAAAAACGCGCCACGAGCGGGCCCCCTCGTTTCACCCGGTATGCAGGGCCCGGGATCGCACCAGAATCGGGGTCCTGCGTTACCAGGGAGCCCACATGACGCTGGTCTTGCGAACAGGCGACGATCGCCACGCCGAACATGTGATGGACGTGGTGCGAAGCGGCATCCACGATTCGGCGAACGACGTGGTGACGCAGTCGTGGAGCCGCTGCCTCAACGAGTACCGGCTGCACCCGGACAAGGCGCGCGAGCCGGCGGTGATCAGCCGTGCCGCGCTCGAGGAACGGCGCGAGCGCCAGGCCGACGTGATCGACTGCGCGCGCTACGAGATGACCACGCTGTACCAGCAGCTCGCCGATGCCGATTCGGCGGTGGTGCTGACCGACATCGACGGCGTGATCGTGCACATGGTGAGCTCCACCGAGTTCGCCGCCGAGATGGGCCCGCTCGGCCTGCGCCCCGGCGGCATGTGGAGCGAGACCGAGGCCGGCACCAACGGCATGGGCACCTGCCTGGCGGCCGCGGCACCGATCTCGGTGCGGCGCGAGGACCACTTCTTCACGCACTTCACCCAGCTCACCTGCTCGGCCGTGCCGGTGTTCGATCCGTCGGGCCACATCACCGCGGTGCTCGACGTCAGCAGCCGCTCCAGCATGATGCAGCAGCACCTGCTGGTGCTGCTGGGCATGACGGCGCGGATGATCGAGAACCGGCTGATCGACCGGCGCTTCCGCAACGCGCACCCGCTGCACTTCCACAGCCGGCCGGAGTTCGTCTACACGCTGCACGAGGGCAAGCTCGCGGTCGGCGACGACGGCCGCATCCTCGCGGCCAACCGCAGCGCGCTGTTCCAGCTCGGGCTGCAGTCGGTCGACGAGATCCGCTCGCGCCACATCGAGGACCTGTTCCAGAACTCGCTCGAAGACATGCTGCGGCGCAGCACGCAGTCGTCGTTCCACCCGATCGTGACCTTCCGCGCGAATGCGGCGCTGCGCTTCTTCGCGGTCGCGCGGCGGCCGGCCACCGAATCGGACTTGCCGTCGCAGGCGCTGGCCACGACGACCGTGCCGCGCCTCGCGCCCCGCACCGCGCTGCCGCGCCCGGCCGCGCAGACGCCGACCTTCAAGGACGCGCGGCTGGCCGCCCACTTCGAGACGGCGCGCCGCGTGATCGCGCGCCAGACGCCGGTGCTGCTGTGCGGCGAGACCGGTTCCGGCAAGGAGGTGTTTGCCCGCGCGGTGCACGAAGCGAGCCCGCATGCGGGCGGCACGTTCGTCGCGATCAACTGCGCGAGCCTGCCGGAGACGCTGATCGAATCCGAGCTGTTCGGCTACCGCGCCGGCGCCTTCACCGGCGCGCAGCGCACCGGCCGGCGCGGCAAGATTTTGCAGGCCGACGGCGGCACGCTGTTCCTCGACGAGATCGCCGACATGCCGATCGACCTGCAGGCCCGCCTGCTGCGCGTGCTCGACGAGCGCCAGGTCACGCCGCTGGGCACCGAGGAGACGCACGCGGTGGACTTCCAGCTGATCAGCGCCAGCCACCAGCACCTGCCCGAGCTGGTGCGCGAAGGGCGCTTCCGCGAAGACCTGTACTACCGGCTGTCGGGCATCGAGCTGGTGCTGCCGGCGCTGCGCGAACGCAGCGACCGGCGCGAGTTGATCCGCAGCGTGCTCGAAGCCGAAGGCGGCCGCGGCACCACGCTGAGCGCCGAGGCCGAGCGCATGCTGATGGACTACGCCTGGCCCGGCAACATCCGCCAGCTGCGCCATGTGCTGCGCACCGCGGCGGCGCTGGCCGACGGCGACACCATCGTCTGCGCACACCTGCCGGCCTTGCAGGACAGTGCCGTGGCGGCAGCGCCGATGCATGCGGCGGCCAGCACCGCGCCGCTCGCGTTGCCGACACCGGTGACGACGATGCCGGCGCTGCCACCGGCGGGGTCGGCCGTGGGATCGGCGGCACAGGCAGGCGCCGAGCACCCGGCGGTGCCCTACAAACTGAATCCGATCCAGGCGAACGAACGGCAGGTGTTGCTGCAGATGCTGGAGCAGCACCGCTGGAACGTGAGCAATGTCGCCAAGGCGCTCGATGTCAGCCGAAACACCCTTTACCGCAAGCTCCACAAGCTCCACATCGAGATCTCGCATCCCGAGTGATGCGCCGCCGCAGGGCGATGACGACGCGGCGCCCGTCGATGCGGCGCCGCGCTCGCGCTTTGCGTGGTGCATCACCGGTTCGGGCCACGGGCTGGACGAATCGATCGCGCTGGCCGCGCGGCTGCCGGCCTGCGACCTGTTCCTGTCGGCCGCCGGCGAAGAGGTGCTGGCTATCTACAAGATGCCGCTCGACGAGCTGAAGCAGCGGTTTCGGATCTTTCGTGACAAGACCGCGAGCGGCGTGCCGGTGGGCATGCTGTACGACGACGTCTATCACACGGTGGTGATCGCGCCGGCCACCAGCAACACGGTGGCCAAGTGCGCGTTCGGCTTCAGCGACACGCTGCCGACCAACATGTTCGCGCAGGCCGGCAAGCTCGGCATCCCGGGCATCGTGTTTGCATGCGACACCGAACCGGTGGTGGTGACGAAATCGCCGCACGACTGGGTGACGCTGCGGCCGCGGCGCATCGAACTCGACAACGTGGACCGCCTTCGTGCCATCGACTTCTGCCATGTGGTGTGCTCCCCCGCCGAACTGGAGGCCGCGCTCGACGCGCGCCTGAAGGAGCTCGCCCTCGCATGGACCAGCCCGTAGAACACATCGTCTTCCTGACCGGCCACCTGGCCCGGCCGGCGCTGGAGCGGGTGCTGGGCGGCATCGACGCTGCTCCCTTCACGTGGGAGGTGCGCGACCTCGGGCTGCAGGTGGCAGCGCTGATGACGGCCGAGATGATCGCGCGCCGCGTGCCCGGGCCGGTGCAGGCGGATCGCATGCTGGTGCCGGGGCGCTGCCGCGGCGACCTCGACGCGCTGACGCAGCACTACGGCATCCCGGTGCAGCGCGGGCCGGAGGAGCTGAAGGACCTGCCACGCTTCTTCAACCGCGCCGCGAAGACTATGGACCTGAGCGAGTACGAGGTCGCGATCTTTGCCGAGATCGTCGACGCACCGAAGCTGTCGGTCGACGGCATCGTCGCGCGCGCGCGGCAGTTGCGTGCCGATGGCGCCGACGTGATCGACCTCGGCAGCCTGCCGGCGACGCGCTTCGACCACCTGGCCGACAGCGTGCAGGCGCTGAAGGCCGAAGGCTTCTCGGTGAGCGTCGACTCGAACGATGCGCAGGAGCTGCTGCGCGGCGGGCGCGCCGGGGCGGACTATCTGCTGAGCCTGACGATTGACACGCTGTGGGTGGCGGATGAGGTCGATGCGGTGCCGGTGCTGATTCCGCGCACGCCGGCCGACGAGGCTTCGCTGCACGAGGCCGTGGCGCAGATGCAGGCGAGCGGCAAGCCGTACTTCGCCGATTCGATCCTCGACCCGATCCCGTTCGGGCTGACGGCCTCGATCGTGCGCTACCACCGGCTGCACGAGCGCTTTCCGGACGCGCCGATCATGATGGGTATCGGCAACGTGACCGAGCTGACCGAGGCCGACACCAGCGGCATCAACGCACTGCTGTTCGGCATCGCCGCCGAGCTGAACGTGGCCGCGGTGCTGACCACGCAGGTGAGCCAGCATGCGCGCCGCGCGGTGCGCGAGGCCGATTGGGCGCGCCGCATCATGCACGCCGCGGCCAGCCACGGCAGCCTGCCGAAGGGCATCAGCGATGCGCTGATGACGGTGCATGCGAAGCACCCGTTTCCCGACACGCCGCAGGAGATCGCCGAGACGGCGGCGCAGGTGCGCGACCCGAACTTCCGCGTGCAGGTGTCACCGCTGGGGCTGCATGTGTACAACCGCGACGGGCTGCGGCTCGGGCAAGGCGCCTTCGAGCTGTGGCCGCAGCTGAAGCTGGAGGACGATGCGGCGCATGCGTTCTACATGGGCGTGGAACTGGCGCATGCCGAGATCGCGTGGAAGCTGGGCAAGCGCTACGTGCAGGACCAGCCGCTTGACTGGGGCGCGGCGGTTGAGACGGGCGCGCAGGACCTGAGCGGCTGGTGCGCGCCAGGCACGACGATGGCCACCGGCAAGGCCCGCAACGGAAGCAGCTGATGAACGACGTGATCTACGAGACGGTGGTGACGACGGTGTCGGCCGAGGGCGTGCCGCATGTGGCGCCGATGGGCGTGCGGTATCAGGGTGGGCAGGTGGTGCTGATGCCGTTCAAGCCGTCGGCGACGCACGACAACATCATCGCGACGGGCCATGCGGTGTTGAACCTGCTGACGGACACTCGGGTGTTTGCGGGATGCGTGACGGGGCGCAAGGTGTGGCCGCTGGTGGCGGCCGAGACGATCCCCGGCCAGCGACTGGCGAGCGCGCTCGGGCATGTGGAGCTGAGGCTGGCCGAGCGGCGCGACGACGCCCAGCGGCCGGTGCTGCTGATGGCGCGGGTGCACGAAGTGACGCATGCGCCCTTCATCGGATTCAACCGCGCGCAGGCGGCGGTGATCGAAGGGGCGGTGCTGGTCAGCCGGCTGCACATGCTGGCGGCGGAGAAGATCGATGCGGAGATGGGGTATCTGCAGATTGCGATCGACAAGACTGCCGGTGACGAAGAGCGGGAGGCTTGGGGGTGGTTGCGGGAGGCGGTGCAGCGGCATCGTGCGGGTTTGAAGGAGGTGGGGTGATGCGGCTGCTGGTCAGTGTGAGGAGCCCGGTCGAGGCGTTGCTTGCGGCGGAGGGTGGAGCCGACTTCATCGACCTGAAGGAGCCGCGTGAGGGAGCGCTGGGCGGGCTGCCTATGGCGACGATCCGCGCGATCGTCCAGGTGCTACGCGGGCGTGGAATCGCGTTGCCGATCAGCGCGACGATCGGCGATGTGGGGATGCATCAGGCCGGCCTCATCGCGGCTCGTGTGGAGAACGTGGGCGCGTGCGGGGTCGACTATGTGAAGGTCGGCATCGAGCGTTCGACACATGCCGCGGAGGTGCTCGACATGCTGGGTGGCAGTCGCCACGCGGTGGTGCCGGTGTTCATCGCCGACGCCGGGCTCGACGTCGAGTTGATCGCGCAGGCGTGCCGGCTCGGCTTTCCGGCCGTGATGGCCGACACCGCCGACAAGCGCGCGGGCAGCCTCTTCGCGTGCGTGGCGATGCCGGAGTTGCAGCGCTTCGTCGCAACGGTACGGCAGGCCGGCAAGCTGGTCGGGCTGGCCGGTGCCCTGCGCCTGCCGGACCTTCCAACGCTGCGGCAACTCGCACCCGACTTCGCGGGGTTTCGCAGCGCGGTGTGTGATGGCGATCGGGCGTCTGCGCTCGATGTGCAGAAGGTGCGAGGGGTAGCTGGACTGCTGGGTCAGGTTCCAGTGACGCTACTCTGAAGCGCACCGGCAATTCGGATCATCCTGAAATTCGTGACCCGCATGCGGATGTCACCCTGCCCGTGACTGCAAGTGCGACAGATCGCTGCAGCGCGCGGCCAACCGAGTCGCGGATCGTCTCTTCCCAATACAAACTGCTGTAGGCTGGCTTGTAGAAGAGAACTTTTTCGAAAGGACCTCGCAAATGGCCGCATTGAAGCGAATGAACGAACTGCCGTTTGACCTGGGCGACCCGTGGGACGAAGGAGAGCGAGATCTCGCATCTCTTGAACCTGCATGGGGCAAGGCAGCGCTCTTCTTTCGTACGGGCCATCGCTTAGGGCACGGACCGGACTCCATGCGCTGCATGTCCTTGCTGGAAGTGCATCGGATGCTCGACGTTTACCGCAAGCGTTTCGAGGAAGGAGACACGCTCTCTCTATTGCAGGCAATCAGCATGTGTGCGGAGGAGAATCTGCCAATGCCAGAGTGGCTCGCGCAGTCATTTCATCAGCGGATGACAGCCTTCGGGCATCCTGGTTCACCGCCCTCGCTCGACGACGTTTTTTTCAGCAAAGGGATGCCAACCAACTCGCCCAAGAAGGCCGCGCAAGCGCGTCAGGACTGGCAGCTCGGGGGGCTTCTTTGGCGTGATATCTGCGCCATCGTTGTGAAGGACGAGTCGATCACGTCATTTGACGGCGCGGTCACGAGATTGCTTGAGAGCAAGAAATACGGCGTCGCGAGGACCAAGGCAAAGCAGCTCGTCTTGATGATCGACACGAGTCAAGCGCAGTTCCTCGGGAAGACCGACACGTTGCCGCGGTTTTTGGAGAAACGGCGAAAACTGCTGTCCTGAAAGACGCCCCGCACTATCGTGCATGCACCGCTTACACAAATGAGGCACCAACTGTGATCCGCCCTCCGAAGCTCCTCGATCTGGTTGCACTGGTCACCACCCTTGAAAAGAATCCGTTCGGTTCCTTGGTGCTGCTGCTCATCATTGGCATGGCTCTTATGGCTTGGCTCAAATTCTAGAAAGATCGATTTGCAGACTTTTTAAGTTGGCCAACGATATCTCGTTGGTCGGGGTCTGGGCAAACTAGCACCTTCAACTCGCCTGTCAGGCGATGCGGATCAGAATCATCCTACCCGCCCTCAAAACCGCGGTAATGAATGGTGCGCTAGCGCCTTAGGAACTCAACACGATGGGACAGTTCAGCAAGGAGGTTCGCGCCGAGTCGATCTCAGGCCCGTTACGTTCGGGGTTCAAGATCGCGAGATGGGAAACGTCCTTCAAGCAAAAGGGTGAGGATGAGGCGGACAGGCACCTGTATGAAGCTGGCTGTCTGATTTTCGAGAAGGCGAATCACATCCGCGCGTCACTCAAGGTGACGTTTTCCAGCGATCTTCGCCCCACAACGAAATTGCGCGCCTTTGCGGCCTTAGCAAACTACAACTTCGTCTTGATTGACAAGAAGACCCGATCGGCAATGCAGGAATCGGCAGAGAAGCAGATCGAGAAGCGGCCTGGAATGCCGGTGATGATGCATGAAGTCGCCGCGCTAAAGCTGAAGACCGAAGAAGGAGCCGAGTTTGCCCCGGAGGAACTGATCCAAAGCATGGTTGATGGCATTCAGGTGCCCTTGAAGCGAGTGCTGGAGAAGGATCCAGATCTGTCCGGAAACGCAGAGTTCGGCAAGCTCGATTTCGATGGCCTTCTTGGAGACTTTGCGAGAAGCAACTTGTATTCCCACATCGAAGCGCTATGGGATGACTGCCTATGGAACGGCTACTTGCCGTCGCGGGACGAACGTCGGGTCACGTTTAAGTTGCAGAACCCTTCCTGGCAGATACGCGCTGTGGTCAGCCGACTCAGGATGGCCAGCTTGGCGCGTGAGTTTGCATTGCATTCCATGGAGATCCATCGACGCCCCTTGCTTCAAGCAATGGTGGCAGACGTTGGGCTGGTTGATGTCACGTGCTTGACGAAAATGGCCGGTCGGCAGTCCTTGCGTCTAGCCCCCATGGATCTCCGATCCAAAGAGGGTGGTTGGCTATTGGCGATGCGCGGCTACGCGAGCGAGCCCTACTACACCGAGTTGTTGAATGAGGTCCAGCCTAAGCTCAAGGGCGCGACCCTGAATCAACTATTGACCACATGGGCTATTGTGAGCAAGGCCGCACATCTGCTGAGGCAGGAAGTCGAAGCAAGAGAATCCGTGAACTCGACTGACCCGAAGACTTGGTTGCCAGGATTCGCCCCTGTGCTACAGCGCAAAGCCTTGAACGAGGCGATTGCCGCGGCTTGTTCAACCTCTTTCGAACAGACTCAGGCGCTGGCGGAGTTTCTTGTATTCAGAGGTGCGTCCGATCAGGAGCTGTGGGCACAGCCTCTACTGCCAGTGAGCAAGGACACACTGGTTCCCATCTTCGCCTCGACAACATCGCCAAACCTGCGCCGCCTAGTCGACGTCTGGATGTGGCAGCTCGACGTTCGACTGGATGTGCGTGGGCCTGCATTTGAAACTTACATCCGAGGCCATGTCCGGCACGACATCGAAACCTCGCCGCTCTTGAGCGAGGTTTCAACTTGCCTGGATCAAGGGCTGACGTTCACGCCTCCAGAGAAGCGCTCAGAAGAGATCGATCTGATCATCGTGGTCGGGCGCAAGGTGCTGGTGGTCGAAGCAAAGTGCTTTCTTGAACCGACGGAGCCGAAGCAGATTGCAAGGCATCGCGACAAGGTTCTGGACGCCGTCGCTCAGGTAAAGCGCAAAGCCGTCGCCGTGGATTCCAACAAGACGGCGTTCAAGGTTCGCGCCAAGCAAGTCGGTATCACCCTTCCAGATGACTTTGACGTCATCCCGGTGGTGGTTCTTAACTCGGCATTCCATGCAGGAATTCCGGTCGATGGAGTGCCGGTCGTTGATGAATACATCTTGGGCGTTTTCTTTCGAGGTGAGTTCGATGAACTGGCCGTGCACACCTCCGAAGCAGGACTGAATACTGTCCGCAAACGCGTGTTGTACACCTCAGCCGAAGACGGTATTGAAGCGATCCAAGGCTTCCTGATGAGTCCGCCCCAGATGAAACCTTTGCTGGCGGGTATTCGCAAACGCTGGATTCCGATCCATCCGATTAACGAAGAAGATTGGATGGGCATGTATTTTGCCTTGGATTGCATTCCACACATCGACATGGAGGATGCTGATGAAGCGTTTCGCCAAGCCGATTTGGCAGGCGAGTTACCAAGGCCATAGGAGCAACGTAAATACCAAGAATTCATGAGCCGACAGAAAGCCAAGATGATGAAGAAATGTTGGATGTGCGGCGCAGCTGCTGATTCAGGTGAGCACAAGATCAAAAAATCGCTGCTAGTGGCGTTGCACGGCGAAGGCGCATATCGTCGATCGAATGCCGTCTCTCACGTGAAAGATGGTCAAGTTCGCAGCTTGCAAGGACCGGGGTCGGAATTAATCAAGTACACGAACTGTTTATGTAGCGCATGCAATAACCACCAGTCTCAGCCTTTCGATCATGCCTACGACAAGTTTTTTCAGTTTGTTCTGCGTCGAGAAAATGAGATTATCGACCGCCGCGTCATCGACTTTTCGGACGTGTATGGTGAAGACTTCGAGCTTGGTCAACGGAATCTGTACAAGTACTTGGTCAAGCTGTTTGGCTGCGACCTCAGCAGCCATGACTTACCTGTCCCTCTGGATCTGAGAGAGTTGCTCGATAAAGAGCACTTCCGTACCCGCCTGTTCATCACCTTCGCGGTTAACGAAGACAAACTATTGCTGCGCGACGTGAAAGATCGTTCTGCTGGCATCGGCAGCCTCACCTACCTTCCTGCAGATGCGGGCGTCGACGACGAACGCTCGTACGCTTGGTCGACCTACTTCTCGTTTCTCCACATCTACTTCTGGTACGCGATGAAACCCACAGGTCCGCTCGGCAGCATTTGGACTGCCAACTCTCGTTGGATCTATCTTGGTTGGTCTCGACCGCTCTCGATCGAACAGAGAAAAGAGCTTGAGAAGAGCGCAGCGGTCTTGCAGCGCGGCCGGGATCATGTACCCGGGGAAAGCAAGGGCGGCGAAGGTCAATGAACGGACCCACGGTGCGTCACCGCCCATCGCCGCTCACAGCACGAGTGCGCCGCAGCACCCTCTGCTTAGTACCGACGTCAGGTCGACCCCGCACGACTTCACCACCAACCGCCGCTCCGCGTTGAGCCTGCGCGCCAACTCCAGCGCAATGCTGTCCCAAGTCACTCCCCAGGTCGTCTGCCCGCCCGACTACTCGCGCTGCAGCTCGAACGGGAGTCACAGCGCCGTCTGCCCGTTGTGCAGCACGCGCCGCACGTCGTTGCCACTTGCGCCCAGCTTAACGAGTTCGACAACTTGTCCGAAATGAATCCAAATTTTTCGGACAAACAAGCCTTGCCATTTGTCCGAAAAACACCTACGAATATCGGACAAACCGCCACCCCATGTCCGATCTCAAAACCCGCATCTCCGCGCTTGTCGACGCCACCGGGCCCAGCCAGGTCTGGGTGCCGACAGACTTCGTCCAACTCGGTAGCCGCGACGCCGTCGACAAGGCACTGCAGCGCATGGTTCAGGCCGGTGAACTGCGCCGCATCGACCGCGGCCTCTACGACCGGCCGGTGCTCAACAAGCTGACGAAGCGCCCCACCTCGCCGGACTACCGTGCCGTGGTGGAGGCCATCGCCCGCCGCGACCATCTGCGCCTGCTGGTGGACGGCATGACCGCCGCCAACGACCTCGGCCTCACCGACGCCGTGCCGGCCCGCGTGACCATCCACACCGACGCTCGCCGGCGCGCCATCCAGCTCGACAAGCTGAACATCGAGTTCAAGCACACGGCGCCCAGCCGCCTCTACTGGGCCGGGCGCCCCGCCATGCGCGTCGTGCAGGCGCTGTACTGGCTGAAAGACACGCTGAGTTCGGATCACGACCGCATCCTGGGCCGACTCTCCAAGGTGCTCGCAGACCCGACCCACGGAAGCGCGATCGGCCAGGATCTGCTCGACGGCTTCAGCGTGCTGCCCGCATGGATGCAAAGCCTGGTTCGCGAACTGCCCGGCTGCGATCCGCAAGCGGCATGGAACGATTCACCGCTGCCAGACGACATAGGAAAGCCGGTCGCACGTCGCAGACCGGCAAGCACGCGGAGAACACTCGTTGAACCCAGCCTTCAAAGCCGTCATCGGCGCCAGCGACTCCGAGCGGCGTGACCTGTTTCTCGGCACCGCGACCTCAGCGCGTTCGGCTGGTAGGCGGCTTGCACCATTGTCAGCGGGAGTGATGCGAGATGTATGATGCAACGCATCAGAGGCGAATCATGCGAACGACTCTTTCCATCGACGACGACATCCTGGTGACGGCAAAGCATCTCGCAGAGCGAGACCGCAAGACTGTGGGAGAAGTCATTTCCGACCTCGCTCGGCAAGGCCTCACGCGATCAGCACGCGCAGCAAGAACTGAACGAAACGGCGTGCCGCTGCTGCCGAGTCGCCATGACGCCACCACCGTCACACCAGAACTCGTCAACCAGTTGCGAGACGAACTGCCGTGACGGTTTATCTGCTAGACGTCAATGTCCTGATTGCGCTTGTCGATCCCGAGCACATCCAGCACGACCAAGCGCACGATTGGTTCGCTCGGGTGGGGCGCAAAGCCTTTGCAACCTGTCCGCTCACCGAGAACGGCCTTATACGGATCATCGGCCACCCGAAGTACCCCAACTCGCCAGGTCCCCCAAGCACGGCGCTCCAGTCACTGGTGGCGATCCGCAGCCTCGCTGGCCACAAGTTCTGGCCCGATGATTTGAGCATCGCTGACGAGGAGTTCTTTGCACCCGAGTTGCTCTCAAGTCACTCGCGCGTCACAGACAGCTACCTGCTCGCGCTCGCCTACGCACACGGCGGGCGTCTCGCCACGATGGACCAGAAGCTGGCGACAGAAGTCGTGCCTGGCGGGAAGAAGGCGCTCGAACTCATCCGTATCTAGCCCGTGATGATCGGGCGAAGCGTGTCGATCTCGCTCACGATGAAATCGAAGAACGCAGCAACGCGCGGGGTGTGGCGCAACTCCGGGGTCGTCAGCATGCGCCAGATGCGCGTGAGTTCGGCGACAGGCTCGATCACCCGGACGAGCTCGGGTTCCGCATCGCCCAGGGCGATCGGCAACGGAGCCACGCCGATACCCGCCTTGGCGGAATAGACCAGGCCCAGCACGCTGTTGTTGCGTGCGACGAGCACGGCGTCTGGCGCGACCTTGCGCAACCAGCCCGCGATGCGGTGCTTGGCCATCGTGTCGTCGAACCCGACGAGGGCATGCTGGGCCAGGTCTTCGACGCGCTGCGGGCGCCCGTGGCGTTCGATGTAGCTCGTACTGGCGTAGACCGCCCACACCGAATCGCCGATCTTTCGCCCGACGAGGCCGCCATCGTCGGTGTCGCCCGAGCGAAGCGCCACGTCGGCTTCGCCCTTGGCCAGGTCGATGTACTTGTCGCTCATCACGAAGTGCACCTGCAGCGCGGGATGGCGCTCGCTGAACCGCTGCAGCAGCGTCGACTGGGTGATCCGGTAGACGATGGGCTCCGGGCAGGTCACGCGGATGACACCCGCCACGTCGGCGGCAGCGATCACCAGGTGTTGCTTGAGCGCCGCGACCGCGTCCTCGACACGCTGGGCATGCGGCAGCAAGGCTTGCCCGAACTCGGTCAAACGGTAGCCGCTGGGCTGCCGCTGCACCAGGGCCTGGCCGAAGCGGCGTTCCAGTTCGGCCAGCCGCCGCTGCACCGTCGACTGGTCCAGGCCGAGCGCGCGGCCCGCCGCGAGCGTGCTGCCGTGCTGCGCCACGGCCAGCAGATGCTTCAGGTCGTCCCAGTCGAAGTCTTGAGGGGTATGCGCCATTGCGGCTCCCATTCTGCAGCTTTGCGGCTTACGCCGAAGCGTCCCGACTCGTAGGCTGGACGGCATGAACTCATCCGAAACAGGAAGCCAGGCCGCCAAGGCCTTGGTGCGAGCGCAGTGGGACACCGCGGCACGGGGCTGGGATGCGCATTCGCCGGAGATCCGCGCCTGGTTGCGCGGTGCGACCGACGCGATGATCGCGATGGCCGGCGTGAAGCGCGGTGCGCGCGTGCTCGACGTGGCCGCTGGGGCCGGCGACCAGACGCTCGACATCGCGGAGCGCGTCGGGCCTGCCGGCGCCGTGGTGGCCACCGACCTGTCGCCGGCCATCGTGGCACTCGCCGAAGACCGCGCACGAGGTGCCGGCTTCACGCAGGTGCACTGTCGCGTGGCCGACGGCGAGGACCTGCAGGTGGAGGCTGCCTCTTTCGACGCGGCTGTCTGTCGGCTCGGGTTGATGTTGTTTCTCGACCCGCTGCAGGGCCTGCGCGAAATGCACCGCGCGCTGCGGCCCGGCGGTGGCGTGGGCACCGTGGTGTTTTCGGCCCCCGAGCGAAACCCCTGCGTCGCGATCCTCGTGGCCACGGCCTTCAGGCATGCCGGGCTGCCCGTCCGCGACCCTTACGCACCCGGCAGCCTGTTCAGCTTGGGGAGTCCCCGCCGCATCGACGCGCTCTTCGTGGAAGCCGGGTTCCGCGATGTCGCGACCACGGCGATGGATGCGGTGTTCCGCATGCCTTCGGTCGACGACTACCTGGCGTTCGTGCGCAGCTCGGCAAGCCCGATCCTCCAGATCCTCGCGGGGTTGAGCCCGGCCCGCGCCCAGGCCGCATGGGACGACATCCGGGAGCGACTGCGGGCCTTCGACACCCCCACGGGCTGGGAAGGCCCCAACGAACTGCTGATCACGGCGGCGCGCCGGCCCTGAGGACCCCATGACTGACTTCACCCCACCTCTCATGCATGCAGACCTTGGGGCGCAGCGCCGCCGGATGCTGCGTGCAGGCCTGACGATCGTCGCCGCGCTGTCGCTCGGGCACCGGGTGCATGCGGCGCGCGATGGGACCCTGCGCATCCTGTGCAGCGGACCGGCTGGCAGCATCCCCGACCTGGTGGCACGCGCCATCGGTGACCAGTTGCCCGCCACGCTCGGCCTGCGTGCGCTCGTCGACAACCGCCCCGGTGCTGCGGGCCAGCTCAGCGTCGGCGCCTTGAAGAACGCAGCAGCAGACGGCTCGACGCTGTTGCTGGCGCAGGGCGCGATCGCCACCGTGTACCCGTTTCTCTACAGCAGGCTCGGCTACGACGCGGCCGTGGATCTGCAGCCCGTGTCGCTGGCCGGCGAGATGTCGCTTGGCCTCGCGGTGGGCCCGGCGGTACCCGCGGAGGTGGCGACGCTCGCGGACTTCATCGCTTGGATGCGGGCACACCCGGCGGAGGCGAACATCGGCTCACCCGGAACCGGCACGCTGCCGCATCTGCTGGAGGCCATGCTGTTCCACGAGACAGGGTGTACCTGGCAGCACATCGCCTACCCCGGCGGACCGCCGGCGCTGACCCAGCTGCTCGGCGGGCAGATCGCCGCGCTGGTCTTGCCCGAAGGCTTGCTGCGGCAGCACCATGCCAGCCAACACATCCGGGTGCTCGCGACCTCGGGCGCCGCTCGGAGCGCATACCTGCCGGAGGTGCCTTCGTTCGTCGAACAAGGGCATCCGCAGCTCGTGGTCAAGGAATGGTTTGCCTTCTTCGCGCCGGGCGGAACGCCGAAGGACACCCTCGCGCGCCTGTCGGCTGCGCTGCAAGAGGCGATTGCCGGCCCCGCCGTGCTGGCGGCGTTTGCACAGGCAGGAATGACGCCGGCATCCAGTTCACCGCCGTCGCTTGCGGCCCGCATCGCGGTCGAGCAACGGCTTTGGCAGCCGATGCTTCGCGCCTACGGCATTCGCGCCGACTAGCGGCCGCCGCGGTGAAGTTGATGACTATTTGACGTCGGGAAACGCGGGCCAGGATGCAGGGTTGTCGCACAGAGACAGCTTCGGATTCTGCGCAACGATGGTCGCTGCAGGATTCGGATCGGTCAGAGCCCCTGCGTCGTCACTGCCGGTCACGGTGAGGTTCAAGGTATTGACGGGCGCGGTGTATGCGCCGGCACCGCTCGTGGCATTGGTCAGAATGCCACCCGTGCCATGGGCAAAGGATCGCCCCAGCAGACTGACATTGGCGCCCAGTGTCAGATTGGCATTGGCAGCCTTGGATTGTGTCGAGCCGTCGAGGGCGCCCAGATTCAATACGCCCTTGCTCAGGTTGGCGATGCTGATTTTCACGTCGCTGTCGACGACCACATTGTCCAGAGTCATCTGAATGATGCTTTGCGTATTGGCATACGCCGTGTCGGCGTGCAAGCCACGGAAGGTGAGATTGCCGGCGCCGACCAATCCTGCCGACTTGTTGCTGGGGATGTTCATCATCCGGACGTTGCTCATGACGATGTCATGGAAATTGGGAACCAGCCAACCCAGACCCGGGTAGGGATCCGCCGCAGGACTTGTGTAGTACTGCTCGAAGATCAGAAAGTCCTTGATCCCGCGCATGCAAGCGCCGTCGTAGTAGATGTTGCTGACATCCCCACCGCGTGCTTGCCCGCTCTTGATGCGCAGGCCAACGAGACCCATGTCGGTTGCCGCGTTGTTGCCGTCGTAGCCGCCATCGAAATAGTTGTCGTAAATGTGAATGTTGCGAACGCCGGCGTTGGTCGGGCTCCCGATGGACAGACCGTGACCGGTGTAGTTGTGGTTGTGGGCGACCACGATGCCAAAGGTCCGGTTGGAAGAAACATCGCGATCGCCATCAATGCCCCACAGCTTGCTGGCACCGCTCGCAGCACCTTGCGCGGCCTGAGGCCGCGGGTCGGCCAGCCCCCCCTTGAAGGCGACGTTGTCATCGGACGGGCTGAGGTAGTTGTAGACGATGGCCACGTTCTTCACGTAGCCGTCAAAGTGGACGGAGCCGCTGGACGACGTGCCGCTGCCAGTCTGGAGCTTGGCGAATGCCGGGCCGCTGGCCACGCTGGGGTCGACGCCATCGGTGTTCTTCACACCCGTCGAGCTGGCGTCGATGGTGGCGCCTGTGTAGAGCTTGGTGTAGGAACCGCTGACACCATCAAAGGCGTCGTTGTTCAAGCCGACGCCGGCTTGATTCGCCGCATCTGGCAGCAATGGGGTTTTGATCTTGATGCCCCACACCGTCAGGCCGTCCACGCCATCCGCCTCGAACGTGAAGAACGTGCTGTTGCGCAGCGTGATCTGGTAGAGCGTCAGGTTCTTCGAATGCTGCATCCAGACCATGCCGGGGTTGCCCTGGAAACTGTAGGGGCCGCCGCCAATGTCCTTGTTGCCATGGTAAGAAATGTCCCACCAGTTGGATGTCACCCAGCGTGCGCAAGCCGGCGTCGCACTGGTGCAGCCCGGGCTTGTCACCGTCACGCCATTCGGGACGCTGCTGGCTTGCCGGTTCACCACGTAGGCGATGGCCGGCGTCGTGACGATGGTCTTGCCCATGGCAGTGACGACGTCGCACGCGGTGCCTTCGGGCGCGAGTTGGCCGCTGCGGTACGCGGCAATCGTGTTGGTGCAGCTGAACTTCGGTGTGACCACGCCGGTGATGTTGCTGCCGGAATAGGTGAAGCTCTCCGTCGTCCCGGTGGCCCAGCGAATGAGCGGATACAGAGGCGATGAACTGATCAAGGGCATGTAGCCGCGCGAGTCAATCGAGCCCGTGCCGACGATCGCTGCATTGACGGTGTAGCTGCCGCGAATGAAGGCGTAGCAGTTTTGCATGCCACTGACGCCAGCAAGCGTAGCGTCTCCCGCGTTCACCGTGCCAGCGGGTGCCGGCAAGCCGGCCGGATTGTTGATGGCGGCGCCGCAGGTAATGGGGTTGGGACGATCCTGCGCAGACTTGTCATACAACACCACGTCGCGGCTGGCAAACAGCGTGACGCCGTCATCAACCCAAAGTGTCACGCCCGAGGGCAACACCAGCGGACCGGAGAGAAAGGCGTTGCCCGCGCCACTGCCGTTCTTGACCAGTCGCACCGCGAAACGCTTCGGCTTCAGCGCGGAAAGCGCCTCGCCGGAAGCGCCGGCGATGTTGACCAGCGGCTGGTTCGCAGCAGTTTGCAGGCTGGCCGCCAATTTATCGGCTATCGCGATCACGGTGCCGACTTGGGCGTCCACGGCAACACCGCAAGCATCCAGCGCAGCCTGGATTCTGGCTTGATCGGGATTGTTCAGCGCCGTACTGGCGCCACCCAATGTCGCCGGGGTCGGGTCCGCGCTGCCAGGAAGCGAACCGTCTGAATTCTTGACCAGGGAATTGCTGGCTTGCAGCGTGGCGCAGACCTGGCTGCCTTGCGGCAGTTCTGGCGCGTCCGGCAGGTTCGTATCGTCGGCGTAACGCCCACCACCACCACCGCAGCCGGTCAGCGCAAAGCTGAGCGCAATCAGGGCGAGCAGGCATTGACGAGTGAACTGTGGCATGGGATTCCTTGCAACGATGTGGGCGAGGACGAGGCCTGCACCGAGTGATGCGAGCGCTGGGGTGTTGCCTTGGGCGGCGGCACAACATGTCTGACAACTTTATTATTCGCTGCCAATTTGTAAAACAAATATAGGGAAAATACCAAAGCTGTCTGGCATATTTGCGGGCCTGTTAGCATTGCCGCTCCCCCATTGCAAGTGCCGACGCCCGCGCGACACAGTTCGCCACACCCGCAATTCGATGAGCGACTCCATCCTGCAAATCAGTGGTGCCGGCTCGCTCCCGGACCGCATCTATGCCCACGTTGTCGAAGCGATCCTGCGGGGCGACTTTTCGGCGACCGGCAAACTGCCGACCGAAGGCGAGCTGGCGAGCCAATTTGCCGTTTCGCGCCCGACCATTCGCGAAGCGCTGGCGCGCCTGCGCTCCGATGGCTTGATCGATTCGCGGCGCGGCTCCGGCAGCCGTGTCGTGCGTCAGCCGGGCTCGTTGGTGCCGAGTGCGACACCCATCAAAAGCCTTGCCGATATCGAGCACTACTACGTTTTTCGCTGCTGCGTCGAGGGCGGTTCGGCAGCAGGCGCCGCCGAATTCCACGATGCCGACGACCTGGCGGCCATCCGCGCCAGTTTCGACGCGCTGAGTTTGGCCATGGAGAGCGGGAAGTCCGGCATCGACGAGGACGTCAAGTTTCACATGGCGATCGCGCGTGCGTCACACAACCCGTTCTTCGTTGCCACCGTCGAGACCAGCATTGCGCCGATCCGCCAGTTCATGGAGCTGGCGCGCAGCGTCACCGACAAGAAGAGCGTCGAACGCGTGCACATGAACCAGACTGAGCACCTGGCGATTCTCGAGGCCATCGCGCGGCGAGCGCCGACCGAGGCGGCCGAGGCGACCCGTGTGCACATACTGAATGCCAAGCGGCGCATCTTCGAGAGGACGTTGTTGCCCTGAGATGCACGACGGAGGCCCGCGAGGTGCGGCAGCGGAAGAGGCAGTCCAGTCGCTCGAGTTGCGACTTGTCGAATGACCGGTTCAACTTCAGGGAGTCACTCCAGGTCAAGCGCCGAATGAAGAGGCTCAAATCGCAACGACGGACAACTAAAACCCCCTCGCCCCCAGCACCGGATTCTCCCCAAACAACAACGCCCGCATCCCCTCCAGATCATCCTTGTGGATGATCTCGATCGGAAACGCCGCCCCGTCCGCGAGCGACGCGAAGCGCTGATCAACGATGCCGTCTTCACTCAGCTGCGCAAGGCTCGATGCCCCATCGACCCGGCACGACTTCACCACCACCAGCCGCTCCGCATTCAGCCGCCGCGCCAGGTCCAGCGCGATGCTGTCCGAGGTGACCTCCCAGTTGGTGTGCCCGTCGGCGTGCTCGCGCTGCAATTCAAAGGGAAGCCAGAGCGCCGTCTGCCCCTTGTGCAGCACGCGGCGGATGTCGCTGCGGCTGGTGGCCAGCTGCAGCGCGGGGTTCAGCGCGTTCAGCTGGTAGGCCGTCTGCGCCATCGCCAGCACCGCCATGTTGTGCGCGGCCAGGTCGTTGAACTGCCAGTGCGATTGCAGCCGCCGCACCTCGTCGGCAAAGGTGCCGCCACCGCACACCAGCGCCACCCGCCCGCCCCCCAGTTGCGCCAGCAAATCGAGCCACTGCGGCAACACCGGGTCGGCGCACAGGCTGCCGCCGAGCTTGACGATCCACATCAGCGCAGCTCCATGTCGAGCAGCATCGCCACCGCCACGCTGGGCGCGCACACCTGCGCCCAGCCGGCCACGCCGGGTGCGGCGCCGGGGCCGATGCGGGCCAGGTCGGCGCCATACGAGCGGCAGGCACACGCGGCACCGTGCGCGCTGGCCAGCACGTCCGGCACCAGGAAGTCGCCGCAGCCCGCACTCACGACGACGGCATCCGACGACAGCGCATGCATCGCCATCACGCGGCGCAGTTGTCCGCCCAGCTCGGCCACCTGCGCGGCGCGCCAGTCCTGCGCAAACACCAGCCATTCGCCATCGCACGCATCGCGCGCGTCCATGCCGATCATCCGCGCCAGCCGCTTGCGCGTGGCCGGCAGGTCCTTCGGTGCGTTGTCGGCGCTTGGGTACAGGTCGTGCGCCGGATTCAGCTCGCCGGTCAGGCGGTACACGTCGGCCACGGTCGCGAAGTACTCGTTCATCACGTTGAGCTGCTCACCGCGCCACGCAATCTGCCGCGCCAGCCCGCACAACGGCGTTCGCACCACGCCCTGGTAGACGAGCTCGCCGGTGGCCAGGCGCTGCACGTCGCTGCGCGCCTGCGTGACGACCTGCCCGTGCTTGAACGCGATGATGTCGGTGGTGGTGCTGCCGATGTCGACCAGCACGCCGTCGCCGAGTTCGCGCGCCGCATGCATCGCCGTGGCCAGCCAGTTGGCCGATGCGATGTGCTCCCACTCGGCCGCCACGCGCTCGCTGCCGCACCAGCCCTGGTCCCCGGCGAAGAACTGCACCTGCGCACCCGGCCACGCATCGCACAGCAGCGCCGCGATGCGCTGCACGCCTTCCTCGCGGTGCTCGAACAGGTCGACCATCTCGCCGGTCATCGTCACCGCGTGCCGGGCCTGCACGGCCGCGGGCCAGCGCTCGCCGGCGGATTGCAGCGCGCGCTCCAGGTGCTCGATCCCCTGCCACAGCGGGCAGGCCCATTGCGCGACGTCGATCACGCGACCCTGCTGCAGCAGGCAGGCCTTGACGTGTGCGCCGCCGATGTCCCAGCCGATCACGGTGGCCTCAGCCATCGCTGCCTTCCGCGCGGACGACAGCGTGGTCGTGCAGCAGTTCGGCGGCGAGGTTGCGGCCCAGCGACGCCGACAGCCCCACGTACGCACAGGTGACCCGCGGGTTCACCTCGATCACCACCGGCCCGCAACGCGGGTGCCACACCAGGTCGATGCCGACGAAGCCGCGCAGCCCGGGGATGGCTTTCGCCACCTGCTTGGCGAGGCGCGACAGCACCGGCCCGCGCTCGCCGTCGACCGCGATCGCGTTGACGTCGACACCGTCGAACGACAACGCGCCCGCGCCGTCGACGCTGATGCGCTGCCGGTTGACGCTGAGCAGCTCGGTGCGGTCGGCGGTGCACAGCATCGACACGCTGAGCGGCTCACCGTCCACCCACGGCTCGATCGCCATCGGGCTACCGGCGGTCGAGCGCCGGTCCCAGTCGCCCAGCGCGTCTTCCTGCGAGCGGTGCACGCGGGTCGCGACGCCGCCCGCACCGTCATCCGGCTTCACCACCCAGCGCTCCACCTCCGGCACGTGCTCGAAGGCGAGCGGCGTGGCGACCCCATGCCCGGCCAGGCGCAGCAGCGTGGCGCGCTTGCCCGATGCCACCGCGATGGCCGCCGCCGAGCAGCCCAGCCAGCGGGCGGGCCCGACCACCTGCTGCATGCGCGCCAGCAGGCCGCCGGTCTCGGGCGCGACGATCCAGGCCACGTCGTGCAAGGCCGCCTGGCGCTCAACGAAATCGAAGGCCGATTCACCGGCCCGCGGCCGCACCGGCTCGGCATTGCCCGGCACACGCGGCGCACGCGGGCTGGCGGCCACCGACACCGAGACGCCGTCGACCTGCAGCAGGTCCTGCGCCAGCGCATCGCGCATCGACAGGCCCAAGGGCAGCAGCTCGGCGGCCGCCGCGTCGTCGTTGACCGATGCGTCGCCGGCCGACGGGATGATCCCGCCGCCGCTGAGATACTCGTACACGAACACGCGTTTCATCGATGCTCCCGATCCATTCGACATGACTGTCATTCCCGTGATCGACCTGCTGCAAGGCCAGGTGGTGCGCGCACTGCGGGGCGACCGGCAGCACTACCGCCCGATCGTCTCGGCGCTGTGCGCGAGCAGCGAGCCGCTCACCGTCGCGCGCATCCTGTGCGACCACTGCGCGGCGCGGCAGCTGTACGTCGCCGACCTCGATGCCTTGCAAGGCGGTGTGGGCCACGTCGCCGTCGTGCGGCAACTGCTCGAAGCCTTGCCGGGCCTCGAGCTGTGGCTGGACGCCGGCTTCGCCGACGTGTCGGAAGCCCAGGCGCTGTGTGCAGCGCTCGGGCCGTTGGCACCACGCCTGGTGCCGGTGTTCGGCAGCGAATCGCTGCGCTCGCGCGCGGCGCTCGCGGCCTGCTTCACGCCGCCGGGCCGCGGCATCCTGTCGCTCGACCGCCGCGACGGCGAGCGCCTCGACGCCGCCGGCTGCTGGGAGTCGCCCGCGCTGTGGCCGCCACGCGTCATCGTGATGACGCTGGAGCGCGTCGGCGCCGGCAACGGGCCCGACGTGGACACCCTGCGCGAAGTCGCCGCCCGCGCGCCGCACACGCAGCTGATCGGCGCCGGCGGCATCGGCAGCGAGGCCGATCTGGCGCTCGCGCGGGCCTCCGGCGCGTCGGCCTGGCTGGTGGCCAGCGCCTTGCACGACCGGAAGCTGCCGCGGATGTCGACCTGAGGGGTTTTGTCAAGGACCGTCGCGGCTGGCCCGAATGAAGCAGTGGCGTTCATGACGAGACGACACATCACGTTTCGTGCCAAGCGAAAGGGACCGAGAAACTCCGTTCGCCCTGAGCTTGTCGAAGGGCCCGATCATCCTGAGCCTGTCGAAGGACCTGAGCCTGTCGAAGGGTAGGCTGAGCCCACTCCCCGTTCGGGCTGAGCTTGTCGAAGCCCCCGCGCTTCGGGCACAACCCTTCGACGGTCGGGCCTTCGACAGGCTCAGTCCCTGCTCAGGGCGAACGGGTGTGTGCTGCCCGCCAGAAGAACGGGTGTGTGCTGCCCGCCAGAAACGCGACACAGTGTCTCGCTTCCGACTGGCGCAGCAGCTGCCGGACAGAGGTTTGCACGGTGTTCGCTCGTGGCACATCGCTTGCGTTGAAACGGGCGATGACCGACACCTCCGTGCCCACGCGCGCCGGCGCCACGCGCTGGACCTGCCCGTTCTGCCTGCTGCTGTGCGACACCTCCACCGTGCAGGTCGACGCGTCGGGCGCGCTGACGCTGTCGGGGCCCGGCTGTGCCTGCGCGCGGCGTGCGCTGGCGCGCTTCACGGCACGGCCGTCGACGGCCTCGCCGCGCGTGGACGGGCAGGACTGCTCCCTCGACCAGGCCGTCGCGGCCGCGGCCCGCCTGCTCGCCGCCAGCCGGCAACCGCTGTTCGGCGGCCTCGGCACCGATGTGTCGGGCGCCCGCGCGCTGTACCGCCTGGCCTGCAAGACCGGCGCGATCAGCGATGCGGCCGAAGGCGCGGCGCTGATGACCACGCTGCGCGCGACGCAGGACCGCGGCAGCTTCTTCACGACGCTGGCCGAAGTGCGCACGCGCGCCGACCTGCTGCTGTGCGTCGGCGGCACGCCGGTCGACCAGGCGCCGGAATTCTTCGAGCGCTGCGGCGTCGGCGAAGCGCTGGTGCCGCAGCGGCAGGTGGTGGTGCTCGGCGGCAGCGCGGCCGACGACGCGGTGCTGGCCGGCTTGCGCACGCGGCCGGGCGTCACGGCGGCGTCGATCCCGTTGCACGGCGACCTGTTCGCCACCGTCGCGCTGCTGTCGGCGCTGGTGGCCGGCCGCGCGGTGCGCGACGCGCCGGCCGCGCTGCAGTCGCTGGCGACGCAATTGCGGCAGGCGCGCTATGCGGTGATCGTCGGCGAAACCCGCCGGCTGCCGCTGCAGGGCGCGCTGATCGTCGAAGGCCTGCATCGCATGGTCAACACGCTGAACCGGCACACCCGCGCCGCGGCGCTGTGGCTGGGTGGCGGCAACGGCGCCGGCACGGTGAACCAGGTGTTCACCTGGCTGTCGGGCCTGCCGCTGCGCTCGCGCGCCGGGCCGCTGGGCCTCGAACACGAGCCGCTGTGCTTCGATGCGCAGCGCCTGCTGGACGAGCGGGCGGTCGACAGCCTGCTGTGGGTGTCGAGCTTCGATCCCGAGCTGGCCCCGCCACGCACCGCGCTGCCGACCGTCGTGCTGGGCCACCCCGATCTCGCCGCGTCGCCCGCGTCGGTGTTCATCCCGGTGTCCACGCCGGGCATCGGCTCGCCGGGGCACCTGTTCCGCGCCGACGGCTCGGTGATGCTGCCGCTGTTCGCGATCCATGACGACGGCTTGCCGACGCTCGCCACCGTGGTCGACCGCATCGCGGGGGCCCTCGCATGAGCAGCCTGCGCCTGCGCGGCGGCCTGGTGATCGACCCGGCGAACGACAGCGCGCCAACGCTACGCGATGTCGTCGTGCGCGACGGCCGCATCGCCGCGCTCGCCTCGCACGAAGCGGTCGACGACGAGGTCGATGCGAGCGGCTGCGTCGTGATGGCCGGCGGCATCGACATGCACACCCACATCGGCGGCGGCAAGGTCAACCTGTCGCGGCTGCTGCTGCCCGAGATGCAGCGCCGCGGCGCCGAGCCGTTCGCACTGCCGACCAACCCGCTGGAGCTGGCCTCGTGCGGCGGCTGCACACCGGGCACGCTGGCCACCGGCTACCGCTACGTCGAGATGGGTTACACGGCGGCCTTCGAGCCGGCGATGATGGCCTCGAATGCGCGCCACACGCACATGGAGATGGGCGACACGCCGATCCTCGACCACGGCGCCTACGTGATGCTGGGCAACGACGAGCTGTTCCTGCAGATGCTGGCCGAGGGACAGGACTTCGAGCGCCTCCGCGACTACATGGCCTGGACGATCCATGCCACCAAGGCGCTCGGCGTGAAGGTGGTCAACCCGGCCGGCATCTCGGCCTTCAAGTTCAACCAGCGCAAGCTCGATGTCGACGAGCAGCATGTGCACTGGCAGGTCACGCCGCGGCAGGTGGTGCACACGCTGGCGCGCGCGCTGCGCGAACTCGGCGTGCCGCACCCGCTGCACATCCACGGCAGCAACCTCGGCGTGGCCGGCAACATCCAGTCGACGCTCGACACCATCGCCGCGCTCGAAGGCCTGCCGGCGCACCTGACGCATGTGCAGTTCCACGCCTACGGCACCGAGGGCGCGAAGAAGTTCTCGTCGGCCGCTTTGCTGCTGGCCGAGGCGGTGAACGCGAACCCGAACATCAGCATCGACGTCGGCCAGATCATGTTCGGCCAGACCGTCACCTCGTCGGGCGACACGATGCGCCAGCATGCGCAGTCGGGGCTCGCGAGCCCGCGCAAGTGGATCGGCGCCGACATCGAATGCGACGCCGGCTGCGGCGTGGTGCCGTTCCGCTACCGCGAGCAGAGCTACGTCAACGCGCTGCAATGGGCGATCGGGCTGGAGATCTTTTTGCTGGTCAAGGACCCGTGGCGCGTGGCCTTGACCACCGACCATCCGAACGGCGGGCCGTTCACCAGCTACCCGCATTTGATCCGGCTGCTGATGGACAGGAGCTTCCGCAACGAGCAGTTGGCGCGGATCCACCCCGACGTGGCGGCGAACAGCGCGCTCGGCACGATCACGCGCGAGCTGAGCCTGCACGAGATCGCGATCATGACGCGCGCCGGCCCGGCCCGGCTGCTCGGCCTGCGCGACCGCGGCCAGCTCGGCGTGGGGGCAGCGGCCGATATCGCCGTATACCGCGACCACCCCGACCGCGAGGCGATGTTCAGCACCCCCGAGCGGGTCTACAAGGACGGCACGCTGGTGGCCCACGCGGGCCGCATCACCGCGGTGCCGGCCGGCGGCACGCACTTCGTCGAGCCCGAGTACGACCGCGGCATCGAACGCTACCTGCGGCAGCACATGGCGGCGCATGGGTCGGTGAACTTCGACGCGGTGGCGATCGATCGCGACGAGCTGTGCACCTGCTGCAATGGCGGGCGCTTGCTGCCGGCCGCCCTTTTCGAGTCGATCACATGATCGAGAACGGCGTCGCGATCGACGACAGCTTCGCCGAGGCCTTTCCGATGAAGGCCACGCGGCTGATCATCACCGCGCACAACCTGACGTGGGCGCTGAACGCCGCGGTGTCGGCCACCGGCTTCGCGACCTCGGTGATCGCCTGCGGCTGCGAGGCCGGCATCGAGCGCGAACTGGACCCCGCCGACACGCCGGACGGCCGGCCCGGCGTCAGCGTGCTGATCTTCTCGATGTCGGGCAAGGAGCTCGCGAAGCAGGTGGAGCGCCGCGTCGGCCAGTGCGTGCTGACCTGCCCGACCACCGCGGTGTTCGCCGGCATCGCTGAAGGCGAAGCCATTCCGCTCGGCAAGAACCTGCGCTTCTTCGGCGACGGCTGGCAGATCTCGAAAGTCATCAACGGCATTCGCTACTGGCGCGTGCCGGTGATGGACGGCGAGTTCGTCGCGCAGGAGACGACGGCCGTGGTCAAGTGCGTCGGCGGCGGCAACCTGCTGCTGATGTGCCGCGACACCGATGCCGCGCTCGCGGTGGCCGAAGCCGCGGTCGCCGCGATGAAGGCGCTGCCGAACGTGATCATGCCGTTCCCGGGCGGCGTGGTGCGCTCGGGCTCCAAGGTCGGCAGCAAGTACGCCGCGCTCAGCGCATCGACCAACGATGCGTTCTGTCCCAGCCTGCACGGCCTCGCGGCGCGCAGCGAGATCACGCCGCAGACGCGCTGCGTGATGGAGATCGTGATCGACGGCCTGACCGAGGCCGACGTCGGCGCAGCGATGCGCGCCGGCATGCGCGCCGGCATCGCGATCGGTGCCGCGGGCGGGTTGCTGCGCATCTCGGCCGGCAACTACGGCGGCAAGCTCGGGCCCTTCCACTTTCACCTGCGCAAGCTGCTCGCTGCGCAGGCTGCGCCATGAGCGGCTGGCGCCTCACGCTGCGACACGCGCCTGCCGTGCGCGTGGACCTGCGCGGCGTGTTGCCGGCGGCGCTGGCGAGGCTGTCGGCGGCGCAGGTCGAGCAGCTGCGTGTCGGGCATGGCCGGGCGCTGGTGCCGCTGGGCGAGTTCTTCGCGGTCCGGCCTGAGGGCGACGACGGCGCGCTGCGCTTCGAGGGCGACCTGTCGCGCTTCGACCGCGTCGGCTGGATGATGGCGGGCGGACGCCTCAGCGTCGACGGCGCGGCCGGCCACTACGCCGGTGGCTGCATGACAGGCGGCGAGCTGCGGGTGAACGGCGCGGTCGGCCTGCTGGCGGGCTGCGAGATGGCGGGCGGACAGCTCACGGTCGATGGTGATGCCGGCGACTTCGCGGCCAGCACGCTGCCCGGCAGCATGGACGGCATGCGTGGCGGCACGCTGGTCGTCAAGGGCAACGCCGGTGCGCGCTTCGGCGACCGCATGCGGCGCGGCACCGCGCTGGTGTTCGGCAACGCGGGCGACTTCCTCGCGTCGCGCATGGTGGCCGGCACCATCGGCATCGGCGGGCAGGCCGGCGCGCACGTGGGATACGGCATGCGGCGCGGCAGCGTGGTGTTCGCGACATCGGCGCCGAGCATCGCTTCAACCTTCGTGCCGGCGGTGGCCGACGCATGGGTGTTCTGGCAACTGCTGGCCCGCGACCTCGCACGTCACGGCGGGCCCTTCGAGACCTTGCCGTCACGCGCCATCACGCGCCACCTGGGCGACCTCGCATCCGACGGCCGCGGCGAACTGATCCTGGCAACCTGAGCACCCGAGAAAGAGCCTCCATGACCAAGACCTACCTGTTCCACGCCGGCGAGGCGACCGTGTTCGCGCGCGAAGGCCAGTTCACCGACGCGATGCCCGAGATCCTGATCGGCCGCACCGACGGCCCGGTCGGCCAGGCCTTCGCGAACATGATGGCGCAGAGCAAGGGCCACACCGCGATGTTCGCGATCCGCGCCTGCAACCAGCTGGTGCGGCCGGCGACCATCATCGTGCCGAAGGTCACGCTGAAGGACTTCGCCAACATCGACCTCTACGGCGGCGTGGTGCAGAGCGCCACCGCCGACGCGATCATCGATTGCCTGATCGACGGCACGATTCCGAAGGACATCGCCAACGAGTTGTGCATCATCAGCCTGGTGTGGATCGACCCGCGCTGCGCGAAGGACCCGAACCTCGACAAGAAGGACATGTACCGCACCAACCACGAAGCGACGAAACTGGCGATCAAGCGTGCGTTGAACAACGAGCCGTCGGTCGACGAGCTGATCGCCAACCGCCACACCATCAAGCACGACATGGACGACTGGAGCTGACCCGGCGTGAACGGCATCTGCGCCCTGCTCGACGACTGCCACGCGACGCGCGGCAACCCGCTCAGCCGCCTCTACACCGGCTTCGAGCGCGAGCACCGCTGTGTCGATCCATTGCGGCTCGATGCGGTGTGGGCCGCGGTCGACACCGACCTGCGCGCCGGCCTGCATGCGGTGCTGCTGGCCGACTACGAATGGGGCGCCAAGCTGATGCAGGCCGGGCATGCGGCGCTGCGGCCGGACGATGCGTCGTCGCTGCGGGTGCTGATGTTCCGCGACCTCGCGCGCCTGTCGAGCGACGAGGTGGACGCCTGGCTGGCTGCGCAAGGCGGCGAAGGCGACAGCGGCGTGGCGAACCTGAAGCCGAGCGTCGACCGGCCGGGCTTCACGCGGGCGATCGACCGCATCCACGAGGCGATCCGCAACGGCGAGACCTACCAGGTCAACTACACCTACCGCCTGCAGGGCGATGCCCACGGTTCGCCGGTGGACCTGTACCGCCGGCTGCGCGCCCGGCAGCCGGTGGCGTTCGGTGCGCTGATCGTGCCGCCGGACGACGGGCGCGGCACGACGCACGTGCTGTCGCGCTCGCCCGAACTCTTCCTGCGCCACGACGCCGGCCTGCTGACTGCGCGGCCGATGAAGGGCACGGCCCCGCGCATCACCGCGCCGGAAAGCGACAGCGAGACCGCGCGGCTGCTGCAGCTCGACATCAAGAACCGCGCCGAGAACCTGATGATCGTCGACCTGCTGCGCAACGACCTCGGCCGCGTCGCGCAGACCGGCTCGGTGAAGGTGCCGGCGCTGTTCGCGATCGAGCCGTATGCGACGCTGTTCCAGATGACGTCGACGGTCACCGCGCGCGTGCGGCCGGAGGTCGGCTTCGCCGAGCTGCTGCGGGCGGTGTTCCCGTGCGGCTCGATCACCGGCGCGCCGAAGCACCACACGATGGAGTTGATCGCCGGCCTGGAGACCACCCCGCGCGGCCTGTACTGCGGTGCGATCGGCTGGGTCGATGCGCCGGAGGGCGACGCACGCATCGGCGATTTCTGCCTCAGCGTGGCGATCCGCACGCTGACGCTCGGTGCCGAGGCCGGCGGGCTGCGGCCGGCGCGGCTGGGCATCGGGGCCGGCATCGTGCTCGACAGCCGCGCCGACGACGAGTTCGAGGAGTGCCTGCTGAAGGCGCGCTTCCTCACCGGGCTGGCGCCTGAGCGGGTGGCGGCGTGAGGACCGCATGAACCTGGCGCTGTTCGACCTGGACCACACCTTGATTCCGTTCGACAGCGGCATGGCCTGGACACGCTTCCTGACGGCACGCGGCGTGCTGCCGCCCGAGGCGCCCGAGGCCTACCTCGCCTGCTGCCACCAGT
This sequence comes from Rhizobacter sp. OV335, assembly GCF_900142965.1. Lineage (GTDB taxonomy): Bacteria > Pseudomonadota > Gammaproteobacteria > Burkholderiales > Burkholderiaceae_C > Rhizobacter. The sequence continues at coordinate 89,155 of NZ_FRCQ01000024.1, forward strand.
ACGTGGCGGGTGCGCTTGACATCCGCGCGATGCACCGCATCACGGTGGCACCGCTGGCGGTCCATCCACGTGCGCAGATCGAGGCCTGGAGCGCGGCGTTCGAGGTCGCGATGGCGGCCGAGATGACAACCAAAATCCCGCGCGACATGCGGGCGCTGGTGGCGCGCCACCACGAAGCCGGCGACCGCTGCGCCATCGTCACCGCCACCACCCGCTTCATCGCCGAACCCTTCGCGCGGCTGTTCGGCATCCCGCAGGTGCTGGCGACGGAAGCCGAGTGGCGCGACGGCTTCCTGACCGGCGAGATCGACGGCGAGCCCTGCCACCGCGAACACAAGCTGAGCCGCATACTCACCTGGCTGCCGAGCCCGGGCGGCCTGCGGGCGTTCGAACAGTCGTGGTTCTATTCCGACGCCGCGAGCGACCTGCCGCTGCTGCAGGCGGTGTCGCATCCGGTGGCCGTCAGGCCGGAGCCGGCCTTGCGCGAGCACGCGTTGCGGGCCGGCTGGCCGGTGCTCGACCAGGGCCCGTGACGGGGGGCTTTTCTCACAACAACAAGGAGACAAACCATGGAATGGATTCGACAGGTCAGCCTGGTCAGGCGGGTGATGATCGGCTTCGTCGCGATGGGCGTGATCGTGCTGCTGCTGGGCGGCGCCGCCGCCTGGACGGTGCGGCAGCTCGCCGCCGGCGCCAAGCTCGATGCCGAGGCGGCCGCGTGGTGGTTCATGGTGTGCGCCGCGGCCGGCTGCGGCATCGCGCTGCTGGCCGGCTGGCTGATCCGCGGCAGCATCAAGGAGTCGGTCGAGTCGACCGTGCAGTGCGTGATCCGCATCGCCGGTGGCGACCTCGAGACCAAGATCACGTCGTCGGGCAAGGACGAGATCTCGTGGCTGCGCGCCGAGCTGAACGGCATGCGCAAGAAGCTGCGCACGATGGTGATGGACGTGCGGCAGACGGTGGAGAGCGTCAACACCGCGTCGGACGAGATCGCCAGCGGCAACACCGACCTGTCGAACCGCACCGAGCAGCAGGCGAGCGCGCTGCAGCAGACCGTCAGCTCGATGGCGCAGCTGGCCTCCACGGTGAGCAGCAATTCGAACAGCACGCGCGACGCGCGCAGCGTGGTCACCGGCTCCAGCGAGATCGCGGCGCGCGGCGCGCAGACCATGCAGGACGTGATCGTGCGCATGGACGAGATCAACACCAGCGCCGGCAAGATCGCCGAGATCATCGGCGTGATCGACAGCATCGCCTACCAGACCAACATCCTGGCGCTGAACGCGGCCGTCGAGGCGGCGCGCGCCGGCGAGCAGGGCCGGGGCTTCGCGGTGGTGGCCGAAGAGGTGCGCAGCCTGGCGCAGCGCAGCTCGACCGCGGCGCGCGAGATCAAGGCGCTGATCGGCGACTCGAGCGCGAAGGTGACCGCCGGATCGAAGCTGGTCGCCGATGCGGGCCGCACGATGCGCGAGATCGTCGACAGCGTGGGCCAGGTGGCGAGCCTGATCGCCGGCATCGCGCAGGCGGGCGAATCGCAGGGCAGCGACATCGGCCGCATGCAGCAGGCGGTGTCGAAGCTCGACACGATGACGCAGCAGAACGCGGCGCTGGTGGAGGAGCTGGCGGCGTCGGCGCAGTCGCTGAAGGGCCAGTCGGAGCGGCTCACCGAGGCGATGAGCTCCTTCAGGGTGACTGCGTAGCGCGCAGTGCCGCCAGGCGCCGGTGCGTGCCGGGGTGGGTCGCGGTGTCCTTGCTAGCGCCCAGGCGCATCAAGGCCGAGAACACCGCGTCGCGCTGCACGCCCAGGCCCTCCAGCGTGCGCAGCGCAAACGCGTCGGCCTCGTACTCCTGCTGGTAGGCCAGCGCCGAGGCCTCGCGCCCCAAGCGCCCGGCGACCGGGTCGGTCTGGTCGGCGGTGACGCTGCCGGGCACCCATTTCTGGTACATCACGCCCATTTGCGACCAGTGCGCCAGCGCGACGTGACCCAACTCGTGCGCCAGCACGAACAAGCGCCCCTCTTCGGGCCAGTCGCCCATGCCCTCGTTGGCGATCACCACGCGGCCTCGCAGCGTCTCGGCCACGGTGTCGCCACGCACCACGCGCAGCTCGGCGGCGCCCTCCAGCCCCAGCGTGTGCACCAGCCTGTCGAAGCTGTCGCGCACCTTTTGCGCGCGTTCGCTCTCGACCGGCGCCGGCGAGAGCCGCTCCAGGCGCACGTTCTGCGAGCGCTCCAGCACCTGCGTGATGTCTTCGCCACGCGCGCTGCTCGCCGCCAGTGCCACTCCGATCAACATCCACCACCGCATGCCGTGTCGCTCCTGCGCAGACCCTTGTCAGGATTACGGCGCAAGAACCGGGCCTGATTCAAGGGTTTACCCGGATGTCGCCCGCGAACCGGGGGGCGCCGTGCCGGAATGCACGGGCAAACGCGGTGCCATTCGTCTTGCCTCAAGCCTGGATCAAGCCCCAGTGCAGCGCCACCAGCGTCAACTCCGACTGGTTGCTCGCGCCCAGCTTCTGCTTCACGTGGTACAGGTGCGTGCCGACCGTGCTGGGCGACAGGTTCAGGTTGGCCGCGATCTGCGCCACGCCCAAGCCGCGCGCCAGCTGGATGAAGACCGAGAACTCGCGCTCGCTGAGCGTTTCGGCCGGGTTGGTGTCGCCCTTCATCTGGGCCAGCGCCAGCACCTGGGCGGTTTGCGCGTCCACGTAGGGGCGATGCCCGGCCACGGCAGTGACGGCGGCGATCAGCGCCTCCGGCGCGCCGCGCTTGGTCAGGTAGCCGAGCGCGCCGGCCTGCATCACCCGCCGAGGGTGGGCGGTGTCCTCATGCGCCGACAGCACCAGCACGCGGGCCTTGGGGTCCTGCGCCAGCAGGCGCCGCACCGCCTCGAGCCCGCCCATGCCGGGCATCGACAGGTCCATCACCACCACGTCGGGCTTGAGCTTCGGGTAGTCGGCACAGGCCTGTTCGCCGGTGTCGGCCTCGGCCACCACCTCGATGCCTGCATCGGCCAGCAGCATGCGGAACCCCATGCGCACCAGCGCGTGGTCGTCGACGAGCATCACGCGGATCATTCGGGGGCTACCTCGGTTCGGGGAGCGGGCATCGGCAGGCGCACGGCCAGCCGCACGCCCTGGGGTGAATGGGGCAGCAGCTCGAAGCTGCCGCCCAGTCCTTGCACGCGCTCGGCCAGCCAGCGCAGGCCATGGTGGCCCTTCTTGTCGGCCCAGTCGGTGGCCAGCCCGACGCCATCGTCGACCAGTTCGAGCACGATGCCGTCGGCCGTCGCCTGCAGGCGCACATCGACCCGCTGCGCCCGGCCGTGACGCAAGGCATTCGTGAGCCCCTCCTGTGCGGCGCGGTACAGCGCGAGCGCCGCTTCGCTGCCGAGCAGCACGCCGGCCATGTCGGCCTGCAGCGCGATCTGCGCGCCGGGGTGGCTGCGGCGGGTGCGCTCGGCCAGGTCGGCCAGCGCTTCGGCGAGGCCGAAGGTGTCGAGCACCAGCGGCGTGAGGCGCGGGATGATGCCGTGCATCGCGTCGTACAGGCGCGAGGCTTCTTCGGCGATCAGGCGCGCCGCCTGCTCGGCCTGCGGGTCGAGCGTGCGCATGCGCTGCGCGATCGACAGCGCCATGCTGCGCATCGCCGTCACCGACTGGCCCAGCTCGTCGTGCAGCTCGCGTGCGATCAGGTGGCGCTCCTGCTCGATCTGGTGGTCGACCCAGCGTGTGAGTTCGCGGCTTTCGGACAGCTGCAGCTCGGCACGCACCGCGCGGCGCTCGGTCTCGATGTGTCCCTGCAGCATGCCGACCATGCGGTTGAAGGCCTTGCCGATGGTGCCGGCCTCGGCACCGGGCAGCGGCGGCAGCACGACATCGAAGCGGCCGGCTTCGAGCTGGTTCAGCGCGTCGACGATGCGGCCGAACGGCCGCACCGTGTGGCCGACGAGTGCGTACACGAGCAGGTTGAGCACCACCAGCGTGACGACGGCGCCGAACACCAGCACGATGGCCTCGTCCCAGGCGTCGAGCACCGCGCGCGAGGCGTTCGCCTGCACCGTCAGCTTGCCGTCGGGCAGGTCGAGCGATTGCAGGGCCGGCGGCGGCGCAACCAGCGCATCGAACCAGTCGGGCGCATCGCGGCCGGGCTTGTAGGGCGAGCTGGGCGAGGTGTAGAGCACGGTGCCCTGCTTGTCGAGCAGCGTGATGTCGTTGGAACGCACCCGCCCCATGCCCTGCAGGAAGCCGAGCACCGCCGGCGTGCCCTGGGCCGCATAGCGCCACACCGTGCGGTTCAGGAACTGCGACGCGACGCGGTTGGCGGCCACCACCTCCTCGTTGACCGATTCGCGCATGCTGCGCAGCTGCAGGCCGAGCATCACGACCAGGAACAGCAGCGTCAGCAGGCCGACGATCAGGTGAATCTTGAGTCGAAGGCTCATGACGCCCAGGCGTCCAGGGTTTCGACCATGGCCCGCACCATCGCTGGATGGGTCGGGTCGTGGCCGGCACCGTCGATGAGGCGCAAGCGGCTGTGTGGCAGGCGCTGGTGCAGCGCGACCGCGCCCTCGGGCCGGCAGATGCGGTCTTCGGTGCCGTGCAGCAGCAGCGTCGGCACGGCGGGCAGGCGATCGCAGCGGTCGAGCAGCGGTGGTGCGTCGAGCCAGCAGCGGTGCAGCAGGTAGTGGCTTTGCACGCGGTAGCGGTCGACCTGCGCGTCGAGCGACGCACCCGCGGGTTCCGGCTGGGCCACGGTGCCGGTGGCCAGCGTGCTTTCCCAGCGCCACCAGGCCAGCGCCATGCGGCGCGCCGTGTCGGCATCGGCGGCCAGGCCGCGTGCGAGGAAGGGCAGCAGCGCGTGCCGCTGGTCGGCTGGTGCGATGGCAGCGAATTGCGTCCACGCCTCGGCATGCTCGCCATCGCCTGCTTGAAAGAATCCGTCGATGTCCTGCTCGCGCGCAAGGAAGGTGGCGCGCAGCAACAGCCCCGTCACGGCGCCGGGATGCTCCATCGCATACGCGAGCGCAAGCGTGGCGCCCCACGACCCGCCGACCACCAGCCAGCGGTCGATGCCGAGCGTTTCGCGCACCGTTTCCAGATCGGCGATCAGGTGGACGGTGGTGTTGTCGACGATGCTGCCGCGCGGCCGGCTCCGGCCGGCGCCGCGCTGGTCGGGGCTGACGATGCGGAAGCGGCCCGGATCGAAGAAGCGGCGCAGCAGTGGTGAGCTGCCGGAGCCCGGGCCGCCATGCAGCACCACCACCGCGATGCCTTGCGGGTGGCCGCTTTCCTCGACATGCAGCACGTGGCCGCCCGACACGCGCAGCGCGTGCACGCCGTACGGTGCGGTTTCGGTGTAGAGCATGGCGGGGGGATCGTAAACGGAGATTCCCGTTCGGGCTGAGCTTGTCGAAGCCCTGGTTCGATGCGAGCAGGCCCTTCGGGAGGCTCTCAAGAAACAGCACACTTCCGTTCGCCCTGAGCAGGGACTGAGCCTGTCGAAGGCCCGTCCGTCGAAGGGTTGTACCCAGCGCGCGCAAGGCCTTCGATAGGCTCAGGGCGAACGGGGTTTCTTTTCGACTGCCGGTCCCTTCGAGGACCTCTTGGGCTCGGGGCAAATGGGGGGTATTCACGCTGCCAGCAGGTTCTTCTGCTGCGCCACCAGCCGCATGATCATCGGCGTGAAGATCAGCTGCATCGCGAGTTCCATCTTCCCGCCCGGCACCACCAGCGTGTTGGCGCGCGACATGAACGAGTCGTGCAGCATCGACAGCAGGTACGGAAAATCGATGCCGCGCGGGTTCGCGAAACGGATCACCACCAGGCTCTCGTCCGCCGTCGGGATGGTGCGCGCGATGAACGGGTCCGACGTGTCGACCACCGGCACGCGCTGGAAGTTGATGTGGGTACGCGTGAACTGCGGGCAGATGTATTCCACGTACTCGTGCATGCGGCGCAGGATCACGCCGGTCACCGCCTCGGTCGAGTAGCCGCGCGTGCTGCGGTCGCGGTGGATCTTCTGGATCCACTCCAGGTTGATCACCGGCACCACGCCGATCAGCAGGTCGGCGAAGCGCGCCACGTCGACCTTGTCGGTCGTCACGCCGCCATGCAGGCCCTCGTAGAACAGCAGGCTGCTCGGCGGCAGCGGCTCCCACGCGGTGAAGGTGCCGGGTGCCTGCTGGTACGGTGCGGCCTCGTCCTCGTTGTGCAGGTACTTGCGGCTCTGCCCGCTGCCGGTCTCGGCATAGCTGCGAAACAGCTCCTGCAGCTCGGCGAACAGGTTCGCGTCGTCGCCGAAGTGGCTGAAGTGCGGTTGGTGGTGCTGCTCGGCCTCGGCCATCGCCGCCTTCATCGCCTCGCGGTCGTAGCGGTGGAAGCTGTCGCCCTCGACGATGGCGGCCGCCACGCCCTCGCGGCGGAAGATGTTCTCGAAGGTCTTCGTGACCGAGGTGGTGCCGGCGCCGGACGAGCCGGTGATCGCGATGATGGGGTGCCTGGCCGACATGGCGCGTCCTTCAGGCGGTGACCGCGAACAGGCCGCGCTTGCCGAACAGCGGCGAGTCGTAGTTGGCGGCCGGTTCGTCGCGGTGGTAGGTTTCGATGCGCGCCACCTCGTGGCGCGAACCGAACACGAAGCCGATGCGCTGGTGCAGCGCTTCCGGCTGTACCTCCATCAGCCGCGAACGCCCGGTGCTCGCGCCGCCACCGGCCTGCTCGATCAGGAACGAGATCGGGTTCGCCTCGTACAGCAGCCGCAGCCGGCCGGCGCGCGCCGGATCCTTGCTGTCGCGCGGGTACAGGAACACGCCGCCGCGCATCAGGATGCGGTGCGTCTCGGCCACCAGCGACGCGATCCAGCGCATGTTGAAGTCGGCGCCGCGCGTGCCGGTCTGGCCGGCCAGGCATTCGTCGACGTAGCGCTTGACGGCAGGCTCCCAGAAGCGGCTGTTCGACGCGTTGATCGCGAACTCGCAGGTCTTCTCGGGGATGCGCAGCTCGGGGTGGCTCAGCACCCATTCGCCGAGCAGCGGGTCGAGCGTGAACGCATGCGTGCCGCGGCCCAGCGTCAGCACCAGCATGGTCGACGGCCCGTAGATCGCGTAGCCGGCGCAGACCTGCTGCGTGCCCGGCTGCAGGAAATCCTGCGGCTGCGGATCCTGCCCCGGCGAGACGGCGCGCAGCACCGAGAAGATGCTGCCGACCGAGACGTTGACGTCGATGTTCGACGAACCGTCGAGCGGGTCGAACAGCAGCAGGTACTTGCCGCGCGGGTGCTCCGGCGGCAGCGTGTACGGCGCCTCCAGCTCCTCGGACACCATGCCGGCCGTGTGACCGCCCCACTCGGTGGCGCGCAGGAACAGCGCGTTGCCGAGCACGTCGAGCGTCTTCTGCTCCTCGCCCTGCACGTTGCCGGTGCCGGCGCTGCCGAGCGCACCGTCCAGCGCGCCATACGCGACCTTGCGCGCGATGGTCTTGCAGGCGAGCGACACGTCGGTGATCAGCGCGTTCAGGTCGCCGGTGGCCTCGGGGTGGTGGCGGCGTTCCTCGATCAGGAACTGGGTCAGGGTCGATCGTCCTCCGGTGAGCATGGCGTGTCTCCTGGTTTACTGGTGGATCGGTGTGCGCACGGGCAGGCGGGCGAGCAGGTCGGCGGGCGCGTCCAGGCGCCACACGCCGGCGAGCGCGACCGGGGCGGGGCCGTAACCCCAGCCGGCCCACGCGGCGGGGCTGCCGGCGGCACTGGCCGACGCCAGGTCGGCCGGGCCGTCGCCGACCATCAGCACGCTGGCGGCCGCGATGCCGAAGCGGCGCGCCGCCTGCTGGATCAGCAGCGGCGAGGGCTTGCGCTGCGCCGCCGTGTCGGCGCCATGCACCTGCGCAAAATGCTCCAGCAGCCCGGCGGCGTCCAGCACCGCGCGCGCCAGCGGCGTCGGCTTGTTCGTCACCACCGCCATCGGGTAGCGCCCGGCCAGCCGTGCCAGCAGCGCGGCGATGCCCGGATAGGCCTGGCCCTGCGCCGACGGCGTGGCCAGCGTGGCGGCATCGAAGCGCAGGCGCATGCGGGCCGCGAGCGCCGGCAGCTCGTGCAGCCCGCTGGCGTCGAGCGCCCGCACGATCAAGGCGTCAGGGCCGTCGCCGATCCAGCCGCGCACCGTCGCCAGCTCGAAGGGCGGCAAGCCGTCCTCGGCCAGCGCGGTGTTGAGCGCGAGCGCGACACCGGCGGCGCTGTCGACCAGCGTGCCATCGAGATCGAAGCAGAGTGCGGCGACCGTCATCACGGGCTCTCGGCAAGATCGCGCCGCTGCGCGTTGACGCACAACGCGGCGATGGCCTTCGGGTAGTTGCCGCCGCTGAACACCGCCGAGCCGGCGACCAGCGTGTCGGCGCCGGCGGCCACCACGCGCGCGATGTTCTTCGCGTTGATGCCGCCGTCGACCTCGAGCCAGATGTCGCGCCCGCTCGCCTGGATGCGGCGGCGCGCAGCTTCGATCTTCGGCAGCACGCCCTCGATGAAGGCCTGGCCGCCGAAGCCCGGGTTGACGCTCATCAGCAGCACCAGGTCGAGCTGGTCGAGCACGTGGTCCAGCAGGTTCAGCGGCGTCGCCGGGTTCAGCGCCAGCCCGGCCTTCACGCCCAGCGACTTGATCAGCTGGATCGTGCGGTCGACGTGCTCGCTCGCCTGCGGGTGGAACGAGATGATCGACGCGCCGGCCTGCGCGAACATCGGGATCAGCGCGTCGACCGGCTTGACCATCAGGTGCACGTCGATCGGCACCGGCTGGCCGCCGCGCCGGCAGTGCGGCGCGATCGCCTGGCACACCATCGGCCCGATCGTCAGGTTCGGCACGTAGTGGTTGTCCATCACGTCGACGTGGATCAGGTCGGCGCCGGCGTCGATGACCGCCCTCACCTCCTCGCCGAGGCGCGCGAAATCGGCCGACAACAGGCTGGGGGCGATGCGGATGGCGGGGTTCATCGGGTGGTCTCGCGGTAGAGCGCCTGCACCGGCGACACCGGCCGGGCCGGGCGGGCGATGCGGACCAGCTCGTCGAAGCCGAGCTCGCCCAGGTCCGGCAGCAGCAGGCCGGCCGCGCGGAAATCGCCGTCCTGCGTCCAGAAGGTCGGCGTGACCAGCGTCCACAGGCCGGCGGCCGTGGCGGCACGCAGCCCGTGCGCCGAATCCTCGACGGCGAGCGCCTGCTCGGGCGGCAGGCCCAGCGTGTCGAGCGCGAGCCGGTAGATGTCGGGCGCGGGCTTCTTCGCGCGCACCTGGTCGCCGCAGGCGATCACCGCGAACATGTCGAGCCCGCGCGGGCCGAGCGTCGCGTTGAGCAGCGCATGGATGTTGGCGGCGGTGGTGGTGCTGGCGATGGCCAGGTGGCAGCCCTGCTCCAGCGCCTCGTTCAGCAGGCGCTCGACGCCGTCGCGCAGCGGCACGCCGCCGTCGTTCACCACCTCGCCGTAGAAGCGCGTCTTGTCGGCATGCAGTTGCGGCACCAGGGCCAGCAGGCGCTGGCGCTCGGCCGCGCCCAGCGGCAGCAACGCGATGTACGACGCGATGCGCTCCTTGCCGCCGGGCACCTCGAGCAGCTGCCGGTAGTCGGTGCGCGTCCAGGTCCAGCCCAGGCGGTGCTGTTCGAAGGCGCTGTTGAACGCGATGCGGTGCGCTTCCTCGGTGTCGGCCAGCGTGCCGTCGACGTCGAAGATCAGGGCTTCCACGCTCATGGCGATGCTCCTTGTCCAGTGCCGGAAAACACGCGGCTCGCGAGCACGTCCTCGGCCTGCAGCGTGCACAGCTGCTCGCGCGTCAGGCGAAGGTCGGCCGTGAACAGCCGCGTCGCATGGCGCAGCCGGATGCGGTCGAGCGCGTTGCGGATCGAGCGCGCATTCGCGAAATGCGGCTGCTGCCGGCGCAGGCTCAGGTAGCGCGCGAAGGCCGGCTCCGCGCCGTCGTCGAAGCGGTAGTTCAGCCGCGTCAGCATCAGCCGCGCGATCAGCATCAGCTCGGCCTCGCTGTAGTCGGGGAAATCGATGTGGTGCGCGATGCGCGAGGCCATGCCGGGGTTGCTCCCGAAGAAGCTGTCCATGCGGTCGCGGTAGCCCGCGAGGATCACCACCAGGTCGTCGCGCTGGTTCTCCATCACCTGCAGCAGGATCTCGATCGCCTCCTGCCCGTAGTCGCGCTCGTTCTCCGGCTTGTAGAGGTAGTAGGCCTCGTCGATGAACAGCACGCCGCCCATCGCCTTCTTCAGCACCTCGCGCGTCTTCGGCGCGGTGTGGCCGATGAACTGGCCGACCAGGTCGTCGCGCGTCACCGCCACCAGGTGGCCCTTGCGCACATAGCCCAGTTGCTTCAGCACCTCGGCCATGCGCAGCGCGACGGTGGTCTTGCCGGTTCCGGGGTTGCCGGTGAAGCACATGTGCAGCGACGGCGGCTGCGACTGCAGCCCCTGCGCGGCGCGCAGCTTGTCGATCAGCAGCAGCGCGGCGATGTCGCGGATGCGGCCCTTGACCGGCGCGAGGCCGATCAGCTCGGCGTCGAGCTGGTCGAGCATCGCGCGCGCCGCCGACGCCTCCGGCATCTCGCCGGGCGGCTGGCACAGACTGTCGCGGTCCTCGTTCATGCGGTGGTCACTCCTGGCGCAGTCCGTACCGTTCGCCTTCCGGCGAGCGCTGCACGGCGTAGCTTTCGATGCTGTAACGCAAGCTTCGTCCCGCCTCTTCGGTGCGGATCAACCGGAAGCCCGGCTCGTGCTTCGGCCGGTTGACGATGAAGGACAGCACCACCGATTCGGTGCCGTGCGTCGAGTCGAACGCGGCCAGGCGGATGTAGTGGTCCGGGAAGGTCTTGCGGCACTGCCGCAGCTCCAGCATCACGCCGGCCGCGTCCGACACGTCGAACATCGGGTTGCCGAACATCTCCCAGAAGGTGTTGCGCGGGTGCGGGTCGTCGGTGTACTCGATGCCGATCGCCCAGCCCTGGCGCAGCGCGTGCTCGACCTGGGCGGTGATCTGCGCGTCGCTCAGGTCGGGCAGGAACGAGAAGGTGCCTTGGGTGATTCGCATGCGGGTCTCCGGAGGGGGGAGCGGCTAGGCGACCGCGAGGGTCGGGACGTAGTCGGAGCTGTCGGTCGGCGTGTAGTTGAAGCTGACCTCGCCCCAGGTGTCGAGCGCGGCGCGCAGCGGGCCGCACCAGCGGGCTGCCTCGGCCAGGATGGCCGGCCCTTCGTTCGCGATGTCGCGGCCCTCGTTGCGTGCCAGCACCATCGCCTCGAGCGCGACGCGGTTGGCGGTGGCGCCGGCCTGGATGCCCTGCGGGTGGCCGATGGTGCCGCCGCCGAACTGCAGCACCACGTCGTCGCCGAACAGGTCGAGCAGCTGGTGCATCTGGCCGGCGTGGATGCCGCCGGAAGCGACCGGCATCACCTTCTTCAGCGCGCCCCAGTCCTGCGCGAAGAAGATGCCGCGCGGCAGGTCGACCACGGTGTGCGTGTCGCGGCACACGTTGTAGTAGCCCTGCACCGTCATCGGATCGCCTTCGAGCTTGCCGACCGCGGTGCCGGCGTGGATGTGGTCGACGCCCGCCAGCCGCATCCACTTCGCGATCACGCGGAAGCTGACGCCGTGGTTCTTCTGGCGGGTGTAGGTGCCGTGGCCCGCGCGGTGCAGGTGCAGGATCATGTCGTTCTGCCGGCACCAGTGGCTCATCGACTGGATCGCGGTGTAGCCCACCACCAGGTCGATCATCACGATCACCGAGCCGAGCGACTTCGCGAACTCGGCACGGCGGTACATCTCCTCCATCGTGCCGGCGGTCACGTTCAGGTAGCTGCCCTTGACCTCGCCGGTGGCGGCGCTCGCCTTGTTGACGGCGTCCATCACGAACAGGAAACGGTCGCGCCAGTGCATGAAGGGCTGCGAGTTGATGTTCTCGTCGTCCTTCATGAAGTCGAGCCCGCCGCGCAGGCCTTCGTAGACCACGCGGCCGTAGTTGCGGCCGGACAGGCCGAGCTTGGGCTTGGTGGTGGCGCCGAGCAGCGGCCGGCCGAACTTGTCGAGCCGCTCGCGCTCGACCACGATGCCGGTCGGCGGGCCGGCGAAGGTCTTCACGTAGGCGACCGGGAACTGCATGTCCTCGAGCCGCGCGGCCTTCAGCGGCTTGAAGCTGAACACGTTGCCGATGATCGACGCGGCGACGTTGGTGATCGAGCCCTCCTCGAACAGGCTCAGGTCGTAGGCCACGTGGCAGAAGTACTGGCCGGGGTTGTTCGGCACCGGCTCGACCCGGTAGGCCTTCGCGCGGTACATGTCGCAGGCGGTGAGACGATCGGTCCAGACCACCGTCCAGGTGGCGGTGCTCGACTCGCCGGCCACCGCGGCGGCGGCCTCGATCGGGTCGACCCCGTCTTGCGGCGTGATGCGGAACAGCGCGAGGATGTCGGTCGCCTTCGGCACATAGTCGGCGTTCCAGTAGCCCATCTGGGCGTACTTCAGGACACCGGCCGAATAGCGCTTCTTCGCGTCGGTGATCTGCGTGGCATCTTTCATGTGGCCCATGGGCACTCTCCTTGCTGATGGACCGACTGTAGGAACCGCAACGCATTCAGAAAAGTGAATTCTTTTCGTCGACCCATAAGCTTCCACTGATGCTCAAGAACGCCACCTTCCGCCAACTCGCCGCTTTTCATGCCGTGTCGCGCCTGGGCAGCGTGTCGCGTGCCGCGAGCGAGATGCACCTGACGCAGCCGGCGGTGTCGATCCAGCTGAAGCTGCTCGAAGAGACCGCCGGCGCACCGCTGCTCGAGAAGGCCGGCCGCGGCGTGCGCCTGACGGCGGCGGGCGAGCTGATGGCCGGCTACGCGGCGCGCATCCTCGACCTGTGGCGCGAGGCCGGCGACGAGATGGCGGCGCAGCAGGGCCTGTTCTCGGGCACGCTGCGCGTCGGCGCGGTCACCACCGCGGAGTACCTGCTGCCTCCCCTGCTGGTGACTTTTGCCGGGCAGCACCCGGACGTGAAGATGAAGCTGCAGGTCGGCAACCGCGACGAGATCGTGCGCATGCTGGCGGGGCAGGAGGTCGACCTCGCGATCATGGGCCGGCCCCCCGCCGAGCTGAAGACCAGCGCCGTGGCGTTCGCCCGGCACCCGATGGCCTTCATCGCGTCGCCGAAGCATCCGCTGATGGCCAGGCGCCGGCCGACCCTGGCCGACCTGGTCGACGCCAACCTGCTGGCGCGCGAGCGCGGCTCCGGCACGCGCACGACGCTGGAGCGGCTCTACAAGGAGGCCGGCGTGCCGCTGCGCATCGGCTCCGAGCTGTCGAGCAACGAGGCCATCAAGCACATGTGCGCGGCCGGCCTCGGCGTGGCCTTCCTGTCGCTGCACACCTGCGCGCTGGAGTTCGAGGCCGGCCTGCTGGACCTGCTGCCGATGGCCGGCAACCCGCTGCAGCGCGACTGGTACGTGATGCACCTCGCGACACGCCGCCTGCCGCGGGTCAGCGCGGCCTTCAGGCAGTTCCTCGAAGACGAGGGCCAGGCCTTGATCGACGCGCAGCTGCAGGCGCTGTCCGTCGGCACCAAGAAAAAAGCCCGCCGCTCTGCAGCGGCGGGCCTTCATCGAGTGAAGTCGATCAGGGGAAGTTGATCACGTTCACCGGGATCGTCGACACGCCTTGTGCCGGGCCGCCGGTGTTGTTGACCACGTGGTCGATCACGCCCACGCCGCCCAGCGAGACCGTCATCACGCTGTGCAGCTTGACGCCCGGCGTGGCCGGAACCTCGAAGCCGCGACCGGCGTGGATCTGCGGGTTGATGTTGAAGAAGCAGTACGCACCGCCGCCCCACAGCTCGTGCGTCGTCACCGAGTCGGCCACCTTGTACGCGGCATAGCCCAGTGCGTCGCTGCGCCAGGTGGCCTGGCTCGGCGGGTCGTACGGGAACTCGTTCTGGAAGAAGATCGTCTTGCCGTTCTGGCCGTTCCAGATCACTTCGTACTTCTGGTAGTGCTCGACGAACAGGCCGGTGGCCAGCACGTCGTTGCCGTTCACGACCACGCCGGTGTCGGCGGTGTTGATGCCCCAGCCGGTCGCGGCGATGCCGTGGTCGGCGCGCCAGGCCCAGATGTGGTCGACGATCGTGTTGTGGCTGTTCACGATCAGGCTGTTGGTCGCCTTGCCCGACACCGCGCCGCCGATGCGGAAGAAGATGTCGTGGATGCTGATCGGGTTGGCCGCGTGGTTGTTCGCAGCACCCGTCGGGCCGACCGTCAGCAGCGATTGGCTGTTCACGGTGCCGGCATCGAACAGCAGGCCGGCGACCTTGACGCCGTCGACGTCGGCCACGCTCATCGGCACGACGCCACCGGTCGGCACCAGGGCCGGGAAGCCCAGGCCCAGCACGACGGTGTTGGCCCGCGTGATGCGGATCGTGTCGTTCAGCTGGTAGGTGCCCGGCGTGAAGAACAGGTTCAGGCCCTGTGTCAGCGCCTGGTTCAGCGTCGCGGCGCTGTCGCCCGGCTTGGCCACGTAGAACTGGCTCATCGGGATCGACGTGCCCGCGGTCGCGCCGTTGGCCCAGCTCGCGCCGGACGCATTGGTGCGCAGCGACGGCACGAACACGCGGTACTTGCCGGCGCTGTCGATGTACAGGTAGGGCTTGTCGCGCGAGAACGGCGTGGTCGGCAGCACCGTGTAGACCGGCTGCGGGAAGGTGGTCGCGGCCGGGCCGCCCGGCACGCCGGAGAACACCATGTTCCAGACGCCGCCGGTCCAGCTGCCGAGGTTGCTGTCACGCGTGTACCACTGCTGCTGCGAGCCGGAGCTGATCTGGCCGTCGATCTTGCTGTCGGCGATGTAGCCGCCGCTGGCATAGCCCTGGCCGCCGTCCATGTTGGACGGGCCCAGCGTCATGTTGCCCAGCACGTGGATGCGGCGCATCGGTGCGGCCTGCGAGAGGGCCCAGCGGTTGGTGCCGCCGTTCGGCACGATCGACAGGTTCTCGGCGGAGCGCCAGAAGTTCTGCGTCGCGTTCTTCTCGTCGCCGAGGTTCCAGCCGCTGTCGACGTTGAGCGCGCCGTTCTGGAAGCGCACGTCGTCCGGGTTCTGGCCGAGGCCGGCCACCGTCGTGTAGAAGCCAAGGTTGATCCACAGGTCGTTGTAGGTGCCCGGCTTGAACAGGAAGGTGAAGCGCTGGCCGCCGAACTGCGCGGTCGAGCTCTTGTTCATCGAGTCGAAGGCGCTGTTGACCTTGGTGCGGATGGTGTCGATCGGCGTCGACGGCTCGAAGATCGAGACGTTCGGCCCGAAGTCCGGCGTGTCCGAGGTCGGCAGCGTCGTGCCGTTGGTCGTGATCTTGAACGACGAGGCCAGGTCGTTGAAGCCGACCGTGCCGAGGTTCGGCGTGTCGCCGGTCAGCGTGACCGAGCCGCCACCGTAGTTGATGTCGTTGAAGAGCTGCACCTTGTAGCCGGCGCGCACCTTCACCGACGTGAAGCGGTCGTTCCACGTGCCGCCGACCCAGCTGCTGTCGGCATCGGCGCAGGTCACCGCGCCGGCGTAGTTCGCGTTCTCGTAGAAGCAGGCGATGCCGGTGGGAACCGGGTCGACCGGCGGGGTCGTGCCGCCCACGGTGTAGCTGAACGCCGGCGTGTCATAGGCCGGGTTGCCGTTGTTGTAGGTGAACGAGTAGCCGAGCACGGTGCCCTGTGCGGCGTTGCCCACGGCCTGCTCCCAGCGCGCGTTGGCGCTGGAGAAGGTCATGCGCACGTTCTGCTGGCCGCCACCGTTGACGGTGTAGTGGGTGTCGACCCAGGTCGTCGCGACGCTGGATTTGAACCAGATGGTCGCGGTGCTGCCCGAGACGGCGACGCCCTGGGTGTAGTCGGCCGCGCGGGCCGGAAGGGCGATGGCCGCGAGCAGCGCGGCGCAGGCCCACAAGAAGAGCGTCACCCACGCTCCGGCGCGGGTCGCGCGCGGGCGGGGGACGTGGTGCATCCCTGTTGAAATCAACATGTCGATCTCCGTCAAAGGCCGGCCGCGAAGGGCCGGCGGAATTCACGGGCGCAGAGGCTGCGCCCGCCGCATGAGGAACCGGCACGGTGTGGATGCGTGCGGCGGAATTTGACGGCTGTAGTTGCTCTTCAGACCACTTGGAACCGGTTCCAAGCTGGGAATTTAGTGCAGATCGTGCGCTTGGAGATAGAGGGAAACCCGAAACAACGGTGCGGGGTTGTGGCGGGGTGTAAGTGGCTACGGGTGACTACCGAGTGGAGAGCTCTTATCCAGCTCGATCGGTCAATTTCACTTTTGACTAAATTGATCACACCCATCATGGGCAAACCTGACCACCCCATCAGACGCAGATTTGCTGTTTGAGCAGGCCCCCCAGTCTGTGCTGAATACCCCAGAAAGAGGTATCCAATATTGACAGCTTTCGCATTGATTCCAGACCCATTCATCGGGCTTTTCTGCCTCCGACAGGTCTCGATTGGTTTCCCCAAGCCATCTTTCATGGGTCTCATCAAAGTGCCCAGGAGATTTAGAGAGATCACTCATTTAAAGGCCTCCAACAGAATTCTTCCAACACCTTCAGCCGAGCGAATTCGATCATCAACATGAATTGCACGCTCAAAGAAACCACCATCAAGCTGCCGACCTACATCTCTTGTCAAAACTCGCGCATCGATAGTTCTTGCAAGTTCGAGGATTTTTTGGTCGGCGATTTTTCCACTTCCAAATATCTCATGCACCGAGCGAATGTTGTATCCCTGAGCCCTAAGGGCTTCAACCATGCCCTTGGCTTCAAGATTAACGTCAAGAATGATCGCCTTGCCTCCGTCCGCGAAACCAGACTTCTGACGCAACACTTGCGCCAGTGTCTTGGTCAGATTTGCCACCTCCGCGGTATCCCGGACGACCGCTTTTGCTGACAGTCGCCCCAGTAAGCCGCGCGCGAGTGCCATACCTGCGCCAGTGGGGAGTATGTCTTGAGGCAGGGTATCCAATGCCGCAGGGTCACCTCCCTCAGCAATATATTTATCATATTTTTTTTGGTTTTCCTCTAGCGACGCATTCCACCGCGCAACCAGCCCCCCCCAAACTGAATCATTGCCATTATTTCCATCGAGCTCCGATGCCGCCGCAGACATACGCGCCTGCCGGTTCTCTTGTGCATGGGCAATCGCCTCGTCGCTCACCGAGATCACCGCGCACCACGACCCGCGCGGACACTGGATCTTCGGCGGTTTGTGCGATGGCTTGTCATCGCCGCCGGGCTTGCCGCCATCCTGCCCGGCTTCGCCCGAGGAATTTCCATCTGCCCCACTGCCGTCAGATTTCCCCGTGCCCGCCGCCTTGCCGGGATCGCCCCCATCCCCACCGCGTAGCCACCTCAGGAAGTCGTCCCACAGTCCACCACTGCCGGCGCCCGCGTTGCCTCTGAAGCTCGACGGATCGAACCCGCTCGGATCCGTCGAGTTCAGCGGGTTGTTCAGCACATACCCATAGCGGTTGTAGTTCTGGAGGTTCAGCGGGTTCGTCACGTGCGGGTCCGCCTGGATGAACAGCCCCGCCGTCGCGTCGTACAGGCGGCCGTTCATGTTCACCAACCCGATGTCGTCCAACCCTTCGTGTCCAGTGAACCCGCGTGCCGTGCCCGCGTTCAGTGCAGGGTTCCAGTCCACCACCACGCTCCCGAACTCGTCGTAGCGTCCGTTCGTGAATCGCCGCTTGCCGAACGGGTCGTAGGCGTATCGCTGCGTCACGTTGCCCAAGTGGTCGGTCGTCGCACTCAGGCTGCCCAGGTGATCCTTGTGCCAGTACTCGACCTTGTTCAGCACGATGCTGCCCAGCACCGTCGGCGCCAGTTGCCCTGCGGTCAACGCTTGCGTCGCGCCCGTCGATACCAGCACGCCCACGATCTTGCCGCCTGCGCTGATGAAATGCCGGTTGCTCTGCGTCGCAGGGCTGCTGTCGATTTCGCTCTCGAAGCCTAGGCCGCCCACGTTGTCCGGGTGCAGGTACCACAGCTCCCGCGTGTTGCCGCCTGACACGCGCGTCTCGCGGATACGTGCGTGGTTCTCGTCATATTGCCAACGGTACTGCGCGCCGCCCGACCCCGTGGCGGTGTCGACGTTGTCGAAGCTGGTGTATGCGAGTTGCGTGTACTTGCCGCCGGTTGCGCCCGTCACGTTGCCGTCGAGGTCGGTTCCGTACGTCGTACTGTTCAAACTCTTCAGCGCGTGCGGCTGCAGCGCATTGGCGCCTTGCGTGCCATAGGCGTAGTTGCCCACGTCGCTCTTGCTCAACAACATGCCCAGCGCGTTGTACTTCAGGTCCACACTGCGGCTCAACTGCGGAATCGCCGGTGCCACCACGGTGTACTGCGTCAGACGGTTCAGCCCGTCGTAGCCGAAGGTCTCGCTCACCGCCGCGCCCGTGCCATCGCCGTTGTTGTCGGTGCGGCTCTTCAGGTTGTTGATGCTGTCCCAGACGTACTGGTGGCTCAGCACGGCGGCGCCGCCATTCACGCCGGCAATCACGGCAAGAACGTGGCCGGTCGCCGCTTCATAGGTGGTCACGTCGATGACGTTGTTGACGAGGCGGTCCTGCTCGATATTGCCGCGGGCGTCCACCACATTGGCCTGCCACAGCACCGTGTTGGCCGGCAAGCTCATGCTAGCGGCCACTTGGCCCTGCGCATTGGGCAAGGGACCGACCGTGGCCGCGGTCTTCAGCGACACGCTTTGCAGGAAGCCGCGCATGCTGTAGTTGTAGCCAATCTGCAGCCCGGTGGGGAAAGTCTTGGTCGACAGCCTGCCGGTGGCGGCATCGAAGCTCACCGCGCTGGCGAAGCTGGGACCGCCACTCACGTCAGTGCGGTTGCTCAGCTCGCGGCCCAGGTTGTCATAGGCGATCTTCTTGTCAATGCCATGGCTTGTCACCACCTCGCACAGCTTGCCGACGCCCTTGTTGCAATCCGCGCCGCCGGCGTAGCGGTCGTAGCTCCAGGTGCTGGAGAACTCGGGCTCGATGCGCTGTGTCAGGCGGCCCAGCTTGTCGTAGGCCAGCGTCGCCCAGCCAACGACGGCCGTGGCGGTGATGCCGCTGTCGTTGCTTTCGGGACAGGCTGCGGCCGCATGGCCACCACGCATCTTCGAGTTCTGCTGCGATTTGAGTTGGCCCAGGGGATCGAAGCAGTAGCTGATGACACCCTTGTCCGGGTCGCGCATCTCCACTTTCCGGCCTTTGAAGTCATACAGCGCGACCACACTGTTCTGCAATGCGTCCAGCGTCTTCACGACATTGCCGAAGGCATCCGGCAAGTAGGAAATCTGGGCACCGGTGGCGTCCGTCACTCGCAGGATGTCACCGCGGGCGCTCTTCTCCTCTGTACGCACTTGGCCCTTGTCATTGATGGTGGTCGTGACCAACCCGCTGTAGGCGTAAGTGGTGGTCGAAGCCAGCATGGAGCCGTAGTTGCCGTAGGCCACCGGGCCGCTGCCGCCGAAACTCCGCCCTTGCGATGCACCCGCATTGGGATCGGCGGTGTAAACGGCGGCTGTGCGACCCAGCTCATCCACTACGGTCAGCACCGCCCCCACACTGGCGCTGCCGCCTGTCGCCGCCGAGCCACTCGCCAGGAAGTACGGCTGGGTCTCGATCACCTTCGTGCCGTTGGCGTCGTAAACCGTGTCGGCAACGATCACCGCGCCGTTGCGGCCGGCCGGTTGACCGGGTCCGTCGAAGCTTTCCGTCGACGTGCGGATCGCGCGACCCAGCTTGTCGTAGTAGGTGCGAGCGAAGGCACTCATCTTTGCGCCGCTCGCATCCCGCGCTTCGCTGTGCACGAAGCGCACGGCCAGCACGGGCAGCTCGTTGGCAGCCGGCGCCGGACAGCCAACTCCAGAGATCACCGTGTTGCTGCTCGCGTTCAGTCCGGCACCTGTGATGCAGTGCCAGGTCAACATGCTGGTTCCGTCCGCCAGCGACGACTTGATCGTGCGACCGAAGTCGTCGACGACAACACTGGCTGTCAGCCCGTTGATGTCCCTCACCTCAGTGGCCACTCCGAAGCGTGGGTCGTACAGCCGCTGGTCGTGCTGGAGCAGCGCGTTCTCCGAAGTGCTCATGAAGAGCCCTCCGGGCACATACACCGTCATGTTCGGCGTCAACGAGCCATTGGTCGTGATGCCCTGGGATCCCCCGTCGTAGTCGGCCTTTGCTGTGCGGGGTGCGAACAGGGAGCGGCCACCGGCACCGATGCAGTTTGCCACCGTCGTGTCGGTGATATTGCCGTTCACCAGATCACGCAAATAACTCGTCGTGGCGCACAGAGGCCCGATGCCGGGTTCAACGGTAGAGCTTTGCAGGGTGCCATTCGCGTTGTAGATCGCGCTCGTGGTGCGCGTGTAGTCGAACGGATTGGCTGGCACGTCTGGCCGTGTCTGCGCCGCGGCCTGCGGCAAGCATGCCACGAGTGCCATCCACGACAGCAGCACCCGGATGTGCCGTGTGAAGGTTGATGTCTTGATCTGGATGTACCCAGTCATGGAGCTTCCCTTTGGGCAGATGTCGCGCCACCTCGCGGGTGACGCCTTCATTTCGTCGGTGGATCTTGCGGGGCGGGATGCTGCGTGATCAGTCATCAAGCAGTATCTGCAAGATGAGATTGATCAGCGCCGGGGTCAGAGTTGGGGTCGCACTGTTGCCCGCCGTGGCAGTCGCGTTGGCGGACGTGCCGGGCGATGCGGACAAAATCGCAGAAGGCGAGGCCGCCCGCACGGCGTTCCTTTTGACACGGCTCAGAATCCAGGTGCAGGTTTGCGTATCTGCACAGCCGGTGTTGTCGGGCCAATACTCGGTCGAGGCGACCTGCGTATAGGTGTCGTCGGGCCCATTGGTCAACGTGGTGGTTACCGTCACATTGATGGGATCGCCATTTGCATTCACGGTGGCCTGCGTGGTAACTGTCGGCATCCCAATCCCTTTGAGGTCGACGCCTGTGCTCCGCGACCAAGCGGCATAAGGCCGCTTGATGACTTGGCCAGACGGACAGGACACACCATTGGCAATGGCTGCGAAATCCGCTCCTGCCACGGAAGTCTGGTCGCAGTAGATGGTCGTGGTGCTACTAAAAAGGTTGCTGGCCGAACTCGTGTTCAGTGCGCTGCGATAGACAGTGTTGGTCGAAGGCATTCCGATGTACGGAAAGTCTTGCAACATCCGGATTTCGCTGGTGCGAGGTGCACCATTCGGTGCCACGGTTTGGCGGCGCATCAAGCGGAACCCCAGGTTGTCTCGGCCGGTGGTATCGGTCTTCATCCCGCCATAGCTGTACTCGGATTTGAAGGTGCCGCCAACACCATCGTCTGTTTGCAACGTGGCGACTACGTACAACGGCGGAGTAATGTCTTGTTTGGGCAGCACCGCCACATTGGGCGTACCGCGATCGCCGACATACCGCGGCCCCAATCGGTCACCCTCCAGCAGCGAATTCGCGAGGGGCACGTAGGTCATCGATGACACCACGCCCATGTTGCTCACGCTGAGCAACGTGTCCGGTGGCACCGGATCACTCTTCACATACAGCGCATTAGGAGCCGACAGAACCAGAAACTCAGGAGTACCTCTCCCAGTGAAGTCACCGACAACGGTGACGCTGCCCAGGATGCCATCAGC
Organism: Rhizobacter sp. OV335; assembly: GCF_900142965.1. GTDB lineage: Bacteria > Pseudomonadota > Gammaproteobacteria > Burkholderiales > Burkholderiaceae_C > Rhizobacter. Next base: position 110,840 of record NZ_FRCQ01000024.1, read on the forward strand.
TTGCCTCAAGGCCTGAAGGTTCAGTAGAGTCGACCGCGTGAAGCTTCCATCCCCGTTGCTCAACGCCAGTGTGGGCAAGTAGTCGAGACTCCAAACGATGTCTTGCTTGCCATCTCCGTTCATGTCAATTCCGACCGCACTCGATCGATATTGATTGGCAAACAAATCGCCTCCCACCGTCAGATTGAAAGCGGCGACAGGAGAGTAGAGCGCCGATGCCGTGTCCTTGACGGTGAGTTGATTCGGGCAGGCACCCGTCGTGCAGGAAGCGGATGCGCGAAGGACATCCCACTGCCCGTCACCGTTGTAGTCGAGTGGAATCGACGTCGGCCCCAGCGTGAAATAGGGGTAGTCGCTCAAGTACAGATAGTCAAAGTTTCCGTCGCCGCGAGATCGGGCAACATAGTTGAACAACGGTACCCCCCCTTGGCTGTGCTCAAGAATCGCGATATCGGGGAGGCCATCTTGGTCAAAGTCCAGGGCACTGCCTCCAAGTGCAGGTGCAGCGTTGTTGCTGTAGAGAGAGATATGAGCCAAGTTGCTGGCCAGTTCAGTGAATGCCCCCTGCCCATTGCCTTTGAATACTCGTGTGCAAACAATATTCGCACATTGATTCTGCAGGGGATCCCAGGCATTGGCGACCGGACGAATCGGCCGCATTGTGGTGATCGCATCGAGCAGGCCATCACCATCGACGTCCAGCAAATAGAATTCCCTGCCTTCACTCCACCAAGTTCCCACGCCTTGATCGGGCTTCCATGGATCGGCGGAGTTATTGGGCTGTCGATCGTGGAGGAGATCGACACCGGTGATCGCTTTGCGGTCAAACGTGCCATCGCCCTTGTTGATGAACAGCACCGTAGTCAACGGGTAGGAATTCCCGGCCGAGAAGCAGCCGGGCTGACTCGCCGAAGGGATGTCCGAGTAACGCGAAGAATTGAAGTACCTGAGAAGATCTACCAGACCGTCCCCGTTAAAGTCCTTCGCAATGACCTGAGTACAGCCGTCCTGCGAAAAGAGGAGGTCGCTGGTGATGTTGAAGTTTCCTGCCTGCGTGAATGATCCGTCCCCTGCGCTCCACCATAGCTTGTTATCTGCGGGATTCTTGGACCAACTGAGGATGTCGGTTCGCCCATCGCCGTTGAAGTCGCCGGTCACGACGCCCTTCGTACCGAATTGCTCCGTTGGATTGATTTGGGAATTCGGGCTGGTGTACAGCTGCAGCGAGCCCAGATTGAAAAATGTGTTCTTGCGGAAGGACTCACCACCTCCTGTTGAGTAGGTGAAGCCCTCCCCGGGCAGACATCTGGTACTGCTGGCATCGCCGGCACAGGTATTTATCGAAAGCAATCGCGACCGCTTGGTGACGGGGCCGATGTCGTACACGAGTTGAGCGGTGGTGACGGCTACTGCCGCTGTGTTGACTCCGAGGGCCCCGGTATTGCCGGCATTGGTGTAGGTTGTGATCGAGGCCAGCCGGCGCGCACGGACCGCCTTGGAGAATCCTCGATAGCTTTCGGTAACATCCTGCGGCGCTCCTCCGAGCCGGTCGATGTAGTTGAACACCACCTTGTTGTTGCTGTATTGAACCTCGACCAGGTTCCACTCGTGGCCCGGTGCGTAGGCCCCAACACTGCCTGCGACGACATCACGTTGCGAATACTTGAAGTCAACATGATTGCCAAAAATGTCTGCGATGCGCGACACGGCCCACGATTGCGCGTAGTGATTGGTCTGCGAAGCGGGCCAATAGGCGCCGACGGTCGCGCTGGTGTTGACGTCCGAGGTCTCCGGGTTGTTGCCGTAGTCGATGATCCGCCCGCCCTTGGTCCACACGCGGAAATACATCGGGCCCGAAGCTGCATTGCTGCCATCGGCGAATCCGTAGGCCCGAATGCGCGCATATGAGTCACGCTCGGTGCGGTACTCGCGGTAACTTCCCGCCGCCAAACCTGCTGCGTCACCCTTGCCTGCGCCTGTCACGGGGTTGCCCGAGGCATCCAGCGGTATCAGCCGTTCACCATCCAGGCACAGCTTGTCATTGGCGTTGAACAGAACACTCACGTGAACGCCGTCGGTCGCCCGCACTGCCGCGCAACGCGTCAGTGTCGACACGCCCTGCAAGGACCATCCATAGCCCACCGCTCCGTTGCTGCGATTGCCGCTGGAGTACGACAGCCCGAGTTGCGGCGCCATTCCACCGATGCCCGGCGGTACCGCGATCGTGTGTTCGTAGCTGGCGGTACCGCCGTTGGAAACGGTCACTTGCGACTGCGCCGCCGCCGCGGCGGCGAAGAACAAGGGGGCAGCACACGACATGCGCGTGAGTACCCGCTGGGCCGCGCATACAGTTGGATGACGCATGGTTGTCAGCTCGAAGGGGATGGCGCCAAAGGGCGCATTGGAGATTGGACGAGGCGGACAGAGCCTCGGGCTGGCGGAGTACTTCAGGGCAGCGCCACCGGAACGTGCGCTGCTGGTGCGGCCTATTGCGCGATCGAGACGTACCCGATGTGGCAGAAGCTCCCTTCAGTCGTCGTGAAGAGCCTCACGTTGACGCCTTGAACCTTGGCGACCAACAGCGCAGCCACATAAGTCTTGTAGTTGCTGTCAGCCTCGTTCAGAAATGCCCACGTGGTTCCACCGGTGCACATCTGCGTGCCGCCGTCCAGCACGACACGAAAGCCGTAGTTGCTTCCGCCGGTAACGTCGACGGACGTCACCTTGCCACTTGCATTTCCATCCCATGCGCGCACTGGAAAGCTCAGCGTTGTCGCGAGCAGTAGCGCAATTGACCAAAGGAATTTTGGGAATCGACGTGTCGGGAAAGCAAGCCACTCTGAATTCATGATGTTCTCCTCATCAAGCCGACTCGGTCGGCCCCTCTCTGTGTTGCGGGATTTCGGTCTGTTTGATCGCGGCGCAGGTTAGCTCACGCGATCTCCGTTGGCAAACGCTTTGTGGCGTCTGCGGCCTCCCGTCTCGTTGCAGCGAATAGACCGAAATCACGTTGTCATTGATTCGGACATGGGACTCATCGTTGTTCACAATTCCCGCAGGATAGACAGACAACGAAGGCAGATTCAACACCGCGTGATGGCCGAGGTTGATCGCTGCTCTTCTCCTATGGTGCCCACGTCAATTCACGAACCCTTCGTACGGCTCTTCTGTCGAAGATTGGAACTACGGGCAGTAGCGCGCCCGTCGAAGGGCCGTCTCAAAAAAAAAGGTGGGGCAATGTGCCCCACCCTTGATCCCATCTTCGACGTCCTCTGCAATTACATCTTCAAGCGCAGCGAGAGGTAGTACTGGCGGCCGTTCACGTAGAACGCGGTCGGCTGGTCCGGGTTGTTCGCGTAGTACTTCAGCTTCGGGTTGTTCAGGTTCATCCCGTCCAGCGTGATGGTCAGGTTGTCGCTGACCTTGTAGCCGATCGACGCCGACACGTTGTCGGTGTCATCCTGGTACTGCGCCGTGCTGCGGTCCAGGCCGTTGTAGAACTTCGAGCGGAAGCTGTAGTTCACGCGGGCGTTGAACGAGTCGTTCTCGAAGTAGCCGGAAACGTTGTAGGTGTTCTTCGACGCACCCACCAGCGGTCCACCGCCACTTTCCTTGCCATCGGCGTAGGTGTAGTTCGTGATGAAACCGAAGCCCGCACCGACGGGTTGTTGGTAGGCGAGCTCGATGCCCTTCACGCTACCGCTGCTGTTGATCGGCGAGGTGACCCTGTAGATCTCCGACGCGCCGGTCTTGATGTTCACGAACGCGGCGTCCGTCGTGCCATAGCTCACATAGTTCGTCAGGTCCATGTAGAACAGACCGGCCGACAGAAGCGCACGGGGGGCGAAGTACCACTCCAGGCTGGCGTCTACGTTGGTCGAGCGGATCGGCTCCAGATTGGGGTTGCCGCCGCTGCCGGTGTGGTTCAGGTCGTCCAGGCTCACCGAACCGCCCAACGCGCTGTAGTCTGGTCGAGCCATGGTCTTCGCGATGCCAAAGCGGCTCACCAGATCCTTCGACAGGTCATAGCGCAGGTTCAAGCTCGGAAGAACATCGGTGTAGTCATTCGCGATTTCCTTCTGATAGAACGGACCGAAGGCTGAGGTCGTGATGGCGCCAGGGACCGAGCACGCCTTGAGCACCTCGCAGTCTTGGCCCGCTGCGCCTGCCTTGATTGCGAAGTTGTTCAGGACTCGTTCGCCAGTGCGAACGATGCGCACGCCAACGTTGCCGCCCCAACCCGTCCCTTCGAACGAACCCATCACGTAGGCCGCCGAGTTTTTCTCCTTCAGCGAGAACTCACCGGCCCAGTTGCGGCGAAGAACCGGGTCGCGATTGGAGTACTTGTCGCTCCAGGCTTCGAGGATGGCGGGATCGAGTTGCCATGGATTCCTGGGGAACACGCCGCCACCCAGGCCGGACCCAAAGTTGCCCGGATACGTCGTGCCGTTCCAGGCGGGCTGGTTGGCGGCGTCGAAAGCGCCGGCGGCAGGGCCCTGGCCGGTCTGGTTGGATTCGCGCTTGTGCTCTGCAACCCGGACCCCGAACTTCAGCGTCGTGAAGATGCCTGCGTCAAGAGCGTATTCGCCATCCAGTTGCCCCCAGGTCTCCTTGTCGAGCGTTGACGCGGGGCTGGCACCGAAGACCCAGTCCAGGCCGGTGCCGGGTGCGTTGTAGTTCGACGGGTCACCGCCGATCAGGGCCGCGTCGGCAGGAGAACCCAGGCCGTGCAAGGTGTAGCTGGCGCCGGTCCCCTTGACATCGGCTTCGTAGACTGCCTGCTTCGGCGTTTCGCCCTTGCCCTTGGACGTGCCGAGCTTGCCCGAAACGGCAAATCTGTCGTTGACCTGCAGCTTGCCGTCAAGGTTGTAGAAGGTGCTGTCCGAATTGGCGCCCGGGCGATAGATCTGATCGACGATGCCCGCTTGCGCACCCGGAGCGAAGCTCGCGGACACCAGGGTATTGTTCTGAACGACATAGCCAGGCAGCGGTGCTTGGCCCGCACCGGCGTTCAGGATGTTCTTCGGCCAGACGAGGAAGTTGCGATTGAAGTTGGTCGCTTCCATGTGCGACTTGAATGCGCTGAGGTCAAGCGTCAAATCGTTCGTCGGCTTGATCTGGACGTCGATCAGTCCGCCGGTCCGCTTGCGCTCCTGTTCGAACAGCGCGGACCCGATGGCATTCGGGTACCAGACTCCAAGCAAATCCGGATTCGTGTCAGTGATCACGCCCTTCTGGATCTGCGTATACCCGAGCATTTCCTGCCCGTCGCGACGCAGGTGGCGCTTCTCCGAGAAACCCTGTACCAGCACGCCGAATGTCTTGGCATCGTTCTGCCAGTTGAACATCGCACTCAGCTGCGGATCGGTCTTCTCAGGCAGGTCGGCATACACCGCACCGACCGTGGCTTCCAGCGTCACCTGCTTCTTGAAGTCCAGCGGCTTGCGGGTCTGAATGTCGACGGTGCCGGCCACGCCGCCCTCGACCAGATCGGCACGCGAGCTCTTGTTGATGACGACGGTGTCGACCAGTTCGGACGGCAGCAGCGAGTAGCTGACGCTGCGGCCTACCGTGCCGACCTGGTTCAGCACGAACCAGTCGCCCGAGCCAACCATGTGCCCGTTGATCATCGTCTGCGTCAGGCTGGGGTTGGTCCCCCGCAGGCTCACGCGGTCAGCTTCGTCGAAGCCACCCTCGCCCGCACCGGCGGAGCTGATGTTGACACCCGGCACGCGCTGCAGCGAATCGGCCACGTTCTTGTCCGGCATCTTGCCGATGTCTTCGGACGTGATGACATCCACCACCGAGTCGGCATTGCGCTTCTTGCTCAGCGACTGCTGCAGCGAGCCACGAATGCCGGTGATCACCACCGCCTCCAGGTTCTGGGCATTCTTCCCGGGGGCCGCGGTTTCCACCGGCTTCTCGGCGACCACCGGTGCCGATGCGGCTTGCGCCGGTTGCGGTGCCGACGCGGCTGCAGCCGCCGGCGCGGCCGCGTCCTGCGCATGGGCTGCGGTCATCGCGCTCATCAGAGCAAGCGCGACCGCGGATGCGATGGGAGTCCTTTTAGCTTTCATGTCTGCCTCTGTTGCCTGGGTTAATGGGCCGCCGAAACTGATTCGGCCTGTTAGGAAACCTGGGACCTCATCTGCAGACCACCTGGGAAGTGGACTGCAGCTCCTTCCCCCGAGAACCGTGACGCTTTTGATGCCAGTTCTAGTACCAGTAAGCTACCACTAGAGGCCACTATGCTACCAATTTCACACGATTGCAATAGCGTCCGACGCCTGCAACAGCGGGGTAACCACTGATGTAAAGTGCGGTCTGGCGGCCACCCAAACTGTCATTCGTGCGGTCCTTTCGGACCTCTTGTATTGAATTGGTATGGTCGATCCCCATCTGCCCTTGAGAGATCGCCGCAACCCGGCCTGTCGGCCGGACAAAACAAAAGGGGTTTGCATGACCACATTGGCCCAGGTGCTGAAGCCGCTGGACCCGAATCACAGCCTGCCGCTGTACCAGCAGCTGCAGCGTGCGGTGCGCGAAGCCATCGAGCGCCGCGTGCTGGGGCCCGACGACGCACTGCCCTCCGAGCGCCAGCTCGCCGAGGATTTCGCGGTCTCGCGCATCACGGTGCGCCGCGCGATCGAGGGGCTGGCCGAAGAAGGCTGGCTGGTGCGCCGACAGGGGTCGGGCAACTTCGTGTCGTCGCGCGTCGAGAAGAATTTTGCGAAGCTGACCTCGTTCTCCGAGGACATGCGCGCCCGCGGCAGCCGCCCGCACAGCGTGTGGCTGAAGCGCTCGTCGGGCACGGTGATGCCCGAAGAGGCGCTGAAGCTCGCGCTGAGCCCCGGCGCGCAGGTCTACCGCTTCAACCGCCTGCGCTATGCCGACGACGCGCCGATGGCGATCGAGATCGCGACCGTGGTGGCGAGCTGCCTGCCCTCGCTCGAGGCGGTGGGCGATTCGCTGTACGCGGCGCTCGAGCAGCAGGGCAATCGCCCGGTGCGCGCGCTGCAGCGGCTGCGGGCGCTGCTGCTGAATGCCGAGCAGGCGCGGCTGCTGGAGGCGAACGTCGGCGATGCGGGCTTGCTGGTCGAACGCCTGGGCTACCTGCGCGATGGCCGGGCGATCGAACTCTCGCAGAGCTTTTACCGCGGCGACATGTACGACTTCGTCGCCGAGCTGAACGCCGGCTGAAGCCGGAAGCAGATCCGTGCGGCGTGCGTTCATGGGAATGGGCGCGGGCTGCACGGCGTGACCTCAGAAGTCGCAGGTGGAGGTGAGCGGCGGCTCGGCCGCCGGCACGGTGTCGATGGCGGTCTGCCCGGTGCGGCGCAACGCCTGCACCGCCTGCTCCACCTCGGCGGGCGTCATCACGCGGTTGCGCGCGTGGTACACCCAGTCGACATCCTCTTCATACGCACGCGCCGCCGAGACACCGGCCAGCTGGCCTGCCGGCACGAACCACTGGCTGAAGGCGATCGCCATCGGCACCACCGGGTGGTTGCGCCCGCTGTGCTCGTCGAGCTGCCGGCCGTCGAGGAAGAAGCGGCTCTTGCCGTCGGCCACCTGCATCATCAGCACGTGCCAGCCGCCGCTTGAAGGGCCCAGCGCGGCGAAGTGCTGCAGCGGCTGGTTGTACGCATCCCACGGGTCGAGACGCACCGTCTGCCAGGTCACGCCGTAGAGCCGCGTGCGCGCATCGCCCCAGCCGCCGTTGGGCAGGTACTCCCAGTCGATCTCGCTGTACTGCGGGTCGTACGCGAAGCGCAGCGGGCTCACGGTGTAGAAGGTCTGCACCAGCACGTCGCTGTCGGGCCCCTGCACCGGCGTGTCGCTGAAGCGGATGCGCGCGGCGTAGGTGCCTTCAAGGTATTTGCGCGCATGGCACAGCTGGGCCTGCGTCGTGCCGGCCGGTGTGCCGTCGGTGCGTGCGGTCAGGCGCAGCAGGCGGTTGCCGCGCTGCGCCGGGTCGTCGACCAGCGACAACGCACCGGCGCCCCAGCCTGCGCCCTCGATGCCGGGGTGACCGCGCTGGTCACGCACCGTCCAGCCGCCGGCGGCGAGCGCAGCCACGTTCGGCTGGCTGAAGTCGTCGAAGAACACGCCGGCGCCCGGCGACGATGCTGGCGCGACCGCGCACCCCGCCACCGCCAGCAACGAGCCGGCGATGACGCATGCAAGTGACAGGCGGAGGCTCTTCATCGCGTGCTCAGGCCTCCGCCACCTGCGCCGGCGCGGCGGATTCGACCGGCTTCGATTCGAGGGGCACGAAGCGCGCGAGGATCAGCACCGGCACCGCGCACGCCAGCCCCCACAGGAAGAAGTTCTGGTAGCCGAGCGCCACCTGGATGTCGCCGCTGATGGTGCGGAACAGGCTCATGCCCAGCCCCATCACGCCCGAGCCGATCGCGTAGTGCGCGGTCTGGTAGCGGCCCACCGACACCACCTGCATCAGGTACAGGATCACGCCGACGAAGCCGAAGCCGTAGCCGAACATCTCCAGGCTCAGCGCGGCGGCGATGACGGCGAAGTTCGTCGGCATCGCGGTGCTGAGGAACACGAACGCGACGCTCGGCAGGTTCATCGCGAGGATCAGCCACACCATCGCGCGCTTCAGCCCCAGCCACGCCGCGAAGTAGCCGCCGACGATGCTGCCGGCGATGAACGCGATGGTGCCGGCCGTGCCGTAGGCCCAGCCGACCTGGTCGGTCGTGAGGCCGAGCCCGCCCAGGTCGCGCGCGGCGCGCAGGAAGATCGGCCCGATGGTCTGGATCTGCCCCTCGCTCGCGCGGAACAGGATGATGAAGAGGATCGCGAGCCAGATGCCGGGCTTGCGCAGGAAGTCCTGGATCACGTGCCACAGCGTGCGGCTCACGTCGGCCGCCGAGCCGGCATCGGCCGGCACATTGCGCGTGCCGGGCAGCGCCCAGGCGTTGTAGAGCCCGAGCAGCACCATCGCCGCGGCCAGCATCAGGAAGATCACGGTCCAGGCCGCCGGCACGCCGATCGATGTCTCGAGCGAGCCAGCCAGGATCAACAAGCCCCCCGCCGACACGAAGCGCGCGACGTTGAAGAACGCGCCCTGCCAGCCCGCGTACTCGGCCTGCGCCTTGTTGTCGAGGCTTGCGATGTAGAGCCCGTCGGAGCACACGTCGTGCGTGGCCGACGCGAGCGACACCAGCGACAGCGCCGCGATCGCGATCACGAAGAACGCCGGCAGGTGCAGCGCGATCGCGGTCAGCGCGAGCCCGGCGGCACCGACCAGCTGGAACACGATCACGACCGATTTCTTGCTCGGCGCCAGCTCCAGGAACGGGCTCCACAGCCACTTGATGCCCCAGGCCAGGCTCAACACGCCGAGCCAGCGCGTGATCTGCTCGTTGGGCACCTGCATGCTGATCAGCATCTGCTGCGCGATCACGTTGACCGCGAAGAACGGCAGCCCCTGCGCGAGGTAGAGGCTCGGCACCCAGCGGATCGGCGAAGCCTTCGTGGCGGTGGACATGCGGGAGGACTCCAGGAACTTCGGTGACGATCAGCGACGGGTGTCCAGCCGCACCGGCGAGCGCCCGGGTGCGGTGGTGCGGCGTTCCAGCCAGTCGCGCAATGCGACCAGCGCCCCGGTGGCATAGCCCCAGGTGATGACGGCCGGCGCCGGAATGTCCAGCGCCTGGTACGGGTTCCACAGCACGACGTGCAGGTCGGCGCGCCAGGCTTTCGCACGCGCGTCGTAGCGGTCGCGGTGGTTCGAGACGATGACGTTCAGGCGCCCGTCGCGCGGGATCGTCGACCAGTCGAGCTCGGCCAGCGCGTCGAGCTCGACCATGTCGACGCTCGCGAAGCCACCGAACAGGTCGGCCACCTGCACGCCCGGCAGGCCGGCTTCCGACACGCCGTCGCTCGGCACCGCGCGCTGCGTGAACACGCGCAGCCGGTGGTCGCGGCGCAGCACCGGCGGCGTGCCGCGCGTCGTCAGGCCTGCCGCCCAGGCGCGGTGCATCAGGTCGTCGTCGCGCTCGTGCTGCGCCGGCGTGTAGTCCTTGTGGCGCACCGGGTAGCGGGCCGCCAGCTTGTCGAGCCGCGCGTTCGCGGTGTGCAGCTGCGCGGCGCTCAGGTCGCCGCTCGCCTGCGCGCGCTGGATCGCGCGGATCGCGGCCAGTTGCTCCTCTTGCGAGCCGAGCGCCATCACCATGTCGGCACCGGCCTGCAGCGCGAGCACCGCGGCGCGGTCGTGGCCGTAGCGGTCGTGGATGGCCTTCATCACCAGCGAGTCGGTGATCACGACGCCGTCGTAGCCCCAGCTCTCGCGCAGCAGCGTGCCCAGCACGCGGCGCGACAGCGTGGCCGGGTGCTCGGCATCGAGCTGCGGGTAGACGATGTGCGCCGTCATCATCGCCGGCGCCTCGCCGCGCAGCGCGCGGAACGGCACGAACTCCAGTGCCTCCAGCTGCGACAGCGACTTGTTCACCTCGGGCAGGTCGCGGTGCGAGTCGACGTGCGTGTCGCCATGCCCCGGAAAGTGCTTCACGCAGCAGGCCACGCCCTCGCGCAGCGAGCCGCGCATCCACGCACCGGCCAGCTTGGTCACCGCCAGCGGGTCTTCCGAGAAGCTGCGCTCGGCGATCACCGGGTTGGCCGGGTTGTTGTTCACGTCGAGCACCGGCGCGAAGTTCCAGTTGATGCCCAGGCTCGCCAGGCCGCGCGCGACGGCTGCGCCGACCTCCTCGGCCATCGCCTCGTCGGCCGCGGCGCCCAGCGCCATCGCGGCCGGCGCCTGCGGCAGGAAGGTCGAGCGCACCACCGAGCCGCCTTCCTGGTCGATGCCGATCAGCGCATGCGCGCCCATCACGTCGCGCAGGTCGGAGGTGAGCCGGCGCACCTCGGCCTCGGTGCCGAGGTTCCAGCGGAACAGGCAGATGGCGCGGATGTGGTGCTCGCGCAGGAATGAAGCGGTCGATCCATCCAGGTTCTTGCCCGGGATGTTGACCATCACCAACTGCCCTGGATGGAACACCGTGCTCATTGCGTCCTCGTCACCTTGGCCAGGAACTTCGGTTTGTCGGGATCGAAGCCGCGCGCACGCGCCAGCGCCTCGACCATCGGATAGAAGCTCTGCACGACCGAGATCGGATCGAGCTCGATCGACGCGGTCTCGACGATCGGCAGGTTCGCGTGCGGCGTGCCGCCGGGCGCCGCCAGCAGCACCTTGGCGCCGCGCGCGCGCATCTCGTCGGCGAGCGCCAGCAGGCCGGCTTGCGCCGGGCCGCGCGGCGCGAAGATCAGCAGCGGATAGCCTTCGTCGATCAGCGCCATCGGGCCGTGCTTGACCTCGGCGCCCGAGAACGCCTCGGCCTGGATCGCGCAGGTCTCCTTGAACTTCAGCGCCGCTTCCAGCGCGACCGGCAGGCCGGTGCCGCGGCCGATCACGAACAGCTTGTCCGCGCCGACCAGCGCATCGACCGCCGGCGTCCAGTCGGCATGCGCGGCGCGCGACAGCACGCCCGGCAGCGCCGACAGCGCGGCCTGCAGCACCAGGTCGTCCTGCCAGGCCGCCACCGTGCGCGCGCCGGCCACCATCTGCGTGATGAAGCTCTTGGTCGCCGCGACGCTGGTCTCGGCACCGGCATGCAGCGGGAACACCCACTGCGAGGCCTTCGCGAGCGGCGACTCCGGATCGTTGACGAAGGCCGCGGTGCAGGCGCCACCATCGGTGAAGTAGCGCATCGGCGCGACCAGGTCCGGGCTCTGCCCCGATTGCGAGAACGCCATCGCGGCCAGCCCGTCGCACTGGATCTGCGACTGGTACAGCGTGATCAGCGACATCGGCAGCGAGGTCACCAGCCGGCCCATGCGCGCCATGATCAGGTAGGCCATGAAATGCGCCGCATGGTCGGAGCTGCCGCGCGCGACGGTCAGCACCGAGCCCGGCGGCTTGCTGCGCAGCAGCGCACCGAAGTCGCTGTAGGCCTGGTCGTTCTCGGCCAGTTGCCGTGCGACGGCAGAGGGGGCTTCGCGGGCCTCAGCCAGCATGCGCGAGTTCAATCGAGCTTCCTTCAACATAGACGTCCGAAACAGTGAGGTCGCGGTCGAGCACGACGGCATCGGCCCAGGCGCCGGCGGACAGGCGTCCGCGGTCCGAGGCGCCGAGGTAGTCGGCCGCATGGGTGGAGACGCGGCGCGAGGCGTCGATCAGGTCCATGTCCAGCTCGTTGACCAGGTTGCGCAGCGCCTGGTCCATGGTGAGGGTCGATCCGGCCAGCGTGCCGTCGGCCAGCCGCACGCCGCCGAGGCACTTGGTGACCTTGTGGCGGCCGAGCCGGTAGTCGCCGTCGGGCATGCCGGCGGCGGCGGTCGAATCGGTGACGCAGTAGAGGTGCGGGATGGCGCGCAGCGCGACGCGGATCGCGCCCTTGTGCGCATGCAGCAGGTCCGGAATGATCTCGGCGTACTTGGCGTGCGCGAGCGCCGCGCCGACCATGCCGGGCTCGCGGTGGTGGAGCCCGCTCATCGCGTTGAACAAATGCGTGAAGCCGCCGGCACCGCGCTTGAGCGCCTCGACGCCGTCTTCGTAGCTGCCCAGCGTGTGGCCCAGCTGCACGCGGAAGCCCGCGGCGCACAGCGACTCGATCAGGTCCATGTTGCCGGCGATCTCGGGCGCCAGCGTGATCAGCCGGATCGGCGCCAGCTCGTTCAGCCGCGCCAGCTCGGCGGTCTGCACCGGCCGCGCGAAGTTCGGCTGCGCGCCGAGCTTGCCGCCGTTGATGTACGGGCCCTCGAGGTGCACGCCCAGCACGCGCGCGCCCTTCGGGCTGCGGCTCGCGCACACCGACTTGAGGCCGGCGAAGGCGACCTCGAGGTCGCTCATCGGCGCGGTCATCGTCGTCGCGAGCAGCGCGGTGGTGCCGTGGCGCGCATGCAGCTCGGACACGCGGGCGGCCGAATCGCCGCCTTCCATGATGTCGTGCCCGCCACCGCCGTGCACGTGCAGGTCGATGAAGCCGGGCAGCACGATCGGGGCAGCGCTGTCGCGCACCTTGCGCACGTCGATCGGCGTGCCCTCGATGCGCGCGATGCGGCCGTCGGCGCCGAACTCGATGCGGCCGTTCACGAAACCTTGCGGGGTGAGGACCTTGCCTTCAAGGTGGGTGCTCATGCTTCTCTTCTCATTTCGGCCACGAAGTCGTAGTAGTCGCTTCGGCAATAGGAATGGGTCAGCTCGACCGCCTGGCCGGATTCCAGGTAGCCGATCCGGGTGATGAACAGCACCGCCTGCCCGACCGGCACGCCGAGCTGCTCGGCCAGCCGCGGCTGCGCATTCAGCGCGCGGATGTGCTGCAGCGCGCGCACCGGCGCCTGGCGCGTGCTGGTCAGGTATTCGTACAGCGAGCCGTTGACCAGCTCGGGCTGCGGCAGCACGCTTTGCGGCAGCACGCTGACTTCGTAGGCCATCACGACCTCGTCGGCCAGGCGCAGCCGCTCGAGCCGCGCGACGCGCGCGCCGGGCGACAGGCCCAGGCTCAGCTGCTCGTCGGGCACGGCCGCGGTGATGCTGCGTTCGAGCCATTGCGAGCTCGGCGTGTAGCCGCGCTGGTGCAGTTCTTCGGAGAAGCTCGTCAGGCGCGACAGCGGCTGCTCGATGCGCGGCGCGATGTAGTTGCCCGAGCCGCGGCGGCGCACGATCAGGCCTTGCTCGACCAGCTGGTCGATGGCCTTGCGCGCGGTCACGCGCGACACGTCGAGCGACTCCGACAGCACGCGCTCGGACGGCAGCGCCTCGTCGGCCTGGTAGCGGCCGTCGCGGATCGCCTGCCCCAGCTTGCGGGCCAGCTGCACGTACAGCGGCGAGCTGTCGCGCGCGTCGGGCTTGAAATCGAACAAGGGTTTCTTCATCGGTCGGTCTCGACCTCGCGTCGGATCAGGGTCAACGCGCCGGCGGCCGGGCCGTCGGCGACGGCCACGCAACGCGCGAGCAGCGCAGGGGACAGGCGGGGCGACAGGCGCTGGCCGACGCTGCCGAGCACCGCGAGCGGGAGTTCGCCGGCGGGGTCGAGCGCGCGGGCGATGGCGTCGAGTTCGGCCACAGCGCGGGCGAGCAGTTGCGCGGACGCCGGGTCGCTGTCTTCGGTGTCGAACACGGCCGGCGCGAGTTGCGCATAGGCGAACTGGCCGGCGCGGCCGCACCAGGCCTGCAAGGTCTCGGCGTCTTCGCCGCATTGGGCCCAGACGCGGCGCGCCAGCGCACCGGCCGGCAGGCGGCCGTCCATCGCGCACTGCGCGATGCGCATCGCGCGCAGGCCGAGCCAGGCGCCGCTGCCTTCGTCGCCGACCGGGAAGCCCCAGCCGCCGACGCTGGCGCGTGTGCCGTCGGCACGCCACACCTCGCCGATGCTGCCGGTGCCGGCGGCGAGCAGCGCGCCGGGGCGGCCTTCATGGGCGCCGACGAGCATCGCGAAGCCGTCGGTCTCGCCGAGCAGCGTTGCATAGCCAGGGTTCTGCGCCAGGAAGGCATCGCGCCACGGCGCATTGCTCATGCCGGACAGGCCGGCGCCGAGCGCGCACTGCGCGAGGGCCGGCCGCGCGACGGCGGCGGCATCGAAGGCGCGGGCGATCGCGAGTTCGATCTGCTGCCACGCCGGCTCGATGCCCTGGCCCAGCGCCGACGGCCCGGCTTCGCCCTGCCCCAGCACCGGCCCGGCACGGCGCGCGACGAGGGCCCGGGTGCCGGTGCCTCCTCCATCCACGCCGATCAGGTATTCGATCATCGACTGCTCTCTGGCACGTTGTTCATGGACGGGCATTGGTGCCCGCGATGAAACCAGTTTAGTACCAGCAATACCAAATAGTCAATTGGTATTAGAGTTGTCTTAGGGTGGTGATTTCCCGTTTGAATTCAACTGCTTACAAGCGTTTGCAGGATGGCGCGTGGTGCGCACCAAGTCGGGAGGATCGCCCCGTTGCAGGGCGATCGGGCTTCACGATACCAGTTCAGTCCGGATTGGCAAGCGCGCCAATCCGGGCTGCTTCTACTTCTTGCGCGCGAACAAGGCCCACAGCCGCGCGAGGTCGGCCGTGCCGTCATTGCCCTGCACGGTCCGGAAGGTCGCGGCCGACTTCGCGTGGTCGCCGGCCACCAGCTGCGCGATCGCCAGGTGCAGCTTCGCGTCATCCGGCCGCTTCGTGCCCTTCGCGATGCCCTGCTGCATCAGCTCCAGCCCCGGCTTGGCCTGGCCGCCGTAGACCTGGTCCAGCCCGATCGCCAGCAACTCGCCGCCGTCCTTGGCCGCCTTCGCCTCGGTCAGCGCCTGCGCCTGCCCGGCCTTCGCCTCGGCCAGCCGCTTGGCCACCAGGTCCTTCAGCCGCTTGTGCCGCTCGGCCTCCGGGCCCACGCCCAGCACGCCCGCCGCGAACCCCTTGTCCATCGCCTGCTGCGCCTCGTTCAGGCTGCCCGCCTGCACCGCCAGCTGCACCATCTCCATGTAGTCGGCCGCCGCGCTCGTCGCACCCGTCGCCAGACTCAGCCGGTAGGTGTCCAGCGCCAGCCGGTCGCTGAAGTTCGGCTTGCGCTGCAGCCGCCCCAGCAGGTCCGTCCAGTACTGCTTCTGCGGGTAGTACGTCACCAGCTTCTCGACCGCCCACACGTACGCGTTGGTGTCGTTCATGCGCTGCGTCGCATTCGCCAGCAGCTTCAGCCGGTC
>NZ_FRCQ01000045.1 GCF_900142965.1 Rhizobacter sp. OV335
CCACTCACTTCGTTCGTTGTGGTCAAACAGTGCCGATGAGTATGTCTACGAAGCGCGCTGGCGCGCGCCATCCCCAAAGCCGATCTTCTCCGTCGCCCCAGAAATCGCCCCCAGCCCAGCCCATCCCCTCACCCGCCGCTAACCACCAGCCGCTCTTGTTGGAGGGAAAAGACTGATCAGAAGGTTGAGCATGCGAGCGCCGAACGCTTCGTCTGTCTGCTCACCCGCTCCTCTCGCGCACCCACACGAGCAACAGGTTGTTGGCCGGCATCGCCACCCGTTCACGCAGCACCAGGCCGGCCTCCGCGGCTTCGTGCTCGACGTCCTCGCGCCGGCGCAGGCCCCAGCCGGCGTTGCGCAGGCGCAGGTCGACGTCGAAGCCCAGGTTGCCCGGCGTTGTCGGCACGCCGTCTTCCAGGTAGGGCCCGTAGGTGATCAGCACACCCTGCGGCGACAGATGGCGCGCGGCACCACGCATCAAGCCACCGCAACATTCCCACGGCGCGATGTGGATCATGTTGGCGCAGAAAACGGCATCGACCTGCGCCGGCACGCCGGGCCATTCGGGCGACAACACGTCCAGTCGCAGTGGCGCGCGCACGCGATCGAGCCCGGCGCACCAGGTGCGGATCGACGGCAGCGCCTCGGCCTCGAAATCGCTCGGTTGCCACTGCCAGCCCGGCAGCCCGGCGCTGCAATGCGCCGCATGCTGGCCGCTGCCGCTGGCGATCTCCAGCAGCAGGCCCTGCGGCGGCAACAGCCGCTGCAGTTCGGCCAGGATCGCCACGCGGTTGCGCTCGGCGGCGGGACTGTGGCGGCGAAGGTCGTCGGTCATGCAATCTCCTCAGCTCATCCGCAGCACGCGAGCCGCCTCTTCGAGCCGCGCATCCTCGATCTCGCGCAGCACGCCCGACAGATCGACCGCACCGGCACGCTGTTCATAGCGGCCGGTCAGCGGCATGCCCGGCACCAGCAGCCCGCCGGCGTACAGCGACCACATCTCGGGGCCGTACCGCGTTCCCAGCAGGCTCGGCGCGAAGCGGCCGAAGAAGTTGCGCAGGTTGTCGACATCGCGCATCAGCATGCGCGGCGCGTGGTTGTTGCCGGCGGCGTCAACCGCCTGCGGCAGGTCGATGATCACCGGCCCATCCGCGGCCAGCAGGATGTTGAACTCCGACAGGTCGCCGTGGATCACGCCGGCGCACAGCATGCGCACCACCTCGCCGATCAGCGTGGCATGGTGCTGCAGCGCCTGTTCTTCGGTGAACTGCAGGTCGTTCAGGCGCGGTGCGGCATCGCCCCGCTCGTCGGCCACCAGCTCCATCAGCAGCACGCCGTCGAGAAAATTGTGCGGCTTCGGCACGCGCACGCCGGCCGCCGCCAGGCGGTACAGCGCATCGACCTCGGCGCTCTGCCACGCAGCCTCCTGCTGCTCGCGGCCGAACGCCGTGCCCTTGGCCATCGCCCGCGCCTGGCGGCTGTTGCGCACCTTGCGGTTCTCGGTGTAGTCCACCGCCTGCCGGAAGCTGCGCTTGTGGGCCTCCTTGTAGATCTTGGCCGCGCAGGTCTCGTCACCGCAGCGCACGACGTACACATCAGCTTCCTTGCCGCTCTTGAGCTGGCGGACGACGCTGTCGATCAGGCCTTCGGCCACCAGGTTCTGCAGTCGTGCTGGAATTTTCATCGGGCCCATTCTCGGGCCTTTTCCCGTCGGGCCCGTCGACTCAGATCCCCTGCTTCGTCGGCATGATCACGACCTGCTGCAGGTTCACGTGCTTCGGCTGCGCGACGATGAAGCCGACGCTCTCGGCAACGTTCTCCGGCTGCAGGAACTCCATCGTCTTCTCGGCGCCGGCCAGCCAGTCCTTCGCGCCCTGGAAGGTCACATGGCCCTGCAGCTCGGTCGCGACGATGCCCGGCTCGATCATCGACACGCGGATGTTCTTCGGACCCAGCTCGATGCGCAGGTGCCGCGTCAGGTGGCTTACATACGCCTTGGTCGCGGTGTAGACGGCGAAGTACGGGTACAGGTACTGGCCCGCGATCGACGAGGTGTTGACGAGGTCGACGGTCGCGCCCTCGGCCGCTGCCTGCACCAGCTGCGGCACGAAGGCGTGGATCACGCGCATCACGCCGGTCACGTTCAGGTCGATCTGCTGCTCCCATTCGGCGAGCTTGGCCTCTTCGATCGCGCCGGGCAGCATCACGCCGGCGTTGTTGAAGACCAGGTCGGCCCGGCCGTAGGCCGCTGCCACTTGCGCGGCTGCAGCAGCCACCGAGGCCTGGTCGGTCACGTCGACCACCACCGCGATCGCCTCGCCGCCGGCCCCGGTGATCTCGGCCACCAGCGTGTCGAGCGCGTCCTTGCGGCGTGCGAGCACCGCGACCTTGGCGCCGCGCGCGGCCAGCAGCAGCGCCGACGCGCGGCCGATGCCGCTCGATGCGCCGGTGATGACGGCGACGCGGCCGGCGAGTTGGGAAGCGAAGAAGTTCGAAGAGGTGGCCATGAGGTTCGTCCTTGGGTTGCGCGCCGCGACAGCGACGCCTGGACCGAACTCTAGGAATCAAGCCTCAACCTGGGTAGTCCACCCAAGCCGTTACTTTGACAACCACGAGTTTCCAATCACCGGCGTGCCGCGCGGGCACGCCGGGCCAGTGCGCGCAACTCCGCCGGCGGGACGTAGAACTGCTTGCTGTCGCGCAGCCAGGTCGTGCTGAAGTCGATGAAGCGGCGAACCCGCCCCGGCATGTCGGCCCGCTGCGCGTAGTACAGGTAGAGGCCCATGCGTTCGCTGACGTGGCCGGTCAGCACCGGCACCAGCCGGCCATCGCGCAACGCGGCCGCGGCATTGATGCTGTCGACCTGGCCGAGGCCGATGCCGGCCAGCACCGCGAGACAGTCCGCCTCGGGCTCGCTGCTGCACAGCACCACCGGCACGTGGTGGAAAACCGCGCTGCCATCCACCTCGAACTCCCACGGCATCGGCCGACCTGTTCCCGGCTGGCGGTACGCCGTGCAGCGGTGCAGCAGCAGGTCCTGCAACCGCTCGGGCGCCGCGTGCTGTTCGAAGTAGCCCGGCGACGCGCACACGATCTGCTGGATCGTGAACAGCCGGCGCGCGATGACCTGGGCTTCGGGCGGGTTGCCGGCCCGGAAGCCGACGTCGATGCGCTCGCCGACCAGGTCGGTGAAGCGGTCCTCGAGCAGCAGGTCGATCTGGATCGCCGGGTGCTGCGCCTGGAAGGCCGCCAGCATCGGCACCAGCACCTGCCGCGCCACCGCACCGGCCGCGCTGACGCGCACGAGCCCTTCGTCGCTTCGCACCGCGCTGCGGGCGCGCGTCAGCGCCTCGACCAGCCCGTCGAGGTTCGGCCGGGCCGAGTGCAGCAGCCGCTCGCCCTCCTCGGTCAGCGAGTTCTTGCGCGTGGTGCGGTGGAACAGGCGCACGCCCAGGTGCTGCTCGAGCTGGCGGATCGTCTTGCTGACCGCCTGCGGGGTCGTGGCCTGCGCCAGCGCGGCCTTGTTGAAGCTGCCGAGCTCGGCCACGCGCACGAAAGTCGACAAGGCTCGCAATTCATCCATTCGCCCAGCCTACCGCAGCCGCCAGACCGCCCACATTTCGCGGCAGCACCGAAACGAAGCGACATGGTGCGTTGCAGTTGGTCTTCTTCTTGCTCTCGGCTCCCGGTTCTGTCCGGTCCGGCACCCGCCGGCACCGCCGGGCGCCCCTGAGCAAGGCGCGCGGAGTCCCGTCACCCGCTCGCCATCCCCACCAGGGAGGGAGGACCCCATGCAGAGAAGAACCAGGATCCATCGCGCCATCACGCTGGCTTTCAGCGGCGGCATGGCCTTGGCCAGCGCCCAGCAGGCCGCGGCACAGGAAGCGACAAAACAGCAACTGGAACGCGTGGAAATCACCGGCTCGTCGATCCGGCGTGTCGAATCCGAGACAGCCCTGCCGGTCACCGTCATCACCAAGGAGCAGATCGAGCGCAGCGGCGCGACCAATGTCGAGGCACTGCTGCAGCGCGTGTCGGCCAGCACCGGGCTGCAATCGGACACCACCCAGGGCGCCGGCTACGCGACCTCGAATGCCAACATGCGCGGGCTGGGTGCCAACTCGACGCTCGTGCTGCTGAACGGCCGGCGGCTCGCGAACCACCCGTTCGGCAGCATCGGCGGCACGGTCTCGGTCGACCTGAACAGCATTCCGTTCGCCGCGCTGGAGCGCATCGAGGTGCTGCGCGACGGCGCCTCGGCGGTGTACGGCACCGATGCGGTCGGCGGTGTCATCAACTTCATCACGCGTCGCGACTACAAGAGCGGCCAGCTGACGGTGCGCTACGGCGACACACAGGCCAACGTGGGTGGCCGGGAAAGCGGCCTGAGCCTCGCTTACGGCCAGGGCGACCTGCCGACCGACGGCTACAACTTCCTGTTCACCGCGAACTACCAGGACAACACCCGCATCCGCGCGATCGACCAGGGCTACTACAACCGTGGCGTCACCGAGATCCCGGGCTCCGCGCCGCCGACCTCGGGCCGCGGCTTCCCGGGCCGGCTGGTCGACTTCGGCATCAGCCCCGGCGCGTACCTCGGCACCAACGGCTTCAACGATCCGAACTTCGCGCCCTGCGACCCGAAGTTCACCGTCGTCACCACGGCGGTGGCCACCACGCCGAACGGCCAGCCGAAGCAGGCCTGCCGCTTCATCTACTCGGCCACGCTCGACAACCTGCCGGACCAGACCAAGGGCGACCTGTTCGGGCGCTTCAGCCTGCGCCTGGACGCGGACAGCGAGTTCTTCGCCGAGGCCTCCTATGCACGCAATCACAACATCGGACGCATCGCGCCGGTGCCGATCGACGCCACCGCGGGGCACCTGAACCCCGACACCGCCAGCTACCCGAGCTTCGCGATCCCGGTCACGAGCCCCTACTACCCGGCCGCGCTGCTGGCCACGCTGGGCTACGCCGCCCCGGCCAGCGGCATGGCCGAGATCTCGATGCGGGCCGTTCCGGTCGGCAACCGCATCAACGACAACGTCAACGAGCAAGTCCGCGCGGTGACCGGCATCAAGGGCACGGCGCAAGGCTGGGACTACGACTCGGCGCTGACGATCGCACGCGGCATGGGTACGCTGAACTACTCGGGCTACATCAGCGAGCCCCGGTTCATCGACGCACTGAAGACCGGCCAGATCAACCCGTTCGGCCCGAGCGATGCGGCCGGCGAGGCGCTGCTGCGCTCGACGCTGCTCGAAGGCACGATGCGCAAATCCACCAGCACCACCACGGTGCTCGACGGCAAGGCGAGCCGCGAGTTCCTCGAGCTGCCGGGCGGACAACTGGCGGCGGCGTTCGGCTTCGACCTCCGCCACGAGCAGGCCAAGGACACGCCGGTCAACGACGAGTACCGCCAGGGCCTGCACATCGGCGGCGAGGGCACGGTGCCGGAGACGCGGGCCAGCCGCAACGTGATCGCGGTGTTCACCGAGGTCAACGCGCCGTTCGCGAAAGGCTGGGAAGCCGGCCTCGCGGCCCGCTACGACCGCTACAGCGACTTCGGCTCGAGCTTCAACCCGCGCGCCAGCCTGCGCTGGCAGCCGGCCCGCGAGGTGCTGCTGCGCAGCTCGGCCGGCACCGGCTTCCGCGCCCCGTCGCTGTGGGACGTGAACAGCCCGCCGTCGATGACCAACACCGCCAACTCGCTGAAAGACCCGAACTGCCCGATCGCCAACGACGAACGCTGCGAAAGCCAGTTCAACGAGCGCTTCGCGTCGTCGGCCGACCTGAAGGCCGAGAAGTCGAAGCAGTTCTCGGCCGGCATCGTGCTGGAGCCGGTGAAGTGGCTGTCGACCTCGCTCGACTGGTGGCTGATCAAGAAGACGGACCAGATCAGCGTGGTCACCGGCGACGCGATCCTGACCGAGCCCGGGCTGCTGGCGAAGTTCGGCAACCGCATCCACCGCACCGCCGACGGCTTCATCAGCTACATCGACACGCCGGTCGAGAACCTGGGTGACCTGCGCACCTCGGGCATCGACCTCGACGTGACGACGCGCTGGGCGCTGCCCTCGGTCGGCAAGCTGACGGTCGCGTTGAACGGCACCTACGTCGACACCTGGAAGCGCCAGGCCTACAAGGACGGCCCGATGACCGACTACGCCGGCACCGCCGGCGACGGCGGCAGCGTGCAGCCGCACCCGCGCTGGCAGCACTCGTTCAGCATCGACCTGCAGCGCGACAGCTGGGGCGCGACGCTCGAGAACGTGTTCGTGAAGGGCTGGACCGAGTCGGCCGACCTGGTCGACGCCAACGTCGGCGTCCACCAGGAATACCACGTGAAGGACTCGAGCCGCTGGAACCTCTCGGGCGTCTACAACGGGCTGAAGGACTTCTCGGTGCGCCTGGGCGTGCGCAACCTGTTCGACGAGGAACCGCCGTTCACCGCGGTGGCGTCGTACGGCTCGCATGCCACCGGCTATGCGGCGTCGTTCGCCGACCCGCGCGGGCGCTTCTACTACGCGTCGGTGAGCTACCAGTTCAAGTAGTCGCCGGGCACGGCGGGCGCCTCGGGAGAGGCGCCCCGTTCATGGATAATGATGAGAATCGTTCTCATCTTCCAGTCCCATGCGCAAGCTCCAGATCGTCTCCCGCGTGGCCGCCGGCGTGCTCGGCGGCTGGTCCTTCACCTGGGGCTTCGTGATGCTCGGCATCGCGCTGGCGCTCGCCGCAGGCATGCCGTACGCCGATGCGCAGACGCTGCTCTACCTGGTGGCCTTCCTCGTCTACCTCGTCGTGTTCTGCTGGTCGTTCGCGGCCGCGAGCGCGGCGCGCGTGTGGCTCGTGCTGCTCGGCGGCGGTGCGGCGATGACCGGTCTCGGCTGGTGGATGACCCGGTTGCCGGCCGTTTGAGGAAGCACCCCATGTTCCCGACCTTCCGACTCTCGATGACGTGGCTGCACACCTGGTTCGGCCTGGTGCTCGGCTATGTGCTGATCGTCGTGTTCTTCTTCGGTTCGCTGTCGGTGTTCGACCGCGAGATCGACCGCTGGGCGATCCCCGAGACGCGCTTCGCGCCGCAGCCGATGTCGTCGTTCGACACGATGCTCGCGCCGATCTTCGCGCGCATGTCGCCCGAGGCCGACGAGTTGCAGGCCGCCGCGAAGCGCGTCAGCGGCCCGCTGCCGAAGGCGCTCGCGCCGATGAACTGGGGCGCCTACACGACGCACCGCGATCCGGTGCTGTCGCTGTATGCCGAGTACGCGGTGCCGAACAACCCGGACGACCCCGACGACCACGTGCACGGCCACGTGACGATCGACCCGCGCAACGGCCGCCTGCTGCCCGACGACCAGCTGAAGATCGGCAGCGAGTTCTTCTACCCGATGCACTACGGGCTGAACCTGACCTGGAAGGACCTCGGCTACTGGATCGTCGGCTTCGCGGCGCTGGTGATGCTGGCGGCGCAGGTCTCGGGCGTGGTGATCCACCGCCGGCTGTTCCGCGAGCTGTTCACCTTCCGCCCGCGCAAGCATGTGCAGCGCAGCACGCTCGACCTGCACAACCTGACCGGCGTGGTCGCGTTGCCCTTCCACTTCATGTTCGCGCTGACCGGCCTGACGGTGTTCGCGAGCATCTACCTGCCGGTCTCCGAGACGCTTCTGAAGCCGCAGGCGATGGCGGCGGCGATGGCCGATGCCACGGCCAAGGGCCTGCCCTTCAAGCCGGCCGGCGTGCAGGCGCCGCTCGCATCGGTGGATGCGATGGTGATCGAGGCCAAGCGCCGCTGGGCCGCGCGCGGCATGCCCGGTGAGGTCGGCTACCTCTACGTCAACCACGTCGGCGACCGCAACAGCACCGTCACGCTGTACCGCGCCGGCAGCGACCGCGTGACGCTGGTCGGCCAGCCGATCCACTTCGAAGGCAGCACCGGCCGCGTGCTGCTCGAGGAGCCGCCGCCGAGCGCGGTGGCCAGCGTCAACGACTTCCTGACCGGCCTGCACCTGCAGCATTTCGAGCACTGGCTGCTGCGCTGGTTCTACGTGTTCGGCGGGCTGATGGGCTGCATCTGCATCGCCACCGGCTTCATCTTCTTCGTCGAGAAGCGCAAGCGCCAGCATGCCAAGGCCGGCACCGGCGGTGCGCGCTGGGCCGATGCGGTGGCGGTGGCCACGGTGACCGGCATGCTGGTCGCGGCGCTGGCGATCCTGGTCGCCAACCGGCTGCTGCCCGCCGAGATGGCGCAGCGTGGCGACTGGGAGAAGGCGAGCTTCTGGGGCGCCTGGGTGCTGGCGGCCGCGCATGCGCTGTGGCGCAGCGCACCGGTGCGCGATGCGCGGCTGTCGCCGGCGTGGGCCGAGCAGTGCGCTGCGGTGGCCCTGCTCGCGTTCGCGGCGGTCGCGCTGAACTGGGTCACGACCGGCGACCATTTGATCAAGACACTCGCGGCGCGCTACTGGCCGGTGGCGGGGCTGGACCTGGCGCTGCTGGTCGTCGGCGCGATCGCCGCGACCGCCGCCGTCGGGCTGCGCCGCCGCGCACGCTCGGTCGTCGCGGTCGCCAAGGAAGATGAATTGGACGCGAACCAGGCCCCCACCGCGGACCGGCAGGAGACCGCGAATGCATAAGGCGCTGCTATTGACCCTCGCGCTGCTGTGCAGCGCCGGCGGCATCGCGTGGCTGGCGCTCGCGATGGAGGTGCACTGGCAGCAGGCGCGCGGCACCGCCGCCGGCCCGGGCCGGCGCACCGCGATCGGCTTGCGCGCGCTGGGCGGCGTGGCGCTGGCCGTGTCGTTCGGCGTCTGCCTGCTCGCCGACCACGCGACGATGGCCGTGCTGGTGTGGGTGATGTCGCTCGGGGCGTCCGCGCTGCTGGTGGCGCTGACGCTGGCGTGGCGGCCAAGCTGGCTGTCAGGGCTCGTGGCCTGGGCCGACCGTGGCTGAGCGCGGCGCTTTCCCGACGAGCCAACGACCCGACAGGTAGTCCGGCAGGCGCGACACGAGGGAATCCAGGAAAGGACGACCTCAATTGCATCTGAAGCAGCTCAAGCGCCATCAAAGACGGCTCATGCGCCGGTGCATGCCGTTTGCCGCATCGCTCGCTCGAATGCGACGGTGACACCCAGAATCTGGCCGATCATTCGCCGCTGGAAAGAACCTCGCATGACCCTGAAATCACTGCTCGCCGCCATCGGCGTCGCGCTGCTCGCCACCTCGCTCGGCGCGGCCAACTCCACGCTGCCCGAAGGCTGGATGCGCGCCGGCGATGCCGCCGCCTGCCGCCACGGCGTGCGCGCCGCGAGCGCCGCACCGACGCCGCGCGTCTTCTTCATCGACTGCCCGGCGCAGACCACCGGCTTCGCGACCGTGATGCAGCAGGTGTCGGCCGGGCGCCATGCCGGCCACCGCCTGCGATTGCGCGCGCAGCTGAAGACCACCGAGGTACAAGGCTGGGCCGGCGTCTGGCTGCGCGCCGACAAGGGCGGCAGGTCGGTGGCCTTCGACAACATGCAGGGCCGCGCACTGCACGGCAGCACCGATTGGCAGGCGATCGACGTGGTGCTCGACATTCCGCCCGGCGCCGAGACGCTGAGCTTCGGCTTTCTCACCGAAGGCGCCGGGCAGGCCGATGCGACGCAGTTCAGCCTCGACCCGGTCGGCACCGACGTGCCGGTCACGGCCATGGCCTCGGCACCGCTGACGCGCATCGAGCCGCAGCACCTGAGCCCGCCGTGACGGCGGCGCCGCTCGACGACTTCGTCCTCGAAGGGCGCTGGCGCAACGCGTTCATCGGTCTGCTGCTGATGGCCGCTGCCGCCGTGCCGTGGCGCGACCACCCGGCCTGGCGGCTCGCGCTCGCACTGTGGATCGGCTACGGCGTCGCGTTCATGCTGCTGGCCACGACACGCACGCCCCTGCGCTGGTGGATCGCCGCGCCCGTGGCGTGGCTCGCCGGCAGCGCGAGCGGCTGGGCCTTCGACCGCGCCACCGGCGGCGGGCCTGCCGACACGCTCGCCCGCGCCGCGCTGCACGGCGTGTTCTGCGGCCTGTGGATCGGCGTGCCGGTCGCGCAGTCGCTGGCCCGCCGGGCAACGGCACGGCGCGCCGAAGCCGAACGCGCGCGCCTGCAGGCCGAGCTGATGAGCCTGCAGGCGCAGATCGAACCGCATTTCCTGTTCAACACGCTGGCCACCTTGCGCAGCCTGGTGCGCCAGGGGTCCGCGCAGGCGCTGCCCTTGCTCGATGGCATCACCGGCCTGCTGCAGACGGCGTTGCCGCAGGTGCGCGAGCCGATGTCGCGGGTCGAGCGCGAGCTGCAGATGGTCGAGCAGTACCTCGGCGTCATGGCGATCCGCCTCGGGCCGCGGCTGCGCTGGCGCGTCGACGGCAGCGCCGAATCGCTGGCGCTGCCGATCGCCCCGCTGCTGCTGCAGCCGCTGGTCGAGAACGCGCTGCGCCATGGTGTGGAACCCGATGAAGCCGGCGGCGAGGTGCAGGTGAGCGCGCGTTGCGACGCCGGCCGCCTTCACCTGCGCGTGCGCAACACCGGGCGTCCGCTCGACCTCGCCACACGCGCAACAACGGCCGGAAACGGCCTCGCGCTGCGCAACCTGCGCGAGCGCCTGCACGCGCTGCACGGCGATCAAGCCGGCCTGACCCTGCACCGCGACACCGACGGCGCCACGCTCGCCGACATCGCCCTTCCCCTCCCCGACAAGCCCCATGCCGACAGCCCTGCTCGCCGACGATGAACCCGTGCTGCTCGACGAGCTTCGATCGCTGCTGGCCGAGGCCTGGCCCGAGCTGCAGATCGTCGCGACCGCCGGCACCGGCAGCCAGGCGCGCCGGCTGCTCGACGAGCACACGCCGGACATCGCCTTCCTCGATGTGCGCATGCCCGGCATCGACGGCTTGAGTGTCGCGGCGCTGGCGCCGGCCCGTACCCGCGTGGTCTTCGTCACGGCGCATGCCGAACATGCGCTGCAGGCCTTCGAGCACGAGGCGGCCGACTACCTGCAGAAGCCCGTCACGCCGGCACGTCTGGCTCGCACGGTGCAACGCCTGCGCCGCTCGCCGGCGGCACAAGCGCCCGCCGAGGCCCGCCTGCGCTTCCTGCACGCATGGTCGGGCCTGACGATGCGCGTGATCGAGGTCGACGAGGTCGCGGTACTGCGTTCGGACCTGCGGCACACGCAGGCGATCGCGCGCGACGGCACGGTGCTGCTGCTGCGCACCCCGCTGGCGGAGCTGCTGCCGCAGCTCGACGACGCGGTGTTCTGGCCCATCCACCGCGGCATCGTGATCAATGCGCGCTGCATCGAGCGTGTCGAGCGCGGCGACGACGGCGAGCTCGTCGTGCGCCAGCACGGATTGGCGGTGCCGCTGCCGGTCAGCCGCAGCCAGCGCGGGCGCTTTCGCGGCATGTGATGCCGCGCGTTGTCAGTCCTCGGCGCTGAACAGGGTTGCGGGCAACTCGAGCAGGCGCAGCACCGGATACAGACGCCATTCGGGTTCGGCATACCGCTGCGCCGCGAGGAAGATGAAGCCGAGCACCGCTTCCCGGTCGCCCAGCAGATCCGGATGCTCGGCCTTCCACGCCTCGAAGCGCGCACGCAGCCCCGGCTCGGCATCCAGCAGCCGCTCGGCCTCGTCCTCGAACACGTAGTCGCTGAAGCTCTCCTTCTTGTCGAGCACGCTGTCGAAGAACGCCCAGCGGAAGAAACTGTCGATGCCCAGCGGCTCCAGCACCTCGACGATGAAGCGATCGTGCGGTCCGCCGAGCGGGACCAGCCAATCGCCCTCTGCGACGTCGGCGGTGCGCATCACGGTCTCGACCTCCAGCACGTCGTGCAGGTGCCGGCCCTCGAACGGCATTCGCCGCTTGTCGAAGCGCGTGATGCGGCAAGCCTCGGCCGGCACGCGGCCCGCGCGCAATGCACGCTGCAGCGGCACGCCGTGCCCCTGCAGACGCAGCGCCACGTCATGCCAGGCCTGCGGCAGCAGGTAAGCGCGCGGCGGCACCGCGCTGACGGTGGTGCGGTAGCGGTCAAAGTACGGGATGTCTTTCACCCACGGCGCGCCGCGGTCGTAGCGCAGCCGCTGGTAGCTGCCGAGGCGGCTCGGTTCGTGCACCGCCGTGAAGCCGCTGAAGCGGAACGGCCGGCTGCGCTGCCGATCGAGCGACCAATCGAGCGCGACCGGTGCGCCACCTGCGATGGCCGCCCGGTCGGCCGCCCGCGCGGCGCGGATCGCATCGCCATGCGCCACCGTGTGCGCGAGTGCCGCCTCCACCAGCGCGCGCGTGCCGTGGTAGCGCGCCTCGAAGGCCTTCAGCATGTGCGTCTCGGGCATGAAGCCGATCGTGTGGTGCAGCGCCGCGTAGCCGGTCGAGAAGCGCGGCGAATCGAGGAAATCGGCGATACCGTCGTCCGGAATCTCCTGCAGCGGGTTCACGTACGGGCACATCGGGAAGCCGCGCTCGGCCATGTCGGCGTACAGCGCCGGCAGCATCGTCTCGCGCAGGTGCTCGCCGGTGCGGCCGCCGAGCTTGTCGGGCTGGGTCGCGATCAGCGTCACCACATGCTGGTAGTCGGCGCCGTTCGAGGTGTGGGTGTCGACCATCACGTCGGGGTCCCAGCGGGTGAACACTTGCGCGAAGCTGCGGGTGTTCAGGCTGTCGGCCTTGATGAAATCGCGGTTCAGGTCGAGGTGGCGCGCATTGCCTCGAAACCCGAAGGCCTCCGGCCCGTTCTGGTTGACGCGGCTGGTGTCGTGCCGGTTCAGCGCGCCATCGACGTTGTAGACCGGGATGAAGACCAGCACCGTGCGCCCGAGCGCCGCGCGCCGTGCCGGGTCGAGGCACAGGTCGCGCAACAGGGCCATGCAGGCATCGACGCCCTCGGGCTCGCCGGGGTGGATGCCGTTGTTGTTGAAGAACACCGAGCGACCGGCAGCCTTCACCGCGGGCGGATCGAAGACACCGTCGTTCGAGAACACGCCGACGTGGATCGGCACGCCGCCATCCGACCGGCCGGCCTCGTCGAAGCGCAGCCACGACGGGAAGGCCCGTGCCAGCCGCTGGTGGAAATCGATGCAGTCGCGCCAGGTCGTGGTCTGGTTGCCGTTGCCCCGCTCGAACGGCGTGGCCCAGTCGTCATGGATGTTCATCACCGCAGTCTAGGCGGTACGATGCCGGCCTCAAGAAATCGAGCCGAGGATTGCGATGCCCACTCCCTCCGAACTCATCGACGAGAAGATCGAAGGCCTGGCCGACTGGCGCGGCGAGATGCTCGCCACGCTGCGCGCGCTGATCCTGAAGGCCGACCCCGGCGTGACCGAGGACTGGAAGTGGAGCACGGCGGCCTGGTCGCACCACGGCTTGATCTGCACCGGCGAAACCTACAAGAAGGCGGTGAAGCTGACCTTCGCGAAGGGTGCCTCGGTGCCCGACCCGGCCAAGCTCTTCAACAGCAGCCTCGACGGCAACGTCCGCCGCGCGATCGACTTCCACGAAGGCGACAAGCCGGACGCCACCGCGCTGAAGGCGCTGTTCCGCGCGGCGATCGCGGTCAACAAGGCCGCGGGCACGTGAGCCCGCAGCGTCCGCCTGCAGGTCGAAGCCGGGTCAGCCGCAGGATGAATGCTCAGCCGCCGACATGCACCGTCACCACCGCGGCGCCGACACCGCCGCGCCCGTCGGTCACCACGTAGATGAAGTAGTCGGTGCCGCTGGTCATGCCGGCGGGCGGCGTGTAGGTGACGGTGCGGCCGTTCAGCACCGCCTGGCCGCCGAAGCTGGTCGCCGTGCCGGGCAAGGCGTACGAGAGATGAGCCCTGTGCTGATCGTGCGCGAGCCCCGCCAGGTGAACTTGCACGGGCACGCCGGCGGCCGTGCTGACCTCGGCGAAGGCGGCGTGCGGCGGCTTGTCGTGCCCGAGCGCTGCGACGCGCTGGTCGAACCAGGTGGTGAGGTAGCCGAGCACGGTGTTCTCGATGCCCATGTAGCCGTGGAAATTCAGCGGCCCGCAGACATCCGGCGACACGCCGTTGCCCGTGGCCGTGACGCGCACGCCGCCGCTGGCGATGTTGAACGACGGCCCCTTGCCCTGGACGAGCAGGCTCTCGTAGAACATGCGCGAACCGGTCGGCGTGGAAGCGATGCAGCCGTCCTGCTCATGCCACAGCACGTGCGTCGGGCGGTGCACGTAGTCGGCTATCAGGTTCGGCACGCTGGGCTTGCCCACCCACAGGCGGCGGCCGTTGTCGTTCGAATCGAAGGTGACGGTGCTGGAGGTGGAGATGCCGGTGGCGATCAGGTTCTGCGCCACCACCGAGATCGAACCGCGGCTGGTGCCCATCAGGAACACCGGCAGGTGGCGGGTGTCGAGCGACTTCAGCACCGTGAGGATGTCGACCGCGTGATCGACCGACACGCGGTAGAAGTCGGTCGCGGTGGTGACGTCGGTCGAGCCCGGCGGCACGCGGGGCCCGGGCACCGGCCGGTCGAGTGCGACCGCGAGGTAGCCGGCGTCGGCCAGCAGTTGCGCGGTGCGCACGACGAAGTTGTTGGCGCCGCCGGTCACGTCGCCGGCGCCGGTGTCCAGGTTGCCGCGGATGGCCATGTTGAAGTCGCCGCCGCCGATCAGCACGACGACCGCTTTCGGCGCGCTGCCGTTGGACGGCCAGTTGACGAAATAGTCCATCACCACCGGGCCGTCGATCGAGACGCGCGTGGGGGTCTGGCCGTAGTAGGCGCAGCCGTTGGACTTGGTGCGGCTCTCCAGCACGCCAGCCGGCGTGACGGTGCTGTCTTGCCGGCAGGTGGCGAGGGTCGCGTCGTCGTAGACCACGATGCGGGCCGTGCCGTCGACGGAGAGGCCGGCCCGGTCGGTGGCGCGGTAGGTGAAGGTGTCGACGCCCGCGGTGGCGGGGGCGGCGTAGGTGATGTGCTTGCCGTTCGCGGAGACGGCGGCCGAGCCGGTCAGCGGAGCGGAGAGCAGTTCGAGGTGGTGGTGGTCGTGTCGATCCGGGTCGTCGACGAGGGGCGTCAGGTTGACGATGGCGCCGGTGTGCACGGCGCGGCGCACGTCGGTGAAGGTGGGGGCATCGTTGGCGCGATGCCCGGCGCCGCGGGCCGCTTCGGCCGATGCAGTGGCAGGGCCGGGGTCGGCGCCTGCGGCAACCGCGAGTGAACAGAACGCCAGCGTGGCGAGCTTTGCTTTCAAGGTCATGTGGGACTCCTCCGTGAGTGCCGGGAAGCGTAGCGGCAACGCGCGGAGGGCTCAAACCCCCTTGCGGGGGATTCGAGCGCCCAGAAGCTCAACCGGTGGCAAGCGCCGCCACAGCCGCCGCACCGAGCGCACCCGCGTAGATGCTGAAATCGTCGACCTTGCCCTTCAGCAAGGGATCGGTCGCGTACTGCGACTTGCCGATGAACCCGGCCATGCCGACACCGAGGTGGTACGGCGCATAGACCACGTCGGCCTTGCTGCCCACGGCCACGCCGTCGACGTACAAGGTCGCCAACTGCCCGGACAAGGTCACCGCCAGGTGCGTCCACTGTCCGGTCGGTACGGCCGTCTGGCCGACGACGTTCTGGGCGACATAGCCGTGCTCGGTGTCGATCGAGAACTGAGGCAAGCCTTGCGCATTTCGCGCCACCAGGAACATGGATCTCCGAGGACCGGAACCGAAGTCGAAGACCCGGGCCCAGGTCGTGGCGGCATCGAGGAAGACCCAGGTCGCGATGGTGAAGTCGCTCAGCGATGCAATGACGTTGGCCGGCAACGCGATGAAGTCGGCCACGCCATCGAGGACCACCGAGTGGCCCGCCTTGCGACCCGCCGCCCAGCCGTCGGCGCGAACCGTCTTGCTGGCCGGCCATTGCCCGGTGGCATCGACGGCCGCCGTGCCGGTGGTTTCATCGAACGTGAGCTGCAGCAGTTGCTGCGCTTGGGTCGACACCGCCACCTCGTTGGACGTGCCGCTTTCACCAGCGCCATTGACGGCGGTCACCACGTACCAGGCCGACGCGAGCGGCGCCGTGTCGGTCCAGGTCAGGACCGATGTCACGCCGGTGGCGACGACCGCGTACGGCCCGCCGGCGCGAGCACCGCGCTTCACGGTGTACGAGTCGGCATCCGGCACGCCCCACCACGACAGTTCGACCTTGACCGCTTGCAGCCGCGCCGTCAGGCCGCTCGGCCGTGCTCCGGCGACGGGATCGCGCGCGAAGGTCAGCGTGCCGAAGCCGAGCTGATCGCCGTTGTCTCCGTCGTACTCCGGGCGCAATTGCAGGGCCTGCTGCCTGACCTCGGGCGCTGCGATGCCGAGGCGCCCTTCGTAGTGGTGGAGCACCAGCTCCCAGACCGGGCGCTTGATTCCCAGGCCGCCGCCGAGCACGGTGCTGTAACCCTGCTTGTTGTTGTAGGGCAGATAGGGGACTCCCTCGAAGCCCCCGTTGCCGTCCGGCAGGTTCGACTTCGCCACGTACCGGGCTCCGGCCAGGAAGCGGTGGTTGTCGTACGAATAGAGGTCGTCGCCCTGGTTCCATGCCGCCTCGAGGAATGCGCCGGCGAGGCCGATGCCCAGCGTGGAATGGCCCTGGTCGCGCCCGCTTTCCTGCCACTGACCCAGGTTCCCCGGGTGCACGTGGTAGACCGCTTGCAGGCCGGCGCCATGGCCCTGGCCGTTCCGGTAGTAGGCGAGCGCCTGGTCGTAGAGGTCCTCCCGGTCGCACAGCACGCCGATGCTGAGCATGCTGGCCAGCGTGCACTGGTCCCAGTTGGCCCAGTAGTTGGTGATCACCGCGCCGTTGTGGTTCTTCAGGAAGTCGGCGTTCCACGGATAGAAGACCGTCAGCATCATGTTCTGGAAGCGCTTGAAGTCTTCCGCCGCCCACCCGCTGTAGCTGCGCATGATCTCGGCCGCGTTCGCGAACTGGTAGCCATAGATGCCCGCGGCCAGGAATCGATCCGCGTTGCCGACGATCGAGGTCAGCGTGCCGGACCATGCGTTGAGAAAGACGACGGCCTGGTCGGCATAGCGGGCGTCCTGCGAGACCTTCCAGCGCAAGGCCAGTTGGTAGGCGCGGGCGATGTCGATGTACATCTGCGCGAAGTTCGAACCATCGCCACCCCGCACCACCTGCGCCAGTGGTCGAGGCGCGGCACCGAGCTGCGAGCGGCCGTTGGCGATGAGGGCATTCCAGCCGTCGGTCCATGGCTGCGCGCCCAGCGCGACCTTCTCGCGCATGCGGGTGAAGTCGGCTTCGGTATGAAGCAGCCCCGGGTGGACAAAGACCCGGGACGCCCCCTCGCTCGGCTGACCGGCCGATCGGCCGGCGTCTGCCGAATCGGCCTGGGTCTCTTCACCGTTGCTGCAGGCCTGCAGACCGAGCCCGCCGGCGCCGATGCCCAGCATGAAGGCCCGTCGCGAGAACGGCAGCGCTCCCTGGTTGTTGTCGTGAGTCATGGCGGTGCCGCAGGGCTTCAGCTTCGATGGCAGCATTTGCAGCAAAGCCCGGGCCATGCCTGAGGACCCGAAACAGGCGCAGCTTCGGTCAGGATCGGACGGTTTTGGTCCCTCTTGCGCCTGTTCGGCGTTTCGCCAGAACAATCCGGTTCAGGTTCCAGCCGCTTGCCGGTGCGTCAGGGCTCACTTGATCTTGATCACGACCTTGCCCTTGGCTCGGCCAGATTCAACATGGGCCAGCGCTTCGTTGGTGGATGAAAACGGGAAGACCTTGTCGATGACGGGCCGGATTGCACCGTCCTCGATCAGGCGAGTGATCTGCTGCAGCTGAACACCGTTCGCCTTCATGAAGAGGAAGGAATAGCCCACGCCTCGACCGCGTGCCCTGCGCCTGATGCCTGAGCTCAGCAGCCGCATCACCAGCTTCACGAAGCCCGGCGCCGCGATCTCCTTGCCGAACTCGGGGTCCGGCGGCCCGGAGATGGAGATGAGCCTGCCGCCGCTCTTCAGCACGCGCAGGGACTTGCCCAGCGTCTTGCCGTCCTGGCTGTTCAGCACCACGTCGTAGCCTTGCAGGACGGTCTCGAAGTCCTGGGTGCGGTAGTCGACGACGACGTCGGCACCCAGGCGCTTCACGAGCGCGGCGTTGGCGGCACTCGTCGTCGTGGCGACGCTCGCGCCCAGGTGTTTGGCCAACTGGATGGCGAAGGTGCCCACGCCACCGGAGCCGGCCTGGATGAAGACCTTCTGCCCCTTCTTCAGGCCGGCCTTTTCGACGAGCGCCTGCCATGCCGTCAGCCCCACCAGCGGAATGGAAGCGGCTTCCTCCATCGTCAAGCCCTTGGGCTTGAGCGCAAGCGACGCCTCCTTGACCGGGACGAATTCTGCGAACGTGCCGATCCGGAAATCATCGGCCCGCGCATAGACCTCATCGCCCGGCTTGAACTGCCGCACGCGCGCGCCCACCTTGACGACGACGCCCGCCACATCGTGACCGAGGATGATCGGCAGGCGATAGGGCAGCAGGAGTTTGAACTCGCCGCTCCGGATCTTGGCATCCAGCAGGTTCACGCCGGCGGCATGGACCTCGACCAGGACCTCGTCTTCACGGAGCTCCGGGGTCGGCATGTCCGCCAAGCGCAGAGAGGCTTGCTTCTGATAGCGATCGAGGACGAATGCCTTCATGATTTCACCGCCAGCATCGCATCGAGCCGCAGATCCCTTCGAATCCCGGCATCGATCAGTCCGGCAGGCGCAAATCTGCGCAGCCATGTCAGCCGGGCAGCGAGCCCCCCGGCGGTGTAGCGCAGCAGTGGGCGAACCGCACTGGCGGCCTTCAGCACGGTCTCGGCCACGACGCCCGGCTGGTCTGCGGTGGCCATCACTTCCTTCACGCGCTGGCTGACGGCGGTGCGGGCCTCGCGATACGCATCGAGCTTGGCGTCGGGCTGCATGAAGTTCGCGTCGAACGGCGTGTTGGTGTAAGCGGGCTCGATGACCGAGACCCGGATGCCCCTTGTGCGCAACTCATGGTCGAGCGACTCGGAATAGCCTTCGATCGCGTGCTTCGTCGCGGCGTAGAGCGCGCCGTACGGCATGGGCAACAAGCCAAGCACCGAGCCGATGTTGATGATGCGGCCGGCGCCCTGTTTGCGCATGTGCGGGAGGACGGCGCGCGTCATTCGGACGATCCCGAAGAAGTTGGTGTCGAAGATCGACTGGGCCTGCTCGATCGAGCTTTCTTCCGCTCCGGCAGGGGCGACCCCGAAGCCGGCGTTGTTGACGAGCAGGTCGATACGCCCCTCCCGCTGCATCAACTGCGAGACGGCATCGGCGACGGATGCATCGCTGGTCACGTCCAGCGGCAGCATCTCGAACGCTCGCTGGCGCCCGTCTTCACCGCGCCGGCTCGTGCCGTAGACCTTGTAGCCTGCCTTCGCGAGCCGTTCCGCGGTGGCCTGGCCGATGCCTGATGAGGCGCCCGTCACGAGGGCGATCCTGGGCTTGCTGCTGGTTGCTGTCATGTCGTGGCTCCGTCGGTGTTGGCTACTAGCATTATGATCATCATATGGAATGGCAAAAGAAAAGGCCACGACCCCCGGTGTGGGTTCAGTGGCCGGCAGGGGTGAGGTAGCGGCGTGCGGTGTCGAGCAGGTCGTCCGACAGCTTGGGATCGTCCACCGCGCGGGCCAGCAGCAAGGCGCCGACCATGGCGGAGATCGTCACCAGCGCCCGCTCGTGCGCGGCGGACTGCCCCCAGTCCGGCGACTGGCGGGCGAGCAGGTCGACCGTTTCCTTGATGTGCTGGGTCGTCACGCGACGCACCTCGGGGGCCTGGCGCGATGTTTCAGAACCCAGCGCCGCCAAGGGGCAACCCAGCTCGGGGTTCGCGGCATGCGCTCTGGAGAGGTAGGCGCCGAGCATGGGCGCCAGTGCCGACCCGGCGGGCACGCTGGCCGCCACGTCCGCAGCCGCCGCAGCGGACTCCGCGCAGGCCCGGGCCGCCGCCTCGGCCAGCATGGCCTCACGCGATTCGAAGTGGGCATAGAAGGCACCGTGCGTCAGCCCAGCCTCCTTCATGATGTCGGCCACCCCGGTCCCGTCGTAGCCGCTGCGGCGGATGGCACGCGCCGCCACGGCCACGATGCGCTCGTGCGTGGCCTCTTTGGCGGCGGCCCGGGCGGTTGTGGATGACTTTCGCATGATTGTCATCATACGGCATTTTTTGTGCCCATGGCGCACGCAAGGGTGGACGATGAAGAGTCCTGGGGTGGAATTCCTCACGGTCTTGCCGCCGGGCTTGATGGAGCTTCCGATGCACAACAAAAAAGCCCTGGAGCGTTGGGGCTCCAGGGCTTCTTGCAACATCACGGTCCTCGGTGGACCTTGTACTGGTGGAGCCGGGGGGAATCGAACCCCCGTCCGAAAGCCTTCTCCGGGTAGATCTACATGTGTAGCTGACTGATTTGTTTTTGAGGACAGTGGTCGCGCAGCAGCACGCTACCCTCATCCCGAGTCACTTGATTTAGCCCTTGAACCGAGTGACCCGGCTCAGAGCGATTCCATGTGAATGACTTCGCAGCTCTTGGGTTGCCCCTCAAGCCCAGCCCATGGACGTGCTGTTGCGAAGCCCACCGGGATTAAGCGGCGGGGGGTAGCCCTTGGGCGGGTATTAAGCCGCTTTCAGGAACTTGTTGTCGTTCGCAGTTAAGTGCGATCCAGTGGATTTACGAGCGAACTGGTGCTCGACATGCCCCACTCCGAATCCGAACCTACGTCGAAACCTGGTCGGCCCCAGAGCTGCGTAGTTTAGGCCATCGCCAGCAGCTTCAAGAGCTCATCGGGCGAATGAACGACATGCTGCGCGCCCCACACCGCCACCGGTTCGCCGACCCCCAGGTAGCCCCAGCCCGCAGCCACCGTCGCCATGCCCGCCGCCTGCCCGGCCTGCACATCGCGCAAGTCATCGCCGACGTACACGCAGTCGTGCGCCGCCACGCCCATCTGGCGCGCCGCCTCCAGCAACGGCGCCGGGTGCGGCTTTGAATGCGGTGTCGTGTCGCCGCTCACCACCGCGCCGGCCCGCACATCGAGCCCCAGCGCCGCCACCAGCGGGTTCGTGAAGCGCTGCGCCTTGTTCGTGACGATGCCCCAGCGCAGGCCGAGCGCCTCGATCGCGTCCAGCATCGCCGGCACCGCGTCGAACGCCCGCGTGTGCTGCGTCATCCGCACTTCGTAGCGGTCGAAGAACTCGTCGCGCAGCACGATGAAGCCGTCATCCGCCGGCGTGATGCCGAGCGCCACGCCGATCATTCCCCGCGCACCCGAGCCGACCATCGGCCGGAACTGCTCGAAGGGCAGCGCCGGCAGGCCGCGCGTGGCGCGCATGTCGTTGGCCGTGCCGGCAAGGTCGGGGGCGCTGTCGATCAAGGTGCCGTCCAGGTCGAACAGCACCGCCTTCACGCGCAGGCTCACAGCGGTTTCCTGCAGGCGAACAGGTAGTTCACGCTGGTGTCGGCCGAGAGCCAGTAGCGCCCGGTCAGCGGGTTGTATTCCATGCCGCGCGTGCCCTCCAGCGCCAGCCCGGCACTGCGCGCCCACTGCGCGAGCTCGCTCGGCTTGATGAAGCGCTTGTACTCGTGCGTGCCTTGCGGCAGCAGCTTCAGCAGGTATTCCGCGCCGACGATCGCGAACATGAAGGCCTTCGCGTTGCGGTTGATCGTCGAGAAGAAGACCCAGCCACCCGGCTTCGCGAGCGTCGCGCACGCCTGCACGATCGACGACGGGTCGGGCACGTGCTCCATCATCTCCATGCAGGTGACGACGTCGAACTGCCCCGGCGCTTCGATCGCCAGCGCCTCGGCCGCGACCTCGCGGTACTCGACGCCGGTGGTGCCGGCCTCCATCGCATGCAGCTGCGCCACCTTCAGCGCCTTGCCGGCGAGGTCGATGCCGAGCACGTCGGCGCCCTTGCGTGCCATCGAATCGGCCAGGATGCCGCCGCCGCAGCCGACGTCCAGCACCCGCTTGCCCTTCAACGCGGCGAGCCGGTCGATCCAGTCCAGCCGCAGCGGGTTGATCTGGTGCAGCGGGCGGAATTCGCTGTCGGGGTCCCACCAGCGATGAGCCAGGTCGCTGAATTTGGCGAGCTCTTGAGGGTCGGCGTTGATCATGAGGCCGTCAGTTTGACATGTCAGGGTCGACATATTCGAAGCAGAGGAATCGCTCGCACCGCAGGTATTCCCCGCGCCAATAAAAAACCCCGCCGAGGCGGGGTTTGTCGTGCATCAGCCGAGGCCGATCACTTGTTGCGCGTACCAACCACTTCGATTTCGACGCGGCGATTCTTCGCGCGGCCTTCGGCGGTCTTGTTGTCGGCGACAGGCTGCTTCTTGCCCTTGCCTTCGGTGTACACGCGGTTCTTCTCGATGCCCTTGCTCACCAGGTAGGTCTTGACCGCTTCGGCACGAGCGACCGACAGCTTCTGGTTGGCGGCGTCGCCACCGATCGCGTCGGTGTGGCCGACGGCGATGATGACTTCGAGGTTCACGCCCGAGGTCTTGCTGACCAGGTCGTCCAGCTTGGACTTGGCTTCCGGCTTCAGCGTCGACTTGCCGAAGTCATAGAAGGCGTCAGCGGCGAAGGTGACCTTCTCGGAGACCGGAGCGACCGGAACGACGACCGGTGCGGGCGGTGCGACCGGGGCCGGAGCCATCGGGGCCGGGGCGGGAGCCGGGGCCTGTGCGACCGGAGCCGGTGCAGGCGGCGGCTTCAGGGCGCCGTCGCAAGCCTGGTTGGCCGTCGCCGGCGTCCAGTTGGCATCGCGCCAGCAGAGTTCGCTGGTGCCGTTCTTCCAGGGGATGCCGGTGCTGTTGACCCAGTTGTCAGCCCCGTTGGATTGGGCGAACGCAACAGACGCTGATGCGGCCAGCGCAGCGGTTGCGAAGAGCGATGCCACTTTATTCAGTTTCTTCATGATTCTCCTCTTGAGGAATGTCGCAGATGGCCTGCAAAACGTCCAAACCGGAATCGGAAAGGTACGGCGAAACCCTCGGTCCCGAGCGCTCACCACCGTCGACGGATTGTGCCATAGGGCCTCTGGCGACCCGGATTTTGGCCCGGGGTCGCGGCTTCGTCCTACGAGAGTCGAATCAGATGTTGCGCAAGCACTACAACGGCCGCGAACTAGAATCGCGGATTGCGCTCACGGGCCCGCCAGCGCCCGTCTTACCGGCTCCGCCGACGACCTCGAATGACCCAGTTCGCCAAGGAAACCCTGCCGATCAGCCTCGAAGAGGAAATGCGCCGCTCGTACCTCGACTACGCGATGAGCGTGATCGTGGGACGCGCACTGCCCGATGCGCGCGACGGCCTGAAGCCCGTCCACCGCCGCGCCCTCTTCGCGATGCACGAGCTGAACAACGACTGGAACCGGCCCTACAAGAAGTCGGCCCGTATCGTCGGCGACGTGATCGGTAAATACCACCCGCACGGCGACCAGTCGGTGTACGACACCATCGTGCGCATGGCGCAGGATTTCTCGATGCGCCACATGCTGGTCGACGGCCAGGGCAACTTCGGCTCGGTCGACGGCGACAACGCCGCGGCGATGCGCTACACCGAAATCCGCCTCTCGAAGATCGCGCACGAGTTGCTGGCCGACCTCGACAAGGAAACGGTCGACTTCGGCCCGAACTACGACGGCTCCGAGAAAGAGCCGCTGGTGATGCCCACGCGGATGCCCAATCTGCTGGTGAACGGCTCCGGCGGCATCGCGGTCGGCATGGCCACCAACATCCCGCCGCACAACCTCAACGAGGTGATCGACGGCTGCCTGCACCTGCTGAAGAACCCCGCGGCCACGATCGACGAGCTGATCGAGATCATCCCGGCGCCCGACTTCCCCACCGCCGGCATCATCTACGGCACCAGCGGCGTGCGCGACGGCTACCGCACCGGCCGCGGCAAGGTGGTGATGCGCGCGAAGTGCCATTTCGAAGACATCGACAAGGGCTCGCGCCAGTCGATCATCGTCGACGAGATCCCGTACCAGGTGAACAAGAAGACCTTGCTCGAGCGCATGGCCGAGCTGGTCCACGAGAAGAAGATCGAGGGCATCAGCCACATCCAGGACGAGTCCGACAAGTCGGGCATGCGCGTCGTGATCGAGCTGAAGCGCGGCGAGGTGCCCGAGGTCGTGCTGAACAACCTCTACAAGCAGACGCAGCTGCAGGACACCTTCGGCATCAACATGGTGGCGCTGATCGACGGCCAGCCGAAGCTCTGCAACCTCAAGGACCTGGTCAGCATCTTCCTCGAGCACCGCCGCGAGGTCGTGACCCGCCGCACGGTGTTCGAGCTGCGCAAGGCGCGCGAACGCGGCCACGTGCTCGAAGGCCTGGCGGTGGCGCTGGCCAACATCGACGAGTTCATCGAAACCATCAAGACCTCGCCGACCCCGCCGGTCGCGAAGGCCGCGCTGATGAGCAAGTCGTGGGATTCCTCGCTGGTGCGCGACATGCTCTCGCGCGCCGAGGGCGAGACCCCGGGCGGGCGCGACGCCTACCGCCCCGAAGGCCTGCCGCGCCAGTACGGCATGCAGCCCGACGGCCTGTACCGCCTCTCCGACGACCAGGCCGGCGAGATCCTGCAGATGCGCCTGCAGCGCCTGACCGGGCTCGAGCAGGACAAGATCGTCGGTGAATACAAGGAGGTGATGGCACAGATCGCCGACCTGCTGAACATCCTCGCGACGCCGTCGCGCGTGACGACCATCATTTCCGACGAGCTGACCGCGATCAAGCTCGAGTTCGGCCAGACCAAGCTCGGCGCGCGCCGCAGCCAGATCGAGCACAACGCGCAGGACCTCGGCACCGAAGACCTGATCACGCCGACCGACATGGTCGTGACGCTCTCGCACACCGGCTACATCAAGAGCCAGGCGCTGTCCGAGTACCGTGCGCAGAAGCGCGGCGGCCGCGGCAAACAGGCCACGCAGACCAAGGAAGACGACTGGATCGACCAGCTCTTCATCGCGAACACGCACGACTACATCCTGTGCTTCACCAACCGCGGCCGCGTCTACTGGCTGAAGGTCTGGGAGGTGCCGCAGGGCTCGCGCAATTCGCGCGGCAAGCCGATCGTCAACATGTTCCCGTTGCAGCAGGGCGAGAAGGTCAACGTGGTGCTGCCGCTGACCGACGGCTTCCGCAGCTTCCCGGCCGACCACTTCGTGTTCATGTCGACCGCGCAGGGCGTCGTGAAGAAGACGGCGCTCGACGAGTTCAGCAACCCGCGCAAGGCCGGCATCATCGCGGTCGACCTGGACGAAGGCGACTTCCTGATCGGCGCCGCGCTCACCGACGGCAAGCACGACGTGATGCTGTTCAGCGACGGCGGCAAGGCAGTGCGCTTCGACGAAGACGACGTGCGCGCGATGGGCCGCGGCGCCCGCGGCGTGCGCGGCATGATGCTCGACGACGGCCAGAGCGTGATCGCGATGCTGGTGGCCGAAGACGAGACGCAGAGCGTGCTGACCGCCAGCGAGAACGGCTACGGCAAGCGCACCAGCATCGTCGAGTACACGCGCCACGGGCGCGGCACCAAGGGGATGATCGCGATCCAGCAGACCGAGCGCAACGGCAAGATCGTCGCCGCGACGCTGGTGCGGCCGGACGACGAAATCATGCTGATCACCGACAAGGGCGTGCTGGTGCGCACCCGCGTCTCCGAGATCCGCGAGCTGGGCCGCGCGACGCAGGGCGTCACGCTGATCGCGCTCGACGGCGGATCGAAACTGAGCGGCCTGCAGCGCATCGTCGAGAACGATGCGAATCCTGACGGCAGCGAACCCGGAGATGTCTCCGGCGATGGAACGGGCGAAGCCCCGACGGAAGGAGACATCTGATGCGCCACCACCTGATCACGATCGCGCTGCTGGGCAGCACCACGCTGGGCGCACAAGCGCAGTCGACGCCGGCCGCACCGGCATCACCGGCAGCGGCCTCCGCGCCGGCGGCCCCGGCCAGCCCGGCGAAGAAGGCCCTCATCCAGCGCGTGCTGACGCTGCAGCAGCCGGCCCTCGAGAACACCGCCCGCGAGGTGGCCGAGCGCCCGGCGATGCAGCTCACGAGCGCCGCGCAGCAGTACCTGCAGCAGCGCGTGCCGCCCGACAAGCGCGACGCGATGTGGACGCAGGTGCAGGCTGCCGTGCGCAAGTACCTGGCCGAAGCGGTGCCGCTGGTCAAGGAGCGCGCGCTGACGCTGAGCCAGACCACGCTCGCCGGCATGCTCGACGAACGCTTCACCGAAGACGAACTGAAGCAGTTGGCCGCGACGCTCGAGAACCCGGCCTTCAAGAAGTTCCAGCAGGCGATGCCCGAGATCAGCGACAAGTTCGTGCAGAAGCTGGTCGCCGACGCCGGCGCCTCGGTCGACCCGAAGCTGAAGGCGCTCGACGCGAGCATCTCGACGGCGCTCGGCGTGCCGCCGGCCGGCACCGCCGCATCGGCACCGGCCTCCGGCCCGCGTGCCGCCAAACCGGCCGCGCCGAAGGCGAGCGGCAAGTAATGTCGTTCCGCTGAGTTCCCTGGTCTCTGGATGAGCGCGATGCAACGCCCGTACAACTTCTCCGCCGGCCCGGCCGCACTGCCCGAAGAGGTGCTGCGGCAAGCCGCCACCGACATGCTCGACTGGCACGGCTCGGGCATGAGCGTGATGGAGATGAGCCACCGCGGGCGCGAGTTCGCCAGCATCTACGAGCAGGCCGAAGCCGACCTGCGCGGCCTGCTGGCCGTGCCCGCCAACTTCCGCATCCTGTTCATGCAGGGCGGCGGCCTGGCCGAGAACGCGATCGTGCCGATGAACCTGTCGCGCGGCGGCGTGGTCGACGTGGTCGTCACCGGCGCGTGGTCGCAGAAGTCGTACAAGGAAGCGCAGCGCTATGCGCAACCGCGCATCGCCGCGAGCAACGCCGACAACCAGCACACCCGCATCCCGGCGCCCGAGACCTGGTCGCTGAGCGCCGACGCGAGCTACGTGCACGCCTGCACCAACGAGACCATCCACGGCGTCGAGCTGCACACGATTCCCGACCTGGCCGCGCTGGGCTCGAAGGCGCCGCTGGTGATCGACTGCTCGTCGCACATCCTGTCGCGCGCGATCGACTGGACGCGCGTGGGCCTGGCCTTCGCCGGCGCGCAGAAGAACGTCGGCCCGGCCGGGCTGACGCTGGTCTTCGTGCGCGACGACCTGCTCGGCCACGCGTTGCCGATCT
The DNA here is from genome assembly GCF_900142965.1 of Rhizobacter sp. OV335. Taxonomy (GTDB): domain Bacteria; phylum Pseudomonadota; class Gammaproteobacteria; order Burkholderiales; family Burkholderiaceae_C; genus Rhizobacter. The sequence continues at coordinate 27,254 of NZ_FRCQ01000045.1, forward strand.
GCCCGAGCGCGTTCGACTACAAGACCGTGGCCGACAACGGCTCGATGTACAACACGCCGCCCACCTACTCGATCTACATCGCCGGGCTGGTGTTCCAGTGGCTGAAGGCGCAGCGCGAAGGCGCGGCCGCGGGCGTCGCCGCGATGGAGCAGCGCTCGATCGCGAAGGCCGCGCTGCTGTACGGCGCCCTCGACAGCTCGGAGTTCTACCTGACCCGGGTCGACCCCGGCAGCCGCTCGCGCATGAACGTGCCCTTCTTCCTGCGCGACGAATCGCTGAACGATGCGTTCCTGGCCGGCGCGAAGGAGCGCGGGCTGCTGCAGCTGAAGGGCCACAAGAGCGTCGGCGGCATGCGCGCCAGCCTGTACAACGCGATGCCGCTGGCCGGCGTGCAGGCGCTGGTGGCGTACATGCGAGAATTCGCGGCGCGCCATGGCTGACCCGACACCCGCCCCCCACCCTGACCTGCTCGCCCTTCGCACCCAGATCGACCGCGTCGACCGAGAGCTGCTGGGCCTGCTGAACCAGCGCGCCCAGCTCGCGCTGCACGTCGGCGAGCTGAAGAAGAAGGAAGGCTCGGTCGCGTTCCGCCCCGAGCGCGAGGCCCAGGTGATCGACGGCCTGAAGCAGACCAACCCCGGGCCGCTGGCCAGCGACAGCGTCGCGCCGATCTGGCGCGAGATCATGTCGGCCTGCCGCGCGCTCGAGACGCCCACCCGCGTCGCCTACCTCGGCCCGGCGGGCACCTTCAGCGAACTCGCGGTGCTGGGCTTCTTCGGCTCGTCGATCGTCAAGGTGCCGTGCGCCAACTTCGACGAGGTGTTCCACGCGGTCAGCGCCGGGTCGGCCGATTTCGGCGTGGTGCCGGTCGAGAACTCCACCGAAGGCGTGGTCACGCGCTCGCTCGACCTGTTCCTGACGACGCCGCTCTTCATCATCGGCGAGACCAGCCTGTTCGTGCGGCACAACCTGCTGCGCCGCGAGAACTCGCTCGAGCACCTGAGCGCCGTCTGCGCCCACCCGCAGGCGCTGGCGCAGTGCCACGGCTGGCTCAGCAACCACCTGCCGAACGTCGAGCGCCGCCCGGTCGCGAGCAACGCCGAAGGCGCGCGCATGGCGAAAGAAGACCCGACGGTCGCCGCGATCGCGAGCGAACGCGCCGCCAGCGAGTTCGGCCTGCACATCGTCGCGCCGGCCATCCAGGACGACGCGCACAACCGCACGCGCTTCACGGTGCTCGCGCATCCGCACCAGCATCCGCAGCCCAAGGCCTCCGGCCACGATTGCACCAGCCTGATCGTCTCGGTGGCGAACAAGCCCGGCGCGGTGCACGACATGCTGGTGCCGCTGAAGCGCCATGGCGTCTCGATGACGCGTTTCGAATCCCGCCCTGCGCGGTCCGGCCAGTGGGAGTACTACTTCTACGTCGACCTGCAGGGCCACCCCGACGAGCCCCATGTCGCGGCCGCCTTGAGCGAGCTGCGCGAGGTGTGCGCCTTCTTCAAGGTGCTCGGCACCTATCCCATCGACGTCCATTGACCATGTTCAACCAACTCGGCGTGATCGGTGTCGGCCTGATGGGCGGCTCGTTCGCACTCGCCCTGAAGCGGGCCGGGCTGGTCAAGCGCGTGGTCGGCTACAGCAAGTCGCCGTCCACCACCGAACGCGCCCGCAAGATGGGCGTGATCGACGTGGCCGCCGAATCGGCGCTGCTCGCGGTGTCGGGCTCCGACATCGTGCTGATGGCGGTGCCGGTGTCGGCCACCGAAGCCACCTTCAAGGCGATCCGCCACCTGGTGGAACCGCACGTGCTGTTCATGGACGTCGGCTCGACCAAGCGCGACGTGGTCGACGCCGCGCGCCGCGTGCTGAAGGAGCGCGCCAGCGCGTTCGTGCCGGCGCACCCGATCGCCGGCAAGGAAGTGGCCGGCGTCGCGCACGCCGACGCGTCGCTGTACACCGGCCGGCAGGTCATCATCACGCCGCTGCCGCAGACCTCGCCCGAGCTGATCCAGAAGGCCACCGACGTGTGGTCGGCGATCGGTGCGCAGGTCTTGCGCATGACGGCCGAGAACCACGACGCCGCGTTCGCCGCCGTCAGCCACCTGCCGCACATGCTGGCCTTCGCGTTCTTCAGCTCGGTGGCCAAGCAGCCGGCGGGCAAGGATTTCCTGTCGCTGGCCGGCCCGGGTTTCCGCGATTTCACGCGCATCGCCGCGAGCGACCCCGAGGTCTGGCGCGACATCCTGATGTCGAACCGCGAAGAGATCCTGAAGCAGTCGATGCGCTTCCGGCACACGCTGGATGCGCTCGAGCACGTCATCAAGACCGGCAATGCGGAAGCGCTCGAAGGGCTGATCCGCAACGCGTCCGAAGCGCGCTCCAGCTGGCAGATGGGCTCGGGCAAGCCCAGCTCGTCGCGCTGAGCTCGCGTTGATTTCCTGATACCGCGGCGCCCGGCGCCGCCCCTGGTCGCCCACTGCCGATGTTCACGACACCGTTCCTCGACCTCCCGCCCCTTGCGTCCGCCGACGGCAGCGTCCGACTGCCCGGCTCGAAGAGCATCTCCAACCGTGTGCTGCTGCTGGCCGGGCTCAGCGCCGGCACCACGGTCGTGCACGACCTGCTGGATTCCGACGACACCCAGGTGATGCTGGCCGCGCTGCGCGAGCTCGGCTGCGGCGTCGAAGCCGACGGCGGCGCCTGGCGCATCACCGGGCTCGGCGGCCGGCTCGCGACGCGCGAGGCGAGCCTGTTCCTCGGCAACGCCGGCACCGCGATGCGCCCGCTGACCGCCGCGCTGGCGGTGCTGGCCGCCACGCAGAACGGCCGCTTCGAGCTGCGCGGCGTGCCGCGCATGCACGAGCGCCCGATCGGCGACCTGGTCGACGCGCTGCGCCAGCTGGGCTGCAACATCACCTCGCTCGGCGAGGAGGGCTTCCCGCCGCTGCGGCTCGCGGCCGCCGACACGCGGCTGAACACCGCACAGCCGATCCGCGTACGCGGCGACGTCTCCAGCCAGTTCCTGACCGCGCTGCTGCTCGCGCTGCCGCTGGTGTCGGCCGAGCATGCGGTGACGATCGAGGTCGACGGCGAGCTGATCTCGAAGCCCTACGTCGACATCACGCTGAACCTGCTGGCCCGCTTCGGCATCCAGGTGCAGCGCGACGGCTGGCAGCGCTTCGTCATCCCGCAGGGCAGCGCGTATCGCTCGCCGGGCAGCATCCACGTCGAGGGCGATGCGTCGTCGGCGTCGTACTTCGTCGCGCTGGGCGCGATCGCGGCCTTCGGCGGGCGAGTACTGCGCATCGAAGGCGTCGGCGACGACTCGATCCAGGGCGACCTGCGCTTCATCGACGCCGCCCGCGCGATGGGCGCCGACGTGCGCAGCGGCCCCGGCTGGCTCGAGGTGCGCCGCGGCGCCTGGCCGCTGAAGGCGATCACGCTGGACTGCAACCACATTCCCGACGCGGCGATGACGCTGGCCGTGATGGCGCTCTACGCGACCGGCACGACCCGGCTCGACAACATCGCCAGCTGGCGCGTGAAAGAGACCGACCGCATCGCCGCGATGGCGACCGAGCTGCGCAAGCTGGGCGCCGCGGTCACCGAAGGGCCCGACTTCATCGAAGTCACGCCACCGGCCACTTGGCGCGCGGCGGCCATCCACACCTATGACGACCACCGGGTGGCGATGTGCTTCTCGCTGGCGGCGTTCAACCCCCTCGTGGGCGGCGCGGTGCCAGTGCGCATCCTCGACCCGCGCTGCGTCGCGAAGACCTTCCCCGACTACTTCGAGACGCTGTTCGCCGTCTCCCGGCCCGGCCCGGCCGGCGTGCCGGTGATCACGATCGACGGGCCGACCGCGTCCGGCAAGGGCACGCTGGCCAGCGCGGTTGCGCAGGCACTCGGCTACCACTTCCTCGATTCGGGGGCGCTGTACCGGGCGACCGCGCTGTCGGCGCGCGACGCCGGCGTCGCCGACACCGACGAGCCCGGCCTTGCAAAGATCGCCGCCGGCCTGCAACTGGCCTTCCACGACCAGCGCATCTGGCTGGCCGGCCGCGATGTGAGCGACGACCTTCGCCAGGAGCAGGTGGGCGCGATGGCCTCCAAGGTGTCGGCTTGGCCGGCGGTGCGCCAGGCGCTCTACGAGCTGCAGCTGGCGCACCGCCGCCTGCCCGGCCTGGTGGCCGACGGGCGCGACATGGGCACGGTGATCTTCCCCGGCGCCGACCTGAAGGTCTTTGTCGTCGCGAGCGCCGCCGTGCGGGCCGAACGACGCCATAAGCAATTGATTTCTAAAGGAATTTCGACTAGTATCGATGACCTTCGAGCCGACCTTGAAGCGCGCGACGCCCGGGATCAGAACCGGGCGATTTCGCCTTTGAAGCCGGCCGAGGGCGCGAAAGTGCTCGACAACTCGGCACTGACCATCGACGAATGCGTCAAGGCAGTGCTGGATTGGTGGGCGGCTTCGCGAAACTGGCCCGCGGCCTGACCCTCCTGCACCGCTCTTGACTCAACAAGGGCCGTGCTCCCAGGCAGCGGATCTCAACCTAACCGCAACGCAAGTTGCACCCGGAAATCCACATGCCTCAAACCCAAACCGCCACCAACCAAGGCGGCGAATCCTTTGCCGCCCTGTTCGAAGAATCGCTGAAGCGCTCTGAAATGCGCAGCGGCGAGGTCATCACCGCCGAAGTGGTGCGTGTCGACTACAACTTCGTGGTGGTGAACGCAGGCCTCAAATCCGAAGCCTACGTGCCCATTGAAGAATTCAAGAACGACCAGGGCGAGCTCGAAGTCCAGGTCGGCGATTTCGTGTCGGTGGCCATCGACGCGATCGAAAACGGCTACGGCGACACCATCCTGTCGCGCGACAAGGCCAAGCGCCTGGCCTCGTGGCTGTCGCTCGAGAACTCGCTGGAATCCGGCGAATTCGTGACCGGCACCGTCAACGGCAAGGTCAAGGGCGGCCTGACCGTCCTCGTGAACGGCATCCGTGCCTTCCTGCCCGGCTCGCTGCTCGACACGCGCCCGGTCAAGGACATGAGCCCGTTCGAGGGCAAGACCATGGAGTTCAAGGTCATCAAGCTCGACCGCAAGCGCAACAACGTCGTGTTGTCGCGCCGTGCCGTGGTCGAAGCCTCGATGGGCGAAGAACGCGCGAAGCTGCTCGAAACCCTGTCCGAAGGCGCGATCGTCAACGGCGTGGTCAAGAACATCACCGAATACGGTGCGTTCGTCGACCTGGGCGGCATCGACGGCCTGCTGCACATCACCGACATGGCCTGGCGCCGTGTCCGCCACCCGAGCGAAGTCGTTCAGGTCGGCCAGGAACTGCAAGCCAAGGTCCTCAAGTTCGACGCCGAGAAGAACCGCGTCTCGCTGGGCATCAAGCAACTGGGCGACGACCCGTGGCACGGTGTCTCGCGCCGCTACCCGAACGGCACGCGCCTGTTCGGCAAGATCACGAACATCGCCGACTACGGCGCGTTCGTCGAGATCGAGCCGGGCATCGAAGGCCTGGTGCACGTCTCCGAAATGGACTGGACCAACAAGAACGTCGCTCCCAGCAAGATCGTTTCGCTGGGCGACGAGGTCGAAGTCATGGTCCTCGAGATCGACGAAGACAAGCGCCGCATCAGCCTGGGCATGAAGCAGTGCAAGGCCAACCCGTGGGAAGAGTTCTCGACCACGGTGCAGCGCGGCGACAAGGTCAAGGGACCCGTCAAGTCGATCACCGACTTCGGCGTGTTCGTGGGCCTGGCTGCCGGCATCGACGGCCTGGTGCACCTGTCCGACCTGTCGTGGAACGAGCCGGGCGAAGCCGCGGTCCGCAACTACAAGAAGGGCCAGGAAGTCGAAGCCGTCGTGCTGGCCGTCGATGTGGAGCGCGAGCGCATTTCGCTGGGCATCAAGCAACTCGACTCCGACCCGTTCACGAGCTACACCTCGGTCAACGACCGCGGCATGATCGTCAACGGCAAGGTCAAGACGGTTGACGCCCGCGGCGCCGAGATCCAGCTGAACGAAGACGTCACCGGCTACCTGCGTGCTTCCGAAATCAGCCGCGACCGCGTCGAAGACGCGCGCAACGTGCTGAAGGACGGCGACGAAGTCTCGGCACTGATCATCAACATCGACCGCAAGACGCGTTCGATCCAGTTGTCGATCAAGGCCAAGGACAACGCCGACCAGCAAGAAGCGATGCAGCGCCTGTCGACCACGAACGAGCGCGAGACCGCCGGTACCACCAGCCTGGGCGCCCTGCTGCGCGCCAAGCTGGACAACCAGAACAACGGCTGATCCCGTCGTTCGCCCACTGACCGCACCCTGAGGATCAACAGGACCCATGACGCGTTCCGATCTCGTGACAAGGCTGGCAGAGCAGTTCAGCCAGCTGACGCATCGCGACACCGAGTTCGCCGTCAAGACCATCCTGGATGCGATGTCCGATGCGCTCGCGCGCGGGCACCGCATCGAGATCCGGGGGTTCGGCAGTTTCTCGATCAACCGCCGCCCGCCGCGGGTGGGGCGCAATCCCCGCTCCGGCGAGCAGGTGGTGATCCCCGAGAAGCTCGTTCCGCATTTCAAACCCGGCAAGGCCTTGCGCGAAGCCGTCGACGAGCAGGTTCCGCTCGAAGACGACCAGCCGATGCCGATCACGCCGTTGACGGGCACCTGAGCCCGTCCCTTGCATTCGTGCGCTGCGCGCCGCCGACCTAGAATCGGCCGCCATGATGCGCATCGCCGTCTGGCTCTTCCGAGCCTTCATCTTCTTCAGCCTGTTCGCCTTCGCGTTGAACAACCAGCACGATGCCAACGTGCATTGGTTCTTCGGCCAGGAATGGCACGCCCCGATGGTGTTCGTCGTGCTGGGCGCCTTCGCGTTCGGCTGCGCCTTCGGCGTGCTCGCGATGGTGCCGAGCTGGTGGCGCAACCGCCGCCTCGCCCAGCGCCGCCTGCGCCGCCGCGGCGATCACTCCGAGCTGGCCGACAGCGCGCTGACGCAGTCGTCCGAGCTCCCCACCCGAACCGATTCCCACCCCCCGCGCGATGGACTTTGACTACCAGTGGTTCCTGCTCGGCCTGCCGGTCGCGTTCGCCCTCGGCTGGCTGGGCTCGCGCCTGGACCTGCGGCAATGGAAGCGCGAGCAGCGCGATTCGCCGAAGGCCTACTTCAAGGGCTTGAGCCTGCTGCTGAACGAGCAGCAGGACAAGGCGATCGATGCCTTCATCGAGGCCGTGCAGCAGGACCCGGACACCTCCGACCTGCACTTCGCGCTGGGCAACCTGTTCCGCCGCCGCGGCGAGTACGAACGCGCGGTGCGCGTGCACCAGCACCTGCTGAACCGCGCCGACCTGCCGCGTGCCGACCGGGAGCGCGCACAGCACGCGCTGGCGCAGGACTTCATGAAGGCCGGCCTGTTCGACCGCGCCGAAGAGGCCTACAAGGCGCTCGAGGGCACGGCCTTCGACACCGAGGCCCGCCTCGCGCTGCTGACGCTGCACGAGCGCTCGCGCAACTGGCGCTCGGCGGTCGAGGTGGCGCAGAAGCTCGAGCGCAGCGGCACCGGCTCGTTCGCGTCGCGCATCGCGCACTACTGGTGCGAGCTGGCCATCGATGCCGATGCGCGCCAGCAAGAGGCCGACGGCGACGATGCGCTGCGCCGCGCGCGCAGCGCGGCCCCGCAGGCCGCTCGCCCGATGGTGCTGGCCGGCCAGCGCGCCTTTGCGCGCGGCGACCATGCGCAGGTCATGCAGGCCTGGGGCGAGCTGATGACGACCCACCCGGTCGCGTTCAACCTGGTTGCCCGCGACTACGCGAACAGCGCGATCGCCGCCAACGATGCCGTCGGCGCGCTCGAGCGGCTGCGCACGCTGTACGGCCGCGCGCCGACCATGGACCTGCTGGCCGCGATCACGCTGCTCGACCCGGGCGCCGCGGTGCAACGCAGCCGCCTGCTGGCGCACCTGCAGACGCAGCCCAGCCTGTCGGTGGCTCAAGAGCTGCTGCGCGTCAGCGCCGGCGACACGCTCAGCAGCGACGAGACGCAAGGCCTGCGCGATGCCATCGGCCGTGCCGCCAAGCCGCTGCAGCGCTACCGCTGCGCCGCCTGCGGCTTCGAGGCGCAGCACTATTTCTGGCAATGCCCGGGCTGCCTGAGCTGGGACACCTACCCGCCGCAGCGCCTGGAGGACTTGTGATGACGGCTTCGATCGACCCCGATCGCCTGGCGCGCGCCCGCGTGCTGGTCGTCGGTGACGCGATGCTCGACCGCTACTGGTTCGGCGCCGTCGACCGCATTTCGCCCGAGGCGCCGGTGCCGGTGGTGCGCGTGACGCGCGAGGAAGAGCGCCTGGGCGGCGCCGCCAACGTCGCGCTGAACGTCAAGACGCTGGGCGCGCAGGCCACGCTGCTGACGGTGGTCGGCAACGACGAGCCGGCGCACAAGCTGCAGCGCCTGCTCGAGCAGCAGGGCGTCGCCACGGTGCTCGGCCACGACCCGCAGCTCTACACCATCGTCAAATTGCGCGTGATCGGCCGCTCGCAGCAGCTGATCCGCGTCGATTTCGAGAATCAGCCCGACCACGAGGTGCTGACCGCGATGCTCGGCGACTACGAGCGCGAGCTGGCCCGCCACGACGCGGTGCTGTTCTCCGACTACGGCAAGGGCGGCCTGACGCACATCCCGCGCATGATCGAGCTCGCGCGCGCCGCCGGCAAGCCGGTGCTGGTCGACCCGAAGGGCAGCGACTACAGCCGCTATGCCGGCGCCACGGTGATCACGCCGAACCGCGCCGAGCTGGCGCAGGTGATCGGCGCCTGGGGCAGCGAGGCCCAGCTGCACGAGCGGGCCCAGGCTTTGCGCAAGCAGCACCGCCTGGATGCGCTGATGCTGACCCGCTCGGAAGAAGGCATGTCGCTGTTCGACGAGGTCGACGGTGCCGACGGCCACACCCGCGTGCCGGCGCAGGCGCGCGAGGTGTTCGACGTCACCGGTGCCGGCGACACCGTCATCGCCACGCTGGCCGCGATGCTTGCGTGCGGCGTCAACCTGCGCGAGGCCATGCCGATCGCCAACCGCGCCGGCGGCATCGTCGTCGGCAAGTTCGGCACGGCCAGCGTCAGCTACGAGGAGTTGTTCGAATGAAGGTGGTTGTCACTGGCGCGGCCGGCATGATCGGCAGCAACATCGTCCACGGGCTGAACGCGCAGGGCATCGACGACGTGATCGCCGTCGACGACCTGACCGACGGCCCGAAGTACCGCAACCTGCTGGGCGCGAAGCTCAGCGACTACTTCGACAAGAGCGAGTTCTACAAGCGCTTCGCGAACGGCGATTTCGGCAAGATCGACGCGGTGCTGCACCAGGGCGCATGCTCCGACACGATGGAGCACAACGGGCGCTTCATGCTCGACACCAACTACCGCTGCAGCAAGGACCTGCTCGACGCCTGCCAGGCGCAGGGCACGCGGCTGCTGTATGCGTCGTCGGCCGCCACCTATGGCGGCAGCGACAGCTTCCGCGAAGAGCCGGCGTTCGAGCGGCCGCTGAACGTCTATGGCTATTCGAAGCTGCTGTTCGACAACGTGGTGCGCCGCATGCTGCCGCACAACCGCAGCCAGGTGGCGGGCTTCCGCTACTTCAACGTCTACGGCCCGCGCGAGCAGCACAAGGGCCGCATGGCCTCGGTGGCCTTCCACCACTTCAACCAGTTCCGCGAGACCGGCAAGGTCAAGCTGTTCGGCGAGTACGGCGGCTACGCAGCGGGCGAGCAGAACCGCGATTTCGTGTTCGTCGACGACGTGGTCGCGGTGAACCTGTGGTTCCTGCAGCACCCGGGGCAGAGCGGCGTCTTCAACCTGGGCACCGGGCGCGCGCAGCCGTTCAACGACGTGGCCGAGGCGACGGTCAACGCGTCGCGCGCGCTGAAGGGCGAGCCGGCACTGCCGCTGGCCGAGCTGGTCGCGAAAGGCTTCATCGAGTACATCGAGTTCCCGCAGGCGCTGGTCGGCAAGTACCAAAGCCATACGCAGGCTGACCTGTCGCGACTGCGTGCAACAGGTTGCGACCTTGCATTCACCGACGTGGCCGGCGGCGTGAAGCGCTACGTGGATTGGCTCGCGACGACCGCCTGAGAAAGGTGCATCTGTACCGGCCCTGGCCGGTCAACGTCCTCTGCGAAGGGCCCGTTAGGCCGCGGAGTTGCCACCCGGCAATTCGTCAACCTTCCAGGAGAGGATCACCATGTTCAAGAAGACCATCATCGCCACGCTGCTGGCACTGTTCTCGGCGCTGGCTTTTGCGGCCGGTGTCGACATCAACAAGGCGACGCAGGCCGAGCTCGAAGCGGTCAAGGGGATCGGTCCGGCGATGGCCACGCGGATGCTGACCGAGCGCAAGAAGGGTGAGTTCAAGGACTGGACCGACGTGATGGGTCGCGTGAAGGGCGTCAAGGACCACCAGGCTGCGAAGCTCTCGGACGCTGGGCTGACGGTCAACGGCGGGGCGTACAAGGCCTCCGCTGATGCCAAGAAGGAACCGGCGAAGAAGTAATCCAAGCGCCGGGCCACGAGCCCCGCGACACAACGCCTCGCGCTATCGCGGGGCGTTTTTTCTTGCTGTGCGCGCAGGCTGCGGCAGGGGCCCTGGGCGGGGGACTCATGCCGGGGCGGTCGGCCCGGGGGGCCGACTCCACGAAGAAGCTCGGCTTCGGGGGTGCATCGGCAAACTCCCTCCACTCACTTCGTTCGTTGTGGTCAAACAGTGCCGATGAGTTGGTCTACGAAGCGCGCTGGCGCGCGCCACCCCCGAAACCGATCTTCTTCGTCGCCCCAGAAATCGCCCCCCGCCCAGGCCCCCTGCCGCAGCCTGCGAACCGCTTGTGTTCGTAGCCAGGGTGGCAACCCGGGAATCAACGCCCACTTGTTCGCTTGTCACCCCCGAAGGAGCGGGGCGGTGCCACAAAGGCGCTGACGGGGAGTCCGTGGAGCGCCAATAGGGACGGGGCGCCGGAGCTGGCTGGTTTCATGGCCCGCGTGCGCAGCACGCTTCGTGAACTGACTGTCGCCGACTGTTTGACCACAACGAACGAAGTGAGTGACGGGAGTTTCGGCGACGGGCCATGAAGCCAGTCAGCGGAGGGAAGTCTTCGCCCCGCAAGGGGCGAAGACCGGCCCGTCCGGCGAGCCACGGACTCCCCGTCAGCGCCTTTGCAGCGCCGACCTCAGCGAACACCCCAGCCAAAGAAGCGCGCCACTTCCTCGCGCCGCTTCAAGGTATCGG
>NZ_FRCQ01000004.1 GCF_900142965.1 Rhizobacter sp. OV335
GCCCCAAAAGCGAAACCCCCGTCACCTTGGGAGGAGACGGGGGTTGGCTTTATTAATAGCCTGACGATGTCCTACTTTCACACGGGAACCCGCACTATCATCGGCGCTGAGGCGTTTCACTGTCCTGTTCGGGATGGGAAGGAGTGGGACCACCTCGCTATGGTCATCAGGCTTAACTTGTTGCCGCCGAGCACCTGTGGGGTGCTTTGCGACCAATTGGTAGAGTCGAAGCTTCGTGGAATTGAACCACGCAAGCGGAATCAGCGGTGGTCTTTCGACCGGTGAACTTGATTGCGTCCAAGGATATTCGTTGGAAGAACTGCACAACGCTTGTCCTCAGACAGCTTTGATCGTTGGATCAAAGTTATAGGGTCAAGCCTCACGAGCAATTAGTACTGGTTAGCTTAACGCATTACTGCGCTTCCACACCCAGCCTATCAACGTCCTGGTCTCGAACGACTCTTCAGGGGGCTCAAGGCCCCGGCAAGACTCATCTTGAGACGAGTTTCCCGCTTAGATGCTTTCAGCGGTTATCTCTTCCGCACATAGCTACTCGGCGATGCCACTGGCGTGACAACCGATACACCAGAGGTGCGTCCACTCCGGTCCTCTCGTACTAGGAGCAGGCTCTCTCAATCTTGCAGCGCCCACGGAAGATAGGGACCAAACTGTCTCACGACGTTTTAAACCCAGCTCACGTACCTCTTTAAATGGCGAACAGCCATACCCTTGGGACCGGCTACAGCCCCAGGATGAGATGAGCCGACATCGAGGTGCCAAACACCGCCGTCGATATGAACTCTTGGGCGGTATCAGCCTGTTATCCCCAGAGTACCTTTTATCCGTTGAGCGATGGCCCTTCCATACAGAACCACCGGATCACTTTGTCCTACTTTCGTACCTGCTCGACTTGTCAGTCTCGCAGTCAAGCACGCTTATGCCAATGCACTATCAGCACGATTTCCGACCGTGCCTAGCGTACCTTCGAACTCCTCCGTTACGCTTTGGGAGGAGACCGCCCCAGTCAAACTGCCCACCATACACTGTCCCCAACCCGGATAACGGGCCAAGGTTAGAACCTCAAACACACCAGGGTGGTATTTCAACGTTGGCTCCACGACACCTAGCGGCACCGCTTCAAAGCCTCCCACCTATCCTACACAGATCTGTTCAAAGTCCAATGTAAAGCTACAGTAAAGGTTCATGGGGTCTTTCCGTCTTTCCGCGGGGAGATTGCATCATCACAAACATTTCAACTTCGCTGAGTCTCTGGAGGAGACAGTGTGGCCATCGTTACGCCATTCGTGCAGGTCGGAACTTACCCGACAAGGAATTTCGCTACCTTAGGACCGTTATAGTTACGGCCGCCGTTTACTGGGACTTCAGTCAAGAGCTTGCACCCCATCATTTAATCTTCCAGCACCGGGCAGGCGTCACACCCTATACGTCGACTTTCGTCTTTGCAGAGTGCTGTGTTTTTAATAAACAGTCGCAGCCACCGATTCTCTGCGGCCTCATTGGGCTCCCCAAGTAAATGGTTCACCTACTAAAGGCACACCTTCTTCCGAAGTTACGGTGTCAATTTGCCGAGTTCCTTCTCCAGAGTTCTCTCAAGCGCCTTAGAATACTCATCTCGCGCACCAGTGTCGGTTTGCGGTACGGTCGTATGTAGCTGGAGCTTAGTGGCTTTTCCTGGAAGCAGGGTATCACTCACTTCAGCGGCAAGCCGCCTCGTTATCACGCCTCATCTAAGCTGCCCGGATTTGCCTAGGCAGCACGACTACACGCTTGAACCGGGACATCCAACACCCGGCTGAGCTAACCTTCTCCGTCCCCACATCGCACTACATATCGGTACAGGAATATTGACCTGTTTCCCATCAGCTACGCATCTCTGCCTCGCCTTAGGGGCCGACTCACCCTACGCCGATGAACGTTGCGTAGGAAACCTTGCGCTTTCGGCGAGGGGGCTTTTCACCCCCTTTAACGCTACTCATGTCAGCATTCGCACTTCTGATACCTCCAGCAGCCTTCACAAGCCACCTTCACAGGCTTACAGAACGCTCTCCTACCACTTGCTATTGCTAGCAAATCCGCAGCTTCGGTAACTGGCTTAGCCCCGTTACATCTTCCGCGCAGGACGACTCGATCAGTGAGCTATTACGCTTTCTTTAAATGATGGCTGCTTCTAAGCCAACATCCTGACTGTTTTAGCCTTCCCACTTCGTTTCCCACTTAGCCAATTTTGGGGACCTTAGCTGGCGGTCTGGGTTGTTTCCCTCTTGTGTCCGGACGTTAGCACCCGGTGCACTGTCTCCCAAGCTGTACTCATCGGTATTCGGAGTTTGCAATGGTTTGGTAAGTCGCCATGACCCCCTAGCCATAACAGTGCTCTACCCCCGACGGTAATACTTGAGGCACTACCTAAATAGTTTTCGGAGAGAACCAGCTATTTCCAAGTTTGTTTAGCCTTTCACCCCTATCCACAGCTCATCCGCTAGTTTTGCAACACTAGTCGGTTCGGACCTCCAGTAAGTGTTACCTCACCTTCATCCTGGCCATGGATAGATCACTTGGTTTCGGGTCTACACCCAGCGACTGAACGCCCTATTCGGACTCGATTTCTCTACGGCTTCCCTATTCGGTTAACCTTGCCACTGAATGTAAGTCGCTGACCCATTATACAAAAGGTACGCCGTCACCCTTGCGGGCTCCGACTGTTTGTATGCATGCGGTTTCAGGATCTATTTCACTCCCCTCCCGGGGTTCTTTTCGCCTTTCCCTCACGGTACTAGTTCACTATCGGTCGATTACGAGTATTTAGCCTTGGAGGATGGTCCCCCCATATTCAGACAGGATTACACGTGTCCCGCCCTACTTGTCGCACGCCTAGTTCCACACCCTACATTTTTCATACGGGGCTATCACCCGCTATGGCCGGACTTTCCATTCCGTTCTGATATGCAAGATGCTAAAACGTGCAGGCTCTTCCGATTTCGCTCGCCACTACTTTCGGAATCTCGGTTGATGTCTTTTCCTCGAGCTACTGAGATGTTTCAGTTCACCCGGTTCGCCTCGCATACCTATGTATTCAGTATGCGATGACCTTACGGTCGGGTTTCCCCATTCGGAAATCTCCGGATCAAAGCTAATTTGCCAGCTCCCCGAAGCTTATCGCAGGCTATCACGTCCTTCGTCGCCTGTAATCGCCAAGGCATCCACCACATGCACTTAGTCACTTGACCCTATAACTTTGACGCCCACACGCGGTGAGCATCGGTCAATGACTGTTTGAGTATTTCGCGTTATGCCGTTCTTCAAAACTCGCTTCAATCGATTTCTCGATCAACTCAAGTTGAATATCTGTTGACGCAATCAAGTTCGTCATCGGCGGCACGGTGCATCCCTTTCGGTCTGCTTTCCGCCGACAACGCTGATTTTCGACTCTACAAATTGTTAAAGAGCAACAGCCGATTCTTTCGAACCGCTGACGAAAACAGCCTGGCGGGAACACCAAGCTGCTTGCGTCAGCGACGATTTCTTCTTCTTCAAGAGAACGCCTTCTTCAAAGACGTTGGTACATTGGTGGAGGATGACGGGATCGAACCGACGACCCCCTGCTTGCAAAGCAGGTGCTCTCCCAGCTGAGCTAATCCCCCGATGGAAGTTGGTGGGTCTAGTTGGGCTCGAACCAACGACCCCCGCCTTATCAAGACGGTGCTCTAACCAGCTGAGCTACAGACCCTTGTTCCGGATTGAACCGTTCTCTTGAACTGTTGTCACAACAGCCGATAAGCGTGGGCGCTAAAAATTGAGCACCATTTTTTCCAGAAAGGAGGTGATCCAGCCGCACCTTCCGATACGGCTACCTTGTTACGACTTCACCCCAGTCACGAACCCTGCCGTGGTAATCGCCCCCCTTGCGGTTAGGCTAACTACTTCTGGCAGAACCCGCTCCCATGGTGTGACGGGCGGTGTGTACAAGACCCGGGAACGTATTCACCGCGGCAAGCTGATCCGCGATTACTAGCGATTCCGACTTCACGCAGTCGAGTTGCAGACTGCGATCCGGACTACGACCGGTTTTCTGAGATTAGCTCCCCCTCGCGGGTTGGCAGCCCTCTGTACCGGCCATTGTATGACGTGTGTAGCCCTACCCATAAGGGCCATGATGACCTGACGTCATCCCCACCTTCCTCCGGTTTGTCACCGGCAGTCTCATTAGAGTGCCCTTGCGTAGCAACTAATGATAAGGGTTGCGCTCGTTGCGGGACTTAACCCAACATCTCACGACACGAGCTGACGACGGCCATGCAGCACCTGTGTTCTAGCTCTCTTTCGAGCACGAAACCATCTCTGGTAACTTCTAGACATGTCAAGGGTAGGTAAGGTTTTTCGCGTTGCATCGAATTAAACCACATCATCCACCGCTTGTGCGGGTCCCCGTCAATTCCTTTGAGTTTCAACCTTGCGGCCGTACTCCCCAGGCGGTCAACTTCACGCGTTAGCTTCGTTACTGAACAGCAAGCCGTCCAACAACCAGTTGACATCGTTTAGGGCGTGGACTACCAGGGTATCTAATCCTGTTTGCTCCCCACGCTTTCGTGCATGAGCGTCAGTACAGGTCCAGGGGATTGCCTTCGCCATCGGTGTTCCTCCGCATATCTACGCATTTCACTGCTACACGCGGAATTCCATCCCCCTCTACCGTACTCTAGCCATGCAGTCACAAATGCAGTTCCCAGGTTGAGCCCGGGGATTTCACATCTGTCTTGCATAGCCGCCTGCGCACGCTTTACGCCCAGTAATTCCGATTAACGCTTGCACCCTACGTATTACCGCGGCTGCTGGCACGTAGTTAGCCGGTGCTTATTCTTCAGGTACCGTCATTAGTCCAAAGTATTAGTTCAGACCGTTTCTTCCCTGACAAAAGCGGTTTACAACCCGAAGGCCTTCTTCCCGCACGCGGCATGGCTGGATCAGGCTTGCGCCCATTGTCCAAAATTCCCCACTGCTGCCTCCCGTAGGAGTCTGGGCCGTGTCTCAGTCCCAGTGTGGCTGGTCGTCCTCTCAGACCAGCTACAGATCGTCGCCTTGGTAGGCTTTTACCCCACCAACTAGCTAATCTGATATCGGCCGCTCCAATTGCGCGAGGTCTTGCGATCCCCCGCTTTCACCCTCAGGTCGTATGCGGTATTAATCCGGCTTTCGCCGGGCTATCCCCCACAACTGGGCACGTTCCGATATATTACTCACCCGTTCGCCACTCGCCACCAGGATTGCTCCCGTGCTGCCGTTCGACTTGCATGTGTAAGGCATGCCGCCAGCGTTCAATCTGAGCCAGGATCAAACTCTTCAGTTCGATCTTGATAAATTACTCAAAGAATTGAAGTGAACTTCACTTCTATGAGCGTTTAAGGTCCATGAGACCTCGAGTCTTGCGACTCTTCGGCACTCGCCTTCTAACGCCCACACTTATCGGCTGTTAATTTTTAAAGAGCTGCAAACCGGCTTCGCCGTCTTGCTTTGCTGTTCGATCTATCTCGTTCAGCGCAGCCTTAGACTGTAGCACCTTTTTGCTCGACTTCAACAACTTGCTTGATTTTTTTCGTCCGCCGCTTTCGCCGCCTGCCGAAACCAATCTGTTGCCTTGGTCGCTTCGTTGATTTGTCATCAGCGAAGCCCACGATTATGCACAGACGTCTTGGGATCGTCAACACCATAACCCCTGTAATTTTGTCGGGATTCTCTGAAATGCCGCGACACACCGAGAGTCCCTTCATTCCGCCGCCGGGGCTTCGCAGGCGGCGAGCCATCGGCGAGAATCCGCGCCCTGCCCCCGTTGGGAGGCGCGTCCGGCCGTCTGGTGGCAAACAGCGGTCGGCGTTGATAGAGCCAACATACAAGAGACCCCGATGTACGACACGCCCTTCGTCAACAACCCCTTCGAATCGACTATTGACCCCGGCACCGTCCTGCAACGCGTTGAACAGTCGGCTGGCATCGCCCAGCTGCAACGCCGCGTGTTCGCCCGTGCCGACAAACTGCGCGGCGTCGCCGCCGACCTGATGGAGCACGACGCCAAGATCGAGGCGCTGTTCGCGAACGGCCCCCGCGCCGGTACCGCGCTCAAGAAAACGACCAAGGGCAAGGCCGAGGCCTGATCCCCCCGCGCAGCGCGGCCTGCTGTCCGGTCCGCGCTGCGCCCTCTCCCTTACCCCTCCGCCCTACCCTCCACCCCTCGCCGGACCCCGCTCACCCCAGAGCCGTGGCGCCCGTGCCGACCCAGGGCAACAATGCGTGAGCATGACGGCCCTCCCAGACGACCTCGCCGTGCCCGCTCCGCGCGCGGCCATCGCCTTGGCATGGAGCATCTTCTGCGTGCTGATGGTCACCATCGGCATCCAGGATCACCTGCGGCAAGGCGGCACCACGCTGTGGAAGCCGCTGCTCTGGGAAGGCAGTTCGCTGCTGGTCGCGAGCCTCATCGGCGCGCTGCAATGGCGCCGCGTCGCCCGGCACGACGCGCTGCTCAACCGCCCCTGGCGCTGGTTCTGGTTGCGGCTGCGCTGGTTGCCGCTGATCGCACCGGCCTTCGTCTGCGCCGTCTATGCGCTGCGCCACGCGGTCCACGCGGCGCTCGATTCGCCCTACCCGCACGACCCGTGGCCGGTGGTGTTCCGCTACGAGACGCTGAAGTTCTCGATCTTCTACCTGCTGTTCGTCGCCGTGGTGTTCGGCCTGCGCTCGCATGCAGCAATGACGCAGGCGCGGTGGCGGCTGGAGCGCGAGAGCCGCCTCGCGAAGAGCGCGCAGCTGCTGCAACTGGCGCAGCAGATCGAGCCCCACTTCCTGTTCAACGCGCTCAACACGATTGCCTCGACGGTGCACACCGATCCCGACCTGGCCGATTCGCTGCTGACGCGCCTGGCCGCGCTGCTGCGTGCCGCCACCGACCTGGCGCGCCGCCCGGAAAGCGCGCTGTGCGATGAGCTGGCGCTGCTCGAGGCCTATGCCGCGATCATGCGCGAGCGCTTCGCCGACCGCGTCGAGATCGTGTTCGAGTTCGACCCCACCGCGCAGTCCTGCCTCGTGCCGACGCTGCTGTTGCAGCCCCTGCTGGAGAACGCGTTCCGCCACGGGGTCGAGCGCCGACTGCAGCCCACGCGCATCGTCGTGCGCACCCGGCGCGCGGGCGCCCGCCTGAGCCTCGAGGTGGAGGACGACGCCGGCGAGCTGCACGGCACGCCGACGCCCGGCGTCGGCCTCGCCAACCTGCAACAGCGCTTGGTCGCGCGCCACGGCGCCGACGCGTCCTTCACCTTGCAGCCCCGTCCCGAAGGCGGCGTGCTGGCCCGCATCGAGCTGCCATGCGTGTGCTGATCGTCGACGACGAAACGCCGGCACGCGAGCGCCTGCGCCGCCAACTGCTCGCCTTCGACGATGTCGACGTCGTCGGCCAGGCCCGCGATGCCGCCGAGTCCCTCTCCGCGGTCGCCACGCTGGCGCCCGACGCGCTGTTCCTCGACGTGCAGATGCCCGGCCCGAGCGGGCTGGACGTCGCCGCCTCGCTGCCCGACCCGGCGCCCGCGGTCGTCTTCGTCACCGCGCACGACCGCTACGCGGTGCAGGCCTTCGACGCGGCCGCGGTCGACTACCTGCTGAAGCCGGTCGATCCGCAGCGCCTCGCGCAGTCGGTGCAGCGCCTGCGCGAACGCATCGCCGCCCCGCGCCGGCCGGCGCGGCCTGCGCAGCTGCTGGTGGCCGAGCGCGGCCGCACCGAGGTGGTGGCGGTCGCCGAGCTGCTGTGGCTCGAAGCGGCCGACAACTACGTCGTGCTGCACACCGCCGACCGCGCGCCGCTGCTGCGCCGCACGCTGGGCGGGCTGCTGGCCGACCTGGGCCCGGGCTTCGTGCGCACGCACCGCGGGGCAGCCGTCGCGCTGGCGCAGGTGCGGCAGATCGAGCCGCTCGGCAAGGGCGATGCGCTCGTGCACCTGCCCGCGGGCCAGTCGGCACCGTGCAGCCGCCAGTTCCGCGCCGAATTGCTCGCGCAGTTGGCCACCTTGCGCTGATCCGCTTCGCCCCGCCGGGGACACGCTTCGTCCCGGCAGGCTCGCCACGCGGCGCGCCCAGCCTCAGGCTGACGGCATCCCTGCCACGGAGGCGCCCATGACCATCCCGTCCGACGACACCACCCGCCGCTACCCGCTCGACTGGCTGCGCATCGCCGCGTTCGCGCTGCTCGTTCCCTACCACGTGGGCATGTACTACGTGAGCTGGGACTGGCACATCAAGAGCCCGCGCTGGCAGCTCTGGCTCGAACCGTGGATGCAGATGCTGTCGCCCTGGCGCATGGACCTGCTCTTCATCGTCTCCGGCGCCGCCACCGCGCTGATGCTGCACGACCACGCGCCCAGCGTGCCGTGGCTGCGCCGGCGCAGCGCGCGCCTTCTGCTGCCGCTGCTGCTGGGCATGCTGGTGATCGTGCCGCCGCAGTCGTATTTCGAGGTGCAGCGCCGCTTCGGCTACACCGGCAGCTACCTCGACTTCCTGCCGCTGTACCTGCGCGGCGAGAACGCCGGCTTCTGCGACGCACTGCACGGCTGCCTGGTGCTGCCGACCTGGAACCACCTCTGGTACCTGCCCTACCTGTTCGCGTACACGCTGCTGCTGTGGGGGCTGCTGCGCCTGTGGCCCGGCGCGATCGACGCGCTGGCGTCGGCGGCGCTGCGTGCCTTGCGCGGCGTCGGCCTGCTGCTGGTGCCGATCGCACTGCTGTTCGTGTCGCGCCTGCTGCTCGCCCGCCGTTTCTCGGCCACGCATGCATTGGTCGACGACTGGTTCCTGCACCTGCAGTACCTCGGCATGTTCCTGTTCGGCGCGGTCGTCGCACGGGGCCTGCCGATGATGCTGCGGGCGCTGGCCTGGCGCTGGCCGGCATTGGTCGCGGCGCTCGCCGGCTGGGCCGTGCTGCAGTTCCTGGCGATGTCGGGCGAGGGCCAGCCGTGGATGCGGGCGCTCGCGTTCTCGGTGCTGCAATGGAGCGCGCTGGTGGCTGCGCTCGGCTTCGCGCAGCGCCATGCCGACGTCGATGCGCCCTGCCGCCGAACGCTCGCCGAGGCGGTGTTCCCGCTCTACCTGCTGCACCAGACGCTGATCATCCTGCTGGCACACGCGCTGCTGCCGTGGGCGCTGCCCTTCGAAGCGGAAGCGCCGCTGCTGGTCGCCGGGACCTTCGCCCTCGGCTGGCTGGGCTACCGCCTCGCGCTGCGCAGCGGGCCGCTGCGCATCCTGTTCGGGCTCAAGCCGGCAGCAGCAGTTCGCGACGCTCGCCGAACTGTCGCCACCCACCGCGCGTGAAAGCCCGCGCGATCTGGTCGCGCGAGGCCGCCGCCACCGCGGCCACCATCTGCCGCAGCAGCGTCTCGTCATCCGGGGTCGCCGCGCGCAGGCGCAGATCGCCGGTGCCGACCGCGGCACCCAGCGCCGGTGCCGCCTCGAAGCGCAGCGTGTCGCGCTGGGTCCTGAAACCCAGGCCGGCCAGGAAGGCCAGCCGCGCGTCGCCGTGCGTCTGCCATTGCGGCGTGCGCGGCGGGTGATCGTGGCAGTGGCCCACGGTCGTCAGGCCCGCGTCCGCCATCGCGCGGCGGGCGCCCTCCAGCAACGCCCGTCCGATGGCATCGGCCTCGCCGTCCCAGGGCAGGTTCAGCAGCACGATGTCGAGCGGCCGGCCGACCCGCGGCAAGGCCCAGAACGCGACACGCCCGCAGGGACGGCCGTCGCGCCACGCGACGAAGCACCACTCGGGGCGCGACGATCCCGAGGCGAACAGCCCGTCGAGGTAGCGCACGGTGTCGTCGACGTGTTCAGGCGCGGTCTCCACCGCCGCGAACTGCCGCACGCTGTCCGCTTGCCGGATCTCGAATGTCATGCCGCCCCCTTCTCGAAGCCTTCCAGCACGTTGACCGCGTTGACGCCGACCTCGGCCACCGCGTAGCCGCCCTCGAACACGAACACCGTCGGCAGTTGCAGCCCGGCGATGTCGCGCCCGACCTGCAGGTAGTCGGCGCTGCCCAGCGCGAAGCTGGAGATCGGGTCACCCTCGAAGGTGTCGACGCCGAGCGACACCACCAGCGCCTGCGCGCCGAAGCGGACCAGCGCTTCTCGCGCGGTGTCCAGCGCGGCGCGCCAGCGCTTGAAGTCGGTGCCGCGCGGCAGCGGCAGGTTCAGGTTCGCGCCTTCGCCGTCGCCGCTGCCGCGCTCGTCGGCATGGCCGAGGTAGAACGGGTATTCGGTGCGCGGATCGCCGTGCAGCGACACGGTCAGCACGTCGCCGCGCGCGTAGAAGATGCTCTGCGTGCCGTTGCCGTGGTGGTAGTCGACATCGAGCACCGCGACGCGCTCGAAGCCGCCGTCGCGCAGCGTCTGCGCCGCCAGCGCCGCATTGTTGAGGAAGCAGTAGCCGCCGAAGAAATCGGCGCCGGCGTGGTGGCCCGGCGGGCGCGTCAGCGCGAAGGCGCTGCGCTGCGTGCGGCCCTCCACCGCCTGTGCCGCATCGACCGCGCACGCGGCACCGGCCCGCGCCGCCTGCCAGGTGCCGGCCGTCAGCGGCGTGCCGGCGTCGAACGAGAACAGGCCCATGCGCGCCGCGAAGTTGTCGGGCAGCACGTCGGCGCGGAAGCCGCGCACCGGCCACACCGACGGCAACGCGTCGACCTGCGCATTCGCCGGATCGAGCGCGACCCAGTCGTCCCAGGCCCGCGACAGGAAATCGAGATAGCGCCCGCTGTGGATGCGCCGCAGCACGTCCATCGGCACCTCGCCCGGCTCGCGCAGCTCGCCGAGCGGGCGCCGCTTCAGCTCGGCCAGCACGTGGTCGAGCCGATCGGGCACCTCGTGGCACGGCACCAGCCGGCCGCGGTACATCTCGTGCCGCCCGGCATGCAGGTGATGCACCGGGTTGTGGACCGTCAACATCAGTCGCCCTCCTTCGGCGCGCCATCGGACAGCGGCTTGAAGAGATCGTCGAAATCTTCGGCGTTCAACGCCGCGTCGCTCGCCACGCCCTTCAGCAGCAGGTCCGCGAGCCCGGCCTTGCGGGCCTGCAGCTCGATCATCTTGTCTTCGACCGTGCCGCTGGCCAGCAGCTTGTAGACGAACACCGGCTTGTCCTGCCCGATCCGGTAGGCACGGTCGATGGCCTGCTGCTCGACCGCCGGGTTCCACCAGGGGTCATACAGGATCACGGTGTCGGCCGCGGTCAGGTTCAGCCCGACGCCACCGGCCTTCAGGCTGATCAGGAACAGCGGCACCTCGCCCTGCTGGAACTGCGCGACCAGCCCGGCCCGGTCATCGGTCTCGCCGGTGAGCAGCAGATAGGGCAGCTTCAGCCGCACCAGCTCCGGCTCGATCAGCGCCAGCATCTCGGTGAACTGCGAGAACAGCAGCACGCGCCGGCCGTCTTCCACCAGCGTCGGCAACAGGTCGAGCAGCAGCTCCAGCTTGGCCGACGGCGCGGCCTTGCCGGCGGCAGCCTGGGCATCGCCCTTCAGCAGCCGCGGATCGCAGCACACCTGGCGCAGCTTCAGCAGCGCGTCCAGCACCATGATCTGGCTGCGCGCGAGGCCCTGCTTCTCGATCGCGTCGCGCAGCTTCTCGTCCATCGTCGCGCGCACCGTCTCGTACAGGTCGGCCTGCGCACCGGACAACTCCACGCGCAGCAGCGTCTCGGTCTTGGCCGGCAGCTCCTGCGCCACCTGCTGCTTGGTGCGGCGCAGGATGAACGGCCGCACGCGCCGCGCGAGGTGCTGGGCCTGCAGGTGATCCTGCCGCTTCTCGATCGGCTGGCGGTAGCGCTCGCGGAACTGCAGCTCGCTGCCGAGCAGGCCCGGGCAGACGAAATCCATCAGGCTCCACAGCTCGCCCAGGTGGTTCTCGAGCGGCGTGCCGCTCAGGCACAACCGGTGCTGCGCGCGCAGCCCCTTCAGCGCGAGCGCGGCTTGGCTGCGGCTGTTCTTGATGCGCTGCGCCTCGTCGAGCACGACGTAGTGCCAGTCCTGCGCGGCCAGCACGTCGATGTCGCGCACCGCCAGCGGGTAGCTGGTGATCACCAGGTGCGCCTGGCCGAGGCGCTCGAAGTGCTGCATGCGCCGCGCGCCATGCAGCACCAGCGTCTTCAGCTGCGGCGTGAAGCGCTGCGCCTCGGTGTGCCAGTTGTCGACCAGGCTGGTCGGCACGACGACGAGCGACGGCCGGTCGAGCCGGCCGGCGTCGAGCTCGCCCTGCAGCAACGCGAGCGTCTGCAGCGTCTTGCCCAGGCCCATGTCGTCGGCCAGCACGCCACCGAGCCTGGCACGGCGCAGGAAATCCATCCACGCCAGCCCGTCGAGCTGGTAGTGGCGCAGCGTGGCGTTCACGTGGGGCGACGGCTCGACCGGCGGCAGCCCGTTGCCGTTGCCCAGGCCGCGCAGTTCGCGGATCAGCGCATCGAGGCTCGGCGGCGCGACGACGCGCGCGCCGGTGGTCAGCGCGTCGAGCGTGCCGAGGTCGAAGCGCGACAGCTGCACGCTGGCATCGGCGGCCTTCATCGTCGGCTTCTCGAACACGCCGCGCAGCCAGTCGAGCAGCGGCGCGATGCGCTGCACCGGCACGCGCAGCAACCGCTGGCGCGCCGGCGCGCCGAGCGGCAGCGGTGCCGACGGCGGCGCCTCGCCCGGCCACGGCACCAGCACCTCGCCGGTGCCGGCGCGCAGCGCGCTGTCGACCTTCAGCCAGCCGCTCTGCACCAGCCCGACCAGCAGCGGCACCAGGTTCACCGGCTGGCCCTCGACGGTCAGCTTCAGGCCGAGTCGGAACCACTCGCTGCCCGGGTCCTGCTGCAGGTCGACGGTCCAGTCGTCGGCCTCGTGCAGCTCGAACGGAAAATCGTCGTCGATCTCGACCAGCCAGCCCTGCTCCTTCAGGCGCGGCACTTCCTGCGTCAGCAGCTGCGGCCATTGGTCGCGCTGCTGCGGCACGAAGATCATCGGCTGGCCCTCGAGCGCCACGCCATAGCCGGCGCTGACGATGCGGCCGCTGCCGAAGGTGGATTGCCGCTGCATCGCGGCACCCGCCGCGAGGCTCCACGGGCGCAGGCGCAGCGGGTCGGTCATCGCCCGCACGGCCGCGGCCTCGGCGTCGGCATCGCGATCGAAGCGCGTCAGCTGCGCGGTGGTGGCGCCGCTGACGCGGGTCGCATCGAGGAAGGTCGCCTCGGCCTGCCCGGCCGGCAGGTGGTAGTCCACCGGCGGCATGCCCGGCACGCGGTAGCGCAGCAGCAGTTGCACCGAGGCCTGGCGCGGCGCGTGGTCGCTGACCAGCGGGCGGCTCGCGCGGGTGCCGAAACGCTGGTGCAGCATCGCCTCGGAGGCGGCGTCGACGCAGGTGCCCAGCCGCAGCACCGGCACCAGCGCCAGCGTGCCGAGGTTGCGCAGCGCACGCGCCCGCTCGTCGGGCACCGGCAACTGCAACCCGCGCTGCACCGCCAGGCCTTGCAGCCGCTCGGTGAAGGACGACAGCAGCTCGGCCGGCACCGGCGGCATGCGCGACAGCCAGTCGACCACCGGCGCATCCGGGGACACGCCCTGCAGCGCGGCCGGCCGCAGCGCCAACCCGCCGAGGTCGATCGCCTGCGGCTCGGGCAGCATCACGACGACCACCGGCTCGTCCTCGGGGCCGCGCCACTGCGTGTGCCAGTCGCCCATCTCGTCGGCGAACCAGTGCAGCGAGACGGGCAGCGGTTCGTCGACGCGCTGCGCCGCCGCACCGGGCGGATGCGGCAGCTCGCCGAGCGACGGCGGCACGATCCAGGCGCGCCCGCTGCGCAGGATCAGCTCGACCACGGCCAGCGCGTCGCGGCCCCGCATCGGCAGCGAGCCGGTGTTGACGTTCGGGCCGAGCAGCGGCAGCAGCGCGGCCAGGATCTCCAGGTCGGCCGGCGCCAGGTAGGCGGGCCGGTTGCGCAGCATGTCGATCACGCTCGGCGAATGCGGGCGGTGCGAGCCGAGCTCGCCGGTGCGCCGCAGGCTGCCCAGGTGCAGCGTCAGCACCAGCGTGCCGGCGCGCGCGGCCAGCACGTACATCAGCGTGCGCTGCGGCACGGTGGCCGCGCTCGGCGGCGGCACCGGCCGGCCGGCGATGTCGGCCAACTCGGCCAGCCACATCCGCACCGGGCGCGGCCAGTCGTCGGCGGTCGGCACCGGCGCGGCACGGGCCACCGGGGTGGGAGTCGTGTCGAGGCGGCGCGGCGGCGCGAGGTCGGGGTTCTTGCGGCGGCGCAGTTCGAGCGCCTCGAAGGCCATCAGCGCGGCGGCCACGTGCTTGCAGTTCAGGCCGACCGGGCATGAGCAGACGCCGCGCACTTGCAGGCCGAGCCGCCGGTCGATCGGCAACTCGATGCGCTGCTCGTACACGTGGGCGCCGCTGCCGCGCATTCGCGTGAGCAGCGCCTCGCCGTCGATCTGCATCGCCAGCAGGGCCTGCTCGGGTTGGAGCGCCATCGCCCGCGTCAGCGTCACGCGGTCGAACTGCTGGCCGAAATCGAACTCGGGGGGAATGGAAAATTCGGTCATGGGCTGCGGGCCATTGTCGTTCAGCCGGCGGCCTCATCCATGCGATGCTCGCGCCCCATGCAAAGACGCGAATTCATCGCCGCGGCCGGGGCCGCGGTGTCGTCGGCGGTGTCGCCCGAAGTGTCCTTCGCCGCGCCGACCGAGACCAGCGTGCGCCCGCGTCCGCTGGTCTTCCCGGCCGATTTCGGCGCCCACCCGCAGACGCGCACCGAGTGGTGGTATGTCACCGGCTGGGTACAGACACAGACGCAGGCGCAGGCGCAGGCCGCAGCCGGCGCGGCGCCCGCGCTGTACGGCTTCCAGGTCACCTTCTTCCGCTCGGCCACCGGGCTGGCGGCGTCGCCGAGCCGCTTCGCCGCACAGCAGCTGGTGTTCGCGCACGCGGTGCTCGGCGACGTGGCGGGCAAGCGCCAGCGGCACGACCAGCGCATCGCGCGCGCCGGCTTCGGCATCGCCGACACCACCGAGGGCGACACCGGCGTGCTGCTGCGCGACTGGTCCCTGCGCCGCGAGGGCAGCGCCGACGCGAGCCGCTACACGACACGCGTGGCCAGCGAGCGCGGCGGCTTTGCGTTCGAGCTCTCGTTCGCGGCGACGCAGCCGGTGCTGGTGCAGGGCGAGGCCGGCTTCTCGCGCAAGGGCCCGAAGCCCTGGCAGGCGAGCCACTACTACAGCGAGCCGCAGCTGCGCGCCAGCGGCACGCTGACGCTCGACGGCCGAGCGCTCGCGGTGCAGGGCCGGGCCTGGTTCGACCATGAATGGAGCGACCACGCGCTGGCCGAAGAGGCGGTCGGCTGGGACTGGATCGGCATCAACCTCGACGACGGCAGCGCGCTGATGGCGGTGCGGCACCGGCGCGCCGACGGCTCGCAGTTCTACGCCGGCGGCAGCTTCCGCGCCGCGGGCGGGGCGGTGCGCAACTTCAGGACCGACGAGGTGCGCTTCGTCGCCGGCCGCCGCTGGGCGAGCCCGGCGTCGCAGGCGAGCTACCCGGTCGAGTGGACGGTCGAGACGCCGGCCGGGCGCTACCGGGTGCGGGCCCTGTTCGACGAACAGGAACTCGACAGCCGCGCCAGCACCGGCGGCTTCTACTGGGAAGGACTCAGCGAGGTGATGGACGAGTCCGGCCGCAGGGTCGGACTCGGCTACCTCGAGATGACCGGCTATGCCGGCCGCCTGCGCACTTGAAGAAACTCAGAGTTTCTGTGCCTGCATGAAGTCGTCGAACGCGGCTTCGGCGAAGCGGAACCACAGCACCTGGTCGGCGCGGAACTTGGTGTAGTCCTCGTAGACCTTCTTCCACGCCGGGTTCTTGCCCGACAGCTCGCTGTAGTAGTCCATCGACACCTTGAAGCAGGCTTCCATCACGTCCTTCGGGAAGCGATGCAGCTTGGTGCCGGCGCCGACCAGTTGCTTCAGCGCGCCCGGGTTGCGGGCGTCGTACTTGGCCTGCATGTCGACGTGCGCGTGCGACGACGCGGCTTCGACGATGGCCTTGTACTCCGGCGTCAGCGCGTCATAGGCCTTGGTGTTGATGAACAGGTCGACCTGCGGGCCGCCTTCCCACCAGCCGGGGTAGTAGTAGTGCGGCGCGACCTTGTTGAAGCCGAGCTTCTGGTCGTCGTACGGGCCGACCCATTCGGCGGCGTCGATCGTGCCCTTCTCGAGCGCGGGATAGATGTCGCCGCCCGGCAGGTTCTGCGGCACCGCGCCCAGGCGTTCGATGATGCGGCCGGCAAAGCCGCCGATGCGGAACTTCAGGCCCTTCATGTCGGCGACGGTGTTGATTTCCTTGCGGAACCAGCCGCCCATCTGCGCGCCGGTGTTGCCGCCGGGGAAGTTGATGATGTTGTAGTTGCGGTAGAAGTCGCGCATCAGCTTCAGGCCGTTGCCTTCGAGCATCCATGCCGTCATCTGGCGCGAGTTCAGCCCGAACGGGATCGAGGCGCCGATCGCGAAGGTCTCGTCCTTGCCGAAGAAGTAGTACGGCACGGTGTGCGCCATCTCGACGGTGCCGTTCTGCACGCCGTCGACCACGCCGAAGGCCGGCATGATCTCGCCGGCCGCGTGCACCGAGATCTGGAACTTGCCGCCGGTCATCTCGCCGACCTTCTTCGCGAACACTTCGCCGCCGCCGTAGATGGTGTCGAGCGATTTCGGGAAGCTGGAGGCCAGGCGCCAGCGCAGCGCCTGCTGTGCGTGCACCACGGCCGGCGCCATGCCGGCGGCCAGCACGCCGGCGAGGCCGGTCTGACGGATGAAGGAACGACGTTCCATGCGGTGTCTCCTTTGAATGGGGTGATGCGGGTGAACCGCGGAATTCTAGAAGTCGCCCTGCGCCGCACGCTGCGGTGTTTCCCCGTCAGCGAAACTACGCACGGCGGCCCGGCCGCTTACAGGCCGGCGATCTTCATCTCGGGGATCAGCACCGAGCCGATGGTCTTGGTGCCCATCGTGTACGCATCGGAGCCGACCGCGACGATGTTCTTCAGCATCTGCTTCAGGTTGCCGGCGATCGTGATCTCGTGCACCGGGTAGGCGATGCGGCCGTTCTCGACCCAGAAGCCGGCGGCACCGCGCGAGTAGTCGCCGGTCACGTAGTTCACGCCCTGCCCCATCAGCTCGATCACGAACAGCCCGCGGCCCAGCTTGCGCAGCATCTCGTCGAGGTTGTCGCCGGGCTTGGTCAGCCGGCTGCTGAAGGTGAGGTTCTGCGAGCCGCCGGCGTGGCCGGTGGTCTTCATGCCGAGCTTGCGCGCCGAGTAGCTCGACAGGAAATAGCCTTGCACGACGCCGCCGGAGACGACATCGCGCACCCGCGTGACGACGCCTTCGTCGTCGAACGGCGCGCTGCCTTTGCCGCCGCGCACGTGCGGGTTCTCGCGCAGGTCGATGTGCGGCGCGAGCACCTCCTTGCCGAGGCTGTCGAGCAGGAAGCTGGAGTTGCGGTACAGCGCGCCGCCGCTGGTGGCCTGCACGTAGCCACCGAGCAGCCCGGTGGCGAGCGTCGACTCGAACAGCACCGGCACCACGCAGGTCTTGATCTTGCGCGACTTCAGGCGCGACAGCGCGCGCTCGGCGGCGTAGCGGCCGATGGCCTCGGGGCTGGCCAGGTCAGCGGGTGAGCGCATCGAGCTGTACCAGGCGTCGCGCTGCATGTCGTCGCCGCCGCGGCCGGGCAGCGACGCGATCGGCGCCACCGACACCGAATGCCGCGAGCTCGCATAGCCACCGCGAAAACCGCGGCTGTTGCCGGCGAAGAAATGCGATTGCTGCGCCGACACGCCGGCGCCTTCGGAATTGGTGATGCGGCGGTCGGTGGTGATCGCGGCGGCTTCGCAGCGCTGCGCGATCTCGGCCGCCTGGGCAGCGTCGATGTCCCAGGGGTGGAACAGGTCGAGGTCGCGGGTGGCGGCTTCGCCGAGCGCCAGGTCGGCATCATCGGGCAGGCCGGCGGCTGGGTCTTCGGCGGTGAAGCGGGCGATGTCGTAGGCGGCCTTGACCGTCTGCTCGAGCGCGGCCGGCGAAAAATCGGAGGTGCTGGCGTTGCCGCGGCGCTGGCCGAGGTACACGGTGACGCCGATCGACTTGTCGCGGTTGCGCTCGACGTTCTCGATCTCGCCCTTGCGCACCGACACCGACAGGCCCGCGCCTTCGGACACCTCGACCCCCATGTCGCTCGCGCCGAGCGTCTTGCCGAGCGACAACGCGTCTTCGACGAGTTGCTGGAAGCGCTCGCGCGAGTACGCGAAACCGTGGGTGGTGAGTGCAGGCTGGGTCATGGGATCGGGGTGTTTTAGCGAGGGCTATCATACCGACGCCCTTGCCCGCGCATCCCTCGTTTCCCCTCATGGCCCCTCGAACTCCCAAGAATCACGTGCCCGACCCCGCCGCCTCCGATGAGAGCGACGACGACTACGACGGCCCCAGCAAGACGCAACTCAAGAAAGAGATGCACGAGCTGCAGACGCTGGGCGAGGCTTTCGCGGCGCTGCCCGAGAGCCGCATCGTCGGCCTGCCGATCTCCGAGACGCTGATCGACGCGGTGATGCAATACCGCCGCACCCGCTCGCACGAGGGCCGGCGCCGCCAGATGCAGTACATCGGCAAGCTGATGCGGCGCAACGACGTCGATGCGATCCGCGAGGCGGTCACCGCGATGCAGCTCGGCCAGGCCAAGGATTCGCTGGCGCTGCACGAGGCCGAGCGCCTGCGCGCCGAGCTGATCGCGAGCGACGACGCGCTGACCGCCTGGACCCAGAAGCACCCCGGCGGCGACCTGCAGCAGCTGCGCAGCCTGATCCGCGCGGCGCGCAAGGATGCCGCGGTGGCGCCGGAGCAGCGCAGCGGCCGCGCCTACCGCGAGCTGTTCCAGT
This sequence comes from Rhizobacter sp. OV335, assembly GCF_900142965.1. GTDB lineage: Bacteria > Pseudomonadota > Gammaproteobacteria > Burkholderiales > Burkholderiaceae_C > Rhizobacter. Next base: position 18,989 of record NZ_FRCQ01000004.1, read on the forward strand.
TCATCAAGTCGCAGGAGCTGGCGAATGACGACCACGGCGGCGAATGACGCGACCGGCGGCGGGGGCGCGTGCGCCCCGCTCGGCACGGTGCGCATCGGCCTGGTGTCGATCAGCGACCGGGCCTCGACCGGCGTCTACGAGGACAAGGGCCTGCCGGCGCTGCAGGCTTGGCTGAGCCGGGCGCTGCGCAACCCGATCGAATGGGAAACGCGGCTGATCCCGGACGAGCAGGCGGTGATCAGCGCGGCGCTGGTCGAGCTGGTCGACCGGCGCGAATGCCACCTGGTGCTGACGACCGGCGGCACCGGCCCGTCGCCGCGCGACGTGACGCCGGAGGCCACGCTCGCGGTGGCCGACCGCGAGATGCCGGGCTTCGGCGAGCAGATGCGCCAGATCGGCCTGCGCTTCGTGCCGACGGCGATCCTGTCGCGGCAGGTTGCGGTGCTGCGCGGCAAGGCGCTGATCATCAACCTGCCGGGGCAGCCGAAGTCGATCGCCGAGACGCTGGAGGGCCTGCCGAACGCGCAGCCGCCGGCGCCAGGGATCTTTGCGGCGGTGCCGTATTGCATCGACCTGATCGGCGGGCCGTACCTGGAGACGGACGAGTCGGTGTGCCGCGCCTTCCGGCCGAAGCGGTAAACCGGGCTACTTGACCAGCTGGTTCATCCGCTCGGCGTCGAAGTGCTCGGTCTTCTGCGCATCCGTCGGCACGCAATCCGCCTTCGTCGGCGACAGCTTCTCGATCGCCGCCCACAGCAGCGCGATCTGGTGCTCGTGCCCCGACGCGTTGTCGATCAGCCCCTTCATCGCCTGCGACACCGGGTCGTCGCCCTGCGTGACGCCGTAGGCCGAGAAGCCCTTCTTCGCCGCGCCGTCGTCGGCAGCGGCGACGTCCTTCGCGAGGATGATGCGCGCCGGGTTGCCGACCGCCGTGGCGCCCGCCGGCACCGGCTTGGTCACCACCGCGCCCGAACCGACCCGCGCGCCCTCGCCGATCGTGAAGCCGCCGAGCACGCAGGCATTGGCGCCGAGGATCACGCCGCGCTCGAGCGTCGGATGCCGCTTGGCACCCTTCACCAGCGAGGTGCCGCCGAGCGTCACGCCCTGGTAGATCGTGCATTCGTCGCCGATCTCGGCCATCTCGCCGATCACGACGCCCATGCCGTGGTCGATGAAGACGCGCCGGCCGATGGTCGCGCCGGGGTGGATCTCGATGCCGGAGAAGAAGCGCCCGAGGTGCGAGATGAAGCGCGCCGGCCAGTGCCAGCCGTGCGTCCAGCAGGCGTGCGACCAGCGGTGCATCAGCAGCGCATGCAGGCCGGGGTAACAGGTGAGGACCTCCCAGGTGCTGCGCGCGGCGGGGTCGCGCTCGAGGATGCAGGCGATGTCTTCTCGGAGGCGGTCGAACATGGGGGTGGGGGTGAGACCGGGGCGGGCCAGTTTATCTGGCAGCTTGAAAGTCGGTGGGCATCAGGGACAAGCGCATCGGCTCAGCCTCGGCGCTGGATCGCCCGCGCGATGCCGCGCAGGATGTGCACTTCTTCCGCGCTGAGCCCGGCCCGGTTGATCAGCTGGTTCAGCCGCGGCATCAGCTTCTTCGGCGCCGCCGGATCGAGGAAGCCGATGTCGGCGAGCGCCTGCTGCCAGTGATCGAGCAGGCCCTGTACCTGCGCGCCGTCGGCGAGGGTCGGGTCGGACACGCGCGGCACCACGTCGAAGCCGCCGAGCGCCTGGCGCCAGTCGTAGGCCAGCAGTTGCACCGCCTGCGCGAGGTTCAGCGAGCCGTAGTCGGGGTGGGTCGGGATGCTGATGCAGGCGTGGCAGCGGTAGACGTCGTCGTTCGACATGCCGAAGCGCTCGGAGCCGAACACGAAGGCCACGCGCTGCTCGCTGCGCGCCAGCTCGGCGAACAGCGGCCGCGGCGCGTGCGTGGTCGGGCCGAAATCGCGCGGCGTCATCGCGGTGGCGCAGGCGTAACTGACGCCGTCGAGCGCCTCGGCCAGGCTCGCGACCACACGGGCGCGCACCAGCACGTCGGCCGCACCGCTGGCCATCGCGACGGTGTCCTCGTGCACCAGCGCATCGGCAAAACGCGGCGCGACCAGCACCAGGTCGGAGAAGCCCATCGTCTTCATCGCGCGCGCGGTGGCGCCGATGTTGCCGTAGTGGCTGGTGTTGAGCAGGATGAAGCGGGTGCTGTCGGTGGACATCGGTGGCTCGGGGATTTCCCCAGGGACGAACGGCTAAAATCCGCGATTATCCGCAGCGCCCCGCGCGCCGCACGCTCTTTCTCACCTCCGTCTGCCTCTCACCCTTCAGGGCGCCTCATGTCGCAAGCACTGCATCCCATGCTCAACGTGGCCATCAAGGCCGCACGCGCCGCCGGCGCGATCATCAACCGGGCGTCGCTCGACCTCGACCTGCTGAAGGTGAACACCAAGTCGCCGAACGACTTCGTGACCGAGGTGGACCAGATGGCCGAGCAGGTCATCATCGAGACGCTGCTCACGGCCTACCCCGGCCACGGCATCCTGGCCGAAGAATCCGGCCGCACGCACGGTGCGAAGAACAGCGAATACGTCTGGATCATCGACCCGCTGGACGGCACCACCAACTTCATCCACGGCTTCCCGGTCTATGCGGTCTCGATCGCGCTGGCGTTCCGCGACCAGATCCAGCAGGCGGTGGTCTACGACCCGACCCGCAACGACCTGTTCTACGCCTCGAAGGGCCGCGGCGCGTTCCTGAACGACAAGCGGCTGCGCGTCTCCAAGCGCACGCGCATGCAGGAATCGCTGATCGGCACCGGCTTCCCGTTCCGCAAGGGCGACAACTTCAAGCGCTACGTGAAGATGTTCGAGGAGGTGATGCAGAACTGCGCCGGCCTGCGCCGCCCGGGTGCTGCGGCACTCGACCTGTGCTACGTGGCCGCGGGCTTCTACGACGGCTTCTTCGAGACCGGCTTGAACCCGTGGGACATCGCCGCCGGCTCGCTGCTGATCACCGAGGCGGGCGGGCTGATCGGCAACTTCACCGGCGAATCCGACTTCATGTACCAGCGCGAGGTGGTGGCCGGCAACCCGAAGATCTACGGGCAGATGGTCGGGATCCTCGCGCCGTACACGCGGGTGATCAAGGCGGATGGCACCGCCGCCGCGGCGGTGGCGGCAGACGGTGTACCCGAGCATGCGCTGACGCCCGAATCGGCGCTGGCGGCGACGGCGAAGCCGGCCGAGCCGGAGAAGAAGAAGGCCGTGCGGATCCGCAAGGCCGATCTGAAGGACTGACCGGCAGTCAATCCCAGGCGGTCCACTTCGCGGTGGACCGGCTCGACTCCACCGTCTTCTCCATGAACTTCACCCCGCGCGCGCCATCGGCGAGCGTCGGGAAATCGCCTTCCAATGCGCCAAGCGCCCGCCCCTCCTCCTTCGCGAGGATCGCCTCGGCCACCCCCAGGTAGAGGTTCGCGAACGCCTCGATGAACGCCTCCGGGTGCCCGGTCGGCAGCCGCGAGGCCTTCTTCGCCGCATCGCACAGCCACGGCGACCCGCGCGTCAGCAGGCGCTTCGGCCCGTCGAGCGAGGCATGCACCAGCAGGTTCGGATCCTCCTGGTGCCAGGCGAGCGACCCCTGCGTGCCGAACACCCGCAGCCGCAGGTCGTTCTCGCCGCCGATCTCGATCTGCGACGCAATCATCACGCCGCGCGCACCGCCCTTGTAGCGCAGCAGCAGGTTGCCGTCGTCATCGAGCCGCCGCCCCGGCACGAAGGCGGTCAGGTCGGCGCACAGCGATTCGATCTCCAGCCCGCAGACGCTGGCCACCAGGTTCTCCGCATGCGTGCCGATGTCGCCCATCGCGCCGACGATGCCGCTCCTCGCCGGGTCGACCCGCCAGTCGGCCTGCTTGTGGTCGGTGGTCTCCAGCTGCGTCGCGAGCCAGCCCTGGTTGTATTCGACGATCACCTTGCGGATCGGGCCGAGCTCGCCGCTGCGTACCATCTCGCGCGCCTGCCGCACCATCGGGTAGCCGGTGTAGTTGTGCGTGACGCCGAACACCGTGCCGCTGCGCTCGCGCGCCGCGACCAGCGCCTGCGCCTGCTCGCTGGTGTGCACCAGCGGCTTGTCGCACACCACGTGGATGCCGGCCTCGGTGAAGGCCTTCGCCACCTCGAAGTGCACGTGGTTGGGCGTCACGATGCTGACGAAATCGATGCGCTCGCCGCGCGGACGTTTCAACTCGTCGTCGAGCAGCGCCTGCCAGCTGCCGTGGTTGCGCGCCTCGGCCAGGCTGAGGTCGCGCCCCGAGGCGCGCGCCCGCTCGGCATCGGCCGACAGCGCCCCCGCCACCAGCTCGATCTGCCCGTCCAGCGCCATCGCCTTGCGGTGCACCGCACCGATGAACGCGCCCCGGCCGCCACCGACCATCGCATATCGCAGCTTGCGCATCAGCAGCCCCTTCTCACTTCTCGAACGACGCGTCGAACGCACGCGCCGACGGCTTGAAATCGAGCCGGCGCGAGAACGCCGCGCTCTCGGTCGCGCCATGCACGCGGTCCATGCGGCTGTCTTCCCACTCGACGCTCAGCGGCCCGGCATAGCGGATGTCGTTCAGCGCGACGATGATCCCCTCGAAGTCGATCATCCCGCGCCCGACGCTGCGGAAATCCCAGAAGCGCCGCGCATCGCCGAAGCTGGTGTGGCCGCCGAACACGCCGACCGTGCCGTCGCCCTTGCCCCACCACACGTCCTTCATGTGCACGTTGAAGATGCGCGGCCCGAAGCTGCGCAGGAACTTGACGTAGTCGACGCCCTGGTAGCCGAGGTGGCTCGGGTCGAAGTTGAAGCCGAAGCGCGCGTGGCCCTTCACCGCGTCGATCGCGCGCTGGCTGCTTGCGATGTCGAACGCGATCTCGGTCGGGTGCACCTCGAGCGCGAAGTTCACATCGACCTCCTCGAACATGTCGAGGATCGGCGTCCAGCGCGTCGCGAAGTCCTCGAAGCCCTTGTTCCAGAACGCCTGGTTGGTGGGCGGGAAGGCATACAGCGCATGCCAGATCGACGAACCGGTGAAGCCGGTCACCGTCTTCGCGCCGAACTTCGCGGCAGCGCGCGCGGTGTCCTGCATCTCCTTCGCGGCGCGCCGGCGCACGCCCTCGGGCTCGCCGTCGCCCCAGACATGGGCCGGCAGGATCGCCTTGTGCCGCTCGTCGATCAGATCGCACACCGCCTGGCCGGTCAGGTGGTTGCCGATCGCGAAGCACTGCAGGCCGTGCTGCTCCAGCAGCCGGCGCTTGTCGGCCACGTAGCGCTCCGACTGCAGGGCCTCCTGCACGTTGAAATGGTCGCCCCAGCAGGCGAGCTCCAGCCCGTCGTAGCCCATCGATTTGGCGAGGGGCGCCAGTTCGGCAAGCGACAGGTCGGCCCACTGGCCGGTGAACAGGGTGACGGGTCTGGCCATGGTCTGGTCCTCCTTCAGGTCAGAACGGGAAACCTCAGAACGGGGAGTCCGGCACGTAGTACTTGGCCGCGTTGTCCTTGGTGATCAGCACCGACGGGATGATGGTCGTGGCCGGCATCGCCGCGCCCTTCACGCGCGCCTCGGCCGTCATCTTCATCGCGTCGGCGATCATGCTGGGCGAGTAGGTCACGTCGGCGCTGACGATCTTGTCGCCGTCCATCACCTTCTTGATGTAGTCCTTCGAGCCGGCGCCGCCGATCACCAGCTTCACGTCGCTGCGCTTGGCCTGCTCGATGGCCTTCTGCACGCCCACCGCCATGTCGTCGTCCGAGGCCCACACCGCGTCGATCTGCTTGAAGCGGGTCAGGTAGTCCTGCATCACCTTGAACGCATCGTCGCGGTTCCAGTTGCCGTGCTTGGCGTCCAGCACCTTGATGCCCGGGTTCGCCTTCATCACCGCGTTGAACGCGTCGACGCGCTGGTTGTCGATCACCGTCGGAATGCCGCGCAGGATCACCACGTTGCCCTTGCCGCCCATCGCCTTGGCCATGTACTCGCCGGCCACCTTGCCGAAGCCGGGGTTGTCGCCGGCCACGTAGGCGTTCTGCGCGCTGGTGTCGGTCAGGCCGCGGTCGACCACGGTCACGAACACGCCCTTGGCCTTGACCTGCGCGACCGGCTGCGTCAGCGGCGCCGATTCGAAGGGCAGGATCACCAGCGTGTTGATCTTGTTGACGGTCTGCAGGTCCTGCACCTGGTTGGCCTGCTCCGAGGCCGAGCCGGCCGTCTTCACGATCACCTGCAGGCCGGGGTGCGCCTTTTCCAGTTCGGCCTTGGTGCGGTTGGCCCAATACACGACGCCGCCGGCCCAGCCGTGCGTGGCGGCCGGGATGGACACGCCCATCACGACCTTGTCTTGCGCGAACGCGCCGGCGCCTGCGGCCAGTGCCGCCAGCGTCACGAGGATGCGGGGAATGAACTTCATGGAACTCGTCTCCTGTTGTGTGTCGATCGGGACTCGATCGGGGTCTCTGCGGAACATGACCGTTGCCGGCCGGGTGAAATCTTTCTAGCGCCTTCCTCGTTGGAGGAACGCGACGATGATGATCACGACGCCCTGCACGGCGGCGTTCAGGTACACGCTGATGATGCTGGTGAGGTTCAGGATGTTGCTGATCACCGAGAGCAGGATCGCGCCGATCACGGTACCGGTGATGCGGCCTTCGCCGCCCTTCAGCGCGGTGCCGCCGACGATCACCGCGGCGATCGCCTCCAGCTCCCACAGCAGGCCGGTCGTCGGCGAGGCCGAGCCCAGCCGCGGCACGTACAGCACGGTGGCCACGCCGACGCACACGCCGAGCAGCATGTAGGTCAGCACCTTGATGCGGTCGACGTTGACCGCCGCATAGCGCGCCACCTGCTCGTTCGAGCCGATCGCCTGCACGTAGCGGCCGTAGCCGGTGCGGTTCAGGATCAGCGCGCCGATCAGCGCGACCGCGGCGAACACCCAGATCGGGAACGGCACGCCGAGCAGGCTGCCGTAGTAGACCGGGCTGTAGGCGTCGGACAGCTTGCCGTCGAGCGTGATCGCGCCGCCGTTGGCCAGGTAGGTGAGGTACGCGCGGAAGATGCCCAGCGTGCCCAGCGTCACGATGAAGGGCTCGATGCGCCCCTTGGTGACGAGCAGCCCGTGCGCGAGCCCGAAGATCGCGCCGAGCGCGAGCGCGAACACGATGCCGATGGCGACCGTCAGCAGCGGCGAGCCGACCTGCGCGGCGATGCCGTTCATCAGCAGGATCATGCTGCCGGCGATCAGCGCCGCCATCGAGCCGACCGACAGGTCGATGCCGCCGCTGATGATCACGAAGCACATGCCGACCGCGATGATGCCGATGAAGGCGGTGCGGGTCAGCACGTTCATCGCGTTGTCCCAGGTCGCGAAATCGCCGTTCAGCAGCGTGCCGGCGATGCACAGCAGCACGAGGCCGAGCCACGGGCCGGCTGCCTGCAGCTTCACGCTCCAGCGGCGGGCGCTCGTCGTGGCAGCGGGCTTCTCCGCCGCTGCGTCAGTGGGTGCCTGTGGCATGAGCGATGAGCTCCTCTTCGGTCAGGTGGTCGGCCGACAGCGTGGCCTGCAGCCGGCCCGCGCGCATCACGGCGACGCGGTGGCACAGGCCGATCAGCTCGATCAGCTCGGATGAAATGACGACCACGCCGCGGCCCTGTTCGGCCAGGCGCTGGATCAGGAAATAGATGTCGCGCTTGGCGCCGACGTCGACGCCGCGCGTCGGCTCGTCGAGCACCACCACGCGCGGCTGCGGCTGCAGCACCTTCGCGATCGCGAGCTTCTGCTGGTTGCCACCCGACAGCGACGATGCCTTGCTGCCGAGTTCGCGCGTGCGGATGCCGAAATCCGCCACCGCCTGCTCCAGCGCGCGCTGCTCCGACGCCGGGTCGAGCAGCGGGTGCGTGTGGCGCGCCAGGTCCATCAGCGTCAGGTTGTCGCGCAGCGAGAGCCGCACGTGCAGGCCCTTGCCCTTGCGGTCTTCGCTGAGGTAGGTCAACCCGTGCTGCGCCGCCTCGCGCGGGCTGCGCAACTGGAGCTCTTTTCCATTCAGCTCGATGCGGCCGGCGCTGCGCGGGCGCAGGCCCAGCAGGCCTTCGAACATCTCGGTGCGGCCGGCACCGACCAGCCCCGCGAAGCCGAGGATCTCGCCCGGGCGCACCTCGAAGCTCACGTCGTGCGCCCAGCCGGGCACGCTGAGGCCGTCCACCTTCAGCAGCGGTGCGGGCGCGCCGACCACCGGCAACTTGACTGGGAACATGTCCGACAGCTCGCGGCCGACCATCAGGTTGGCCATCTGCTGGCGCGACAGCCCGGCGGTAGGCGCGCGGGTGACGAAGCGGCCGTCGCGCATCACGACGATCTCGTCGGTGATGCGCTCCACCTCGTCGAGCTTGTGCGAGATGTAGACGATGGTCACGCCGTCGGCCTTCAGCTGCGCGATCAGCGCGAACAGGCGCTGCGTCTCGCCGGGCGTCAGCGTCGCGGTCGGCTCGTCCATGATCAGCAGCCGCGCCTTGCGCGACAGCGCCTTCGCGATCTCGACCAACTGCTTCTCGGCGACGATCAGCTCGCGCACCCGGGTGTCGGGGTCGGCCTGCAGGCCCACCTGCTGCAGCACGCGGCGCGCTTCGTCGCGCATCGCCGCGTCGTCGAGCAGCCAGCCGCGCCGGCGCTCGTGCCCGAGGAAGATGTTCTGCGCGATGCTCAGGTCTTCGGCGAGGTTGAACTCCTGGTGGATCAGCACGATGCCGCAGCGCTCGGCATCGCGCGAGTTCGTGAAGCGCTGCGGCGTGCCGTCGATGCGCAGTTCGCCGTCGCTCAAGGCCTCGTAGCCGGACAGGATCTTCATCAGCGTCGACTTGCCGGCGCCGTTCTCGCCGAGCAGGCCGACGACGCGGCCGGGCTCGAGCTCGAAGCTGACTCCGTGCAGCACGCGCACCGGGCCGAAGTCCTTGGTCACATCGGCGAAGGCCACCTGGAGACTCATGTCACGGCCTCCGGAACGCCGCCGCGTGCGCGCATCGTCTCCTGCAGCGCCAGCACGCCCGCGCCGATCACGCCGGTGCGCTCGCCCAAGGGCGCGTACTGGATGTCGAGGTGCCGCGTCGACAGCGCGAGCGACCGGTGGTACACGCTCTGCCGGATCGACGCCAGCAGCAGCGGCCCGATGCCGGTGATGCCGCCGCCGATGAACACATGCGACGGGTTGAAGAAGTTGACGATGGAGGCCAGCATCTGCCCGATCCGCGTGCCGGCCTTCTGCACGATGCCGTGCGCAGCCGCATCGCCGGCGCGGCTCGCCTGGCCGACGTCGACCGGCGAGATGCTGCCTTGCGTCTTCAGCACCTCGGCCAGCAAGGCGCTCTGCCCCGACTGCGCCGCCTCGACCGCCATGCGCGAGATCGCCGGCCCGGCCGCCATCGCCTCGACGCAGCCGAGGTTGCCGCAGTGGCAGCGCGGGCCGTCGGGGTCGACGCAGATGTGGCCGACGTCGCCGGCCGAGCCGTCGGCACCGCGGTAGACCTCGCCATGGCAGACGATGCCGCAGCCGATGCCGGTGCCGATCTTGACCACCAGGAAGTTCGGCAGCTGCCGGTGCAGCCGCCACAGCTCGCCGAGCGCCATCACGTTGACGTCGTTGTCGATGAAGACCGGCGCGGCGTAGTCCTCGCCCAGCACGTCGCGGATCGACAAACCTTCCCAGCCCGGCATCAGCGGCGGGTTGACGAGCAGGCCGCTGCTGAACGCGACCGGCCCGGGCACGCCCATGCCGATGCCGATCACCTCCTTGCGGGTCGCGCCGCAGCGCTGCAGCAGCTCGCGCAGCAGGTCGCGGATGCGCGACAGCAGCACCGCCGGGCTGGCGCGCACGTCAGCCGGCTCCGCGTGGTGGGCCAGCACGCCCATGTCGGGCGACAGGATCGCGACGTCGAGGCTGGTCGCGCCGAGGTCGATGCAGGCCAGCACGCCGACCGACCGGCTCATGCGCAGCGCCTCGGGCCGGCGGCCACCGGACGAGGCCTGCAGGCCGATTTCTTCCAGCAGCCCGCGCTCGACCAAGCCGGCGACGGCCGCGTTGGCCTTGCTCTTCGAGAAGGTGGATGCGGCGGCCAGCGCACTGCGCGAGCTGCTGGCCGACCAGAACACGGTCTCCAGCACAGCCAGTTCACCCGGCGACAGATCGTCCCAGCGGATCACCTTGCTTGTCTCCTTGCGGCCGTGGTCGGCCTGCTTGTGGTCGTCTTCGAGCCGGAACGTCCGGGCCGAGCGCCTTGGAGCGGATGCTAAGAACAGCACTTCGGCGCCGCAAGCGCGATCTTTGACCAAATTCAGGCCGAAGGCGCCAGGATCTTGCGCACCAGCCGCAGCAACTCCTCCATCGTGTTCTGCTTGCGCATCAGGCCGCGCACGCCCGCAGCGGCGGCCCGGGCCTGCAGTTCCTCGGTGATGTAGCCGGAGCTGATCACCACCGGCAGGTCGGCGCGGACCTCGTGCAGCGCCAGCGCGACGTCCAGGCCCGAGTAGCCGGGCATGTTGAAATCGGTGATCACCAGGTCGAAGTCGAAGGGCTTGCCCGCGATGGCCGCCACCGCCTCGTGCCCCTCGCGGAACGCGGTGACGCGGTAGCCGGCCTGCAGCAGCAGCCGCTCCACCATCAGCACGATGACCTCGTCGTCGTCGACATAGGCCACGTGCTGCCCGGCGCCCTGCAGCGCACCGGGCGCGGTGACCGGCGCCGCCTCCTCGACCGGTGCCGCATCGGTGGTCGGCAGGTAGAGGTGCATCGTCGTGCCCAAGCCGGGCTGGCTGTCGACGCGGATCGCGCCGTGGTGCGCCGCGACGATGCCGTGCACCACCGACAAGCCGAGCCCGGTGCCCTGCCCGGTCGGCTTCGTGGTGAAGAACGGCTCGAAGATGCGCGCCTGCGTGGCCGCGTCCATGCCGCAGCCCTGGTCCTGCACCCAGAGGTGCGCATAGTGGCCGGCGGCCAGCGGCGGCGTGGTGCCGACGGCGCGCTCTTCGCCCGGCGCCACCTCGTGCGGCTCCAGCCCGACCTCGACGCGCCCCGGCCGCCCCTGCAACGCGTGCCAGGCGTTGGTGCACAGGTTCATCAACACCTGCTGCACCTGGGTGCCGTCGGCGTTGACGTGCAGCGGCTGTGCCGTCACCCGGCATTCCAGCGACACCGCGGCCGGCAGCGTGGAGCGCAGCAGCCGCACCGATTCCTCCACCAGCGGCTGCAGCGGCTGGTTGACCAGCGCCTGCGGCTGGCGGCGGCCGAACGCGAGGATCTGCTGCACCAGGTCGCGGGCGCGCACGCTGGCCTTGTGGATCTGCTCGATGCTCGCGAGCGCCGGGTGGCCGGCGCCGATGTCCTCGCGCGCCAGCGCGACGTTGCCCAGGATCGCCGCCAGGATGTTGTTGAAATCGTGCGCGATGCCGCCGGCCAGCGTGCCGATCGATTCGATGCGCTGCGACTCGCGCAGTTGCGCCTCGAGCGAGCGGCGCTCGCGGTCGCTGCGCCACAGCCGGCGGACCATCACGATGATCAGCACGTGCAGCAGCAGCCAGGCCAGCGTGGTGAACAGCGCCAGGCGGCGCCAGCTGGCGAGCACGTCGTCGTGGCTGAGCGCCACCGTCAGGAAGAACGGGTAGCCCTTCACGACGACGGTGCCCGAGATGCGCCGCACGCCGTCGGTGAAGGCGACGTACTCGTTCACCGCCTCCTGCTGCCCCGAGCGAACCGCCAGCAGGATCGGTTGGCTCGGCGGCATCGGCTTGTTGACCTCGGCGTCGATCTGCGGCCAGCGCAGCACCAGTTGCCCGGCCTCCACGCGGCGCAGGAACACCGTGCCGTTGCGGCCGATGTCGAGCTTGCGGAACTGCTGCTGGAAGTAGCTGAGGTCCAGCGGCGCCAGCGCGGCGCCGACGAACCGGCCTTGCGCATCGCGCAGCGGGCGCGTCATCACGATCGTCTGGCGTTGGCTGACGCGGCCGGTCACCACATCGGTGAACAGCAGTTCCGCCTGAGCGTCGCGCTGGTAGGCCTTGAAGAACGAGCGGTCGGCGTAGTTCGCCATCGGCGTGCTGGCCGACGCGGTCACGTAGCGCTGGTCGCCGTGTGTATCGATGATGCGCAGCGCGATCAGCTCGTCGAAATCGCGCAGCATCGCGTCGAGCTCGCCGTTGACCTGTTTGGCGTAGGCCAGCTCGCCCTGCGGCGCGAGCGCCTCGGGCGGCACCAGCTGCGTCAGCGTGCGCAGCACGGCATCGGTGCGGCGGAAGGTGCCGTCCATGCGCACCTCCAGCGTGCGGGCGTAGTTCAACGCGGTGGTCTGGGCGGACTGGATGGCGTCCTGCCGTGCCGTCCACAGCAGCCAGCCGATCAGCACCGAGGCGGCCAGCGCGGCGCCGGCCAGCAAGGCGGCGAACTTGCGGCGCGGCGGATGCAGGGCGGCGTTCGCCGGCGGGGTGGTGGGCATGGGATGGCTTGTAGCCCGGCGCGGCGGGCGGCGCAATTGGGGGGACCCGATCCAACAAATGAAACCCCGTTGTGCTGCGCTGAAGTGGGCGCGAAGCACGGCCGCCCCACAGTGGCGGTCCCACTCCGAAACCACCCGCCATGCCTTCGTTCCGCGCACTGCGCCCTGCCCTGTCCCTGGCCCGACGCACCCTTGCCGGCCTGCACCGCCTGCTGCCCGCCCAGCCCCGGCGCGACGACCTCCTGGCCGAGGCCACGGACATGGTCGACCTGGAACGACGCTTGCACCACCTGGATCGCCTTGCCACCCTGGACGCGCACGTCCGGCTGAACTTCCTGCGCCATCGCCACTGACGCACCGGCCGCTTCCGGCACTTTCCAACGCATCCGACGCCAGCGCTCAAGGCACCGTCACCTCGGCCGATAAGCACCGGGTACCCTGCTCCCCCGGTTTGTCCACGGCGCGACATTCCGCACACATTCAAGCCTTCGGCTCTCCCGTGACGAAAGACCGAGCGTGATCAAGAAGATTTCCGTTGGACAGCTGCGCATGGGCATGCACGTCCACGAGTTCTGCGGCTCGTGGATGGATCACCCGTTCTGGCGTTCCAAATTCACGCTGAAGAGCGACGCCGACTTCGAACGCATCAAGTCCGGCGGCGTGGCCGAGCTCTGGATCGACACCGACAAGGGCCTGGATGTCGAAGGGCCCGCGGCCACGGTACGGGCCATCACCCAGGAAGCGGTCGCCGACGAGGTCGAGCGCGAACTGGAGTTCGTCGCGTCGATGCCGATGGAGTTCGACGCCCTCGACAGCGGCGACGCCGCGATGGCCAAGGCCGCCGCGCTGTACCGCCGCTCGGTCCCGAAGATCGCGTCGATGTTCGGCGAAGCCCGCCTCGGCAAGGCGATCGACGCCGGCCAGTGCGAGGAACTCGTCGAGGAAATCTCCGAATCGGTGCTGCGCAACCCTGGCGCGCTGATCAGCGTCGCACGGCTCAAGCGCGCCGACGAATACACCTACATGCATTCGGTGGCGGTGTGCGCGCTGATGGTGTCGCTCGGCCGCCAGCTCGGCCTGCAGGGCGAGCAGCTGAAGAAGGCGGGCCTCGCCGGCATGCTGCACGACCTGGGCAAGGCGGTGATGCCGCTGGACGTGCTGAACAAGCCCGGCAAGCTCACCGACGCCGAGTTCGACATCATGAAGAGCCACCCCGAGCGCGGCCACGAGATGCTGCTCGAAGGCGGCAGCGCCGGCGCGGTGGTGCTCGACGTGTGCCTGCACCACCATGAGAAGGTCGACGGCAGCGGCTACCCGCACAAGCTCTCGGGCCAGCAGATCAGCCTGTTCGCGAAGATGGGCGCGGTGTGCGACGTGTACGACGCGGTCACCTCGGTGCGGCCGTACAAGAGCGGCTGGGATCCGGGCGAAGCGCTGCGCCGCATGGCGCAGTGGAAGGGCCACTTCGAGCCGCGCGTGTTCCAGGCCTTCGTCAAGACGGTGGGGATCTACCCGGTCGGCTCGTTGCTGCGGCTGCAGTCCGGCAAGCTCGCGGTGGTGACGGCGCAGAACGCGCAGAACCTGCTGCAGCCGAAGGTGAAGGCCTTCTTCAGCACCAAGTCCAACATGCGCATCGAGCCGCTGGAGATGGACCTGGGCAGCGGGTGGTGCCAGGACAAGGTGCTGCGCTGCGAATCGCCGGACGACTGGCAGTTCAAGGATCTGGACATCCTGGCGGGCGTGAAACGCAACTGAGCTCGGCCTTCACGGCCGGTTGAAGAACTCCCACATCAGCGCGTTGGCCGACACCGCCTGGCTCGGCGCCTCGCCGCGTGCCTTCTGCCCGCCCGGCCAGGAGTGGCCGCCGGTCTCGGTGACGCACAGCTTCACCTGCGCACCGCTGCCGCACGACGGGTAGGCCTCGCAGCGGGCGCCCGGCACCGCAAGCACCGTCTGCGGCGTCGCGGAGCAGGCGTCGTGGCGGGCCCAGCGCGCCATCGTGTCGGACACCGAGCTGAACTCGGAGGTCGCCGCGCGCAGCCGCGTGTTGCTACTGAACCCACCGTCGAACGGCACCATCGGGTCGTTGCGTGCATGGATGTGCAGCACGCTGACCGGGCGCGCCGGCGCGCAGCGGCGCGTGTTGTCGGTGCCGGCCACCGCGGCGATCGCGCTGAACACGTCGCTCGCCTCGCACGCGAGGCGGTAGGCCATCATCGCGCCGTTGGACATGCCGGTCGCGAAGATGCGGCTGCGGTCGACCACCATCTGCTGCTGCAGGTTCGCGACCACCTGCCGGATGAAGCCGACATCGTCGACGTCACGGTCGCGTGCGGTGCCGCAGCAGGTGCCGGCGTTCCAGGTGGCGAGCGTGCCGCGGCGCAGCCGGCTGAAGCCGTTCGGGAACACCAGCACCACGCCTTGGCGCTCCGACAGGCTGATCAGCCCGTAGTTCGCGTCGTCGGCCTGGTAGTCCATGCTGCCGCCGCCACCGTGCAGCGCGACGATCAGCGTCTGCGGCTTCGCGGCATCGAAGCCCTTCGGCACGTGCACGCGGACCATGCGGTCGAGCCCGCCGTGGCGGATCGTGTAACGGTAGTCGCCCGGCGCGGCGATGCCGGCCGTCATGTCGTCCTGCCCGTGGCACAGGCTGTTGCACAACAGCAGCCCCAGGGCCGCGGCAAAGCGGGTCAGGCAGCGCATAGTTTCCCTTCGCTGAAAGATCTCGCGCCGAGCTTACGACCCTGGCCTGGGCGCGGATCGCCGCATCTGCTACGTTCCATTTCAAATTCGTCACAGGAGAGACTCCCATGTTCAAGCTCACGTCCTGCCTCGGCGCCCTCGCACTGGTCGCCTGCGCCTCGCAACCGGCCAGCGTCGCGGTGCCGTCCAACCTGGTGCCGAGCGGCGAACGGGCCGTCGAACGGCTGGCCGCCCGCGGCGTACAGATCTACGAATGCCGCAACAAGGTCGGCGGAACCGGCACCGAATGGGTGTTCGTCGCGCCCGAGGCCGAGCTGTTCGACACGCAGGGCGCGCCCGCCGGCAGGCACTACGCCGGCCCGCACTGGGAAGTGGCCGACGGCAGCCGCATCGTCGGCACCGTGAAGGCCCGCGCCGATGCACCGCTGGCCGGCGCGATCCCGTGGCTGCTGCTGTCGGCACGCTCGGTGGGCGGGCCGGGCCGCCTGACGAAGATCACCAGCGTGCAGCGCGTCAACACCGCCGGTGGCGCGGCGCCTGCAACCGGCTGCGATGCCACGAGCCTGGGCCGCACCGAGCGGGTGCCGTACACCGCGGACTACATCCTGCTGGCGCCCTGAGGAAGCTCGCGGATGTGTGGCTGAAAAGGTCAGGCTGAAAAGATCAGGCTGAACTCGGCCCCGCCCTGCGCATTCGCGGCCGCCAGCGTCCAGCCATGCGCCCGCGCGATCTCGCGGCAGATCGACAGCCCGAGCCCCGCCCCTTGGTGCGCGCTGCCGTTGCCGCGCCAGAAGCGCTCGAACAGCCGCGGCAGGTCGGCTGCCGCGATGCCCGGGCCCTGGTCGCGCACGCGCAGCCCCTGCGCATCGACGGCGAGCGTCACCACCGCGCCCGGCGGTGAATGCAGGATCGCGTTCTCGGCCAGGTTCTTCACCAGGATGAACAAGGCCCCGGCATCGGCCTGCATCCGCACCGCCGCGGCCGGCCGCTCCACCTGCAATGCCACCGCGTGCCGTCCGGCCAGCCGCTCCAGCTGCCCGGCCGCATCGGCCACGGTGCTGCCCACGTCGGTGGTCTCGAAGATGTAGTTCTGCGCTTCGCTGACCTCGGCCAGGTGCAGCAGTTGGTGCACCTGCCGGGCCATGAAATCCAGGTCCTTCAGCAGCAGCTCGCGGCGCTCGCCGCCTTCTTCGTCAAGCTCCACCTCGGCGCGAATCAGCGCCAGCGGCGTTTTCAGTTCGTGCGCCGCCGCGGCCAGGAATTCCTGCTGCACGCGGTAGCCGGTCTCCAGCCGCGCGAGTGCCTGGTTGAAAGCCTCGATCAGCGGCGACAGCTCGCGCGGCAGCCGAGCGCCGTCGAGCCGCGCCTTCAGGTTGTGCGGGCCGATGCGCGCCGCCGCGAGCGACGCGGCCCGCACCGGCTCCAGCAGGCGGCGCAGCGTCAGCAGCACGACGCCGGTGAAGACGCCCACCGCGAGCACCGCGGCAACGATGCCGCCCTTCACGAAGATGCCGCCACCGACCCGGCGCAGCACCGTCTCCAGCCGCTCGCTGCGCGCCACCTGGATCACGTAGTCGCGCCCGGCACGCCGGAACGGCTGGCTGAGGATCTGCAGCGTCACCTTGCCGGCCGCCACGGAGGTGAGCTGCCCGTCGGTGACCACCGGCTGCGCCGCCAGCACCTGTGCGGCCGGCCCGTCCTCGCTGGCCAGCAACACCCGGCCCTGCGCGTCCAGCACGCGGTAGCTGAAATCCTTCGGCAGGCCGTCCACCATCGCCTGGTGCTTGTCGCTCAGCTGCACCTGCACCAACCGCCCCTGGGCATCGAAACGCAGCCCCTGCTCGATGTGCTCGGCGGTGTCGTCCAGTCCGTGACGCGTCGCATCGGAGGGCACCAGCAGCACCACGGTGGCCAGCACCGCGCCGGCCAGCAGCATCACGACCAGCAGCCCGCCGATCGCGGCCAGCAGCAGCTGGGCCGCGAGGCTAGACGGAATCCGGATGCCGAAGCGCATAGCCGTGGCCCCTCACGTTGACGATCTCCAGCGCCGAGCCGATCGCCGGCAGCTTCTTGCGCAGCCGGTGCAGCGCCACGTCGAGCGCGTTCGGCGTCACCGCCTCGTCGACGCCCCAGGCCGCGCGCTCCATGGCCGTGCGGCGCACCGTCTGCCCGGCCGCGCGCACCAGGCTGAGCATGATCTGCAGCTCGGCCGGCGGCAGCGTCACCGATTCGGCGCCACAGTTCATGCAGCCGGCCTCCGGCCGCAGTTGCAGGTCGCCGAAGGCCGGCGACAGGCTTTGCAGCTGGGCCGGGCGGCGCATCAGCGCGCGCACGCGGGCCACCAGTTCCTCCATCGCGAACGGCTTGGCCAGGTAGTCGTCGGCACCCGCCTCCAGCCCGGCCACGCGGTCGTGCAGCGCGTCGCGCGCCGTCAGCATCAGGCAGGGCACGCGCTGCCCGGCCGCGCGCAGGCGGCGCACCAGGTCGAGGCCGTCGCCGTCGGGCAGGCCGCGGTCGACGATCAGCGCGGCGTAGTCGGCCTCGGCGAGTGCATGCCAGGCCGGCTCGATGCGCTCGAAGGCATCGACCTCGATGCCCGCGCCGGACAGCGCCTTGCCGACCAGCGCGGCCAGGCGGGTGTGATCTTCGACCAGCACGACACGGTTCATCGTCGGGGGTTGTCAGCTCAGAAGCGGTAAAGGTAACCCAGGCGCACCGCCGGCAGGATGCGGCGGTCGACCAGCGGGCTGTCCTTGATGCTCGAGCCGAGCGCGGTGGCACTCACGTCGAGGAACGCGCCGTCGCGCGGCGACAGGCCGTAGAACGTGCGCAGGCCGAGCTCGGCGTTGGTGGTGGCGCGGCCCTCATAGGCCGGCCGGAATGCAGTGGCTTCCTCCGGCCGCACGCCGTAGTAGTAGTCGACGTACTTCGCGTCGCGCCAGACCGCGGCGACACGCGGCGTGAACATGAAGCGCCCGAAGCGGAAGTCGCGCTCCACCCCCAGGCGCGCCTCGGTGCCCTTGCTGTGCGAAGAAGCATCACCGGCCAGCTCGGCCGACAGCTTCGCGTACTCGGTGCGCCATTGCACCGCACCGCCCAGCCAGAAGCTCGGCTTGCGCTCTTCCATGCCGTTGAGGATGGGCGCGTCGTCCGACTCGTAGCCGTCGCCCAGCGCATAGCGCGCGCGCAGCGCGAACGACACCGGGCCGGCAGAGGGCAGCTTCAGGTCGGCGCCGAGGCCCAGCACGCGCACGTACTCGTTCTCGAAGCTGATCAGCGGCAGCACGCGGGTCTTGTTCTCGGCGCCCGTGTACACCGGGCGCTGCCAGCCGGCACCGATGCCCAGGCCCCAGCCCGAGGGCGGCGGCGCGGGTTGATCCTCTCCCGGCTGCGGCTGTGCCATCACCAGCGGGGCGGCGGACAGGGCGAGCATGGAGAGCACGAGGGAACGGAGCACGGTGGGGTTCAGCATGGTGAGGTCTATCCAGTGACGAAGCCGCGATGGTTCTTTCGGTCGACTTACAGGCGACTTACCCACGGCGGCGCGATACATCATGTGACCACAAATCACAGCAGCGGCCGCAGCGCCTGGGCCGCCTCGTGCAGCAGCGGCAGCAGTTGCGAACGCATCTGCTCCGGCGTGTACGCGACCGATTGCAGCGTCATGCCGACGGCGCCCTTGCAGACGCCCTTGCGGTCGCGCAGCGCGGTGGCGATGCCCGACAGGCCCAGGTCGCGCTGCTGCGCGGTGATCCAGTGGTCGGCGGCCCGCGCCGCGCGCACATGCTCGCGGAACACGTCGGCGGTGCTCACCGTGTGGGCCGTGAACGCATGGAAGTCGTGCTCGGCGAGCCAGGCCTCGAGCTCCGCATCGCCCAGCGCCGACACCATCACGATGCCCGGCGTCGCCACATGCGCCGGCGCGCGCGCACCGACGTGGTAGCCGATCGACACGACGCGCGGCGCATTGCTGCGCGCGACGTAGACCACCTCGTGGCCATCGAGCACGCTGACGTTGACCGTCTCGCCGCACTGCATCGAGACCCGCTGGATGAAGGGCTGCACCAGCCGCGGCAGCCGGGCCGCGCCGATGTAGCTCTGGCCCAGGCGCAGCACGCGCGGCGCCAGCCAGAAGCGCTTGCCGTCGGTGCCGGCATAGCCGAAGTGCACCAGGCTCAGCAGGTAGCGGCGCGCGGCGGTGCGCGTCAGGCCGGCGAGTTGCGCGGCCTCGCTCGGCGTCAGGCGCGGGTGGTCGTCGTCGAAGGCCTCGATCACGCGCAGGCCCTTGCCCAGGCCGTCGATGAGGTCCTTCCTGTCGATCTGGAACGGGGTGTCGTCCATGCAGTGGCGGGTCCGCGACCCGAGTTAACCCGAAGAACGCGCGATCATCGCGCTGCCTGCGCGACTATCGCGCATTTCCGGGTCAGCACGCTTGTGGCCGACCCGGGGGCTGCCTACCCTCGCGCCGATGACCCTTTCCGGCAGCACGCGCGTTTTCCTGATCCTCGGCGACCCGGTGGCGCAGGTGCGTGCGCCGGAGGTGTTCAACCACCTGTTCGCGCGCCACGGGGCCGATGCGGTGCTGGTGCCGGCGCAGGTCGCGGCGGCCGACCTGGCGGGCTTCGCGCGGCAGGCGCTGAAGGCCCGCAACATCGACGGGCTGTGGCTCGCGATCCCGCACAAGACCGCGATGGTCGAGCTGCTGGACCGCTGCGACCGGCTCGGCCGCAGCGCCGGCGCGGTGAACGCGGCGCGGCGCAACGCCGACGACACGCTCGAAGGCGCGCTGTTCGATGGCGTCGGCTTCACGAAGGCACTGGCGCATTTCGATGTGCCCGTGCAAGGCCGCAGCGCGCTGGTGGTCGGGGTGGGCGGTGGCGGCGTGGCGATCGCGACCTCGCTGGCCGCGGCGGGTGCGGCGCGCATCGCGCTGTTCGACACCACGCCGGGCCGCACCGCGGCCATCGCCGCGCGGTTGGCCGCCGAGTTCGGCGTCGACGTGGTGCCGCTCGATCGACCGGACCCGGCCGGCTTCGACCTGGTCGTCAACGCGACGCCGCTCGGCTTGCGTCCCGACGACCCGCTGCCCTTCGATCCCGCGCAACTCGACCCCGGCACCGTCGTCGTCGACATCCTGATGAAGAACCAGCCGACGCCGCTGCTGCGGGCGTGCCACGCGCGCGGCATCGTGGCCCACCCCGGCTTCGAGATGCTGGTGCAGCAGGTGCCCGAGTACCTGTCGTTCTTCGGCTTCGACCGCATCGCGCAGGCGGTGCAGGAAGATGCTTCCGACGTGCGCGCACTGTTCCAACCCCAAGGAGACAAGACATGAACTCACCCCTCCGCCTCGCGCTGCTGGCGGCGATCGTCGGTGCCGCCACCGTCGCCGCGCAGGCCCAGACCGTGAAGCTGGCCGTGATCCAGGAGCTCTCCGGCACCGGCGCCACCGCCGGCACCAACGCGAAGAACGGCATCGAGCTCGCGGTGAAGGAGATCAACGCGGCCGGCGGCATCCTCGGGCGCAAGCTCGAGACGCTGGTCAACGACACGCAGTCGAACCCGGGCGTCGCGAAGGGCCTGGCCACCAAGGCGGTCGACGACGAGGTGTTCGCGGTGCTCGGGCCCACCTTCTCCGGCTCGGTGCTGGTCAGCATGGCCGAGACGCGGCGTGCCGAGGTGCCCAACTTCACCGGCGGCGAGGCCAGCTCGATCACGCAGCAGGGCAACCCGTACATCTTCCGCACCAGCTTCACGCAGGCCTCGTCGATGCCGAAGGTCACGCGCTACATCGCGACCACGCTGAAGGCGAAGACGGTGGCGGTGATGTTCGTCAACAACGACTTCGGCAAGGGCGGGCGCGATGCCTTCGTCAAGTCGGCCGACGCGAGCGGGCTGAAGGTGGCGGCCGACATCTCCACCGAATCGGGCCAGGTCGATTTCGCGGCGCCGGTGCTGCGCGCGAAGCAGAGCAATGCCGACGTGCTGTTCGTCTACACGAACGAGGAAGAGTCGGCGCGCGCGCTGCGCGAGCTGCGCAAGCAGGGCTGGAGCAAGCCGGTGATCGGCGAGACGACGCTGACCGGCCAGAAGGTGATCGACCTGGCCGGCGAGGCCGCGAACGGCGCGATCGCGCACGTCGGGCTGACGGTGGATGCGCCGACGCCGGCGATGCGCGCCTTCCGCACCCGGTTCGAGAAGGAATACAAGTACGTCTCGGACCACAACGGCATCAAGGGCTACACCAGCGTCTACATGCTGAAGGCCGCGATCGAGAAGGTCGGCAAGTTCGACCGCATCGCGGTGGCGAAGGCGCTGCACGGGCTGAGCATCACGGTGGCCAAGGAGCCGGGCGTGCTGATGGACGTGAGCATCGACGCCAACGGCGACCTCGACCGCGAGAGCTTCATCGTCGAGGTGAAGAACGGCAAGCAGGAGGTCCGGGAGACGCTGCCGGCGCTCGGCAAGAAGTCGTGACGTGACCGCCATGACATGACCGATTTCCTGCAACTCGTGCTGTCGGGCATGGCGACCGGCAGCATCTACGCGCTGGCCGCGCTCGGCTTCACGCTGCTGTGGCAGGCCTGCGGCACCATCAACTTCGCGCAGGGCGAGTTCGTGATGCTGCCGGCGTTCACGATGCTCGGCTTCATGAGCGCCGGCCTGCCGCTGTGGGCCGGCTTCGTGCTCACGTGCGTGCTGGCGGTGGGCGTGCTGGGCTGGGCCTTCAAGCGCGGCATCGCCGACCCGCTGCTGCGCTTCGGCCTGATGCCGGTGGTGGTCGCGACCATCGGCCTCGCGATCGCGATGCGCAATGGCGTGCGCGCCGGTTTCACCGCCGAGGCGCATCCGTTCCCGAGCCTGTTCGCCGACCAGCTGTTCCACCTGGGCGGCGTCACCGTGACGCTGATCGACCTGGGCACGCTCGCGATGGCGCTGGTGCTGGTGCTCGGCACGCAGGCCTTCCTCGCGAAGACGGTGACCGGCCGCGCGATGCAGGCCGTGGCCCAGAACACCGAGAGCGCCACCGTGCTCGGCATCGACGTGCCGCGCATGGTGTTCTACACCTTCGCGATCAATGCGCTGCTGGCCTGCGCCGCGGCGCTGCTGATCACGCCCACCTACCTGGCCAAGTTCGACATGGGCGAGCCGCTGGGCACCAAGGCCTTCTTCGCGGCGATCATCGGCGGCTTCAACAACTCGCGCGGCGCGCTGCTCGGCGGGCTGATCGTCGGCGTGGCCGAGAACCTGGCGTCGGCCTACATCTCGGCGGCCTACAAGGACGCCGTCGCGCTGGTGGTCTTCATGCTGGTGATCCTGTTCAAGCCGCAGGGGCTGCTGGGCCGCCGCGAGGAGCGCAAGGTATGAGCCCGGGCAAGCCCCGGATGCCGGTGCTGATCGGCGTCGCAGGCCTCG
This sequence comes from Rhizobacter sp. OV335, assembly GCF_900142965.1. Taxonomy (GTDB): domain Bacteria; phylum Pseudomonadota; class Gammaproteobacteria; order Burkholderiales; family Burkholderiaceae_C; genus Rhizobacter. Next base: position 41,613 of record NZ_FRCQ01000004.1, read on the forward strand.
TGCTGCTGGTCGCGGTGCCACCTTTCCTGAAGAGCTACGGGGTGTACCTGCTGAGCTACTGGCTGGTGTTCGTGATCGCCACGATGGGGCTGAACCTGACGGTGGGTTACGCCGGCCAGAAGTCGCTCGGCCATGCCGCCTTCTTCGGCATCGGCGCGTACACGCTGGCGATCGCGATGAAGGCAGGCTTCAGCTTCTGGCTGGGGCTGCCGCTCGCGATGGCGGGCTGCTTCGCGGTGGGGCTCGCGCTCGGCTTCCCGGCGCTGCGGGTGCAGGCCATCTACCTGGCGTTCGCGACGCTCGGCTTCAACACCGCGGTGTGGCTGGTGATGCGCAACGAAGAGTGGCTGACCGGTGGCACCTTCGGCATCAACAACATCGCGCGGCCGTCGCTGCCCGGGTGGTCGCTCGAGCGCAAGCTGCCGTATTACTACTTCATCCTCGGCTGCACGCTGGTGCTGGGCGCGCTGCTGTGGAAGCTGCTGCGCTCGCCGTGGGGCAAGGCCTTCACGGCGCTGCGCGACAACCCGATCCGCGCCGAGAGCCTGGGCATCCACATCCAGGCCTACACGCTGCTGTCGTTCGCGATCGGCGCGGCGTATGCCGGCGCGGCGGGCGCGCTGTTCGCCTCGCTGGTGCAGTTCATCGAGCCGGCGCCGTTCACCGTGGGCGCGTCGATCATGATGTACCTGATGGTGGTGGTGGGCGGCTCGGGCCGCTTCTTCGGGCCGGTGATCGGCTCGGCGGTTGGCGTGCTGCTGCCCGAGTGGCTGCGTTTCGCGCAGGGCTGGTACCTGTTCGTGTTCGGCAGCGCGGTGGTGCTGCTGATGCTGTGGTTGCCGGACGGCCTGCTGAGCATCCCCGAGCGGATCCGGGCGCGGCGTGCGGCGCGCGAGGCGTCGGCGGCCCGGGCGGCCGCGGCGGCGTCGATCGGCGCACCGTCATGAGCGCGCCGTTGCTGAAGGTGTGCGACCTGCGCAAGTCGTATGGCGCGATCGTCGCGGTCGCCGGGGTGTCGTTCGAGGTGATGCCGGGCGAGATCTTCGGCGTGATCGGGCCGAACGGTTCGGGCAAGACCACGATGTTCAACAGCGTGCTAGGGCAGATCCAGCCGGACGGCGGGCGGGTCGAGCTGAAGGGGCGGGACATCACCGGCCTGTCGCCCTTGCAGCTGAGCCGGCGCGGCGTGGGCCGCACCTTCCAGACGCTGCAGGTGTTCGGCAAGATGAGCGTGCGCGACAACCTGCTGGTGGCCGCGCAGGAGCACCACGGCAGCATGGCGAGCCGCTTGTTCGCGCCGGGCGACTCGGGGCGCGGCGCGCAGGCCGATGCGTTGATCGAGAAGTTCCGCATCGGCCACGTGGCCCACCAACTGGCCGGCGAGCTGAGCTACGGCCAGCAGAAACTGGTCGACATCGCGATGGCCTTCATGAGCGAGCCCGACCTGGTGCTGCTCGACGAGCCGTGTGCCGGCGTCAACCCGAGCCTGGTGGGCGGCATCAGCGTGCTGCTGAAGGAGCTCAACCGCGAGCGGGGTGGCAGCTTCATCGTGATCGAGCACAACATGGATTTCGTGATGGACCTGTGCCACCGCATCCTGGTGATGGTCGAGGGGACCGTGATGGCGATCGGCACGCCTGCCGAGATTCGTTCCAACCGGGAGGTGCTCGATGCTTATCTTGGCAACTGAGTCGGCAACCGAGCATCCGCTCGTCGAGCACACATGACCGACACAGCCATCGAGTTCGAGGACGTCGTCGCCGGCTATGGCGAGTTCATGATCCTCAACAACCTCAGCCTGCAGGCGAAGCGCGGCCAGATCACGCTGCTGCTCGGCCCCAACGGCGCCGGCAAGTCGACCGTGTTGAAGACGCTGTTCGGCCTGCTGAAGGTGCGCCAGGGCCGCATCCGGCTCGACGGCGCCGACATCACCGGCACCGCCCCGAAGGACCTGCTGCTGAAACACGGCATCGCCTTCGTGCCGCAGGGCCGCAACCTGTTCGGCCAGCTCACCGTGTGGCAGAACCTGGAGCTCGGCGGCATCACGCTCGGCATGAAGACCACGCATGCGCGCATCCCCGAGGTGCTGGCGCGCTTTCCGCGCGTGCAGGCGCGCATCGGCAGCCAGGCGTCCGCGCTGTCGGGCGGCGAGCAGAAGCAGCTGGAGATCGCGCGGGCGATGCTGCTGCGCCCGCGCGTGCTGCTGATCGACGAACCGTCGATCGGGCTGTCGCCGATCGTCGTGGCCGACGTGTTCAAGCTGCTGCGCGAGCTGGCGCAGCAGGGCACCACCGTGCTGATGGTCGAGCAGAACGTGAAGAGCGCGTTGAAGGTCGCCGACGAGGCGATCGCGCTCGAATCGGGCCGCACGGTGCTGCACCGCCCGGCCGGCGAGCTGCTGGCCGATCCGCACATCGAGCGGCTGTTCCTCGGCGGCGCGCACGCGACCGGCACGCAGGCGGCTTGACGCGAGGAGCGCTCAGAACGACACGCCGACGAACGCCTTGACGCTCCTGCCCTGGGGGTCGTTGACGATCGACAGCCCGCCCTGGGCGGTGAAGTTGTCGTTCGTGAACTTGGCGGTCACGTCGAGCTGGCGCTGCGTGCCGTTCTGCGTGTACTTGATCAGGATGCTCTGGTTCTTCGAGACGAACGACAGCGCGGTGGCCACCGTCACGCTGCTCTGCCCGCCCGACGTGGCCTTGCGGTACGCGAAGCTCCAGTCGAGCTGCCCGTTCTTCAGCTTCGCGCTGAGCGCGCCGCCGACCTCCAGCACCTGCGACTGCGCCGTGCGCTCGCGGCCGACGAACAGCTGCAGGTTGCCGCGCACCACGTCGAACGCGAAGCTGGTCTCGACCTCGATGCGCGACTTGCGCAAGCCGCTGTCCTTCACGTCGTCGATGCGGAAGCTCAGCGTGAAATCCGGGCGGATCTCGAAGCTGCCCATGAACTGCAGCCGGTGCGTGCCGCTGCTCTTCGACTCGTAGACCAGGGCCAGGTGGTTGCGCAGCGGGTCGACCCGCACCTCGGCGGGCAGGGTCATCGGCGTGCCGGCGATCTCGAGCGCCGGATCCTCGAGCACGAAATGCAGGTGGATCGCGGTGGTGGCCGTGGCCACGCGTTCCCACTGCCCGGCGAACACCAGGCTGTTCGGGAAGGTGCTGGTGTCCTTGTCGTCGAACTGGAAACGCAGGCGCGACTTCGTGTCTTCGATGAAGCCGTCGATCACCGACTCCTTGCCGCCGATCGACAGCACCAGGTTGCCGTCGCCGTTCAGCCCCCACAGGCAGTCCAGCGTGAACGTGAAGTCGCGGTCGCCGTCGGGATCGACCACCAGCCGGTTCTTGTCGAGGTGGAAGCCGGGCAGGCCATCGGTGCCGCTCATGATGGTGAACACCGTCTGGCCGCCCTGCACCAGCGTGAGCTGGTTGCGGTCGTTGAACGACCACTCGACGTCGACGAGGTCGCTGCCGCCCCCGGCGTTGCGGATCTTGATGCGGTTGCCTTCGGTGGTCCAATCGCCCAGCTTGTTGGCGGCGCTGTCGTGCACGCTGCCGTTGGTGTCGAGGGTCAGGATGCCGTTGCCGACCATCAGCGGGAACTGTCTCATCGGGGATTCTCCTGTGGGTGGATGTCAGAGCGTGCGCAGCGTGGCGACGCCGAATTGGAAGCGCAGCCGGCCCTCGCCGGGCGGCACCGAGCCGACCGGCCGCGCGGCATCGAGCTGCAGCGTCAACGCGTTGCCGTAGCGCCAGCGCAGGCCCAGCCCGAGCGCGGCCTTGGTGCCGCTGAAACCGGTCGGCGAATCGGCGACCGCGCCGACGTCGGCAAACACCGCCATCGACAGGCTGCGGCGCAACAGGCGTGCCAGGCCTTCGTCGGCGGGCTGCCACGGCAGCGGTCGCCAGTACTCGCCCTGCACGCTCCAGACGCGGCGGCCGACGGCAGCTTCTTCGCGGTAACCCCGCACGCTGTCGGCGCCGCCGAACGGCAGGTACTCGGTCAGCGGGGCCTGCGCCGTCACGCGACCCCATCGACCGCGCAGCGCCCAGAACTCCAGCCGGCCGAACAGGCCGCGGGCCGATGCCTCGGCGCGCAGCTTGCCGAAGCCCTCGCCATCGGTGCGGCCGCGCGCGGCGCCAAGTTCCGCCTCGGTGTACAGCGACGACGGCGTGCCCGGCTGCGAGTGTTGCAGCACCAGGCTGGTGTCGACCAGCGTGGTCTGCGATGCGTCGTCGCCCGCACTCTCATCGTGATGCAGTTCGGCGCGGCTGCGCGCGATGCCGAACTCGGCCTGGCCGAAGCTGCCGCCGCGGTCTCGCCACAGGTCGAGCACGCCACGCAGGTCGACGCCCTTGCGGCGCTCGTCGGGCCGCGTGCTGTCGGTGGCGCGGTCGGGCGTGAAATCGGAGTACACGCGGCCGTTCAATTGCAGGCGCCGCCCCAGCAGCGCGAAGCCGACGAAGTCGCTGTCGTACGACGCGCTGCCCGAGGCTTCGCGCTGCTGGCCCACGCCGAGCCCCATCGAATCGCCCGGCGCGAGGCCGTCGCGGCGGTAGTCGGCCGACAGCCGGACCGGCTTGCCCGAGCGGAACTCGGCGCCTGCTTCCACGTGGTTGCGCGCCGGGCGCATCGCCTCGCGCTGGCGCGGTGTCGCGGGCACCGGGCCGGGATCGACCTGTGTCGCCTCAATGGGCTCGGCCTGGCGCGTGCAGGCGGGCACCGCAGCGGTCGAAGCGGCTGCGCTCTGGGTGCCGGCACATTCGGGCGTGGCTTTCGGCAGGTCGCGCGGCGTGGCGCAGGGGGGCAGGTCGGCGGGGGGCGGCGTGTCCGCCGCTTCGGCCACCGGCTCGACGATCAGCAGCGCCAGGTGCTGCATCGGGCTCTCGCCGCGCGCCTTCAGCGCATCGGCGTCCGGCGCCAGGCGCTCGTGGAACATCGCCAGCCGCGCGTGGTAGCCGATCGCGCTCAATCGCTGCAAGCGCTCGGCCAGCACACCCTGCGTGTAGTACTGGTGGGCGATCTGCAACGAGCTGCCCTCGATGCCCGGCATGGCGTCGTCCAACGGCAACTGGATCGCCGCGGGTTGCGGAGCCTGCGGAAGCCAGACCGCCCTGGCCGCGCACAGATGCTCGCGCGGTTGGCCGTGCACCCGCCCGAAATCGCTGCTGGGCAACAGCATGTAGAGGGCGCGTTCGACCGATGCGAAGGAACCGCGCAGGTAGACGGCCGCGATCATCGGATCGGGCTCCAGCAGGATGCGGCCGCCCACGCCGCGCGGCTGGCCGGGGGCGACCGGTTGCGTGTCGAGCCAGTGCGGCCGGGCGACGCGGATGTTGGCGTGCTCGCGAGGCGCGTTCGACACCCCGCCCAGCTCGCGCGCGCCCGCCTGGTCCTTGGCCTGCAGCTGGGTCGAGGTCGTCAGGCCGCGCACCTCCAGGTAGTCCTGCATCGCGTCCTGGACGCGCGGGCGGTACCACAGCCTGCACTGGAAGTCCGACAGCGCGGCCTGGGCCAGCCCGCCGCGCAAGGTCTCCCATTGCACGACGTTGGCGGTGGGCCTCAGCTTGAGGTCGCGCAGCGGCGGCGCGATCTCGAAGTCCATCAGGCCCTGGCGCGGGCGCACGGGCGAATCGACATCCACCTTCGGCATCAGGGGCCCGTCGGCCAGCGCCGCGTTGTTCTCGTGCAGCGCGGTGAAGACCGAAGCGAGGTCTTGCACCACCAGTGGTGAGCCCCGGCTGCGCAGGGCCTGCGACCAACGGCCGACCTTCACGGTCGCCTCGCCCCAGGGCATCGAGCCCTGCCAGAGCTCGGCCGCGAGCGGGTCCGTTTGCACGAGCGATTCGAGTTCGCGCTGGCGCGCCGGGCTGTCAGCGGTCTGCAGCAATTGCGCCAGCACTTTCGGCCGCGCGGCGAAGAGGGTTTGCAGGTAGCCGGTCAATTCCGCCGTGACCGCGTCGGGGCTGAGTTGGCAGCCGTCGAACGCCGGCCTGGCGCTGCCGTCATGCCAATCGATGCGTGCGGAGCCCGCGGCGATGGCGAGGTGCCCCTCGCGCAACTCGACCTGCACGGTGAAGGTGGGGGGCTGCACCGGCCCGGTCGCGGTGCTCTGTGCCACGGCGGGCCGGCATGCCAGCAGCAGCGGCAGCATCAGGGCCGCGACGGCCAGGTACGACAGCTTCTTCACGCGATCCCGGCCTCCCATTGTGGGGGCGAGCATAGCGGCGCGCCGGCTCGCGGGCCTCGTCTGCATTGAGGATGCGCCGGCACCGTCGGACCAGATCGTGGCTCGTAGAATCCCGCCCGATCGAGAAAACAATTGGAGGGAGTTGAAGTGTCGAATCATCGTGGACTCGCGGCAGTCGCCGCGCTGTGTATGCTTTTGTCCGCCTGCGGCGGCTCGGAATCGAGCGAGCCGCCCGTTGCGCCCGCTGCGCCCAGTGCGGCGCTGGCAGGCACGATCAGCGGACTGACGCAGAGCGGGCTCGTGCTTGCCAATGGCGCCCAGACGCTCGATGTGGTGACCGGAGCCACCGCATTCACTTTCACCGCAACGGTCCCGGTGGGCCAGGCCTACGCCGTCACCGTGAAGTCGCAGCCGACCGGCCAGAACTGCACGACTGCGAACGCCAGCGGCACGATGCCGGCCAGCGGTACCACGACGGTCGCCATCACCTGCGTCGATGTGGTCGTTGCGCCGTCTGATCATCAGATTGGAGGGACGATCAGCGGACTGGATCGCGATGGCCTCGTGCTCACGAACGGCGCCGACTCCCTCACCGTTCAAGCCGGCGCGACATCGTTCACGATGCCGACCGCCAAGTTGCAAGGCAGTGCCTACGCTGTCACCGTCACGACCCAACCCGCCGGGCGCACCTGCGACATCTCGCAAGGCAGCGGCACGGTGGGAACGAGCGATGTCACGACGATCGCGATCTCCTGCCACGGCGAGGGCTACCTGACCAGCACGCTGGCAGGCAGCGACACGGCCGGCGCGTCCGATGCAACAGGCGCCAACGCCTCGTTCAACAGGCCGGTCGGGCTGGCAGTCGACAGCCATGGCAACGTGTTCGTCGCTGACGAGGGCAACAACCTGGTTCGTCGCATCACGCCGACGGGTGCGGTTTCGACCTGGGCTGGCAGCGGTTCCGTGGGAGCAGTTGACGCGTCAGGTGCAGGCGCCAGCTTCTCCGCTCCACGAGGGCTGGCAGTGGACGCCTCCGGCAACGTCATCGTCGCTGACACCGGCAACAACAAGATCCGGCGGATCGCCACCGACCGCACGGTCAGCACCTTGTCCGGCACTGGCGCGCGTGGCGCGACCGATGGTGCCGGCAACGTCGCTGCGTTCTCCACGCCAGCGGCCATCGCGCTGGATCTGGCGGGCAACGTGCTGGTGGCAGATTCGGGCAACAACGCGATTCGCCTGATCGCCGCCAACGGCAACACCTCGACGCGCGTGCTGTCCGGCTCGTACGCCAGTCCCTGGCTGCCCAACAGTCTCGCCATCGATGCGACCGGAAACCTGTATGCGACGCAGACCGTCTGCGTGTTGCTGAAGATTTCTGCTTCAGGCTTCACGCAAGCCATGCCCGGCGGCAGTTGCACGTTCGGCTTCACCCAAGGGCCGGCGTTCAACGCAAAGCTCGCGAGCGCCCCCGACGGCACGCTCTATGTCGCGGACCAACTGGGCATGGTCATCCGAAGGATTTCCGCGGAGGGAGTCATGTCGATCGTGGCGGGCACGCCCGACGTCGCGGGTCACGCCGACGGCAGCAATGCGACATTCACGCGGCTGCAAGGGATCACGATCGATGGCGCGGGCAACCTCTATGTCGTGGACGGGAACCGGATTCGAAAGCTGACGCCGCAATAGTCCGGCAGTCATCGCCGCGCTTCAGATATCGCCGCGTGGGCTCCAACCGATTCCCGTGCGCGCCACCGCTGCATCCTGCAGCGAGATGGTTTCGAGCACCGGCAGCAGCAGGTTGAAGGACTCCCGGTACAGGTCCTTCTTGTACATCTCGTCGTCGACCTGGCTGAAGCCGCAGTGCTGGATCAGCTGTTTCAACGCGAGGCCCGCATCATCGGGATGGTTGCGGGCATGCTGTTCGAATCGCTCGCGCAAGCGCGCGTGATACTTGCGCGCAAGCACCTCGCCGGACAGCCCGCAGACCAGGGACACGAGCTGCCGCAATGCGTGATGGGGTTCGCCCGCCATCGCCCTTGCCAGCAGGTCGTCCAGCAAGGGCTCGACCGTCCGCAGCAGGACGTGGTCCGGCATCGCGGGCACGCGCCGATTGCGGCCGGACAGCACCTTGTCCTCCAGCACGCCCAGCGCGGCCCTGCAGATGTCCGATGCACAGGCGTCGAGATCTTCGGCGCGCCCCAGCGCGCTGGCGATCCTGTCCCGGATGAGCACCTCCGTGAGCAGCAACGCCTCGGCGGCCACCGGCTCGGCGCGATCCGCGTAGAACACCGCGCCTGCCAACAGCCGCAACCAGTCGACCTGCTCCACGGACGGGAGACCTTGCACGAGCGCCAGGCACCGCGGTGGGAGCTCGCGCCAGTACCGTTGGGCCGGATCGCCGAATCGGAACAGGTGATCCAGCGCGACCAGCGCGGCTCGCGTTTCCAGGCCCGGGTTGGTGGCGAACGTCCATTCGGCCAGCAGAAGACAACTGGCATCCATCAACTGCTGCAGGCTCGCGGCCGCAGGCTCGGGCACCCTCGAGAGTTGGTACGAAGACTCCTGGATCGACGTGCACAGCATCGATGCGGCGAAGTCGGCACGATGCGGCTTCAGCCTCGTCGCCAGCTGACTGGCCAGCTGCGGATCGTCGTGCAGGCACATCGCCTGCAGGAGTTGAGGAGACTCGCGACGGCCCCAGTGCTCATCGATCACACGCACCGCGGCCTGGGCGTCTTCGTGCGCCAACTGCAGCAGCAGGCGCCACACGTGCAAGTCCATGTGGCGCGACACGTTCCAACCCGTCACCTCCCGGGGCCACAGCTCGCAGCGCTGCGCCGCCGCGAACCTCCGCGCCACCGGCACGCGTCCGTCGCCGACGCAATCCGCGGCCAGAGCCTCGAGCTGCCGATCGAACGTGGATTGCTCATTCATCCCCACGTCCACGCGCAGCAAGAGCAGGAAGTGAACGACGCCCAGCAACTCATCTGCCGCGCCTTCGTCGCGAACGGTGGCCAAATGGGCGACGAGGCCCGCTCGCATGCGCCGTTCACGCCAGATTTCAACGCGGAGCACGGCGCGCCAGGCAAGCGCCAGCCCGCGCGTGAGCAGGCCTGGTGGCCTGGGATACAGCACGGAGAGATACCTGTGGTGGAACACCACCTCGAAGCTTTCCATCAGGACATTGGGCCTCGTCAGCAATCGCGTCTCGTGCGCGGCATACCACCGTGCAACGTCGACCAGACGGCGCTGCTCGGCCGGCGTGCACAGCGCAAAGAGGCGATCGCGACGCACCACGATGTCCTGGCGCTCCTTGTGGTTGAGCGGTCGGCGAGGCAGGAAAGCGGATCGGGGCAGCGTCGGTGTCGTCAACGGGACTCGGCGGGGAGGAGACGGAGCGGCGGATTCTAGGCGGCGACAACGCCGCCGGCTGGTACGAAGAGCCCCCGTTGACGTGCCCCCCTGCCGCTAGAATCCGCAGCCTCGCTCGCCGTAGTTCAATGGATAGAACGGCCGCCTCCTAAGCGGCAAATACAGGTTCGATTCCTGTCGGCGGGACCAGTGCACAGTCGCCCGGTTCTGCGCTCGCTGTACAGCTCGATCGCGCGCCTGTCATCCCTGGCTGACATCGATCCTGCTGATCGCTACGGACGGTGCCGCCGCAGGGCGACACCGAACGAGGCGCCTCATCGGTGAATGGAGCGCGGGCGGGTCAGTCGCGCGTTGACGGTCAACCCGCTGTCACCTCGATGCGACGCGGCTGCGCATGCGCCTGCTTCGGAATGCGCAGCGTGAGCACCCCATCCTTCAGGTTGGCCTCGATCCGCGCCGTGTCGAGCTCGCGGCTGAGCGTGAAGCTGCGACGGTAGCGCGGCACACGCACTTCGGCGTACACCGCTTCCAATCCGTCTGGCGTCAGCGGCTGCACGCCGCCTTCGATCAGCAGGGCATCGCCTTCGACCTTCAGCTCCAGCTGCTCCTTCGGAACGCCGGGCATGTCGGCCAGCAACGTGATGCCGTTCGCATCCTCGAACACGTCGACGGCGGGCGGTACGGCGCGCAGCGTGTCAGGTTCGGCACCGGTTCGGGTCACTTGCTTGTTGTCGCTCATGATCTTTCTCCTGAGGGTTACGCGCGTCACTGCACCGTGATGCGCTTCGGTTGGGCAGATTCGCGGCGCGCGACGCTCACGCGGAGCACGCCGTCGCGGTAGGTGGCGTTCACCTGCCCGGGGTCGATGTCGTCGGGCAACGAGACGGCCCGCATGAAACTGCCGGCACCGCGCTCCCGGGTGTAGACGTTCACCTTTCCGGCCGCGTCCGGGATGCCGGACGAGCGCTCACCCGCGATGCGCAGCACGCCGCGGTCGATCGTCACCTCGATCTTCGAGGCATCCAGCCCCGGTGCGAACGCATAGACCTCGACGCTGTTCGGGGTGCGGCCGACATTGATGGCCGGGACCGTGCCCGGTGCCACCGACCGGATGCTGCCGGGAAGACCCGAGACGCCAAACACGTCATCGAGTTCACGACGCAGGCGTTCGAACTGACCGAACAGGCTGCCCGGATGATTCAGGATCGATTCGTACATGGTGTGACCTCCGATTCAATGGTGGACGCCGGCCGGAGACCAGGACCAGCCGGCACGGAAAACCAGATAGGAGTCCCCCTGGGCGTTTCAAGAGGAGACGCTGCCCGCTACCGGTCGCTACCACTTGTCCTCGTCGAAGAGGTCCTCGGCCAGCCACGTCCAGCGCTGCTGGCGTGGCAGCGCCTGGCCTCTGGGCAGCGCCGCGTGGACCCACGCAGGCCGCTGCGGGTGGCGTGCTTCGCCGCCCTGGCGCGGGCCGGTGGCCCCGATCGCCAGCGAGCAGGTTCGGCTGCTTGTTGTGTCCTCGGCCGTCGGCCCGGGACACGACGATCTTGCTTCGTCCATGGGTGTCCTCCTGGTCATCAGGCGTCGACCAACAAGGGCTGCCGGCCGACTCGCGACAAAAATAGTGGCTGCTGCTCGCGGATTCAAGGGGTCGATCCCGCACCCTGCGACCGACGTAGATACCGGCGTCAGATCATTGTGTGGCGCGGGCTGCAGAGCCAATCTACATCGCAACAGGCTGATTCGGTCCCAGCGATGCTCTGTCGACGCGTCAGCCCGTACGCAACGCCTCGAGCACGTACGGGCGAGCGACTGGACCTCAGGCACCCATGACACCGGACTACGTCGACACGGTCAGGCTGCTGCTCGCGATTGAGGCCGGGTCCCGCGGCGGCACTACGCCCCAATCTCACCATACGTCGGCTTCCCGTCGCGCTCCAACCGGTGGTACGTCGCCCCCTTGCTGCTGGTGGCCGACGCCACCTGCTTGAATGCCGCCGGCACCGTGCCGCTGCCGAAGAGCCGCTTGCCCGAACCGAGCACCACCGGAAAGATGAACAACCGGTACTCGTCGATCAGGTCGTGCTTCAGCAGCGTCTGCATCAGGTCGGTGCTGCCCCAGGTCTGCACGCTCTGGCCCGGCTGCTCTCGCAGCTTGCGGAGTTCGGCGACCACGTCGCCCCGGACCAGGTTGGAATTGTTCCAGCTGACACGCTCCAGGCTGCGCGACACCACGTGCTTCGGCCGCGAGTTGAGCGCGGTCGCGATCGCATTGCCCGGGTCGGTGATCTTGGGCCAGTAATTGGAGAAGATGTCGTAGGTCTTGCGGCCGAGCAGAAAACCGTCGGCGTCCGCGAACCCCTCGGTGATCAGCCGCCCCATGACGTCGTCGGAGTAGGGGCCCTGCCAGCCTCCATGCACGAAGCCCCCCTCGCGGTCCTCGTCGGGGCCGCCGGGAGCCTGCATGACGCCATCCAGGGTCAGGAATGCATTCACGATGATCTTGGGCATGATGAGTTTGTCCTTTCATCATCACGACGAACCAGGCCGGCCCGAATCGACACGACCTACGACAGCGCGGTCTCCAGGTCGTGCTCAGGCCGCACACCCAGCGGCAACACCGACAGCGTGACGCCGTCCAGCGTGAGCACCAGCCCCAGTTGCCCGCCCACCTGCATCACACCGCAGGCGCTCGCATGCGGTGATGACGATGTTTCGGCCACCCCCGCGGACGTCCCCGCCAACGCACTGATCGGCGGCTGGCGAAGCATCGCCCACAGCGCCTGTGGATCACGCAGCTGCAGCGACTGCAGGTACCGCCGGAAGACGGTCTCTTCGCCCGGATCCAGCTCGGGAGGGGGCCGGTGCCCGGGTGCCCCGCCCGCCTCCCGCAGCCGCGACAGCGCCCGCCGCAACTGCTGCCGGCTGGCGGCTTCGGACCTGCCGCTGGCCTGTGCGATCTCGGCATGGCCGACCTCGAACACCGCATGCAGCAACACGGCAGCACCGTCCGCCGGCGTCAGATGGGCCGCGAGCAGCCGCAAGGCGCGGGCCGCCTCTTCCGCGAGCGCCGCATCCATCTCGGCCGACGGCGAGGCCCGCGCCGTGTCGTCGTCGGCCTCCATCTCGGCCACCCATTGCTGCATCCACTGGCGACGCCGCAGGCGGTCGATGGCCAGATGGCGCACCACGGTGAGCAACCAGGCCTGCGCGGCGTTCAGCTCGAGCGCATCAGCCTCCAGCGCACGGACGTAGGCGTCCTGCACGGCATCCTCGGCGTCCGCCGGGCCCAGCAGGCGGGTGGCCGCGCGCACCAGGCGGCGGCGGTCGGCGTGGATCAGGGCCAGCGTGCGGTCGTCATGCATCGGCGCAGCTTGCCACAGCCGGCACCGGCGCGGTGTCACGCCAGCCGCGTCTCGTTCGTCAAGGCAGCTCAACCACCAGAACACCACCAGGACCCCCACCATGGACACCCCAGACACCACGCCGCCGTCGAGCGCCACCGAGCCGCGCACCTCCTACCTGGAGGAAAAGGCCTTCAAGGCACGCACGCTGCTGATCTTCGGCACCGTCACCGACGTGACCGCCGCCGACGTGACGCGCCGGCTCATCGCACTCGACGCCGAGAGCGCCGACCCCATCGACGTACTGGTGAGCTCGCCGGGCGGCCACCTGGAGTCGGGCGATGCCATCCACGACATCCTGCGCTTCATTGCCGCGCCGGTGAACATGATCGGCACCGGCTGGGTCGGCAGCGCCGCCACCCATCTCTACCTGGCGGTGCCCCGCGAGCGGCGCTACTGCCTGCCCAACACGCGCTTCCTGATCCACCAGCCCAGCGGCGGTGCCGGCGGGCAGGCCAGCGACATCGCCATCCAGGCGATCGAGATCATCAAGGCCCGCGAGCGCATCGCGCGCACGATCGCACGCGAGACCGGCAAGTCGCTCGAGGTGGTGCTGAGCGACATCGAGCGCGACCGCTGGATGTCGGCCGAGGAAGCGGTCGAGTACGGGCTGGTGTCGCGGATCATCGAGCGCAAGACCGAGCTCCGGGGCGCCTGAGCCCCAGGCCGGCGAGCGACCCGGCCGATGTTCGTTGACTGAACCGCCCTCGGGAGAACCCCGGGGTGGCGGATCCCGTGCGCCGCTATGCTCGTCCGGAGCCGGGGAGCCCCGCCGGAAGCGGCGGTCCGAGCGAGGTCACCGATGACATCCAAAGAACCTGCGGCGGGTTCCACGCCCCAGCGGCGCGGCTGGCTGGCTTCCGTGGCGCGGATTCCGGGCGGTGGCATCGCGATCGCGCTGCTCATCCGCGTGCTGCTGTTCAGCACCGCGGTCACGCTGCTGCTGACCATCCTGCAGCTGACGCTCAGCTACCGCAGCGAGCGCGCGCGCCTGGAAAGCCGCTTCGGCGAAATCGACCAGGCCAGCTCGCGCAGCCTCAGCGAGAGCCTGTGGGCGCTGGACTCCAAGCAGCTCGAGGAGCAGCTCGAAGGCATCGTGCGCCTGCCGTCCATCCGCGCGGCCGAGGTGCGCGAGACGGCGTCGTCCTCCCATGCGCTGACGGTCCTGCGCGGCGAGCGGCAGACCGCCCGCTCGGTGGTGAAGGAATTTCCGCTCGCCTGCTGCGGCGACCATCCGCAGGTCATCGGCGTGCTGCACATCGAGGCCACGCTGGCCGACATCTACCGCGACCTGGCGGCACAGGCCGTCGTCATCCTGCTCAGCAATGCCGCCAAGACCTTCCTGGTCGCGCTCTTCATCCTGTTCGTCGTGCACCGGCTCGCGACCCGCCACCTGCTGGACATCGTCGCGTCGATCGGCAACGTCACGCCGCAGGCCCAGGCACCGCCGCTGCAACTGCGGCGCCAGCAGTCCCGTGGCGATGAACTCGACCAGCTGGTCGATGCCCTGAACGCGATGCGCGAGCGGCTGGCCCAGCATGCGGCGGAGCTGGGCAACGCCAATGCCCGCATGGCGATCATCCTCGACAACATCCCGGACCTCGCCTGGGTGAAGGATGCCGACGGGCACTACGTCGCGGTCAACCGCGCCCTCGCCACCACGCTCGGCTTCGAGAACCCGGGCCAGATGATCGGCAAGACCGACCTCGACGTCCATCCGCCGGAGCTCAGCCGCTCGTACCTGCTCGACGACGCCGAGGTGATGGCGTCGAGCACCAGCAAGCGCATCGAGGAGCAGCACGTGCGCGCCGACGGCAGCAGCGCGCTGGTGGAAACCATCAAGACGGCACTGCGCGACCGCGACGGCCGCGTGACCGGCACGGTCGGCATCGCCCGCGACATCAGCGGGCGCCAGCAGGCCGAAGCCGACCGGGTGGCCCGCCACGCCGCCGAAGCGGCCAACCAGGCCAAGAGCGAGTTCCTGGCCAACATGAGCCACGAGATCCGCACGCCGATGAACGCCATCCTCGGCATGTCGTACCTGGCCCTGCAAAGCGGGCTCGACCCGCAGCAGCTCAACCAGGTCCAGAAGATCCACGGCGCGGCCGAATCGCTGCTCGGGATCATCAACGACATCCTCGATTTCTCGAAGATCGAGGCCGGCAAGCTCGACATCGAGTCGATCGACTTCGACCTCGGCGACGTGCTGGAAGGCCTGGGCCACCTCGTCGGCATGAACGCCGAGGAGAAGGGGCTGGAGCTGCTGATCGCGTTGCCGCCGCAGCTGCCCCGCGCGCTGGTGGGCGACCCGTCGCGGCTGCGCCAGGTGCTGCTGAACCTGGGCTACAACGCCGTCAAGTTCACCGAACGCGGCGAGGTGGTCATCGCGATCGCGATCGCCGGGCGCGGGGCCGGCACGATCGACCTGCGCTTCGAGGTGCGCGACACCGGCATCGGCATGACGCCCGACGAACAGCAGCGCCTGTTCCAGCCCTTCACGCAGGGCGACGCGTCGACCAGCCGGCGCTACGGCGGCACCGGCCTGGGCCTGTCGATCAGCCGGCGCCTGGTGGAACTGATGGGCGGCGAGATCGGCGTCGACAGCGCGCCGCGCCGGGGCAGCATCTTCCGCTTCACGCTGCGCTTCGGCCTGCAGCCGGAGCCGGCCGACACGCCGGTGTCGCACGAAGCAGAGCTGCGCGGCCGGCGCGCGCTGGTGGTCGACGACAACGCCTGCGCGCGCGAGCTGCTGGCCAGCATGTGCACCGCGCTCGGCCTCGACATCGACACGGCCGCCGACGGCCATGCCGCGTTGCGCATGGCGCGGCGGGCGGACGCGGCCGGTACGCCCTATCACCTGGTGCTGCTCGATTGGAAGATGCCCGGGCTCGACGGCGTCGAATGCGCGCGCCTGCTGAGTCTCGATGAAAGCCGGCGCCATGCGGCGCCGACCGTGCTGATGGTGACGGCGTTCGGCCGCGATGAAGCGCAACGGCAGCTGGCGCAGCGCCAGGTCCGCGTCGGCGCCTTGCTGACGAAGCCGGTTTCGCCGTCGACGCTGTTCGATGCCTGCGGCGAGGCACTGGGCCTGGCGCGGCCCCGTGCACCGCGCGCGATGCAGCGCCAGGAGGCCTTGCACGGGCACCAGGCGCAGTTGCGCGGCGCGCAGATCCTGCTGGTGGAAGACAACCCGATCAACCGCGAGATCGCGCTCAGCATCCTGGGCCGCGCCGACATCGCCGTCAGCGTGGCCTGCGACGGCCGCGAGGCGCTGCAAATGCTGGCGGGCCAGCGTTTCGACGGCGTGCTGATGGACTGCCAGATGCCGGTGATGGACGGCTACGAGGCCACGCGCGCACTGCGCCTGCAGCCGCAATGGCGCGAGCTGCCGGTGATCGCGATGACCGCCAACGCGCTGGTCGGCGACCGCGACAAGGTGCTGGCGGCCGGCATGAACGACCACGTCGCCAAGCCGATCAACGTGGATCAGTTGTTCGCCACCCTCGCCCGCTGGATCCATCCGGCCGCGGCGGCGCCCGACGACTCCCCCGCGATCGACCGCGAGGCCGGCATCACCGCGACGATGGGTGACGAGGACCTGTACCGGCGCCTGATGCGCATGTTTCGCGACCGCGAGACGGACTTCGCGCCACGCTTCCGGGCCGCCCGCGCGGCGGGCGAGATGGCCACGGCGATGCGCATGGCGCACGACCTGAAGAATGTCGCCGGCACGCTGGCCGTGCGTGCCGTGCACCAGGCGGCGGCCGAGCTTGAACGGGCCTGCATCGACGAGATCGACGACGCCGGTGTCGAGCCGCTGCTGCGCAAGGTCGAGCGGCTGCTGGGCCCGGTCATGGCCGAGCTGGTCGCACTCGGTTGAACGCCCGCGTCAGCGGCCGCGCTTGGCGTCGTACCAGAGTTCCGGGCGATCGGAGGGCGTGCCCGGCGTCAGCAGCGGGTTGGTCAATTCGATCACCGTGCGCGTCTCGAGGCGCGCCTTGCGCAGCCACTCGCCGAAGTACTGCCGGAACAGCTTGTCGAACGAACCGTCGGTGATGGCCCTCTCGAGGCCCTCGCGGATGTCTTGCGCGAGCCGGGTGTTCTTGCGGTTCACCATGAAGTAGGCGTCGTAGAAGTAGTGCAAGGCGAGGTGCGGCTCGACGTCCAGCGTGTCGGCATTGAGGGCCTGCTCTTCCCAGATCTCCATCATGCTGCGCGGGAAGTAATCGAAACGCTTGCCGGTGAGCATCTTGAACAGGCCCTCGTAGCGCGGCGCGGTGATCACGTCGATGCCGTTGGCCCGCAGGATCTGCGTGTCCGGCCACTCCTGGCCCTGCGCGAGCCGCAGGCGCTTCAGGTCGGCCAGCGTGTCGACGCCGGCGACCAGGCCCTGGTCGCCCTTGCGGATCAGGCCCAGGCGCCAGCCGAGCAGGCCCTTGTTGATCGGGATGTAGATCGGCAGCAGGCGCGCCTCGCGCTCGGCGGAACTGGGGATCGGTCCGACGTCGATGCTGCGGCCGGCCTCGATCTCGAGCACCTGCCGCTCCTGGTTCATCGCGGTCTCGGCCGGCTGGAGGCGGTACTCGGTTGCGACCTTCGACAACGCGAGCTGCAGCAGTTGCAGTGCATAGTCGTAGCGGTGGTCGCCTTCGAACTCGGGTTTCGGAACGCGGACGATCTCGACCGCGGAAGCGGCCAGGTGGGCTGCGAACAGCACGCATGCCAGCAGGCGAGACACCATCCGCATGATCATCTCCTCGACGTCCGGGCGACGCGGCGATCATACGGCGCGGGCGTGTTCGGTGGCTCCAGATCGTCGCTCCGATTGCGCCGATTCGGACGGGGATCCACAATCCGGCACCTGCGTCGGAACAAGCGGACGGACGAGTCCTCTGGCCGATGCAACATGTGGCTCGTCTGTGGCAACCAGAACGAGGAGACAAGCGATGCTGGACCTCAGCGAGGTCATCTCTTGAGCGCTTCCGGGCGCATACGGGTGTCGCCCGATACCAGTACTGCGGCACGGGTCAGCGCAGTCGTCGTCGAGAACAGGATCCGCAACGACACCGTCGAGACCGGCGCTTTGATCGCAGCAAACGGCACGACGCTTGCTCAGCACACTGGTCATGCCGATCGCGTCCCGTTCACGGTGCAAGAGCTCCTTGGCGGTGCCGGCGCCACCTTCACGCACAACCACCCGCGAAACACCGGGCCCAGCGTCGGCGACGTCACGATCGGATGCGAATTCGGATTTCATGAGGTCAGGGTTGTGACGCGTAACCATCGATACATGGTCGAGCACCTCGACCGTATTAAAGTCGCAGACCTCCAAGCCGAATACGACCGGGAGGAAGTTCGGATCGATCGGCTGCTGCAGGATGAAATTCGCTGCAACAAATTGCACCCGAACGATTTCGGATGCGAACTGGTTCACCGAACGTGGCTGCGCCTGTCCGGCAAGTGGCATTTTCAGTACAGGAGAGAAGACTCATGAACGCCAGCTTTCTTGTAGAAGCCGCAGACGGCACCTTCATTCGGAAGACTCGCGAAGAGTTGTTGCCCGAGGACCGCCTTGTGTTTGACGGGCCCGGCGCGTTCAGTGGCGTTGAGGCGGCCCAGAGGCGACTGGATGCCGACATCGCGAGCGCCGGCGGCCTGGAGGAATGGAAAGCTCAGTCGCCGGCCAGCACGTCGTAGCGGGCGGGCCTGCAGAGCCCACCTCCTCCGTCCCCTCACTCCGTCCTCGCGTTCCCCGCCTTCACCACCACCACCAGCGCGAGCAGCACGCCCGCGACGGCGAGATCGGCCTCTCGCAACGCCAGGGTTGCTACCCGTCGCCGGGCGCGCGGGCGCTGACCCGCTCGTGCGCCACCTTCGCGAACCCGAGCACCGCCTGATCAGCGGCGGGCCCTTGATTCACGCGTCGGGCGCGGTCGCGATCAGCCGGACGCCCAGCCCGAACAGCACGACGCCCGCGCTGCGGTCGACCCAGGTCTTGCAGCCGAGGTAGACCTTGCGCGGCCCCTGCGACGACAGCAGCAGCGCGACGAACGCGTACCAGCTGGCCTCGACCGCGAACACCGCGGCGACGAGCGCGATGCCGAAGCCGGCCGAGAAGCTGTGCGGCAGGAAGGCCGCGAACACGCTGCCGTAGACGATCGCCGTCTTCGGGTTGCTGAGCTGGGTGGCCAGCCCACGCCACAGCGAGCGCCCGAACTGCCGGGGCTCGTCCGCGCCGCCGGACTGCAGCGTCAGCGATTCGCGCGCGCCGCGGAAGATCAGGAAGCCGAGGTAGCAGAGGTAGAGCCCGCCGCCGAGCTTCAGCGCGAAGTACAAGGTGGGCACCGCCATCAGCACCGCCTGCAGCCCGAGCAAGGCCATCGTGGCGAACGCCATGCCGCCGAGCCCCATGCCGAGCGCCGCCGCGACGCCCTGCGAGCGGGAGCCGGCGACCGACATGCGCGCCACCATCACGAAACTGGGTCCCGGGCTGACGACGCCGACGGACAGCGCGGCGACGATGCCCGCCAAGGCGATGAGTTCCTGCACGATTCGATCTCCTGTTGAAGTGGCGGCGAGGATACCCCTCGACGCCGGGTTGCCGTGACCCACAATGGGTCACGTGCGATGGATCAGCGCTTGCGATTGGTCAGCATCACGCCGAGCACGCTCAGCGCGCCGCCGATGCCCATCGACGCCGTGATGGTCTCGCCGAGCAGCAGCGACGCGAGCGCGACGCCGAACACCGGCACCAGGTTGTTGAACACCACCGTGCGCGACGGGCCGATGGCCTTCACGCCTTCGCCGTACCAGACGAAGCCGAGCACCGTGCCGAATGCGCCGAGGTAGACCACGGCCGCCCAGACCGGCCACGCCACCTGCCGCCACGCGACATCGGCCCATTCGCCGGCCGACCCGAGCAGCAGGAACGACAGGCCCCACAGCGCGGCCCAGGTGGTCGCGACCAGCGGGCTCAGCCCGGCGAACGCGACGCGGCCGATCACCGTGTAGGCGGCCCAGCTCAGCACCGCGCCGAACATCAGCAGCTCGCCGGTACCGATCGATCGGCTGATGTCGTGCAGGGCCGCGAGCGGGCTGCCACGCGTGATCACGACGACGGCGCCGGTCAATGCCAACGCAATGCCCCACCACTGCAGCGGCCTCAACCGCTCGCGGAACACCAGGCTCGCGGCCACCGCCGTCACGACCGGGTTCAGTGCGACGAACAGCGCGGTGCGGCCGGCCGGCATGCGTGCCAGCGCCGAGAAGAAGCACAGGTTGTAGAGAAAGATGCCGGTGAGCCCGAGGCCCGCGGTGGCCACGCATTGGCGCCAGCTCAGCCGCGGCAGGCCGCCGGCCGAGCGCCAGGCCAGCGGCAGCAACAGCAGCACCGCGACGCCGAAGCGCAGCACGGCGGCCACCGCCGGCGGCATCGCCTGCGCGAGTTCCTTGCCGGCGATGAAGGTGCCGCCCCAGAACAGCGCGACCATCACGAGCTTGGCGTAGACGATGCTGGTGTTCGGCGGGCCCCACGGGGGCGAAGCGGCGATGGTGGCGGTCATGAAGGCGTGTGGATCGTTGGTCGGCGCCGGATGCTAGTTTTCATGGGTCGTCATGGTCAAATGAGCAAACGCTCATACCTGGTGCACGGCCGCCCATGGCCTTCTCATGACCCCGCCATGACCTTCACCCAACTGGAAATCTTCGCGCTCGTCGCCGAGCTCGGCGGCTTCACCGCGGCAGCCTCGCGCCTCGGGATCGGCCAGTCGGCCGCTTCGCACGCGCTGAAGGCGCTCGAGAAGGAACTGCGCGTGTCGCTGATCTCGCGCCACCCGACGGCGTTGAAGCCGACCGAGATCGGTCAGCAGGTGCTGCTGCGCGCGCGCGAGATCCTGAACCTGGCCGAGGCCTTGAAGCAGGAAGCCGCCGCGGTGGGCGGACTGAGCCAGGGCGTGCTGCGCATCGGCTCGTTCGGGCCCACCTCGTCGGTCCGGCTGCTGCCCGGCATCCTGGCCGAGTTCCGCCGCGGCTTTCCGGGCATCGAGGTCTATGTCGACGAAGGCGAAGACAGTGCGGTGACGCGCTGGATCCTCGAAGGCCGCGTCGACGTCGGCTTCGTGGTGCTGCCCGACGAGCGCTTCGACACCACGCCGCTGCTGGTCGACGAGCTGATGGCGCTGGTGCCCGCGGCCCACCCGCTGTCGAAGGCGCGCAGCATCGCGCCGGCCGATCTGATCGGCATGCCGTTCATCCTCACGCAGGCGGGCAGTTCCTCGCTGGTCGAGAGCCGCTTCAGCGCGCTGGGCCTGCACCCCGACATCCGCTACCGCGTCTCGCAGATGGTCACGATCCTGGCGATGGTCGACCGCGGCGAAGGCGTGTCCATCGTCGCCGAGCACGCCCTGCCCGAGCGGCTCGAGACGCACTACCCGGGCATCGTGGCGCGACCGCTGCGCCCGGTCGCACGCCGCCAGATCGGCCTGGCGGTGCGCAGCCTGCGGCAGGCCTCGCCGGCCGCGAAGGAGTTCCAGAAGATCGCGGCGCGTGTGTGCCGCCCGAAGCTCACCGCGAAGAAGGCCTCCGCATGACCGCCCCCGTTGCGGCGCGGGGCTGATCAGCGGCGCAGCCGCCCGCTCGCGTCGACGATCGACAGGTCGACGAAATCGAGCCCGGTGTGGTCGGTCGGGCTGTAGTTGATGCGCATGCCGCCGAGGTCGTAGGCCGACATGCCGTTCAGCGCAGCCAGCACCGATGTTCGGTTCGGCGCGCGGCCGGCGCGGCGGATCGCCTCGACCAGCACCTTCGCGTCGGCAAAGCCCTCGACGAGCGCCGGCGTGATGTCCTCGACGTGCGCCGCCTTCGCGAACTCGAGCACCTCCTTGATCAGCGGCGACGCGATGGCCCGCTCGTTCGGGAACACCTGCGCGATGATCGTGCCGTGCGCGTTGGACTTCATCAGGTCGATGAAGCCCTTCGATGCGTTGTTCGACAAGGTGACGATCTGCGATTGCAGGCCTGCCGCGCGGATCAGCGCGGTGCCGCCGGACACCGCCTGCGCCGAGCCGACGAACAGGATCGCCTGCGGCTCGGCCTTCTTCAAGGCCTCGACCGTCGGCCCGAATTCGGGCTTCTGCTGGTTGAACTGGCCGGCGAACACCGGCGTGATGTGGCCCGTCTCGAAGCCGGCGCGCGCACCGGCCATCGCATCGAGCCCCGACGAATCCTCCGGGTACACGACCGCGATGCGGCTCACGCCCACGCTCATCAGGTGCTCGATCGCACGCTGGGCCTCGCGCGACGACGACGCGCGGACGTTGAACACATAGGGCTGCACCGGCTTGCGCAGCACGGCGGCGCCGGTCAACGGCGCCACCAGCGCGATCTTCGATTGCTCGAGCACCGGCAGCATCGCCTGGGTCTGCGGCGTGCCGCGGCTCAGGAACAGCGCGACCACCTTCGGGTCGGCCGCCAGCGTCTTCGCGTTCTTCGCGGCGAGCGGTGCCTCGAAGTGATCGTCGAGCGACACCAGTTCGAGGCGCTGGCCGTCGATGCCGCCACGGGCGTTGATCGTGTCGAAGTACAGCGTCGCGCCGGCCGTCATGTCGCGCACGCCGGCCGCGACGGGACCGGTGAAACCAGCCGTCTGGCCGATCCGGATCTGGCCTTGGGCAGGTGCCAACACCATCAGGCTGGCGGTCACTGCCAGCAGACTCTTCCACATGTGCATTCAAGCTCCCTGGGCGTGGAAAGGTTCCACTTGTCGTACAAGTCTAGTGATCGACGTCACGAATCCTGTTGAAGCACCTGGAAATTCGGCGGCAAGAAGTCACGGTTTCCGCGGCAAGGTCATCGCTTGACATTCCCACGCGGTCAGCCCCTAGACTCCGCCCGAGCCTGAAATCTCCATCCGCCTTGAGAACCGTCCGCGCCCTCTTCGTGATCTTCCTTGCGCTGCTGATGCCCCTGCGGGCAGCAGTCGCCGGGGCGATGCTGTGCCCGACCGGTGGCGCTGCTGTAGCTCACCAGCAGCACCAGGGGATGTCCGACGACTCGGCCGCTGCGCATGCGCATCACGAGGGCATGCACCACAACGAGGCAGAGCCGTCTCCCGCGCCCGATGCGCACGACACCGGCTGCAACCTCTGCGCGGCGTTCTGCTCGATGACCCCGATGCCGAGCACCGCGCCGACGATCGAGCCGTCGATGCTTGCCGCCACGCTGAGCTTCCCGGCGCTGCGCGCGCCGGCCCCGAGCTTCCAGTCCGACGGCCAGGACCGTCCACCCCGAAGCCGCTGACCCCGCGAGGGCCCGGTGACCGGGCCCGAGGGTG
Organism: Rhizobacter sp. OV335; assembly: GCF_900142965.1. GTDB lineage: Bacteria > Pseudomonadota > Gammaproteobacteria > Burkholderiales > Burkholderiaceae_C > Rhizobacter. Next base: position 64,915 of record NZ_FRCQ01000004.1, read on the forward strand.
CTCGCGCGTCCCTGCGCGGGCTGTTGCCGACCCCGCCCTGCGGGCGCCGGCGATTCAACCGACTTCGAACCATGAACCTGAACCTGTCGAAGGTGGCCGGCGCCTTGTCGCTGCTGGCGCTGACCGGCTGCGCGTCCTTCTCGGCGGACGGCGGCTTCGACCGCGTCGCGTCGCTGACGCGCGAACGCACCGGCATCGCGCCGGACTCGTTGCGCACCCCCGCGGCGTCCGACGCGGCACGCACCCGCAGCACCGAGCTGCTGCAACAGCCGCTGACGCCTGACGCCGCGGTCGAACTCGCGCTGCTCAACCACCGCGGCCTGCGCGCGAGCTTCGCCGAACTCGGCATCGCCGAGGCCGATCTGGTGCGCGCCGGCCGCCTGCACAACCCCTCGCTGCGCTTCGGCCGGCTGGCCGGCGGCGGCAGCGTCGAGATCGACCGCGCGGTGATCTTCGACGTGCTGGGGCTGCTGGCGATGCCGACCGCGTCGCGCATCGAGCGCGACCGCTTCGAGCTGGCCCAGCTGCAGGCCGCGGCCGATGCGGTGAGCCTCGCCGCCGAGGCCCGGCGCGCCTTCTTCGACGCGGTCGCTGCGCAGCAACTGCTGGGCTATGCCGAGCAGGTGAAGGAGGCCGCCGACGCGTCGGGCGAGCTCGCACGGCGCATGGCGGCCGCCGGCAACTTCAGCAAGCTGGAGCAGATGCGCGAGCAGGCGTTCCAGTCCGATGCGCTGGCGCAGTGGCTGCGTGCGCGCCACCAGGCGGTGGCCGGGCGCGAACGGCTGGTGCGCGCGCTCGGCCTGGCCGACGACCTGCCGTCGTTCACGCTGCCCGAGCGCCTGCCCGAGTTGCCGCCCGCGCCGGTCGACGCGCAGAACGCCGAGCAGGCCGCGATGGACAAGCGCCTCGACCTGCTGATGGCGCGGCGCAACGCCGAATCGACCGCCGCCTCGCTCGGCTTGACGAAGGCGACGCGCTTCATCAACGTGCTCGACGCCGGCTACCAGAACCAGAGCAGCCGCAGTGACCAAGGCAGCGAGCCGCGCCGCAACGGCTACGAGATCACGTTCGAGCTCCCGCTGTTCGATTTCGGAGGCGCCCGCGTGGCGCGCGCCGAGGCGACCTACCGGCAATCGGTGGACCGTGCCGCGCAGCTCGCGCTGCAGGCGCGCTCCGAGGTGCGCGAGTCGTACTCGGCCTACCTCGGCGCGTACGAGCTGGCGAAGCACTACCGCGACGAGGTCGTGCCGCTGCGCAAGCGCATCTCCGACGAGCAACTGCTTCGCTACAACGGCATGCTCGGCAGCGTCTTCGAGCTGCTGGCCGATGCGCGCTCGCAGATCGCCGGCGTGACCGGCGCGGTCGAGTCGCTGCGCGACCACTGGATCGCCGAGAGCGCGCTGCAGACGGCGCTCGCCGGCCGCTCGCCTGTCAACGCGCCCACCGCTGACTCCCCCGACATGCCCCGCTGACGGAGCCCCCATGACCCAACGCAGAACCTTCTTCAAGGCCGCCGGCGCGACGCTGCTCGGCGCCGCCACCGTCAGCCGCGTCGGCGCCGCCTCGCTGCCCGAAGCGGCCACGCAATCGAGCGCGACGATGCAGCCGCCCCCGCCACCGCCCAACGGCCGCCCCTTCAACCCGATCGTCACGCTGAACGGCTGGTCGCTGCCGTGGCGCATGAAGGACGGCGTCAAGGAGTTCCTCCTGCTGGCCGAGCCGGTGGTGCGCGAGATCGCGCCCGGCATGAAGGCCAGGCTGTGGGGCTACAACGGCCAGAGCCCGGGCCCGACCATCGAGGCGGTCGAGGGCGACCGCGTGCGCATCTTCGTGACGAACCACCTGCCCGAGGTCACCAGCGTGCACTGGCACGGCATCCTGCTGCCGTCGGGCATGGACGGCGTGACGGGCCTGACCCAGCCGCCGATCGAGGTCGGCAAGACCTTCGTCTACGAGTTCGTGCTGCAGCGCTCGGGCACCTTCATGTACCACCCGCATGCCGACGAGATGACGCAGATGGCGATGGGGATGATGGGCCTGTTCATCGTCCACCCGAAGGATGCGCGGCAACTGCGCGTCGACCGCGACTACGGCTTCATCCTGAACGCCTACGACGTGGAGCCGGGGGCGGCGACGCCGCGCGTCAACACGATGCTCGATTTCAATTTGTGGACCTGGAACAGCCGCGCGTTCCCCGGCATCGACCCGATCGTCGCGCGCACCGGCGAGCGGGTGCGCATCCGCGTCGGCAACCTGACGATGACCAACCACCCGATCCACATGCACGGGCCGCACTTCGAAGTGACCGGCACCGACGGCGGCTGGGTGCCGAAATCGGCCCGCTGGCCGGAGGTGACGACCGACATCGGCGTCGGCCAGATGCGCGCCTTCGAGTTCGACGCGCTGGCGGGCGACTGGGCGATCCATTGCCACAAGTCGCACCACACGATGAACGCGATGGGTCATGGGGTGCCGACGATGATCGGCGTCGACCACCGCGAGGTCGCGCAGAAGATCGCGAAGCTGGTGCCCGACTACATGGTGATGGGCGACAAGGGCATGCACGACATGGCGGTGATGGAGATGCCGCTGCCCGACAACACGCTGCCGATGATGAGCGGCACCGGACCGTTCGGGCCGATCGGCATGGGCGGCATGTTCAGCGTGGTGAAGGTGCGCGACGACCTGCAGCGCGGCGACTTCCGCGACCCCGGGCCGTACCGCCACCCGCCCGGCACGCAGGCGCATGAATTCACCGGCGAGGTCGGCGCCGCGGTGCGCGCGCCGTCCGCGCCACCCGATGGCAGCACGCTGCAGATCCGCAAGCCGCAGGGCCACGCCGGCCACTGATCACTCTTGACCCCCCTTGAACACGACACGAAGGAATTCCCGAATGAACACCCGATCCCTGATGACCCTGGTGGCCGCCGCGCTGGCCCTGCACGTCGCCTCCGCTGCGGCCCACGGCGATGAAGATCACGCGACGCCGCGACGCTACGACGCCGCCAAGGTCGAGGAGACCGCCTTCGGCCACGAGGGCGACCCGGCGAAGGCGCGCCGCGTGATCCCGCTCGGCATGAGCGACGCGATGCGCTTCACGCCGGCCGACATCAGCGTGCGGCGCGGCGAGACGGTGAAGTTCGTCGTGCGCAACGACGGCCGGCTGCTGCACGAGATGGTGCTCGGCACGCCGGCGGACCTGAAGGCGCATGCGGCGCTGATGCAGAAGTTTCCGGAGATGGAGCATGCGAGCCCGAACATGGCGCATGTGAAGCCGGGGGCCAGCGGCGAGATCGTCTGGCAGTTCACCCAGGCCGGTGAATTCCAGTTCGCCTGCCTGCAGCCCGGGCATTTCGAAGCCGGCATGCTGGGCCGCGTGGTGGTGACGGGCGACCCCGCCGCGATGACGGACGGCGAGGTGCGCCGCGTCGACAAGGGCCAGGGCAAGCTCACGCTGCGGCACGGGCCGATCGCCAACCTCGAGATGCCGGGCATGACGATGGTGTTCCGGGTGGCCGACCCGCGGATGCTGGACACCTTGCGCGAGGGCGACAAGGTGCGGTTCAGCGCGGAGCGGGTGAACGGCTCGATCACCGTGACGGCGATCGAGGCCGTGAAATGACGCGAGCTCAGCGCGTCGACACCGCCCCGCCGCCCGACCGGCCCGACGCCGCGGCCAGGCACAGCAGCCCGAGCGTCGCGCTGCAGTCGTCGGCGGTCGCGATGCACTCCAGCCCCTCGCGCTCGACGTGCGCCGGCAGTTGCAGCCACGCGGCCGGCGCCTCCAGCATCACCTGCGCACGCTCGGTGCGGACCCAGCCCGCATCGGCCAGCTGGCCGAGGTAGATCCAGGTCTGCCGCCGCGACAGCCCGGCCAGTTGCCCCATGAAGGCCTGCGACACCGGCAGCCCGATGTGCAGGCCGCGCGCACCTTGCGTCGGCGCAAAGGCCGCCGCGAAGGTCGCCAGCACGTTGACCAGCCGCTGGAAGCCGCTGCCCGCGAGCCGCAGGGCGAGCTGCTCCTGCATGCGCAACGCGGTCGCGGAATGCAGGCGGCCGATGTCGTCGCCCGGCCCGCGCTCACCGGCATCGCGCGCCGCCCGCACGGTGGCCGCCTGCACCTTGACGGCCACGACATCGATCAATGCCGTCACGTCATACAGCGCGCGGTCCTGCCCGAGCGGCGACCCCCAGCCGATCACGTCGCCGCCCCACAGCACCGCCACGCCCACCTCGGTGCCCGCGGCGACGCGGATGTGCAGGCTCACCGCCCCCTGGCGGATCGCCATCCAGTCGGCCAGCTCGCCGCCGGCCCGCACGATGGCTTGCCCGCGGCGGAAGACCTGCTCCACCGCCTCGTCGATCCAGTGCGGCGGCATCACCACACCGACAAGGTCTTGGCCAGCACGCGCTGCAGCCAGCTGCGCGAGGCCGCTTCCGACACGTCGCCGCTGCCGGCGCTCTCGAGCGAGGCATTGGCCACGTCGCGCGAGTTGACGACGTTGCCCAGCCGGATGTCCTGCGGGTTCACGACGCCGGAGAAGCGCAGCGCGCTCGCGCCGCCGTTGACGCCGATGCGGCGCTCGCCGGCCACCACCAGGTGGCCGTTGGGCAGCACGTTGATCACCGAGACCGCCAGCTGCGCGGTGAACTCGGTCGCGACCTCGGTGTTGCCGCTGCCCTTGAACGAATCGCTGCTGCCGGCGCTCGCGTCGACGTTCAGGATCTTGTCGAACAGCCCGCCGTCCTTCTGCCCGTTGCCGGGCCCCTTGACTGCCTGCTTGTTGTCGCGGCTGGTGTCGGTGGCGCGCTTCTGCGAGGCCTTCAGGCTCTCGGAGATGTCGACCTTCATCGTGTCGCCCACCGCCTGCGGCCGGCGTTCGCCGGAGAACAGCGAGGCCGATTCGAGTTGCGGCTGCCAGATGGCGCCGTTGCTGCGGCGCTCGATGAACATCGGCGCGAGCGGCGGCGCGGCGCTCACCGGGCCGGGCACCAGGCTCGGCGGCGGGCTGGCACAGGCACCCAGCGCCAGCACACACACCGCTGCCGCACCACGTACCGCGTACTTCGGGGGTTTCATTCGAATCCTTGGATGAGTGCCCGCACCACCGGCGCGAGCTTGGTTCTTGTCGTGGCCCACTTGCTGGCGCCGAAGCCGGCGTCGCCGACGCTGTAGCCGCTGCTCGCGAGCAGCGCGCCGCCCGATCGCTGCAGGCTCATCGAGGCGGCGCTCAGGTAGGGCCGGGCGGCATCGCCGAACGGCGGCGTGTCCCAGTCGACCGTGGCCGCATAGCGCAGCCAGACCTCGCAGTCGTCGGCACCGGCACCGGCCTCGTAGACGCGGCTCATGACGCCGATGCCCCGAAGCTCGGCCTGCAGCGCCGGCACCAGGTCGGGCAAGGGCGCGTTGCGGTTGAACTCGATGCACAGCCGCTTCACCGGTGCATCGCCGAAGTGGACGGTGTTGGTCGCATGCGATGGCGAGCGGCCGATCGCCAGCGAGGTCGCGCTGCCGGTCGCCTTCACCAGCTCCCAGGTGGGCGCGGGGCTCAGCAGCGAACAGCCGGCCAGGCCCAGGCAGGCAGCCGAGACAGCGGCAAGGCGCAGGTGCATCACGGCCTCAGACGATCTCGTCGATGCGGCCGGCCAGGTCGAGCCCGGTCTGCGCGGCGTAGCCCGCCGCCACCTGCACCACGTCGCCGACCAGCCCGTCGGGCGCACCGAGCGCGGCGAGCGCGAGGTGGGCGGCCAGCAGCACGGGGTCCGGTCCGGCGCCGCCATCGCTGTCGGCTCGGGCCTGGCCTTCGTGGCTGATCGAGACGGCGGTGCCGACGGTGTTGCCGGCCGGCGCCGGCGCCGCGGCTGCCCGGGCCGACGACCCCGCCGCGGGCGCGGCCGGCGCCGCATGCGCCGCGGAAGCGCCCGCGCCGATCGAAGCTGCATGCTCCATCTCAGGCGGCCGGGCGCGGGGTCGTGGCGGCGGCGAGCGACACCGTCGAGAGCGAGCTGGCCAGGTCCGGCTTCGGCGGCGCCGACGCAGCAGCGGCCGGTGCGGCCTCAGCCGCGTCAGCGCCAATCGCCGAAGTGGCTGCCGGCTTCAGGCTGGAACCGAATCCACCGGCGGCAGCCGCCGGTGGTGTGGCAGCAGGCTTCGGAAGGGAGCGGGCCGACAGGTCGGCGGAAGGGCGGGCGACATGCATGGTGGTGTCATGTGGGGGTTGCGATGAGAGTGAATTGTTCTCATCGCGAGCCCGGCCGATCGCCGGAAAAGCATGTCGCGCGATGACCGCAGCGGGCCTTGGGTGATGGATATCACCCACGCGCTGGGTGCGCTGGCAGACAGACGGCGAGCGCAGCGCCTGCGAATGTCCCACCCGCTTGTCACCGCCACCGCGCTCGCCGCCGTGTTGATGGGCTGCAGCACCGTGCCCGCGCCGAACGCCGCGCTCGACCGCGCACGCGCCAGCTACCGGCAGCTGGAGACTGACCCGAAGGCCAACGAGTTCGCCGCCCCGGAGATGACGAGCTCGCGGACTTCATGCGCCAGCACCCGAGGCATCGCCGTGCAGCGGCTGACGACGCGCGGCTTCGGCGAGGCCTACCCGGCGGACGCCGGGCCGGTGTCCGCAGGTCAGTCGACCAGCAGCCGGTAGCCGACCCCCGTCTCGGTCAGGATGTGGCGCGGCTGCGCCGAGTCGTCCTCCAGCTTCTGCCGCAGGTTGCCCATGTAGACGCGCAGGTAGTGCGTGCTCTGCGCATGCCCCGGCCCCCACACCTCGCGCAGCAGGTGCGGATGCGTCAGCACGCGGCCGGCATTCGCGATCAGCACGCCGAGCAGCCGGTACTCGATCGGCGTCAGGTGCACCTCGGTGCCGCGCCGGCGCACCACGCGCGCCGACAGGTCGACCTCGACCTCGCCGAAACGGAACAGCGCATCGGCCGGCGCCCGCCCGGCCCGCATGCGGCGCAGGTTGGCCCGCGTGCGCGCGAGCAGCTCGGCCACGCCGAACGGCTTGGTGATGAAGTCGTCGGCGCCGGCGTCGAGGGCCGCCACCTTGTCGCTCTCCTGGGTGCGCGCCGACAGCACGATGACCGGCACGCCCGACCAGCTGCGCAGCTGGCGGATGAAGTCGACGCCATCGCCGTCGGGCAGGCCGAGGTCGGCGATCACCAGGTCGGGCCGCCGCGTGCCGGCTTCGATCAGCCCCTGCTTCACGGTGCCGGCCTCGAACACCTGCCAGCCCTCGCCCTCCAGCGAGTGGCGGACGAACTGGCGGATCTCGCGCTCGTCCTCGAGCACCAGCGCGATCGGCAGCGGCGTGGACATCAGGTCTCCTGCGGCAGGTGGGTGAGCGGTGAAGGAGGAAGTGAGGAGGGATTGTCACAGCCATTCGTGCCACGATGTCCGACCGCAACCCACCGGAGCGACCCATGAGCGACGACACCCCTCCCGACCTGGCCGCCGGCATCCCGCTCGAGCGCATCGCCGACGGTGCGATGCTCGCCGGCCGGATCGACGGCGAAGACGCGCTGCTGGTGCGCCAGGGCGATGCGGTCTTCGCGATCGGCGCGCAGTGCACCCACTACCACGCAGCGCTGGCCGACGGCCTGCTCGACGGCCACGTGCTGCACTGCCCGATGCACCACGCGCAGTTCGACATCCGCAGCGGCACGGCGCTGTGCGCGCCGGCGCTCGACGACCTGCCCTGCTGGCGCGTCGAGCAGCGCGGCGGCCAGGTGTTCGCGCGCGAGCGCCTCGTCGCCGCGCCGCGTTCGCGCCGCGAGGCAAGGCCGGACGCGCTCGACGACGTGCTCATCGTCGGCGGCGGCGCGGCCGGCCTGGCCGCCGCCGACATGCTGCGGCGCGAGGGCTACGAAGGCCGGCTGGCGATCCTCAGTGCCGACGCCGACCCGCCCGTCGACCGGCCGAACCTGTCGAAGGACTTCCTCGCCGGCACCGCCGAGGCCGACTGGCTGCCGTTGCGGCCCGACGCGTGGTATGCCGAACGCCGCATCGAGCTGCTGCTGGACACGCGGGTCGACGCGATCGACGTCGCCGCGCGCCGGCTGCGGCTGGCCGGCGGCGCGACGCGGCCGTTCGGCGCGCTGCTGCTCGCCACCGGCGCCGACCCGGTGCGGCTCGAGGTGCCCGGTGCCGCGCCCGGCCAGGTGCTCGGCCTGCGCAGCTTCGCCGACAGCCGTGCGATCGTCGCGCGGGCGGCAACCGCCCGCTCGGCGCTGGTCGTCGGCGCGAGCTTCATCGGCCTCGAGGTCGCGGCATCGCTGCGCGCACGCGGGCTGGAGGTGCACGTGGTGGCGCCCGATGCGGTGCCGATGCAGCGCGTGCTCGGCCCGGAGCTCGGCGCCTTCGTGCGCGAGCTGCATGCCTCCCACGGCGTGGTCTTCCACCTCGGCACCACGCTCGAACGCCTCGATGGCACGCAGGCCCGGCTGGCCGATGGCACGGTGGTCACGGCCGACATGGTCGTCGCGGGCATCGGCGTGCGGCCCGCGCTCGCACTGGCCGAGCAGGCCGGGTTCGCGGTCGACCGCGGCGTCAGCGTCGACGCCTGGCTGCAGACCAGTGCGCCCGGCATCTACGCGGCCGGCGACATCGCGCGCTGGCCGGATCCGCATTCGGGCGAGCGCATCCGCGTGGAGCACTGGGCGCTGGCCGAGCGCCAGGGCCAGGTCGCCGCGCTGAACATGCTCGGCCAGCGCCGCGCGTTCGACATCAGTCCGTTCTTCTGGAGCCAGCACTACGACGTGACGATCCAGTACGTGGGCCACGCCGAACGCTGGGATGCGATCGAGATCGACGGCTCGCTGGCGGCACGCGACTGCAGCGTGCGCTACCTGCTCGGCGGCCGGGTGCTCGCGGTCGTGACCCTCGGCCGCGACCTGGCGAGCCTGCGCGCCGAGCGCGCGCTCGAAGCCGACATGGCACCGGCGGGCTGACCGATGGCGGGGCGCTACTCGTGGTCGGCCGTCGTGCCGCCGGCGGCATGGCGCAGCCCGTCGAGCGCCGGCTGCACGACCGCGGCATCGGACTCTTCGGCGAACACCGCGTAGGCCGGGTACAGGAACTCGGGCGCGCCCTTCACGCGGTGCAGCCGGCCGCTGTCGAGGTGCTTGCGCACGACCGCCAGCCGGAAGTAGCCGGAGCCGCCGGCCGCCAGCACGAACTCGCGGCCGAGCGGCCCGAGCCCGGCCGACACGGCCGCATGGCCGAGCTGCGGGAAGGCCAGGCTGTGCTGCTGTGCGAACTCCGGGCCCCAGTCGACGTAGACGTAGTCGGCCGGGTCGAGTCGGCGCGCCCGCTTGTGGGTGGTGACCAGCACCAGCTTCTCCTCGATCAGCAGCTCGATGCGCAGGCCCGGGCGGCGCTGCGGCGCATAGACCACCGCGATGTCGAGCATGCCGGAGGCCACGCGGTCCATCAGCTCGCCGGCCACGCCCACCTCGGTGCGCAGCGCCAGGTGCGGCGCCGCGTTGCGCATCCACAGCAGCCAGTCGAGCAGCAGCGGATCCCACAGGCTCATCTCGCAGCCGACCGTCAGCACCGACTCATGGCCGGCCGGCACCGCCACCTGGTGGCGCGCACGCTCCCACACCTGCACCATCATCGACGCATGACGCACGAAGCGTTCGCCGGCCGGCGTGAGCGACGCGCCGGCCTTGCTGCGCACGAACAGGGTCGCGCCGACCGCTTCCTCGAGCGCCTTCACGCGGGCGCTGACCGCCGTCTGCGTGACGTGCAGCCGGTCGGCCGCGCGCACGAAGCTGCCGGTGTCGACGATGTCGAGGAAGGTGCGGGCCAGGGTCACGTCCACGGGGCCTCCGGAGCCGATTTGAATGCAAGATTATTGCTTCTATCGGCCAATAAAGATCGCTTTACCAGGCCTCAAGCAAGGGCGACCATCACCGGCACCGAACCAGAAGGAGTCCACGATGAACATGCGCTCTCAGAACACCAGCCCGCGGCCCGCCGCAGCGGAACGCCCGCAGGCCGGGCCCGCGCAACGCGGGGATGCACCGCGCCGCAACGCCGACCCGCAGCGCTTGCCCGCTGCCGCGCAGAGCCGCAGCGATGCGCGTCACGCGACCCGCGTGGCGGCCGACAGCGAGGTCCTGATCGTCGGCGTCTGACGCCGTCGCCCTCGCTTCGTCAGATCGGGGCGGCCTCGGGCAGCTTCGCGATCCCCTTGATCTCGAACTGGAACCCGTACAGCCAGGTCACGCCGACGCCGGTGAGCGTCGGGTGCGGGGCGTTGCCCCAGTACTCCGGCACGATCTTCCAGACCGTGTCGAAGGTCGATTCGGGATCGACCAGAAAGACGGTCACGTCGACCACGTCGTCGAACGTGCAACCCGCGGCCGCGAGGACAGCGTTCAGGTTGTCGAACGCGAGCCGCACCTGCGCCTGCAGGTCCGGCTCGGGCGAGCCGTCCGGCCGGCTGCCGACCTGCCCCGAGACGAACAGGAAGCCGTTCGACCGGATCGCCGGGGAATAGCGATTCCTGTCGTAGAGCGCCTGGCGCCCGGCCGGGAAAACCACATCACGTTGGCCCATCGATGTCGTCCTTGAAGGGGTCGAAGCCGACCCGTTGTTTGCGATGAAGGGACTCTAGGGATCCCTGGCGCCCGGATCTACGGGGTCCGTCAACAATCACCGTTTGCGAAAACCGAACAATCAAGCGACCGAGGGGCAGCGATGGACCGTTTCGATGCGATGCAGGCATTCGCCCGCGTGGTGGAAACCGGCAGCTTCACGAAGGCCGCCGACACGCTCCAGCTGAGCAAGACCAGCGTGACGCAACTGGTGCAGCAGCTGGAGGCGCGATTGCGCGTGAAGCTGCTGAACCGCACGACGCGCAAGGTCAACGTGACGGCCGACGGCGAGGCGTACTACGAGCACGTGCTGCGGCTGCTGGCCGACATGGACGACGCCGAGGCCAGCCTGCCCGGCGCGTCGTCGTCGCCGCGGGGCCGCTTGCGGGTCGACGTGCCGAGCCCGCTGGCGCTGATGATCCTGGTGCCGGCCTTGCCGGCGTTCCATGCGCGCTACCCTGACATCCAGCTCGACCTGGGCGTGAGCGACCGCATGGTGGACCTGATCGGCGAGAAGGTGGATTGCGTCGTGCGCGGCGGCGAACTCACCGACCTGTCGCTGATGGCGCGCCGCATCGGTGATCTCCAGGCCCGGGTCTGTGCGGCGCCGAGCTACCTGGCGCGCGCGGGCACGCCGGCGCATCCGCGGGAGCTGCAGGATACGCATCACCGCATCGTCGGCTTCAAGGGCTCGCGCACCGGCAAGGTCGTGCCCTACGCGATGCAGCGCGACGGCGAGCGCATCGAGGTGCTCGGGCGCTACGTGGTGGCGCTGGACGACGGCAACGCCTACCTCGCGGCCGGCCTGGCGGGCCTGGGGGCGCTCTGGTTGCCGGACTACATGTCGCAGGCGCATCGCGCGCGCGGCGAGCTGGTGCCGCTGTTTCCCGACTGGCGCTTCGACCCGATGCCGCTCTACGTGGCGTTTCCGCCGAACCGGTACGTCAGCGCGAAGCTGCGGGTGTTCATCGAGTGGGTGGCCGAGTTGATGGCGCAGCATGCGCCGGTGGACGGGCCGGTTTCTCAAAGATACCAATTCCAACCGCTTGCACAGCGCGATTCACGACAATCCGGACGCCTCCAATCCATTGGCCACAGCCCACTCCATGAACAGAAATGAAGAGAGATTCCGCAAGCTGCTGGCCTTGACGGCTTTGTGCGCCAGCACCGCGTTGGTGGCGGGCTGCGGCGGCAGCTCGGACAGTGACGGCAACTCGAACGCCCCGCAGCAAGCTGGCCCTGCACCTTCGCCAGCTCCGGCTCCGGCTCCGGCTCCGGCTCCGGCTCCGGCTCCGGCTCCGGCTCCGGCTCCGGCTCCGGCTCCGATGGTGTCCGCGCAATTCACCGCGAGCAACGCCGAGATCCCCAACCCCGAGCGCGGCTTCTACCGCTGGGCCTGGTCGGACCTGAACCAGTTCAGCAAGGACGACGGCGCCGATGCGTACACGAACGGCTTCCGCGTCCTCTACGCGATGGTCCGGCTCGATGCCTACAAGAGCACCGCCCTGCCCAGCAGCCTGCTCGACGGCTTGCGCACCGGCTTCGCCAACGCGCGGCAGTCGGGCGTGAAGATCATCCCGCGCTTCGTCTACAACTACCCGGACGGCGAAACCGAGTACCGCAACGCCACGGACGCATCGCTCAGCCAGGTGCTCGCCCACATCGCCCAGCTCAAGCCGGTGCTGCAGGAGAACACCGATGTCATCGCCTACCTGCAAGCGGGCTTCATCGGGGCCTGGGGCGAGTGGCACACCTCGTCGAACGGCCTGACCAGCGCCGGCAACCGCACGAGCATCCGCGATGCCTTGCTCGGCGCCCTGCCCCAGGAGCAGTTCGTCCAGTTCCGCTACCCGCCCTACGTGATGGAGTGGTTCGCCACGCCACCGACGGAGTCGAGCGCCTTCAACGGATCGGCCGCGTCACGCTCGGGCGTGCACAACGACTGTTTCCTGGCCAGCGCGACCGACGTCGGCACCTACAGCGACAACGCCGCCACGAGGCAGCAACAGCGCAACTACACCATGGCCCTCGCGAAGGTCACGCCCTTCGGCGGCGAAACCTGCAACCCGGCGGACGACGCCGGCGCGCAGCCTCGGACAAGCTGCGCGGACATCCTTGCGGAAGGCAAGCAGTTCTCGCTGACCTACCTGAACAACGACTACTACACCGAAGCCTTCCACACCCGCTGGAAACAGGACGGGTGCTACGACGAGGTCAAGCGCCTGATGGGCTACCGGCTGGAGTTCGTCTCGGCCGAACATGCGGCGAGCGCCACGGCCGGTACTGCGTTGTCCGTGCGATTCACCGTGCGCAATGTCGGTTGGGCCCGGCCCTTCAAGGCGCGCCCGGTCGGCCTGCTGCTGAAGCATCGAACCAGCGGCACGGTGGTGAAGCTGGCGACCTCCGTCGATCCCCGGACCTGGACCGCGGGCAACACCTTCACCCACGAGGTGTCGGTGACCGTTCCCGCGGGCACGCAGGCGGGAGAGCACGACGTCTACATCGCGCTGCCCGACGGCGCAGGGCAGCTCGGCAGCGATGCACGCTTCGCCGTGCGACCGGCCAATGCAGACAATGCCGGCAGCCGGCAGGGATGGGACGCGTCGCTGGGGGCCTTCCGCTTCGGCACCACGCTCACGGTCAAGTAGCCAGTCAGGCCCTGCCCAACGGAGCTCGCGCCACGTCGCCGTGCGCCAGCTTGAAGACCGCCATGGTCTGCACCAGTTGCAGCGCCTGCACCTTCAGGCTCTCGGCCGCAGCAGCGCTTTCCTCCACCAGGGCTGCGTTCTGCTGCGTGACCCGATCCATCTGGTTGACGGCATCTCCGACCTGCGAGACCCCGGCGCTCTGCTCGGCGCTGGCCGAACTGATTTCCCCCATGATGTCGGTCACGCGCCGGATCGAGTCGACCACTTCGGTCATCGTGACGCCGGCTTGATCGACCAGTGCCGTGCCCTGTTCGACACGTTCCACGCTGGCGCCGATCAAGCTCTTGATTTCCTTGGCCGCTTCAGCCGATCGGCCCGCCAGACTGCGCACCTCGGTCGCGACCACCGCAAAGCCGCGGCCCTGTTCGCCGGCGCGCGCTGCTTCCACGGCAGCGTTCAGCGCGAGGATGTTGGTCTGGAAGGCGATACCGTCGATGACCCCGATGATGTCGACGATCTTCTTCGAACTGTCGTTGATGGCCTTCATGGTGCTCACGACCTGGCCGACCACGTCGCCGCCCTTGATGGCCACGGTGCTGGCGTTCATCGCGAGCTGATTGGCCTGCCTGGCGTTGTCGGCGTTTTGCTTGACCGTGGAACTGAGTTGCTCCATCGAGGCCGCGGTCTCTTCGAGCGCCGAGGCCTGCTCTTCGGTGCGCTGGCTCAAGTCCATGTTGCCTTGAGCGATCTGCGCCGAGGCGGTGGCAACCGACTCCGAGTTCTGCCGCACGCTCGATACCACCGTCGAGAGCCTGGCCTGCATCTCCTTGAGTTGGGCCATCATGCTCGTGGTGTCGCCTCGCTTGAGGTCGATCGTCACGCTGAGGTCGCCGGCGGCGACGCTTCGCGCCAGATCCGCAGCCTCGCCCGGCTCGCCTCCGAGTTGGCGTCCGAGGGAACGCACCAGCACGAAACCGAAGATCCCGGCAAACAGCAAGCCCGCCAGGATGGCCGTGATCGAGGTGGCACGAATCGTCGCATAGCGTGCGTCGGCTTCCTCGTATTCCCTGCGCGCCTCGTCGATCTGGATCTTGACGAGCGCATCGATGCCTTGTGCGAGCGGGATGAACAACGGCCGAATCTTCTCCGTCACCAAATGCCTGGCCTGCGTCAAGTCGTTGGCACGAAGCGCAGCCACGGCCGGCATCAATCCTTCCTGGACAAACTGCTTGCGGGACTCGACGAACGCCTTCGAAATCTTCTCTTCCTCCGGCGTCAGGTTTGACGCCGCATAGTCATCCCAGACCTTGCTGGCCTTGGCGATGTTGGCTTCGATCTGGCCGGTCGTCTCGGCGATTTTCTCGGGCGTCGGGGTGACCAGCGCGATATTGAGGTCCATGCGGTTGATCAACTGCAAGGCCCTGATCTCGCCCAGTTGAGACGAGGGCACGGTGCGATCCGCGTAGACGGCCTTCAATGCGTCGTTGGACCGGCCGATGCCCAACAGGCCGAGGCCGCCGATCGCCACGAGCAGCGCCGAGAGGACGCCGATCAGCATCATCAACCGAGTGGAAACTTTGAGCTTGTTCATGGCGATGGCCGAGCTTCGGCACGGACCGCCCAGGGGAAAATTCCCGCGGGGCGCAATGACGTAAGAGGGTTGTCGGTCTTCGCCGGGGCGCCTTGAGCCGTCGAGCGGTTGAATGTCTCAACCTGGGTGCATGCGTTGGCTCGGGGCGCTGATCCGGGTCGCGCGCCCCGAGTTTGCCGGGTGCCGGAACTGTCGGCGGTTCGGGCCTGCCCCCCTCCCTCACTATCGGTCCGGATAGAACGGCCGCCCGTATTCCGGCGTCTCGTGCGACGGATACGATCCCATGCGACCGTGCGAGGAGTCCGACGGCACGATGCGCGTGTTGCGGTACTGGCGCGGAGCGATGACGGCCTCGGTCGCGTAGCGGCCGTCGGCCATGTCGCCGTGGGTGTCGTGGGCCGACGGGCGGCGGTCGTAATTGGGGTCGCCCTGCGAGGCCTGCTGGCCCCAGGCGAAATCGCGTCCCGGGGTGTTGTATTGCGGATGCTGCATGTAGACGGTGCCGACGGCAGGCATGCCGCGCTCGCCGGGGTAGCGCGGCGTCTCATAGCGCGGCGGCTGCGGATCGCCCGATTGGGTGGCGCTGTCTGCCCAGTCCCGGGCGTACCCGGGCTCGCGCGAGATGTAGAAGCCCTCGCCGCGTTCGAGCCCGCTGTTGGCGCCGCCATGGCCGCGGCGCGGGCCATGCTGGACGAGCGAGTTCATCCCCTCCTGGTTGGTGCCGTGGTAGCCCATGGGGCGGAAGCCGCGTTGCTCCAGGTCTCTGGTACGCCGCTCGATCTCGGCCCGCGACGGTGCGCCGCCGATGAGGGCGCTGCCCGAGTAGTGCGAGTGGTTGGAATCGTCACTGTCGCCCGAACCGCGCCTGACCCTCAGGCCGGAGCTTTCATAGGCGGTGGGCGTGCGACGCGGGGACGAACTCGAGTTGCGCAGCCGGTTGCCATGGCTGTCGCGTGCGCCGCCCTTCGCCCCGTAGTTCTCGGGCGGCACGGCGACCTTCTCGTCGCCGTGGCCCGAGCTGCGCAGGCGCGCCACGGCCTCGTGCGTCTGGTGGTTCGTGACCATGAAGACACCGGAGGACTCGACGCCCGTGACGAGGGCGCGCTCGCCCGTTTTCGGATGGATGAAATGAGCTGTCACATACGGCTCGCCATTGGGCTGCGACGGCTTCTGGCCGCTGCCGGGCTGGTAGGTCACGGCGCTCGAGAGCTCGAAGGCGCTGTTGGTGGGGCCGCGGTTGGCGCTCGATGTGCTGGACGCCCTCGAGGTGCGCGTCGACAGCGTTCCAAGCGAGCCATCCACCGATCGCGAGCGCGCGCCGGCGGGGGCGTTCGAAGTGGGAGTGCTGTCCGGCCGCTGCGTTTCGGATCTTGCGGAGGCAGGGCGAGCTCCGTTGGTCTGGTTGAGTTTCATCATGGCAATGGCTTCCTGTGTGGGGAGGAGGGGCGAAGACGGCGGGTTGCAGCCCGTTTCGACGCTTCTGCAGTGTTGAAGCGGGCCAACCCGGCCAGCGACGGAAATGCGAAGCGGAAGATCGCCCCGCGGAAGTTCGCGGCCGCGAATCTGCGTCGAACCGTAACGGGGATCGGTATCTGACCGAAGGGTCGCTTTACGCGCGCTCGTGCCGGGGTCACGATGGCAGCCTGCTGCATCGAAGGAGCCCGATGAAGACCGACACCTCCACCGACAAGCCCGCCGACACGAGGGCCACCGCCCTCCTCCCGCAGGACATCAGCACCGAGGTGCTGCTCGAGAAATACGCCAAGGGCGACGAGCGCACGCCCGACGACGTGCGCCGCCGCGTGGCACGCGCGCTGGCCCAGGTCGAGCCCGCCGAATCGCGTGCCGGATCGCGCGAACAGTGGGAATCGCGCTTCCTCGAGGCGCTGCAGGCCGGCTTCATCCCGGCCGGCCGCATCAACTCGGCCGCCGGCACCGAGCTCACCGCGACGCTGATCAACTGCTTCGTGCAGCCGGTGGGCGACGCGATCGCGCAGGAGGAAGACGGCCACCCCGGCATCTACACCGCGCTGACCGAAGCCGCCGAGACGATGCGCCGCGGCGGTGGCGTCGGCTACGACTTCTCGCGCATCCGCCCGCGCGGCGCGTGGGTTGCCAGCACGCAGGCAAGCGCATCGGGCCCGGTGTCGTACATGCGGGTGTTCGACCGCTCCTGCGAGACGGTGGAATCGGCCGGCGCGCGGCGCGGTGCGCAGATGGGCGTGCTGCGCTGCGACCACCCCGACATCGAGGAGTTCATCCACGCGAAGGACAAGGGCGACCTCAGCAACTTCAACATCTCGGTCGGCCTGACCGATGCCTTCATGGAGGCGGTGCAGCGCGACGCCCCCGTCGACCTGGTGCACCGCGCCGCGGCCGGCCCGCAGCAGGTGGCTGCCGGCGCCCACCAGCGCAGCGACGGGTTGTGGGTCTACCGCAGCCTGCCGGCCCGCGCGCTGTGGGAGCAGATCATGCGTTCCACCTACGACCATGCCGAGCCGGGCGTGCTGTTCCTCGACCGCATCAACCTCGACAACAACCTGTCGTACTGCGAGACCATCACCGCCACCAACCCCTGTGGCGAACAGCCGCTGCCGGCCTACGGCTGCTGCTGCCTCGGCTCGATCGACCTGACGCGCTTCGTGCGCGCGCCGTTCGACGACAACGCGCGCTTCGACGACGCCGGCTTCGCGCGCCTCGCGGCGCTCGCGGTGCGCATGCTCGACAACGTGCTCGACATCAGCTTCTGGCCGCTCGAGCAACAGGCCCGCGAGGCGCGCAACAAGCGCCGCATCGGCCTGGGCTTCACCGGCCTGGGCGACGCGCTGGTGATGCTGAACCTGCGCTACGACAGCGCCGCCGCGCGCGACGAGGCGCGCCGCATCGCCACGCTGCTGCGCGACACCGCGTATGCCGCGTCCTGCGACCTCGCGGCCGAACGCGGCGCCTTCCCGCTGTTCAACGCCGACATGTTCCTGAGCCGCGGCACCTTCGCATCGCGCCTGCCCGGGCCGCTAAAGGAGCGCATCCGCCAGCAGGGGCTGCGCAACTCGCACCTGCTGTCGATCGCCCCCACCGGCACCATCAGCCTGGCCTTCGCCGACAACGCGAGCAACGGCATCGAGCCGGCGTTCTCGTGGAGCTACCAGCGCAAGAAGCGCATGGCCGACGGCAGCATGAAGCAGTACCCGGTGGAGGACCACGCGTGGCGGCTCTTTCGCCACCTGCGCGGCCCGCAGGCGCCGCTCACGGACGCGTTCGTCACCGCGCTCGATATGAGCGCGCAGGCGCACGAGGAGATGGTGGCCGCGGTCTCACCCTTCGTCGACACCGCGATCTCGAAGACGGTGAACGTGCCGGCCGACTACCCGTATGCGGATTTCCAGGACCTGTACCTGCGGGCCTGGACCTCCGGCCTGAAGGGGCTGGCGACCTACCGGCCGAACGCGGTGCTCGGCTCGGTGCTGAGCGTGGAGCCGGCTGCCTTGCCGCTGCAGCTGGCACCGGCGGGGCATGCGAACCAGCGGCTGGCGATCGAGCGCCCGCCGCAGCCGGTGCTGGCCTCGCTGCGCTGGCCGGGCCGGCCCGAGCTCGCAGCCGGCAATGCCGCGTGGACCTACATGATCCGGCACCCGCACGGCGAGTTCGCGCTCTTCATCGGCGAGCTGCCGCAGGATGGACGCAGCGCGCCGTTCGAGGTGTGGGTGAATGGCGCCGAGCAGCCGCGCGGGCTGGGCGCGCTCGCGAAGACGCTGTCGATGGACCTGCGCGCGAAGGACCCCGCGTGGGTCCGGCTGAAGCTCGACGCACTGGCCACCGTGCAGGAGGAGCGCGCCTTCGACATGCCCTTCCCGCCCGATGGCACGCCACGGCGCTTCCCCGGCGTGGTGGCGGCCACCGCGGCGGTGATCCGCTGGCGCTGCGAGCAGCTGGGGCTGTGGTCGGGGGCTGACGGAACGGCCGCCTCCACGCCGGTGATCGACGCGATGTTCAGCCGCCAGGAGCCGCTGACCGGCCCGAACGGCACGCTGGCGTGGTCGGTCGACATCCACAACCCGGCCAGCGACGAGGCCTTCACGCTGTCGCTGAAGGAGGTGCAGCTGCCGGAAGGCCTGGGCGGCCAGGGCGGCATCGTCACGCTGCCGTGCGCGATCGGGCTGTCGGGCAACTACCCGCGGGCGATGGACGGACTCGCGCGCATCCTGTCGCTGGACATGCGCGTGCTCGACCCGGCGTGGATCGGCATGAAGCTGCGCAAGCTGCTGAGCTATGCCGAGCCGCTCGGCCACTTCATGGCCTTCGTGCCGGGGCTCGCGCCCGGCCAGCAGCGCCAGCAGACCTGGCCGTCGACGGTGGCCTACCTCGCGCGGCTGGTGATCCACCGCTACACGATGCTCGGCGTGCTGAACGAAGAGGGCTATCCGCTGCGCGACATGGGCATCCTGCAACCGCCGAGCCCGGACGAATCGGCCGCGGCCGCCCCGCTGGCCGGTGCGGCCTGCCCGGAGTGCGGCAACCACGCGGTGATCCACAAGGATGGGTGCGAGTTCTGCACCGCGTGCGGGCACATCGGGAGCTGCGGGTGAAGGTTCCCGCCGGCGCGGCGTGCCTGGGTCAGGGCAAGCTGCGGATCTGGATGCCGGCCGACTTCGACTCGTCGAAGGCCAGCATTTTCTTGATGCCGAGATGCTCGTCGTACGGCGTCTCGTAGCTCCAGACGGCATCCTTGATCGTCTGGCCGCCGTTGTGCAGGTCGAAGTAGCTCGCGTGGCCCTTGAACGGGCACTCGGTCGTCGTGTCGCTGCGTTCGAGAAATTCCATCTTCACGTCTTCCCGCGGGAAGTAGAAGCGCGGCGGATGGCCGTCCTCGTCCAGCTTCACGGCGTTGCGCGAATCCGCGACGACGAGACCGTTGACGTTCACGCTCATGCGCCCTTCGGCGCGGGACTCCCGAACCTTGTGCTCGGGATGCTGCTGGTGACCAGGTGATCGACTCATCGGAATGGCTCCTGCATGGAATGAAGGGAACGCCGCACACGCTGACGGCCGCTGCCTTCGGCGGGCAATCGCGATGCCCGCCGTGTCAACCGCAACCCGACACGGGCCAGCGGACATGAGTCCGCGCATTCGTGTCACCGATGACACACATGCGAATGCCGCCTCATCAATGTGAGGGCTTGTAAGACAGCGGACCTCCCGCCCAGAATCTGGCCGACCGGTCGCGGCCGAGATCGCGCCCGGATCACAACGATCACAACGTCATCTCACGAGGGAGATCCATGATTTCTGCTTCCACGCGCGCCCTGTGGGCGTCGGTCCTGGCCGTTTCACTGTCCGCGCTCGCCGCCTGTGGCGGTGGGGGCAGCGACGATGCACCTGCCCCGGCCCCTGTCGCAGGCACCCCGCCGGCACCCACGCCCGCCGCGGCACCGGCCAGCTACTGGGCCCGCGCCTTCACGTACACCTCGGTCGGCACCTACGTGCTGCGCTACTACTACTCCGACAACGTCGTCGACTCGACCGGCCGCGGCACCTACTACGACGTGCGCGAAGCGCTGTCGGCCGGCAAGCCTGCGGTGGTGGTGTACGACACCGTCCAGTTCGTCACCGCCGAGGGCTGGCATACGCCACTGGACGGCGCGACGCCGAACCACAGCGGCCCGAACGGCGCCTACGACTACAACCACGGCTACATCGGCCAATCGACCTGGGTCGACACCGACGTGGCCGGACAGACGATCGCAAGCGTCGTCGCCAAGGCGCAGGACCTGGGCACCAACACCTCGTCCACCATCATTGGCGTCACCGCAGCGAACCTGACCGGCATGATGCCGGCCGGCGCGAAGATCCGCGCGATCTCGAACACCGAGAGCAGCACCCCGGTCGGCTATCGGCTGTCGGACGGCTTCGTCGGCAACAGCGTGACCACGCTGGCCCAGCTGATCGCCAACTACCCGGCCGTGTCGAACAGCGCGTCGGTCTCGACGGCGAACACGGTGTCGATGGGCAACATCCATGGCAGCAACGGCTGCGGAACCCAGGTCTGTGCCCAGGAACGGGTGCGAGCCAGCTTCAGCGCCGGCGGCGCCGTGACCCTGCACCTGTGCGACCTCGACACGGTGTCGGGTGCGATCTCCAATTGCAGCAGCCTCGCCGCCGCCAGCTACCAGGTGGGCAACGCGGCGGATGGCGCGACACCGGTCATGACCTTCACCGGCCTGCCGGCGGCCATCTCCGCCCAGACCTTCACGCGCGTCTTCGTGCAGCGCGGCGGCCACGTCTACCAGGGCTTCCAGGACAAGCCGGCCACGATGGCGAAGCAGACCCGCCTCAACAAGGTCGCGTTCGAGGCGCTCGCCGCGAGCCTCGTCTTCGCGCCACCGGCCATTCCCGACCACCCGGCGACCACGGCCGGCACCTGGAGCGTCACCTACGCCGGCGGCGACACCGGCAGCTGCACCGCGCTGTCGGTCAATGCCGCGGCCCACGTGATCGGCACCTGCACCTCGTCCGGCGTGGGCGGCAGCTTCATCGTCAGCGGCACGGTCGATGCCGCCGGCGGCCTCTCGGTGGGCAGCACCAGCAGCGACGCCAGCTTCAGCGGCACGCTCGGCGCCACCACCGGTTCGGGCACCTGGTCGCGCCCGAGCGCGTCGGCGACCGGCACCTGGAACGCCACGAAGCAGTGAGCCGAGTGGCCTCATCTGCCGCCGGACGGCATGCGTGTCTGACACAGCCGCGGGAAAACCCCGCGTCACGTGGCGACACCATGCCGGGCAAAGCCCCGAAATAGCCTTGAAACTTCCTGCAGCTCCGCGGCTCCAAACGCGGTCACAGCTCTATACTGGGTCCGCGTGAAGTCTTCATATCAGGCAGGAAGTGGGTCAATGATGGGTGCCAAACTCAAGGTCGCAGGCTGGATCACGCTGGGGGCCGTCGCTGGCGCGCTCACTACCATGCAGTTGCAGGCCACGGCCCGCAACACCGCCGCGCAACTCCCGCTGGAAGAACTCCAGCAGCTCGCCGCCGTCTTCGGGATGGTCAAGAGCGATTACGTCGAGCCGGTCGACGAGAAGAAGCTGATCACCGACGCCATCGGCGGCATGGTGGCCGGACTCGACCCCCACTCGCAATACTTCGACAAGAAGACCTTCAAGGAATTCCGTGAAGGCACGACCGGCCGCTTCGTCGGCGTCGGCATCGAGATCGGCATGGAAGACGGTCTCGTCAAGATCGTCTCGCCGATCGAAGGCTCACCGGCCTTCCGCGCCGGCCTGAAGAGCGGCGACCTGATCACCAAGATCGACGACACCGTGGTCAAGGGCCTGACGATGGACCAGGCCGTCAAGCGCATGCGCGGCGAGCCGAGCACCAAGGTGCTGCTGACCATCTTCCGCAAGACCGAGAACCGCACCTTCCCCGTCACGATCACGCGCGAAGAGATCCGCGTGCAGAGCGTGCGTTCGAAGATCGTCGAGCCCGGCTACGCCTGGTTGCGCGTCAGCCAGTTCCAGGACCGCACGGTCGACGATTTCGCGCGCAAGCTCGAAGAGATCTACAAGCAGGAACCCAACCTGAAGGGCCTGGTGCTCGACCTGCGCAACGACCCGGGCGGCCTGCTCGAGGCGTCGGTGGCGGTGTCGGCGGCCTTCCTGCCGGCCGATGCGGTGGTCGTGACCACCAACGGCCAGATCGCCGAATCGAAGCAATCCTTCAAGGCCTCGCCGAGCGACTACCTGCGCCGTGGCGGCGGTGACCCGCTGCGCAAGCTGCCGGACGCGCTGAAGAAGGTGCCGCTGGTCGTGCTGGTGAATGAAGGCTCGGCCTCGGCCAGCGAGATCGTCGCCGGTGCGTTGCAAGACCACCAGCGCGCCACCATCATGGGCACCCAGACGTTTGGCAAAGGCTCGGTGCAGACCGTGCGCCAGCTGTCGCCCGAGACGGCGCTGAAGATCACGACCGCGCGCTACTACACGCCGAGCGGCCGCTCGATCCAGGCCAAGGGCATCGTGCCCGACGTGATGATCGACGAAACCGCCGACGGCAACCTGTTCTCGGCCTTGCGCGTGCGCGAAGCCGACCTGGAAAAGCACATCGCCAGCGGCCAGGGTGCCGAGCAGAAGGACGAAGCCCGCGAAAAGGCGCGCGAGGAAGCGCGCAAGAAGTTCGAGGAAGAAGCCGCGAAGAAGAACCCGCTGAAGCCGCTGCCCGAGTTCGGCAGCGACGAAGACTTCCCGCTGGCGCAGGCGATCAACCGCCTGAAGGGCAAGCCGGTCGTCGTCTCGAAGACGGTCGTCGAACGGCACGCCGAGGCCCCGGCGACGAACTGAAGCGACCCGCTCCCTCCGAACGCCCGCCCCGCGCGGGCGTTTTGCTTGGTGCGAACGGAATACTGGCCGTTCGGGCTGAGCCTGTCGAAGCCCCCAACCCTCACTCTTCGCTATCCTGCCCCGATGAACGACGACCAGCTGCTGCGCTACTCCCGCCACATCCTGCTCGACGAGCTGGACATCGCCGGCCAGCAGCGGCTGCTCGATTCGCATGCGCTGGTGATCGGTGCCGGCGGCCTGGGCTCGCCGGTGGCGCTGTACCTCGCCACCTCCGGCGTCGGCACGCTGACGATCGTCGACCACGACAGCGTCGACCTGACCAACCTGCAGCGCCAGATCGCGCACGACCTGTCGCGCGTCGGCCAGCCGAAAGCGGCCTCGGCCGCGCGCTCCATCGCGGCGATCAACCCCGACGTGCGGGTCCACGCGCTGACCGAGCGTGCCGATGCGCAGCGGCTCGACACGCTGGTGGCCGCGGCCGACGTGGTGATCGACTGCAGCGACAACTTCGCGACCCGCCATGCCGTCAACGCCGCCTGCGTGGCGCACGCCAAGCCGCTGGTGTCGGGCGCGGCGATCGGCTTCGACGGCCAGATCTCGGTCTACGACACCCGCAGCGACACCGCGCCCTGCTATGCCTGCCTGTTCCCGCCCGATGCCGCGTTCGAGGAGGTCGCCTGCTCGACGATGGGCGTGCTCGCGCCGCTGGTCGGCATCATCGGCAGCATGCAGGCCGCCGAGGCGCTGAAGCTGCTGGCCGGCATCGGCAGCTCACTGGCCGGGCGGCTGCAGATGCTGGACGCCCGCACGATGGAATGGACCGAGATCCGCCTCGCCCGCCAAGCCGGCTGCCCGGTGTGTGGGCAGCGCGGCCACGCCTGATCAGTCGGGTTTGATGTTGGCCGACTGAATCACCTTCGCCCAGCGCGCCACTTCGTCGTGCAGGAAGGCGGCGAACGCCTCCGGCCCGCGCGCATCGACCCGAAAGCCCTGCGTGCGCGCCCGCTCCTCGAGCTCGGGCGTCTGCATGATGCGCACGACCTCGGCGGCGAGTTTCTTGACCGCGGCGTCGGACATCGAGGCCGGCGCCATCAGGCCGGTCCAGTTCTCGGTCAGCAGCTCCGGCAGGCCGGCCTCGGCGGTCGTCGGCACGTCGGGCACCAGCGGGTGGCGGGCGGCGCTCGCGATGGCGATCGCGCGCAGCTTGCCCGATTTCACATGGGCGATGCTCTCGGGGAAGTTCGAGAACACCACATCGAGCTGGCCGCCGATCAGGTCGGTCATCGCCGGCGAGCCGCCCTTGTACGGCACGTGCTGGATGTTGGTCTTGGCCAGTTCGTTGAACAGCGCGAGCGTCAGGTGCGGCGGCGTGCCGTTGCCGCTGGATCCGGCGTTCAGGTTGCGCGCCTTCGCGGCGGCGGTCAGCTCCTTCAGGCTCTGGATCGGGCTCGCGGCCGGCACCACGATCAGGATCGGCGAGCCGGCCAGCAGCGCGACCGGGCGCAGGTCCTTCGTGAAGCTGTAGGCCGCCTTCGGGAACAGCGTGACGTTGGCCGCATGCGTCAGCGTGATCGCGAGCAGCGTGTTGCCGTCGCCGGGCGACTTGGCCGCCACGTCGGCGCCGATCTGCCCGCCGCTGCCGGGCTTGTTGTCGATCACGACGCTGACCTTCCAGCGCTCGCCGAGCTGCTGCCCGACCAGGCGCGCCATCACGTCGGTCAGGCCGCCGGGCGGGAACGGGACCACATAGCGGATGGTTGCGCCGGGCTTCGGATAGTCACCCGCCTGTGAAAAACCCAGCGCGGGCCACAGGCCCGCGGCACCGATCAGTACTGCTCGTCGTTTCACGCTCGTCTCCTTCGTCAGAAGGCCGGCATGCTGCCCGCGATGCGGGACGGCTGCAAACCTATCGTTATGCGCGGAAAGTCGTAGCTTCAGGACAGCTGTTGCGCTAGCGCCTCCGACACGTTCAATCCGTCACGCTCCACCGCACGCCGCAGTTGCTCGCGACGCGCACCCGGCAGCCGCACGCCGTCGTCGCGCAGCATCTCGGCCACCAGCAACTCCAACCGGTCCAGGAACATCTCGCGCCCGGCCAGCGCGCCGGGGTCGATCACGATGAAGGTCTGCCCCAGGTGCGGGCGGTTGCCTTCGTCGACGAAGAAGCTCGATGCCTCGAAGCCGAAGTTCGCGCCGATCAGCGCCGTGACCAGCAGCTCGACCACCAGCGCCAGCATCGCGCCCTTGGGACTGCTGGCCGCGCCGATCGCGAGCATCGAGCCCGCCATGCCGGCCTTCGGGTCGGTGGTGGGCTCGCCGTTCGCATCGAGCGCCCAGCCGAGCGGGATGCTGCGGCCCTCCTTGGCGGCCACCATCAGCTTGCCGCGCGCGACCTCGCTGAGGCTCAGGTCGATCAGCAGCGGGTCGGCACCACGCCGAGGAAACGCTGCCGCCACCGGGTTGGTGCCAAAGATCGGGTGCCGCCCGCCGGCGGCCGGCATCGCCGACGGCGAGTTCGAGAAACCGAGCCCCGCCATGCCGGCCGCCGTGACCGCGCGCAGGTGGTCGACGACGACGCCGCAGTGGTGGCTGTTGACGATGCCGACGATGCAGATGCCGAACTCGCCGGCGCTGCGGATCGCCTCGGCGATCGCCAGGTCGCAGGCCGGGAACGCGAGCCCCTCCTGCGCATCGACGACCAGCGCGGCGCCCTTGCGCTTGACGACCTGTGGCTGCGCCGCGCCGTTCACGCGGTCGCAGCGCAGGTGGCCGCTGTACTGCGCGACGCGGCTCAGCCCGTGCGAGGCCAGGCCCTGCGCCTCGGCCAGCACCAGCGCGCGGGCGGTGGACTCGGCCATCGCGGCCCCGGCACCGGCGCGTTGCAGCGCGGCGGCCACTTTCGCGCGGGCCACCTCCATCGTCATCACCGTCATGCGAGCGCCTCCAGCACCTTCTCGGCGATCAGCGATGAGACGCGCTCGTTCGCCTCGGCCGTGACGCCGGCGATGTGCGGTGTCAGCAGCAGGTTCGGGCAGTCGGCGAGCGGGTTGCCGGCGGGCAGCGGCTCGGCCTCGAAGACATCGAGCGCCGCACCGGCCAGGCGCCCGGCGGTCAGCGCATCGGCCAGCGCCGCCTCGTCGACGACGCCACCGCGTGCGGTGTTGATCAGCACCGCGCCGGGCTTCATCGCGGCGAGGCGCTGCGCATTGATCAGGTGGCGCGTGCTGTCGAGCAGCGGCACGTGGAGGCTGACGACATCGGCCTGCGCCAGCAAGGCATCGAGCGACAGCGACGGCACGTCGGAACCGGCCGGCATCGCCGCATCGTGCGCGACGACCTGCATGCCGACTGCGCGCGCCAGCCGCCCGGTCAACTGCCCGATCGAGCCGTAGCCGACCAGCCCCAGCGTCTTGCCGCCGATCTCGCGGCCGTTCGTCAGCGCGGCACGCGGCCAGGTGCCGGCGGCGACCTCGGCGGTGGAACCGTAAGCCCCGCGCAGCAACAGCATCGCGGTCGCGATCACGTACTCGGCCACGCTCTGCGCATTGGCACCCGTCGCCGGGATCACGCGGATGCCGCGCGCCTCGCAGCCCGCCATGTCGAGGTTGTCGAGCCCGACGCCCAGCCGGCCAACCACCTTGCAGCGCGTCAGCGCCGCGAGCAGTTCGCCGCGCACCTGCGTTCGGTTGCGCACGATGATCGCGTCGACGCTGGACGCCAGCGCGATCATCCGCGCCGGGTGGTCGACCAGCGTCGCGTCGTGCACCACTTCGTGCTTCGCAGCCAGCCGCGCCACCGCCGGCGCGTCCATGAATTCGGTGATGAGAATCTTCATCGCCGGATCATGCACTTTCGAACAAGCGCGTCAGCACGAACTCGCGATGGCCCAGCGCCTCGGCCGACGTGAGGCGGCCGTTGGCGGTGCGCAGCATCGATTCGAGCAGCTGGTCGCCGGCCTGGTCGAGCGTGATCTCGCGCTGCAGCAGGCCCGAGGTGTCGACGTCGATGTGCTCGCCCATCAGCCGCACTGTGCGCGGGTTCGCGCAGATCTTGATCACCGGCACGATCGGGTTGCCGATCACGTTGCCCTGGCCGGTCGGGAAGAAGTGCAGCGCGAAGCCGGAGGCCGCGCACAGCGTCACCATCTCGGCCGCGGCCGACGACGAATCCATGAACCACAGCCCGGGGTGCGTCGGGATCTCGGCCTTGTCGATCACGCCATCGACGGTGCAGATCTTGCCGATCTTCTGGATGTTGCCGAGCGCCTTCTCCTCGATCGTCGTCAGCCCGCCGGCGATGTTGCCCTTGGTCGGCTGGCTGTCGGAGAGGTCGCTGGTCTTGTGGCGGTTGATCATGTCCTGGTAGCGGTTGAACATGAACATGAAGCGCTCGCGCACCGTGTCGTTCGCGCAGCGCGCCGCGACGATCTGCTCGCCGCCGGTGATCTCGGAGGTCTCGCCGAAGCACAGCGTGCTGCCCAGCGGGTGCAGCTTGTCGAAGGCGTTGCCGACCGTCGGGTTCGCCCCGCAGCCGGAGGTGGTGTCCGATTCGCCGCACTTGGTAGAGACCCACAGCTCGCTGAGCGGGCAGGCCTCGCGCTGCTTCTCGCTGGCCCACTGCACGTACTCGCGGGCGATGCGCGAGGCGCGCAGGATGGTGTCGTGGTCGCCATGGCCCTCGATGCCGAAGCCGGTGACCGGCTTGCCGGTGGCGGCGATGCCGTCGACCACCTTCTTGGTCCAGCCGTCCTCGATGCCGATCACGACGACCGCGGCGACGTTCGGGTTGCAACCGGCGCCGATCAGCGTGCGGAAATGCAGGTCGAGGTCGGCGCCGAACTGCAAGCGGCCGTACGGGTGCGGGATCGCCATCGTGCCCTTGATGTTGTGGGCGACGGCCTCGGCCGCGGCGTTCGACAGGTCGTCGAGCGGCAGGATGATCACGTGGTTGCGAACGCCGACGCGGCCGTTCTCGCGGCGGTAGCCGAGGAAGGTGGTGGTGTTGGAAATGACGGCCATGCTCACCACCTTTTAGTTTTAATGTTCTGGACATGAGCGTGCTCGCCCGCCTTGATCGGCGCGACCACCTTGCCCATGTCGATGCCGTACTTCAGCACCGTGTCGCCGACCGCCATGTCGCGCAGCGCGACCTTGTGGCCGATCGGGATGTCCTGCCGCGCGACCAGCTCGGTCATGCGGTCCTCGTCCATGATCCAGCCGGCCAGCGGCATGCCGGCCTTGACGCCTTCGACCACCACCACCGCGACACTGTCGTGCGCGTCATGCAATACGAAATGAATCATCCGGAAACTCCTGCCGCGCAACGGCGGCTGCCTGCAACGATGGCGGCCAATATCTGCCCGCGCCCGCCGGCTGTCAAACGAGTCATTCAGATGACTTGATTGACCTGTATCACCCAGACGTAGAATGCCCGGATGCCGACCGCGCCCGCGCCAGCGTCCTCACCCCGGCCCGCCAGCCTGCATTTCGCGGCCATTGCCCCGGAGGCGGCCGGCATGCCGCTGTACCGCGTCGTCAAGCGCGCGCTGCTGCAGGCGATCGAGGGCGGCACCTGGGCGCCCGGCAGCACGCTGCCGAGCGAGACCGAGCTGGCGCTGGCGTTCGGCGTGTCGATCGGCACGCTGCGCAAGGCGGTCGACGAACTCTCGACCGAGCACATCCTGGTGCGGCGCCAGGGCCGCGGCACCTTCGTCGCGACGCATTCGCCCGACCGCTTCCTGTTCCAGTTCTTCCACGTCGAGCGCGCCGACGGGCTGCGCGAGGCGCCGTCGGTCGAGCTGCTGTCGTTCGACCGCGTGAAGCTCGACGACGCACAGGCCGAGATGCTGAACCTGCGCGCCGGCCATGCCGCGTTCCAGTTCGAGAACCGGCTCGCGCTGCAGGGCCGCGCGGTGATGCTCGACCGCCTGACGCTGCCGGCTGGCCTCTTCAAGGGCCTGACCGAGAAGCGCCTGCGCGAGCGGCCGAGCACGCTGTACCAGCTGTACCAGAGCGAGTTCGGCATCACCGTCGTGCATGCACACGAACGCGCCCGCGCCGCCGCCGCCGACCGCCATGTGTCGCGGCTGCTCGGCATCGCGGCCGGGCTGCCGGTGATGCAGGTGCACCGCGTCGCGCTGACCTTCGGCGACAAGCCGGTGGAGCACCGCGAATCGATCATCAACACCGCGCAGCACGACTACGTGAGCCTGTTGTCCCGAAAGGATGCCGCCCGATGACAGACACCCTCGATCTGCTCGCCGCCTACAAGGTGGCCGAACGGGCGGCGCGCGCGGCCGGCGCCCACCTGCAGGCCTCGCGCTCGCGGCTGAACGCGGTGGCGCTGATGCGCAAGCAGCCGGGCGACCTGGCCAGCGAGATCGACCACGAGGCCGAGCAGCAGATCCTCGACGTGGTGCGCCGCGCCTACCCGGGCCACGCCTTCCTCGGCGAGGAGATCGGCCGGCACGAGGCGGTGGTGGCCGGTGACGGCGAGCCGCCGCTGTGGGTCGTCGACCCGCTGGACGGCACGGCCAACTACCTGCGCGGCTACCCGCAGTACGCGGTGTCGATCGCGCTGGTCGTGGACGGCATGCCGGTGCTGGGCACCATCTTCGACCCCTGCCGCAACGAATTCTTCGCAGCGATCCGCGGGCGCGGCGCGCGGCTGAACGGCGCGGCGCTGCAGTGCGCCGACCGGGCCCGGCCGATCGATGCGCTGGCCGCAACGGTGTTCCCCAAGCCCACCTCGCCTCGCATGGGGAGCTACCTGGGCGAGTTCGGCCGGGTGCTGCGCAGCTTCGGCGGCGTGCGGCGCTCGGGCTCGATGGCGCTGGAGCTGGCCTACCTGGCGGCCGGCCGGATCGACGCGTTCTGGGAGCACGACATGGGCGCCTGGGACGCCGCCGCCGGCATCGTGCTGCTGCAGGAGGCGGGGGCCGGCATCGTCGCGCGCGACGGGCTGCCGCTGCTCGAGAGCCGCTCGCTGGCCGCCAGCACGCCGGCGATGCGCGAGGCCTTCGATGCGCTGCTGTCGCACACGGGGTGATTCGGGGCTGAATTCACCCCCGAGACGGCGTTAAGCTGCGCGCCATGGACAAGCGAACCGACCTCACCGCCCGCAACTTCCCATCGGCCCGCCAGGAGGCCGACAAACCGAGCGCACCGAACCGCTACGACGGCCCCGAGAGCGCCTACCGCCTGGCGTTCACCGACACCACCTTCCTGCTGCGTGAAGAGTTGCGCCCGGTGCGCATGCAGCTGGAGCTGCTGAAACCCGAGCTGGTGCAGACCGAGCAGGGCATCGAATCGACGATCGTGATCTTCGGCAGCGCGCGCATCGTGTCGCCGGAGGTCGCGCAGCGGCTGCTGGGCGATGCGCAGGTTGCCGGTGATGCCACCGCGCTGCGCATTGCCGAGCGGCACGTGGCGATGTCGCGCTTCTACGAAGAGGCGCGCCGCTTCGCCGAGATCGTCACGCTGAAATCGAAGGCGCTGAGCACGCCGATCTACGTCGTGACCGGCGGCGGCCCCGGCATCATGGAAGCGGGCAACCGCGGCGCCTACGAGATCGGCGGCAAGAGCATCGGGTTGAACATCGTGCTGCCGCACGAGCAGGCGCCGAACCCCTACATCACGCCGGAGCTGTGCTTCCAGTTCCACTACTTCGGCATGCGCAAGATGCACTTCCTGATGCGCAGCATCGGGCTGGTGTGCTTCCCCGGTGGCTTCGGCACGCTCGACGAGATGTTCGAGGCGCTGACGCTGATCCAGACCGGCAAGTGCCGGCGCCGGCCGATCCTGCTGTTCGGGCGCGAGTTCTGGACGCAGCTGGTCAACTTCGACCTGCTGGTGCAGACCGGCATGATCAGCGAGGTCGACCTGCAGCTGTTCCGCTTCGTCGAGACGGCGGAAGAGGCCTGGGCGCTGCTGGAGGCCGAGTACGGCTTCGAACTGAAGGACGTCGATCCCGACGACAAGAACCACTTCGCCACGGACCTGTGACATGAGCAAACAGATCAGCATCATCGGCGCGCCGACCGACATCGGCGCCGGCACCCGCGGCTCCAGCATGGGACCGGAGGCCTTGCGCGTGGCCAACATCGTGCCGGTGCTCGAAGGGCACGGGCTGGAGGTGGCCGACCGCGGCAACCTGGCCGGCCCGTCGAACCCGTGGCTGCCGCCGGTCGACGGCTACCGTCACCTGCACGAGGTGGTGGCGTGGAACCAGTCGGTACACAACGCGGTGCATGCCGAGTTGGCGCTGGGGCGGCTGCCCATCCTGCTGGGTGGCGACCACTGCCTGGGACTGGGGTCGATCAGCGCGGTGTCGCGGCACTGCCGCGAGACGGGCAAGAAGCTGCGCATCCTGTGGCTCGATGCGCATGCCGATTTCAACACCAACATCCTGACGCCGAGCGGCAACCTGCACGGCATGCCGGTGGCCTGCCTGTGCGGGCACGGCCCGAAAGAGCTGATCGAGATCGGCGGGCACGTGCCGGCGATCAACCCGAAATGGATCCGCCAGATCGGCATCCGCAGCGTCGACGAAGGCGAGAAGCGCTTCGTGCACGAGATGGACCTGGAAGTGTTCGACATGCGCTACATCGACGAGATGGGCATGCGGCATGCGATGGAGCTGGCGCTGGCCACGCTGGACGCGAACACGCACCTGCATGTGAGCTTCGACGTGGACTTCCTGGACCCGGATGTGGCGCCGGGTGTCGGCACCACGGTGCGCGGCGGGCCGACCTACCGCGAGGCGCAGCTGTGCATGGAGATGATCGCCGACACCGGGCGGCTGGGGTCGCTCGACGTGATGGAGCTGAACCCGGCGCTGGATGTGCGCAACCGGACGGCTGAGGTGGCGGTGGATCTGATCGAGTCGTTGTTCGGGAAGAGTACGTTGATGAGGAAGTAGGGGCGAACAGGCCGCTCCAAGGCCTAGACGCGTCATCCGTTTCCCGGCGAGGGAACTGTCTGCCGCGAAGCGTTACTCAGCCTGCACGATGCTGCAGGGATGTTGCCTGCAGCCACAAAAGCAATTGCAGGAGACAAGATGACGACTGAGAGTCGCTTATGGCGGAGACGCTTCATCGAGCTGACAGAATCTCTGTACCGACTTCGGGGCCAGGTGCCGCCACCCGTTGCCGACGCGCTCGAGGGCAGTTGGCAGACAACGCTGCAGCTGCGCGACGTCAGATTCCGTCTGCTGCATGACGACCCCGACGACAGCATCGGCAACTTCTTGCTGCAGTGTCATTTCTGCAGTATTGCGGAAGAACCGCCGGCCGATATGATGCTGGCCGCGCTGGAACTGAACCACGGACTTGCCCGGCAAGCTGCCGGAATGTTCGTGTTCGATGCCGATACGCGGGAGCTGATCTTCAGCCTGTTGTCGCCCTTGCAAGACGCATCCGCGCCCGGCGTACTGCGAACGATGGAAGGCATGGTCCCGATGGTTCACCATTGGAGAGCATTGATTCCGCAGGCGTGCCATTGATGTGCGAGGCGCGACTTCAGCATGTCGGACGCGTTGTTCACCGCTTCGAACGGCTTCATGCCGTCCGTGTCGATCAATCTCACCCTGCACGGGGAGTCGTTGACGCTGACACGCGTCTGCGGGATCGAAACGGGCGATCAACTGGTCATCGAGTGCCGGCTGGGCCGCATTCCGCCCGGTCGTGAAGCGCTCTGGCATGAACGATTGCTCACGCTGAATTTCCAGCTTTGCACATTGCAACGCAGCGGCTTCAGCCTCTGCCCGAATAGCGCGGACGTGATCTGCGCCTCGACGTACCGGCTCGACGCGACCAGCCCTGACCAGATCTACGGCAGTGCGGTTCACCTCGCGGCGTCCGTTCGCCAATGGCGCCGGATCCTGTCCGAGACAGATGCCTGAGGCCGATCCGAACCGCACGCCCTTCTTGTGCCTGATTCCGAAATTCGTACCCCTTGTCCATCATGTTCGATTGCTTCAAGACCTTTCGCAACCATCAACCGGAGCACATCGTCGTCGACGCGTTCGACGACGCAAGCGAGGCCCCTGTCGATGAGGGCATGAAATCCGCATCGGCCCGTCGCGACAGGTCTCTTCCTCGCGGAAACTTCTCGACTCACGTCGATGTCCCGTCCATTCTGGGAACAAAGGACGGCCTCCGAAAGACGATTGATGCGCTGGACAAAGCCATCAAGGCCGAACGCTCGACGTGGCAAAAGAAATACAAGTCGAAGTCCGAGTCCGGCGACGCACTGCGAAAACTGATAGGCGAGTACGACGCCGGCTATCAGAGGCTGCTGACGGAGCGCGAGGCCGGCACCGTCAGCATCGACGACATGGAGCATCGTGCAACCGCGCTCGGAACCTTGCTCGCGCGCGTATACGGACTTGCCAACGAACAGGGCTGGACGGACGAGACGAAGCGCCGGTGCAAGGAGATGGGCGATGCCTACGTCTATCCGTCCGTGTTCGTCAATGACCTCAGCAGCGGACTCCTCATCGCAAAGACACTCCTGGGCTTGATTCTCGACGTCGCGGCGATGGGGTCACCGGCGCATGCAGTTGCATTGCATGGCACCAAGATCGCCTTCAATCTCAGCTACGCCGTTCTTCAGTCGTTCGTCACATGCTGTGTAAGCACGGTGGGCAGCGGTACGCATCAAAGCGATGTCTACCAGAGGACATTGCACCTCGCAACCGAATTCATGCCCGACCAGCCGACCACCAGCTACACCAACGTGCTCGGCGACGAGGCGCCTCCTCCTTCGTTGCCCCACGTCAAGAAAAGCCTCAGGCTTGTCAATGCGGTCGTCCGCACCATCCGGAAGGATGCAGGATGCGAATCGGCCGAGAACTTGTTGCAGAGCCTGCAGACGCGGCGTGAGCGGGTTGAACGCGCCATCGAGGAGAAGAGGAGGAAGCATCCGGACCCGGCGGGACACCAGAAACTCGAATTGAAGCGACTGGATGAACACCGTGGCCTGATCGAGGATCTTCTCAAGGCATTGACGCCAGTCGAAACCAACTCGGATGACACAGGCTCGGCCGACGGCGATGAAGACACATTCGAGGGACCTCGCCTCGATCCGGTGATGCTCGTCTTCCGGCACCAGGCACGACTGTCCGACGAACTGGCGGTCGCAGACCGATTGCTTCGCGCCAATGTCCAGCACCGTGTCGGCAATGGCAAGTGGTGGCGCAGCATGTTCAACATGAGCAACGGCCTGACCTCGATCATCAAGGCTACTCACGAAATCGCCGATGGCCACGCGAGTGGCTATGACTTTGGCATCATCACTGCCGGCTTGGTTTCAACTGCCTTGACCGTCACTCAGGTGTTGCTCTATCGATGCACGCAGGGGTCGGCCTCGGGCGAGGACCACTGCGCCAAGATCGCCAGCCTGTTCGCGCTGATCGGCCAGACCAAGCGGGGGGACCTGCGGTCCGCCAGGAACGGCAGGATCGACCCGAAGGCGCTGGACAAGCTTGTGATCGGCCCTCGCATGACTCGCATGACGACCTTGGTCAAGGGACTGAACTTCAACAGCGCCGTTCACATGCTCGCCATCATTGGTCACATCAAGTGTCACATCAAGTCGTCCGCAACGATCAGTGAAGTTCGCAGCCCCGATGGCCGCAGGATGGTGCCGCTGACGTTCCTGGGGCTTCAGCGCGAGTTCAATGCCCTCATCAAGGCAAAGAAACACATTGATGCCTTTGTCAATGCAACACTGGAGCGCATCCGGGTGCGTGATGAAACCGAAGCGTCCGTCACACGCCTTCTTCAACAGATTGCGATCAACGGTCGCGCGGTTAAGGCGTGCAAGAAGGGAAAGCTGAGCGAACTCGACGAAGACGATCTCCTCGCGCCCGAGGTCATGGAAGTGCTTGTCGGAGCACTCCAGCATGCGCAGCACTTGTATTCGGGCGATGACTATGACGCCTACGCCCATGGATGCGACGAACGTCTCATCCGCTGGGGAGCGGAAACCGAGATTCGCGTGCTGACCGGCAATGGCAAACAGATCTCGGCCAAAGGGGGACCGACCTTCAGCAACATCTTTGGTGGCAACGGCAGCTTCTTCGCCATCAAGGCCCTTGGCACCGCGGTTTCATCGGGCGTGCAACTGGGGGCAGGCATCGACAGTCCGAGCGAGGCCAGCGACTGGATCGATCTCGCCACGGCAGTCTTTTCCTGCTGCGGCCCCGTCTGCGGCTCGACCTCCGGCTATGCATACAGGACCGTGAAGCTGAAGAACGAGGGGCGTGCGGCCGACAAGGAAGCCGACGTGATCGCGCCACCCAACAGCGGCATTCAGATGCAGGGCGAACACGACTTCATGCCGGTGTTCAGCCTGTCCACCATGCGGCGGCGAGCCGACAATTTCGACACCCTCATCCCGCCGTTCATCGCACCGGAAGATGTTCCACCGCCCTTCGACTACGAGTGTGAAGTCTCGGTGATGCGCGACATGTGGGAGCAGATGACGAAGCCGCAGCCGCTGTTTTCCAGCAAGGTGTTGAAGAAGTGGGCCGGCCCACCATTTCGCAAGCCCGGCTCGCTGGACCCCGATCCTCAAGCGACGTTGGAACCGCCCAGGTCGCCGGACCTCGATCCTCAAGCGACGTCGAGGCTGGCACGACGGAGAAAGAAGCCGCCGGAAATGACAAGGGGCGACGTTTCCAGCGGCAGTGATTCGGAGGAACCCTACGACATCGGTGCCGGCCCGAAGGCCGACAGACGCACCGTCAAGGGAACCGACAAGACATCGGATGAGTACGCCGAAGGCTTGGCAGCCGCGAGCATCTTCGTCTGACGTCAATCTCCGATGACGGGCACTGTCAGGGCCTGCGTCAGCGCATTTGTCGCCACCCGGTTGACCCATCGCCCCTCCGCACCCACCTCCATCCCCCCCACCTCCACCATGTCCAGCTGATGCACCCCGCGGTACACCGCGAAATACAAACTGACCCCGAACACCCCGAACTCCGCCGCGCTGGCCTGATCGCTCAGCGGCACGCGCAGCACCGGCACGCCGCCGAATGTGAAGGTCTCGATCGCAGCCCCGCCCAGCGGCTGCAGCGTCGCGGTGTCGCGGAAGATCACGCCGCCCTGTCCGTCAAAGCCCATCTCGACCGCGCTCGCGTCCATCCCGCGCAGCGCGCGCCATGAGCCGCTGCCGTCGGCCTGCACCTGGCGCAGTGCGATGAACTGGTCGAGACTCGCGAGCGTCATCCCGAACGGCTCGCCCTCCTCGTGCACCCGCGCATAGCCACCCGCGCGCCACTGCACGCGGGCGTGGTGGCGAAAGCGTTGCGCGCCCTCGGGGTAGGTGCCGGTCACCGCCACGTCAGCACTGCCGCCCACGTCATCGCGCGTGATCGCACGGCCCGCGAGGTCTTCGACGTCGCGGAACTCGGCCGCGATCGCGATCCCGCTGCGCAGTTGCAGCACCCGCCCTGCGTCGAGCCGTTGTGCCAGCGTGCCCTGCGGATCGCCGTCCAGCCAGCCTGCCGTCTCGTCGAGGAAATCCGATCGCTCGCTGATCGGCGCGTAGCCGTGAAACGCGGTATCGACCGCCGGATCGAAGCTCCAGGTGCGCCGCGAGGCCAGCATCTCGCCCGCCACCGGGCTTGGCGCCAGGTTCGTGGCCGTCGCGGTGAACACCGTGCCATCACGTCCCGGATCCGCCGACAGCTCGAATGCCCCGGCACCCGCCTGCGCGTTGAACCACGCGTCCGACGGCCGGTGCAGCATCGCCATCAGCCCGCGCGTCTGCTGGCCGAACCACGCCGCCGCCTGCTCGCGCACCCACGCAGCCTCGTCGCCATGCAATCCGGCGGCGCCGGCGATGTAGTCGTCGTCGATCGCCAGGTCCACCAGGCCGGCCCCGCGCCGCACGACGGCCTCGGCGTCTTCGCGCACAACCCCGCTCCACACCAGTTGCTCGACGCGCGTACGCACCGGCGTGAAGAAGTACGCCGTGCGCCCCGCCTCATACGGCCGGGCCAGCAGCACCTGCTCGCTGCCCACCGGCGCGCCGGTCGATGCATCGATCGCCGAGGCCGGCACCTGCGCCACCAGCCGTGCGCTCGCCAGCAGCGCCGCTTGCGCCGCGCTCAGCACCAGCGTGTAGTCGCCCTGTGCATCGGTCACGGCCAAGGGCTCGTCGCCATTGCACTGCAGGTCGTCGTTCGCATCGACGCACACCACCGCGCCCTGCAGGTAGCCGCGCATCACCTTGCCGCTCAATGTCAGCCCGGTCGGTGTCGGCGGCCCCGGGTCGGGCGTGGTCGGGCCTGCGCCGCCATCTCCCCCACCGCCGCAAGCGCTCAGCACACAGGCCGCCGCCACGCTGTACGCGGCCACGACACCCCCTCGCGCGAAGCGCCTGATCGTCCTGCTCATCGACGCTCCTGTTGAACCCGCGCGGATGGTAGGGCGCGGCTGTCATCGATTCGTCTTCTGCACCGGCAAGCGATGTAACGGTCAGTGCGCAATCACCTCGCAGCGACCGTGCATCCTACGAAACACCCGCGGTTCGATCGCGCCGGGCTGCGCGAAGAGGCCTCGCCGCGCGGCCTTCGCCTGCGTTTCGAGCGCGCCGTACGCACCACCATCGCGGCGCTTGTAGTGATCGCTCCACGCATGCCCCTGCGCCACCATCCATGCCGCCACGTCGTCACCGTCGATGGCCACGCGCGCCACGCTGCGGTGGTAGCTGTCCTGCGCGACGGTCTCGAACTGCACGCGCCGGTGCAGCACGCGCCGCGCCAGCGCCTCACTGGCCTGCGGCCCCCAGGCCTGGCAGTGCTCCGGCGCATCGATGCCGCGCAGCCGCAGCTTCTTCGGCTTGGCCCGCGGCGATGCGCCGTCGACCCGCACCCACAGCGTGTCGCCATCGGTCACGTAGGTCACGACGCCGCTGGCCGCCTGCACCGATCCTGCCGCCAGCAGCGCGGCCAGCCACACCCCTGCACGCCACCTCATTCGCAACATCATCCGCCGAAGACCCCGCGCACCAGCCACCAGACGAAGCCACCGAACAGCAGCAGCCACACCAGGACCACCAGCAGCGCGCCCCACCACCACCGCGGCAGCTTCTCGCGCGTCTTCTCGGCGTCGATCAGCAGCTGCTGCCACAGCGGATCCGGCGTCATGCGCCGCACCAGCGCCACGCCCAGCGGGATGATCAGCAGGTCGTCGAGCTGCCCGAGCACCGGGATGAAATCGGGGATCAGGTCGATCGGGCTCGCCGCGTACGCGAGCACGGCCACCGCCACCCATTTCGCGCCGCGCGGCGCCTGCGGGTGCTTGAACAGCTTCCACAGCGCGATCAGGTAGGTGGCCAGCCGGGCGGTGTTGGCCGCGCGCAGCAGCCGTGATTTGCGCAACATCATCAGGGGTCCTCGGGACGGTTGACACTAGCCTGCCGCGCGCTCCATGTCCTTGAGCATGCGGGCCAGGCGGTCGTTGAGCTTCTCGGTGCTGAGTTTCTCGCGAAAGCGCTCCACCATCAGCGGCAACGCGAACGGGCTGGGCACCGCGAGCTCGACGAACGCGATGCGCTGCCCGCGCATGCGCTCCAAGCTGGCGGCGAGCCGCCGGATATCAAGCTCCTGGCTCAGCACCTCGTTCTCCGCCTGCCCGAGCAGCCGGTTGCCGCCGTCGTACTTGCGGAACACCTCGTAGAACAGCGTGCTCGACGCCTGCAGCTGGCGCGCGCTCTTGGCCTGCCCCGGGTAGCCGGTGAAGATCAATCCCGCCACGCGCGCGATCTCGCGGAAGCGCCTTCGCGCCAGCTCGCTGGAGTTCAGGCTCGCGAGCACGTCGTCCTGCAGGTGCTCGTCGCCGAACAGCGCGCCCGCCAGCAGCGGCTGCGGGTCGATCGGCAACGCGCTCAGCAGCTCCAGCCCGTAGTCGTTGATCGAGATGCTGAAGGTGTTGGGCGCGTCGCGCGCCAGCCGCCAGGCCAGCAGGCTCGCGAGGCCGATGTGCATGTTGCGCCCGCCGAACGGGTACAGGAACAGGTGCTGGCCCTCGCGCGAGCGGATGCGCTCGACCAGCAGCGTGCCCGGCGTCGGCAGCCGCGAGATGCGCTGCTGCGCGTTCAGCATCGGTCGCGCGGCCTGCAGCTCCGGCGCGTCGAAATCGCCGGCATCGGCCGCGGCCAGCACCTCCAGCACCGCGTCGGCCAGCTCGCTCGACAGCGGCATCTTGCTGCCGTTCCAGTTCGTCACGAGGCCCTTGCGGCCCTCGGCGCGCCGCACGTAAGCCGTCATCTCCTGCGTGCGCACGTACTCCAGCGTGCGGCCGGCGAAGACGAAGCAGTCGCCCGCGCGCAGCCGCGAAATGAAGCCCTCTTCCACCGTGCCGATGCGCCCGCCGCTCAGGTACTTCACCTGCATCGCCGAGTCGGCGACGATCGTGCCCACCTGCAGCT
Source organism: Rhizobacter sp. OV335 (assembly GCF_900142965.1). Lineage (GTDB taxonomy): Bacteria > Pseudomonadota > Gammaproteobacteria > Burkholderiales > Burkholderiaceae_C > Rhizobacter. The sequence continues at coordinate 104,537 of NZ_FRCQ01000004.1, forward strand.
TGTGGCGGCGGGCGATGCCGCGGTCGGGCACGCGGTAGACGCCGTCGATCGCTTGCACGCGGTGGTATTCCGGGTAGGCCGTGAGGCTGGTGCCGCCCTGCTCGACGAAGGCCAGCGCCCAGTCGAACTCGTCGCGCGTGAGCGTGCGGTAGGCATGGGCCGTGATCACCTCGCCGTACAGCGCGTCGGCGGTGAAGCCGCCGCCGAGCGCCACCGTCACCAGGTGCTGCACCAGCACGTCGAAGGGCTTGTCGGGCGTCGCGCGCTTCTCGATGCGGCCGAGCTGCGCGGCCCGACGCGCGGCCACCGCCTCCACCAGCTCCAGCGTGTTGGTGGGCACGAGCGTGATGCGGCTCGGCCGCCCCGGCGCATGGCCGCTGCGGCCGGCGCGCTGCAGCAGCCGCGCGACGCCCTTGGCCGAGCCGATCTGCAGCACCCGCTCGACCGGCAAGAAATCGACCCCCAGGTCGAGCGACGAGGTCGCGACCACCGCCTTCAGCCGGCCCTCCTTCAGCCCGAGCTCCACCCACTCGCGCACCGCAGGGTCGAGCGAGCCGTGGTGCAGCGCGACACTGCCGGCCCACTCCGGGCGCCGTTCCAGCAGCATCTGGTACCAGGCCTCGGCCTGCGAGCGCATGTTCACGAACACCAGCGTCGTGCCGGAGCGCTCGATCTCGTCGACCACCGGCTGCTGCATCTGCTTGCCCAGGTGCCCGCCCCACGAGAAGCGGCCGGGCTCGTGCGGCAGCAGCGTGTCGATCACCAGCGTCTTGTCGAGGCCGCCGCGCACTGCGGTGCCGGGCGTGTCGCCGAGCAGCACGCGCATCGCGTCGTCGAGGTTGCCGAGCGTCGCGCTCAGGCCCCAGGTGACGAGGCCGGGGTTCCAGCGCTTCAGCCGCGCCAGCGCCAGCTGCACCTGCACGCCGCGCTTGTTGCCCATCAGCTCGTGCCACTCGTCGACGATCACGGTGTGCACGCCGGCGAGTTCGTCGCGCGCGGCCTCGCGCGTGAGCATCAGGCTCAGCGATTCGGGCGTCGTCACGAGCACGGTCGGGAAGCGCCGGTCCTGCCGCGCGCGCTCGGCCGAGGCGGTGTCGCCGGTGCGCAGGCCCAGGCTCCAGCCGCTGCCCAGCTCGGCCAGCGGCACCTGCAACGCGCGCGCCGAATCGGCGGCCAGCGCGCGCATCGGCGTGATCCACAGCACGCCGAGCCGCGGGGCCTGCGGCGCCAGCGGGTCGATGCCGCAGCGCGCGGCGTTCGCGAGCGCGCCGAACCACACCGCGTAGGTCTTGCCGGCCCCGGTGGTGGCGTGCAGCAGGCCGCTGCGGCCGTCGGCCATCGCGGCCCAGACCTCGCGTTGGAACGGGAACGGCTTCCAGCCGCGCTGCGCGAACCAGCGCGCGCCGAGGCCGGCCTCGCGCTGCAGCTCATTCCCTTTCGCCCGCCGGTTCATTCCGCCTGCGGGTCCCGCGAGCGCAGCGCCATCGCCACCCGCGACACCCGCCCTTCCACCATCTCGCTCACCGCGAAGTGCGCGCCGTGCCAGTCGACACCGTCGCCCTCGGCATGGCCGCGCGCCAGGCTGTCGGTCAGCCAATCCCCGAGCGACGGCCCGGCGTTGTGCGGCACCGGCAGCTGGAAGAACGCGAACACGTCGGCCAGCGGCAGGTGGGCATCGAGCGTCAGCCGGCCCTGCACCGCGCGCTCGGTGTCGGGCGGCAGCGCCGGCGGCTCGACCACGCCGAGCCGGTTCGCCACCCAGCGCAGCGAGATGCCCTGCATCAGCAGCGACGCGAGCACCACGCCGAACGCGACGTTGAAGAAGCGGTAGCTGTCGGGCACCTGGGCCATCAGCGGGACCAGCGCCAGCACGATCGGCACCGCACCGCGCAGGCCCACCCAGCCGATGAACAGCCGCTGCGCCGCCGGGAAGCGCAGCGGCGCCAGGCACAGCCACACCGCCAGCGGCCGCGCGACGAACAGCAGTGCCGCCACCACCGCGACGATCGGCACCGCCATGCCGATCATCTGCCGCGGCGACACCAGCAGCCCGAGCAGCATGAACAGGCTGGCCTGCGCGGCCCAGGCAAAGCCGTCGAGCGCCGACGACGCGGCATGCGCCGCCGCCTCGGCCCGCGCGCGCACCTGCAGCCCGAACAGGTACACCGCGAGGAAGCCCGAGCCCTCGACCAGCCCCGCCGCGGCGAACACCACCAGCCCGCCTGACAGCACGATCAGCGCGAGCAGGCCGCTGTGCTCGACGGTGAGCGTCAGCCGGTTCAGCAGCCATGCAACGCCCCAGCCGCCGGCCAGCCCGATCGCGAGGCCGAAGCCGGCCTGCTGTGCCAGCAGCAGCGCGAGTTCGCCCGCCCCGGCATGCGTGCGGATCACGGCCGTCATCGCGAGCGTCAGGAACACCGCCATCGGGTCGTTCAGGCCGGACTCCATCTCGAGCGTCGCCGACACCCGCTCCGGCAGCTGGATGCCGGCGTGGCGCAGCAGCGAGAACACCGCCGCCGCGTCGGTCGACGCGACGATCGCGCCGAGCAGGAAGCCGTAGCGCCAGTCGACGCCCATCACCCCCATCGCGACCGCGCCGATCACCAGCGCCGTCAGCATCACGCCCAGCGTCGCCAGCCACAGCGCAGGCTTCAGCCCCACGCGCACGCTGGCCATCGGCGTGCTGATGCCGCCTTCGAGCAGGATCACCGCGAGCGCGGCGTTGCCGACCCAGGCCGTCATCTGCGTGTCGTCGAAGCGCAGGCCACCCGGGCCGTCAACGCCGATCAGCATGCCCGCGGCGAGGAACACCAGCAGGAACGACAGGCCGAGCCGCGCCGAGAACACCCCCGCGAGCAGGCTGACGAACATCAACAGCCCGCTCGCCAGCAGCAGGAGGTGGAAGGCGTGCATCCGGCCGACCTTAGCAGAGGACCCTCAACCCGAGGCACACTGGCGGGCTGATTTCGCTGCAGTCCTTCGCCTACATCCGCCACATCCGCATGAGCCTCGACCTCGATACCGCCGTCTTCACGCTGACCAACGCCGCCGGCCTCTCCATCCAGGTGATGGACCATGGCGCCACCTGGGTGTCCTGCCGCGTGCCGCTGCCCGGCGGCGCAGCGCGCGAGGTGCTGCTGGGCTGTGCGCGCCTCGACGACTACCGCCGACAGACCGGCTACCTCGGCGCGACCATCGGCCGCTATGCCAACCGCATCGGCGGCGCGCGCTTTCCAGTCGACGGGCGCGAGGTGAGCGTGGCAGCGAACGAAGGCCGCAACCAGCTGCACGGCGGGCCGGTCGGCTTCGACAAGCGGCTGTGGACGCTGGTCTCGCACACGCCGGCCGAGCTGGTGCTGTCGCTGGTCAGCGAAGACGGCGACCAGGGCTACCCGGGCCGCATGGAGACCACCGTGCGCTACCGGCTCGGCGACGACCTCAGCGTGCACGTCGAGCTCAGCGCCACCGTCAGCGCGCCGTGCCCGGTCAACCTCACCAACCACGCCTACTTCAACCTCGATGGCGACGCGCCCGCCGGCGACATCCGCGCGCACCGTCTGCGCATCGCGGCGCAGCAGTTCCTGCCGATCGATGCCGAATCGATCCCGACCGGCGAGCGGCGCGACGTGGCCGGCACCGGTTTCGACTTCCGCACGCCGCGCCCGATCGGCGAAGCGCTGATGCGCGACGAACAGCAGCAGCTCACGCGCGGTTACGACCACTCGTACTGGCTCGACGACGCCTGCGCCGACGGCCGGGCGCCGGCCGCCGAGGTGTTGTCGGGCGACGGCCGCGTCACGCTCGCGCTGCACACGCGGCTGCCGGCGCTGCAGTTCTACAGCGGCAACTACCTGCCCGGCACGCCGACGCGCACGGCCGGCGCCACCTATGCGCAGCACGCCGGCTTCGCGCTCGAGCCGCAGTACTCGCCCGACACGCCGAACCACCCGGAGTGGCCGGGCTGCGTGCTGCGGCCGGGGCAGCGCTTCGAGCAGGCGCTGCACTACGTGTTCGCGGTGCGCTGAAAAGAAACGAAACACAGCGATACCGCCACGACAAGCCGCCGGGTGCCGCAGCGCCGACCATGCAGGCCATGTTCACACCTGCAGGAGGAATCTTCATGCGACCCTGGCTCAAACGCACCCTGATCGGCGTCTTCGGCGCCTCGGCCCTGTTCGGCGGCTTCGCGGCCTGGTCGCAGCACCCGCACGGCTTCGGGCGCTGGGAATCGATGAGCGAGGCCGATGTCGCGCGCTTCAAGTCGCGGGCGATCGACCACGCGACCCGCCGCCTCGACCTCGACGCGGTGCAGCAGGCGCGGCTCGGCGTGCTGATCGACACCTTGCAGCAGCAGCGCCAGGCCTTGCGCGGCAGCGCCGATCCGCGCGCACAGTTCCAGGCGCTGATGGGCGACGGCACCTTCGACCGCTGGCATGCGCAGGACCTGATCAACGGCAAGCTCGCGAGCGTGCGCGACGGCAGCCCGAAGCTGGTGGCGGCGGTCGGGGATTTCTACGACAGCCTGCGGCCGGAGCAGCAGCGGCAGGTGCGAGACTTCCTGCAGCGGAGGCACGGGCCGTGGAGCTGACAATCCGTCCATGCAACGCATCCTGCTGATCGACGACGACGAGCACCTGGCGGGGCCGCTGCGGACCTACTTCCACCGCCACGACCTCGACCTCGATGCGGTGACGCGGCCCAGCGCCGCGCTGCCGCTGCTGCGCGACCACGCCTACGACCTCGCGATCCTCGACGTGATGCTGCCCGAGATGGACGGCTTCCAGGTCTGCCGCGAGATCCGCCGCTTCAGCGACATCCCGATCCTGATGCTGACCGCGCGCGGCGACGTGATGGACCGCGTCGTCGGCATCGAACTCGGTGCCGACGACTACCTGCCCAAGCCCTTCGAGCCGCGCGAGCTGCTGGTGCGCATGCAGGCCATCCTGCGCCGCACGCGGCCGGTCTCGCTGCGCCTGGGCGTCGCGACGGTGCTGAACTTCGACGGCTTGCAGATCGACCTCGAACGCCACGAGGCGCGCCGCGACGGCCAGGTGCTCGAACTCACCAGCACCGAGTTCGCGCTGCTGGCGCTGCTGGCCAAGATGCCCGGCCGGGTGTTCACGCGCGAGGAAATCCTCGAGCAGCTGCGCGGCCAGTCGGCCGACGACCTCGTCACCCGCGCCGTCGACATCCTCGTCAGCCGGCTGCGCAAGAAGCTTGAACCGCTGGACTGCATCAAGACGCTGCGCAATGCAGGCTACCGCTTCGCCGCGGGGCGCATCGGGAACCACGCTGAATGAATCCCTGGTCCCGACCCTGGCACCAGGCCCGCCAGCGGGTGAAGCACTCGCTGAAGTGGAAGCTGGTGCGGCTGTTCCTGCTGCTGGCGATCGGCACCACGGTGATCTTCCTGGTCGGCATGAAGGAGATCGTGCGCCTGGGCTGGCAGGGCTGGGGGCGGCCGCTGCTGGCCGACTACGTCACGCTGCTGGCCGCCGACATCGGAACGCCCCCCGACGTCGAGCGCGCGAAGGCGCTGGTCGCGCGGCTGCCGATCTCGCTGCACATCGACGGGCCGCAGGTGCAATGGGACTCGCACCCCCAGCGTTCGGCGCCGTGGCAGCGCGTTCCGTCACCCGGCAACCAGGAAGGAATGGTGCACATCCGCACGCTGGCCGACGGCCACCGGCTGGTGTTCGGCCTCGCGCCGCCCAGCCCGGCCGCCCACCCGAAATGGGTCGGCTGGGGGACGCTCTCGCTGCTGCTCGCGATCACCTGGATCGCGTTCCGGCATGTACGGCACCTGCTGCGCCCGCTGGACGACATCCGCGCCGGCGCGATCCGCTTCGGCCGCGGCGAGTTCGACGACGCGATTCCGGTGCGGCGCGACGACGAGCTCGGCGAGCTGGCCCGCCAGGTCAACACGATGGCGCAGGAGATCCGCGCGATGCTCGACGCGAAGCGCGGCCTGCTGCTGGCCATCAGCCATGAGCTGCGCTCGCCGCTGACGCGGGCGCGGGTGAATGCCGAGCTGGTCGACGACAGCCCCGAGCGCAGCGCGCTGCTGCGCGACCTGGCCGAGATGCGCGACCTGGTCAGCGACCTGCTCGAAAGCGAGCGCCTCGCGTCCGGCCATGCCGCGCTGCAACGCGAGCCGACCGACCTGAACGCGCTGGTCGTCGACACGCTGGCGACACATTTCGCCGGCCAGCCGGTCGAGCAGCAGCTCGCGCCGGCGCTGCCGATGCTGGCGCTGGACCGGGTGCGGGTGCGGCTGCTGCTGCGCAATGCGGTCGACAACGCGCTGCGCCATGCCGCCGACGCCACCCGGCCGCCCGTCGTCAGCACCCGGCTCGGCGATGACGGCAGCGTGACGCTCAGCGTGCGCGACCACGGCCCGGGCGTGCCGCCGGAGCAGCTGGCGCAGCTCAGCGAGGCCTTCTACCGGCTCGACCGCTCGCGCCAGCGCACCACCGGCGGCGTCGGCCTCGGGCTTTACCTGTGCCGGCTGGTCGCGCAGGCGCACGGCAGCGCGCTGCAGATCCGGGCCGCCGAACCGGGGCTCGAGGTCTCGGTCCGGTTCGATTCCACCCCCTCGGACGCGGGGGCCTGAACCGGGCACAAGCGAGGCCTGAACGTGAAGAAGTGACTTTCGGCAGATGTGGAGGGCTCCCCTCCTTTCTAGAGTCCACCCCATCGTCACTGTCTGCCGTCGCGCACCTCCATGAACGCCCTCCCCGTCGAAGAACTGCTGGCGCCGCTCTCCGACGACGCGCCCTGCGGGCCCGATCTGGAGTACGACCCGGCGTTCCTCGCGCTGGAAGAAGCCTCGCGCGGCAAGCCCGAGCAGCAGTTCGGCGACACCGTGATCCCGGCCGAAGACCCCGACTGGCGCACCGTCTTCGAGCAATCCCGCCAGCTCGCCGAACGCACCCGCGACCTGCGCGTGGCCGTGCTGCTGGCCCGCTCCGGCGCCCGCCAGCACGGTGTGACGGCCTATGCCGGCGCGCTGGCGCTGATCGCCGGCCTGCTGGAACGCCACTGGGACCACGCCTACCCGCTGCTCGACGCCGACGACAACAACGACCCGACGATGCGCCTGAACGCACTGGCGCCGCTGGTCGACCCGTCGTTCGGCCTCGCTGACCTGCGCCACGCCCCGGTCGGCGGCGGCCGCTCCCAGCTCACCGTGCGCCAGATCGAACTCGCCGCCGGCAAGGCCCAGCCCGGCAGCAGCGAAACCGTGCCCACGGCCGAAGGCGTGCAGCAGGCGCTGAAGGCGGCCGAGGCCCAGACCCCCGGCACGCTGGCCGCGCTGAAGCAGACCGGCGACGAAATGGCCCGCATCGAGGCGGTGCTGATCGACAAGGTCGGCGGCAGCCAGGGCCCCGAGCTGCGTCCGCTGCGCGTGCTGGCCCAGTGCCTGGCGAGCGCCGCCGCGCAGGCGCTGGCCTCCGATGCCGAAGCGGCCGCCGCTGAAGCCTCCGACGGCGCCGATGCCGGCGGCGCGGCCACCGGCGGCAGCGCCGTCGCGGTCGGCGCACTGCGCAGCCGCGAAGACGTGAGCCGCACGCTCGACCGCGTCTGCGAATGGATCGAACGCAACGAGCCCAGCAACCCGGCGCCGCTGCTGATCCGCCGCGCGCAGCGGCTGATGGGCAAGAATTTCATGGACATCATCCGCGACCTCGCGTCCGACGGCCTCGGCCAGGTCGAACGCATCGCCGGCAGTCCCGACCAGTGAATCAGGTCAACAGGCCCTAAACCACCGAACCCGCCCCAGAGGAGTCCACCATGGCCACCAGCAGTCAGAAATTCATCGCCCGCAACCGTGCGCCGCGCGTCCAGATCGAATACGACGTGGAGCTCTACGGCGCCGAGAAGAAGGTGCAGCTCCCGTTCGTGATGGGCGTGCTGTCCGACCTGTCGGGCAAGCCGGCCGATCCGCTCGCGCCGGTGGCCGACCGCAAGTTCCTCGAGTTCGACGTCGACAACTTCGACAGCCGCATGAAGTCGATGAAGCCGCGCGTCGCGTTCCAGGTGCCCAACACGCTGACCGGCGAAGGCAACGTCAGCGTCGACCTCACCTTCAACAGCATGGACGACTTCTCGCCGGCCGCCATCGCGCGCAACAACGACGCGCTGCGCAAGCTGCTCGAAGCCCGCCAGCAGCTGTCGAACCTGATCACCTACATGGACGGCAAGAGCGGTGCCGAGGAACTGCTGGCCAAGGTGATGGCCGATCCGGCGCTGCTGAGCAGCCTGGCCGGGGCCAAGAAGGCCGGCGACGAGCCGAAGGCCGAGTAAGCGCAGCGCGAGTCATAGGAGAACGCAATGGCAGAAGCACAGAACCAATCCTCCGCGCTGCAGGGCGTCGAATTCCAGGGCGGCGATTTCGCGAGCCTGTTGAACAAGGAATTCAAGCCCAAGAGCGACGAGGCGAAATCCGCGGTCGAGACCGCGATCCTCACGCTGGCGCAGCAAGCGCTGTCGCAGACCAAGCTGATCGGCACCGATGTCGTCAACTCGATCGAGGCGATGATCGCCGAGCTCGACAAGAAGCTCAGCGAGCAGATCAACCTGATCATGCACCACCCCGAATTCCAGCAACTGGAAAGCGCGTGGCGCGGGCTGCACCACCTCGTCAACAACACCGAGAGCGACGAGCAGCTGAAGATCCGCGTGATGAACATCAGCAAGCAGGAACTCGGCAAGACGCTGAAGCGCTACAAGGGCACGGCCTGGGACCAGAGCCCGATCTTCAAGCGCGTCTATGAAGAAGAGTTCGGCCAGTTCGGCGGCGAGCCGTTCGGCTGCCTGGTCGGCGACTACTACTTCGGCCAGACCCCGCCCGACGTCGAGCTGCTGGGCGAGATCGCCAAGGTCTCGGCTGCGGCCCACTCGCCGTTCATCGCCGCCGCCGACCCGGGCCTGATGCAGATGGGCTCGTGGCAGGAACTCGCGAACCCGCGCGACCTGAGCAAGATCTTCACGACGCCCGAATACGCCGGCTGGCGCTCGCTGCGCGAATCGGACGACGCCCGCTACATCGGCCTCGCGATGCCGCGCTTCCTGGCGCGCATCCCGTACGGCGCGAAGACCAACCCGGTCGAGGCGTTCAACTTCGAGGAAGACACCGGCAGCGCCGACCACACCAAGTACACCTGGGCGAACTCGGCGTACGCGATGGCGGTCAATATCAATCGTTCTTTCAAACAGTATGGCTGGTGCTCGCGCATCCGCGGCATCGAGTCGGGCGGCGCGGTCGAGGGCCTGCCGACGCACACCTTCCCGACCGACGACGGCGGTGTCGACATGAAGTGCCCGACCGAGATTGCGATCAGCGACCGGCGCGAGGCCGAGCTGGCCAAGAACGGCTTCATGCCGCTGGTGCACCGCAAGAACTCCGACTTCGCGGCCTTCATCGGTGCGCAGTCGCTGCAGAAGCCGGCCGAGTACGACGATCCCGACGCGAGCGCCAACGCCAACCTGGCCGCGCGCCTGCCGTACCTGTTCGCGACCTGCCGCTTCGCGCACTACCTGAAGTGCATCGTGCGCGACAAGGTGGGCTCGTTCAAGGAACGCGACGAGGTGCAGCGCTGGCTGCAGGACTGGATCATGAATTACGTCGATGGGGATCCTGCCCACTCGTCGGAAGACACCAAGGCGCGTCGCCCGCTGGCGGCGGCCGAGGTGGTGGTGGAAGAGGTCGAGGGCAACCCGGGCTACTACAGCTCGAAGTTCTTCCTGCGCCCCCACTACCAGCTGGAAGGTTTGACAGTGTCTCTGCGCCTGGTCTCGAAGCTGCCCTCCCAGAAGGCGGCCTGATCCAGGTACAGGAAAGCGTGGCCGGCGTGGAACCTCCCACGGCGCGCCACGCGCATCGCAGCCCGGGAGGTTCAGCTTGCCGGGAACGAAACAGAAACGCCGGGCGCGCGACGGAATACCCAGACGTCGCGGCACCCCTCTCCCGGCATCCCACAAGCGGGTCAACTTAGTTGAAGGAGAAGCATCATGGCTGTAGACATGTTCATCAAGATCGGTGACATCAAGGGCGAGTCGAAGGACAGCTCGCACAAGGACGAGATCGACGTCCTGGCATGGAACTGGGGCTGCGCACAGAGCGCCTCGTTCGGCAACGGCGCCGGCGGCGGTTCGGGCAAGGTCAGCATCCAGGACCTGTCGCTGACCAAGTACGTCGACGCGTCGTCGACCGCACTGGCGATGGCCAGCTTCAAGGGCACGCACATCAAGCAGGCCGTGCTGACCGTGCGCAAGGCCGGCGACAAGCCGCTCGAGTACATCAAGATCACGCTCGAGAGCGTCATCGTGTCGTCGCTCTCCACCGGCGGCAGCGGCGGCGAAGACCGGCTGACGGAAAACATCAGCCTGAACTTCGCGAAGTTCAAGATGGAATACACCACGCAGTCGGACACCGGCGGCAAGGGTTCCACCAGCACCGTCGGCATCGATCGCGAGAAGAACGAAGTCAAGTGATCGGTCGCAGGCTTCCTGCGCACGCCACGGATCGGCCTTCGGGCCTTTTCGTGGCGATCCCTTTTTGAAAACGCCAGCAAGGAAAGACCATGGCCAAGGCCGACATGTACCTGAAGGTCGAGGGCACGGCGCAGGGCCCGATCAAGGGCGAATCGCGCGATGCCAATCACACCGACGAGATCGAGGTCGTCGGCTGGAGCTGGGGCCTGGACGGCAATGCCACGGCCTTCGGCAGCGCGGCCGCCCGCACGACGATGCAGGAACTGGTCGTGCGCAAGCGCGTCGATTCGGCCAGCACCGGCCTGATGTCGGCGCTGCGCAGCAATGAAGTCATCAAGAAGGCGACGCTGGCGGTGCACAAGGCCGGCGGCGCGGCATCGATCCCGTACCTGACGATCACCGCCGAGAAGGCGCGCATCCTGTCGCACCGGCTGCGCAACGAGACCGATGGCGCACCGGAGCTGATCGAGGAGATCCGCATCGCCTTCTTCAAGGTGAAGGTCGAGTACCGCGCGCAAGACCTTGCCGGCGCCGCCAAGGGCGTCAACACCTTCGAGAACGAAGTACAGGCAGGTTGAATGACCCACCCCCGAAGCGCCTTCGGCGCCTCCCCCTCAAGGGGGCGCCGCCAGCGGCCCGGCAAAGCCGGTTCCGCGGCGTCCGCTCGGTCCGTGCGCGCGAACGTTTGTCAGTTCGGAGTTTTTTCATGACCCCAGTACAAGCTGCGGAGCAAGCACTGCGCGAGGGCCGCACCGATGCCGCGCTGAAAAGCCTGCAGGACGGCGTGCGCGCCAAGCCGGCGGACCCGAAGCTGCGCGTCTTCCTGTTCCAGCTGCTGTGCGTGCTCGGCCAGTGGCCGCGCGCGATGACGCAGCTGGAGGTGTGCGGCGAGCTCGACGCGTCGACGCTGCCGATGGTCAACACCTACCGCGAGGCGCTGAAGTGCGAGACGCTGCGCGAGGCGGTGTTCGCCGGCAAGACCACGCCGATGGTGTTCGGCCGGCCGCAGGCCTGGGTGGCCTGGCTGGTCGAGGCGCTGATGGCCGATGCACGCGGCGATGCGGCGCTGGCCGCGAAGCTGCGCACCGATGCGTTCGAGGCCGCGCCGCCGACGCCGGGCACGCTGAACGGCCAGCCGTTCGACTGGATCGCCGATGCCGATTCGCGGCTCGGCCCGGTGCTCGAAGCGCTGATCAACGGCCGCTACTGCTGGGTGCCGTTCAGCGCGCTGGCGAAGATCACGATCGAGGAACCGGCCGACCTGCGCGACATGGTGTGGAGTGCCGCGCAGCTCGAGTTCACCAACGGCGGCCAGTCGGTCGCGCTGATCCCGACCCGCTACCCCGGCACCGCGACCGAAGGCGACGCGCTCGCGCAGCTGGCGCGCCGCACCGAGTGGCAGGCGCTGAATGAAGAGCACTTCCGCGGCATCGGCCAGCGCGTGCTGGCGCTCGGCGAGCACGACAGCGACCTGCTCGCGGTGCGCGAGATCACGCTCGATCCGCTGCCGGTGCAAGACGACGACGAACCCGTTGCACCGTGACCCAAGAGGTACGTGATCGCCTGCAGCCGGTCCTGCTCGACCGCCTGACCGACCTCGAGCCGCATTCGCGCGTCGAGTCCGATGACAGCCGCGTGATGAACAAGGCGCAGATCCGCGAGGCGGTGCTGCGCGACCTGTCGTGGCTGCTGAATGCAGTGAAGCCGATGCCGCTGCTGTCGGAGCAGTACCCGCTGGCGGGAGAATCGGTCATCAACTTCGGGCTGCCGCCGATGTCGGGCCAGCTCGCGTCGCGCATCGACGTGCCGCTGCTCGAACGCACGATCAAGCAGGCCATCCTGCGCTTCGAGCCGCGCGTGATGGAAGACTCGCTCGACGTGCGTGCGCTCGAGCCGTCCAGCGTGCTCGACACGCACAACGTGATCGAGTTCGAGATCCGCGGCTTCATGTGGGCCCAACCGGTGCCGCTGGAGCTGCTGCTGCGCACCCAGGTCGACCTGGAGGCCGGCCAGATCGAGGTGCGCGACGCCGCCGGCAGCTCCCTGAAACGCAGAACCTGAGCAGCCGCTCCCGATGGATCCGAACCTGCTTCGCCTGTACAACGACGAACTCGGCCACCTGAAAGAGGTCGGCGCCGAGTTCGCGAAAGAATTCCCGAAGATCGCCGCGCGCCTGTCGATGGACGGCGTCGAGGTCACCGACCCGTATGTCGAGCGCCTGCTGGAGGGCTTCGCCTTCCTGGCTGCGCGCGTGCAGCTGAAGATCGACGCCGAGCACCCGCGGCTGATCCAGCACCTGCTCGAGACCGTCTACCCCGGCTTCCTGTCGCCGATGCCGTCGACGATGATCGCGCGCATGCGGCCCGATCCGCTCGACCCGAACCTGGCGCGCGGCTTCAGCGTCAAGCGCGGCAGCGCGCTGCACAGCGACATGGTGCGCGGCCAGAACACCCGCTGCGAATTCCGCACCGCGCACGACGTGATGCTGTGGCCGGTCGAGATCGATGCGGTGCAGTACTTCACGCACGCGCCCGACCTGCCGATCGCGCACCTGCCGCCGGCCCGCCAGGTGCGCGGCGGCCTGCGCATCCGGCTGAAGGCGAGCGCCGGCCTCAAGTTCAGCCAGCTGCCGATGGAGCAGCTGAGCTTCTACATCAGCGCCGGCGACGACGTCGCGTTCCGCCTGCACGAGCTGGTGCTGGGCGCGAGCCTCGCGACCTGGGTGCAGGGCGGCGCGGCGCGCTCGCCGAACCAGGGCTATGCCGATGCCGCCTCGGTCGAGGCGGTCGGCTACGACGACGACCAGGCGCTGCTGCCCGACACGCTGCGCGGCTTCAGCGGCCACCGGCTGCTGCAGGAGTACGCGGCGCTGCCGCAGCGCTTCCTGTTCTTCTCGGTCACCGACCTGGCGCGGCGGCTGGCACGCATCGAGAGCAGCGAGTGCGAGATCGTGCTGCTGTTCGGGCGCGGCGAGCCGGCGCTCGAATCGCTGGTCGACGCGAACAGCCTCGCGCTGTATTGCACGCCGGCGATCAACCTGTTCCCGAAGCGGCTCGACCGCATCCAGCTCGGCCCGGGCAGCTTCGAGCACCATGCGGTGCCCGACCGCACGCGGCCGATGGACTACGAGGTCCACACGATCGAGAGCGTGACCGGCTTCGGCACCGGCCAGGTCGCCGAGCAGCGCTTCCTGCCGCTGTACGCGACCTTCCACGAAGAGTCGCGCAACCACGGGGCGTTCTACACGCTGCGCCGCGAGCCGCGCCTGCTGTCGAGCCGGCAGCGCCTCGAAGGTCCGCGCTCGGCCTACATCGGCCAGGAAGTGTTCCTGTCGCTGGTCGACCCGCGCAACGCGCCGTACCGCGAAGACATCCGCCAGGTCTCGCTGACCGCGCTGGTCACCAACCGCGACCTGCCGACGCTGCTGCCCGGCTCGGCCAGCACCTGGGCGCTCGACGTCGCCGGGCCAGCCGGCCGCATCGAGACGATGCGCGGCCCGTCGCGGCCGGTGCAGCGCATCGCGCGCGGCGATGTCGGCTGGTCGCTGGTGAGCCTGTTGACGCTGAACTACCTGAGCATCGCCGGCGAAGACCCGCGCCGCGCCGCCTCGGCGCTGCGCAGCCTGATGGCGCTGCACGGGCCGGAGCAGGACGTCAGCTGGGCCAAGCAGGTCGAGGGCATTCAGGCGGTGGACGCGCGCGCGGTGGTGCGCCGCCTGCCCTTCCCCGGGCCGCTGACCTTCGGCTGCGGCGTCGAGGTGACGACCACCGTCGACGAGCTCGGCTTCCAGGGCTCGAGCGCCTTTCTGCTCGGCTGCGTGCTGGAGCACTTCTACGCCCGGCATGCGTCGGCCAACAGCTTTTCAGAAACCATCGTCCGCTCGGCGACGCGCGGCGAGATCCTCCGATCGCAACCGCGCATCGGATCGAAGGCGATGCTGTGAGCACGCCACCGCCGGACCCGCAAGCCCTGCACGAACGCCGCACCCGGCTGTTCGACGAGATCGCGAAGCAGCCGTGGGCGCACGACTTCTTCGCGGTGCTGCGCCAGATCGATGCGCTGTGGCCGCAGTCGCCGCGGCTCGGCTCGGCGCTGCGGCCCGGCGGGGAGCCGGTGCGGCTGGGCCAGGACCCGGAGCTCGATTTCGCGCCGGCCGGCGTGATGTCGTTCGAAGCGAACGAGCGCACCGTGCCGCGGCTCGGTGTGCGCTTCTTCGGGCTGTTCGGCCCGATGGGGCCGCTGCCGCTGCACTACACCGAACACGCGCGCGACCGGCTGCGCAACCACGGCGACGCCACCTTCGCGCGCTTCGCCGACATGTTCCACCACCGCATGCTGCTGCTGTTCTACCGCGCCTGGGCGCAGTCGCAGCCGGCCGTGCAAGCCGACCGCGCGAGCGACGACCAATTCGCGAAATGGGTCAGCGCGCTGTTCGGCCAGGCGCCGGCCACGCTGCGCCGCGCCGACCAGGTGCCCGATGCCGCCAAGCGCTTCGTGGGCGGCCACCTGGCGAGCGCGACGCGCCGGCCCGAATCGATCGTCAAGGTGCTGCGCCAGTATTTCGCGGTGCCGATCCGCGTCGAGTCGCACGTCGGCCACTGGTTGCCGCTGCGGCCCGAAGACCGCACCCGCCTCGGCGGGCGCGGCAGCATGGGCGCGGCGCTCGGTGTCTCGGCAGTGGCCGGCAGCAAGGTCTGGGACCGCCAGTACAAGCTGCGGCTGCACATCGGGCCGCTGACGCTCGCGCAGTACCGCCAGTTCCTGCCCGGCCAGCGCTCGCTCGTCGAGCTGCGCGACTGGATGCGCCAGCTGCTCGGCTTCGAGATGCTGTGGGACCTGCGGCTGATCCTGCAGGGCAGCGCGGTGCCGGCACTCGGCCTGTCGAACGCCGCCCCGGCCGCGCTCGGCCTGACCAGTTGGCTCGGCCGCAAGACACCGCACCCCGACCGCGGCGAACTCCTCCTGAACCCGGCGCAGATGCATGCCGCAGGTTCGCCTTCCTCCACCTAAGGGACCCAAGGAACGACCATGGCTGAAATCAGTCGCACCGCCCTCTTCGGCAAGCTCAACCCGATCGCCTACAAGGCCATCGAAGGCGCCACGGTGTTCTGCAAGCTGCGCGGCAACCCGTACGTCGAGCTGCAGCACTGGATCTACCAGATCCTCAACGGCAACGACAGCGACCTGCACCGCATCGTCAAGCACTACGAGCTCGACGGCGCGCAGCTGGTGGCCGACCTGACGCAGTCGCTCGACCGGCTGCCGCGCGGCGCCACCTCGGTGACCGACCTGTCGAGCATCGTCGAGAACGCGGTCGAACGCGGCTGGGTCTACGGCTCGCTGATGTTCGGCGACCGCCAGGTGCGCACCGGCTACCTGCTGGTGGGCGCGCTGAAGACGCCGTCGCTGCGCAATGCGCTGCTGGCCATCAGCAAGCAGTTCGAGCGCATCAAGCTCGACGACCTGATCGACCGCTTCGGCTCGCTGCTGGCGAGTTCCCCCGAGCATGCGCAGGCCGCCAGCGACGGTGGCGCGCCGGGCGAGGCCAGCGAGGCCATCGCGCCGGCGGCGATGGGCAAGCAGGAGGCGCTGAAGCGCTTCACGACCGACCTGACCGAGCAGGCCCGCGGCGGCACGATGGACCCGATCGTCGGCCGCGACGACGAGATCCGCCAGGTGGTCGACATCCTGATGCGCCGGCGCCAGAACAACCCGATCCTGGTCGGCGAGGCCGGCGTCGGCAAGACGGCCATCGTCGAAGGCTTCGCGCAGCGCATCGCCCGCGGCGACGTGCCACCGGCCCTGAAGGACGTGGAGCTGCGCGCGCTCGACGTCGGCCTGCTGCAGGCCGGCGCCAGCATGAAGGGCGAGTTCGAGCAGCGGCTGCGCTCGGTGATCGACGAGGTGCAGGCGAGCGCGAAGCCGATCATCCTGTTCATCGACGAGACGCACACGCTGGTGGGCGCCGGCGGCGCGGCCGGCACCGGCGACGCCGCCAACCTGCTGAAGCCGGCGCTCGCGCGCGGCCAGCTGCGCACCATCGGCGCGACCACCTTCGCCGAGTACAAGAAGTACATCGAGAAGGACCCGGCGCTGACGCGGCGCTTCCAGAGCGTGCAGGTCGACGAGCCGGACGAGCCGAAGGCCATCCTGATGATGCGCGGCGTGGCGTCGACGATGGAGAAGCACCACAAGGTGCAGATCCTTGACGAGGCGCTGGAGGCGGCGGTGAAGCTGAGCCACCGCTACATCCCGGCGCGCCAGCTGCCCGACAAGTCGGTCAGCCTGCTCGACACCGCGTGCGCGCGCGTCGCGGTCAGCCTGCATGCGACGCCGGCCGAGGTCGACGATTGCAGCAAGCGCATCGAAGCGCTGGAGACCGAGCAGGGCATCATCGGCCGCGAATCGGCGATCGGCATCGACACGCGTGAACGCAGCGCGCTCGTCACCGAGCAGCTCGGCATCGAGCGCAAGCGGCTCGACGAGCTGAAGACGCGCTGGGCGACCGAGAAGGGCCTGGTCGACACGCTGCTCGCGCTGCGCTCGAAACTGCGCGGCGTGGCCGGCGCGGTCGAGGGCACCGGCAGCGCGCTGGAGAAGAACGCCGAGAAGGTTGCAGCGACGGTGGCGGCCACGGCAACGGCCGAGATGCCGAAGCTGTCCGATGAAGACCGCGCCGCGACGCTGGCCGAGCTGAAGAAGGTGCAGGCCGAACTCGCCACGCTGCAGGGCGAGCACCCGCTGATCCTGCCGACGGTGGACTACCAGGCGGTGGCCAGCGTGGTCGGCGACTGGACCGGCATCCCGGTCGGCCGCATGGCGCGCAACGAGATGGAAACGATCCTGAAGGTCGCTTCGCTGCTGAGCCAGCGCGTGATCGGCCAGGACCATGCGATGGAGATGATCGCCAAGCGCATCCAGACCTCGCGGGCCGGGCTCGACAACCCGAGCAAACCGATCGGCGTGTTCATGCTGGCCGGCACCTCCGGCGTCGGCAAGACCGAGACGGCGCTCGCGCTGGCCGAGGCCTTGTACGGCGGCGAGCAGAACCTGATCACGATCAACATGAGCGAGTTCCAGGAGGCGCACACCGTCTCGACGCTGAAGGGCGCGCCGCCCGGCTACGTCGGCTACGGCGAAGGCGGCGTGCTGACCGAGGCGGTGCGGCGCAAACCGTATTCGGTGGTGCTGCTCGACGAGGTCGAGAAGGCCCACCCCGACGTGCACGAGATGTTCTTCCAGGTGTTCGACAAGGGCTTCATGGAAGACGGCGAAGGCCGCTTCATCGACTTCAAGAACACGCTGATCCTGCTGACGACGAACGCCGGCACCGAGCTGATCGCCAACATGTGCAAGGACCCGGAGCTGATGCCCGAGGCCGAGGGGCTGGCGAAGGCGCTGCGCGAGCCGCTGCTGAAGATCTTCCCGCCGGCGCTGCTCGGCCGGCTGGTGACGATCCCGTACTACCCGCTGTCGGACGAGATGCTCGGGCAGATCGTCAAGCTGCAGCTCGGGCGCATCAAGAAGCGCGTCGAGACGCGCTACAAGATCCCGTTCGAGGTCGGCGACGACGTGGTCAAGCTGGTCGTGAGCCGTTGCACCGAGAGCGAATCGGGCGGCCGCATGATCGACGCGATCCTGACCAACACGATGCTGCCGGACATCTCGAAGGAGTTCCTGACGCGGATGATGGACGGCACGCCGATCGAGCGCGTGAAGGTCAGCGTCGTCGACAACAACTTCCACTACGGGTTCTGAGGACACATCCATGGCCCTCTTCGACAGCAAGCCCAAGGTCGCCCCGTACGTCGCGCCGGCCGGCCCGATCACGATGGACAGGACGCAGTTCATCAACACGGTGCGGCCGCGGCCGATCTACCGGCAATACAGCCAGGCGGTGGGCCTGCTGCCGGCCGGTGTCGCGTTCGACAACGCCTTCACCGAATCGCTGCGCGCGATGGGCGCCGACGGCTTCTGGCATTTCGGCACCAATGCGAACTTCGGCAACCCGAGCGCGCTGCGCTTTGCCGACGCGGCCGGCCTGAACTTCTTCATGACCGCGATCGAAGGCATGTTCGAGATGGACCTGAAGCTGATCGAGCGGCGCGCGGCCTACGCGAACGGCTTGAAGGGCAAGGCCGGCTCCAAGCTGCTGCTGCCGCAGCTGCGGGCCGAGACGCAGTCCGAGGACAGCTACTACCAGGCCCCGCCGCCGGTGGCCCCGAAGTCCGGCGTGCCGGCGGTGCCGCCGCGCTCCGAGCGCTCGCTCGACCAAGCCCGGGGCCTGGCCTGGCTGACGAACGGCGTGCAGGGCGACGCGTCGGCCTACTCGCAGGTGCTGCTCGGGCTGGTCAAGCGCGACGGCAGCTTCCCGCTGGGCGGCAACCTCGCGCCGCTGCAGGCGGCCTGGCAGCGGATGGTGCCGCTGGCACCGGCCTATCGGGGCTGGAACAACGCCGCCGGCATGCAGAAGTACCCGTCGAACGTCGGCGGTGCGAAGGTGCTGGGCGACGTGCTGTCCGACCTGAGCACCTCGCCGATGCCGACGCAGGGCAGCGACGACTGGTACGAGCTGGCGCTGTACCTGATGGGCGCGATCATCACCACGCAGGCCTTCACCGACGGCAACAAGCGCGCCGCCCGGCTGGCCTACGTGCTGATGCTGCTGAGCGGCGGCGTGCCGATGATCGTGCCGAACAACCGCCTGGGCGCGACGCTCGGGGACATGTGAGTCCTGAGGACCGCACCGTGAGCGAACCCGCTGACCTCAGCCTCGACGAAGCGCTGCAGTACGCGATCGGGCTGCACCAGAACCAGCAGCTCGAAGGCGCCGAGCAGGTCTACCGCCGCGTGCTCGCGGTGGCGCCGGACCACCCCGACGCGCTGCACCTGCTGGGCATGGTGCTGCACCAGACCGGCCGCGGCGACGAAGGCATCGCGTCGATCCGCCGTGCGATCGAGCTGGTGCCCGATTACGCGGGCTACCACAACAACCTCGGCAACATCCATGTGTCGCGCCACGAGCTGCCCGAGGCCACCGCGGCCTACGAGCGCGCGGGCGCGCTGCAGCCGGGCAGCGCCGACCTGCAGAACAACCTCGGCTCGCTGTACCGCGCGCAGAAGCGCCCGGCCGATGCGCGCGCCGCCTACCTGCGCGCGATCGAGCTCGACCCGCGGCACCTGAACGCGCACAACAACCTGGGGCTGCTGGCGGCCGCGCAGGACGACCTGCCGGAGTCGATCCGCTGGTACTGCAAGTCGATCGAGCTGCTGCCCGAGCACCCGGACGGCCGCAAGCTGCTGGGCATGACCTACTACACGATGGGCAAGGTGCGCGAGGCGGCCGAGGTGTTCCGCCAGTGGCTGGCCGACGAGCCCGGCCACCCGATGGCGCAGCACATGTTCGCCGCGTGCTCCGGCAGCGGCGCGCCGGAGCGGGCCTCGGACGACTATGTCGAGTACACCTTCGACCACTTCGCCGACAGCTTCGAGACGCAGCTGAACGAGCGGCTGGACTACCGCGCGCCGCAGCTGTGTGCGCAGCTGCTGGCGCGGCTGCTGCCGCCGGCGGCGCAGCAGTTCACCGTGCTGGACGCCGGTTGCGGCACCGGCCTGTGCGGCCCGCTGGTGGCGCCGTGGGCGCGCGTGCTGGTGGGCGTGGATCTGTCGGGCGGCATGCTGAAGCACGCGCAGACCAAGGGCGTCTACGGCGACCTGTACAAGGCCGAGCTGACCGAGTTCCTGCGCGAATCACCGGGCCAGTGGGACGTGATGCTGTCGGCCGACACGCTGTGCTACTTCGGCGACCTGATGCCGTTGATGGCGGCGGCGAGCGGCTCGGTGAAGCCGGGCGGGCTGATGGTGTTCACCGTCGAGGCGCTGCCCGACGACCGCCCGGAGATGTTCCACCTGGAGCCGCATGGGCGCTATGCGCATGCGCGGGCGCATGTGGAGGCGGCGCTGGCGGCGAACGGGTTCACGCTGGTGGAGATCAGCGGCGAGACGCTGCGGCAGGAGGGTGGGAAGCCGGTGACGGGGTGGTTGGTGGCGGCTCGGCGGTGACGGCGGCAAGGCGGCAAGCACATCAAGGGGTGTCGGCCAAGAGAATGCTGCTGAGCTCGCCCGAGTCGCTCAGGTAGAAGAAATTGAACAAGGTGTCGTTCTCGATCTCGTAGACGAGCCTGGTTCGGCCCAGCCGTGGGGAATAGTCGTTGATGTTCGACGCTGAGCTCGATCCCTCCGCGACCTGATCCAGCCGATGCGGACGACCCAAGACGCGCTCGATGTCGGCTCGTTGATGCCCCAGCGCGACGCCACCTTCGGTGGCGGCCTGTCCCATGCGCATCTTCGGAGGAACGCGCATCGTGCAAAGCTCGATGCTGCTGATCAGGATGCTCACCAACTCCGATGTCCTCTGCGTCGAGGCGCGCTCGAACGTGAAGAGAATCCATCGCGACGAAGCGCCGAGGAAGAAGCAATGCTGATGTCGCCGAGGCTCATCCGCATCCGTCAAGACCGCTCCTGTCCCGAACTTCTCGACGAACGCGTCTTCCGTCAGGTGCGGCTCTCGCAGGCACACGGCTCCCGCACATCGCTGCACCGGCGGCTGGGCGCTTGCGGAGGCGGCGAACGACACCAAGCCGCCGAAGAGCACCGCGCCCACCGACCTCAGTGAATCTGAACCCTTCACGTCCGGAGGAACTCAGTCGGGAACGACCCGCCCGTGAGCCAATGCGTCAGACAGATCGGTGACGTACCGCTCCACGTCGCTTTCGCTCATGCAGACAGCGCTCATTGCGCCAGCACACAGACGCCCGTAGTCTCCCAGCGAGAGCTTCTTGAGCAGCGGCAACATCTCGGCTCCTTTCGACAGAATGGCCTCGTCCCTGCTTTCGCCTCCACCTGCATCAATCTGAAGGACAGCGGTCTGCGCTAAAGCTTCTGCGGCCGATTTCGTCGGAGAGCGCTGAAGCTGCAGAAACATGAATTCCAGCGATGAGCCCAGCGCACTGTGTGCTTCACGATCCAGGTCCGGTGTCGTCGCCAGGATCCTCACGATCTGGAAGATGAACTTTCCGCCAATGCGATCCTGTTCCTCATCTGCGGGGGCAGCCAGCAACGGAAGTGAAGCCAGCAGTAGACCAGTCGCAGCAATCAATCGACCACGCACATCACGCTCCCAGGTTCCGAGTCGATTAAATCATTCAGATCGAAGACAGTACTCGATGTCCCGGTCACGCACCCTTCCGAGCAATAGGGCGATGCCGTCGATGGCCCGAAGGGGTTCAGACAGCTGTGTGTTCGAAAAAGGTCTCGACCGAACGGCGTTGACGACTGCGGTGGCAATGCCACCAGCGTTCGACCGCCGGGCTTGCTGGTCGCACCTCCGTTCCAGAGCCAACAGCCTCTCGGAATCGGCCCGACGTTTGGCATGCTTTCACAGCTCGCGTTGTTCTTGCATCCGGCGACGCTGTTGTTGCCAGAGGCAAAGCTTCCTGACCACGTGAACTTCTCGCTCCCGTTGCGCATGCAGTCCATGCGCCCCGTGCCGACGGAATAGACGCACGTCGCCAGCCCTTGCGGATCGACATAGCTCAATGGATTTCCGTCGCCGTAGGTGTAGGTGTTGATTCCGCCCGTCAGTCCGATCGGATCGCTCTGCACGTAGCGTGCAGCCGCAATCTCCGGCTGACACAGCACGACAAGCAGAAGCGGAGCGGCGAAAGCCGATGCGATGTTCATTTCGTTTTCTCCAGTTGAGTTGCCTTTGCCTTTGCGGCGCGCTGACGAACCGCTTCGTCCTGCGGCGCATCCGGCGGTCGCCAGCCGAGCGACCAAGCCCGCTCGTACAGGTCCCGAAGCGCGGTGTCGTGTCTCGCGAGCAATGCGCGCTCCGCAGCCGGCACGTCGTCAGGCGTCACGTACCGATTGACGAGCAGGTTCCTGAACCACAGCCACGCAGCATGCTGATGAAGGAGGATCGCCACATCCCTCGGGTTGTGATCGAGCGCCATGCGAGACATCTTCAGTTGCTGTTCGCGCAGACCCTGCCGCTCGTGGGTCGTTGCCTGCACGTCGACGCCGGGATCCATCAGCCGGTCGATCGTCAGCTTGGCGGTGGCGAGGTCGATCTCGGAATCCGGCAGCATCAGGATGCCGCGCACGATGGCGAGGTCCCCATCGTGCTCAGCGGCCGATTGGCTCTTTGCAGGCGTTGGCGCCGCCATCGCTGGAAAGACAAAGCAGGCGATCAGCGGTGGCACCAGCCAGCGCCTGATCAGGCCGCGAACTCGTCGCCCGCCGCGATGCGGGCTCGACAGCGTGTGGTCCATGTCATCTCCCCGGTTGGACTTCGCCGGCGAGTCTCGACAGGGACTTTGGAGAAAAAGTGCAGAAGCCCTCGTGAGCGGCGCGGTCTTGCGCCGCTACCGCTCAGGCAAGCACGATTGAAAAGCGTCTGGCCTATGCTTGGCCACATGCCATCCCATCTATCGGAAATTCAAGTGCCCGAGCGGCATGCCTCTCTGTTTCGCGACGGACGCCATCAGGCGGTTCGAATCCCTCGCGAGTTCGAGATGGAAGGATCCGAGGTGCTGATCCGCAAGGAAGGTGAGCGCCTGATCCTCACACCCTTCCGCAAGAACCGTTTGCTGGATCTGCTGGCATCGTGGGATGCCGCTGGATGAAGGCTTACCCGACATGGAGGACAGCCCGTCCCAGACCCGGGGCGGGCTCTGATGGCGGAATCCGCCGCTCAAAACTACAACCCAACACGGCAAATTCGCAATTTCCAGGAATTTCGCGTGAATCAATGTAGTTCATGCACTCGCCTCACAGCGACTCCAGAAACACCACCACCGCATCGCGATCCGCCTTGCTCATCGCCTCGAACTTCGCCCGGCTGCCGCTGCCCTCGCCGCCGTGCCAGCCGATCGCCTCCACCAGCGTCCGCGCCCGCCCGTCGTGCAGGTAGCGCACGCTGCTCGCATCGGCGAAGCCGGTTTCCTTCTGCACGTACTTCAGCGAGCCCAGGCCCCACAGCGGCTGCGTGCGCCACATGCTCGGGCTCGCCCGGCCTTCGGTCATCGTGTCGGCCAGCTCCGCGCCCATGTCGTGCAGCAGCACGTCGGTGTACGGGTGGATGGTCTGGTTGCGCAGTTCCTGGAACGGGTGGTTCGCGCCCGTCTTCAGCTCGGCGGTGTGGCACCCCGTGCAACCCGCCTGCGCGAACAGCTGGTTGCCGCGCCCGATGGCCGTGCGCGTCGCGTCGCTGATGTCGTGCTCGGGCGGCGTGACCGTGCCGTCGGTGTAGCCGCTCGCGTACTTGCGCTGCGCCGGCACGCCCAGCAGTTGCAGGTACGAGGCCACGCGTTCGAGTTCCAGATCGCTCATCGACGGCGTCGCGGTGCTGGTCTTGCAATCGGCGGCGCCACGCAGGCAACCCAGCGACCTGAAGGCCGGGCTGGTGACGCCCATGTCCTGCAGGAAGGCGCCCGCCGCCTGCTGGCGCACGGTCGCCTTGCCGGCCTTCCAGCCGTAGCGGCCGAGGTGGCGCTGGCCGGTCTCGGGGTCGATCGACCAGTTCGGCACGCCGCGGATGCCGTCGCCGTTCGCATCCTGCGGGTCGGCCTGCGCGAGGATCGTGGCCTCGTCCAGTGCCTCGATCAGGCCCATGCCCACCACCTGCGGCGCCTGCCGCACCGACAACTGCGCCGGCACCGGGCCCTTGAACGCATAGACCGGCTTCTGCAGTTCGACCGTCTCGCCACCGGCCAGCGTGCGCACCGTCTTCACGAACGACTGGATCGAGACCCCGTAGTCGGGCGCGCCCGCCGTGCGCGACAGCTGCTGCACGTTGACGCCATAGGTCGCATCGGGCGTGATGCCCGCCGTGCTGCTGGCCGCCGCGGTGAGCACCGCGAACTTGTTCAGCGGCGTACCGATGTCGGCCGCCGGGCTGCGGCCGTTCAAGGTGTGGCAGCCCAGGCAGCGCACCTCGTTGAAGCGCTCGCCCAGCTGGTTCGCATGCGCGGTGAACACCGGGTTCACCGTCGGGCTCTCGGAGTGCTTGCCATCGACGAACGAGGTGTGGAACAGCCGGCGCCCTTCGACGAAGCGCTGCATGTTGGCGATGCCGATGTTGTTGGCCGCCTGCTGGAACACGCGGTGCGGCTCTTCCGAATAGTTGTACGAGACGCTGGCCTGGCCGCCGAGCAGCGCGTCGTCGGGCAGCGGCGTGGTGTCGAGCTTCGGCGCGATGCCGTACCACGGCACCATGCCCTTGCCCACCACGTAGAGCTGCTCGAACGAATAGTCGCGGTTGTGGCCGCCATCGATCAGCGCGATGTCGGTGCCGGGCGTGTAGTCGAGGAACACGCCGGGCGACATCTCGATCTTGTCGCCCAGCTTCAGCTTGTTGTTCGCCCGCGTGATGCCCTGGTACTGCGCCTCGTCGGCCATGCGCCAGTAGTCGGTGATGCTCTGCGCCACGCACAGGTCGGCGATCGCGGCAGCGGGATTGCAGCGCTGCGTGCCGTCCTTCGGGTTGGTGTAGCCGACGCCCATCTTCCAGCCGTACTCGATGACGTTCGGGTCCAGCCGGCGGAACGCGCTGAAGCTGTTGTTGATCATCGTGCCGACGTTCGGTTTCAGGTAGGCGGTGATCTTCTGGCGACCGGCCGGCACCTCGTCGCGGATCACCAGGCCGAAGGTGCGGTTCTGGAAGTAGAACGGCGGAAAGGCGAAGTAGCTGCCCGGTCCCTTGTCGACGGTGTCGGTCCACGGCTCGCCGCCTTCGCGCGCATGGCGCGGGGTCGGGCGAAAGCCGGCGTACGTGACCAGCGTGCCGTCGGCCTCGGTGACCTGGATCTGCTCGATCACCTGAGTGCTGCTGGTGAACAGCGGCACGTAGTCGGTCGCACCGGTGTCGGCCGGTGCGGGTGCGGGCGCCGACGAGACGGGGGTGCTGGGGGACGGTGCGGGGGCTGGCGCAGGTGCCGGCGCTGGGGACGGAGCAGGCGCTGGGGCGGGCGCCGCTGACGGTGTCGGCGCCGGAGCGGGTGCGGGTACCGGCGAAGGTGCATTGCTCGTCGGCGGGGGGCTGCTCGCCGGGCTCGAATCATCGCCTCCGCCCGAGCCGCAGGCCGACAGCGCCATCGCGGTGCTGAACAACATCGCCACCGTGGCGAGTGTTCGTGACCTGTCGTTCCGACCTGCTCCTGCTGGCGTGCGCTTCTGATTCATGGAACCCTCCCGTTGGCGTGTTGCTGATACGGGCAGTTACTTGCCCGCGCTGGCATTCGATTTGTTCGGACACCAGTTGCAAGAGGCATTCCAGACAGGGAGCGTCACTTCACCAGTTGTGGATCTCCGCGTTCACGTAGGTGAAGTCGTTCGGGATCGCCAGGTTCGAGTACGAGAAGGACAGGCTCACCTCCAGCGAGGTCACCTGGTGCCACCAGCCGAGCGGCAGGAAAATCGTTTCGCCCGGCTCGACGACCACATCGAGCACCTTCACGCTCGCGAAATCGGGGTAGCGCACCAGGTCCGGCGCGTCGAGGTCAATCGGGCTGTAGACGCGGAAGTGGTTGTAGAGCTTCGGCGTTTCCAGCGGCGAGATGAAGCGCCAGCGCTTGCGCCCGACGATCTGCGTGTGCATCAGCATCAGCGTGTCGTGGTGCAGCGGCGTGCGCGTGCCGGCCGGCCCGAACCAGAACGACGAGCGCGCCGCCAGCTGCGCCGGATCGCAGATCTCCGGCAGCGTGCCGATGTCCTTCAGCAGCGGCGCAAACTCCGGGCGCCGCAGCACCTCGTTGTTGGCCGTCAGGTAGTAGTCGTTGGTCGCGCCGCCGGCCAGCACCTGGTCGACGAAATTGCCCAGCCGCACCGTGCGCCGGTGCTCGAGCTTGTTCTGCTCGTAGTTCGAATCGGCGTTGCGCTCGGCCTGGATCTCGACGTCGAGGTGGCCGAAGCGGGTCTTCAGGTCCTGCGGCGACCAGCGCGTGCGCGCCGGCCAGTCGCGCGCCGCTTCGGTGAGCACCAGCGGGCGGCTGCCGCGCACATAGCGCTCGATGAACTCGTCGCGCGACACGTGGCTGCGCTTCTCGACCCGCCCGTAGTGCGGCGACGATTCCCACAGCTTCTGCTGGTTCGCGAGCACCGATTCGAACTTGCGCTGCATCTGCTGGTAGCGCTTGGCCGCGAGGTAGGCCGGGTCGTTGTCCATGCGGATGATCGCGGCCTCGGATTCGGCGCGCGACAGGCCGGCGGCCGTCATCGTCTGCAGCATCGACTCCATCGCGCAGTTGCGCAGCTTGTTCTCGGCCACCCACTGCAGCCAGCCGTTGTCGACCGGGCGGGCCTCGATCTCGCGCGGGCGCGGCGCGGGCATCAGCGTGGAAGAGTTCATGGCAGAGCGGGTCTCGGTTGGGGTTGAAGCGATGCGGCCGGCGCGGCGGCCGCGGAGGTGTCGAGCGTGTCAGCAGCGCCCGTGCCGCGCAAGCGGCGGCGCCACGGCACCTCGATGAAGCGGTAGCAGAGCACGGAAGCGGCCACGGTGCCGAGCAGGAACAGCCCGTGCACGATCGGCGTGCCGGCCTCGCCGAGCCAGCCCAGCCGCAGGAAGGTCGTCACCGACCAGTGGATGATGTAGAGCGCATAGCTGGCCTCCCCGAGCAGCACCATCCACGGCCGCTCCAGCAGCAGGCTGAGGAAGGTGCGGCCCGACGCCACGGCCAGGATCAGCGCGCTGAACGGCACGATGAAGACGCCGTACTTCATCGCCACGTCGAGCAGCCAGCGCCACATCTCGGGCCCGGTGTAGTCCGGCAGGCCGATGCGCAGGCCGGCGGCCACCAGCGCGAGCAGCACGATCGCATCGCGCACGCGGCGGGCGCGCGCATCGGTGCCGGTCAGCCAGGCGGCGCGCGGCACGGTGCCGGCGCGCAGCTGCAGGAACGCGAGGCCGGTCAGGCAGCCGCCGAGGAATTCGCTGTAGCGCAGCAGCGGGTTGTAGACCAGCACGATGTACTGCGTCTGCGGCTCGGCATGCAGCACGAAGTTCATCCACCAGATCACGGCCACGTAGGCGCCGATGCCGAGCGCGACGGTGGCGGCCATCAGCAGCGCGAGGCCGCGCAGACGCAGCCGCAGGCGCAGCAGCCCGGCGCACAGGAACGGGAAGGTCGCGTAGAAGAAGAACTCGGCGGCCACGCTCCAGGCCGGCGTGTTCCAGAACATCGCGAACGGCACCGCCGGCACCCAGGCCTGCAAGCCGACCAGGTTCAGCAGCCACGAGGCCCACCAGGTCTGCCCGACCTCGGCCAGCTGGCCGGCCTGCGCGCGCTCGATCACATGCCACGGCGTGTCGAGCAACAGACCGAGCAGGTAGATCGGGTAGATGCGGGCGAAGCGCAGGCGCTGGAAGCGCCAGAAGCGTCCATCGCGAACACCGCCGGCGAACCAGTCGTGATAGCGATAGGTCAGGATGAAGCCGCTCAGCACGAAGAAGAACGTGACGCCGTACTGGCCGCCGACGATCGCGCGCAGCAGCGCGTCGGGGAGCGGCCCGAAGAGGTCGCGGTAGTGCAGCACGAGCACCGCGAAGGCTGCGATGAAGCGCAGGCTGGTCAGCTCGGGCAGGTTCTCCTGCGGGGCGGTGTTGGCGCCGTGCAATGCCATGAAGATCCCTCCGATGCGGTCGACGCGGGCGTCCTGGGTGGCGCCCGTCTGCCCTCTTCCATTGCGCCGGGAATGTTACGGGCGCCGAGGGGCGTTGGACAACGGGGAATTGCCGGATCGGGGGTTGGAGGCGTAACGGTTGGTGAGCGGGAGGCGATTGACGCCGGGGTCTCAGCCGGACATCGAATTCACCTTGGGAGCCACATGCAGCGCAATGGTCAGTCCAACGACGGTCGCCATCGTGATGGCCGATACCGCCGAGACGGCAAGGATTTTTCGCCCTCGTGTTCGGGACGACGATCCCACGACAGCGCCGACACAGCCCCACATGATCGGCAGCGTCACGATGAACGCGTACAGGCTCAGGGCCAATCGTGGCGGACAGGTTTCGGAGCAAAGCGGAGTCCACGCGAGCCACAGCGCGCGAACGATCAAGCAACCGATGCCGACGCCCGTCGCCAGCGAGATCCATAGCCGTATCAGGTTCATCCGCCGACTTTGCTGTGTCATCTGCCGGGCCAGACATAAGGACGAACAAAGAAGAACACGGTGCCGACGACCAGCAACGCAAACACGATGGCTATCCGCCGGATCGGCCATGACCGGGCCTGCGCGAAATAGGCCGCGACAGAGAAGCCGATCGACGGCAGCAGGCAGGCGACCAGAATGAGGGGCCCGAGCCACCATGGGCCGCAATGTTCTACATCGCAACCCGAGGGTGCCGACCGGCTCGCCAAATCGGAGTGACTCAAGGCGTAGAGACAAGCCCAGGTCAAGACAAGGCCGGCCACCAGCCCGAGAAATGCCGCAAAAAAACGCTTCATCAGTTCAGCCGATGCAAGGAAGGGCAAGCACGAGTGCGGTGCTGGCAACCTCATCGGATTTCTCAAGCTTGAGCAACCAGCCAAAGTCCGATGTCCTCATCGAGCATGCTTACCCGATGAAGGAATAGACGTAAAAGGACACTGTTGCAGCCACCAGCAACGCGAACACGACGGTTGTCTTGCGGACCGGCCACATCCGGGCCGCAGCCAGGCAGCCCGAAACAGCGAACACCACAGCAGGAAACAGGTAGTACGCAAGAATGAGCGGGCCCAACCACCATGCGCTGCAATCTTCTATGCGGCAACCCCAGATCGGCTTCGGCTGCGGCAGATTCGCATGACTCAAGGTGTAGCCGCAAAGCCAAGTCCAGAACAGGCCACCGACGAATGCGGCAAATGCGGCCGGAACGTGCTTGAACAACCTGCCAAGTTCAGCCGTGTTCATTTCGTATCGCTAATCAACCAGACAAGGGATGGGAACAGCGGGCATGGAGGCAGGACACGACGCCTCCAGAGCAGAGAAACGGCTCATCAGTGCAGTTCAGAGATACGGGCGGACCATGAAAAACACTGCCGCAATCACCAGCAGCCCGAAGACAACGAACGTCTTGCGACGAGGCCACGCCCGGGCCACCGACAAGTAGCCGGCAATCGTGAATCCGACTGTTGGAATCAGATACAACGCGACACCCAGCGGCAACGCCCACCATGGACCGCAATGTTCCGCGTCGCACCCTCTGCCGGTCCTGGGCGAAAGATTGGCATGGCTGA
Source organism: Rhizobacter sp. OV335 (assembly GCF_900142965.1). Classification (GTDB taxonomy): domain Bacteria; phylum Pseudomonadota; class Gammaproteobacteria; order Burkholderiales; family Burkholderiaceae_C; genus Rhizobacter. Next base: position 134,308 of record NZ_FRCQ01000004.1, read on the forward strand.
GCGTGTACAGGCAAAGCCACGTCAAGGCAAGACCGGCGACGAAGCCGACGAACGCAGCGAGGAATCGCCTCATCGGATCTCCCAAAGCAAAATGACCTCGGAATTGTCCAAGTTTGAGAAGTACGGATCCGAAGGATCGAGAGGATTCGCCAGACTCGACATGCCCACTCGAAAGCGCAATATCGATGCGAACGATGGAGTGAGAGTCGACTTGTTCCACAGATCGATGTGGTCGCCGGTCGGGCTCTTTTCACCCGGCCGCGCCCAGTAATTCGCAAAGAAGACGATCCCTTTGCGCCCCTTGATCTTCTCCTGCCACTCCTTGCCGGTCACGTTCTCCGGTTTCAGCGGCAACCTGATCAAGTGCTGCGTCTTCAGCCAGGCCGCCAGTTCCTCGGCCCGGATCGCCAGCCGCTTGCCGTCGACGGTCACGGTTGCACCGCGAAACGATTTCATGTCGACGCCCGCCGCATGCAGCGCAACGCTGACCTTGATCGCGCACTGGTTCTCGAAGCCCTTCGGCGGGTCGCCCGACTTGTCGACATAGGGCTTGCTGCTCGGGTAGCCCTGCCACAGCTTGTCGAAGCTCAGCTCCGGCGGCTTGGGCTCGGCCTTCGGCCGGCTCGGTCCCGGCGGATCGGTGCGGTGCAGGCACGCCGTTCCGCTGTCACGTCGTTCCGCACTCGTCACGCACAGCGGCCCTGGCTTTCTTGCGCCCATCTTGTTTCACCTCTCCTGATCGGCCTGCCGGCCTGCGCGGATGCTAGGGCAAACCACCCGGCGCGAGCGCCCGGTCGCGGGGGGCACATGACTTTCGTCGCTTTACCCCCCGGGCCGCTTTTCCTACTCTGAGGACCATGGTGCACCGCCCGTGCGCCTTTCGTCTGCACAGCAAGCGCACCCATGGCCAATCCCATCACGCTGAGTTCACCGCTTCCGGCCGAAGACCTGTTCTTCGAGTCGATGACGTTCTCGACCGGCCTGAGTTCGCTGGGCGACATGCAGTTGTCGCTGCTGAGCGAGAAGCCCGACCTGAAGCCGCAGGACCTGCTCGGCAAGCTGGTCACCGTCAACGTGACGCTCGCCAACGGCAGCAAGCGCCACTACAACGGCTACGTCACGCGCTTCGGCCTGGGCGGGCACAAGGGCCGCTACTTCGGCTACCGCGCCACCGTGCGGCCGTGGCTGTGGTTCCTGACCCGCACCACCGATTGCCGCATCTTCCAGGACATGTCGGTGCCCGACATCGTCAAGAAGGTGTTCGGCGACCACGGCATCGCAAGCTTCGAACCCAAGCTGTTCCGCTCGTACCAGCCGTGGACTTATTGCGTGCAGTACCGCGAGAGCGACTACAACTTCGTCGCGCGGCTGCTCGAGCACGAAGGCATCTACTGGTACTTCGAGCACACCGACGGCGCGCACAAGCTGATCCTCGTCGACTCGCAGAGCGCACACGATGCGGCGCCGGGCTACGAAAGCATGCGCTACATCGAAGACAGCTCGAGCGCACCGCCCGACCAGGAATACATCTCGAACTGGGTATTCGACGAATCGGTGCGCACCGGCAAGACGGTGATGACGAGCTATGACTTCGAACGCCCGTCGACCTCGCTCGAGGTCGAGACCGCCAACACCCGCCCGCATGAGCTCGCCGACTACGAGAGCTTCGACTACCAGGGCGACTACGTCCAGAAGGCCGACGGCTCGCAGTGGATCGAGAACCGCATGGACGAGATCCAGTCGCGCTACACGCAGTTGCGCGGCGCGTCGAACGCGCTCGGCCTGAAGGTCGGCTGCAACCTGAAGCTCACCAAGCACCCGCGCGACGACCAGAACAGCGAGTACCTGATCACGTCGATGTCGGTGAAGGCCGAACTCGGCGTGCACGAATCGGGCGGTGGCGACACCGGGTTCCACTGCGCGTTCTCCGCGATCCCGAGCAAGCAGCAGTTCCGCCCGCAGCGCATCACGCCCAAGCCCTTCGTGCAGGGCCCGCAGACGGCCGTGGTGGTGGGCCCCGGCGGCGAAGAGATCTTCACCGACAAGTACGGCCGCGTGAAGGTGCAGTTCCACTGGGACCGCCTCGGCCAGAACAACGAGAAGAGTTCGTGCTGGGTGCGGGTGTCGTCGCCCTGGGCCGGCAAGAACTTCGGCGGCATCTCGATCCCGCGCATCGGCCAGGAAGTGGTCGTCGGCTTCCTCGAGGGCGACCCCGACCAGCCGCTGATCACCGGCCGCGTCTACAACGCCGAGCAGATGCCGCCGTGGGACCTGCCGGCCAACGCGACGCAGTCGGGCATCCTGACCCGCTCGTCGAAGGGCGGCGGCTACGGCAACGCCAACGCGATCCGCTTCGAGGACAAGCAGGGCGCCGAGCAGCTGTGGCTGCACGCCGAGAAAGACCAGCTGATCGAGGTCGAGAACGACGAGGCCAAGTGGGTCGGCCACGACCGCACCAAGACCATCGACCACGACGAGACGGTGCACGTCAAGCACGACCGCACCGAGACCGTCGACAACAACGAGACGATCACGATCGGGGTCGACCGCACCGAGAAGGTCGGCAACAACGAAGACATCACGATCGGCGTCAACCGCAACGAGAAGGTCGGCAGCAACGAGACCATCGCGATCGGCGTGAACCGCACCGAAACGGTCGGCGCGAACGAGACGATCACGATCGGCAGCAACCGCACCGTGACCATCGGCGCCAGCAAGACCGAGACGGTCGCGCTGCAGCGCACCCGCGCGGTCGGCATCAACGAGACGGTGGCGATCGGCGCCGCCCAGGAAGTGGTGGTCGGCGCGGCACAGAGCATCACGGTGGGCGCCACGCGCTCGGTCTCGGTCGGCATCAACGAAAGCCATTCGATCGGCGCCAAGCAGAGCATCGACGTCGGCTCCGACCGCAGCCTGAGCGTCGGCGGCAAGCAGAGCGTGCAGGTGGCCAAGGCCCGCAACACCACCATCGGCGAAGACAACACGCTGAAGGTGGGCAAGAACTACGTGCTCGAGGCGGCCGACTCCATCACGCTGAAGACCGGCAGCGCCAGCATCACGATGAAGAAAGACGGCACGATCACCATCAAGGGCAAGGACATCACCGTGGAGGGCTCGGGCAAGATCAACGTGAAGGCGAGCAGCGACATCGTGATGAAGGGCTCCAAGATTCTGCAGAACTGAGGCACACGATGAGCGGCCGCGACACGCTGGACCAACAACTTCTCGAAGCGCACGCGCGCGAGGAAGCCACACCTCTCTCACCCGTCGGCGACCCGACAGCCGATCCCGTCGACGCGCTGCAGCCGCTGCTGCATGCGCGCGCGGCGGTGCTGCGCAGCGAGCCGCTGCCGTCGGTCGTGGTCGGCGAGCTGATCGCGATCACCGACGACGGCGCGACGCCGCTGGTGCTGTACCCGGGCCAGCCGGGCACCGCCGCGCTGCGTGCGCGCGCGGTGCTCGACCTGCACGGCGCGCACATCGGCGCGCAGGTGACGCTGATGTTCGAGAACGGCGACGCGGCGCTGCCGATCGTCACCGGCGTGCTGCGCCCGGCCGCCGGCTGGCCGCTGGCCGACCGGCCCGACCAGGTGCAGCTCGACAGCGACGGCCAGCGCATGCTGGTCAGCGCGAAGAAAGAGCTGACGCTGCGCTGCGGCAAGGCGAGCATCACGCTCACCGAAGCCGGCAAGGTGCTGATCCAGGGCAGCTACGTGTCGAGCCGCTCGACCGGCGTCAACCGCATCAAGGGCGGCTCGGTGCAACTGAACTGATCGCGCCGCAGTACCCGCCATGGAACTGATCAACGCCACCCGCATGACGGCGGGCTACAACATGGGCCTCGAGCCGAGCGGCCGCGAGTCGCTCGTGGTCGTCATCAAGGGCACCTTCCGATTCCCGCAGGCCGGCGAGCCGGCCACGCATTTCGCACTGCATGAGGAACAACTGCCGCTGGTGATGGCCGATACCTTCACCGGCGAACCCGGACTGTCAGCACCGGTCTACGAGGTGGATTTCGCGCCGCACAAGCCGTTCGTCGACGTGCTGCTGCTGGGCAGCGCGCATGCGCCGCACGGGCGGCCCACGACGCGCGTGGAGACCGGCATCCGCATTGGCAACTGGAGCAAGCGCATCGCGGTGGTCGGCGCGCGGCAATGGGATTGCGGGCTGGCCACGCTGCGCGCGACGCCGGCCGAGCCCTTCGTCACGCAGCCGATCAGCTACGACGTGGCGTACGGCGGTGCCGACCTGGCGCATGAAGACCCAGCGCAGCATGCGGCCTACATGGCCAACCCGGTGGGCGTGGGATTCCACAAGCACCTGAAGAAGGCCTGGGTCGACGGCAAGCCGCTGCCGCGCACCGAGGAGATCGGGCGCAGCGTCAGCGACCCCGACAGCGACTACGCGCCGATGTCGTACGGGCCGCTGGGGCGTGGCTGGTCGTCGCGCTCGCGCTTTGCGGGCACGTACGACGACGAGTGGCTCGACAAGCACTTTCCCTTCCTGCCACCGGATTTCGACGCGCGGTACTTCCAGGCGGCGCCGCTGGACCAGCAGCTGCCGCTGGAATCGTTCACCGGCGGGCCGGTGGAGGTGGCGCTGGCGAACCTGACGCCCGAAGGGCTGACGCGCTTCACCATTCCGCACCTGGTGGCGCCGGTGCACGTGTTTCCGAAACGCGGCGAGCGCGAGGACTACACCGCGACGCTGGACACCATCGTGATCGAGCCGGAGCTGCAGCGGTTCAACCTGACCTGGCGTGTCGCGCGGCCCTTGAGGAAGAACCTGCACGAGATCGAGCAGGTGCTGGTTGGCAAGAAGGGCCGCGAGTGGTGGCAGTCCCGGGACAGCATCGGCTTCCCGATCCCGGTGGTGATGGTTCCGATGTCCCGGCCGGCTGCGGCCGAGGCGGCCTGAGCATGGTTGCCGCCATCGCAGTCCGGCGCACCGGCCTGGTCACGAGCGTAGGACTGGACGCCGGATCCGCCTGCGCGGCCATCCGGGCGAAAGTGACCAACCCGGTCGAGACACGCTTTACCGGCCGCGGCGCGCGCATGATCGTGGCCCACGAGGTTTCACTGGAGAAGCCCTGGCGCGGCCTTGCCAAGCTCGCGCAGATGGCTGCCATGGCCATCGACGAATGCCTGGAAGGCATCGACAAGGAAGCCTGGGCGCAGATCCCGCTGTTGCTGTGCGTGGCAGACCCCGACAGGCCGGGCCGTCTCGAGGGAATCGACGGCGACCTGTTCACCCAGGTGTGCGAACTGTTGGGGGCCCGCTTCGCGTCCACGTCGGCGATCGTCGCCCATGGCAAAGTGGGGACGGCCGTGGCGCTTTCGCATGCCCGCCAGTTGCTGGAAGGCGGCCATGCCGCCCAGGTGCTGATGGTAGGGACCGACAGCCTGCTGCGATGGCCCACCTTGCAGGCCTACGACGCCGACGACCGGCTGCTGAAGGACGGCACCTCGGACGGCTTCATGCCGGCGGAGGCCTCCGCGGCCGTGCTCGTCGGCCCGCCCGGCGAGGAGGCGCAACTCGTGTGCACCGGCATCGGCTTCGGGGTCGAACCTGCCCCCGTTCACTCCGAAGCGCCGCTGCGGGCCGAGGGCCTGTCGCACGCCATCCGGCAGGCACTCGTCGACGCCGGCAAACAGATGCATGAGCTCGACTTCCGCATCGCGGACGTCTCCGGCGAGCAGTACTACTTCAAGGAAGCCGCGCTGGCCGTGTCGCGCACGATGCGGCAGCGCAAGGAGTTCTTCGACATCTGGCACCCGGCCGAGAGCATCGGGGAAACGGGAGCGGCGATCGGCCTGGTGATGCTGGCCGTCGTCGACTCGGCGTTCCGCAAGGGCCATGCCCCCGGGCCCTTCGTGCTCGCGCACTTCTCCAACGACGGCGGCCCGCGAGCGGCAGTCGTCCTGCACTGGGCCGCCGTGCGGCCGCAAACACCCTAGAGACGACGACCATGGCAAACCAGGTTTTCGCGAACATGATGGAGGTGTCGTGCAAGGCCGCGGCTGGCAAGGCGATCTGCGCCTTTCCCGACGTGTGCTTCACGCCGCCGTTGACCCCGGCAACCCCTCCGGGCGTGCCCATCCCCTATCCCAACACCGGCATGGCGTCCGACGCCACCGACGGATCGACCAGCGTCACCGTCTCCGGCAAGGAGGTGATGCTGAAGAACAAGTCGTACTTCAAGAAGAGCACGGGAGACGAGGCGGGCTCGGCGCCCAAGAAAGGCGTGGTCACGAGCAAGATCACCGGCAAGGTCTACTTCAACGCCTGGTCGATGGATGTGAAGATTGAAGGCGAGAACGTCGTGCGCCACCTCGATCTCACGACGCACAACCACGGTTCGGTGCCGGGTAACAGCCCGACCTGGCCCTACCTGGACGACATGACGGGGCCGCAGAAGATCAAGGCGTGCGGCGACGAGATGACCGCCGTCACAACCGCCTGCCCGGAGTGCCAGACCAACAAGCATGCAGACCAGGACTGCCCGGAGGTCTACTCAAGCGCGAGCAAGAACAAGGGCTATGCGGACGACCCATGCGTCAAGGCCAAGCGCTGCATGCTCGTGCCCTATTCGAAGCAGAACAACAAGAAGGGCGGTTGCTGCCCGGGCCAGACGGCACACCACATCGTGCCCAAGCACCACTTCCCGAAGGCGGAATTTCCCAACTATGACCAGGCCGCCGCGCCGTGCGTCTGCGTCGAGGGGTATTCGTGGCATCGGAACTGCAAGGCACCGTTCAGGAAGGCCGACAAGACCCACCCTGACATGCATGACCTGCAGGACGCGTTCGAGCGTTCCGCCATCAACACGGTCAACGCCACGGCGGCAGCCGGGGGGGACACGAAGGGCCGCAGCGCAGACCACGCCATGAAGTACGGCGAGGCTCGCGACAACGGCGTCAACGCACACGAGCAGATCTTCTCGGACAGCGATTGCAGCCCCGGATGCCTGGAAGCGCAAATCAACGCCTACCATCGCCAGAAGAGCGTCGGCCTGAGGGACGGCTCGCTCATCCACACCAAAGCTGTGGGCGCCGCGGAATGACGCCCCCCCGCTCGCCCCGTGACGGACAGGGTTCTTCAACATGACGCAGACATTCACCTTCGCCTCTGACGATCACGTCTTCGTGGCAGCAGCCATCGCCGCCGCGGACGACTACTTCTTCGTCGCCCACGACGCCTCCTTGCTGGAGAACGGCAACTACGCAACACGGCTGTTGCGGCGCAAGGCGGGCGTCTGGAGCCAGCTGGCGGCCTGGCCCTGGCAATCGGTCGGCCTGGCGATCGCCTCGAACGCCCCTCTGCGGGTCGAGGTGCTCGGCCGAGACGGCGAAGTGGGGGTGCTTCAAGGCGACGCGATCAGTGCCGAACTCCTGGAACCGGGCACCGCCCTCGGCCCGATGCGCGACATCGGCATCGTGTTCGGCCGGGTGATGGCCTGGGGCATGCAGCGACACGTGTTCGTGCGCGATGCGCAAGGCCGCTGGATCCGGTTCGACAAGGGCATGGCGCAGGAACTTGTGTCCGCCACCCTCGACATCGACGCCCTGATCGGCAGGAGCATCAAGTCGGGCGGCGGCATCAATGGCATCGTCTCCCAGGGCGACGACCGGTTGCTGGCCTTCGGCATGCGGGGAGAGATCTGGCGCTACCTCAAGGACCGCTGGGAACCGATGGACAGCCCCACCAACGTGATGCTGAAGGATGCAGTGAACGGTCCGGACGGGGACATCTTCGTATGCGGCCTGCGCGGTACGCTGCTGCGGGGCCGCGATGACCAATGGCAGCAATTGGACTACGAGGGCGAGCCGCGCCTGGGCTTCTGTTCGATCGACACGTTCGGCGGCGCCATCTACGTGGCCGACGGTCATTCGCTGCGGGTGCTGGTGGGCGACCAGCTGAAGGTCATCGACTTCGGCGTCGAGGAGGTGGTCCCGTGCATGCAGGTCACCGCCAACGCGGGTGAGGTGATGTCCGTCGCCGGCCAGGAGGTCTGGGTCTCGCGCGACGGGACGCAGTGGACCTGCCTGGTCGGGTAAGGCTGCGCGTCGCATGTCTGCGTTCCTTCGCCCTCCCGTTCCCGTCGTCCTGCAGCAGCATCTGGACGACGCCCAAGGTCTTCATGCCACCCGCTCGGTGCTGGTGCGTGCACCGCATGTGCGGCTGCATCAGCTGCAGCGCCTCGACGAGCGCTTGGCCGCCAGCCTGGATGGCTTGGCCGTGGCGGGCGATCATGCTCGCGCACAGTGCGTGGCGGCGCTGGAGAACCCGACCCCGCACAGCGTCTTCGTCGCCGCGGTCGCCGCGATCGACGGGCGGGATGCCGGCCTGACGGGACGACTGCTCACGCTGGCCGAGGCATTGCCCGAGGCCCGTGCCGGGCTGGTGTCCGCCTTCGACTGGGTGCCTGCAGGTTCGCTGCGAGGCATCATCAAGTCACTGATCGACTCCCCTTCCCTGCTGCACCGCGAGATCGGCTGGACGACGTGCGTGCTGCACGGCGTCGAGCCCGGCACGTCGATGGATACGGCTCTGCAGGACGCGGCGACGCCTGCGCGGGTGTTGCGGCTGGCCGCACGATGCGGCCGGGCGGACCTGCTGCCGGCCCTGCTGAAGCTGCTCGAAGACGCCGACCCGGAACGCGTGGTCGAAGCCGCGTGCGCCGCGCTGCTGCTGGGGGACCGGCAGGCTGCACCGCAGGCGCTGTCCGCGCTGTGCCGAACGCCCGGCGTGCTGGATGATGCTGCAGTCGACCTGCTGGTGCGCAGCCAGCCGATGGAGCAGACGCATGCCTTGCTGCGCGCTCTTTCGCAGGACGCCGCGCGGGTGCGAACGCTGATCCGCGCCACAGGCATGGGCGGCGACCCTCACCATGTGCCGTGGTTGATCAAGCAGATGAGCGATGCGAAGCTCGCTCGGCTGGCCGGTGAATCGTTCAGCTTGGTGACCGGCCTGGACTTGGCGCAGCTGGACCTGGACGGCGCGGCATTCGAGAACGAGCGTGGGGGCCCGAGCGATGCGCCCGAGGATGACGATGTCGCGATGGACGAGGATGACGGATTGCCCTGGCCGGACCCGCAGCGCATCGCAGCGTGGTGGCAGTCGAATGGCCATCGCTTCACGGCCGGCATTCGCCATTTCATGGGCGAGCCTCCATCGACTGCCCATTGCCTGTCGGTCCTGCGAGGCGGGTTTCAACGCCAGCGCCTGGCCGCGGCGGAATACCTGTGCCTGTTGAACCCGGGAACGCCCCTGTTCCATGCCGGCGCGCCGACCTGGCGCCAGCAACGGCTGCTGGCCAGGATGGCAGGGTAAGCTCGCCAGACGCACCCAGGACGCCCCGATGCCCCCGATCGACGCCAAGCTGATCCTCGCCATCCTCGGCCCGGCCTTCCTCGTGCTCGGCCTCGCGCGCTGGCTCACCGCCGGCCGCGTGATCCCGCAGGCCAAGGCCTGGCTGCTGGTCGGCGCGATCTTCTCGGCGGTGGCCACGTGGTTGTGGTGGCAGGCACTTTCTTCACACGGATGACGGGGTGATGCGGTTCTGATCGGCGCCCGGCTGGAGGCACGATCAGAGCAGCGGCAACGAGACCGGAGAGGACGCCTGCAGCGGCAAGGCCGGCGACGAGCAATGCGCCGACGAGGAGGTCCTCGATGACGCTGCATTCTGATTCGGGAGATTTCCGACCCATGGCCAAGCCCAAGCCCTCTTCACCCCACATGACGTTCGCGCAATCCGCGGTCGGCTCGCGCGACCGCGTCTGGTTCGTCGCCGAGGAAGAGGACGACTCGCGCGTGCTGCAGTTGAAGGGCGGCAAGTGGTTCGTCAAGACACCCGAGTGGCCGGTGGCCTCGATCTGCGGCGTCGACAAGGGCAACGGTCAGTTCGAGGTGCTGGCGCTCGGCCTGGATGGCGAGTTGCTGGTCGGCATCCCGGGCGGATTCTCCGAGTCGCACGTCGATCCGCAGGCCAAGGGCCCGGACCGCTACGGCGCGATGCGCGACATCCGCTGGGTCGACAGCGACGTCTTCGCCGTCGGGATGTCGCGCCAGGCCTACCGCCGCAGCGGCGGTGCCTGGCAGGCCATTTCCGGCGCCATCCATGCGCAAAAGGGCGAGAGCACCGGTTTCAATTCGGTCCACGGGCTGACGCCGCAGGCGGTCTACGCGGTAGGCTTCGGCGGCGAGATCTGGCTGTACGACGGCAGCGCCTGGCGCCAACTCGACAGCCCGACCTCGGTTGCGCTGCAGCGCGTGCTGGTCACGCCGTCGGGACATGCGCTGATGTGCGGCGCTGCGGGCGTGCTCCTGCAGGCCGCGGGCGACCGTTCGACGACGGTCCAGAACGAGGTCACACGCGACAACCTCCATGGCCTGACCCTGTTCAAGGGCAAGGCCTTCGTCGCCAGCCTGACCGGCCTCTACCTGATCGGTCCGAAGGGTCTCGAGGCGGTGGACACCGGCCTGCCGGGGCCGTTGACCTTCGGCCACCTGGAGTCCGATGCCGACGTCATCTGGAGTGTCGGTGCCAGGCACCTGCTGAGCAGCGAGGACGGGGTGACCTGGACGCAGGTGATGTGCAATGTCTGAGCGGCTGTCCCACGCCACCCGGTCATGCTGAGCGCCGCCCGGCGCGGCGAGTGCGTCCGTGCTGCTGGGTGACCGTGCGGCAGCCGTCGTCGCGTTGCAGCAGCTGGCGAAAGCCGAAGGGGCCGGTCGGCGCGATCTTCTCGGCGGTGGCCACGTGGTTGGGGTGGCAAGCACTTTCTTCACACGGATGACGGGGTGAAGCGGTTCTGATCCGGCATCGGGACGGGGCACAATCTGCCGTTCGCCCCAGCGGCGCCGCCCTCACCCGGACGGCATCCCGGCTGCCGGGCTCCGCTCACTTCGACTGAAGATGGAACGCATGATCGAAACCTCTGATCGCACGGCGCCGTCCCGCCTCGTCGGCACCGCCGCCCTGATGACGGCCCTGGTCGCGGCGCTGGCGCTGTCGGCCTGCGCCACCAAGCCGGCCGACCCGCCCGCCGAGGCGCCCGCCACCACGCCGGTGGCCCCGGCACCCGCCCCGGAGCCCCCGCCCCCGCCGACGCCCGCGATGCAGGCCCAGGCGCAGAAGGTCGCGCAAGGCGTGGTCGAGCTGCTCGAGGCCGGCAACGAAGAGCAGGCCCGGGCCGAGTTGCAGCGCGCGCTGAGCCTGGACCCGGCCAACAAGCTGGCGCTGAACCTGCAGAAGCAGATGACCGAGGACCCGCAGGCCACGCTCGGTCGCGAGTCGTTCCCTTACGTGGTGCGCGCGGGCGACACGCTGTCGCGCATCGCCGGCCGCTTCCTCGGCGACATCTACGCCTTCCACATCCTCGCGCGCTACAACAACATCAAGGTGCCGCGCCAGGTGGGTGAAGGCACGACGATCCGCATCCCCGGCAAGGCGCCCCCGCCCGAGACGGCGCGCCCGACCCGGCCCGCGCCGGCCAAGCCCGAGCCGGCCGCTGAACCGGCACCGCCGCCGGTGGCTGCCGCGCCGGCCGCACCGGCCGAGCCGTCGGCCGGCGAGAAGGCCTTCCGCGCGGCCGAGGCTTCGGCCAAGGCCGGCAACCTGGAGCGCGCGCTGGCCGACTACAAGCAGGCGGCCAGCCTGGGCGTCGCCGCCGCCGGCCCGAAGGCCGATGCCACCAGCAAGCGGCTGGTCGACACGCACTCGCGCAATGCCCGCTCGGCGCTCGCGCGGCAAGACCTCGACGGCGCGATCAAGTCCTGGGACAAGGTGCTCGAGCTCGACCCGGCCAACGACACCGCCAAGCTCGAACGGCAGAAGGCATTGCGCTTGAAGGAAAAGGTCAACGCGCTGTAGGAGCTTGCCTACGCGCAGGCGGCGTCCCGTCCTATTCTCGCGACCGGCCGTGCCGGGGGACCCTTGGTGTCATGCAAGCCATGACATGACATCAAGGAGGAACCCCATGTCCCAGGAAGCCCAGATCATCGGCAAGGTCGAGTACCGCGAAGGCGACGGCCAGCCGATCGAGATCCGACCCGGCCCGATCGAGGTCGAGACCACGCTCACCGATGCCACGCTCAGCTGGGTCGACGGCGACACGCACGGCTCCACCGCGATCCCGATCGGTGACTTCCAGCGCTACGTGGCGCGCGGCACGATCGAGTTGAAGCACTGACCCGGCCACCGAGCGCCGGGCGTACAGCTCCAGCAGCACCTCGCTGACGTTGCCGAGCAGCAGCCGGGCCACGCCGTTCGCGTAGAAATTGAACTGCGTGCTGACGCGGTAGCGCGTGCGCATCGCGAGGCGCGTGCCGCCGTTCTCCGGCAGCAGCTCGAACGCGGTGTCGAGCAGGTCGAAGTACAGGCCGCCGATGCGCACGTGGTCGTCCAATGCGCCGGCAGGCACCGAGTCGTCGGCGAATCGATAGGCCCACGCGATGCGGCGCGCCGGCTGCCACTCGGTGATGTCGCCTTCGAAGTGGATGCCCTTGCCCATCCGGAAATGCTGCACGCGTTGCCCGGCGGCTTCGGTGACGCCGGACTGCGGCGGCGGCACGCCGATGCGGTAGGCCCAGCCACGCTCGACTTCGTCCGCGCGGATGTCCGGCGTCTGCGTCAACTGCTGCCACACCACCGCCGGCGGCGCGGCAATCCACAGGCTGCGTTCGATCTGGCTGCGGTCGTCCTGCAACGTGGTCCCCGGCACCAGCGCACCCATCAGCAAGGGCAGCACGCCGGCGGCATACAGCGTCGGCCGTGGCCAGCCGGTGACGCGGCAGGCGACGCCCATCAACAGCCCGCCGACGCTGCCCAGCATGCCGAACAGCGGCGCGATCACGAGCACGCAGATCAACCCCTCGACGTTGATCAGCAGCGTGCCGGTGATGAACAGCCCGGTGGCGAGGAACGGTGCGCCGACGTAATAGGCCCAGGAGCGACGCTCGTCGCGCTCGGCGATGTAGACGGTCACCATGCCGACGACGATCGGCGCGAGGAACACGAAGGCGCCGGCCATCGCCGACCAGGAGCTGCCGGCCGCACCCGAGAACAGCAGACGCAGCACGATGCCCGACAGCGCACCGGCCAGCACCGGCCAGCGGTAGCGGAACGGGAGGTGGTCGGGGTTCATCATCGCGCAGTCACCTCGTATGCGAGATCCACAGCAGCACCGCGAGCACGCCGATCGTCAGCTTCTGCAGCAGCGAGGCCGCGCGCGCGAAACTGCCGCGCAGATCGATCAGCGGCTCGGGCGGGCTGATGCGCAGGCCCTGCGCCAGCGCGGTCGGCGCGCGGCCCAGCAGCGCGGGCAACGCATTGACCGATGGCACGCTGCCGCGCTCGAGCAGGCGCAGCGTCTCGGGGCTGAAGGCCTTCTGCGGCAGCACACAGGCAACCCGCGCCGCGAGCTTCATCAACGGCATCGGCACCGGCAACCACAGCGGCTGGCCGAGGCCGAGCGCGATGCGATAGGTGGCGAGCATCTCGCGGTAGCTGATGGCCTCGGGGCCGCCGACTTCATGCACCACGCGCAGCGGGCCGGGTTGCTCGACCAGCCGCGCGATCGCCTCGGCCAACTCGTAGACGTGCAGCGGCTGCAAGCGCTGCGCACCGCGCCCCGGCAGGCTGACGACCGGCAGCGACGCGAGCGTCGCGAACAGCGCGGCACTCGCGCTGCGCGGCCCGTACACCAGCGACGGGCGCAGCACGGCCCAGTCGAGCGGCAGCGTCGCGAGCAGGTCGTCGGCGAGCAGCTTGCTGCGCAGGTAGTCGCTGTCGAGACCCTCTGGCCCGACGCCGAGGGCCGACACCTGGATCACGCGCCGCACCCCCGCCAGCGCCGCGCCGCGGAACAACTCGATCGGCCCCTGCGCATGCACGCGCTCGAAGCGCTGCCCGCGCGAGGGCACCAGGATGCCGACGCAGTTGACCACCGTGTCGACCTGCGCACCGCGCAGCCGCGCGGCCCAGTGCTGCGGCGACACCGGACTGGAGAAATCCAGCGGCCAGTGCTCGCGCGCCGCGCCCGGCCGGCGCGAGGCTTCGACCACCTTGTTGCCGCGCGCACGCAGCGCATGCACGACCGCCGCACCGATGCAGCCGGTCGATCCGCAGACGAGGACCTTCATGACGCACTCCTTGAGAAGCAGCAGGGGGCCGGCGCCGCGACATCGAACGCACGGGCTGCACCCGGTTCGAGCGCCTGAAGCGCGGCGCGCGGGGGCAAGCTGGCCGGCAGGCTGATGTCCCACACCAGGCCGACACGCTGCAGCGCGCACAGCACCCACCAGCCGGGATCGGCCTGGCCGGGGTAGAGCCCGAGGCGGGCCGAGCCGGGAAACGCATGGTGGTTGTTGTGCCAGCCTTCGCCGAAGGTGATCAGCCCGCAGCCGCGCACGTCGTGGCCTTGCACCCCGGCGCCGTCGACATGCCAGCTGCGGTGGCCGACGCGGTGCGCGAAGTGGCCGACCATCCAGTGCCCGGTCAGGCCGACGACGCAGCGCAGGCACACGCCCCACAGCACCCAGCCGATGCCGCCGAACGCGAGGAACAGCAGCGCCCACGGCAACTGCTGCAGCAGCCAGTGCCGCTCGATCCACATCAGCACCGGGTCGTCCGCGAGGTGCCCGGGCAGCTCGAAGCGCGGCGGGCGGGCCAGGCGCAGCTCGCAGTGCAGTTGCCACCACGCATCGACGAAGAAGCCGCGCCGGTGCGCGAAGAAATCGTGGCAGTGCGGCTGGCGCTGCGCCCAGTCGCGCAGGTCGTGCGTGCGCATCATGCCGGCTGGCCCGGCCATGCTGACCAGCACGCCCAGGTAGACCAGCACGCGTTCGAGCCACAGCGGGCACGCATACGCGCGATGGATCAACCGCCGGTGCATGCCGAGCGAATGGCCGAGGCACAGCGTGACGGCGCTGCTCGCGAGGAACAGCGCGACGCCGCCCCAGCTGGCGTAGCGGGTGACGGCCAGCACGCTGCCGGCGAGCATCGCGAACCACCACAGCGAGCGCTGCGGCGCCCAGACGACGCGGCCCTCGACCGCGTTGCATCCGTCAGTGGCGTGGACCGTGGTGACCTCGTTGCGCATGGCCCGCTCACTCGCCGCGGTGGAGGCGGCAGGCGCCATCACGGCAGGCCTGCATGCGCGCGGCCATCCGCGCCGCGCGAACGCGGCGGATGCCGCGCACCAGCGGTGCGCTTGTCCGCGAGATCGCCTGGCGGTGCCGCGCGAACCAGCGGTAGCCCAGCTCGAAGGCCGGCTGCAGCGGCGCCCAGCCGATCGGCTTCAGCACCCAGCCCAGGCCCACCGCCTCGTAGGCCAGCCGCAGCACCTGCACGCCGTGCAGCACCCGGCCGTCGGCGGCGATCGCGTGGATCTCCTCGTTCATCGCCTGCAACGTCACGCCATAGGGCGTCGGATCGAACCCCTCGGCGCTGATGTCGACGAAGGCCAGGCGCCCCGCCGCATTGCGCTCCCACAGGTGATCCATCTCCAGCGAGCACACCGGGCAGGCGGCGTCGTACAGCAGCGTCATCGGGTACAGGGCGTGGTTCATCGCGAATGCTCCTTCAGAAATTTCTGTCTATAGAGAAATTACCCAGCAAAAAAAGAGGCCTCAGGGACCCAGCAACTGCGCCGGGTTGATCTCTTCGGGCGCCGCAGCGCCGTCGCGGCCGAGCAGCTTCTTGATCTTCGCGCCGAGCTTCAGCACCTTGGTCAGCGTGTCGGTGTCGAGCTTCAGCATCTCGTCGCTCCACGCGGTCAGCGTGACCAGCAGTTCCTGCGTCTCGCGGATGCGCAGGCGCGCCTCGGCCGGGTCGCGGCTCAATGCGGGATCGGCCAGCAGTTCGTTCAGCACCTCGATGGTGGGTGCGATCTCTCGACGTTGGCGCTCACGCACCACGGTGCGCAGCAGCTCCCACACCTGGGTCGAGGTCTCGAAGTGGTCGCGCCGGTCGCCGGCCAGGTGCACCAGCTTGATCAGGTTCCAGCCCTGCAGCTCGCGCAGGCTGTTGCTGACGTTCGAGCGCGCGACGTCGAGCGTGTCGGCGATCTCCTCGGCATGCATCGGCCGGCCGGTGATGAAGAGCAGCGCGTGGATCTGCGCCACCGTGCGGTTGACGCCCCAGCGCGTGCCCATCTCGCCCCAGTGCAGCACGAATCGGGAGAGGGTCGGCGACAGGTTCATGAGGCGGACTCTAGGGTCGCCAGATATTTCTGTCAACACAGAAATTCAGAAAATGCAGATCACGCGAGCGGCGACGAGACGATCCAACCTTCGAGCGGATCCGCATCGGCCGGCCGGCCGAAGCCGGGTTGCCCGGCCGCCCACGCGGCCTGCATCAGGCACAGCACCGCATCGAGCCGGTCGCCCGACGCATCAGCGACCAGCGCATCGCGTTGCGCATGCGACAGGCGCAACCGCAGCCCGAGGCGCGAGCGGCCCTGCTCCAGCGCATCGAGCAGGTCCTTGCGGGCGATCAGGCGATCGGGCGTCTGGCGGGCCTTGTCGTCGGCCTTGTACGAGCGGCGGCCGATCAGCTCGCACGCCAGCAGCCCGGGGTAGCCCTCGAGCGCGACGCGCTGCGCATCGCCGGCGTGCAGGCCGGGCAGGTCGACGCCGGCATCGATCAGCAGCGGCACGCCGGCATGCAGCATCAGCGCGACCGGCGGGTTGACCCACTTCATCGACGGCGACGAGCCGGCCGGCCCGTCGGCCGCGCGGTGCGCGAACTTCGCGCCCACCGGCCGCGCATCGCAGAACGCCGCGAAGCGCGTGCGGATCTCGTCGCGCGACAGCCCGGCGTAGTGGCGCATCAACGGCAGCCAGGCCAGCGGCCAGCCGAGCGCCTGCACCAGCTCGCGCGGCAGGCCGAACGGAAAGTCGAAGGCCGCGAGCCATGGCCCCGGCGTGCGCAGCCACGCGGCAAAGCCTTCGAAGTGCTCATGCGTCTCGATGCGCTCCAGCCGCACGACGGCGTGTGCGAGTTGGCCGCGCGCGACGGTGATCGGCTTGCGCCGTGTCGGCCGGCTGGTGAAGTCGACGCCGGCCAGGGGCCGATCGGTGTACTGAAGGGAAACGGAGGTCATTGGGGTGCCGTTACAGTCGGGCCCTCACTCTAGCGACCCCCATGGCCGACCACCACGCTGAACCGCACGCCGACGCTTCCGCAGACAAGTCCGCGCCCTCTTCGTCGCCCGCGCCGGCTTCATCGCCATCGCCCTCCTCGCGCGAGGAACCGAAGGAGCGCCTCGTCACCACCGAGCACCGCGCGGTCGTCGGCAAGCGCACGCTGGACTACAGCGTGACCTGCGGCACCGTCGTGCTGCGCGAGGACGAGCAGCGCGACGGCCAGCGCAGCGCCGACAAGCCGCGCGCGAGCCTGTTCTTCATCGCCTACACGCTGAAGGGTGCGAAGCCCGAGTCGCGGCCGGTCACGTTCAGCTTCAACGGCGGGCCGGGGTCGAGCAGCGTGTGGCTGCACCTGGGCATCCTCGGGCCGCAGCGGGTCGTCACCGACGAGATGGGCAACGCACCGCCGCCGCCCTACGCGTTGACCAACAACGAGCACACGCTGCTGACCGACAGCGACCTGGTCTTCATCGACCCGGTGGGCACCGGCCATTCGCGCATGGTCGAGGGCGAGAAGGTGGCCGAGTTCCACGACTACCAGCGCGACCTCGACGCGGTCGGCGAGTTCATCCGCCTCTACCTGGCACGCTACGGCCGCTGGGGCAGCCCGAAGTACCTGATCGGCGAGAGCTACGGCACGACACGCGCGGCCGGGCTCTCGCTGCACCTGCAGGACAAGCACGACGTGTTCCTGAACGGCGTGATGCTGGTGTCGCTGGCAGTCGACCTGCAGACGCTGCACTTCGACCATGGCAACGAACTGCCCTACCCCTTGTTCCTGCCGACCTACGCGGCCACCGCGTGGTACCACCGCGCGCTTGCGCCGGCGCTGCAGAAGAAGCCGTTGGCCGCGGTGATCGCCGCGGCCGAGGCCTTTGCGCTCGGCGACTACACGGTGGCGCTGATGGCCGGTTCGACGCTCGACGCGAAGACGCGCCAGCGCATTGCCGAGCAGGTGGCGTTGTACAGCGGGCTGAGCGTGGCCTATGTGCTGCGCTGCGACCTGCGCCCGCGCGAGTTCCGCTACTTCAAGGAGCTGCTGCGCGAGCGCGGGCAGACGGTGGGCCGGCTCGACAGCCGCTTCCTCGGCCTGGACCGCGACGATGCCGGCGAGGAGCCCGAGGGCGACCCGGCGATGAGCAACCTGCTGGGCGCGTATGCGAGCGGCATCAACCGGCTGCTGAGGGACACGCTGAAGTTCGACACCGACGCTCCCTACGTGGTGCACGCGCCGATCTGGGACAAGTGGGGCTGGAAGGATTTCGCGGGCAAGTACGTGAACGTCGGCGGCAGCCTGCGGCGCGCGATGCACGCGAACCCCGCGATGCGGGTGTACGTGGCGAGCGGGTACTACGACCTCGCGACGCCGCACGCCGCCGGCGACTACACGCTGAGCCACCTGGGCCTGCGCGAGCCGCTGCGCAAGAACGTCAGCGTCAGCTACTTCGAGGCGGGGCACATGATGTACATCCACCAGCCGTCGTTGAAGCGGATGGCGGGGGAGTTGAGGGCGTTCGTGCGGGGGTGAGCGGGCGCTTCGCACTTGCGCTCACACGCGCATTTCATTGATTGACGGATTCGGCGGCGGCCTGGAGCAACTGGCTGATCTCTTGACGAATTGCATGGTGCTCGCCAGGTTCTTTGCCGAGGCGCGTGGCCAGGTCCAGCGGTGAACCTTCCAAAGTCGCCCAATGCGGATCTGCACCGAGTTCAATCAAGGTCTCAAGCGCCTCCTTGGTCATCTGCCCCATAGTGATCAAATAACACAAGGCACTCGTTGCCACCTCTCTGGGGCAAGCATTGAAAGCAGCTGCCGAGCCTTGCGATGTCAAAAGCTGGCGCAGACTCGGCACGCTCCCTTCACCGACACGAAGTTGCATCGACAACGCCCAGAGCATCACGGCCTGATTCACCTGCGCGATAGCCTGGAAACTCTGCCAGGCATCAACCTCACGCTGCAGGCGACTGGAGGCCTCTGCATCGACGGCGCCTGCGAGCAGAACTTGGACCATGGGCTCATCGAGCGGCGACCGATTCAATGTCGACAGCAACGCACGACATGACCATTCCTCGTGCCGTTTCGCAAATTTCGCTCGCACTGCAGGCGATGACAGCAGTTCGGCGACCAATGCGGTGTCGCCTGCTTCACAAGCCTCGCTCAGTCGAGCTTCCCACTCGCCTTGTGCACCATACAGCTTGACCTCTGCCCGGACCCACTTCGGCTGGAGAGATGCCTCCGGCACGACGTCATTCGAGAAGATCGAACCGTCAGGCCCTTGATAAGCGATGAGTTCGTCGGGAGCCAAGCCGGCATCCTCGCGCTGTGGCCCGGTGAGCAAACAGTCCGTCTCGGTGCGCAGTTCCTGGATGGGCGCGTTCACCGGAATGGGGGATTCCAGGCCTCGCAGCGAGTCACTCTCGTACGGCCAACTGCCCGGAAAGGGCACGCGAAGTTCTTCGGGCCTGGGCAAGCCCGCATCGGTTGCTTCGCTCTTGAAGCTCTGCCATGGCATCGGTATTTCTTGACCCGGAGTCCACGACTTGCAGATGGTCGCATCCTGAGCGGCCGCAAATCGGCCGTCGTCGAGCATGAATGCCTGACGGCCAGTCCAGAAGTCGTAGATCACCTGCGTGTCATCCGGCATCACGATGGACAGCCACGCATGATCCAACGACGTTGAAGCCACGAGATCAACCCGCTTGCAGCGCGGCGCACCCGGACGCTTCAGTCTGTCGATCATCGCCTCGAAGGTGACGGCACTGATGGAAGCACAAGATTTCGCGGCGCCCCTGGCGGCAATCCTCTCTATCGGGACGCCGGATCCCACGAAATGCCATAGCAAGTCGAGTCGCTGCCTGGACTCCCCCTTTGTTCTCAATACGTCGCCCAACAAGTTCCCTGCGTAGCTCGACATGACCGAGCCCACTTCCTTGCCGACGTCTTCCACCATCGTCATGACAGCCCAGGTGTCGGGGCTCTCGATGGGCTTGATGCGGTAAGTGGGCCGCGCTCGTGTTTCGGCTTCGTACCTGCTGACAAGCTTGTCGAGTTCGTGGAGTTCCCCGCATATTTCCACTGAGGCCGGGGTGTAAGGCCCCATCACGCGAGATTCGAATTTGCCTGCGGAATCCCGGAGGGTGCTGGTACGACCGATCATGAATCCAACTCCTGGTGAGGATGAATGGCGGTCCCGCCGCTGGTGGACGGCCGCACAAACTGTCCTGCATGAGTAACGATTCCGCCTCGCCAGTTTCGGCAGCCTTCACGGCATGCGTCATCGAACAATTGACATCGAAACGAAAGTCCGAATGCAGCGTGATCAGCCCGTCGCCAGCCCCACCACCCCCGCAGCGATGCACGCCGCCCCCACGATCCGCGTGCCGCGCTCGCCCTCGCCCAGCAGCCGCCCGCCGAGCAGCGCGGCGAACAGCATCGAGACCTCGCGCGCCGGCGCCACGTGCGACAGCGGTGCGAGCCGGGCCGCATACAGCACGAGGATGTAGCCGAGCGGGCTGATCACGGCCAGCACCAGCGCGTGCTTCCACAGCGCGCGCGCCGATTCCATGAAGGCCGTGGGCTTGCGCAGCGCACTCGGCAGCATGAACGGCAGCCGCGCGAGGTTGCCGAAGTAGTCGATCAGGATCGGCGAGATCAGCATCACCTTGACCGAGTAGCCGTCGATCAGCGTGTAGAGCGCGATCATGCAGCCGGTGGCCGCGCCGTAGCCCAGGCCGGCCATCACGCGCTGCCGCTGCACCGGGTCGTGCGCCCGCGCCCACAGCGACGGCCCGCCGGCGATCAGGAACACCCCCCCGGTGACCGCGAACACGCCGAGCACGCCACCCAGGCTCATGTGCTCGTCGAGCAGCAGCAGCGCACCGAACGAGCTGATCAACGGCCCGGTGCCGCGCGCCACCGGGTAGACCACCGTCAGGTCGCTCGCCGCATAGCCGCGCAGCAGCACGTTGAAGTACACGAGGTGGGTGATGCCGCTCGCGAAGATCAGCGCCCATTCCTTCGCGCCCCAAAGCGGCACCGTGCCCCAGGCCGCCCATATGCCGACCGGCCCCCACAACACCAGGATCATCAGGCTGGACAGCAGCGCGAAGCGGCTGTCGCCGCCGGCCTTCTTGGCGACCAGGTTCCAGGTGGCGTGCAGCAGGGCGGCGATCAGGACGAGGGAGAGCGCGAACAGGGACATGAAGACGCAGGCAGGGCGAAACCCGCATTGTCGTCAGAGTTGCGGGCGTGCCTCGCCCGCTCGACATCACGCCCGAAGCTCGACCCCGGGCAATGCCGGCCCAGACGTGAGAGGCTCCTGCAACCAGTCGCGAACGCTGCTCGCTGCGGCCAGCACGCGATCGAACAAGACCATCAACGCGGGCTCGTCGAGTTCCGTGAGGCGAAGGCGCGTCCACAGCGAGAAGCGGCCGCTCTCGGGTTCGACGGCGCCGATCAATGCGGGATGTTCCGCAGTGAACTGATTCGCAGTCAGCAAGGGCAGCAGGCGTTGCGCATCGCCCGGATCTACAAGCGTGGCAATCTCGGCTATCACGATCATGAATCCTTCCTGGTGCCCCAACAACCCGACCGTCAGCCCCTCATCGATGGCTAGTGCGATGCTTTGTCGACTCTCGTCCAAGGGTGCGATGCCGAGACGCTCGCACAGCGGACGGGTGACATCCTGGAAAGACGGTGCAGGCGTCATTGCAACTCGCCTTTGGCAAGATTGGCAACTGCGTTCTCGAGCTCATGGAGCAACTGCACGCGCTCGCCATACATCGGATCCATGAAGTCAGACATAGAGAACATCTGCGCGTGTGCCACCGGCGACCACCCCGTCGAATCCACTTTGATCGGCGAAGCGCCCCTTTCAAGCAGCAGACGAGTCAACGCCAATGAGCCGGTCCGGCATGCGTGACCCAAGGCGGTGAAGCCGTCCCAGCACGAAGAATCATCGATGACCGCTCCAGCTTGAATCAGCAGACTGACCGTCTCGACATCGGCAATGCCGCAAGCCGCCAACAATGGCGTCTTGCCATTCTTCAATGGCCTGTTGATGTCCACGCCACCGTCCACCAAGGCCTTGACGACCGATTGGTTGACAGGTTTCGCCTCGATCACCTGGTACAGCAGCGTTGTTGCGACCTTGTGCACGTCCCTGTCGGCCTTCGAGTAATGCGACGCAAGCAGGCGTTGAATCTCCCTCGTGTCACCCCAGGAACATGCGGTCTCCAGGTTCACGTGCCAGATCGCGACAGTCAGCATGCGACCGATAGCCTTGCCCTCGATGGCCTTCAGCAACTCGAGCTGAAGGCGTTCGGCAGACCCATGCGCAAGTGTCTCGGTTACAACGCTGAGGCACACGAGTTTGATGATTGCTCGTTGAACCACGTGGACACCGGACCGAGCGGAAACCTGTTGCGCCGGCTGCGCGATATACCAGGGACTCGTCCCCTGGTGTTCCGCCCTCAGCGCCGAGACCAGCGACTTGAACAGCAACTGCACCAGGCCGGTGTCTCCCTCTCTGATGGCAACAACCAGCGCATCGAGAGCACCGATCGGTATTGCACCGAACTGCGCTCCCGATTTCAGCAGATGTTTGATGCTCCCGACATGGGGCTGGTTGCATGCGAGGGTCAGCCACCCGGCGCCTAGGTCGCCGACATCTTCGAGATCCCGCGCTCTCAATGTCCGCTCCAGCTCAGACACGTCGTCACGCATCACGGCGTACTCGATGGTCTGCATCCGATACGTGAGCGCCTTCTGCGACATCTCCCATGCGTCGCCGCCGTTGTCGGAAAACGCCTTGCCGATGGCTCGGCTCCACGTAGTCGATGGCCTGCTCATCGCACCTGCCAGGACACGACAGCACACTGTCTGATACTGGGAGGGGAACGCTTCACGGATATCGCTGCGTTGCAGCAGCTTGGTCAATTGGTGGAGGTTGTCCGTGTTGAATGCCTCCCTAACGCCAGCTTCCCACTCGGCCAGGAACAAGCCAACAAATGACACCATATCGACCTGTCGGACCGATGATTCATTCACCACATCGTTCGAGTAGTAGGCGCCGCCACAGTGGTAGGCGATCTTCTCGTTTGGCAGCAAACCTCGCTCCGCTGCCTGATCGTCCGTGAGGAGGCAGTCCGCCTCTTGTCTGGCAACCCCGGAGCCGTACCTGAGAGTCCGTTGGAGGTAGGAGGTCAGATCGCTTGGACTGACATCTCCGAGAAGATTCACGGAGCTGGGCTTCAGCTCAGCGTTCTGGATCCCGCCTGCATCTAGAGCTTGCTGCTTCAACTCCTCCCACCGTTGCGGTACGACGTCTCCCGGGCGCCAGCGTGACCGTACGAGAAGATCGCCCGCCGTACCGAACCTGCCGTCCTGCGCGAGGAATGCCTCCGGGTTGATCCACTGATCGTGAACCACGACGGAGCCGTCCTTCATGAGCACTCGCACGAACGCGTGGTCCGACATCTCAGATTGGACGCGCTCGATGCACACGCACTGCGGATTCGGCTGACTGGCGTAGTGCTCGATCAGAATTGCTTGCGTTGCGAGGGCGAGCGATTGACACTTTCTTGAGCCCTCCCGCAAGCTGTTGACAAGCAATCCCTTATCGAATAGATCATGTAAGTTTTCGACGCGAAGAAGCAGCCAATTCGATTTTCCGTTCGACGCAATGATGTGCGATAGCACATTGCCTGAGTCGCGCGAAAAGCCCTCGGCAAGCTTTCTTTTCAGCATGGGAGCCAGCTGCATGCAATGCATGGCGTCGTCACTCACGTCCACGATCACATAGTCGGCGCTGCGCCCGGTGGTGGCCTTATGACGACTGACGCGCTGGACGCCCAGTTTCACCTGCCTCCCTTCAACGAAAGCACTGGCCGGCGTGTCGGGCCCCTGCACATTCTCCGGAAACTCCCCCCGGGTATTGCGCAGCGACGTGCGCAGGTAGTTCCGATAGGAGGCGGAGGAAGGCGGGGACTGCATGGTTCGTGCTCGTGGCAAGGAGGGATCGACCTGACGGCATGCCGCAAGCGTTCGCATGAATCGTGCGAAGCCGGTGCCGTCAACCTGTGGGCATGAGTGGTCGTAGGCACGTCGCAGTTCCCGTCGTCCACACCGGCATGCGTTCCCGTCTCAGAGGCCAGGATCCAACCGTCCAGGGCCCTGCCACAGCCTCACCCGATGCCGCGCAGCAACTCCACAAGCTCTCGATTGCCGCGTCGGCGCGCGATGCGCAGCGGCGTGTCACCGCGCACATCGCGCCGCCTGTCATCGCGGCCACGCACACCAGGCAACTGCAGCAGCCACCGCACCACATCGACCTGACCGGACTCCACGGCCAGTTGCAGCGCCGTTCGCCCGCTGCCGTCGGCGCGCCCATGCGCCGCCCCCAGCGCCTGCAGGGTCGCGAAGATCTCTTCGTCCGTGCCGTCCACCTGCGCCGCGATCTCGCGCAATGCGACGGCCAGCCGCCGCTCACGGTGCCGCGGTGCGAAGCGGCGGGTGGCATCCGGGCACACCAACAGGTCGACCACCTGCGCGTGGCCCCGGCGACCGTGGAGACACACCGCCTGCGTCCATTCATCGATCGACATGCCGCGCAGGTGCACTGCCAGCTGGCGGAATGGAAAGTTGGCGCGCGCGCGCCTCGATTCAGCGTCAAGCACCTGCCGCAGGCGCCGCGCATCCACCAGGTCACCGTTCAGTTGCCACAGGCTCTCGACGCATCGGTACACCACGCGCTCGTTCGGCAGCCTGCCCTGCGCCGCACGCTCGGGGCTCGTGAGAATGGACTCGAAGCGGTTCCACATGGAGGCGGTATCGCCGGCGACCCACGACGCGACGAAGTCGGCGCGCCAATCTGCCACCCGGCGCGGCGGCGCCCGCCGCGCCAGCTCGCGACGCCCGGCAACGGCAGCACGCTTGAGATCGCGCCACGAGACATCCACCTCATCGCCGGGGTCCCACCGCCGCGCCACCCGCACCGGAGGGCGCTGCGAGAAGAACCCCTCGTCTCGCAGGTGCGGCTCGGGAAACGCAGCCCAGTAGTCGTGCACGACCGCCTCGGCCCCCTGCCCGACCTCGCACCAGCGGTGCGTGTCGGACTCCACTAGGAAGACAGGCTGCTGCAGATGCCGCGGCAGCCGCCGACAGACATCGACCAGGATGTGGAAGACCACCACCGCGGCGTTGTCGCAGGTCGCGTAGCCAAACATCAGGCTCGCCAGCACCGTGCGCTCACTCGCGTCGATGCACCCGGACAGCATGCACCACATCTGCAGGAAGGCACGCGCCGACGCGCCGCGCGTGGCCTCGATCGCCCACAGCAGGTTCGCCGGGAACGGACCTATCCACTTGCAGTACTCGGGCCAGGCCACGGGAAACACCTGCATCGCCGCCATGGTTCGCAGCTGAACGCAGACGGCGCGCAGGCTCGGCGGCGGGCCCTGCGGGTGCAGCGCTTGATACTTGCTTTGCAGCGCGTCGGGCCGCCGGTGGGCCTGCGCGCCGGCCCCGGTGTGCCGCACGGACTGCTGTGGGATCGAGAGAGACCGCTGGAACGAAGCATGCTCCTGGGTGACGGCCGCCTGCAAAGGGTTCCACGGCGCACGGGCCCCGGCTTTCACCGTTTCACCCTTCGCGCTCCTCCCCTCGCTTTTCTCCCTTCACTTCTCCCCTCACCCCTTCGACGCCGCCACCCGCATCGTCACGAACTCCTCCGCCACGGTCGGGTGGATGCCGATCGTGCGGTCGAGCTGCGCCTTCGTCAGCCCCGCCTGCACCGCGACCGCGAAGCCCTGCAGCACCTCGCCGGCATCGCCGCCCACCATGTGCGCACCCAGCAGCCGGTCGCTCGCATCGTCGACCACCAGCTTCAGCAGCGTGCGCTCGGTGCTGCCGCTCAGCGTGTGCTGCAGCGGCTTGAACTCGCTGCGGTAGATGCGCAGCACGCCGTGCCGCGTGCGCGCGACCTCTTCGCTCAGGCCCACCGTCGCGGCCTGCGGGTGCGTGAAGATCGCGGTCGGCACCGTCGCGTAGTCGAGCACCGGCCGGCGGCCTTCGCCGAACAGCCGGTCGATCAGCACCATCGCCTCGGCCAGCGCCACCGGCGTCAACGCCTTGTTGCCCACCAGGTCGCCCAGCGCATGCACCGAGGGCACGTTGGTCGTGAAGCCCTCGTCCACCGGCACCGTTCCGTCTTCGTTGACCTTCACGCCCACCTCGGCCAGCCCCAGCCCGCGGCTGCGCGCGCGCCGGCCGGTGGCGTGCAGCACGGTGTCGGCCTCGAGCACGCTGTCGTCGATGAGCTGCAGCCGCTGCACCTCGCCACGCCGCTCCACCGCGGCGATGCGCGACTCGAGCCGGATGTCGATGCCCTTCTTGCGCATCTCGGCGGTGACGAAGCGCGCCATCTCGCCGTCGAAGCCGCGCAGCAGCTGCGGCCCGCGGTGCAGCAGCGTCACCTTGGATCCCAGCCCGTGGAAGATCGATGCGAACTCGCAGGCGATGTAGCCGCCGCCCACCACCACCAGCCGCTTCGGGAACGGCGACAGGTCGAACATGTCGTCGGAACTCATCGCCCACTGGGCGCCGGGGCCGTCGAGCCGCACCGGCTCGCCGCCGGTGGCCAGCAGGATGTGCCGCGCGGTGAAGCGCTGCTCGTGGGTCGTGGTCTTCACGGCCACCGTGTGCGCATCGAGCAGCTTGGCCCAGCCGCGCACCAGCTGCACGTTGGCGCCGCGCAGCAGCTCGGCATACACGCCGTTGAGCCGCGCGATCTCGGTGCCGCGCCGCGCCTTCAGCACGTCCCAGTCGAACTCGGGCTCGCCCAGCGTCCAGCCGAAGCCGCGCGCCTGCGCAAAGGCCTCGTGGTAATGCGCCGCATAGCTGTACAGCTTCTTCGGGATGCAGCCCAGGTTCACGCAGGTGCCGCCGAGCGCGCTGCCCTCGGCCAGGATCACCCGCGCACCGAGCTGCGAGGCCGCGCGGCTCGCCCGCACGCCGCCGCTGCCGGCACCGATCACGAACAGGTCGCAGTCGTAGGATGGGCTTGCCTGGCCGGCATCGGCGAAATTGCCACCGAAGTCGGCATTGTTGTCAGCTGTCACCGTCATGCGAAGGCTCCCTCTCCTGTCGTCCACCGTCTTCCATCAGCGCCCTGAGCGTAGCGAGGCTGTCGGCTTCATGCAAAGGCTTGTCGTGCCGGATGCGCAGCATGCGTGGAAAGCGCACGGCGATTCCACTCTTGTGGCGCGGACTCGCGTTGATGCCCTCGAAACCGAGCTCGAACACCAGCGTGGGCCGCACGCTGCGCACCGGCCCGAATTTCTCGAGCGTCGTCTGACGGATGATGCGGTCAACCTCGGTGAATTCGTCATCGCTCAAACCCGAATACGCCTTCGCGAAGGTCACCAGCTGCAGCGCCCCGGCCTGCGCCGGCTCGCGCCGGGCGATCGCCTCGACCACCGCCTGCGCCTCGGCGGCATCCTGCGGCGGCGTGCTCCACACCGCGAAGGTGTAGTCGGTGTAGACGCTCGCGCGCCGCCCGTGCCCGGCCTGCGCATAAACCAGCACCGCATCGACGCTCAGCGGGTCGATCTTCCATTTCAGCCAGGTGCCGCCCGTCAGCCCCTCCTGCTTGCGCCGGCCGCTGCCGTACTGTGCCTGCGCGTGCTTCAGCATGAAGCCCTCGACGCCGCGGCCGCGCGATTCCTCGCGCAAGGCGGCCAGCGCGGCCCAGCTGTCGCGCTGTTCGAGCGGCGACACCCGCATCGTTCGCCCCGCGGAGGCGGCTTCGAGCAACGCACGGCGCTCGCGTTGCGGCCTGGCGCGCAGGTCGACGCCCTGCCATTCGAGCAGGTCGTACGCGATGAAGCTGGCCGGCGCATCGGCCAGCACGCGCTTGGTCAGCGTCTTGCGCGCGATGCGCTGCTGCAGCAGGTTGAACGGCGCCGGCGCATCGCCCTTCCACACGAGGATCTCGCCGTCGAGCACGCTGCCGTCGGGCCATTCCTGCGCCAGCGCGACGACCTCGGGAAAACGCTCGGTGACGAGCTCTTCGCCGCGCGACCAGATCCAGGTCTGGCCGCCGCGCCGCACGATCTGCGCGCGGATGCCGTCGTATTTCCATTCGACCAGCCAATCGCCCGGCGCGCCGAGCCGCGCGTCGAAATCGGGCGGCAGCGCCTCGACGGGATGCGCGAGGAAGAACGGATACGGCTGGCCGAGCGGTGCTGCGGCGCCCTCGCCCATGGGGGCGACCAAGGCCGCGAAGCGCGCCGCGTCGGGC
The DNA here is from genome assembly GCF_900142965.1 of Rhizobacter sp. OV335. Lineage (GTDB taxonomy): Bacteria > Pseudomonadota > Gammaproteobacteria > Burkholderiales > Burkholderiaceae_C > Rhizobacter. The sequence continues at coordinate 162,759 of NZ_FRCQ01000004.1, forward strand.
GTCTGCTTCGCATCGGTCCAGCCCATCATGCGCTGGGCCACCAGCTTGTCGTCGAGCCCGGCATGCGCGGCCAGCGCGCGCTGCACCAGCAGCTTGCTGACGCCGACGCGGAAGCCACCGCCGATCAGCTTGGTCAGCAGGAAGCGGCCGGTGGTGTCGAGCTCGTCCCAGAACGCGGCGATGCGCGCCGCCTGCTCGGCCGGCGAGAGCCCGCGCAACGGCAGCAGCCGCTGCTCGACCCACTCGGCCAGACCGACGTCGCCTTCATGCTGCGGCGCCGGCAGCACCAGCGCGATCGTCTCGGCGAGGTCGCCGACCGCTTGGTAGCACTCGTCGAACAGCCAGTCGCTGATGCCGGCACGCTCGCAGGCCAGCGCGCGCAGCGTCGCGGTGGGCACCACCTGCCGCGGCTTGCCGCCCGACAGGAAGTACACCGCCCAGGCCGCATCGCCGGGCGCGGCCTCGGCGAAGTAGCGCTGCAGCGCCGCCACCTTGGCCGAGGTGGCCGTGGTCGCATCGAGTTCGGCGAAGAGCCGCGCGAAGCGCTTCATGCGGTCGGCTCCGGATCGGGCGCGGCCGCTTGTTCGCTATCGCGCTGGTCATCGCGCTCGTCGTCATATTCGGTATGGAACGCCCCGGCCTGCAGCCCCTGCTCCTGCAGCCAGCGCACCATCACCGCCTCGTAGCCGTGCGTGACGATCACGCGCGAGGCACCAGTCGCGCTGATCGCGCGCCGCAGCCCCGGCCAGTCGGCATGGTCGCTCAGCACGAAGCCGCGGTCGACCGCGCGCCGGCGCCGCGTGCCGCGCAGCTGCATCCAGCCGCTCGCGAACGCATCGCCGTAGTCGCCGAAGCGGCGCGTCCACGCCGAACCCTGCACCGAAGGCGGCGCGATCACCAGCGCTCGCGCGAGGCTCGCCTTGTCGGTGGCCTCGGTCGCCAGCTGCGTCGGCGGCAAGGCCACGCCGGCCGCGCGGTAGGCCTGGTTCAGCGGCTCGACGGCGCCATGCACGACGATCGGGCCGATCGACGCATCGACACCCGCGAGCAGCCGCTGCGCCTTGCCGAAGCTGTAGGCCATCAGCAGGCTCGCGCGGCCGGCGTCGGCATTGGCGCGCCACCAGGCGTCGATGTCGGCGAACACCTCGCGCTGCGGCCGCCAGCGGTAGATCGGCAGGCCGAAGGTCGATTCGGTGATGAAGCAATCGCAGGGCACCGGCTCGAACGGCGTGCAGGTGCTGTTGTCGTCGCCGGCGCCGCTGACGAAGTAGTCGCCCGACGCCACCCACACGCGGCCGCCCTGCTCGAGACGCACCTGCGACGAGCCGAGCACGTGACCGGCGGGGTGCAGCGAGAGGCGCACGCCGTGGTGCTCGATCACGTCGCCGTAGGCGAGCGTCTGCAGCGTGATGTCGTCGCCGAGCCGCGCGCGCAGCACGCCCTCGGACGGCGCCGACGCGAGGTAGTGCGCATGCCCGCGCCGCGCATGGTCGCCGTGCGCATGCGTGATCACCGCCCGCTCGACCGGGCGCCACGGGTCGATGTAGAAATCGCCGGGCGGGCAGTACAGCCCCTCGGGCCGTTCGATCACCAGGTCGTCGACCGCCATCGCCGGCGCCGTCAGTAGCGGCCTGTCTGGCCGGCGATGCGCAGGTAGACATGCGCGCACCACGCGACGAAGCCGCGCCGCAGCGTGCCGGCCAGCGTGCGCGGGTGCGCGAGCTTCGGGTCGATCTCGCGCGACTGCGCCGCGGCGGCGTCGAAGCGCTCGGCGAGCGAGCGCGTGAAGGCCTCGTCGCGCACGATCACGTTGGCCTCGAGGTTCAGCAGCAGCGACAGCGGATCGATGTTCGAGCTGCCCACCGTCGCCCAGTCGCCGTCGATCACCGCCACCTTGGCGTGCAGGTAGGCCGGCGTGTACTCGTGGATGCGCACGCCGTGCGCCAGCAGCTCGTCGTACAGCACCCGCGCCGCCAGCCCGGCGATGCGGTAGTCGAGCTTGCCCTGCAGCAGCAGCCGCACCGCGACGCCGCGGTCGGCCGCATCGCGCAGCGCGCGGCGGAACGGCCGGCCGGGGTAGAAGTACGGGCTGATCAGGTCGACGCGTTCGCGCGCGCCGCGGATCGCATCGATGTAGCTGCGCTCGATGGTGCGGCGCTGGCGCAGGTTGTCGCGCAGCACGAAGGCGGCGCGCACCGGCGGCAGCGCATCGGGGCTCAGCTGCAGGCCCTTGCTGCGCGGCATGCGCAGCCGGCGCATCAGGCGTTTGGCGCGCGCGATCGGCTCGGCGCTGCGCGCGAGGGCCACCATCTCCTCGCGGAAATCCTGGCCCAGGCCGGCACGCGTCCACACCGCGCGGATCGCCTGCTCGACCGGTGCGACCACCGGCCCGCGCAGCTGCACCGCGAAATCGAGGCGCGGCTGCTCGGTGACGCCGTGCACCAGGTCGATGCGGTCGTCGATCTGGTTGATGCCGCCGACGAAGCCGACCTCGCCGTCGACCACGCACAGCTTCTGGTGCAGCCGGCGCAGTTGGCCGGGCTGGAACCAGCTCCACCAGCTGGTGATCGGGCGGAACACCGCGAGGTCGACGCCGCCGTTCTCGAGCAGCGGCTGCAGCTGCGGCAGGAAGGCGCGCGAGCCGAAGCCGTCGAGCACCACGCGCACCGCGACGCCGCGCGCCGCAGCCGCCAGCAGCGCGTCGGTGACGGCGGTGACGCTGCCTTCGTGCTGGTAGATGTAGGTCGCGAGCCAGACCTCGTGCCGGGCCGCATCGATCGCCCGCGCCATCGCCGGGAAGAGTTGATCGCCGCCGCTCAGCAGCTCGACCTGGTTGTCGCCGCAGAACAGCGCGCGCGGCAGCGTGCTCCACAGGTCGTCGGGCAGCGGCGGTTCGCCGTGCCGGCGGTGGTGCTTGCGCGTCCGTGTCGCGGTCGAGGTCAATGCGGGCTCATTCCAGTTCGAGTTCGGCCACCAGCGGCAGGTGATCCGACATCCGCGCCCAGGCCGCCCCGCGCGGCACCGAGGTGCCGGTGCAGCGGAAGCCGCGCGTGTAGATGCGGTCGAGCGAGAACACCGGCATGCGCGACGGGAAGGTGCGCTGCGAGCTGATGCCGCGCCGCTCGGCGCGGTACAGCCCGAGCGCATGCATCGGCGCATCGAGCTTGCCGCCCCAGTCGTTGAAATCGCCGGCCAGCACCACCAGCTCGTTGGCCGGCACGTGGTTCGCGACGAACGCCCCGATGCGCTCCACCTGCCGCACGCGGCTCGAATGGATCAGCCCGAGGTGGGCGACGATCGCATGCACCACCACCGAATTCCAGTGCACGCGCACGTGCAGCAGCCCGCGCTGCTCGAAGCGGTGGTCGGACACGTCGTGGTGCCCGATCTCGTCGCCCAGCGGCCAGCGCGACAGCAGCGCGTTGCCGTGCTCGCCGCCCGGCGTGACCGCGTTGGTGCGGTAGGCCGCGTGGTAGCCGTCGGGCGCCAGGTACTCGGCCTGCGGCAGGCGCGGCCAGCCCTTGTGCGTGTCCGGAAAAAGCCGCGCCTCGGCGTGGTGGAAGCTGCGCACCTCCTGCAGGAACACCATGTCGGCGTCGAGCGCCTCGATGCCGAGGCCGAGGTTGTGGATCTCCAGCCGCTTGCGCGGGCCGACGCCGCGCACGCCCTTGTGGATGTTGTAGGTGGCCACCCGCAGCACGTGCGGGGGATGCAGGGTCGAGGGTGACGCGGTCATCGCGGGGTGTTTCCCAGGTCGAGGATGGCGGCTGCGTTGGTGCGCGAGAAGCACCGCGTGGCGGCGTCGCGCCACGGCAGCCATTCGAAGCGCATGTGTTCGTGCGGGCTCAGGCGGATCGGCGTGCCGCGATCGACCTGCAGCGTGAACACATGCTCGGTGTTGTGGGTGACGCCCGGCGCATAGCGGTGCGCCCAGGCCGGCAGGATCTCGTAGACGTGGCGGCGGTCGAGATCGACCAGCCGTTCGGCCGGCACGTCTGGCGAGCCGACGGCGATGCCGGTTTCCTCGGCGACCTCGCGCACCGCGGTGTCGCGCAGCGGCTCGTCGGCCGACGCGCGCGAGCCGGTCACGCTCTGCCAGCCGCCCGGCGCATCGGTGCGCTCCAGCAGCAGCACCTCGCGCTGCGGCGAATGGATCAGCACCAGCACCGATTCCGGCAGTTTCATGCCGTGAAGGATAGCGGCTCGCCGCGGCAGGCCCGTGTCGGCAGATGCCTCGCCGCCGGGTCGGGCAAACGCCCGCGCGGCGCGACCCGGATTCACCCCTTCGCGCCGGCCTTCACCGCCACCGCCGGCGGCAGCTCCTTGCTCTGCAGCAGGCGCACCTGCGTCACCAGGTGGTTGTGCGCATCGAGGAACGCGGCGGCGATCACCTTGCCCTCGTTGCTGTTGCTCCAGCCGGCACCGGCCGCGCCGCCCAGCTTGCCGAGCACCAGGCCGCCCATGCCAAGGTCGGTCACGCGCACTGAACCGGTCGACGCGGCCAGCTGCTCGGTGGTCTCGTTGTCGGTCAGCAGCAGCGCGACCTGCGCTTCCTTCAGCTTCACGCTGTCGGCCATGCCGACGAACTTGTTCAGCACCGGGATCATCCCGAGGATGCCGCCGATCTCGCGGCCGGCATTCTGCTCGCTGAAGGTGAGGCTGGGCGTCAGCGAGTACTGCGCCTCGTAGCCCTTGCCCTTGGCGACCGTGCCGTTCTGGCGCAGCACGCCGGCGTTCTTCAGCTCCTGCTCCTGCACCGTGGCGCGCAGGCCGGCCGAGCGATCCACCACGCGGAAGCACCCGCTCTGCTGCGCCAGCAGCCGGATCAGCGGCACCGGCGACTGCGGCAGGTTGTAGCCCGACACCATCGTGTAGCCGTTCGGGTTCTCGACCAGCGCGAGCGTCGCCACCGGCGCATCGCACCTCACCAGTTCGCGCGCCGCCGATTGCGCACCGGCGGGGCCGGCCGAGCCGGTCACCACCGAACCGCCTTCGCCGAGCTGAGCGCCCTGCTTGCCGCAGCCGGCAACGATCAATGCCAGCACCAGTCCTGATGCAACGGTGACACGGTTCATGCGGAGCCTTTCCAAGCTATCTATACCAAGCAAGACATCGATCATGCCAGCGCAACACCCGGCATCAGGCAGGCACCCCTCAGTTGCGGGTCTGCCAATTGGTAGCACTTTGTTCTCGGTTGGCATGTCTTGCGCATCTGCACAAGTTCTGCAATTTCGGTCCGCAAGCTCCCTGGATCCCGCAGCAGCCTCCGGTGCACCCTTCGCGCCGGCCGGCACTTTCCAGGAGTAGACGACTGCCATGACGCATCCGGCCCCCATCAACACGGTTCGCTCCGGCTCATTCCGACCCTGGCGCCCTGCCATGGCCTTGCTGGTCGCCTTGCTCATCGCGGGTTGCGGTGGAGGCGGTGGAGGCGGCAGCACCACGGATGACACGGCCACGCCCGGCGTGATCGTCGAAGCGGTCCCGGCCGCGGTCACCGACCTGACGGCCACTTCCAGCAACGACGCGATCGTGCTGAGCTTCAAGGTGGCGAATCCGCAGAACGTGACGGCCTTCGAAGCGGTCTGCACCGGCAGCGGCCCGACGGTCACGGCACGCAGCCCCTCGCACGGCACGGCCACCGACACGATCACCGTGACCGGCCTGACCAACCCACAGAACTACACCTGCACGGTCAGTGCGATCAACAGCAGCGGTGCCGGCGTCGCGTCGAGTCCGGTGCAGCCCACGGCCGACCCGTCGACGGGGAACGGCACCCCCGACGCCCCCAGCGCACTGCACATGGACGCCGCGCCGACCTCGGTGGTGATCAGTTTCTCGGAGGCCAGCGTCTCGGGCGGCTCCGCCGTCAGTTCGTACGTCGGCATCTGCGTCGGCGACAAGACCGCCTACAGCTATGCCGTCGCGAGCCCGATCACCGTGCTCGGGCTGACCGAGGGCGTGGCCTACACCTGCTCGGTCACTGCCGTGAATGCACAAGGCCTGGGCACCCCGTCGGCCACGTCGGTGGTGACACCGTTGGCCAAGGCTGCGGCCACCGCCGGCGCACCAGCGGCACCGACGATCAGCGCCGTCAAGGGCGCCCCGAGCTCGGCGGTCGTCGAGTTCAACAAGACCAGCGTGGGCGCCAGCGCCGCCAAGCGCCGCTCGCTCGGCTCGGCCACCGAATCGGGCACGCTGTACCACGCGACCTGCTCGAAAGACGACAGCGTCGTCAGCGTCGAATCGGCCGGCAGCCCGATCACGGTGCCGCAGCTGGTGAACGGTGCGACCTACAGCTGCACCGTCACCGCAACGACGACCGCCGGCACCAGCGATCCGTCCAACGCGATGACTGTCGTGCCGCGCACGGTGCCCGAAGCGCCGACGCTCACGCTGGTCAGCGCCGGCGACAGGATCGCCACGCTGAACTTCACCGCGCCGGCCGGTTCGCCCGGGACGCCCGCCGATGGCGGCTCGACGATCACCGGCTACCACGCGACCTGCACGGGGGGCACGCAGACGGCGACGGGCGATGCCACCAGCGCGGGCTCGGTGGTCGTGGCCGGCCTGGTCAATGACCAGCAGTACACCTGCAGCGTGGCCGCGGTCAACGCCGCCGGCACCGGCAAGGCATCGGCCGGGCAGCCCGTGACGCCGGTCGCCTCGACGGCCCCGACCGGTGGCACCGTCGCGAACGCACCGCAGGATGTGCGGGTGATCACGACCGACACCACCGCAGTGATCAGCTTCACGCCGGTCACCGACAGCAGCTTGCCGGTGCTCGACTACACCGCCACCTGCACCAGTGCCGACTCGATCGTCACCGCGACCGGCACCAGCTCGCCGATCACGGTCAGCGGCTTGTCGTACGGCGTCAGCTACAGCTGCGTGGTCACGGCCCGCACCCGGGACGGCAGCGGCACGCCATCGGAAGGGCAGCCCGCGAAGCCGGCCGGCACGGTGCCGGCCGCCCCGACGCTGATCGACGCGACGCCCGGCGATGCTGCGATCACCCTGGTCTTCACCGCCAACTCCGACGGCGGCTCCGCGGTGACCGCCTTCACCGGCACCTGCGGTGATGACAAGACAGGCACAGCAGCCACCAGCCCGGTGACGGTCAAAGGGCTGAGCAACGGCAGCATCTACGCGTGCTCGGTGACGGCCACGAATACATTCGGCACCGGCCCCTCCAGTGGGACCAAGAACGCCAAGCCACGCACGGTGCCGCAGCCACCGACCGCAGTGCAGGCGAAGGCGGGCAACACGACGATCACGGTGACCTACACCGAGCCGATCAACAAAGGCGGCGCGGAGATCACCGGCTACACCGCGTGGTGCCAGAACGGCAACAACATCTTCACGGCACCGTCCACTACGGCCACCGACACCAGCATCACGGTGTCAGGCCTGAGCAACGACAGCGAGTACACCTGCTGGGTGACGGCAAGCAACACCGCCGGCCCGAGCGTGGCATCCGACCCCACCGTGAAGGCCACACCGTCCGCAACCGTCGTCGAGGCGCCGCTGTACGCGGCGACCAACCTCGGCAAGAGTGCCGGTGACGGCACGCTGACGGTCACGTTCGATCGTCCCGTGTCCAACGATCCAAGCACCACCTATGAGCTGATCTGCTCGCCGGACGGCATCGACGTCAGCGCCGGCCCGGCCTCCCAGGTCACGGCCAAGGGGACCAATGGCACGACATACACCTGCTGGATCCGCGCCATGCTCGGCTCGCAACACAGCGATTCAGGCTCCGTGCATGTCACGCCCAATGCGAAGCCCGCGGTACCGGAGTTCTCGGTGACGGTCGGCGACCGGCAGTTGAACTACTCGTTCACGCGGGTCGACGGCCTCACCTACACCGCCACCTGCTACAGCAGCGCGATCGACGGGAACAGTTTCAGCGTCACCGGATTGCCCAACGACGAGCCCTTCAGCTGCACGCTGACGGCCGCCAACAGCGGCGGCTCCGCGACCTCCGTCGCCACGGCAACGCCCAAAGCCGCCACGCCGGATGCCTTGCCCGCCACGCCGGTGCTCGCGGTGTCGGCAATCGGTGACCGGCAACTCGGCTTCAGCTTCACGCCGGCGACCGTCACCGGTGTCACCTACACGGCCATCTGCACGGGCGGCGGCAATTCCGTCAGCAGCGCCGGCGCCATTGCCAACGGCGCGTTCACCGTCACCGGGCTGACGAACAGCACCTCCTACAGCTGCACGCTCACCGCCCGCAACGGCGCCGGTCCGGTCGACTCGAATACCGTGTCTGGGACGCCGAACGTCAAGCCAGACAAGCCGACGATCGCGGTTTCGGCGGTGGGCGACAAGCTGCTCACCTACTCGTTCACGCCGGCGCTCAATGTCGAGAAGTACAGCGCCGCCTGCGATGGCATCCCCCCCTCCAGCATCACGGTCGGCGAAAAGACCTTCACGGTCACCACCCTGTCGAACTGGAACGACTACTACTGCACCCTGAAAGCCGAGAACAACGCCGGCTCGGCGACCTCCGACAGAGTCCTCGGCAGGTCGGTCGCCAAGCCCACGGCGCCGTCCGGCATCACTGTCACGCCCGGCGATGCGAGCGCGACGCTGAGCTTCAGCGGGAACAACGGGAGCGGCGTCACCTACTCGGCCACCTGCGTCGCCGGCGACAGCTTCACTGCCAATGCCAACGGCAGCCTGACGGTGAAAGGCCTGGTCAATGGCAGCACCTATGCCAACTGTGGCGTGACGGCCACCAACGGCAACGGTGACAAGACGACAACCGCAGTGCCCAGCTTCACGCTGCCGGCCGCGCCGACGAAGCCGACGATCCAGACCCCGTCACCGAGCAACAACCAGGTGACGCTGACTTTCAGCCCGGCCCAGAGCGGTGTCACCTACTCGGCCACCTGCGTCACTGGCGACAGCTTCACGAAAGTGTCCAGCACCCAACTGACCGTCACCGGCCTCGTCAACGCCTCGACCTACAACAATTGCCATGTCACGGCCACCAACGACACCGGTGGAGCGAAGACCACGTCCGACGCGGCACCGACCTTCACGTTACCGGCCACGAAGCCTTCCATCACGCAAGCTCAAGCGGGCGATGCGCAGATCGTGCTGAGCTTCTCCCCGAACGCCGAGAGCAACGTCGCCTACACCGGGAGCTGCAACGGCGTCACGAGCGTCGACAAGGCCTCGGATGGCAAGGTGACGGTGACGGGACTGGCCAACGGAACGGCCTATGCCTGCACGGTCGTAGCCACCAACTCGTCCAACGTGTCAGTCACCTCCGCAAGCACCAGCGTGACCCCGCTGGCCCAGGCAGCGCTGGGAGGGCCGATCCCCGGCGACGGCCAAGTGACGCTGAACTTCACAAAGCCATCGACCAACCCGAGCGGCACGCTCTACACGGCGAGCTGCGCAACCAGCGAGACCAACTGGGCGAGCGGCACGACGGTCGGCACGGGCTTCAGTGGCACCACCAGCCCCTTGAAGGTCACCGGTCTTGCCAACGGAAGCGTCTATGTGTGCGGGATCACGGCCTCAAAAGGGGCGGGAGTATCCAAAGCGTGGATGACAGTTGGGCTGCCGGTGCCGGCTACCGTTCCCGGCGCGCCGACGAGTGTGTCTTTGACGGTCACCTGCAGCGGATCGCAAGGAGGTATTTCCGATGGGACCGTTTCCTGGGGTCTTCCGAGTTCGGATGGAGGCGCCGCGGTGGACTACTTCACCGTAACCCTCGTGCAAAGCGCCACCGGCAGCACAACCTCGAAGACAACCCAGAACACCACTGGCGCGGCGGCCGGTTCAATGCAATGGACTGACATTGGCAGTGGTGCGGGCAAACTGACCGTCAAGGTATCGGCACACAACGCCATTGGCAATGGTCCTACCGCTGACACGGCTCCAAAGGCCGTCTCATGCTGGGACGGTGCCGTTCCGAAGTAACAGACGACGACCCGCCATCCAGAACACCGCCCTCCCGGGCGGTGTTTTTCATTCAGCCCGCCTGCGTCGCCTGCGGATTCCTCAAGCGAATATGCAGCTCCCGCAGCTGCTTCTCATCCACCGGGCTCGGTGCATGCGTCAGCAGGTCTTGCGCGCGCTGCGTCTTCGGGAACGCGATCACGTCGCGGATCGACTCGGCCTTGCTCTGCACCTCGGCGCGGTGGATACGGATCGGGCCACCGCGTAGATCTTCACGAACACGGGTCGGCCAATGCGTATCACTTTGTGCTCGGTTGGTATGTCTTGCGCATCTGCACACGTTCTGCAATTTCGGTCCGCAAGCTCCACAGATCCCGCAGCAGCCTCCGATGCACCCTTCGCGCCGGCCGGCACTTTCCAGGAGTAGACGACTGCCATGACGCATCCGGCCCCCATCAACACTGTTCGTCCCGGCTCATTCCGACCCTGGCGCCCTGCCATGGCCTTGCTGGTCGCCCTGCTCATCGCGGGTTGCGGCGGCGGCGGTGGAGGCAGCAGCACCACCGACGACACGGCAACGCCCGGCGTGATCGTCGAAGCGGTCCTGGCTGCGCCGACGGATCTCAGCGCGAAGGCCGGCGACAGCTCAGCGATCATCAGTTTCAGCGTCGCCGACCCGGCCGCCGTATCGGCCTTCCTCACCGAATGCGCCGTCGGCCAGACGGCCCCGGTCCGCCTCACCACACCATCGCACGGCACCGACACCGAGCAGGCCTCGCTGTCGCTGACGAACGACCAGACCTACACCTGCACCGTGACGGCTCTGAGCGCGACCACCGCCAGCCAACCCTCGACACCGGTGAAGGTCACGCCGAGCGGCAGCACGCCCGCTTCGGTGCCCGAAGCGCCGCGCGATGTCAGCGCAACCGCCGGCGACCGTTCGGCAACGATCTCGTTCACCGCACCGCTGTCGGACAACGGGTCTGCGATCGAGAACTACACCGCCACCTGCAGCGGCGGGGACGTGAACCGGTACAGCACCGCGACCGCCAGTCCGATCACCGTGCCCCTCGGCAACGATCCCAGCTACGACTGCAGTGTCGTGGCCACCAACGGCATCGGCGACGGCCCGCCCTCGTCTTCGGTGAAGGTGACGCCGGTCGCCGCCACGCCCGCATCGCCGAATGCGCCGTCCGCCGTCAGCGGCGTGTCCGCCCGCGGGGGCAACCAGAGCATCTCGGTCTCGTTCACCGCGCCGGCCGACGCCGGTGCCGGCGCCACCTACCAGGCCACCTGCACGGCGAAGGGCGTCGCGGTCAGCAACGAGTCGAGCGCCTCGCCGGTCACCGTCGGCGTCCTGGAAAACGGCACCGCTCACAGCTGCACGGTCACGACCATCATCGCCGGCTTGCGCAGCAGTGAATCGGCCTCGGCCACCGCCACGCCGTTCACCACGCCGAACGCCCCCACCACGGTGTCGGCAGTGGCCGGCGACACGTCGGCCACCGTCTCGTTCGGCGCGCCCGACAAGGACGGGGGTTCGCCGATCTCGCGGTACCTCATCGACTGCAGCCCGGGTTCGTCGTCGGCCCAGTCGGTCGCACCAGGCTCGGCCATCGTCGGCGGCCTCGTCAACGACACGCTCTACACATGCACCGTCAAGGCACACAACGATGCCGGCGACGGCCCCGCCGCCGCCACGACGGTGACGCCGTCGCGCTCGCAGGCGGCCGCCCCCGTCGCTGGCGAAACGGCGCCGCTGGCGCCCACCGCGACCGAGATCGTCGCCGGCAACGGAAGCGCCACGATCAACTTCGTGCCGTCGGCCTCGGGCAGCGTTGCCGCCTACTACATCGCGACCTGCAGTGCCGACCAGCAAGCCGACGCCCACGCCTCCGGCACGACCTTGTCGCTCACGGTGACCAAGCTGACGAACAACGTCAACTACGGCTGCACCGTCGTGGCCCACAACACCGTCGACAGCTCGCCTTCCAACAAGCTGTACGCGACGCCGGCCGCCGGCGTGCCCGACCGACCGACGAGCGTGAGTGGCGAGCCCCGCGATCAGTCCGCCCGGATCAGCTTCACGCCCGGCAATGACAACGGATCGCCGGTCAGGTCGTACGCCGCCTATTGCGGCGACACCCTGCCGGCGTACGGCAGCAGCAGCCCAATCGATGTCACCGGCCTGGTCAACGGCACGCTGTACTCGTGCTACGTCACGGCCACCAGCGACGCGGGCACCAGCCCCGACTCCGACACCGTCCCGGTCAAGCCCCGCACCGTCCCCGGCCAGGTGACCAGCGTCCAGGCCGCGGTCGGCGACGGCAAGCTGACCCTCGGCTTCACCAAGACGAGCGACACCGGCGGAGCGGACATCGACCACTACGACGGCAAGTGCAGCCTCGGCACGAGCAACCCGTCGACCGTCCAGATCGGTGCGGCCGGGACGTCCATCGTCATCCCCAACCTCACGAACGGCTCCACCTACACCTGCTGGGTCGTCGCCCACAACACGGCGGGTGACTCCGGCTATTCGACGATCACCCAGATCCCGAACGGCAGCGCGCCGACGGCACCGGCCCCGGACAGCATCGCGACCACCATCGACAACGGCACGCTGACCTTCACGCTTCCTTCGTCGTCCGGCAACAGTGCCGACACCACGACCTCGGTGAGCTGCAAGAACGACGACACGGCAGCGGTGAGCCCCGGCACATCGGCCGGCAACGGCACCTACGTCGTCAGCGACCTCACCAACAGTTCGAGCTACACCTGCACGATCACCGTCACCAACAGCGCCGGCAGCACCAGCACCGTCGTCAAGAAGGTGCCCAATGCGAGCAAGCCGACGGCTCCTACCGGCGTCGGCGCGACCACCGGCAACGCGCAGCTGACGCTGCGCTTCACCCCGCCGACGGCCAATCTGGGCGATGTCCTGTACACCGCCACCTGCCTCATCAACAACAAGGCCGCCGGCAACGGCTCGACCGGCAGCACCAGCCCGCAGACGGTGACCGCCCTCACCAATGGCCAGGCCTACTCGTGCTACGTCACGGCGACCAACAGCAAGGGTTCCAGCGACAGCATGCTGACGATCGGCATTCCGAACGCCGGTACGCCGAATTCACCGACGCTCACCAGCATCGGCGTCGCCGACCGGCAGCTGGCCCTGTACTTCACATCGAACAACAACCTGTCCGACGTGGCGTACCAGGGCTTTTGCTCGACAGCCGGCTCCGCGACGGTCTTCACCACCGTACTGCAGACGTCGACGGACGCGCTCATCGTCCCCGGCCTGACCAACGGCACAACCTACGGCTGCTACGTCACGGCCACGAACAACGTCGGCTCCAGTAAAACCGGTACCTCGTACAAGGAACCGAACGCCAGTCTCCCGCAGCCTCCCGACGTCGCGGTGTCGACCACGCCAGCAGACGGCCAACTGACGTTCGTGTTCAGCAAGCCGACCAACACGTCCGATGTCACCTATGGGGCGGTTTGCCAACGGGATGCAGGGCCACCGGTTTCCAATGTCGTCGTCACCAAGGGCGCCACGACCATCACGGTCGTCGCCAAGCAACTGACCAACGACGCCGAATACACCTGCTATGGCACGGCGACCAACAGCGTGGGCACGGCCATGGGGGGGGCCAACAAGGGCACGCCCTACACCACCTCTGCGCCGGGCACCCCGTCGACCCCCGCCGCAAGCGTGGGCGACTACCAGATCACCCTGACGTACACGGCCGGCTCCGAAGGCCATCTCGCCACCACCTATGCCGCCACCTGCACGCCGGTCGGTTCGAGCACCGGTGTGACGAAGGCCGGCAGCACCACGACCGCGACGGTCACCGGGCTCACCAGCGCCATTTCCTACACCTGCACCGTCAGCGCGACAAACGCCAAGGGCACCACCACGTCGCTTGCGAGTTCCGTCGTGCAACCCACGGGGGTTCCGGCCAGCCCGGCCGGCGCGGCGGCGCTTTCCGGCAATGCCTCGGCCACGGTGAGCTTCACAGCCGGCGCCACCGGCGGCTACGCCATCACGCAGTACACCGCCTCGTGCACCCCCGCCGCGGGCGGCACCCCGGTCCCGGTGAACGGCACGTCCAGCCCGATCACCGTGACGGGGCTGACCAATGGCACGCTCTACACCTGCAGCGTCAAGGCCACCAACAGCAAGGGAACGGGCCCGGCGTCCACTTCGGCACCGGTCATCCCCGCCACCAAGCCAGGCACGGTGCAGAACCTCGGCGTGACGGCGCTGGACGGCCAAGCCATGTTCACGTTCGATGCCCCGGCTTCGAACGGCGGCGCGGCCATCAGCAGCTATGCAGCCACCTGCACCTCGACCACCGACGCGTCGGACAGCAAGACGATCAACCAGCTCAGCACGCCGATCTACGTCACGGGTCTTACCAATGGCAAGAGCTACAGCTGCAGCGCCAAGGCATCGAACGCTGCAGGAACAGGTCCGTCGGCGATCTATGGCTCGAACGTGACACCGAGCATCGTTCCGCTGCCGCCGTTGACCGCCACCGCACTCGCCCAGAAGAGCCAGATCACGCTGACGTATTCCGCACCCGCGAACAACGCCACGATCGCGAGCTACACGGCCACCTGCACAGCCGCGGGGAGCAGCAGCCCGGTGGTCCGCACCGGGGTCTCGCCCGGGAGCCTTGTGTTCACCGGCCTGAGCAACGAAACGACCTACGACTGCACGGTGTACGCCACCAACAGCAGCGGCATTGCGGGGCCTGAGTACTCGCCTCACCTGTCGGTCGCGATGCCGACCGCCCCCGGGGTCCCCACGGTCACGTCCGCCACGCCCGGCAACACCTATGCCGACATCGAGTTCACCGCGCCGTCGTCGAACGGCGGAGACGCCATCAGTTCCTACACCGTCAATTGCCAAGGCGTAGAGAAGAGCACTGCCGCCTCGCCGTTCCGATTCACCGGCCTGACCAACAACCAGACCGCGTCGTGCAGCGTCAAGGCCACCAACGGCATTGGCAGCAGCCCCTCGTCGGCGGCGATGCAGGTGACGCCGGGACGCCCCGCGACACCGGAGGCACCGACCTACTCCCCCACCAGCGGGAAGATCGTCGCGGACGTTCGCATCGAGTCCGTCGCCAGCAGCGCCGTCAACGGTGGCGGCACGCTGCAGACTGCCTGGCTCACCTGCGGCAATGGAAACACGACCGCTCCGTTCGCCACCTCCGGAACGGCGATGACGGCCCATCTGTCGCTGACAGTGTCCTCAGGCAGCTACCTCTGCTCGTTGAAGGTCACCAACTCGCTCGGCGTCAGCAGCTTGTCGTCTGCGCTGACGTCGGTCCCGTCGTTGTGAGTCAGTTCCGCACATTCTCTGCACGAGAGTAACCGCAGCACGCCATCCAGGACACCGCCCTCCCCGGCGGTGTTTTTCATTCACCCCGCCTGCGTCGCCTGCGGATTCCTCAACCGGATGTGCAGCTCCCGCAGCTGCTTCTCATCCACCGGGCTCGGCGCATGCGTCAGCAGGTCCTGCGCGCGATCGGGCATCGCCAACGCTGTCACACCGCCGTCTGCACAGAGTCTCCATATTTGACCGCCAAGCTCGCATCCCTCCGCAACCCAGGGATCGGACATGACCACAGCATCGCTTTCTCCAGCTCGCACCCTTGCGCCATGGCTTGGCTTCCCCCTGATGCTGCTGGCGGCTTGCGGAGGCGACGGCAGTGCAGACGGGGCTGTCGGTGATGCGAGCCTGAGCGCACCGCTCAACCTGCAGGCCATCCCGGGCGATGCCTCGGCGACGCTGAGTTTCACCGTCACCGTGCCGCGGACCGACCTGCTCTTCCACGTCAGTTGCAGCGCTGACAACTCACAGGTGACGGTCAGCATGGTGTCGCACGCAACCGGCACCGAACAGATGCAGGTCACCGGCCTGACCAACGATCTCGCCTATTCGTGCACCGTGGCCGCCACCGATGCCAGCGGCGCCAGCGCGACCTCACAGCCGGTCCAGGTGACACCCACCGCGGCCGCCCCGGTTTCGCAGGTACCCGCTGCACCCACCGACGTGCAGGCCACGGGCGCCGATGCGTCGGTCATCGTCAGCTTTTCGGCGCCCGTCGCTACGGTGTCGTCGTACACCGTCACGTGCCAGGGAACCGAACTCAACGCCTACAGCACCGGCACGGCCAGCCCCATCACCGTCCCGGGGTTGGGCAACGGCCAGCGCTATGCATGCAGCGTCGTCGCAACGAACAGCGTCGGCGACAGCCCGGCTTCGGTGCAGGTCGAGGTGATCCCGGCAGCACCCGATGCACCGCCAGCCACCCGCCCCGACACGCCGACCATCCTCGGCGCTGCACCATCAGACGGCGCCCTGTCGGTGAGCTTCGAGCCCCCTGCCGGCATGGCCCCGCTGGCAACCTACCGCGCGACGTGTTCGGCGACCGGTGTCGTGGTGACAGCCGAGTCCAGCGCTTCGCCGGTGTTCGTCCCGGGATTGCAGAACGGCATGCCCTATGCCTGCAGCGTGACGACCAACACCGCCGCCGGCGCGAGCGACGCGTCTGCCGGCGTGACGGCCACACCGCGAACGGTGCCGGATGCACCACGGGGGATCTCGGCGACGCCCGGCAGCGGCGCTGCCACCGTGTCGTTCGATGCACCCTCGTGGAACGGCGGGGCGACCATCACGGCATATCAGGTGCGGTGCGTGGCCGGACTGCATGAAGCCAGCGTCGATACCGCCACCGCAGGCACGGTGGTCATCGCCGGTCTGGCGAACGACAGCACGTACAGCTGCAGCGTCACCGCCAGCAACGCGGCCGGCAGCGGCCCGGCATCGACGCCGGCGATGCAGGTCACGCCCGTGCTGTCGACCGGCACGCCGATCCCGGGCGTCGATCCGGTGCCTGCCGCACCCTCGCTCGCCAGCGTGACTGCCGGCAACGCGCTGGCGATCGTGAACTTCGCGCCGAATGCCCCGGACGCGTCCATCCTCTCGTACACCGCCGCCTGCACGACACGCGATCTGCCGAAGGCCAGCTTCAGCACCACGAGCGCAGGTTCGCCGATCACCGTCGGCGGCCTCTCCAATGGTCGCCTCTACGACTGCAGCGTCACGGCACGCAACGCGAGTGGCGACAGCCTGCCGTCGCTGAGCCTGGACGTCACGCCGCGACCCGCCGTGCCGCAGGCGCCGGAGTTGTTGTATGCAGAGCCCGCGAATGCGTCCGCCGTGCTGCGGTTCACGCCGCGCTCGGACAACGGCTCGCCGATCATCCGCTACGACGCGAGCTGCGACCTTCACCCCGCTTCGGGCACGGCTTCGCCGATCACGGTCGACGGACTGACGAACGGCACGCGCTACGCGTGCACGCTCACGGCCACCAACGCCGTCGGAAGCAGCGAAAGTTCGAACGCGCTGCCCGTCAGGCCGCTGACCATTCCGGATCCCGTCCAGGGGCTCGCCGCCCAGCCGGGCGACGGCAGCGTGACGCTCAGCTTCAGTGCGCCCGCGAGCGACGGCGGCGGCGACATCTCCGGCTATGCCGCCCGTTGCAGCGACAGCAACGGTACGAGCAAGTCCGTCCTTGCCGAGAGCACCGGCAGCCGCTCCATCATCGTTGTCGGCTTGAGCAACGGCGTCAGCTACAGCTGCGCGTTGATGGCCACCAACGGTGCCGGAAGCAGCACGGCCAGCCTCGTTGCGACCCCC
The DNA here is from genome assembly GCF_900142965.1 of Rhizobacter sp. OV335. Lineage (GTDB taxonomy): Bacteria > Pseudomonadota > Gammaproteobacteria > Burkholderiales > Burkholderiaceae_C > Rhizobacter. The sequence goes on from NZ_FRCQ01000004.1 coordinate 180,394, forward strand.
AATGCATCGCTGCCCATCGCACCGACCTTCACGCTGGGTGACACCGTCATCGGCGATGGCGCATTGACTTTCAAGTTCGGCAAGCCGGCCGCCAATCTGAGCGACGTCAGCTACGCGGTGGCGTGCAAGCAGACTGCGACACAGACTCCGGTGTCGCCAAGCGGCCTGAACCTCGCGGCGAACCCATTCTCCGCATCGCTCACCGGCCTGCTCACCGGCATCAGCTACACCTGCACAGCCACTGCCACCAACAGCAAGGGCTCGGTGTCTGCCAGCGCCAGTGCCACGCCGAACAAGGCACCTGCCGCACCGACCTATGCCGCCGGCAACACCGTCATCGGCGACGGCGCACTGACTTTCAAGTTCGGCAAGCCGGCCGGCAACGGTGCCGACACGGCCTACTCGGCGAGCTGCAAGAACACCAGCACCAGCGCCGGCATCACGGCCACCGTCGCCACCGACACAGACCCGTTCATCGTCTCGCTGACCGGGCTCGCCAACGGCAGCAGCTACACCTGCACCGCCGTCGCCACCAACAGCAGGAGTTCGGCCTCCGTCAACGCCAGCGCCACACCGTACACGGCACCGACCACCCCCACCGTGCTGAGCGAAGGCAACGGAAGCTCCGTCGGAAACCAGGCGGTGACAGTCGCCTTCGCTGCTTCCTCGTCCACCGGCGACACAAGCAGCAGCCTGATCTACAACGCCAGTTGCACCAACATCGCCAACGCGGTCGACCAGAAGATCGTCAGCGGCAGCGCGAGTCCGATCGTCGTGTCGCCACTCACGAACGGCGCGACCTACCGGTGCAGCGTCACGGCGAAGAACAGCCATTCAGCGGCAAGTTCTCCGTCGGCCGAGCTGCAGCTGAGCCCGTACACGCTACCCGACGCACCGGGTCTCACCGTCAGCGTGATCGGCCCGCCCGCGCTCGTCACCGACGCGACGGCAAGTGACTATTCGTCCGCAGCGAATGCCAAACTGAAGCTCACGGTGACGGCGCCGGCATCGAACGGCGGCCGAGCCATCAGCCGCTATGACCTCGGCTGCGCCGCCGCCGGCCAGGCCGGCGTCACGCCGGTCACGCTGGCGGCAGCGGGCCCGGCGACCCTTGCCGGGCTGGCCAACAACGTCAGCTACAGCTGCTGGGCAACGGCTCACAACGTCGGCGGCGACAGCGCTGCAGCTGGTGGCGTTGCGTTGACGGCGAAGACTCAGCCAAGCGTTGTGACGTCGGTCAGCGCCTACGTCTGCAGCAGAAACCGTATCGTGCTCAAGTTCTCTGCACCAACCTACAACGGCGCAGCCGCCGTCACGGGGTACGTCGCGAAGCTCCAGGTCAACAACGCCAGTGGCGCCCTGGTCAAGACCTACGGCACGACGACACCGGGACAGACCACGTTCACGGGCCTCGCCTACGACACGGAATACTCCATGACCGTGTACGCCTCCAATGCCGTGGGCGATGGCCCCACCACCACGCTGACGCGAAAAACCTCTGGCGAAAGCGGCTTCGGGAGCGGATGGGAAAGTTGCCCGGAATAGCGGCGCGGCCCTCCGGGGCCGCACCCTTTGCTCATCCCGCCTGCGTCGCCTGCGGATTCCTCAGCCGGATGTGCAGCTCCCGCAGTTGCTTCTCATCCACCGGGCTCGGCGCATGCGTCAGCAGATCCTGCGCGCGCTGCGTCTTCGGGAACGCGATCACGTCGCGGATCGATTCGGCCTTGGTCATCAGCGTCACCAGGCGGTCGAGCCCGAAGGCCAGGCCACCGTGCGGCGGCGCGCCGTACTGCAGCGCGTCGAGCAAAAAGCCGAACTTCAGCTGCGCCTCTTCCGGCCCGATCTTCAGCGCGCTGAAGACCTTGCTCTGCACCTCGGCGCGGTGGATGCGGATCGAGCCGCCGCCCAGTTCCCAGCCGTTGAGCACCATGTCGTAGGCCTTGGCGATGCACTTGCCCGGGTCGGTGTCCATGTAGTTTTCATGGCCGTCCTTCGGCGCGGTGAACGGGTGGTGCACCGCGTTCCAGCGCTCGCCGTCGTCGTCGTACTCGAACATCGGGAAATCGACCACCCACAGCGGTGCCCACTTGTCTTCGAACAGGCCGTTCTTCTTGCCGAACTCGCTGAGGCCGATCTTCACGCGCAGCCCGCCGATCGCGTCGTTGACGACCTTGGCCTTGTCGGCACCGAAGAAGATCAGGTCGCCGTTGCGCGCGCCGGTGCGCGCGATGATCGCGGTGATCGCCGCGTCGTGCAGGTTCTTCACGATCGGGCTCTGCAGGCCTTCGCGGCCCTTGCCGGCGTCGTTCACCTTGATCCAGGCCAGGCCCTTGGCACCGTAGATCTTCACGAAATCGGTGTACGCATCGATCTCGCCGCGGCTCATCTCGCCGCCACCCGGCACGCGCAGCGCCACCACGCGGCCGTCGACCGCGTTGGCCGGCGCCGAGAACACCTTGAAGTCGACGTCCTTCATCAGCTCGGTGAGTTCGGTGAACTCGAGCTTCACGCGCAGGTCGGGCTTGTCGGAGCCGAAGCGGAACATCGCGTCGGCATACGTCATCACCGGGTACACCGGCAGCTCCACGCCGATGGTGGTGCGGAAGACGTTGCGGATCATCCCCTCGAACATGCCGCGGATCTCTTCCTCGGTCAGGAAGCTCGTCTCGATGTCGATCTGCGTGAATTCCGGCTGGCGGTCGGCACGCAGGTCTTCGTCGCGGAAGCACTTGGTGATCTGGTAGTAGCGGTCGAAGCCCGACACCATCAGCAGCTGCTTGAAGAGCTGCGGACTCTGCGGCAGCGCGAAGAACATGCCTTCGTTGACGCGGCTCGGCACCAGGTAGTCGCGCGCGCCTTCGGGCGTGCTCTTCGTCAGCATCGGGGTCTCGATGTCGATGAAGCCGTTGGCATCGAGGAACTTGCGCACCTCCATCGCCACGCGGTAGCGCAGGATCAGGTTTTTCTGCATCGCCGGGCGGCGCAGGTCGAGCACGCGGTGCGTCAGGCGCGTGGTCTCCGACAGGTTGTCGTCGTCGATCTGGAACGGCGGCGTGACACTCGGGTTCAGCACCTCGAGCTCATGGCACAGGATCTCGATCTTGCCGCTGGTGAGGTTGCTGTTCTCGGTGCCGGCCGGGCGCGGGCGCACCTTGCCGACGATCTTCAGGCAGAACTCGTTGCGCACGCCCTCGGCCGCCTTGAACATCTCGGCGCGGTCGGGGTCGCATACCAGTTGCACCAGGCCTTCGCGATCGCGCAGGTCGATGAAGATCACGCCGCCATGGTCGCGGCGGCGGTGGGCCCAGCCCATCAGGGTGACGGTCTGGCCCATCAGTGCCTCGCTGACGAGGCCGCAATACGTTGTTCTCATGTGTCTTCTCCGGAATCGGTCATCGTGGCCGGCGCGCTGCGCGCAGCGCGCGTCGGCATCATCAAGGTGGTAGGCGTTGGCGGGCGCGCTTGCAAGCCCCGCGGGGTGCGCACCGGTTGAGCGGCTGCCAGGCGCTCAACCGGTCTGATTTCGCGGCTCGTCCGGGGGCGTCTCTTGCGGCGCTCCTTGCGGCGTCCCTTGCGACATCACCAGCGGCGGCGTGGGCATCGGCGGCGCCACCACGCCCATCGAGATCACGTACTTCAGCGCTTCGTCGACGCTCATTGCGAGCACCACCACGTCGGCGCGCGGCACCATCAAAAAGAAGCCCGAGGTCGGGTTTGGCGTGGTCGGCACGTAGACGCTGAGGTAGTCGCCGCTCAGGTGCGTGGCCGCCTCGCCGCCGGGGCGGCCGGTGACGAACGCGATGGTCCACGACCCGGTGCGCGGGTACTGCACCAGCACGGCTTCGCGAAAGGCATTGCCGCTGCTCGAGAACAGCGTGTCCGAGACCTGCTTCACCGAGCTGTAGATCGACTTGACGATCGGGATGTGGTTGAGCAGCCGGTGCGCCTGCGTCAGCCACCACTGGCCGAACATGTTGGCGGCGAACATGCCGGTGAGCAGCAGCCCGGCGATCAGCAGCACGATGCCCAGGCCCGGGATGTTGCGCAGGTCGGTCAGCGGCTGGCGCGCGGCCTCGGGCAGCACCGCCTGCGAGGCCGAGACCAGGCTGCCGAACACGTCGTCGAGCAGGCCCAGCACCGAGTGCAGCACCCAGATGGTCACGGCCAGCGGCAGCCAGACCAGCAGGCCGGCGATCAGGTATTTCTTCACTGGGTTCCTTGGGGCTTCGGCGGGGCGGCGGGCGTGGCCGCCGGCGGCGCCGCGGCGGGAGCATCGGCCTTCGGCGCGGCGGCGCCTTCGGTCTTGGCGGTGCCGGTGTCGGCCGCCTTGCTGTCACCACCGGACGCGGCAGCACCGCTGGCCGGCGGGGTCGATCCGTTGCGGAAGTCGGTGACGTACCAGCCCGAGCCCTTCAGCTGGAAGCCGGCGGCGGTGACCTGTTTCTGGAAGGCCTCGGCCCCGCAGTTCGGGCACACGGTGAGCACGGGGTCGGAGATCTTTTGCAGGACGTCCTTGGCGTGGCCGCAGGCCGCACACCGGTAGGCGTAGATAGGCATGGCTAAGCCTTTGATTCAAAACACGAAATTATAGGTGGCCCCGGCTTTGCCCTCGGGGCCCGCGCTGGCAGACCCCGGCGCTCAGCCGTTCGAGCCCGCCATGTGGTGGCGCGGCTCGCTCCGGTTCTGCAGCACCTGGGGTGCCAGCGAACCCACGATCATGCCCGCAAACGCGGCGATCAGGCCGGCCAGCTGCCCCGGAAAGTGCTCGCCCCAGCTGGAGATCTGCGGGAAGAACACCAGCCACACCGCGATGCCGGCGCCGAGCGACACGATGGCGCCCTGCGTCGTCGAGCGCTTCCAGTACAGCCCCATCACCAGCGGCACGAAGGCGCCGACCAGCGTGATCTGGTAGGCCGCCGAGACCAGGTCGTAGATCGGCGTGCCCTTCATCGCGATCGCGTAGGCCAGCACCAGCGCGGCGAACACGACGATGGTGCAGCGCATCGCGAACAGCTGCTCGCGGTCTTTCATGCCGGGGCGCAGGTTCTTCAGGATGTTCTCGACGAAGCTGGTGCTGGGCGCCAGCAGCGTGGCCGACGACGTGCTCTTGATGGCCGACAGCAGCGCGCCGAAGAACAGGATCTGCATCAGCAGCGGCATCTTGGTCAGCACGAACACCGGCAGCAGCCGCTGGTAGTCGTTCTTCGCGAGGTCGAGCGCGTTCTCGCCCATCACGATGACGGCGCAGGCGACGATGAACATCGGCACGAACGCGAACAGGATGTAGCTGACGCCGCCGATCACCGCGCCGTTGCGGGCGGTCTCGGCGCTGCGGGCCGACATCACGCGCTGGAACACGTCCTGCTGCGGAATGCTGCCCAGCATCATCGTGAGGCCCGCCCCGACGAACATCGCGATCTCGGTGAAGCTGGGCGCCGGCAGGAAGTGCCACAGCTCCTTTTGCTGCGCGAGCGCGAACACCTTGTCGGTGCCGCCGGCCAGGTCGCTCGCGAACACCGCGATGACGCTCAGGCCGATCACCAGCACGATCATCTGGATGAAATCGGTCCAGGCCACCGCCAGGAAGCCGCCCACCACCACGTAGATCAGCACCGCGAGCGTGCCGACGATCATGCCGGCGGTTTCGGACATGGCGCCGTTGGTGAGCACCGAGAAGACCACGCCCAGCGCGGTGATCTGCGCCGCCACCCAGCCGAGGTAGCTCAGGATGATGGCCAGCGAGCAGAACACCTCGACGCCCTTGCCGTAGCGCTTGCGATAGAAGTCGCCGATGGTCAGCAGGTTCTGCTTGTAGAGCTTGGTCGCGAAGAACAGGCCGACCAGGACCAGGCAGGTACCGGCGCCGAACGGGTCTTCGACGATGGCCCCGAGGCCGCTTTGCACGAACTTGGCCGGGATGCCCATCACGGTTTCGGCGCCGAACCAGGTGGCGAAGGTGGTGGTGACCACCATGATCAGCGGCAGGCTGCGGCCGGCGATCGCGAAATCGCGGGTGGTCTTGATGCGCGTGCCGGCCCAGACGCCCAGGCCCAGGGTTCCCAGCAGATACAGCACGACGAAGGAAATCAGGGTGGTGTTCATCGACCTGGGCGCGCGGCGCGGGGTTGGAGGCGGGCGAGATTATCCATGCAAGTGCCGGGCCCGGATGGCATCCGGGACCCGGGTTACCGCCAGTGCGTCATCACCTGCGTCGCGACCAGGCCGAGCACGAACCCCACCGCCCCGTAGATGATCGCCCGCAGCAGCCGGTTGGTGCGCCGCTGCTCAGCGAGCACCGCCTCGAGCAGCCTCGGCTCGGTGCCGCGCGGCTGCTGCAGCGCGTGGTGCAGCAGGCGCGGCAGCTCGGGCAGCAGCTGCACGTAGCGCGGCGCCTCTTTCTTCAGGTTCTGCAGCAGCCCGCGCCAGCCGACCTGCTGGTTCATCCAGCGCTCGAGGAAAGGCTTGGCGGTGTTCCACAGGTCGAGTTCGGGGTCGAGCTGGCGGCCCAGGCCCTCGACGTTCAGCAGCGTCTTCTGCAGCAGCACCAGCTGCGGCTGGATCTCCACATTGAAGCGGCGCGAGGTCTGGAACAGCCGCAGCAGCACCTGGCCCAGCGAGATGTCTTTCAGCGGCCGGTCGAAGTGCGGCTCGCAGACCGCGCGGATCGCGCCTTCGAGTTCGTCCACCCGCGTGGTCGACGGCACCCAGCCCGACTCCACGTGCAGCTCGGCGACGCGCTTGTAGTCGCGGCGGAAGAACGCGATGAAGTTCTGCGCGAGGTAGTCCTTGTCGAACTCGGTCAGCGTGCCGACGATGCCGAAATCGAGCGCGATGTAGTGCCCGAAGGTCTTCGGGTCGAGGCTCACCTGGATGTTGCCGGGGTGCATGTCGGCATGGAAGAAGCCGTCGCGGAACACCTGCGTGAAGAAGATGGTCACGCCGTCGCGCGCGAGCTTCGGGATGTCGACGCCGGCATCGCGCAGCCGCTGCGACTGGCTGATCGGCACGCCGTACATGCGCTCCATCACGATCACGCTGGTGGTGCACAGGTCCCACACCATCTCGGGCACCAGCACCAGGTTCAGGCCCTGCATGTTGCGGCGCAGCTGCGCGGCGTTGGCGGCCTCGCGCACCAGGTCGAGCTCGTCGTGCAGGTAGTTGTCGAACTCGGCCACCACCTCGCGCGGCTTCAGGCGCTTGCCGTCCGACGACAGGCGCTCGATCCAGCGCGCGATGCTGCGCAGCAGCGTCAGGTCGTCCTCGATCACCGCGAGCATGCCGGGGCGCAGCACCTTCACCGCGACCTGGCGGCCGCTCTTCAGCGTCGCGAAGTGCACCTGCGCGATCGACGCGCTGGCCACCGGCTCGGCCTCGAAGCTCGCGAAGATGTCCTCGATCGGCCGGCCGTAGGCCCGCTCGACCAGCTGGCGCGCCAGCACGGCCGGGAACGGCGGCACGTTGTCCTGCAGCCGGGCCAGCTCGTCGGCCAGGTCGTCGGGCAGCAGGTCGCGCCGGGTCGACAGCACCTGGCCGAACTTGACGAAGATGGGCCCGAGCCGCTCCAGCGCCTCGCGCAGCCGCACGCCGCGCGGCGCATGCAGCCGGCGGCCGAGCGTCATCACGCGCACCAGCAGCCGCACCCAGCGCTGGCGGAAGCCCGAGAGTGCGAGTTCGTCGAGCCCGTAGCGCAGGACGATGAAGCCGATGAACAGCAGGCGAAGCAGGTGCCTCATCGGGGGGTGCCGCCCCCGTTGCGATTGACCAGGCTCTGCAGCACGTGCACCGCCTCGCGCAGGCCGCCGGCCACCATCGCGGCGAAACGCGACAGCTCGTGCGCGGGGGCCGGGCCGATGATCTTGGCCAGGTCGTCCTGCAGGTCCCAGCGCAGGTTGTCGATCAGCCAGCTGACGTCGGCGGCGAAGGCCGAATCGCCCTCGATGCCGACCTTCGGGCGCACGCCGCTGAACCACTGGGCGGCCAGCCGCGCCGGGTTCGAGGCGTCGAGGGTCAATCGGAGGTCGGGGTTGGCGGGCGGCTCCTCGCCGCACCATTCGAGCAGCCCGGCCGGCGTCACGCGGAACGCGATCTGCGGCGGTGCCGGCAGCATCGACGGCCAGCCGGTCAGCGTGAGCTGCACGCTGCGGCCGGCGTGCGGCTTGAGGCGATCGGTCGCGACGGTCTCGGACGCGATCACGTGGTTGAGCAACAGGGTGATGCGCTCCAGCGCACCGGCGCCTAGCGACGCGAAGAAGGCATTCAGCATGCGCGGGATTGTAGGTGGCGGCACCGGTGCCCTCCATCCCGGGGGCTCTCGCCGCGGCCCCTGCAACCTATGATCCGTCGCCCTGCGCAGAACGAACGATCCCATGCCCACGATCCTGCTGACCGGTGCCACCGGCTACATCGCCTCCCACACCTGGCTTGCGCTGCAGGCTGCCGGCTTCGACGTGGTCGGCGTCGACAACTTCGCGAACAGTTCACGCATCGTGCTGGACCGGCTGGCCGAACTGGGCGGCCGCACGCCGGTGTTCATCGAGGCCGATGTCTGCGAGCGCGCGGCGATGGACGCGGTGTTCCGCCAGCACCGCATCGACGCGGTGGTGCATTTCGCGGCGCACAAGGCGGTCGGCGAATCGGCGCAGAAGCCGCTGGAGTACTACCGCAACAACATCGGCGGGCTGATCAATGTGGCGCAGGTGATGCAGGACCACGGTTGCAAGCGGCTGGTGTTCAGCTCGTCGGCCACCGTCTACGGCCAGCCCGAGCGGCTGCCGATCACGGAGGATTCGGCGCTGTCGGCCACCAACCCCTATGGCACCACCAAGCTGCTCGGCGAAGAGTTGCTGCGCGAGCTGGCGCGCTGCGACGCGGCCTGGCAGATCGCGTTCCTGCGCTACTTCAACCCGGTGGGCGCACACCCGAGCGGGCGCATCGGCGAAGACCCGCGCGGCGTGCCGAACAACCTGATGCCGTACGTGGCGCAGGTGGCGGTCGGCCAGCGCGAGTTCCTGCAGGTGTTCGGCGACGACTACGACACGCCCGACGGCACCGGCGTGCGCGACTACATCCATGTGATGGACCTGGCCGACGGGCATGTGGCGGCGCTGCGCTACCTGCTGGCGCAGCAGAAGTCGCTGACGGTCAACCTCGGGACAGGGCGCGGCTACAGCGTGCTGGAGGTGGTGAAGGCCTTCGAGCGGGCCAGCGGCAAGGCGGTTCCGTACCGCATCGTGCCGCGCCGGCCGGGGGATGTGGCGGCCTGCTATGCGGATCCGTCGAAGGCGCGCGAGCTGCTCGGGTGGTCGGCGACGCGCGACATCGACGCGATGTGCGTGGATGCGTGGCGGTGGCAGAGCGGGAATCCGCGCGGGTTCGAGTGATACGCCGTTCGGGCCGACTTGATTCCCGTTCGGGCTGAGCCTGTCGAAGCCCATTTCCGCTCGCCCTGAGCCTGTCGAAGGGTCGCGTTGAGCTTGTCGAAACGCCGTGCCGCTCGCCGGTTTCGACAGGCTCAACCCGAACGGATTGGTGGCTCGCCGGCTTCGACAGGCTCAGCCCGAACGGGGAGTTTGTCAGCCCGAGCGGGCCGTCAGCCGTCTTCCGATCGCCGCCACCACGCGCCGCCTTGCCGCTTCGCGCGAGAACGTGTGGTCGGCCTCGTCGATGAACTCCAGCGCGAGATCGCCGTTCTTGATCGCGCGCCGCGCCGTCTGGCGCGCACCGTCCTGCAGCATGTCCCAGCCGGGGTCGCCCGACGACACGATCAAGGTCACGTGCCGCTTCGCCGCGAACAGCTGCCGCAGCTGCCGTGACAGCAACGGCCCGCGCGACGGGAACAGCAGCTCGGTGATCGCGCTCACGCGCGAGGCCACCTGCTTGCGCAGGTGCGACAGCACCACCCCCGCGAGGTAGACCAGGTTCACCTGCCCGCGCAGCAGCTTCTTCCAGCTGTCGAGCCGGCGCATCGTGCCCTTGTAGTGCGCCACCGCCGAGAAGTGCTTCGTGTCGACCGCATCGCCCTCGACCCAGCGCCAGGTCAGCGGGTTGATCAGCACCAGCTCGCTGATCTGCGCCGCCTGCTCGACCAGCCCGGTCTGGAACGCGGTGTACGCGCCCGAGCACAAGCCCATCAGCACGAACTCGCGCACGCCGAAACGCTCGCGCAGGCTGTGCAGCACCTGCTGCGCATCGGGCACCGCACTGTCCGGGTAAGGATGGTTCTCGCGACCCGCTCCGCGCTGCACGCTGTCGCCCAGGCCCTCCAGGTCGCAGCGCACCGTCGGGAAACCGAGCGCGGCCAGCTCGCGCGCAAGCATCACGTACAGCCGGTTCGGGCCGACGTGGTGCACCGTGCCGGAGTTGAACAGCACGACCATCGGCCGCGTCGAATTGGAAACACCGACCTCCGCATCGGCCTGCACATGCAGCCCGAACAGCTGCCCCTCGGTGCCGAGCGCGCACAGCGTTTCGGTCAGCGCCACCGTGCGGCCATCGGCCGTCGCATGCGTGAAGCGCGCCTGCGTCGCCCCCTCCGGTGACGGCAACAGCGGCACCGCCGCCTCACGCGGCGCCGTCTGCGCCACCATCCACTGCACGATGCTGTCGAGCGCCTGGCGCGGCACGACGGTGTGCACCGGCTCGGCCATCATGTCGGCATAGCCGGCGCAGGCGATCGCATCGGTCGCGATGCCGAGCGTCAGCAGGTGCTCGCGCAACGCGTCTTCCTCGCCGATCAGGTCGTCGCGCGCGACCAGCAGCGCGCGGCCGCTGACGCGCAACGCCTCGCGCGTCAGTTGCACGGCCTTCACGGCCTCCTGCGTCTCGCGGCTCATCAGGAAGCCCGCCGGCTCCAGCGGCGCACTCACCGGCCGCTGCCCGCCGCCGGCCGCCATGTCGAGCGCCTGCATCTCGCGCACATGGCGCCGGCCCGAGGCACACACGTTCCACAGCACCAGCCAGTCGACCTCGCGCTGCGCGGCGACCAGCGCCGCGAGCGTCGCGCCCAGCCGCACGCCGAGCAGCCCGACGCGCGCGCTGCCGCTGAGCGACTGCGCGGCGGCGATCGCCGCATGCACATCGTCCTGCCAGCGCTGCAGCCGGCCGGCGTCGGTCTCCAGCCCCGGCGAATCGCCGGTGCCGTGGTAGTCGAAGCGCAGCGCCGGCACGCCGGAGCGCGCGAGGTCGTCGGCCAGGTGGCGCAGCGAGCGGTGGCCGTGCGCGTACTCGTAGCCCATCGGGTTGCAGATCACGACGACCGCGTCGCGGCGCGGCACCGCATCGGCCACGTGGTACCAGCCGAACAGCGGCTGCTCGGCGCTGCCGAGCATCAGCGGCTCGCGCCTCACCTCGGGGCGCCGCGCGGCGTCCGGCTGCAGCGGGATGTCGTCAGTCCGCACGGACGGTCACCGTCTCTCGCAGGTTCAGCGCACCGAGGTGCGCCTTGAACTTGCGCGGCGCGGCGTCCAGCGGACGAAAGCGCAGCGTGCGGCGCGACTGCGGCGCCAGGTGGAAATGCAAGTCGTCCACCGAGTAGCCGTCGCATTCGACGTGCAGCGCGTGGATGAGCGCGGTGCTCTCCAGCACCACCTCGACGCTGCCGCCGTCGAGGCGCCGTGCCTGCGCGGCCAGTGCACCGGCGCGCTGCGGCGGCAGGTTGAGCCCGTGCGGAAAGTGGAAGTCCTCGGCCAGCGTCTCACCCGCTTCGTTCTTCAGCCGCGCGACCGCCACGTCATGCTGCGGCGGCCCGAAGCGGTACGCATACGCGGTGTCGGCGAAGTGGCCGACCAGTGCATCGGCCTGCAGCGCGAGGCTCTCGTTCGCGGCCAGCATCACGCCGATGCTGCCGCCGGCGGTGCGCACCTGGCCGTCCTGGTACAGCGCGAACTCGACGCTGCCCGCGAACGGCGCGACACCCTCGTTGTGCACCTGCAGCTGCAGCCCGTCGAGCCCGCCGTCGGTGATCAGCACGGTGCGCGGCGCCCAGGCGCGCTTCAGCGCCCAGTACACCGCCTTCGGCCGGCCGGTGCTGTCGATCAGGCCCCAGCCGGCGCCCGGCCACAGGTCCTTCAGGAACCAGACCAGGCCGCCGCCGCAGGCGCTGCCCGGTGCGCGCCATTCGGCGAACACGCGCTTCAGCACCTCGCCGGTCACCGCGCGCGAGATCGCGAGGTAGCGCGCGATGTCGGTGCTGCGCAGCGCGACCGGATCGAGCCCGGTGAGCTCGCGCAGGTAGTGGTCGCGGATGTCCTCGAAATCCCAGCCGGCGCCGTTGTCGCGCGGCTGGCGCTGCTTCCACAGCGGGTGGTGCGGCGCGATCGTCGGGTGGCCGCCCATCAGCTCGATGGTCTCGGGCTCGGGCACGTGCGAGAAGCCGAGGCACTCGGTCGTGAACTTGACGCCCGCGTGCTTCGCGTCGCTGACCGGGCGTCGGTAGGCGCCGACCCCGTAGTAGTGCGAGATGCCGACGCCCACGTGGAAGGGCAGTGCGCCCTCGCACGGCGACGAGCGGAAGTACGGCACGCCGGCATGGCGGCTCGCGCAGCGCGCCGGCAGCGTCTCGCTGAAGAAATCGTTGCTCCACTCCGAGGCCGGCAGGCCGAGCATCGCGGCCTGCTGCTCGACCTCGCTGCCGCCGCAGTACGCGGCGATGCACGGGTGCGCCTGCAGGCGCTGGAGCTGCTGCGCGGCCTCACGCTCGATCTCGGCGCGGAAGGCTTCGTCGGCAACCGGGTAGTCCATGTTGGCGAACATGAAGTCCTGCCACACCAGGATGCCGAGCTCGTCGCACAGCGCGTAGAACGCGTCGGACTCGTAGGTCATCGTGCCGCCGATGCGCAGCATGTTCAGGCCGCCGTCGCGCGCGAGCGTCAGCGTGCGGCGCAGTTGCGCCGGGTCGCCGTGCAAGCGCAGGAAATCGTCGGTGGTCCAGCAGGCGCCGCGGCAGAACACCGGCGAGCCGTTGACGTGGAACTGCACCAGGCCGTCGTCCCGCCGCACCTCGACCTGACGGAAACCGATGCGGCCGCGGTCGATCGAATGCCATTGCGTGCCCTGGCGCAGTTCGATCGCGCAGTCGTGCAATGCCGGCGCGCCGTGCGTGTGCGGCCACCACAGCGGCACATCGGGCAGCCGCAGATCGGCCGACAGCGTGTCGCCGTCGAGCGCGAGCGCATGAGTCTGGTCGCCGATGCGCAAGCGCGCCTCGGCCACATCGCTGCCGGCCGTCAGCGTGGCGCTCAGCCGCAGCCGGGCCACGCCACCCGCGGCATCGCACTGCAGGTCGATCGATGCGAGGCCGCCCGGCGACACCGTCTCCAGCCACACCGGTTTCCACACGCCGACCGGGTGGATCGGCGGCGTCCAGCCGGGGATGCGGCCGAGCAGCGTGGTGCGCACCCAGCGCAGGTTCTGCGCGTCGACCAGCGCGGTCTTCCAGCGCGGGCGCGGCTTGCGCGCGGCGAGTTCGGCGTCGAGCGAGCGGAAGCGGATGCGCAGCTCGTTGTCGGGCCGCAGCCGGCCGGTCACGTCGACCCGCTCGGTGGTGAACATGTTGCGGGTGCTCAGCACCGGCTCGTCATTCAGCCACACGTCGGCGATGCCGGCGAGGCCGTCGCAGCGCAGTTGCTGGCGGTCGCCGCTGCGCTGCGCAGGCGCCTTGAAGCGGCAGCGGTACCACCAGTCCTGCGTGTCGTAGCGACCATGTGGCGTGTCAAGCTCGACGCCCAGGCTCGCACCTACTGTGCCGAGTTCACGCACCGGCGCCCAGGCCAAGCCCTCAGCCGCACCCGCGGCGATCTCCCAGCCGCTGTCCAGTGCGATCGCCGAGTTCATGGCCGCGTGCGTCACCCGTGCTGTCGACGCAGCTCGCCGATGCCTCGTGCCCAGGCCTCGCCCATCGCGTCGATCGGCGACAGGTCGAGCGCCTTCTTGCGCGCCATCGAGCGCGCGAGCTGGAACTGGAAGGCCTTCGCGGTCTGCGAGATCTGCGACACGTCGTCGGCCGCACTGCCCACGTCGACACCCTGCTCCGCGAGCCAGCGCAGGTAGGTCTCGGCCAGCTCGAAGCAGGCGCCGTACTGGCGCAGCGTCGCGAACGAATAGGTGTGGAAGACCGCGATGTCGGACTGCATCAGCCAGTCGAGGTCTTTCGCGAACTGCGTCTTGAAGCGCTCGAACGGGTTGGTCGCCGGCACGCGCGTCAGGTGCTTGCGCAGCAGCGCGAGCGAGCCGTCGACGAGTGCCGCGCCGGTCGGCGGCGTGAAGTTCGGCCGCGCCTTCAGGTACTCGATGTACGGCGGCAGCATGCGCTCATGCACCAGCCCATCGAGCTGGAACACGTCGCGGAAGTCGTCACCCGCCAGCGCGTAGAAGCCCTGGTTGTGGAAGTAGTCCATGCGACGCGCCTTCACGTCGATCGCATTGACGCCCACCGTCGACTTGGTGTGCGCGAGCCGGTAGGCCGAGCCGGCGGTGTCCGGCAGGAACCACGAGTCCAGCTCGACCAGCACCGGCCGGCCTTGCGCGACCTGGTCCTCGATGTGGTCGACCAGCGGCCGCCACACCGCGAGTTCCTGGATGTCGACGCCGTACAGGTCGTACAGGTCGCCATCGGGGAACTTGAAGAAGGTCCACTGGTCGCCTTCGAAGTCGACGCCGAGCGTGAACGCGAGCGCCGGCACCGGGTCGTGGCCGAGCCCGTGCAGCAGCTCGATCAGCACGTCGGCGTAGCAGTTGGTCTCGGCCCAGGTGCGCGGCGCGGTGTGGATCGGGTGGCGCTGGAAGCTCGCCGGCTCGATCGGCAGGACACGTTTCATGCGGCCCTCGTCAAGCCATCGCAAGCTGTTGGCGCACCTCGTGCGGCCAGCGCTTCGGGTCGAACCCGTGCGTCTTCAGCAGCGCGAGCGCGATGCGTTCGAGCCCGAAGCCGATGCAGGCAGTGTGCGCCGGCGTGCCGTCGGCCTGCAGGATGTCGAACGAGATGCCGAAGTGGTCGAGGTGGTAGTTGCACGAGGTGATCGCGGTCGGCTTGTCTTCCTTGCAGATCGGCACCACCAGTTCGTACTTCAGGTCCTGCTCGCGCTGCGTGGCCTTCATGATGCGCGCGCCGCGCCCGAAGAACGGATCGTCGGCCAGCACTTTCTTGACCGGCAGGCCCACCGATTCGAGGATGGCCTGGCCGCGCGCGAGCCAGTCGTTGCGGTGGTTCAGCGCCTGGTCGGGGGTGCCGAGGCGCACGAACTCGCGCTGGCGGAAGATCTGCATGCGCGCCGGATCGTCCGACGGCTCATGGCGGAACACGAAGGTCTTCAGGTCGACGACGCGGCCTTGCGCCGTCAGCGTGCCGGTGGCCGTCGGGTACAGCGGGTAGCAGGCGGCCGGCACCAGCATCACTTCGGCCGGCGTCAGCGAGGAGGTCCAGTCTTCCTTCGCCTCGAACTTGCCGAGCATGGCCTGGTGTTCTTTCTCGCCACCGAGGAAGCTGTGCACCGAGCCCATCAGGTCCGGGAAGTTGTTGATGTGGTCGATGCGCGCGTAGTGGGCCCGCGGAAAGATCGGCGGAAAGCGCATCACCTCGGCGTTCTGGAACGCACCTTCGCGCGTCACCAGGCCTTCGAACTGGTCGATGATGTTCTCGAAGGTGCCGCTGCGGCCGTAGACGCCGCGCACGCCCGAGGGGATCAGCAGGCCGGCCTCGATCAGCTCGGCCTGGTACTGCTTGTAGGGATCGTCGTGTTGGGTGCACATGGCAGGAATCCTTGTGGTTCTTCAGCGTTGCACGATCTGCATCGTGGCGCTCTGCCCGAGGATGCGGTCGTTGTTGACCATCAGCGCCGCGCCATACGCATCGCGCAGGTGCCGGCCCAGCGTCAGCTTCGAATCGTTGCGGTAGCCCTGGATGCCGCAGATCAGCATCGCCTTGCCGACCACCTCGACCACGAACTGCGAGGCCGTCAGCTTCAGGTTGTTGATATTGATCGCGAAGCTGAAGCCCGAGTAGGCCTCGGGATCGTTGGCGATCAGCACGTCGTGGTACTCGCGCAGCGTCTGGTAGACGCCGCCGCGCATCGAGAACAGCACCGTGTCGAGCTCCGCCAGGCGCGTCGCCGAGATCGGCGTCACGCTCGGGTTCTTGCGCGCTTCGGCCCGCACCGCGCTGCGCGCGCGGCTCACCGCGTCGATCGACAGGCCCAGCCACAGCGAGGCCCACACGACGTGCGAGAACGGGTGCATCGTGCGGCGGTGGATGTCGGCGTACGGCTGCGGCAGGATCTGCTCCACTCGCCCTTGCGACTTCAGCACGAAGCCTTCGCTGCAGGTGCCGCGGAAGCCCAGCGTGTCCCAGCCCGAGAGCTTGGTCAGCTCGTAGTCGCTCTTGCGCACCAGCACCTGCACCTGGTCGTTGCGCGCCGCGTCTTCCGACTTGCGGCAAGTCACCAGGATCGCGTCCGCGGTGGCGCCGTACGAGATCACCGGCGTCTGCTTCTCGAGCGTGAAGCGGTCACCGGTCACCTGCACCGCGCACAGGCTGGAGCGCACGTCGCCGCCGATGCCCAGCTCGGTGGTGGCCGACGCGATCAGGTACTGCTGCTCGACCATCTCGCGGGCATAGCCGCGGAAGAACTCGGAGTCGAGCGCGTGGTGCACGATGCAGCCGACCTGGATCTGGTGCATCGCGAAGATCATCGCGGTCGAGCCGCAGTACTGGCCCAGCACCTCGCAGATCTGCGACAGGTCGCTGATGTTCAACCCCATGCCGCCGTACTCCACCGGCACGTAGCAGCTCAGCAGCTTCTGCTGCTTCAGCGCCGCATAGGCCTCGTGCGGAAAGCGCGCGTCGCGGTCCACCTCGGCGGCGTGCGGCGCGATGATGTCGCGGCCGATGCCGTGCAGCCCTTCGAGCAGGGCAGGCAGTTGGGGGCTGAGTCGGGTGGGTTGCATGGTGTGTTCCAAACGCGGAGGTCGCCAGGGATGGCGGCAGTGCAGCGCTTCAGGCGCTGACGAGTTCTTCGATGGCTTCGGACAGCGAGCGGATGCTCTCGAAGGTCTTGCGGCCGAGCATCTTGTCGGAGAACTCGATGTCGAACTCGTCTTCGAGCGCCAGCATCAGGTTGACCGTCGTCAGCGAGGTCAGCCCGGCGGCGTACAGGTCGCTGTCTTCGGTCAGCGTGGCGGCGTCCACCGACAGGCGGGCGTGCTTGGCGATGACGGAACGGATCTTGTCGGTGTGCATGTCGATGTCCTGCAGTTCAAGGGAAAGGGTTCTGCCGAGCGGCCCGTGCCGCGCAGCGTCGTGAAAGAATTCAGACGGTCTGGCGGGCGCGCTGCACGTACCAGCCGATCGCCTCGAGCAGCCCGGCGCGCACGTCGTGGCTGGGTTGGTAGCCGAGCAGCCGGCGCGCCTTCGACACGTCGGCCAGCGAGTGGCGCACGTCGCCGGCGCGGAACGAGGCGTATTGCGGCGGCTCGACTCGCAGCGCCGGGCATTCGCGCAGCAGCGCCTCGGCGAGCGCGCCGTGCAGCTGGTTCAGCGTGGTGCGGTCGCCCACCGCCACGTTGAACACCTGGTTCGACGCCTCGGGCTCCTCGCAGAGGCCGGCGCGCAGGTTGGCCTGCACCGCGTTCGTCACGAAGCAGAAGTCGCGCGAGGTCTCGCCGTCGCCGTTGATCACGCAGCGCGAGCCTTCGAGCATCTGCGCCGCCCAGCGCGGGATCACCGCGGCATAGGCGCCGTTCGGGTCCTGGCGCGGGCCGAACACGTTGAAGTAGCGCAGCCCGATCGTCGACAGCCCGTAGCAGCGGCCGAACACCTCGGCATACAGCTCGTTCAGGTACTTGGTGACGGCGTACGGCGACAGCGGCCGGCCGATGGTGTCCTCGACCTTCGGCAGCGTCGGCGAATCGCCGTACGTCGAACTCGACGCGGCATAGACGAAGCGCTTCACGCCGGCAGTGCGCGCGGCCTCGAGCATCGTCAGGAAGCCGGTCGCGTTCGAGCGGTGCGTGGTCAGCGGGTCCTTGATGGAACGCGGCACCGAGCCGAGCGCGGCCTGGTGCAGCACGATCTCGGCGCCGTCGCAGGCCTGCGCGCAGCTCGCGAGGTCGGCGATGTCGCCGCGGATGAAGGTGTGGCGCGACCAGGCCTCTTCGCCGACGAGGCGGCGCACCTCATCGAGGTTGGCCTGGTGGCCGGTCGAGAAGTTGTCGAGGCTCGTGACCTGCTGGCCGGCGCGCAGCAGGTTCTCCAGCAGGTGCGAGCCGATGAAGCCGGCGCTGCCGGTGACGAGCCAGCGGCGCGGCGCGGCGCGCAGCTGCGCGAGCACCGGGTCGAGGAATTCGTTGGTCGTCACGTTGGCTTCCATCACAGGCGCCAGACGTTCAGGCCACGCGCGCGCAAGGCTTTCGCATCGGCCTGGCTCTTCACGTCCACATACAGCCCGTTCGGCACCAGCTTCGCGACGAAGTCGTCGATCGGGCGGGCCTTCAACGCCTTGTGCGCGACGGCGGCCACCACGGCCTGCGCCTGCGGCAGCGCATCCCAGGCCACCAGGTCGACACCGTACTCGTGCTTCGCCTCGTCGGCCGCGGCCACCGGGTCGTGCACGTGCACCGTCACGCCGTAGCTCTCGAGCTCGCGCACCACGTCGATCACCTTCGAGTTGCGCAGGTCCGGGCAGTCTTCCTTGAAGGTCAGGCCCAGCACGATGACGTCGGCGCCTTTCACCTGGAAGCCGGCCTGGATCAGGTTCTTGATGGTCTGCTCGGCCACATACTTGGCCATGCCGTCGTTGATGCGGCGCCCGGCCAGGATGACCTGCGGGTGATACCCCAGGCGCTCGGCCTTGTGCGTCAGGTAGTACGGGTCGACGCCGATGCAATGCCCGCCGACCAGGCCCGGCCTGAACGGCAGGAAGTTCCACTTCGTGCCGGCGGCTTCCAGCACCTCGAGCGTGTCGATGCCGATGCGGTGGAAGATCAGCGAAAGCTCGTTGACGAGCGCGATGTTCAGGTCGCGCTGGGTGTTCTCGATCACCTTCGCGGCCTCGGCCACCTTGATGCTGGTGGCCTTGTAGACGCCGGCGGTGATGACGCTGCCGTACATCTCGGCGACCAGCTTCAGCGTGTCCGGCGTGTCGCCCGACACCACCTTGGTGATGGTCGTCAGCGTGTGCAGCTTGTCGCCCGGGTTGATGCGCTCGGGGGAATATCCGACGAAGAAATCCTGCTTCCACTTGAGGCCGGATTCGCGCTCGATGATCGGAATGCAGACCTCTTCGGTCGCGCCCGGGTAGACGGTGGATTCGAAGACGATGGTCGCGCCGCGCTTCAGGTTGCGGCCGACCGAGGTGCTGGAGCCCACCAGCGGCGACAGGTCGGGGTTGTGGGCGTCGTCCACCGGCGTCGGCACCGCGACGACGATGAAATCGGCCTCTTTCAGCGCGGCGGGATCGGTGGTGGGGTGCAGCTGGCTCGCGGCCTTCAGCGCCTCGGTGCTGACTTCACCGGTCGGGTCGATGTGTTCGCGGTATGCGGCGATTTTGGCGGCCGACAAATCAAACCCGATGGTCTTGTATTTCTTGCCGAATTCAACTGCCAGCGGCAATCCGACATACCCCAGGCCGACGATAGCAACGGTGGTCATGATTCTTTTGTTTGAAAGTGGTGCCGCGAATCTCGCCGCGACGTATTGAAAAAGCCCAGCGTTGCCATGGAAAAGAGCACGGTGCCGGACGACAGACGAATCGTAGATGACGTGTTTGACAAAACCCGCCCCGATTTACCGATACAAGCTCCGGACCTCGCTGACGCTCCCAATTTGAATGGTGCGGATGATCGGAGAACCCCTCCACAGCGCCAATCCCTGAGTTGTGGGGTCCGCCGAAACGAGCACAGGTTCTCCGCAGGTATCTCCGGCGCCCTTCGCAGCGGCCCGCACGGGGCCGAAGCCCCTGCAAGTTCTGCCAGGCGGGCACTCCGGACCGGCACACTTTTCCGATTGTTTTTGTAACAGCGCTCCCGCGAACGAGGGGGTGCGTGGCACGCCCCGGAACAGCAGGCGAAGTGGCCGGCGTTGCAGGCGGCCGACAGTCCGGTGCCGCGATGTCAACCATTCGGACATCCGATGGATGGACTGTGTGCGCTGCACCACGAATCGCGGCGAGCGAACGCCCACACGCCGAACGGCCGTCGGCAGCAAGCCACAAGCATCTGTAACCTGTCTATCCCACATCTGGACACAGGTTGGTGAGTGGGTGCCAACACAATCCGCTTCGGCCACCGTCCGTGTCGGATCGTGGTGTTAGCTGGAAGCCGCGATGTCCCCGACCCCGATCTCCGCCCTCTCTTGTGTCTCGAAGTATCTGACGCTGTTCGCGCTCGGTGCGGCCCTCGCGGCCTGCGGTGGCAAGGGCGATGACGCCGCCGCCCCTTCCCCCGAACCGCAGATGTCGGTGCTGTCGATCAACCGCGTCGGCCAGGGCAGCATCGCATCGACGCCGAACGGCATCGACTGCGGCACCGACTGTTCCGGCTCGTACGCGAAGGACACCGAGGTCACGCTGCATGCCGCGGCGGCCCAGGGCAACCAGTTCGCCGGCTGGAGCGGCGTCGGCATCGACTGCGCAGGCACCGGCGATTGCAGCGTGATGCTCGACCAGTCGAAGTCGCTGGTCGCGACCTTCAGCACCGTCAATGCAGCCGAGTACCCGCTCGACGTGGCGATCGCCGGCTCCGGAAGCGTCGCCGGCACCGCGCCGTTCTCGTGCAGCAGCGCCACCGACTGCGGCGGCACCTACACCGCCGGCACCGTCGTCACGCTGACGGCCACGCCCGCCTCCGGCTACACCGTCGGCGCATGGACCGTCAACGGCAGCACCTGCAGCGGCAGCACCTGCCAGGTCACGATGAGCGCGGCGCGCAACGTCAGCGTCAGCTTCACGGCCGTCGCGGTGCCGACCTATTCGCTCGGCGTCTCGGTCACCGGTTCCGGCACCGTCAGCTCTTCGCCGGCCGGCATCTCCTGCGGCAGCACCTGCGCGCACAGCTACAACCAGAACACCGTCGTCACGCTGAGCGCCGCGCCGGCCAGCGGCTATTCGTTCACCGGCTGGAGCGGCGCGGGCTGCACCGGCACCAACACCTGCGTGGTGACGATGTCGGCCGCGCGCACGGTCGCTGCCACCTTCACCGCGATCCCGGCCAGCAGCTTCGCGCTGACCACCACCGTGACCGGCTCCGGCCAGGGCACGCTGACGTCGAACCCGTCCGGCATCAACTGCCCGACCACCTGCAGCAGCACCGTCACCTCCGGCACCAACGTCACGTTGACGGCCGCCAGCGGCAGCACCTCGACCTTCAACGGCTGGAGCGGCGCTTGCGCGGCCACCGGCACGGTGACGGCCACCGGCGGCAGCTGCACCGTGAAGGTCAGCGCCGCGACGCAGGCCGGCGCCGTGTTCACGCTGAACACCTACGCGCTGGCCGTCACCAAGGTGGGCAGCGGCACGGTCGCGTCGAGCGGCGGCAACATCGCCTGCGGCAGCACCTGCAGCGCGAGCTTCAACGCCGGCACCGCCGTCACGCTGACCGCCACGCCGGCCACCGGCTACACCTTCACCTCCTGGGGCGGCGCCTGCTCGGGCAGCGGCAGCTGCGCGGTCACGATGAACGCCGCGAAGTCGGTCAGCGCGACCTTCACCGCGATCAGCACCGGCGGCGGTGGTGGTGGCGGGGGCACCAGCGGCAAGAGCTGGTTCGTCGCGACCACCGGCAGCGACAGCGCGGCCGGCACGCTGGCAGCGCCGTTCAAGAGCATCACGAAGGCAGTCGGCGTCGCGACCGCGGGCGACATCATCGAGGTGCGCGCCGGCACCTACTCCGAAGCGGTGGTGATCCGCACCGCCGGCACCTCCACCGCCCGCATCACGATGCGCGGCTACAACGGCGAGCGCCCGGTGCTGCAGCGCACCGGCGCCGGCCCGACGATCTATTTCTACAACAGCGCCTGCGACGAAGACGCCATCGGCAGCGGCACCGGCAACACCGACTGCTTCGCCAGCTGGTGGACGATCCAGGGCCTGGAAGTGCGCGGCAGCACGACCGGCGGCGACGACGGCAACGTGATCAAGATCGACACCGCGAAAGTGCGCATCCAGGGCAACACGCTGTGCTGCAGCGTCGCCGACATCGTCAAGCTGGTGCGCACCGCGAATGACGTCGAGGTGCTGGACAACGAGATCTACCAGAGCAGCAGCGTCGTGACGCCGGGCACCAATGCGCAGGGCGTGGACATCGTCGGCGCCAACAACACCCGCGTGGCCGGCAACTACGTGCACGACGTGCCCGATTTCGGCATGTACGCCAAGGGCAACGCGCGCAACACGGTCTTCGAGAACAACCTGCTCTACAACATCGGGCGCAGCGACAACGGCCACGCGATCATGCTCGGCCAGGAGACCGACACCGATCGCCTGGTCGACGGCGTCTACGAGAGCTACGACGGCATCGTGCGCAACAACGTGGTCGTCAACGCCACCTGGGCCTGCGTCGCGACCTCGTCGTCGTCGAACGTGCGCATCTACAACAACAGCTGCTACAACACCGCCACCGCCGGCCAGGGCTCGATCTTCGTGTCGAACGAGTCGGAGATCGGCACCAAGGGCGTCAACATCGAGATCTACAACAACATCATCTACGGCTCGGCCGGACGCCCGCTGATCAAGGTGAACGCCGACGCGCTGGCCGATTTCTCGACACTGCGCATCGACGGCAACATCTACTGGGTGACCGGCGGCGCGCCGACCTTCGTGCTGAAGGACAACAGCGTGTCGGCGTCGCTGTGGGCCCTGCAGTACGCGACCGCGAGCTCCGGCCGCACCGACACCAGCCGCATCGTCGACCCGAAGTACGCCAGCACCGCCGTGACCGGCGCGACCAGCCGGCCGCTGACGCTGTCGACCGGCAGCCCGGCGATCAACACCGGTGTCGCGACCTCGCTGGTCACGACGGACTACATCGGCACCGCTCGACCGCTGAACGGCAAGATCGACGTCGGCGCTTACGAGTACTGAACACCCACGCCCCCATGAATGCAAAAGAACCGCTCGCCCTGAGCTTGTCGAAGGGCCGGGCTGAGCCTGTCGAAGCCCTCGTGCCAGGACAACAACCCTTCGACAGACGGGCCTTCGACAAGCTCAGTCCCTGCTCAGGGCGAACGGGGCTGGTGCTGGCAGCCTTGCTGGCCGCACTGACCCTCGCTGCCTGCGGCAAGGGCGAGGACGACACCCCCGCCACCGCCGACCAGGCCACGCTGACGGTCAGCCGCGTCGGCCAGGGCCAGGTGCAGTCCAGCCCCGGCGGCATCGACTGCGGCAGCGTCTGCGCGAAGACCTTCTCGGCCGGTGCGTCGGTGACGCTGAGCGCCGAGCCGGCCAGCGGCTACGACTTCATCGGCTGGAGCGGCAGCGCGCTCGATTGCAAGGGCAACGGCGACTGCGCGGTGACGGTCGAGGCGTCGAAGGCAGTGACCGCCACCTTCAGCCAGCAAGCCGCCACCCGCTTCAACCTCGCGCTGACGATCGCCGGCAGCGGCAGCATCGCCGCCGACGTCGGCGGCCTGACCTGCGCCACCGCCAGCGATTGCATCGGCAACTACGCGGCCAACACCGCCGTCACGCTGACCGCGACGCCGGCCACCGGCTTCGCCTTCAGCGGCTGGAGCGGCAGCGGCCTCGCCTGCACCGGCAGCAGCTGCCAGGTGCAGATGAGCAGCGCCCGCTCGGTGACGGCCACCTTCACCGCGGTGCCGACCGCGAACTTCGCGCTCAACGTGATCCTGAGCGGCTCGGGCAGCGTCAGCTCGTCGCCGGCCGGCATCAGCTGCGGCACGGTCTGCAACAAGAGCTTCGCGCAGGGCAGCAGCGTCACGCTCACCGCCAGCGCCAGCAGCGGCTTCACGTTCAGCGGCTGGAGCGGTGCGGGCTGCACCGGCTCCGGCACCTGCAAGGTGACGATGAGCAATGCGCAGGGCGTCACCGCGAGCTTCACGCCGACGCCCGTCGGCATGGCGGCCATCAACGTCAAGGTCGACGGCAGCGGCAGCGTGCTGTCGGCACCGTCGGGCATCAACTGCCCCGGCGACTGCAGCGAATCGCTGCCGATGGGCACGCAGGTCAAGCTGACCGCGCAAGCCGCCGCGAAGCAGCGCTTCACCGGCTGGACCTCCGGCTGCACCGGCACCGACGCCACCTGCAACGTCACGCTGTCGAGCGCGACCTCGGTCAACGCAGCGTTCCAGGCCATCACGTACACGCTGACCGCGACCAAGACCGGCTCGGGCAGCATCACCTCGTCAACCGGCGGATTGAATTGCGGCGCGACCTGCGCGGTGAGCCTGGAGACCGGCGCCGCGACCACGCTGACCGCGACGCCGGCCGACGGCTTCCAGTTCGCGTCCTGGGGCGGCGCCTGCGCGAGCAGCAAGGTCGCGACCTGCAGCCTGACGATGAGCGCGAACCAGGCGGTCAGCGCGAGCTTCACCGAGAAGCCGAAGTACACGCTGACGGTCGCGACCGCCGGCACCGGCAGCGGCACCGTGTCGATCGCGACGCCGACCGGCCTCGCCTGCGGCGCGTCGTGCACGCAGAACTTCACGTCGGGCACCGTCGTGACGCTGAATGCCGCCGCCGGCAGCAGCGCCAACTTCAGCGGCTGGAGCGGCGCCTGCACCGGCACCGGCGCCTGCACGGTGACGATGTCGCAGGCAGCGTCGGTCACCGCGAGCTTCGCGTCGACCGCACCGGCCGACACCACGCCGCCCACCGTCTCGAGCACGACGCCGGCCACCGGCGGCAGCTCGATCGGCATCGCGACCACCGTCTCGGTGAGCTTCTCGGAAGCCGTCAACTGCAGCACCGTGACGAGCGCGAGCCTGGGTATCAGCGGCGTCAGCGGCACGGTCTCGTGCAGCGGTTCGACCGCGATCTTCACGCCGGCCGCGAGCCTGGCCTACTCGACGAGCTACACCGCGCAGGTCACGACCGCGGTGAAGGACACCGCCGGCAACGCGATGGCCGCCGCGAAATCGTGGGCCTTCACGACCGGCGCCGCGCCGGTCGCCGGCGGCGCGTTCAGCTTCATGGCCTACGGCGACAGCCGCTCGGGCAACGGCTGCGACGGCAACGTGGCGCACATGGCGCTGGTCAGCCGCATGGTGGCCGAGCCGGCGTCGTTCGTGTTCAACCTCGGCGACATGATCACCGGCTACGACAAGTCGACCAACTGGATCCAGCGTGGCGACTGCCCGAGCGATGCGTCGAAGGGCAGCTTCAAGGAAATCATCGCGCCGCTGCAGACCAAGACGCCGGCGGCGGGCCTGCCGGTCTTCTACTACCCGGTGGTCGGCAACCACGACGACAACTTCGGCGACGGCTGGTACCCCGACAAGTTCGGCGACGGCTTCTGCAGCGTGTTCGACCCGAAGCAGCTGGTGCCGAACCACACGCAGAGCAAGGCGTACTTCAAGGACTGGACGACCTCGAGCATCAAGCACTACAGCGATGCCGAGTTCTACACCGGCGCCTGCGCGACCACGCGCAACGGCGTCTACCCGGACTTCATGTACTACTCGTTCGACTACAAGAACACCCACTTCGTCGTGCTGCGGATCAACTCCGACTACTTCGACCTGATGGAGTGCTCGAGCAACTGCACCGCGGCGAACGAAGGCAACTACGACGCCTACTACTACAAGCACCAGCTCGACTGGCTGCGCTACGACCTGGCGAAGGCGGTGGCCAACACCGCCATCCAGAACACCGTGGTGCTGATGCACGCGCCGGTGATCTCGTACTCCGACGGCCATGCGCCGGTGGCCTCGTGGCCGACGCTGGTCAAGGAGTTCAGCAAGTACAAGGTGAAGATGGTGATCTCGGGCCACAGCCACGTGTACGAGCGCTCGGTGCCGGTGTATGCCGACGATGCCAACCCGAACGGCGTGCGCGACGATGCCAAGGGCACTGTCTACGTGGTGACCGGCGGCGGCGGCTCGGCGCTGGCCGGCTTCAAGACGCTGGGGCCGCTGAATGCGAAGGCGACCGCGGCGCACCACTACATGAAGCTGGACGTGAACGGCAGCACGCTGACGGTGAAAACCATCGGCAAGGACGGCACCGTCCTCGACTCGTTCTCTCGATAACTTGAAGGATGCGGCGGCCACCCTGAGTGAGGGGGTGGGCCGGCGCAGGGCCACGGCCTTGTCAGACAATCGGGACTCGCCCGGGTATCGCCCGGGCGCGGTCGTTTTCCGAGGTCTCCGTGGTCATCACCAGAATCCAGCAGTTCGCGGCAGCCGCCGCATTCGTCGTCGTCGGCCTGGCCGGGTGCAGCGGAGGCGGTGGCGGCAGTTCCAGTGACGGCGGCAACGGCGGCGAGCCGAGCGGACCGCAGGTCACGCTGCAGGCACACGTCGACGGCTCCGGCAGCATCACCTCGGCGGTGGCCGGGCTGGGCTGCAGCAGCGACTGCAGCGTCTCGCTGACCCAGGGCACCAGCTTCGTGCTGAACGCCGTGCCGGGCACCGGCTACGTGTTCAGCGGCTGGGGCGGCGCCTGCAGCGGCACCGGGGGCTGCACCGTGACGATGAGCGCGGCCGCGACGGTGAGCGCGAGCTTCACGCCCGGCGGCAGCTCCACCGGCAAGAGCTGGTTCGTCGCCACCACCGGCAGCGACGGCGCGGCCGGCACGCTGGCGGCACCGTTCATGACCATCACGAAGGCCGTCGGTGTCGCGACCGCCGGCGACACCATCGAAGTGCGTGCCGGCAACTACACCGAGGCGGTGATCATCCGCACCGCCGGCACCTCGACGGCCCGCATCACGCTGCGCGGCTACACCGCCGACCTGCCCGCGCGCCCGGTGCTGCAGCGCGCCGGCACCGGCCCGACGATCTACTTCTACAACGACGCCTGCGATGAAGACACCGTCGGCACCGCCAGCGGCAATGTCGACTGCTTCGCCAGCTGGTGGACGGTGCAAGGCCTCGAGGTGCGCGGCAGCACGACCGGTGGCGACGACGGCAACGTGATCAAGATCGACACCGCGAAGGTGCGCATCCAGGGCAACAAGCTGTGCTGCAGCGTCGCCGACATCGTCAAGCTGGTGCGCACCGCGAATGACGTGGAAGTGCTGGACAACGAGATCTTCCAGAGCGTCGGCACCGTGACCCCCGGCAGCAACGCGCAGGGCATCGACATCGTCGGCGCCAACAACACCCGCGTGGCCGGCAACTACGTGCACGACGTGCCCGACTTCGGCATGTACGCGAAGGGCAATGCGCGCAGCACGATCTTCGAGAACAACCTGCTGGTCAACATCGGCCGTGCCGACAACGGCCACGCGATCATGCTGGGCCAGGAGACCGATTCGGACCGGCTGGCCGACGGCCGCTACGAGAGCTACGACGGCATCGTGCGCAACAACGTCGTGGTGAACGCCACCTGGGCCTGCGTCGCGACCTCGTCGTCGTCGAACGTGCGCATCTACAACAACAGCTGCTTCAACACGGCCACCGCCGGCCAGGGCTCGATCTTCCTGTCCAACGAATCGGAAGTGCAGCAGGCCGGCACCAACGTCGAGATCGTCAACAACATCATCTACGGCGCGGCGGGCCGGCCGGTGATCAAGGTCAACGATGATGCGCTGACCGACTTCGCGACGCTGCGCATCAGCGGCAACATCTACTGGACGAGCAACGGCGCGCCGACCTTCTCGCTGAAGGGCACGGACGTGCCGGCGGGGCAGTGGTCGACGCTGTACAACACCATCACCGGCCTCACCGATGCGAGCCGCGTGCTCGACCCTCAGTTCGCGACCACCGGCGGCGGCACCCCGTTGACGCTGAAGGCCACGAGCCCGGCCATCAACACCGGCGTGCCGACCGCGCTGGTGGCGAAGGATTTCCTCGCCACGGCGCGGCCGCAGGGCGGCAAGATCGATGTTGGCGCTTATGAATACTGATCGGAGCACGGTGATGCATCGCTTCTTCCACATCACGCTGGCCGTCCTGGCGGCGATCGCGGCCTGCAGCGGCGGCGGTGGCGGCGAGTCGGCGGAAGCCGCGGCGCCGAGCGCGCCCGCCACCGGCGACGGCACGTCGTTCAGCTTCCTGGCCTATGGCGACAGCCGGGCCGGCGGCGGCTGCGACGGCAACGCGACCCACATCAACCTGGTGAGCAAGATGGCGGCCGAGGCCAACACCGCCTTCGTCTTCAACACCGGCGACATGATCACCGGCTACGACAAGTCGACCAACTGGGTGCAGCGCGGCGATTGCGCGGCCGATGCCTCGAAGGGCAGCTTCAAGGAAATCATCGCGCCGCTGCAGAACAAGGCGCCGGCGGCGGGGCTGCCGGTGTACTACTTCCCGGTGGTGGGCAACCACGACGACAACTTCGGCGACGGCTGGTACCCCGACAAGTTCGGCAACGGTTTTTGCGACGTGTTCAGCCAGGCGACGGTGCAGAAGCTGGTGCCGAACCACACGCAGTCCAAGGCCTACTTCCAGGACTGGACGCGCCCCGACATCCAGCACCTGACCGACAGCGCGTTCTATGCATCGGCCTGCGCGAAGGTTCGCGGCGTGTATGCGGAGTTCATGTACTACTCGTTCGACTACAAGAACACGCACTTCACGGTGATGCACCTGAATTCGGACTACTACAACCTGATGGAGTGTTCGAACAACTGCACGGTGGCGAACGAGGGCAACTACGACTCGTACTACTACAAGCACCAGCTCGACTGGCTGCGCTGGGACCTGGCGAAGGCGGCGGCCAATCCGGCGATCAAGAACACCATCGTGCTGACGCATGCGCCGCTGGTGACCTATTCCGACGGCCACGCGGCGAACGCGTCATGGAACACGCTGCTGCAGGAGTTCAGCAAGTACAAGGTGAAGATGGTGATCTCGGGCCACAACCACGTGTACGAGCGCTCGGTGCCGGTGTATGCCGACAGCGCGAACCCGGCCGGCGCACGCGACGACGCGAAGGGCACGGTCTATGTGATCACCGGTGGCGGCGGGTCCGACCTGGCGGGGTTCCGCGCGATCGGCTCGCTGAATGCGAAGGCCACCGCGACCTACCACTACCTGCGGCTCGACGTGAAGGACTCGACCATCACGGTCAAGGCGATCGGTGCCGACGGAAGCACTGTCGACAGCTTCACGCGCTGACGTTCGTTCTTTCTTGTGTGTGCCGCGAGGAGGCGGGGTGCCCCTCTCCGGTCATGTCCCCCGCGAAACGCCTGCCTCGCGGCAGGCCTTCCGCTCCTCCTTTACTTCCCTCCGAGGGGCACCCCGCCTCCTCGCGGCGCCGCCGCTCTCTCACTTCCTGAGAAAAGACGATGCAGCCCTCTCTTTGGGAGGAAGTGCGCGGTGTGGGCGCGGGGAGCTGGGGGGCTCCTCGGAGGGAAGTAAAGGAGGAGCCCGTTGATGGCCGCCAGGCCAGCAACGGGCGGGGGACATGACCGCAGAGGAGCCCCCCAGCTCCCCGCGCCCCGAAGGCAAAGAACGACTTACTTCCGCAGCCGCACAAGCTCAGCTTGCGTCTCCTGCCAGAGGTCCATGCCGATGCCGGCGCCGATCCCGGCGTTGACGCGCGTCAGCTTGTCGCGCATGCGGCCGGCTTCAGTGGGCGACAGCTCGTTGATCTGCATGCCCTTGGACTTCAGGTCGGCCAGCGCCTTGCCCGCTTCCTCACGCGTGTCCTTGCGCTCGAAATCGCGGCTCGCCTTCGCAGCATCGGCCAACACCTTCTGCTCGTCCTTCGACAACCCGTCCCACCACTTCTTGCTCACCAGCACGATCCACGGGCTGTAGACGTGGTTGGTGATGCTGAGGTACTTCTGCACCTCGAAGAACTTGCTCGACAGGATGGTGTTGTACGGATTTTCCTGGCCATCGACGGTGTTCGTCTCCAGCGCGCTGAAGAGTTCGGAGAACGGCAACGGGACCGCGTTGGCGCCCAGCGTCTTGAAGCTGTCGAGGTAGACGTTGTTCTGCATCACGCGCAGCTTGACGCCGTTCAGGTCCTCCAGCTTCGTGATCGGCCGCTTGCTGTTGGTCAGGTTGCGGAAGCCGTTCTCCCAGTACGCCAGGCCGACCAGGCCCTTCTCGGTCAGCTTGGCATTCACCTTCTGGCCGATCGGGCCGTCCAGCACCGCGTCGGCTTCCTTCGCGTTGTTGAACAGGAAGGGCGTGTCCCACAGCGCCATCTCCTTCGTGATGCCGACCAGCGTCGCCGTGGAGCCGACCATCATCTCCTGCGCGCCACCGATCAGCGCCTGCTGCATCTGCACGTCCGGGCCGAGCGCGGCGGCACCGATCGCGCGCACCTTCATCTTGCCGCCCGAGGCCTTCTCGACCTGCTCGGCGAAGAACTTCGCGGCGCGGCCCTGGTTGCTCTGCTCGTTCAGGCCGTAGCCGAAACGGATCAGGCGCGGCTTGATGTCCTGCGCAAAGCCGGCCAGCGGCAAGGCGAGGGTGGCGGCTGCGGCGGCGGCCACGAGCGTACGGCGAATCATGTTCATGCTTTGTCTCCTCAGGGGATGGAAGGGAAAGGGGAATCTCTGCGCCGTCAGCGCATCCAGTGCACCGGCGCGATCACGATCTGCGGGAACACGACGAACAGCGCCAGGATCAGCACGTAGACCAGCAGGAACGGGTTCACGCCCTTGATCACGCTGCCCATCGACAGCCGGCCCACGCCGGCCACCACGTTCAGCACCGTGCCCACCGGCGGCGTGATCAGCCCGATCGCGCCGTTCAGGATGAACATCAGCCCGAAGTACACCGGGTCGATGCCGGCCTTCACCGCGATCGGCAGCATCACCGGGCCAAAGATCAGGATCGTCGGCGTCAGGTCGAGCGCGGTGCCGATCAGCACCAGCACGATCATCATCACCGCCATCAGCAGCCGCGGGCTCTCGACCAGCGGGCCGAGCCAGCTCGTCAGCACGCTCGGCAGATCGGCCAGCGTGATCATGTAGCTCGCGACCTGCGCGCCGGCGCACAGGAACATCACGATGGCCGTGGTCTTGGCCGCCCGCTCGAGCACGCCGACGACCTCGGCAATGCGCATCTCGCGGTGCACGAACAAGGCCACCACCAGCGCATAGAAGGCCGCGACCACCGCGGCCTCGGTCGGCGTGAACACGCCGCTCTTCATGCCGCCGATGATGATGATCGGCATCAGCATCGCCCAGAACGCGCGGGCCGTGGCCTTCAGCCGATCGCGCATCGGCAGCGGCGTGCCGCGCGGCAGCTCGATGCGGCGCAGCACCCACTTCCACGCGACGATCAACCCCGTGCCCATCAGCAGCCCCGGCACGATGCCGGAGATGAACAGCGCCGAGATCGAGGTGTTGGTCGTCACGCCGTAGATCACGAACGGCATCGACGGCGGGATGATCGGCGCGATGATCCCGCCCGACGCGATCAGCCCGGCCGAGGTGGCCATCGGGTAGCCCTGCTGGCGCATCATCGGCAGCAGGATGGTGGCGAGCGCCGCGGTGTCGGCCAGCGCCGAGCCGCTCATGCTGGCCATCAGCACCGCCGCGCCGATCGCCACGTAGCCGAGCCCGCCGCGAATGTGGCCGACCCAGGCCTGCGCCATGTCGATGATGCGGCGGCTGATGCCACCGGAGTTCATCAGCTCGCCGGCCAGGATGAAGAAGGGCACGGCCAGCAGCGGGAAGCTGTCGACGCCGGCCACCAGGTTCTGCGCCAGCAGCTGGGTGTCCCAGAAGCCGAGCACCCAGGCCATGCCGGCGCCGGTGAGCACCAGCGCGAGCGCCATGTTCATGCCGATGCCCATCAGCAGCAGCATGCCGGCCGAGAAGACGACGAAGGCGAGACCTTCTGGCGACATCATTCGACCTCCGCGCCGTGGCCTAGCTGGATCGGCCGGTTGCGCACCAGCTCGATGAGCGCCATCACGCCGATCGCGCAGGCGCACAGGAAGGCCGGCAGCGGCAGCAGCGCCGCCGGGTAGCCGAGCACCACCGAGTGGCTGTCCATGCCGACCACCACCTGCTGCCACGCGCCCCAGGCCAGCAGCACGCTGGCCAGCACGACCAGCGCGCGGATCAGCACGGTGAGCAGCCGCACCGCGAGCGGCTTGCGCTGCAGCGCGCCGAGCAGGCTGGTGAAGGCCATGTGCTCGCCAAGCGGGTAGGCCGCGGTCGCGCCGATGAACACCATCCAGACGAACAGCAGCCGCGACAGCTCTTCACTCGCCGCGACGCCGCTGCCGAAGCCGTAGCGCAGCACGACGTTGATGAACACCGCCACCGCCATCACGCCCAGGCAGGCGGCCATCGCCCAGTTGGCGAGGCGCAGCAGGCGGTGCGGCCGCGAGGAAGAGGTTGTTGTCATGGGGTCTCCGTGGCATGCAGCCAGGCCGAGATGCGGGTCTGCAGTTCGGCCAGTGGGGCGGTCGCGTCGACGCGCAGCACGAGCGGCTCGCCGACCGGTGATTCGAGCGTCTCGAACTGGCTGTCGACCAGGGTGGCCGAGAAGAAGTGCGACGACGCCCGCGCGGTGACGCGCGCCAGCGCCTGGTCGCGCGTCAGGTCGAGGAACACGAAGCGCAGCGCCGGCGAGGCGGCGCGCAGCTGATCGCGGTAGGCGCGGCGCAGGGCCGAGCAGGTGAGCACGATGCCCTGCGGCTGCGCCGCCAGCTCGCCGGCCAGCGTCGCCAGCCAGCCGACGCGGTCGGCATCGGTCAGCGGGACGCCGCGGCTCATCTTGTCGCGGCTGGCCGCGCTGTGGTGGTCATCGCCTTCCACCAAGGGCATGCGCTCGGCCTGCGCAACCACCGCGCCCACCGTCGATTTGCCGCACCCGGCCACACCCATCATCACCACCGAACCGATCATCTGCAGTCGCACGAGAAGCTGGAAAAACAAGGCCTGGGCTGCCCGGCAGGGTACCGGCCAAGACAGCGCTGTCCTCCATCGTCTCGATGGAAGGTATCAGGGGAATCACTGCATCATTCGTGTTGCAGGACAGCGCTATCCTAGTCAACAATGGTCCGCCCACCGATGCGGACTTTCCCTGATCGGTCTCCCTGATCCACGCGCCATGACCACCGATGCGAGCCCACTCGCCAGCACAGGCACCAGCACCAGCCCGTCGCGCCCCCGCGCCACCGGCCGCGTGACGCTGGCCGACGTGGCGCGGCTGGCCGAGGTGAGCCCGATCACGGTGTCGCGCGCGCTGCGCGGCGAGCGCGCGGTGCACCCCGACCTGGTCGCGCGCGTCAAGAGCGCGGCGCAGCGCCTGGGCTACGTGCCCGACCCGGCGGCGCGCGCGCTCGCCTCGCGGCACAGCGCGCACGTCGCGGTGCTGATCCCGATGCTGTCGAACGCGCTGTTCGTCGACCTGCTCGAAGAGGTGCAGCGCACGCTGCGCGCGGCCGGCTACCAGAGCCTGATCGGCGTCACGCACTACGACATCGGCGAAGAAGAGCAGCTGCTGCGCGAGCAGCTGCAGCACCGCCCGGCCGGCCTGATGGTGACCGGGCTCGACCGCAGCGAGGCCACGCGGGCGCTGATCGCGCAGAGCGGCGTGCCCTGCGTGCACCTGATGGAGCTGTCGGAGGTGCCGGGCGTCTACAGCGTCGGTTTCTCGCAGGCCGATGCGGCCGCCACGCTGACGCGCCACCTGCTGTCGCGCGGGCGGCGCCGCATCGCGTTCGCCGCCGCCCAGCTCGACCCGCGCACGATGCAGCGGCGCGAAGGCTGGCGGCGCGAGCTGAAGGCGGCCGGTGCCTACGACGCGACGCTCGAATGGCTGAACCCGGCGCCGTCGTCGCTCGCGCTCGGCGGGCAGATGCTGGAGCAGATCCTCGAGCTGAAGCGGCCGGTCGACGCGATCTTCTTCTGCAACGACGACCTCGCGCAGGGCGCGCTGCTGGCCGCGCTGCGGCTGGGCGTGGCGGTGCCGGAGCGCATCGCGATCGCCGGCTTCAACGACCTGACCGGCAGCGACCAGATGCTGCCGGCGCTGACCACCGTGCGCACGCCGCGCGGCGAGGTCGGCGCGGCGGCGGCCCGCATGCTGCTCGCGCTGATGCGCGGCGAAGGCGTCGCGCAGCCGGCGGTCGATGCGGGCTATCAGTTGATGGTGCGCGCCAGCACCTGAGGAGCCTGAAGGGGCCCCTGCAAGGGTGAAGTACTGAGGTACGCTTGCGCGTTCCGGATTCCCGGCCCGCAACCGACTCCACGCCGTCGTGCCCGACCTGTTCCGCCGCCAGGCCATCGACCAACAGCGCCAGAAATTCCACGGTGCCATCGTGCTCACGCGCAGCCCGCAACAGGCCGCGTGGACGGTGTTCTTCGTGCTGCTGGTGCTCGCGCTGATCGCGTTCGCCGCGACGCAGGGCTTCGCGCGCCAGGAAACCGTCACCGGCGTGCTGCTGCCGAGCGGCGGCGTGCTGCGGCTGGTGGCGCCGCAGGCCGGCGTGGTGCTGCCGGGCGGCGCCGCGCAGGGGCAGCCGGTGGCGGCGAACGCGCCGGTGCTGCGCCTGTCGGCCGAACAGTCCAGTGCGACGGGGCCGACGCAATCGGCGGTCGCCGACTCGCTGACGAGCCGCCAGCGCGCGCTGCTCGACGAACTGAAGCAGCAGGCCGAGCAGGCGCGCCAGCAGGCCGCCGCGCTCGACGCCCGCATCGCCAACCTCGATGCCGCACTGCAGCAGCACGAGCGCGAACTCGCGCTGCAGCGCGAGCGCATCGCGGTGATGCAGGACATCGCCGCGCGCTACCCGGAGCTGGTGCGCAGCGGCGCGGTCTCGCCGGTCGAGGTGGCCGAGAAGAACGCCGAGGTGCTCGACCAGCGCGCGCGGCTGTCGACGCTGGAGCGGCAACGCCTCGCGCTGCAGCAGGACCTGGCGAGCGCCCGCGCGCAGCGCCAGGCGGTGCCGCTGCAGGCCGAGCGCGAAGGCTCGCAGCTGCGCCGCGAGGCCCAGGCCTTGTCGCAGCAGCAGGCCGAGAACGAGGCCCGCCGAGAGACGGCCGTGCTCGCGCCGCAGGCCGGGCGCATCGGCACCGTGCTGGCGAGCCCCGGCCAGTCGGTCGCGGCCGGGCAGCTGCTCGCGACGCTGCTGCCCGGCGGCAGCGGCAGCGCGCTCGAGGCCGAGCTGGAGGTGCCGACCCGCGCCGCCGGCTTCGTGAAGCCGGGCACGCTGGTGAAGCTGCGCGTCGACGCGTTCCCGTATGCGCGCTTCGGGCAGTTGCCGGCGCATGTGCGCGAGGTGTCGCAGAGCGCGGTGGCGATGGCGCCCACCGATGACACGCCCGCCGTCACCGGCAGTGCCAGCCCCGGTGGCAGCAGCGGCGTCTACCGCGTGCGCGTCGTGATCGACGCGACCGACAGCGCTGCCCTCGCGTGGCGCGACTCGCTGAAGGCCGGCATGCGTGTGCAGGCCAGCCTGGTCGCCGAGAAGCGCACGCTGATCGAATGGGTGCTGGAGCCGCTGGCCGGCCTGCAGGTGGCGGCCCGATGAGCCTCGACCAGGATCCGGTGCCGCCCGGCGTGACGCGCCGGCTCGGCCTCGGGCGGCACCTGCCGGTGATCGTGCAGACCGAGGCCACCGAATGCGGGCTCGCCAGCATCGCGATGATCGCGGTCTACCACGGCATCGACACCGACCTGCCGACACTGCGGCTGCGCTTCGCGCTGTCGCGCAAGGGCACCAACTTCGAGAGCATGGTGCGCATCGCCGCCGCGCTCGGGCTCGACAACCGGCCGCTGAAGCTCGAGATGGAGCACCTGCCGCAGCTCGCGTTGCCCTGCGTGCTGCACTGGGACATGAACCACTTCGTGGTGCTGAAGTCGGTGTCGGCGCGGCGCATCGTGATCCACGACCCGGCGATCGGTGTGCGCTCGTTCACGCCCGCGGAATTCGCGCAGCACTTCACCGGCATCGCGATGGAGCTGACGCCGGCGGCCGGCTTCGAGCCGCGGCGCGAGAAGCTCGAGTTCACGCTGCGCGGGCTGATGGGCCGCATCACCGGGCTGGGCGCGAGCCTCGGGCAGATCGTCGCGCTGGCGGTGGCGCTCGAGGTGGTGGTGATCGCGCTGCCGTTCTACCTGCAGTGGGTGGTCGACCATGGGCTGCTGGCCGCCGACCTCGACCTGCTGGCGATCCTCGCGATCGGCTTCAGCCTGCTGGTGCTGCTGCAGAGCGGGCTCGGCGCGGTGCGCGGCTGGTGGGTCGCGACGCTGAGCGCGCGGCTGAACTTCCAGTGGCTGGGCAACGTGTTCGGCCACCTGGTGAAGCTGCCGCTGGAGTTCTTCGAGAAGCGGCACGTCGGCCACATCATCTCCTGCTTCGGCTCGGTCACGGTGATCCAGAAGACGCTGACGACCGGCGTGGTGACCGCGCTGGTCGATGCGCTGATGGTGCTCGGCACCGCCGCGATGATGGCGGCCTACAGCCTGCAGCTGATGGCGGTGTCGGTCGTCGCGACGCTGCTGTACGCCGGGCTGCGCTGGTCGGTGTTCCGCGCGCTGCGCGCCGCCAGCGCCGAGGAGATCATCCACGCGGCGCGCCAGCAGACGCACTTCCTCGAGACCGCCAGCGGCATCCAGAGCGTGCGGCTGTTCGGCCGCGGCAACCTGCGCCGCGCCGGCTGGATGAACATGCTGGCCGACCAGTTCAACGCCGGGCTGCGCGTGCAGCGGGTGCACATCGGCAACGAGACCGCGCAGACGCTGCTGTTCGGGCTGGAGCGGGTGCTGGTGGTGTGGCTCGCGGCGCGCTCGGTGCTGGCCGGCAGCTTCACGGTCGGCATGCTGTTCGCGTACATGGCCTACAAGGAGCTGTTCTCGACGCGCGTCGCGTCGATGATCGACAAGCTGTCAGAACTCGCGATGCTGCGCCTGCACGGCGAGCGCGTGGCCGACATCGTGCTGGCCGAGGCCGAAGCCGCCGAGGGGCTGGCAGGCGCGAACGCGGTCGAGGTCGACCTGTCGCGCCGGCCGGCGCGCATCGAGCTGCGCGGCGTGTCGTACCGCTATGCGAGCACCGAGCCCTGGGTGCTGGAGAACGTCAACCTGACGGTGGAGGCCGGCGAGTGCCTGGCGCTGACCGGGGCCTCGGGCTGTGGCAAGACGACGCTGGTGAAGGTGATGCTCGGGCTGCTGCCGCCGACGCAGGGCGAGGTGCTGTTCGACGGCACGCCGATCCTGCACCTGGGCCTCGCGAACTACCGCGCGCTGATCGGCACCGTGATGCAGGAGGACCGGCTGTTCTCCGGCTCGCTGGCGGACAACATCTGCTTCTTCGATGCCGAGCCCGACATGGCGCGCATCGAGGCCTGCGCGAAGATCGCGGCGATCGACACCGAGATCCAGGCGATGCCGATGGGCTACCACACGCTGGTCGGCGACGTGGGCGTCGGCATCTCGGGCGGGCAGAAGCAGCGCGTGCTGCTGGCGCGCTCGCTGTACCGCGAGCCGCGCATCCTCGTGCTCGACGAAGCCACCAGCCACCTCGACCTGCGCAACGAGCAGACGGTGAACCACGCGGTGGCGGCGATGCGGCTGACGCGGGTGGTGGTGGCGCACCGGCCGGACACGATCGCGATGGCGGATCGGGTGGTGGTGATCGAGCACGGGCGGGTGGCGGGGGAGGAGCGGAACGCGGAGGCCCCGGTCAGCTGAAAAATGACCGCAATCCCAGTCCGCATTCCGACAACGACCGTGATTGCGGTCATTTCTGCCGCTATGCCCACCCGACGTCGCGCGGGTGCCGCATCGCGGAGCTGACGATCTCCAGGTCCTTCGCCTCGACGCCGAACTGCTCGAACCAGGTTCGCCACTCGTCCACGCAGCGGGCGATCCGGTCGACGATCTCGCGCGCCTGTTCATCGGTCAGCCCGAACAGCGGCGCGCGGCTCAGCGCATTGGGCAAGGTGGCCAGCCGCCCTTCGGCGCCGACGCTCAGGTGCAGGTAGCGTGTGTGCGCCACCTGCGGCTTCGGCAGCACGTCGTACAGCGGGCTGAGGGTCCAGCCCTTCACCTGCGGCTGCCACACGAACGCATGGTTGCGCAGGTGGTCGTCGTCGTTGCTGACCAGGATGTTGAAGACCATGCGGCCGAACAGCTCCGTGCGGTCGCTCTGCACCCGCCCCGCCGCGCCGATGGCGGCAAGCTTCAACGAGATGTCGGCATACGACGCCTGCGAGGACTGCGACTCGTGCAGTTCGAGCGCGGTCAACGCACTGATGGCATGCCGCCGCGCGAAGCCGCCTTCGCAGGGGTAGCGGTCGAAGCGCTCGATCAGCATCACGTCACGGCCGTCCGGCAGGCGCATCAGCTCGGTCACCGGCACGGCCAACCCGCAGGTGCGCGCCAGTTCCAGCGTGGCGCGCTCCACCGCAGGGATGTTGAAGCGGTCGCCGACCGACGGAAACTTGGCGAGGTACTGGACGCCGTCCTTCACCACCACCGCCTTCGGACGGGCGCCGCCCATGCTCGGGCCGGCATCGAACAGCTGCTCGAGTTCGTGCGGCACCGGTTCGCTGCGCTGCACCTTGTCGGCCGCGTCGAGCAGGTAACGCACATCGGCCACCGGCACCAGCCGGTCCCGGGTCTCGTCGTGGTCCAGGCCCGGTCGGATGTCGAGCGCGCCGAACCGGTTCGACCCGGCCTCCATCAGGTAGCGCGTCTCGGCCAGTGCGTTCGGTGGCGCCTTCAGGATGTTCTCGATGACCCGCCGGCCCCACATGTCGGGCATGGCGTCGCGCACGGCACCGAAGAACTCCAGGCCATTGGAGGGTTCGTACGTGCGTTGCGACCCGGGAACCGCGGTGGCCAGCGACAGCGTCGCGGCATCGATCGGAATGGCCTTGGGCCGTTCGAGGTACTTGGCACCGAAGCCGAAGCTCGACGACACGACCGCCAGCCCCTCTTCGACGATGGACAGTTGCCCGGCCGGAACGGCCTTCAGCTCGCCCGGCAGCCAGGCGAAGACGACACCCTTGAATTCAGAAGGCATAGGGGTCCTCCGCGGCGTCCTTGCCCCTCGACCCGGTGGCGCGCTTGCGCTGTTCGAGCTGGCGCCGGGCTCGGCCGGCAGCATCGGCATCAGGGTCGGCAGCCCTTTGAAGAATCGGCAGCAGGTTGGAGACTTCCATCGCGGACAGCCACGAAGAAAAGCTCACCGCGGGGTCACCCCGCTCGATGCGCTGCAAGGTGGCGACGCTCATGCGGGCACGCTCCGCAAAGTCGGCCTGCGTGAGGTTGCGCGCCAGGCGGGCCAGGCGGATCGCCGCCCCCAGCTGGCCGGAGGCCGCGACGGACGCAGGGCTGGCAAAGGCGGCTTCGGGACGGCGCATGACTTCTCGCAGTCAAAGGAATGCATCATATCTGATGCATTGACAATGCAATAATCCATCATATTTGCTGCCTTAAGAAGATAAGGTAGCAATTAAGCTGTAAACCGCCTCAAACTGAATCAGTCCATTCGTCCCTGTTTCATCCCCCGTCGAATGCGGCACCGATCGCCGCCGCAACCTCGGCAGCCAGGCTCTCCTGCAACAGCGCCGGAAACTCCTTCTTCAGCTTGTTCGACACCAGTCCGCCGCTGTCGCGCACCGAACGGATGATCCGGTCGATGTCGGCGTCAGGCCCCTCGACGAACTGCTTGACCCGTTCGCGCGCGGTGCGAAGGCTGCGCAGATGGCGCGCTTCCTTGCGCATTTCCTGCTCGAGGGTCGATTGCACGACCTCGGCCAGGTACTCCACGTGGTCGGTCAGGTCGGGATAGCGCCACGCAGGCAAGGCGTCGTCATAGGCATCGAAGCGAAGGTTGCTGAGCACCCCGTCGTCTGCCACCTCTTCCGCGCCGAAGCGCCAGGCTTCGGCGTACTTGCGCATCAACGGCCGCGAGAACAACTCGAGCACCTGGTCATAGCCACGCCGGCGGACGACGCTGCTGATGATCGTGGCCGACACCGGAAGGATGAACGGTGCTGCCACCGCACCATCGCGCCGCAGCGTGTCGTTGATCAGGAAGCGCGAGATCCGCCCGTTGCCGTCGGACATCGGGTGGATGTAGACGAAGCCGAACGACAGCACCGCCGCCCGCACCAGCGCCGACGCGCCGGCCGTGCGTTCTGCAAAACTTCGCAGCCCGGACAGCAACGCGGGCGCGTCTTCCCAATGAGGCGCGATGTAGTGGACCACCTCGATGAAGCCATCGATCTCACCGACGAACACCGGTGAGCGGCGCACGCCGTAACGCGTCGCGCGCGGGCCGAGAATCTGCGATTGCAGCTCGCCCAGCGCGTCGATCGACAAGGGGTCGTCGCCCTGGCCGCAACGCTGCTCCATCGCCGATGCAAAGCGCCGCACGCGATCGACGTGCTGCTCTTCGTGCTCGATCGCAAAGCTCGCCCGGCTCTCCTTGACCGTCAGCCAGACCACGCTGCGCAGCAGCAGGTCGGCGCCGAACTCGACTTCAAGCGCGGCGAGTTGCTTCGCACAGTCGTAGTCCTCGGCGTCGCGCACACGGGCCGTGCGCAGCACCATCGGGCAATAGTCTCGCGTGCCCGGCAGGTTGTCGCGAACCCGCCAGCGCGGGTCGTTCACGACCTGGCGCGCGGTCACGCAGGATTCCTCGTCGAGCGCGGCCACGTAGTTGCCGGACGCGACGCCCGCGAAGGCCAGCCGGCGCCCCGTCAGGTACTCGTAGAAGAAGCAGGCCCGGCGCGCATACTGGCCGGTCGGTTCGGCGGCGATCCAGGCCTCCAGCACCGACACCTCCACCACGGCGAACAGGCGTGCCAGGAACTCGAGGTGGACGCCCTCTCGTTTCAACGCGAAGGCCAGATGCCCGGACACGGTGTCCGAGGGCCGGGCCGACGCCGGGTAGTGCTCGCGAACGTAGCCGTTCTCGCTGACGGTGCTGCGAGAGCCGGCAATGGCGCTGACGGTGCGAAAGGCCTGCACCGGCGCCACGCCGTGGCGCTCGGCCAGCCACTGGTAGCCGATCCAGTCGGTCACTTCGGAATCCCGGGTTCGTGATGAAAATCGATTAACGGCCCGAGATATTGATTAGAAATCGACCAATCGTCAATAAAACGATTACAAACCCTTCACTTCACCGGCTTGAACGCGATCACGTCGACTTCCACCTTCGCGTCCACCATCAGCCGCGCCTCGGTCGTCGAGCGCGCCGGTTTCCCGTTCGGGAAGTAGCTCATGTAGATGCGGTTGAACGCGCCGAAGTCGCGCGCGTCCTGCAGCCAGCAGGTGCTCTTGCAGACGTCGTCGAACGTCGCGCCGGCCAGCGCCAGCACCGCCTTCAGGTTCTCCATCACCTGGCGCGTCTGCGCCTCGATGCCACCGGCGACGATCTCGCCGTTCGCATCGGCCGGGACCTGTCCTGACACGTAGATGAAATCGCCGGCGCGCACCGCCGGCGAGAAAGGCCGCGCCTGGCGGTCGGAGGCCACCGGCGGGGCGCCGAGGTATTCAAGGGGCATGGAAGACTCCTTCAGGGTGAAAACAGTGCAGCTGCGCACCATAGATGTGAAAGTGTCTTTCAGTCAACACCGTCACATGGCGGGTAAACCCCGATTATTTGGCATGGGGATTGCTCCATAGTCGCGTCGTTCTGAAAAATACTTTCAGATTCCAGCCGTACTGTTCATTGGAGAGCCCGCCATGTCCCGCATCGACTCCCTCCCCCGCCGCACCCTGCTGAAGCTGCCCGCCGCGCTCGGCCTGGCCGCCTGCCTGCTCGGGGCCGCCGGCGCCGCGCAGGCCCAGGGCCCGCGCAACTTCGCGACGCTCGCGATGGTCGGCGAACCGCAGACGCTGGACCCGATGGGCTCCACCGCCGACCTGGTCGGCACCATCATGCAGCACGTCTACGAGCCGCTCTACACCTTCGACGCGAAGTGGAACGTGGTGCCGATGCTGGCCGAGTCGCAGCCGAAGATCAGCGCCGACGGCAAGACCTACGTGATCACGCTGCGCAAGGGCGTGATGCTGCACAGTGGCCGCGAGCTGACCGCCGACGACGTGGTCGCGAGCCTGCAGCGCTGGATGGAACAGGCGCCGCGCGGCAAGGCCGTCGCGAAGGAGCTCGACAGCCTCAAGGCGACCGGCCCGCTCGCGGTGCAGATCGTGCTGAAGAACCCGTATGCCCCGCTGCTGGCCCAGCTCGCGCTGCCGAGCGGCATGGCCGCGATCATGGCCAAGGAGTCGATCGCGACGCCGCTGAAGGAGTTCGTCGGCACCGGCCCGTACCGCTTCAAGGAACGCAAGCCCGACGCCTACGTGCTGCTGACGCGCTTCGACAAGTACAGCGCCCGCAAGGAGCCGGCGAGCGGCTACGCCGGCAAGCGCGAGGCCCTGATCGAGGAACTGCGCTTCGTGCCGGTGCCCAACGCGAACACCCGCGTCGAAGGCGCGCTCGCCGCGCAGTACGACTTCGCCGACCTGCTGCCGGTCGAGGCGCTGTCGCGGCTCGAGAAGGCCGGCGGCAAGACGGTGCCGATCCTGACCACCTCGTTCGGCTTCCCGTACCTGGTGCTCAACACCAAGGAAGGCGTGAACGCCAACGTCGGCGTGCGCCGTGCGCTGCAGACCGCGATCGGCGAAGGCGAGATGCTGGCCGCCGGCTTCGGCGACACCCGCTTCTTCAGCGCCGAGGGCAA
The DNA here is from genome assembly GCF_900142965.1 of Rhizobacter sp. OV335. Classification (GTDB taxonomy): domain Bacteria; phylum Pseudomonadota; class Gammaproteobacteria; order Burkholderiales; family Burkholderiaceae_C; genus Rhizobacter. The sequence continues at coordinate 223,123 of NZ_FRCQ01000004.1, forward strand.
CCACTTCCCGAAGGGCTCGCCGTTCTACTCGAACGTCGGCACCGACCTCTACAACCAGCGCAACGCGAAGAAGGCCAAGGACGAGGCCGAGAAGGCCGGCTACAAGGGCGAGCCGGTGCGGGTGCTGACGAGCCGCCAGTACGACTTCCACTACAACATGGCGCTGCTGATGGCCGAGCAGCTGAAGCGCGCCGGCTTCAAGGTCGAGCTCAACGTCGTCGACTGGGCCACGCTGGTGCAGCGCCGCAACGACTCGAAGCTGTGGGACCTGTACGTCACCCACTCCGGCCAGTTCCCCGAGCCGATGCTGTCGCCGCCGCAACTCGGCGAAGGCGCGCCGGGCTGGTGGAGTTCGCCGGCCAAGCAGGCGGCGCTGTCGGCCTTCAACCAGGAAACCGATGCGGCGAAACGCGGCGCACTGTGGGGCAAGGTGCAGCAGGTGGTCTACGACGAAGTGCCGTACATCAACGTCGGCCGCTTCAACGGGCTGTCGGCGCGCAGCCTGGCGCTCGACGGCTACGTGCCGGCGACCTGGCCGTTCTTCTGGAACGTGCGCATCAAGTAAATGCACCGCTACCTCCTCTCACGCCTGGCCGGCATGCTGGCGGTGCTCGCCATCGTCGCGGTGATGGTGTTCGTGCTGACGCGCGCCGCGTCGGGCGACCCGATCTCGGTGCTGCTGGGCGACCAGGCCACCGCCGAGGACATCGCCCGCGTGCAGAAGGACTACGGCCTCGACAAGCCGCTGCCGGTGCAATTCGCGTACTGGCTCGGCGAGGTGCTGCACGGCAACCTCGGCCAGTCGATCTTCTTGCAGCGCCCGGTCACGCAGGCGCTGTGGGAGCGCGCCGAGCCGACCACGCTGCTCGCGCTGATGGCGGTCGCCATCGCGGCGCTGATCGGCATCCCGTGCGGCATCGTCTCGGCGGTGTACCGCGGGCGCTGGCTCGACCAGGTCGTCACCGGCGCCGCGATGCTGGGCGCCAGCATCCCGAGCTTCTGGTTCGGCATCGTGCTGATCCAGCTGTTCGCGGTGTCGCTCGGCTGGTTCCCGGTGTCGGGCTACGGCGCGCCCGATGCCGGGCTCGGCGAACGCCTGCATGCGCTGATGCTGCCGTCGCTGGTGCTGGGCGTGCTGAACTCGGCGCTGATCATCCGCTTCACGCGCGCGTCGATGCTCGACGTGCTGGGCGAAGACTACGTGCGTACCGCGCGCTCGAAGGGCCTCGGCGAAGGCACGGTGGTGCTGAAGCACGCGCTGCGCAACGCGCTGGTGCCGGTCGTCACGGTGCTGGGGCTGACGGTCGCGCTGATGATCGGCGGCGCGGTCGTCACCGAGACGGTGTTCGGGCTGCCCGGCATCGGCAACCTGGTGGTCAACGCGGTGCTGCGGCGCGACTACCCGGTGATCCAGGGCGCGCTGCTGGTGATCGCGGCGATCTATGTGCTGATCAATTTCGCGATCGACCTGCTGTACGTGGCGGTCGACCCCCGGGTGAAATTGTGAAACTCCCTCGCCTCCTTCGACAACTGATGCATCGCCGCATCGTGATGGTCTCGGCCGCGCTGCTGCTGATCATTGCGGTGCTGGCGCTCGGCGCGCCCTGGTTCGCGTCGTTCGATCCGAACGACACCGCGGTGCTCGACCGCCTGAAGGCACCGAGCGCCGCCCACCTGCTCGGCACCGACGAGCTCGGCCGCGACCTGTATGCGCGCATCGTGCATGGCGCGCGCTATTCGCTCGCCATCGCGGCGCTGACGGCGCTCGGCTCGGTGCTCGCCGGCACGCTGCTCGGGCTGGTGGCCGGCTTCTTCCGCCGGCTCGACACGCCGCTGATGCGGGTGGTCGACGCGATGATGTCCTTCCCCGACATCCTGCTGGCGATCGCGCTGGTCGCGATCCTCGGGGCCTCGCTGCTGAACGTGGTGCTGGCGCTGGTGCTGGTCTACACGCCGCGCGTCGCGCGCGTGGTGCGGGCCTCGACGCTGGTGGTGCGCGAGCTGCTGTTCGTCGAGGCGGTGCGCGCGCTGGGCGTGCGCACCTCACGCATCCTGTGGCGCCACATCCTGCCGAACCTGCTGTCGCCGATCCTGGTGCAGGTGTCGTTCATCTTCGCGTACGCGATCCTGGCCGAGGCCGGGCTGTCGTTCCTAGGCGTCGGCGTGCCGCCGGAGATCCCCACCTGGGGCACGATGGTCGCCGGCAGCCAGCAGTACGCCGACCGCGCGTTCTGGGTCGTGCTGTTCCCCGGCCTCGCGATCATCGTGACCGCGCTGTCGCTGCAGATCCTCGGCGACGGCGTGCGCGACCTGCTCGACCCGAAGCTGAAGAAGACCTTGTGATGACCACGAATCGCCTCACCGTCAGCGGCCTCAGCACCTGCTTCCCGACCGAAGACGGGCTGGTGCGCTCGGTCGCTGACGTCAGCTTCGGCATCGCGCCCGGCAAGACCACCGCGATCGTCGGCGAATCCGGCTCGGGCAAGTCGGTCACCAGCCTGACGCTGATGCGCCTGCTGCCGAAGACCGCACGCGCGCAGGTCGAGGGCAGCGCGCGCTTCGTCACGCGCGCCGGCACCGAGGTCGACCTGCTGACGCTGGCCGATGCGCCGATGCGCGCGCTGCGCGGCAACGAGCTGGCGATGATCTTCCAGGAGCCGATGACGAGCCTGAACCCGGTGTTCACGGTCGGCGAGCAGATCGCCGAGAGCGTGCGGCTGCACAAGCGGCTGGACCGCAGCGCCGCGCTGGCGCACGCCAAGCGCATGCTCGACCTGGTCGAGATCCCGGCCGCCGCGCAGCGCCTGCACGAGTACCCGCACCAGCTGTCGGGCGGCATGCGCCAGCGCGTGATGATCGCGCTCGCGATGGCCTGCGACCCGACGCTGCTGATCGCCGACGAGCCGACCACCGCGCTCGACGTGACGATCCAGGCGCAGATCCTGGTGCTGATGCGCCGGCTGCAGGCCGAGACCGGCATGAGCATCCTGTTCATCACGCACAACCTCGGCGTGGTCGCGCACCATGCAGACGACGTCGTCGTGATGTACGCCGGCCGCGTGGTCGAGTCGGCGCCGGTGCGGCCGCTGTTCGCATCGCCCGCGCACCCGTACACGCAGGGGCTGCTGGCCTGCCTGCCGGGCAAGGCCCATGCGGCCGGACAACCCCGGCCGAAGCACTTGTTCGCGATCCGCGGCCAGGTGTCGAGCCCGCTCGCGCCGCCGCCGGGCTGTGCGTTCGAGCCGCGCTGCGACCAGGCGATCCCGGCCTGCGCGCAGGCGGTGCCGCCGCTGGTGCCCACCGATGAATCGCGACAGGCGCGCTGCATTCGCGTGCCGTCGGTTGAAAGGAACGCGGCATGAGCGCGACGGCCACCCCGCTGATCGAGGTGCGGAACCTCAAGCGCTATTTCGGCAGCGCCGACAAGCCGGTGCGCGCCGTCGACGACGTTTCGTTCGAGATCCGCGCCGGCGAGACGCTGGGCTTGGTCGGCGAATCCGGCTCGGGCAAGAGCACGATCGGCCGCACCGTGCTGCGCCTGATCGAGCGCACCGGCGGCCAGGTGCTGTACCGCGGCGAAGACCTCGGTGCGCTGTCGGCCGAGCGCATGCGCAAGCTGCGCAGCAAGCTGCAGATCATCTTCCAGGACCCGTACGCGAGCCTGAACCCGAAGATGCGCATCAGCGCGATCCTCGACGAGGCCTTGTCCACGCACGGGCTCGCGAAGGGCCGGCGCAAGGAGCGCATCGCCGAACTGCTCGACCTGGTCGGGCTGCGGCCGGAGCATGCGAGCCGCTTCCCGCACGAGTTCTCCGGCGGCCAGCGGCAGCGCATCGGCATCGCGCGCGCGCTGGCGGTGGAGCCGGAGTTCATCGTCGCCGACGAGCCGCTGTCGGCGCTCGACGTGTCGATCCAGGCGCAGGTGATCAACCTGCTGGCCGAGCTGCGCGAGCGCCTGTCGCTGACGATGCTGTTCATCTCGCACGACCTCGACGTGGTCGAGTACCTGTGCGACCGCGTGGTGGTGCTGTACCTGGGGCGCGTGATGGAGGTGTCGACCACCGCCGAGCTGTTCGCGCAGCCGCTGCACCCGTACACGCAGGCGCTGCTGGCCGCGAGCCCGAAGCCCGACCCGCTGGACAAGACCGAGATCATCCCGCTGAAAGGCGACATCCCGAGCCCGATGAACCCGCCGTCGGGCTGCGTGTTCCGCACGCGCTGCCCGAAGGCGATCGATGCGTGCGCGCAGGCCGTGCCGCCGCTGGAAGAGAAGGCGCCGGGACGGTTCTCGGCGTGCATCCTGTGAAGCTGCATCACTCCCCTCCCGTTCACCCTGAGCAGGGACCGAGCTTGTCGAGGGCCCGTGTCGAAGGGCTGCCTCCGGAGCGACTCGACCAGGGCTTCGACAGGCTCAGCCCGGCCCTTCGACAAGCTCAGGGCGAGCGGGTGTGGAGTCCATTCGCAAAGAGAGTCACCCCATGACCAACGACCTGATCGACCCGCTGCTGCAACCCGGCCTGAAGGGCTACCCGCTGACCGCTTCGCCGCGCCGCCGCAGCGAGGTCGCCGCCGCCGCCTGGAACGTGCTGGCCGGCGACCTGCCGCTGCCGCTGGCGCTGCTCAAGCGCGAGGCGCTGGAGCACAACATCGCGTGGATGCAGCAGCGCACCAAGGACTGGGGCATCGAGCTCGCGCCGCACGGCAAGACGACGATGTCGCCGCAGCTGTTCCGCCGCCAGCTCGATGCCGGCGCCTGGGGCCTGACCTTCGCGACGGTGAACCAGCTCGCGATCGGCGTCGCCGCCGGTGCGCGCCGCACGCTGATCGCCAACCAGGTCGTGCACGACGCCGACCTCGCGGCGATCCAGGCGCTGCTGCGCGGCCACGCCGAGCTGCGCATCGTGTTCCTGGTCGACTCGCTCGCGCAGCTCGACCTGATCGAGGCCTGGGCGCAGGCCCACCCCGGCGCCCTGCCCTTCGAGGCGATGCTCGAGGTCGGCGTGGCCGGCGGCCGCAGCGGCGTGCGCACATCCGAAGAAGCCACCGCGCTCGCGCGCCGGATGCACGCGAGCGCGGCGCTGAAGCTGGTCGGCATCGAATGCTACGAAGGCCTCGGCGCCAAGGGCGAGACCGATGCCGACACGGCGTATGCGAAGGCGCTGATGGACCGTGTCGAGGCGATCACGAAGACCGCCGACGCCGAGGGCCTGTTCGATGCCGATGAGGTGCTGCTGTCGGCCGGCGGCTCGGCCATCTTCGACCTGGTGGCCGGCCGGCTCACGCCGTCGCTCGGGCGGCCGGTGCGCGGCCTGCTGCGCTCGGGCTGCTACGTGACGCACGACCACGGCTTCTACCAGCGCATGGTGAACAGCGTCGAGGCCCGCCTGGGCTGCGGCTGCGGCGAAACGCTTCGCCCCGCGATGGAGGTGTGGGCGATGGTGCAGTCGCGCCCGGAGCCGGGCCTCGCGATCCTCGCGGTCGGCAAGCGCGACATCTCGTTCGACCTGGCGCTGCCGGTGCCGATCGCACGCGCGGCGCGCGGTGCGCTGCAGGCCTCGCTGGTGCCGGCGGGCTGGTCGATCACCGGCCTGAACGACCAGCACGCCTACCTGCGCTGGGCCGCGGATGACGAAGCCACCGCCCCCGCCGTCGGCGAGCGCATCGGCCTCGGCATCTCGCACCCCTGCACCACCTTCGACAAATGGCACTGGATGCCGGTCGTCGAGAACGACTACCGCGTCAGCGACGCCGTGGCGATGCACTTCTGATCCCCCGACCATGACCAAGAGCCTGCTGGAGAACGTGGCCGCGGCGCGCGAGGGCGCACCGACCGCACGCCGCGCGATCCTCGACCTGATCCTCGACGACCCCGACCGCGTGCTCGAGGAAAGCTTCGAATCGCTGGCCGCGCGCGCCGGCAGCTCGGTGCCCACCGTGATGCGCACCTGCCGCGACCTCGGCTTCGCCGGGCTGCGCGAGTTCAAGCTCGCGCTGGCCCATGCACTGGCACTCGGCGGCTCGCCGCTGCACCGGCGCGTCAACATCGAGGACAGCGCCGACGAGGTGGTCACGAAGATCTCACGCAGCGCCGCCGCGTCGGTGGCCGGGGTGCGCGCGCAACTCGACATGGCCGCGCTCGGCGCCGCGGTCGACGCGCTCGCGGTCGCGCGCCACGTCGACCTGTACGGCGCCGGTTCCACCTCGTGGTTCATGGCGCAGGACCTGCAGGCGCGGCTGTTCCGCCTCGGCCTGTCGGCCACCGCGTGGGCCGACTACCACCTGCAGCAGGTGGCGGCCGCCGCGCAGGACGAACGCGGCGTCGTGATCGCGATCTCGCACGTCGGCGGCATGCCCTCGCTGCTCGATTCGGTCGACATCGCCCGTGCACAGGGCGCGAAGGCGGTGTGCATCACCCGCCCCGGCACGCCGCTGGCCGAGCGCGCCGACATGCTGATCGCGCTGAGCGTGCCCGACGACGCGGTGATGCACGTCGGCATCGACGCCTACCTGACCCACCTGACCGTGATCGAGATCCTGACCGTGCTGGTCGCGCAGCGCCGCGGCGACCCTGCGGTGCAGCGGCTGCGCTACGTGCGCGAAGCACTACAGCGCCACGGCATCGACGTGCGCACGCACCCGCTGCAGAGCTGGGATGGCGGCGGCGTGGGAGCCAAGCCATGACCGTCTCGGCCACCCTGTTCCAGAACGGACTCGTCATCGACGGCTCGGGCACCCCCGGCTGGACCGGTGACGTGCTGATCGCCGGCGACCGCATCCTGCGCACCGGCGCCGGCCTGCGCGACCGCCTGCCCGAGGGCCTGTCGCCCGACGAGGTCGAGACCGTCGACTGCACGGGCCTGGCGATCGCGCCCGGCTTCATCGACGCCCACACGCACGACGACGCGATCGTGCTGCGCGACCCCGACGGGCTGCCGAAGCTGTCGCAGGGCATCACCACCGTCATCACCGGCAACTGCGGCATCTCGCTCGCGCCCTTCGTCACCGACACCGCGAAGCCGCCGCTGAACCTGCTGGGCGCCGGCTCGTTCCGCTACCCGACGATGGCTGCCTACCGCGATGCGGTGCGCACCGCGCAGCCGTCGCTGAACGTCGCCGCGCTGGTCGGCCACACGACGCTGCGCTTTGCCGCGCTGGCCGACCTGTCGCAGCCGGCCAGCGGCGACGAGCGCGCGCGCATGGCCGCGCTGCTCGAGGCCAGCATGGCGGACGGCGCGCACGGCCTGTCGTCCGGGCTGTTCTACGAAGAGGCCTACCCGGCGCCAGCCGACGAGGTGACGCAGCTCGCCCGCATCGTCGCGCGCCACGGCGGCATCTACGCGACCCACCTGCGCAGCGAGATGGCGCAGATCATCGAGGCGCTGCACGAGGCCGGCGACACCGCGTTCGAGGCCGGCGTGCCGCTGGTCATCTCGCACCACAAGTGCGCCGGCCCGGCCAACTGGGGCCGCACCCGCGAGACGCTGCCGCTGATCGACGCGCTCGGCGCGCGCCAGCCGGTCGCGATGGACGTGTACCCCTATGTGGCCGGCTCCACCGTGCTGCGCGAGGACCTGGTCGACGGCGTGATCGACGTGATGCTGACCTGGAGCGACACCCATCCGGAGCACACCGGCCGGATGCTGTCGGCGATCGCCGACGACTGGGGCGTCGACCAGAAGACCGCGTGCCGCCGGCTGCAGCCGGGCGGCGCCTGCTACTTCCAGATGAACGAAGAAGACGTCGAGCGCGTGATCGCGCACCCGCGCACGATGATCGGCTCCGACGGCCTGCCGCACGACCGCCATCCGCACCCGCGGCTGTGGGGCGCGTTCCCGCGCGTGCTGGCGCGCTACTGGCGCGAGCGCCGGCTCTTCACGCTGGAGCAGGCAGTGCACAAGATGACCGGCCTGACCGCGCGCAACTTCCGCATCGCCGAGCGCGGCCTGCTGCGCCCGGGGATGATGGCCGACGTGGTGGTGTTCGACCCGGCGCGCATCGCCGACACCGCCACCTACGACGTGCCGATCAGCGCGAGCATCGGGATTGCCTCGGTGCACGTGAACGGCGTCCGCGCCTATGCTGCGGGACCGGTGCCGCAGGTGCTGCGGCGTGCCGGGCGGATGTTGACGAGGGGAACATCGGATGTCGTCTGAACAGATGCTCGAGAAGTCGCTCGACGTGTTGGCCATCGGCGAGGCGATGGCCGAGTTCAACCAGCAGCCCGACGGCCGCTACCTCGCCGGCTTCGGCGGCGACACCTCGAACTGCGCGATCGCCGCCGCCCGCATGGGCGCGCGCACCGGCTACCTGACGCAGCTCGGCGACGACCTGTTCGGCGAGCAGCTGCTGGCGCTGTGGCGGCACGAAGGCATCGAGACGCAGGGCGTGCAGCGCATCGCGGGCGCCGAGACCGGGCTCTACTTCGTGACGCATGGGGACGGCGGCCACCGCTTCTCGTACCGCCGTGCCGGCAGCGCCGCGAGCCGCATGCGCCCCACCGACCTGCCGCCCAGCGTGGTGCAGGGCGCGCACTGGCTGCATTGCTCGGGCATCTCGCAGGCGATCAGCGCGTCGGCCTGCGATGCGGTGTTCGAAGCCATCGCCCGCGCACGCAGCGCCGGCACGCACGTCAGCTACGACCTGAACTTTCGCCCGGCGCTGTGGCCGGCCACCCGCGCACTCGCGATCGCGCGCGAGACGCTGGCGCACTGCGACCTGTTCTTCCCGAGCATCGACGAGATCGGCGCGCTGACCGGGCTGCTGCGGCACGACGACATCCTGCGCTGGTCGCACGACCAGGGCGCAAAGCGGGTCGCGCTGAAGCTCGGTGCGTCGGGCTGCCTGGTGTCGGACGCGAACGGCACGCGGCTGATCGCGCCGCACCCGGTGACGCCGGTCGACGCGACCGGTGCCGGCGACTGCTTCGCCGGCGCGCTGCTCGCGCGGCTGTCGGCCGGCGACACGCTGGACCGCGCGGCCCGGCTGGCCAACATCGCCGCGGCGCTCAGCACCTGCGGGCATGGCGCCGTCGCGCCGCTGCCGACGCTGGCGGAGGTCTTCGCGGCCGAGGGCTGAGTTCGGGTGGGATCGTCAGGCGCCGTGCAGCATGCGCTGGCACCCGATCTCGATGAAGTCCCAGGCCCCGCCTTCGGCCAGCACCGCCCAGCGGACCATCAGCTCACCCAGTCCCGCCAGCGTGTCGGGCGCGCGCACCTCGATGCGCACCACCGGCTTCTCGATCTGCTGCATGTCTTCGTTCGTGACGGCGCGCACCGCGCACGCCTCGGCTCCGAAGGGGGCCCGCCTCGCGTCTGAAAGGGAGAAACGTGCCTGAACTGATGCTGGAATCGCCGCATACCGAACTCCCGATGAGTCGGTCGGCGGCACCGCGCCACGCCGACCCGCCCGCTGAGTAACGGCAGGCGGCGGCGGGTTCCAAGGTCATTGTTCCGGTGCTATTGAACCTCGCCGGCGCGCCGCAGTTCGTCGCACTGCGCGTGCTTCGCGAACTGCGGCTTGGCGCACTGCGCCTGCATGCAGTAGAGCAGTGCGAAATTCACGCGCGAGCCGCAGGCGGCGCGCGGGTTGGTCGCATTCGCCACGATGGCCTCGGCCGGTGGCTTCGCGGTGGTGGGCCCGGCCGGTGCCTGGATGGGTTGCGCCGGTGGGGCCGCGGCAGGCGCAACGGCCGCCGGCTCGGACACCGGCGGGGTCGCTGCCGCGGCCGGCGTGGACTCCGGCGTGTCGTCGTCGGCCGATTTGTCCGGCTCGACCGGCACCAGGCGCGCGGGCGGTGCCAGCGGCTGCAAGGCCACGGCCGGCACCGGCACGGGTTTGGGGGCGCGGGGGCGCAGCGTGAGGTAGAGCGCCGCGCCCGCCAGCGAGGCCGCGCACAGCAGCACCAGCCAGGTGCCGGTGCGGCGGGGAGGCGCCACCGGCAACGGCGGCGGATCGAAGCGCGACTGGAAGCGTGAATCGCCGAAGCCGGGCTCGGCGCGGCCGCTGCCATTGGCGCGCGTCGCCGGCCGGACCGGCGGCGCGAGGGCCCGTTCGGCCGCGGCCGACAAGACCGGTGCCGCGGCCCGTGCCGGCGCGGGCGCCGATGAAGCGGAAGCCGTTGCAGGGGCCGCGACCGGCGGCGCCCATCCCAGGCAACGGCGGAACTCGGCCACGCTGCGCAGGCGCTGGCGCGGATCGACCGACAGCGCGCGGTCGATGCCCGACAGGAAGCGCGGGTCGTACGGCAGCCCGGTCAGCGGCCGGTGCACGCGCGGCACCGCCGAGCCGAGCGCGGCCTGGCCGGTGACCGCCGCGTGCAGCACGCTGGCGAGCGCGCGCAGGTCGCTCCAGGCCCCGGGTGGCGCCAGCGGCTTCTCGTCGGTGGGCGGCGGCGTGCTGGCCAGCAGCACCGGCACGCCAACGCCGCGCACGACGATCGCCTCGGACGAGATGCCGCCGTGGTGGGCCTGCGCCGCATGCAGCAGGTCGACCGCATCGAGCACCGGCGTCAGCATCGCGCGCAGCCAGGCTTCGTCGGGCGCGCGCGGCAAGGCCTTCAACGCGCCGGCCAGGTTCGGGCCCGGCACGAAATTCATCGCGTAGTACGCGGTGCCGTTCTCTTCCCAGTGGCTCTGCACCCGGATCAGTGCCGAATGCTCGAAGCGGGCGAACAACTTCGCACGCTGCACGAACTCACGCCGGCCGGCTTCGAGGGCGGCCCCATCGCCGCTGCGCCGAGGCACCACGCGCAGGCCGTCGTCGCGCTGCGCGAGCGTGGCGGGAAAGTATTCCTTGATCGCCACCTGCCGCTGCAGCGACGAATCCAGCGCCAGGTACACGACGCCCGAATCGCCACGGCCGAGCAGCTCGACGATGCGGAAGCCGCCGACGCGCGCACCCGCCAGCAGCACGTCGCTCGCCGGCACGGTGTCGAACTGCGTGGTCGGGCCGAAGTCGGGTCTCTTGGGAGCGCGAGGCGTCGTCATGGTCGAAGGTTCATCGCTGCGAATCCGGCGGTGGGCACTCATTTGATCCGAGCGCGTGGGGCGGCCGGGAGGTGGTCGTCATACATCGCGGGGCCTCGTGAGAAAAGTCACGGCAGGAAACTTGAAGAAGTCGACGTGTTACCAACGGTGAGCTGTCCATCGCCAACGATGAAGCAGATGTTGCGCCAGCCATCGGGCTCACGGGTGGAGCTTCTCGTGGCGGGCGAGCATGGCCACCAGCGTCGCGATGCGGCGCTCGCGGGTCTCGGGCTTCTTCGCGGTCTGGACGCGCCACAGCACCGCATAGCGGTTCGCGCCGTTCAGCGTCTTGAAGAAGGCAGCGGCCCCCGGCGCGGCATCGAGCGCGGCCTGCAGGTCGGGCGGCACGGTGGCGCTGCGCGGCGAGTCGTAGGCCTGCTCCCAGCGGCCGTCGGCCTTGGCGCGGTCGATCTCGCGCCGGCCGGCCGGCCGCATGCGGCCCTGGGCAATGAGGGCCGCGACCTTCTCGCGGTTCACCTTCGACCAGATGCTGCGCGCCCGCCGCGGTGTGAAGCGCTGCAGCCAGTGGTGCTCGTCGAGGCCCTTCTTCTGTCCGTCGATCCAGCCGTGGCACAGCGCGACCTCGAGCGCCTCGGGGTAGCTGACCGAGCCCTTCTCGGCGCCCGGGCGCGAGATCAGCAGCCACAGGCCGTCGGAGCTGTCGTGGTGCTTGTTCAGCCATGTCTCCCAGCTGCGCACGGTCGCGAAGCGACGGGCGCTGCCTTCGGGCGTCTCTTGAGGCTTCTTGCCGGCGGGCGGGGTCATCTCGCGTCGTCGATGGCCTGCGCCAGGCGCTCGATGTCGTCGTCATCGTTGTAGACCTGTGCGGACACCCGCACGAACAGGCGATCGCCGCGCGAGATCACCGGCACCTCGATGCGGCGCTCGTCCAGCAACCAGTCCTTCAATCGCACGGCCGCCGCCGCATCACCGTGCGCGAGCCGCGCCGGCAGCGGCAGCGTGACCATGCAGCCGGTCATCGCGTCGGGCGTCTCCCACGGCTGGCCCCACAGCGAGGCCAGCCGCTGCGCCGCACGCCGCGCCAGCGCGTGCTTGTAGTCGTGCATCGTCGACTCGCCGAGGAAGCCGGTGATGAAATCGATGCCGTCGGGGGCGCACAAGAACGGCGTCGGGTCGCGCGTGCCGGTCCAGTCGAATTCCTGGTGCCAGCCGACGTCCAGGCCCCACGAGATGACCGGCGGGTGCAGCCCGTCGCGACGGCCGGGCGCGGCCCACAGCAGGCCGCAGCCGCGCGGCGCGAAGGCCCACTTGTGCATGTTCGCGACATACCAGTCGACGCCGAGCGACGGGATGTCGAGCGGGATCGCGCCCGGCGCATGCGCGCCGTCGGCCAGCACCGGCACGCCATGCGCGCGGCACAGCGCGGCGAGCTGCGCGAGCGGCAGCACCAGCGCGGTCTCGGACGTGACGTGGTCGAGGATCACGAGCCGCGTGCGGGCGTTCAGCACCGGCTCGAGCAGGCGCTGCGGCAGCGACGCGTCGGCGAGCGGGAACGGCAGCGTCAGCGTGACGACGCGGGCGCCGTGCTCGCGCGCAACGAACGCGGCGGTGCGCGACACCGCGCCATAGGCATGGTCGAACAGCACGATCTCGTCGCCGGCCTGCAGCCGCAGCGAGCGCAGCACCGAATTGACGCCGGCGCTCGCGTTGTCGACGAAGACGAGGTCATCGCCGGCGGCGCCGACGAAGGCCGCGACGCGCGACGCCGCGGCGCGCACGCGGGTGGGTTCGGCCGGCGCCTGCGGTGCGAGGCTCATCAGCTCGCGCAGCAGGAAGCGCGCGGGATGGCGCTCGATCTGCTCGCGCATCGCCTGCTGCGCATCGAGCACGCGGCGCGGCGTGACGCCGACGGTGCCGTGGTTCAGGTAGGTGGCGTCGCGGTCGAGCCACCAGTGGTCGAGCATCTGTCGTCCGAAGCGCACCTTGTGGGTCCTCCCTGGCGGTCGTGGCCGCCAGGGGACGATTCTGACGCAAGCGCGGCCTCATGAAAGAGACTCTTCGGCCGCTTGTTCGGTCGGTTGTCCGGCCCCCGCGAACAGCAACTCGAACAACTGTCGCGTGCGAGGCGTCATTTGCCGCGGGTCCGGGTGCTGCAGTTCGTGGCACGCCGCCAGCACCTTCGCGTACACCGCCTCGTAGATGCGCCGCACCGTGCCGCCGGCGCCGACGATCTCGCGGTCGTAGCCGGGCACGATGCCGATCAGCCGCCAGCCCAGCCGCTCGAAGGCCTGCTGGGTGTGCGGGATCTTCAGCGTCGCCATGCCGTAGATCAGCCCCATGCCGAGCGCGCGGCCGATGCGCTCGATCGCGGCGATCGCATGCAGGCCGAGGCCGGCGCCGCGGTGCTCGGGCGCGACGACGGCCAGGCGGCCGTACAGCGTCAGCGCCTCGGGCTCGCGTTCGCACGCGATCATCCCGGCGATGCGCTCGCCGCACTTCACCACGACGACGATGAAGTTGCGCCCGGGCGCGTCGGGCAGCAGCACCTCGCTCTCATAGAAGCTGCGGCGCAGGAAGCCGCTCGCCGCGCCGACGCCCACGTCCGGGTACCAGCGGTCGAGGTGGGCCACCAGCGCGCCGATGTCGTCGCGCCGCAGCAGCTCGAAGCGGTAGCCCGCCGGCAGCGGCGACGCGTCGAGCACGCCGTCCAGCAGCGCCCGGTCGATGGGTGGAGCGCTCATGACACCCCTCCCATCGCCGCACCGGCGCTGCGGTAGCGGATCTCCAGCCGGCCGCTGCTGCGCGCACCGGCGCGGACCGACACCGGGTAGGCCAGCACCTCGCCGACCAGCCCGGCGTACTTGCCGCTGCCGCCCACCAGCCGGCTGCGCCGCACGCCGTAGCCCTCGAGTTCGGCCTCGTCGGCCTGCGTCTCGAACACGAAGCGATCGCCGGCGGGATCGACCAGCACGCAGGTGCGGCGGCTCACGACACCGGCCCCGCGCAGGCTGATGCAGCGCCCGCTGGCCACGTGGAACCGGCCGCTGCCGCCATCGACGCGCGTGCGGGCCAGGCTCTCGACCACGACGATGGCTTCGCCGTCGGGCTGGCCGGTCGCGATGACCTCGCGCCGGCTGACGCTGTAGTCGCCGAACGCGACCTGCAGGTCGCCCTCGCCATGCGCCGCCGCGAGCAGCGTCCCGCAGGCCTGCAGCAGCAGGATCAGCTTGAAGACGGCCTTCATCGCTCATCCCTCCTTGCTGCAGTCGCGCACGGGGAGGCCCTTGTCGGCGGCGTATTTCTTGGCGGCCACTTCCATCATCGGCCCGAGCAGCGTGCGGTCGGATTCGTACCAGTCGGAGGTGTAGTGCCACGCCGCACCGTCCCAGCTGTGGATGCGCGCGCGGTGCGCGCCTTCATGGTCGGCGCACGAGGTGTGCAGCGGCTGCAGCATGCCGTCGATGCCGAGCGCGGCGATGCGCGTCGCATCGATCGCGAGGTGTTCAGCCCCCCAGCGCACCTGGTCGCCGGTCAGCGGTTGCCGGCCATAGCGGCCCTGCGCGGTGCGCACCGCCTCGACCACCAGCAGCGCGTTCAGCAGCCCGCGGTTGTAGAGCACCTGGCCGACCGCCGACGCCTCGCCGATGCCCTTGCCGCGGCCGTACACGTAGCGGCGGATGTCGTCGTGCACGCGGCGCTGGTCGGCGCTGTGCTGCAGCGTCAGCGCGTTGTAGCCGGCGGCTGCCGCCTGCGACGGCAACACGTCGGGCTCGGCACCGGCCCACCAGACGCCGTACATGCGATCGCGCGGGTAGTTCACCGCGATGGCCTCGTTGATCGCGGTCGAGTTCATCACGCCCCAGCCCCAGACGAACACATGGTCGGGCCGGGTCTGGCGGATCTGCAGCCACGCCGCCTTCTGCTCGACGCCGGGGTGCACGACCGGGATCGCGGTGAACTCGAAGCCGAGCCGGTGCGACAGCGCCTGCAGCACCGGGATCGGCTCCTTGCCGTACGGTGAGTCGTGGTACAGCAGCGCGATCTTGCGGCCGCGCAGCTTCGGCAGCCCACCCTCGCGCGCCGCGACGTGCTGCACCAGCATGTCGGCCGCATCCCAGTAGGTGCCGAGCAGCGGGAAGTTCCACTTGAACACGCTGCCGTCGGTCGACTCGGAGCGGCCGTAGCCCATCGTGATCAGCGGGATCTTGTCGGCGGCGACCTTGTCGCCGAGCGCGAAGGTGATGCCAGTGGACAGCGGGTTGAAGCTGGTCGCGCCGGTCGGGCCCTTGCCCTTCAGGCGCTCGTAGCATTCGACGCCGCGGTCGGTCGAGTAGCCGGTCTCGCATTCTTCGTAGGTGATCTTCACCCCGCCGATGCCGCCGTCACGCTCGTTGACGAGGTTCAGGTAGTCGACGAAGCCGTTCGCCCACGGCACGCCGTTCGGCGCGTAGGCGCCGGTGCGGAACACCAGCACCGGAAAGAACTGCTCGTTCGGGATCGCGGCATGGCCCGGCACGGCGCTGCAGGCGGCGGCGACGGTGGCAACGGTGGTCATCAATTTCGTCAGGAAAGCGTTCATCGGGAGGTCCTCGAAAGGGGGTTGGCATGCCCCGGTCGGGACATGTCGCACAGCGTAGGAGGAGGACCCCGTCGCACTCGTCGCGCGACGACGTTGCTTCGTCGCGCAGCGATGTTGCAAATGTTCAGGCTTCAGTTTCAGGCGGGCAGCGGCTCGCGGCGCAGCGCCGCCGTCAGCGCCGAGGGCGACTGGTAGCCGCACTGCAGCGCGGCCTGGTAGACCGGCATGCCGGCGTCGAGGCAGCGGCGGGCCGCCGCGAGGCGACGCCGCCGCACCAGCGCCATCGGGCTCATGCCGAGCTCGGCCCGGCAACGCAACGCGAACTGCGGTGCGCTCAGGTGGACCTGCGCCGCGAGGTCGGCGACGGCCAGCGGCTCGTCGAGGCGCTCATCGATCCAGCGGTCGAGCGCCTCCCAGTCGATGCTGCGGCGCAGCCGCGGCCCGCCGAGCGGCGTGCTGGCGGCCAGGCTCGCGATCAGCAGCTCGATGGTCGCGGCCTGCGAGGCCGCGTCGTCGGCATGCCGGCGGCTGGCGAGGTAGCGCATCAGGTGGGCGGTCGACGGGTGGACCGAGCGCACCTGCCCCGCCAGCGGCGCCAGCGCCGCGCGGTGCGCAGCCTCGCCGGAGCGCAGCACCAGGCAGGCCGCGCCGGAGCGCATCGCGCAGCAACGCTGCTCGCCGGGCGGGATCACCAGCACGCGGCCGGCCTGCACCGCGTGGCGGCGGCCCTTCAGCATCAGCTCGAGGCGCCCCTGCATGCCGAAGACGACCTGGAAGTGGTCGCTGGCCGGCACCGTCTCGTCGCCGGACTGCAGGGTCAGCATCGAAACCGAGGGAAAGCTGGGGACGGAACTCATTGACAGCAGCACGGCGCCGGTGAAAGATCGAACCTGGATTCATGAGATGAATCCGGATTCAGAGCTTAGGCGACCCAAGGCGATTCATCAACCCGCATGGCGTACCAGCGCACCCCTTATGTCGAGAGCAAGCGTGCCGAGGCGCGCGACCGCTTCATCGAGGCCGGCGTGACGCTGCTGGCGCAGGGCGGCTGGCGCGACGTGCAGATGTCGGCTGTCGCGGCGCTGGCGGGGCTGTCGACGGGCGCGCTGTACCTGCATTTCCCGTCGAAGACGCAGCTGCTGCTGGAGCTGTACCGCGTGCAGGCGGGCAAGGAGCTGGAGGTCACGACGGCGATCGCCGCACAAGCAGGCACGGCGCGCGAGCGGCTCGCGGCGGCCATCGGCAGCTTCGCGCAGCGCGCGCTGAACGGCGGGCGGCTGTCGTACGCGCTGGTGCAGGAGCCGACCGACAACGAGGTCGAGCAGCTGCGGCTGCAGTTCCATGCCGAGTTCATCGCGCTGTTCCAGAAGATCCTGGACGACGGCCGGGCGAGCGGCGAACTGCGCGTGGCCGACACGCGCGTTGCGGCGGCCTGCGTGTTCGGCAGCATCACCGAATCGCTGCTGCACCCGCTGGGCATGGCCGCGCAGGCAGCGGGCGAGGTGAAGCGCGGGCGCCGGGTCGACGCGTCGGCGCTGATCGGGCCGCTGGTGGATTTCTGTTTTCACGGGGCGGCGGGCGAAGCCGCGCCTGCCAAGCGGCGCACCCGGTCATGACCCTCAAGCCCATCCGGAGCGCCGCCCCGGATGGGCCTCCGGGCTACTGCGCCAGGTACCCGTTGTTCGCCCCGTCCTTCACCGTCGGCCCGCGGTCGTTGATCACGTGCGTGATCTCGCCCTTGCCGCCCAGCGAGACAGTCGCCATGCGGGTGAACTGCACGCCGGCCGCCGTCGGCGCCTCGATCGCGCTGCCCAGCTTGACCTGCGGGTTGGTCTGGAAGAAGCAGTAGATGCCCAGGCCCGTCGCCATGTGGCTCGTCACCTGGCTGCCGAGCTTGTACGACGCATAGCCGTTGGCCGTGCCGTTCATCCACGCCGCCTGGTTCGGCACGTCGTACGGGATCTCGCTCTGGTAGAAGTAGAGCTTGCCGCCGTTGCCGTTCCACAGCGTCTGGTACTCGTGGAAGTGCTCGACGAACAGGCCGTACAGCGTCACGTCGGCACCATTGACGACCAGCCCGTTGCGCGTCGTGTTGACGGTCCAGCCCACCCCATCACCGTGGTCGGCGCGCCAGATCCAGAAGTGGTCGCCCAGCACCTGCCGGCTGTTGATCACCAGGCTGGCGTCGGCCTTGCCGGGCCCGGCCCCGCCGACGCGGAAGAACAGGTCGTGCAGCGAACTCGGGTTGGCCGAGTGATCGGCCGTGCCGTTCGCCGTGCCCACCTCCAGCAGCGACGGCGAGCTGGTGGTGCCGGCATCGAACAGCAGGCCGGCGACCTTGACGCCGTCGACATCGGCCACCTGCATCGCGGTCACGCCACCGTCCGGGATCAGCGTCGCGAGACCCAGCCCCAGCACCACGGTGTTCGCCTTCGTGACCTTCAGCGTCTCCTTCAGGTGGTACACGCCCGGCGTGAACAGCAGGTGCTTGCCGCCGGCCAGCGCGGCGTTCAGCGTGGCGGTGCTGTCGGCCGGCTTCGCGACGTAGAAGTCGGCGATCGGGATCGACTGGCTCGGCGGCGCGTTGTTGTTCAGCCAGCTCACGCCGTGGCTGTTGCTGCGCACCGAGGGCACGACGACGGCATAGCGCCCGTCGCCGCCGACCGTCAGGAACGGCTTCTCGCGCACCGACGGCGTCTGCGGCACCGTGGTGTGCGGCGTGCCCGGCCAGGCGTTGCCGGGCGGCGCGTTGTCGCTGCCGACGAACACCATGTTCCACACGCCACCGCTCCAGCTGCCGAAGGATGCATTGCGCGACATCCACTGCTGCTGGCTGCCGGAACCGGTGTTGCCGTCGATCTTGCTGTCGGCGATGAAGCCGCCGCTGGACCAGCCGCCGCCCGGGTCGAGCGTCATGTTGCCCTTCACGTGCATGCGGCGGAACGGCGCGGCCTGCGCCACCGCCCACAGCAGCGATTCACCGTTCTGCGGCGCCACCGACAGGTTCTCGGCGCTGCGCCAGAAGTTCTGCGTCGCATTGCCGTCGAACCACGCGGCGTCGACCTGCGTGCGGCCGTTGATCGTCACGTCGTCCGGCGAGGCGCCGAGGCCCAGCACCTGCGTGTAGAAGCCGACGTTGATGTTGACGCGGTAGGTGCCCGGCTTGAACGCAAGCGCATAGCGCTCGGTACCGAACTGGTTGCGCTGCTGCGTCGCGAACACGGCATCGACCTTGGCCTGCAGCGTGGCCTGCGGCGTCGACGGATCGAACACCAGCACGTTCGGGCCGAGGTCGGGCGTCGCGCCGGTGTCGGGCACGGTGCCGGGTGCGGGGGCCGGGGACGGCGCTGCAGGAGAAGGTGCCGGCGCGGGTGCCGGTGCAGGCGCAGGGCTCGGAGCAGGAGAGGGACTGGGCGCCGGTGCAGGTGCAGGCGCCGGACTCGGCGAAGGTGCCGGGCTCGGCGCGGGAGCGGGGGCCGGTGCAGGGGATGGCGCGGGGGCGGGAGCCGGTGATGGCGAGGGCGCCGACGAACTCGGCGGGCTGCCCGCCGGCGCGTCGTCCTTGCCGCCACCGCAGGCCGCGACGGCCACCGCAGAGGCGAACATCGCCGCAAGAAGCGCGGCACGCGAGGGGGCGTGCGGGCGGGTGGAATCGTCGGGCTGCATGGGGCTCTCTTCCTGTTACACGGAACGGTCTTGTTCCATGACGCAGAAAACGTGCCTTTGTCACGACCCGGCCGGGTGGGGGCAGAGCTGACGATTCGTGTGTCGTCACTCCGAAGCTGCGATGGCTGGCATGCCGCATCACGATGGGCGCGCACGCAGCGCGTCCATCGTGTAAGCAGGCTTTACAGCATGTCGCTTGGAAGTTCAGCTCAAAGCGTCAGCTCAAAGGCGCGGTTCGCCGTTGTCGTTGACGACCACCGTGCGGCCCGGCGGGGCGGTCATCTGCACGTGGTGCTCGACGCCGCGGAACTGGTAGGCCACGTCCCAGTACTCGGGGCGGCCTTGCGCCGGCACGGCGGCGCAGCGCTGCACGTCCTGCGTCGCGACGCTGCGGCCGTCGCGGCCGACGTTGGCGCCGATCACCGCACCGGCCACCGCGCCGCCGACGGTCGCGATGTCGCGACCCGAGCCGCTGCCGACCTGGTGGCCGAGGATGCCGCCGACGATCCCGCCGATCACCGCACCGCCGACGTTCGGGTCACCACGCTCGTTTTTCACGACCTGCTCGCGCTCGACCCAGCAGCGTTGCGTCGGCGCGGCATAGACCGCGTGCACCGCCGTCACCGGCGCTTCGAAGATGCGCTCCTGCGGGCGACGGCGCCAGTCGTAGACCGGCGCCGGCGGCGGCGCATAGCGGCCTTCGTCATAGCGGGCGGCGGGGTGCAGCGCGCGCACCGACGACAGCCGGTCGTTCAGCCCCATCGAGCGCAGGTCGGGGTAGCGGCCCGGGCGCAGGATCACGCAGCGGCCGCTGAAGTCGGCGTGTTCGCAGGCCTCCCAGCGTTCGCCGAGCACGATCACCGACGACGCGCGGTCGTTGAAGCCGAAGCGGTCGAAGTTGACGACGTCGCGTTCGGTGCTGAACGCGCGGCCCTGGAAGCCCTCGCGCTCGAAGAAGGTGATCTGCCCGTCCATCGGCGGCGGCGCGTAGCGGCCTTCGTCGTGGCGGCGGTCGCGATCGACCGGGCGGGCCGACGACAGCTTGTCGTTCATGCGCATCGCGCCGAGCGACGCATAGCTGCCGGGCCGCAGGATGAAGCACTGGCCGCCGTAGTCGACGTGCTCGCAGACCTCCCAGGGCTCGCCGCGCACCACAACCGACGAGACGCGGTCGTTGAAGCCGATGCGGGTGAAGTCGTTCAACGGGTCGCGGGCGGCGAAGCTGCGGCCGCCGAAGTTGTCGTGCTCGTAGAAGGTGGCCTCGGCCGACGCGGCGCTGGCACCGATCGCGGCACACAAGGCCAGTGCGATCTTCAAGACTGCTTTCATGGGGGCGTCCATCCTGGTTGGGATTCGTCGCGGGGCCGGTGCGGCCCTGCATGGGGCGAACAACGCGCGGGGCGGTGTGTCAGACGACACGCGCGCGATCGAAGCGTCGGATTTACAAGCAGACACGTCGGGCCGGGCCTCACGCGGCTTGCAATGCAGCACCGACCGCGATCGGAACACGGTTGGCACGCACGTAGGCCAGGCCCGCCCGCCCGGACCATTCAGCCAACTCCGCCGCCACATCGACGCCGAGTTCGTTCCAGTACGACACCAGCACCTCCTCGCTGACGCGATGTTTCAACAGGCGCTTCGCGTAATGCGCCGCCCGTTCGAAATCCAGCGGCTCGCCCTGCTCGAAGTACTCGAGCCGCCCATGGTCGTTGCGCATGACCCTGACGACGCGCGGCCGCGTCGCCACGGCACCTTGCCGCACGACCAGTTCGCCGAGTGCATCGGCATGCTGCCAGTCACGGCAGAGCGAGGTGCTGATCACACGGCAGCGCAGGCGGATCGCGATCGTCGTCAGCAGGCCGTCGGCGCGATCGGTCTCGGCGCTCCACAGGCAGGTCTGTCCGGGCCGGCTGGCGGATGCGGCGAGCACGCCGAACTGCACCCGGCCTGCGTAGCGGTCCACTGCCGACATGTCGAAGCGGCATGGCAACGCGTGCCATGCCACCCAGCCATCACGCGCCGCGGCCTCCCAGAGCAAGCGGCACAGCGCCATGACTTCGGCCGGGTCGGCCTCGATCAGGCTGAACGATTCGGGGTGGAGGCCGGCCAGGCCGGTCGGCAGCAGAGCCGTTGACGTCATGGGGCCGGCGCGCGGAAGTCATGGCGGGCACGGCCGGCTGCGGCCAGCAGAACGACGTGCGCGAGCGGTCCCACCGACGCGGTCAGCCAGTCGACATCGGTGCCAGGCGATGCGGTCGCCAGCGGCCGCAGGCCCGAGGCCGCGGACCAGGTGTGCAAGCTCACGCCAGGCACCGCCTGGCGCAGAACGCCGAGCAACTCGGGCAGGTCCGACGGCGCGGCATGGAACTGGACGGCTCTGGAACTCATTCGTTGAATCGACGGAAGACATGCCCCCTCGGCGCGGCGATTGTCACCCGCCGCGCCACAATCCCGCCCCATGTTCACCGCCGCCATCTTCGACATGGACGGGCTGCTGCTCGATTCCGAACGCACCATCATGAAGGCGTGGCTCGCGTCGGCACGCGCGCTCGACCTGCTGCTGCACGAGGCCGACTACATCGGCGTGGTCGGGCTGGCCCATGCCGAATCGACCGCGCGGCTGACCGCGTTGCTCGGGAGCACGCACGACTACGAACGCGTGCAGCGCGATGCGGCGCGGCGGTTGTCACCCGAGGCCGGCGTCGTGTTCGCGCTGAAGCCTGGCGCGATGCTGCTGTTGCAGGCCTTGCAGCAACGCGGCGTGCCGTGCGCGGTGGCTTCGTCGACGCAGGTGGCGGAGGTACGCCGCCGCCTCGCGGTGGCCGGCATCGACGGCTTCTTCCGCGCGGTGGCCGGTGGCGACGAGGTGCCGCGCGGCAAGCCCGACCCCGCGGTCTACCGCCTCGCGGCCCAGCGCGCCGGCATCGACCCGCACACCGCGCTCGCGTTCGAAGACAGCGACCACGGCAGCGCCGCCGCGCGCGCCGCCGGCCTGCAGGTGGTCACCGTGCCCGACCTGAAGACCCCCGATGCCGCCAGCTCGCTGCAGCAACTGGCGTCGCTCGTCGACGCGCTGCAGCACCTCGACGACTGGTTTGCGGCGGCCCCCAGGAACACCCTGCCCGGGCTTTAGACGTTTACTAAACAACGACGGGTTTCTACACTGGCCCGATCGTGGCCCCTCCGCCCTCCTCCACTGCTCTCCCCGAAGACGACGCTCGCCGCCTGCGCTGGGCGCATGGCGACGCGGAGTTGCACGCTTTCGGCGGCATGCTGGCGCCGGTGCACTTTCGCGCGGACGGGCAGGCGGATTTCTCGCCGCTGCACGTGGCGTCCTGGGCCGACGATCCGCAGGCGCACCAGCAATGGCCCGGCCTGCTCGGCCGGCTGCGCGGCGAGTGGCCCTGCGTGCCGTTCGGGCGCTGCGACCGGCCCGATGGGCTGCCTGCCACCTGGCTTGCACGTCAACCCGCCGACGACTGGCCACACGGCTACGCATCGCACCATCGCTGGCAGTGGCTGCCCTCGGGACCGCTTGCGCTGGCGTTGCGCATCGAGATGCCGCCCGGGCACCCGGTGCAGCGCCTGACACGCACCGTGCGTGCCGTGGCCGACGCGCCGGCGCTGGAGATCGAACTGCAGATCGACGCCCGCAAGCCCTGCCGGCTGCCGGTCGCGCTGCACCCGACGCTGCGGCTGGACCTCGGCCGCGTCGCGCTCGACCTGCAGCACGATGGCGCGGGCTTCAACTACCCGGTGCCGACCGAGCCGGGGCACTCGCGGCTCATGCCCGGTGCCCGCTTCGAGCAGCTCGACGCCGTGCCGCTGGCCGACGGCACGCCGGGCGACTTCACGCAGTTCCCGCAGCCGGCCGACGGCGAAGACCTGCTGCAGCTGATGGACATCGTCGGCCCGGTGACGGCTCGCTTCATCGACGCCGGCTGGGCGTTGACGATCGACTGGGACCGCGCGCTGCTGCCCGACCTGATGCTGTGGGTGAGCCAGCGCGGCCGGCTCGCGCCGCCATGGAGCGGCCGGCACCTCGCGCTCGGCGTCGAGCCGGTGAACGGCGCCTGGGACCTGGGCCGCGTCGGCCGCCCGCCGGCCGAGCACCCGCTGGCGGCGCGCGGCGGCATCGCGCTGCATCCCGATGCGCCATGCGTGATCCGCTATCGCCTGTCGGCGCGGCCGCTGACGCCATGAGCGCCGATGGCGTGACCATCCGCGACATCGCCGAGGCGGCCGGCGTCTCGATCGGCACCGTCTCGCGCGCGCTGAAGAACCAGCGCGGCCTCTCCGACGAAACCCGCCGCCAGGTGCGCGAGGTCGCGCGCAAGCTCGGCTACGACCCCGGCCGGCTGCGTTCGGCCAAGGCGCGGCGGCTGCTGTTCATGGTGCACCGCCACCACAGCAGCTTCTCGCTGAACCCGTTCTTCTCGCAGGTGATGCACGGTGTCGAAGAAGCCTGCCGCGAATTCGGCGTGGTGCCGACGGTGCTCAGCACCGGCCCGGCCGATCCGGTGCGCCAGCTGCTGCGGCTGCACGAGCCCGATGCGCTGATGGCGGCCGGCTACTTCGAGGCCGAGGTCGTCGACCTGCTGCGCGCGATGGACCTGCCGCTCGCGCTGGTCGATTTCTGGATGCCGGGCTGCCGCGCGGTGAACCCCGACAACGCGCAGGGTGGCTACCTAGCGACACAGCACCTGCTGGCGCAGGGCTACCGGCGCATCGCCTACCTGGCCGGCTCGCTGGCGCACTTCAGCATCCGCGAGCGCGAGCGCGGCTACCGGCGCGCGCTGTTCGAGGCCGGCGTGCTGGCCGATCCCGATCTGGAGGTGGTCGCGCCCCCCGGGCTGGACACCACCGCCGGTGCCGAGGCCGCGATGCGCGAGCTGCTGAAGCTGCGGCCGCGGCCCGATGCCGTGTTCGCCTACAACGACATGGCCGCGCTCGCCGCGATCCGCGTCTGCCAGGCGGCCGGGCTGCGCGTGCCGCAGGACATCGCCTTCGTCGGCTTCGACGACATCGCCGCCGCGGCCTACGGCACGATGGGGCTGACGACAATGCGCGTCGACAAGGAGGCGCTCGGCCGCACCGGCGTCGAGATGGTGATGCGGGGCGATTCGATGCCGCAGGACATCGTTCAGCCGGTCGAACTGGTGGTGCGGGACAGCAGCCTCTCGTAGCTAAACAGGGTTTGTTTCGCGATCAGCGCTGACTCTTGCGCGGGAATCCCCCGTCAGAACGTTCGGCGCTGCGGCCTATCCTGATCGGCGTGACCTCGACGTCACACCCCTACAAAGCAGGAGACAAGCGAATGACACGTCACCCTCTGAAGACATTCATCGCGGCCGCATGCGCGCTCGCGTTCTCGGGCCTGGCCTCCGTGGCATCGGCCCAGCAAAGCGTGGAGGTGCTGCACTGGTGGACCTCCGGCGGCGAGGCCGCGGCGCTGAACGTGCTGAAGGGCAACCTCGAGAAGCAGGGCGTCAAGTGGAACGACATGCCGGTGGCCGGCGGCGGCGGCGAGGCCGCGATGACCGCGGTGCGCGCCCGCGTGACGGCCGGCAACCCGCCGACCGCCGTGCAGCTGCTCGGCTTCGACATCCAGGACTGGGCCAAGCAGGGCGTGCTGGCCGACCTGAACGCGGTCGCCGCGAAGGAAGGCTGGGACAAGGTCGTGCCGGGCGCGCTGCAGGCGTTCTCGAAGTACGACGGCAAGTGGATTGCCGCGCCGGTCAACGTGCACTCGACCAACTGGGTCTGGGCCAACAAGTCGGTGCTCGACAAGGCCGGCGTCACGACGATGCCGACCAATTTCGACGAGTTCATCGCCGCCGCCGAGAAGGTGCAGAAGGCGGGCTTCGTCGCGCTCGCGCACGGCGGCCAGCCGTGGCAGGACGCGACGCTGTTCGACAGCGTGGTGCTGAGCACCGGCGGCATCGACTTCTACAAGAAGGTCTTCATCCAGAAGGACAAGGCCGCGCTCGGTTCGCCGACGATGCTGAAGGCCTTCGACCGCATGGGCCAGCTGCGCAAGCTGGTCGACAAGGACTTCTCCAACCGCGACTGGAACCTCGCGTCGGCGATGGTCATCAGCGGCAAGGCCGGCTTCCAGATGATGGGCGACTGGGCCAAGGGCGAGTTCGTCGCGGCGAAGAAGAAGCCGGGCGTCGACTTCATCTGCATGCGCTTCCCCGGTACGCAGGGCATGGTGTCGTTCAACTCCGACCAGTTCGCGATGTTCAAGGTGGGCGGCGACAAGGCCGCGGCGCAGGCCAAGATGGCCAGCGCGGTGATGGACCCGGCATTCCAGTCGGCCTTCAACGTCGTCAAGGGCTCGGTGCCGGCGCGCACCGACGTGTCGGACGCGGCCTTCGACGACTGCGGCAAGAAGGGCATCAAGGACTTGGCCGAGGCCAGCGGCAAGGGCGCGCTGGTCGGCTCGATGGCGCACGGCCACGCGGTGCCGGCCGGCATCAAGAACGCGTTCTACGACGTGATCACGCGCCACTTCAACGGCCAGATCGACAGCAAGGCCGCCGTCAAGGAAATGGTCGCCGCAGTCGACAACTGATCCGTCGATGAAAGCTCCGTTGATCGCGAAGGCGGTGCTGTCGCCGAGCGTGCTGCTGATCGGCGTCTGCGTCTACGGCTACATCGCGTTCACCGTGTGGCTGTCGTTCACCGCATCGACGATGGTGCCGGTGACGACGCTGTCCGGCCCCGAGGCGTACGTGCGCCTCGTCGGGCTGAACAACTGGGTGCTGTCGGTCAAGAACCTCGGCATCTTCGCGACGCTGTACATCCTCGGCTGCGGGGTGCTGGGGCTGCTGCTGGCGGTGCTGATCGACCAGAAGGTGCGCGCCGAGGCGGGCTTCCGCTCGATCTTCCTGTACCCGATGGCGTTGTCGTTCATCGTCACCGGCACCGCGTGGAAGTGGCTGATGGACCCGGGCATCGGGCTCGAACGCTCGATGCACGCGGTCGGCTGGACCAGCTTCGCGTTCGGCTGGGTCAAGGACAGCGACCTCGCGATCTACTGCGTCGTGATCGCCGCGGTGTGGCAGACCTCGGGCTTCGTGATGGCGCTGTTCCTGGCCGGGCTGCGCGGCGTCGACACCGAGGTGGTCAACGCCGCCCGGCTCGACGGCGCGCGCGCCTGGCGCATCTACCAGCGCGTGATCCTGCCGCAGCTCGGCGCGAGCTTCATCTCGGCCTTCGTGATCCTCGCGCACATGGCGATCAAGTCGTATGACCTGGTGATCGCGCTGACCAATGGCGGCCCGGGGCGCGCAAGCTGGCTGCCGTCGCTCTTCATGTACCAATACACCTTCACGCGCAACGAGATGGCGGTCGGCGCGGCCAGCGCGGTGCTGATGCTGATTGCCATCGCGATCGTCGTGGTGCCGTACATCCTGCGCGAGACGCGCGGGGGGGATGCGCATGGCTGAGCGCTCGCTGAAGACGGTGCTGGCACGTGTGTTGCCGCGTGTGCTGCTGTACGGCGTGCTCGGCTGGTTCGCGCTGCTGTTCCTGATGCCGCTGTACGTGATGCTGGTCAACTCGGTGAAGCCGCTCGACGAGATCCGCGCCGGCGACCTGATGGCCTGGCCCGACGCGTTCACGCTGCAGCCGTGGCACGACGCCTGGAGCCTCGCGCAGATCGGCGTGCAGGCGACCGGCCTCAAGCCGTACTTCTTCAACAGCTTCCTGATGACGCTGCCGGCGGTGCTGATCTCCACCGGCATCGGCGCCTTCAACGGCTACGTGCTGACGCAGTTCCGCTTCCGCGGCGCGCACCTGGTGTTCGCGGCGCTGATGTTCTCGGTGTTCATCCCGTTCCAGATCGTGCTGATCCCGATGGCGCGCACGCTCGGGCTGCTGCACCTGGCCGGCACGGTGCCGGGGCTGGTGCTGGTGCACGTGGTGTACGGCATCGGCTTCACCACCCTCTTCTTCCGCAACTACTACGCGGCCTTTCCGCCCGAGCTGGTGCGCTCGGCGCGCATGGACGGCGCGCGCTTCTTCCGGCTGTTCTTCCGGCTGCTTCTGCCCAACAGCGTGCCGATCATCGTGGTCTCGGTGATCTGGCAGTTCACGAACGTCTGGAACGACTTCCTGTTCGGCGCGTCGTTCAGCGACTACAGCAGCTTCCCGATCACGGTGGCGCTGAACAACCTGGTGAACTCGAGCACCGGGGTCAAGGAATACAACGTGCACTTCGCGGCGGCGTTCATCGCCGGCGCGCCGACGCTGCTGGTCTACATCCTCTCCGGCAAGTACTTCGTCCGCGGCCTGATGGCCGGGTCCGTCAAGGGCTGATCGCAGTTTCAACACACACCATGGCCGACCTCGCCCTGCAAGGCATCCACAAGCTGTTCGGCGCGACCCGCGTGCTGCACGAGATCGACATCCACCTGCCCGACGGCGAGTTCCTGGTGCTGGTCGGCCCGTCGGGCTGCGGCAAGAGCACGCTGATGAACCTGATCGCCGGGCTCGAGGAGCCGAGCGGCGGGCGCATCGTGCTCGGTGGCCAGGACATCACCGACGCCGGCCCGGCCGACCGCAACATCGCGATGGTGTTCCAGTCGTACGCGCTGTACCCGAACATGACGGTGGCGGCCAACATCGCGTTCCCGCTGGAGATGCGCGGCGTGGCCAAGGCCGCGCGCGACAAGACGGTGCAGGACGTGGCCGCGATGCTGCAGATCACCCCGCTGCTGCAGCGCAAGCCGCGCCAGCTGTCGGGCGGGCAGCGCCAGCGCGTCGCGATCGGGCGCGCGCTCGCGCGGCAGCCGCAGCTGTTCCTGTTCGACGAGCCGCTGTCGAACCTCGACGCGAAGCTGCGGGTGGACATGCGCGCCGAGATCAAGCGGCTGCACATGCGCACCGGCGTGACGACGATCTACGTGACGCACGACCAGGTCGAGGCGATGACGCTGGGCACGCGCATCGCGGTGCTCGATGCCGGGCGCATCCAGCAGCTGGCGACGCCGCTGGAGATCTACACCCGGCCGGCCAACCGCTTCGTCGCGACCTTCATCGGCTCGCCGTCGATCAACCTGTTCGACGCGACGCGCGATGCCGCCGGGCTGCTGCGGCTGCCGGATGGGACTGCGATCGGCGAGCTTGCGAACGGACCGGCCGGCAAGGTGGCGGTCGGCGTGCGGCCGGAGGACATGAGCCTGCGCGACGACGGCCAGCTGGCCGGGACCATCTCGCTGGTGGAGCCGACCGGGCCCGAAACCTATGCGCTGGTCGACCTCGGCCACACCGAGGTCACGGTGCGCATGAGCGGCCTCCCAAACGTGGTGCCCGGCGCGGCGGTGCGGGTGCATGTGCCACCGCAGGCGCTGCATGTGTTCGCGTCCGAGACCGGCGAGCGGCTGAACTGAGGACTTCACAGCAGGAGGACCATGCGATGGAAGCCTGGATGAACGACGTGCCCACCGCGGTGCGGGCATCGCAACAGCAACTGCGCCGCGACGTGCGCGACCTGCCCGGCCGCTTTGCACGGCTCAGCGAAGCGCTGGAAGCCGAGGTGGCCGCGATCCGCGCCGAGCAGGCGCAGGGCGGTGCGGTGCCCGAGCTGCTGTTCAAGGACGTGGCGGCCGGCAAGGTCACGCCAGCGCAGAGGGCGCACATCAAGCGCCGCGGCTGCGTCGTGATTCGCCGCGTGTTCGACCCCGACGTGGTCGGCGCGTGGAACGAAGCCATCGTGCGCTACATCGACGCGGTGCAGTACCTGCAGCGCATGCCGCAGAAGGCGGGGCTGGACAAGTACTTCAGCGCGCTCGGCGCGAGCCGGCCGCAGATCTACAGCCTGTACTGGTCGCTGCCGCAGATGCAGGCGCGCCAGCATGCCGACATGGCGGCGGTGCGCGCGTGGCTGAACCGGCTGTGGACCTTCGAGAAGAACGGCACGCGGTACTTCGACCCGGACCGGCAGTTCAACTACGCCGACCGGATCCGACGCCGCGAGCCGGGCGATTCGACGCTCGGGCTCTCGCCGCATTCCGACGGCGGCTCGGTCGAGCGCTGGTGCGAGCCGACCTTCCGCCACGTCTACCGCGAGGTGTTCGACGGCGATCCGCTGGCCTTCGACCCGTTCGATGCCGAGGGCCGCACCGCGACGCGCGAGATCCCGTCACCGGCCGTGTGCTCGGCATTCCGCACCTTCCAGGGCTGGACCGCGCTGACGCGACAAGGCCCGGGCGACGGCACGCTGAAGCTGGTGCCGATCGCGAAGACCACGCCGTGGATGCTGCTGCGCGCGCTGCAGCCCGACGTGCCGGACGGCGACCTGTGCGGCGCGCAACCCGGCCGTGCGCTGGGCGCCTCGCCGCAATGGCATGCGCCGCTGCTGGCAGGGCTGGTGTCGATCCCGCGGGTGGAGCCGGGCGACACCGTGTGGTGGCACTCCGACGTGATCCACGCAGTGGAAGACCAGCACGCCGGCAACGGCTACAGCAACGTGATCTACATCGGCGCGGCGCCGTGGTGCGGCAAGAACGCCGCGTTCGCGCAGCGCCAGGCGCCGGCCTTCCTCGAAGGGCGCAGCAGCCCGGATTTCGCGCCGGAGGACTACGAGCTCGGCTTCGACGGCCGCGCGCGCGAGGAGAACCTGAGCCCGCTCGGCCGCATGCAGATGGGACTGAGAGAATGGGCTTGAACTGACCGACTTTTTCCGATGATTTCCATGACAACGACGCCGCCCCTGCCCGACTTCCGCCGCCCCGAGCCGCTGCTCGCCCACATCCGCCACACGCTCGCGTTCTACGACGGCCGCTGCCGCGACGACAGCGGCGGCTTCTTCCACTTCTACAAGGACGACGGCACGGTCTACGACCGGCGCACGCGCCACCTCGTCAGCAGCACGCGCTTCGTGTTCACGCAGGCGATGGCGTTCCGGCGCTTCGGCGAGCAGCGCTATCAAGACAACACGCGCCACGCGCTGCGCTTCCTGCAGCAGGCGCACCTGCAGCCGAACGGCGGCTATGCGTGGCAGCTCGACTGGGATGGCAGCAAGGCCACGGTGCAGGATTCGACCAACCACTGCTACGGCCTGGCGTTTGTCGTGCTCGCGCATGCGCATGCACTGATGGCCGGCGTGGAGGAAGTGCGGGCCGGGCTCGACGCGAGCTTCGCACTGATGGAGCAGCGCTTCTGGGAGCCGTCACGTGGCCTGTATGCCGACGAGGCGGACGCCGCGTGGAAGGTCGGCAGCTACCGCGGCCAGAACGCGAACATGCACAGCTGCGAGGCGATGATCGCGGCGTATGACGCAACCAAGGACGCGAAGTACCTGCAGCGTGCGCTGACGCTGGCCGAGTCGATCACGCAGCGCCAGGCGGCGCTGGCCGACACGCAGGACGGCCCGCTGGTGTGGGAGCACTACCGCGCCGACTGGTCGGTCGACTGGGACTACAACCGCGACGACAAGACGAACATCTTCCGGCCGTGGGGCTTCCAGACCGGGCACCTGACCGAATGGGCGAAGCTGCTGCTGCAGCTGGAGACCCACCTGCCGGCCGACCAGCGCCCAGCGTGGCTGCTGCCGACTGCGCGCCGCTTCTTCGACACCGCGATGCGCCGCGGCTGGGATGCGACGCACGGCGGCTTGGTGTATGGCTTCGCGCCCGACGGCAGCGTGTGCGACGGCGACAAGTACTTCTGGGTGCAGGCCGAGAGCCTGGCCGCGGCGGCGCTGCTCGCGCTGCGCACCGGCGACGCCGGCTACTGGGGCTGGTACGACAAGCTGTGGGGCTACAGCTGGGCGCACATGATCGACCACGAGCACGGTGCCTGGTACCGCATCCTCACACCCGACAACCGCAAGATCTCGGACGAGAAGAGCCCGGCCGGGAAGGTGGACTACCACACGATGGGGGCGTGCTATGACGTGCTGAGGGGGATGAAGGCCTGAGGGTGAGGCGCTCGGTCGCGGGAATGGCGAGGCATCAGCTCGACGTCTTGGCTTGGCGTGCAGCGCGGTGACCCAGTTGCCCGACGAAGTCCTCAAGCTGATCATCTGCGACATCGGTGTACCGCCCCACCGAGACGTGCACCCAGCCTTGGCAGGCCGCCTGCTTGAGGGCGTCAAGCTTGACGCCCTCAATGCGCTCGGGCTCCTCAAAAGGCTTCAGCGCTTCGTGGGGCTGTGCAGCCCTTCCTTCGCCGCGCTTGCGCAGCACCAACTTGCCGGCGTCGATATCGGCTTGGCGCAGCGGCTTGTCTGCTTGCAGCTCGGCCGAGTTTTTAACGGTAGATGGTTTGCTCATGTCGGTCTGGGATCGAGGCTGTAGCGCACAGCGAAGCATGTGCATTGATGCGCGCATCGTCAAGACAACCCGGCGCGCCACAGAATGATGGCGGCCTGCCACGGGCTCATGGATTGGGGAACTGACATGCCTGTGAAGAGCAACCCGACCGCAAACCGGTTGTCGCTGTGTACAAGGACGCCGAGCAAGCGGCGCAGTACCTGGATGCCCTGGCTGCACTGCACAGCAAGGGCGCTCGTGCGGACCCTGAAGGCACCATTCACTCGGCACTGATGCACGCAGCCATCGTGGTTTATGCACGCAGCTTCAAGAAGAGCGAGCGGACCAACGGCGAGGTCGACAGCATGTGGAGGGGTCCAACTCCTTGAGCGTGCTCCGCGCCACAACCATGACCCAGGGCTGGGAAAACATTGACGAGCGGATGTTCAAGAAGCTGCTCACCCAGGTGCAGGAGCAGGCGCGCAATCGGGCCTTCGATCTGGAGCGCCGGTAAAACGGCGCCTGACCTCAGGCGCGATCGGACAACGAGGACCTTGAAATAGAAAGGCCTCAGAGGTTTCCCTCTGAGGCCCGAATTTGTTGGTGGAGAGGAGGAGGATCGAACTCCCGACCTTCGCATTGCGAACGCGACGCTCTCCCAGCTGAGCTACCCCCCCAACAAGGGCGCCAGTCTATCAAAAAAAACGGCGGGCCTGCTCGCCCGGATCGGGGTGCCGGAGCGCTTAAGCTGCGCGCCATGCCCGCCTCCGTCGAGATCCGACTCGCCCTGCCTGAAGACGCGCACGCCATCGCTGCGCTGTCGCGCGAGGCCATCGAGCACGGCCTGCCGTGGCGCTGGACACCGCAGCGCGTGCGCCGCAGCCTGCGCGACCGCAGCACCAACGTGATCGTGGGCCATGAACAAGGCGTGCTGCATGGCTTCGCGATCATGAAATACGACGACGAGGAAGCGCACCTGCTGCTGCTCGCCGTCGCTGCGGCACAGCGACACCGCCACATCGGCTCGACCCTGATGGCCTGGCTCGATGCCACCACCCGCGCCGCGGGCATTGCGGTGATCCGCGTCGAAGCGCGCGCCAGCAACACGCAGGCCCGCTCGTTCTACAAGCACCACGGCTTCCGCGAGACCGGCATCGTCTCGGGCTACTACGAGGACGTGGAAGACGCGGTCCGCATGCGCCGCGACCTGCGCAGCTGATTTCCGCCAGCGCCTTCCCGAACCCGCCGGCACGGACTAAAGTCTGCGCCGGCATCAATTCCGGAGGCAGCATGAAGAAGGTCGTGTGGGGTGTCCTGAGCACCGCGAAGATCGGCATCGAGAAGGTCATTCCCGGCATGCAGAAGAGCGCCTTCTGCGACGTGCGCGGCATCGCGTCGCGCTCGCTCGAACCGGCGCAACGGGCCGCCGACAAGCTCGGCCTGGCCAAGGCCTATGGCTCGTATGAAGAGATGCTCGCCGACCCCGAGATCGAGGCCGTCTACAACCCGCTGCCCAACCACCTGCACATCCCGCTGACGCTGCAGGCCGCGCGCGCCGGCAAGCACGTGCTGTGCGAGAAGCCGGTGTCCATCACCGCGCAAGAGGCCGCCGAGCTGCGCACCGTCGCCGACAAGGTGCTGGTCAGCGAGGCCTTCATGGTGCGCTACCACCCGCAGTGGCTGCGCGTGCGCGAACTGCTGCGCGCCGGCCGCATCGGCACCGTGCGCCAGGTGCAGGTGTTCTTCTCGTACTTCAACGACGACCCGGCCAACATCCGCAACATGCCCGACATCGGCGGCGGCGCGCTGTATGACATCGGCTGCTATGCGATCGTCGCCGGCCGCTTCCTGTTCGAGGCCGACCCGAAGCGCGTGATCGCGCTGGTCGACCGCGACCCGAGCTTCCACACCGACCGCAGCTGCAGCGCACTGGCCGATTTCGGCGGCGGCCGCCACCTCGACTTCACGGTGTCGACGCAAAGCGTGCCGTACCAGCGCGTGCAGGTGGTCGGCACCACCGGCCGCATCGAGATCCAGATCCCGTTCAACGCGCCGCTCGGCGGCCAGACGAAGATCTTCATCGACGCCGGCCGCGCGCTCGACGGCTCGGCCATCGAGACCGAGACCCTCCCCGAGTCCGACCAGTACACGCTGCAGGGCGATGCGTTCTCGCGTGCGGTGCGCGGCGAGATCGCGCTGCCCTACGGCGTCGACGACGCGATCACCAACATGCGGGTGATCGACGCGCTGTTCCGCTCCGAGCGCAGCGAGCGCTGGGAAGCGGTCTGAACAGCGCCATGTCCGTGCCGCCGGCAAGCCCCAACGAACCCGCCGACCGCTTCGGCCGCCCGCCCACCGGCTGGCGGCTGCGGCTGTTCACGGTGATCTTCGAGGCCGACACCCGCAGCGGCCGGCTGTTCGACTTGGCTCTGGTGTGGCTGATCCTCGCAAGCGTGGCCGTCGTGATGCTCGACAGCTTCGCGTCGGTGCATGCGCGCTGGGGCGGCGTCTTCTCGATCCTCGAATGGGTGTTCACGGTGCTGTTCAGCCTCGAGTACCTCGCGCGGCTCGCCTGCGTGCAGCGGCCCGGCCGCTACGCCGGCAGCGTGTTCGGCGTCATCGACCTGCTGGCGGTGCTGCCCACCTGGGCCGCGCTGGTGGTGCCTGGCCTGCATGCGTTGATCGACGTGCGGGCGCTGCGCCTGCTGCGGCTGTTCCGGATCCTGAAGCTGGCCGCCTACATCGCCGAGTACCGCGCGCTCGGCGAGGCGCTGATGGCCAGCCGCCGCAAGATCCTGGTGTTCCTGAGCTTCGTGCTGCTGGTCACCGTCGTGATGGGCAGCCTGATGTACGCCGTCGAGGGGCCAGGCAACGGCTTCGACAACATCCCGGTGTCGATCTACTGGGCGATCTCGACGATGACCACCGTTGGCTTCGGCGACATCACGCCGAAGACCGGGCTCGGCCGCTTGATCGCGTCGATCATGATGCTGGTGGGCTGGGGCACGCTCGCGGTGCCGACCGGCATCGTCAGCGCCGAGTTCACCGCGTTGCGGTTCCGCAGTCCGCACCCGCCCACGACGCGCACCTGCCCCGCCTGCCTGACCGAAGGCCATGCCTTCAGCGCGCGCTACTGCAGCGATTGCGGCGCGGCGCTGCCCGACAACCGGTCCTGACGCTCAGAAGAACGCCCGCACATAGTTGATCGGCGCGTGGTCCGCCAGGTCGCGCAGCAGCACCGCGCCGGGCTTGCCGGCGTGCTCGCCGAAGTAGGCGGTGCGGGCGCGCATGCGGTCGTCGTCGACCAGCGTCGCGTCCGGCCGCTCGACCAGCGCGCCGCCGCTCGTGATGTAGCTGGCCGGCGTCACGTGCGTGTAGGCGCGCAGGCTCGGCGGCAGGTCGGTGACCAGATCGCAGCAGTTGACGAGCCGGATGCGTTGCGCATTGCGCAGCCCGGCTGCAAAGGCCGCATCGCCGACGCGGGGGGAACCGAGCGTGACCAGCCGGCCCTCGGGCCACACCGAGGCCGCCAGCGTCGCGAGCGCCGCACCGAGGCTGTGGCCGGTCAGCAGCAGCCCGTTGCGCGGCTTCGCATCACCATCCAGCCAATGGCCGATGCGCGGCAGCAGCGTGCGCGCCGCGCCGGCAAAGCCGGCATGCACCCGGCCGCTGGCCTCCGGCCATGGCGTGGTGAGGGCATTGAGGTCGTTCGCCAAGTCGGCCAGTTCGTCGGGCTGCGTGCCGCGGAAGGCCACCAGCACCATCCCGTCCGACGGGCGCAGTGCGCCGAAGGCCTGCGAGCCGCTGCCGGCATCGACGAACACCCGCGGCGCCTCGAACCCGGCACGTGCCAGCGCGGCCGCCAGCCGCTCGGCCTCGGGCTTCGAGCCTTCGGCGCGCAGGTAGGCCAGGCGCGACGCCTCGGTGGCCAGTTGCAGCAGCGTCGGCGGCGCATCGGGCGTGAACAGCGTGGGCGCCCGCTCGGGCGAGTACAACGCGGTGCGGCTGGGGTCGTAGGCGATCACGGGGGTACTGCGGAAGCGGGGATCGCGCATTCTGCAGGCCGGGCGGGCAGGCCTGCGTTTCAGGCGTGCGGCAAGCGCCCAGAACCTGAGTTCTGTACGGTGGCAATCACCCCGCAGGTGACAGGCACGCCGTTTGCGACTCAACTGCGCGGCTCAGCCCGTTCCGATTCATCACCAGAGAGGAAAACCGATGGCACAAGACAAGCCCCGCCAGACCGCAAGCGACTTCGACCCGGAGGTGCTGCGCCTGTTCGACAAGTACGTGCACGGCCAGATCGACCGCCGCGGTTTCCTCGACGGCGCGCGCAAGTACGCCGTCGGCGGCCTGACGGCCGTCGGCCTGCTCGAGGCGCTGAGCCCGAAATTCGCCGCCGCCGAACAGGTGCCGAAGACCGACCCGCGCATCTCGGCCGAATCGGTCGAGATCCCCTCCCCGCTCGGCTACGGCAAGGTGCGCGGCTACCTCGTCAAGCCGGCACGCGTCTCCGGCAAGCTGCCGCTGGTGCTGGTGGTGCACGAGAACCGCGGCCTGAATCCGCACATCGAGGACATCACCCGCCGCCTCGCGCTCGAGAACTTCATCGCGTTCGCGCCCGACGCGCTGTTCCCGCTCGGCGGCTACCCCGGCGACGAGGACAAGGCCCGCGAGCTGTTCGCCAAGCTCGACCAGGCCAAGACGCAAGAGGACTTCATCGCCGCCGCCAACTTCCTGCGCGCCCACCAGCTGGGCAACGGCAAGCTCGGCGCGGTCGGCTTCTGCTACGGCGGCGGCGTCGTCAACCTGCTGGCCACGCGGTTGCCCGAGCTGGCCGCCGGCGTGCCGTTCTACGGCAACGCACCGGCGCTCGACAAGGTGGCCGGCATCAAGGCGCCGCTGCTGCTGTTCTTCGCCGACAACGACGAGCGCATCAATGCCGCCTGGCCGGCGTACGAGGCGGCGCTGAAGGCCGCCAAGGTGAAGTTCGACGCCTACAAGTACCCCGGCACGCAGCACGGCTTCAACAACGACACGACGCCGCGCTATGACGAGGCCGCCGCGAAGCAGGCCTGGACGCGCACGATCGCGTTCTTCAACACCCAGCTGCGCACTGCGGGATGATCCCCGGGGGGCGCGCCCGGCGGCGTGGCTACACTGCGCAGCTTCGCCCAGCCTCGCGCCCTCAACGTGTCGGATCGTCTCGCAGTCCTCCCGCAGTACCTTCTCCCCAAGCAAGCGCTGACGCTGCTGGCCGGCCGCATCGCGTCGGCCCGCGCGGGCAGTTCGACGACGCGGCTGATCCGCTGGTTCGTCAAGCGCTACGGCGTCGACATGGCCGAGGCCGCCGACCCCGACATCGCCGCCTACCCGAGCTTCAACGAGTTCTTCACGCGCGCGCTGAAACCCGGTGCCCGCCCGATCGCGCAGGCCGACCTGATCTGCCCGGTCGACGGTGCGATCAGCCAGTTCGGCCGCATCGAGCGCGACCAGATCTTCCAGGCCAAGGGCCACCGCTACAGCACGACGGCGATGGTCGGCGGCGATGCGGCGCTCGCAAAGCAGTTCGATGACGGCCACTTCGCGACGCTCTACCTGAGCCCGCGCGACTACCACCGCATCCACATGCCCTGCGACGGCCGGCTGCGCCGGATGATCCACGTGCCAGGCGCGCTGTTCTCGGTCAACCCGACCACCGCGCGCGGCGTGCCGGGGCTGTTCGCGCGCAACGAGCGCGTAGTCTGCGTGTTCGACGGCCCGCGCGGGCCCTTCGTGCTGGCGCTGGTCGGCGCGACCATCGTCGGCAGCATGTCGACGGTGTGGCACGGCGTCGTCAATCCGCCGCGGGCGGGCCTGCTTCGCGAGTGGCGCTACGACGATGCGCCGGTCACGCTGAAGCAGGGCGACGAGATGGGCCGCTTCCTGCTCGGCTCGACGGTGGTGATGCTGTTCCCGGCCGGGCCGCTGGCGTTCAACCCGGCGTGGGAAGCCGGCCGCGCGATCCGCCTCGGCGAGGCGATGGCGAGCACCGGCGCGTCACTTCAGTCCGCCTGACAGGAACGCGCGCAGCCGCTCGCTGCGCGGGCGTGCCAGCACCTCGCGGGGATCGCCCTGCTCCTCGACGACGCCCTGGTGCAGGAACATCACGTGGCGCGACACCTCGGCCGCGAACGCCATCTCGTGCGTGACGACGATCATCGTGCGGCCCTCGCCGGCCAGCTCGCGCATCACCTTCAGCACCTCGCCGACGAGCTCAGGGTCGAGCGCCGAGGTCGGCTCATCGAACAGCATCACCTGCGGCTCCATCGCCAGCGCCCGCGCGATCGCGACGCGCTGCTGCTCGCCGCCGGACAACTGCGACGGGTAGAGCCCCTTGCGGTGCAGCACGCCGACGCGCGCGAGCAGCGCCTTGGCGCGCTCCACCGCCTGCGCCTTCGGCACGCCGAGCACGTGGATGGGCGCCTCGATCACGTTCTCGAGCGCCGTCATGTGCGCCCACAGGTTGAAGTGCTGGAACACCATCGCGAGCCCGCTGCGCAGGCGCTGCAACTGTTTCGCATCGGTGGCGTGCAGCCGGCCGTCGCGACCGGGCTTCAGCGCGATCGTCTCGCCCGCGAGCGTGATGCGCCCGGCATCCGGCTGTTCCAGCAGGTTGATGCAGCGCAGCAGCGTGCTCTTGCCCGAGCCGGACGAGCCGACGATGCTGATCACGTCGCCCTGGCGGGCCGTCAGCGAGACGCCCTTCAGCACCTCGACATCGCCGAACTTCTTGTGCAGGTCTTCGACCTGGAGCTGCACCATCAATCGCTCGACAACTTGCCGCTGCGGATCGGCGTGGTGCCCGCCACCTTGAACAGCGGGCGGCCGGCGACCGCATAGCGCACCCGGTCGCGCGCGAAGAACAAGCCGTCGGTGCGGGTGTGCAGCGGATGCACCTCGCCGCTGATCGGGTCGATCACGTCGGCAATCAGGTCGCCGGCCCGAACCACGTCGCCGGGTTCGCGGTGGTAGGCGACCACGCCGCTCGCCGGCGCGGACACCACTTCGGTGCCCGACAGCGGCGTGGCCGGGAACAGCAGCGGCGGCAAGGCCGGAACCGGGCCGTCGACCAGGCCGCGCAAGGTCAGGAAGTCGAGCAGCGCCGCCGCATCGGCCGCAGCCTGCGGGTGGGTCACGCTGGTCTCGCCGCGCAGCTCCACGGTGACCGACAAGCAGCCGAGCGGCACCGGACGCTGCTCGCCGAAATGCGCCGCGAGCTGCCACCAGGTCTGCGAACACGCTTCGTCGAACGGGTTGTCGCCCGACTCCAGCGCCAGCAGCGAGGCCTGCGCGCCCAGGCAACGCGCCAGCGGCTCGACCTCGGGCCACAGCGGCGTGGCGGTGTACAGGTGGGCCACCGCCTCGCTGTCGCAGTGCAGGTCGAGCACCACCTCGGCATCGCAGGCCAGCGTCATCAGCGCCTTGCGCTGGCTCATCAGCTCATGGGTCTCGGGCAAGGTTCGCACCGATTCGCGCAGCGCCTCGCGCACCAGCCGCGCATTGGCGACCGGGTCGGCGCCCAGCACCGCGTCGATGCGCGAGCGCACCGGCTCGAACAACGCGGGGTAGTGCCGGTTGAAGTTCTCGCCGCTGCCGAGCTCGAAGCGCCCGATCGGCATGCGCAGCAGTTGCTGGTCCAAGCCGATCGGGTTGGCCACCGGCACGACGACGATCTCGGCGCGCAGCCGGCCCTCCGTTTCCAGCTGCGCCAGGCGCAGCCGCAGGTGGTGTGCGACCAGCATGCCGGGCAGTTCGTCGGCATGCAGCGAGGCCTGGACGTAGACCTTGCGGCCGCTGTCCTGCGGTCCGTAGTGGAAGCTGACGATCTCGCGCCGGGTCAGCAGCGAAGCGCCGCTCAGCGGGTGGTGTCGGATTTGCATCGGAGGATCGAGGAGTTTCAGGAACGGGGTCGCAGGTGGCGCGCCCAGCGGGCCTCGGCGCGGCGAAACAGCGCCACCAGCACGAAGGTGATGGCCAGGTAGAACAGCGCCGCGGTGATGAAGGCCGGGAACGGCAGGAAGAAGCGCGAGTTGACGTCGCGCGCCGCGCCGGTCAGGTCGAGCAGCGTCACGATGCTGGCCAGCGAGGTCGCGTGCAGCATCAGCACCACTTCGTTGCCGTAGGTCGGCAGCGCGCGCCGCAGCGCCGACGGCAGCAGGATGCGCCGCACCATCAGTCCCCACGGCATGCCGACGCTGCGCGCCGCCTCGACCTCGCCAGCCGGCGTCGCGCGGATCGCGCCGGCGATGATCTCGGTGGTGTACGCACAGGTGTTGATCGCGAACGCGGCCACCGCGCAGAACCAGGCACTCGACAGCAGCGGCCACAGCACGCTCGCCCGCACCGCCTCGAACTGCGCCAGGCCGTAGTACAGCAGGAACAGCTGCACCAGCAGCGGCGTGCCGCGGACCACGAAGGTGAAACACCACACCGGCACCCACCAGCGGCGCCGGCTCGACGCGCGCATCACGCCCAGCGGGATCGCGCCCAGCAGGCCCAGCGCCAGCGACATCGCCAGCAGGCGCAGCGTGGTCCATGCGCCCGACAGGTACAGCGGCAGGTTGTCGACGATGGCCTCGAAACTCATGGCACAACGCTCACAGCGACACCGCCTTCACGCCCGCCGACCAGCGCTTTTCCAGCGCGCGCAGCACGACGACCGAGACCGACGTGATCAGCAGGTAGCCGAGCGCCGCGGCCAGGTAGAACGTGAACGGCTCGCGTGTCGCGCCGGCCGCCTGGCCGGCCTTCTGCATCATGTCGGTCAGCCCGATCACCGACACCAGCGCGGTCGACTTCACCAGCACCAGCCAGTTGTTCGCGAAGCCGGGCAAGGCCAGCCGCAGCATTTGCGGCAGCACGATGCGGCGGAACACCTGCAGCGGCCGCATCCCGAAGGCCAGGCCGGCCTCGGCCTGCCCGTGCGGGATCGCGAGGATCGCGCCGCGGAAGGTTTCGGTCAGGTAGGCGCCGAAGATGAAGCCGAGCGTGGCGACGCCGGCAACGAACGGGTCGATGTCGATGTATTCGTCGATGCCCAGCTGCAGCGCGATCTCGTTCACCGCGAGCTGCCCGCCGTAGAAGATCAGCAGCATCAGCACCAGGTCGGGCACGCCGCGGATCAGCGTGGTGTAGACCGTCGCGCTGCGGCGCCAGAACGCCGAATGCGACAGCTTCGCCGCCGCGCCCGCCAGGCCCAGCAGCACCGCGACGGCCAGCGACGCGAGCGCCACGCCCAGCGTCAGCCGCAGGCCGTCGAGCAGGCTCGGCAGGTAGCCGTGCAGCATCAGTGCCCGTAGATGTCGAAGTTGAAGTACTTCGATGCGAGCTTCTGGTAGCTGCCGTTGGCACGGATTGCCTTGATCGCGGCATTGAGCTTCTCGCGCAGCTCGGTGTCGCCCTGGCGCAGCGCGATGCCGACCCCGGCGCCGAAGTACGCCGGGTCGCGGTAGTCCGGCCCGACGAAGCCGAAGCCCTTGCCGGCCGGCGTCTTCAGGAAGCCGACGTCGCCGGCAATCGCGTCGACCATCGTCGCATCGACGCGGCCGGCCGCGAGGTCGAGGTACACCTCGTCCTGGCTCGCATAGCGCACGATGGTCGCGGCGCTGAACTTGGCGGTGACGTAGCGGTCGTTGATGGTGGTGCGCTGCACGCCGATGCGCACGCCCTTGAAACGCTCCGGCGTGCCGTCGATCGGCGAGCCGGTCTTCGCGATCAGCCGGTTCGCGCTGTCGTAGTACTTGTCGGTGAACGCGACCACCTTCAGGCGCTCGGGCGTGATCGCCATCGACGCGACCACCAGGTCGAACTTGCGCGACTGCAGCGACGGGATCAGCCCGTCGAACTCCTGCTGCACCAGCGTGCAGCGGGCCTTCATTTCGGTGCACAGCGCGTTCGCGATGTCGATGTCGAAGCCCTGCAGCTTGCCGTCGGGGCCGACGGTGCTGAACGGCGGGTAGGCGCCTTCGACGCCGACGCGCAGCTTCGACAGGTCAAGCGCCTGCGCACCCAGCGCGGCGAACAACAGCACCAGCGGGAGGAATCGTTTCATCGGGGGGCTCCGGAAAGGGACGGGACCGCGTTGCAAGTCCCGCACCATACCGCGCCCCGGCTCACTGGGCGTAGGGGGTGCGCCCGATCAGCTTCATCCGCTCGTCGAAGCTGGGCGCGTCGGCCAGCAGCTGATGGCCGGGCGCGGCCGCGGCGGCCACCTCGCCGGCATCGGGCGTGCGGCCGATCAGGGCCATGCGCTCGACGAAGTCCTGGCGGCGCTCGGTGGCATTCTGTGCCGAGGTGTCGGGCGGCAACGGCACCGCCCGTTCGCCGGGC
The DNA here is from genome assembly GCF_900142965.1 of Rhizobacter sp. OV335. Classification (GTDB taxonomy): domain Bacteria; phylum Pseudomonadota; class Gammaproteobacteria; order Burkholderiales; family Burkholderiaceae_C; genus Rhizobacter. Next base: position 264,984 of record NZ_FRCQ01000004.1, read on the forward strand.
TCGGGCGTGCGACCGATCAGGTGCATGCGTTCGACGTACGCGGCATCGGGGCCGGCGGCGTGGTCGGCGGGGCAGGCGGCAAAGGCGGCACCCTGCGTGGCGAGGGTGGTGACGGTGGAGAGGGCCAGGATCAGGAGGGGTCTCATGGGACATCCTTTCGCAAGGAGTGGAGGGTGCTTCTTGGGTCGCCCGCCGGCCCCCGCCGTTCCCCTCGAGCCGGGGCTTTACCCGGTGAAACCCTGATGCCACATCGCGCGACGCGGACGACATCTGCCGTCGCAATCGATCTCATGCCGTGCGCCGGCCGATGGCGCGAAACCCGGCGCTAGACTGCGCCGATGACCTCGCCCGACGACGCCTCCCCCGCTGTCCCGCCTTCCGACAAACCCCGCCCCGGCGACACCTACGTGCAGTCGTTCGCACGCGGCCTGAGCGTGATCCGGTCGTTCAGCGCCAAGGCGCCGCAGCAGACGCTCAGCGAGGTCGCGCAGCGCACCGGCCTGACACGCGCCGGCGCGCGTCGCATCCTGCTGACGCTGGAAGGCCTGGGCTACGTCGAGAGCCAGGGCCGGCAGTTCCGGCTCACGCCGAAGATCCTCGACCTCGGCTTCGCCTACCTGTCGTCGCTGCCGCTGTGGAACCTGGCCGAGCCGGTGATGGAGGCGCTGGTCGAGCAGGTGAAGGAATCGAGCTCGGCGGCGGTGCTCGAAGGCGCCGACATCGTCTACGTGCTGCGCGTGCCGACGCACAAGATCATGAGCATCAACCTGGGCATCGGCAGCCGGTTGCCGGCCTACTGCACCTCGATGGGCCGCACGCTGCTGGCCGGCTTGGCGCCGGACGAACTCGACCAGCGCATCGCGTCGATGGCGCTCACCGCCCGCACGCCGCACACCGAGACCGACCCGCAGCGCCTGAAAGGGCTGATCGCCCAGGTGCGGCGCCAGGGCTGGAGCCTCGTCAGCCAGGAGCTGGAGGAAGGGCTGGTGTCGATGTCGGCGCCGATCCGCGACCGCTCCGGCCGCTCGATCGCCGCGCTGAACATCAGCGGCCAGGTGAACCGCACGCCGCCGGCCCACATGCTGGAGGTGTTCCTGCCGAAACTGCTGGAGGCGGCGGACACGATCTCGCGCTTGTTGCAGATGAAGACCTGAGGCGTCAGCGAAGCTCCCATTGCTGGGCCGCGGTGCCGTTGCAGCTCCACGACTGCACCGTCGTGCCGGCGGTGGTGCCGGACGAAGAGACATCCAGGCACAAGCCGGTGTTGCTCGCGGGGCTGAAGCTGGTGCCGCCGCCCGGGGCCGGTGCCGCGCGCCAGGCCTGTGTCGACGCCCCGCTGCACGGCTGCAGCGTCGCGGCCGATCCGCTGCCTGCGCCCGAGGTCAGGCAGAAGTTGCCCGCGGCCAGCGCGATGCGGTAGGCGCCCGCCGGCGACACGCCGTCGCTGGCCAGCACCCACGACTGCGCGCCGGTGCCGTTGATGCCCCAGATCACGATGCGGTTGCCGGCCTGCGTGCTGCCGCCGAAGTCGTCCAGCGCCATGCCGGGCGAGCTGCGCGGCAGCAGCGTGTGGGGGCCGCTCAGCGCGCCCGGCTTCTGCTTCAGCGGCTCGCTGGTCTCGCCGCCGGCGTTCAGCAGCGCGATGCCGCCGAGCAGCAGCGCACCGGCCGCCTGCGACGACGCCGTCGGCGTGCCGACCGGCCCGGCCCAGTTCACGCCCAGCGCGTTCTGCGCGTTGCGGCTGTGGTCCCACAGGCTGTCGGCGTTCAGGCTCAGGTACTCGCCGTACTGCGGCTTGTTGCCGCGGTCGGCGTTATACAGCCGCGCCAGGCCCTGCGCGAACATGCCCTTGAAGATCAGCGCATCGCCGCCGCAGCCGTTCGGGTCGCAGGCATCGCGCAGCACGCCGTCCGCATAGGCCATGCGCGAGATCGTCGCTTCGGCGATGCGCTCGGCATGCGCCAGGTAGCCGCGGTCGCCGCTCAGGCGCCACAGCTCCGTCAGCCCGCCGAGGATCACGCCCTGGTTGTACGACCAGGTCGCCTGCCCGTTGTTCTTGCAGGTGGCGGTCGTCAGCCCGTCGTTGACCAGGCCTTGCGCATTGATCATGCCGCTGCGGTTGACGAACCAGTCGAACTCCTTCAGCGCCCAGTCCTGGTAGCTGCCCGGCCCGGTGCCGTTCGGCGCGCGGCGCGCGAGCCGCGCGGCCGCCAGCAGGAACAGCTCGTTGGTGATCGCGTTCTTGTAGGTCTTCTCGGAGGTCCACCACAGGCCGCCGCCGCAGGTGCCGTCCCAGGCCTTGGCCATGTCGCTGAAGATCGCCTTGGCCTCGACCAGGAAGGCCTCGTCGCCGGTCACGTCGTAGGCGCGCAGCCAGGCGTTGGCGTACCAGCCGGAATCGTCGTGGTAGACCTTGTTCGCGTCGCCGGAGCGCCAGCCGCGGCCGTACTGCAGCGACTGGTCGATCAGCGTGCGGTACTTCGGGTCGCCGGTGCGCTCATAGGTGTTGATGATCGCGTCGAGCGTCGGCCCCTTGGTCCAGCCGTTGGTGCGCACGTTGAAGCTCGTCAGCAGCTGCGCCATCGCCGCATCGTCGCGCGCCTCGGCGCTGCCGCCGGTGGCCACGTTGGGCGCGAGCGGCTGCTGCAGCTTCCAGCTGACGTCGTCGACGAACGGCCCGGCGCCATCGAAGCCGTTCAGGTCAGAGCCCGACGCCAGCCACAGCTGGTCGTTGAAATGCCGGATGAAGCGGCCCGGGAAGTTGAACGACTCCAGCGACACGCCCTGGCCGGACACGCCCGGCCGCGCGCACCAGGTGGCGTCCTGCCTGAACAGCTCGCTGTTGTCGGCCGTGTCCAGCCGCAGCCGCGAGTTGGCATGCCGCAGGTAGCCGACCGGCGCGGTGAGCGACTGCAGCGAATAGCAGGCCGGGTTCGCCAGGCCGCGCACGATGCGGAAGGTGGCCTGCTGCTTCTCGATCGCCGCGCTGCCGGCGTTGACCGGGCTGGTGACGCCCAAGCCGGCGTCGTGGCGCATCACCTGCGTCGTGAAGTTGGCCGTCGTGACCTGGAACGACTTGGTGGTGTTCAGCGGCAGGCTCGCCGTGCCGGCGCGCAGCACCGGCAGCAAGGCGTTGCGCCAGACCAGCGCCATCTTGCCGTAGCCGCTGGCGTCGGGGTGCGTGCCGTCGAACAGGTTGGCCGGCGCGACCGAGGCGTTCATGTCGACGAAGCCGACCTTGCGGCCGGCCGCGGCCTTCTGCCGCACGATCGCCGGGATCGCCGCGTTGTAGGCCTTCACCTTGGCGTTCAGCGCGGCATCGCCCTCCGGCGTGATCGACGACACCAGCAGCCGGCTGTCGGGCAGCTTCGCGGTGATCTGGTCGATCAGCCGGCCGAGGCGGGCCGGCGCGTTGGCGAGGTCGTCGTTGAACACCACGTCGTTGGTGCCGATCATCAGCGCGACGACCTGCGGCTTGTAGGTGCCCAGCCAGCCGTCGACCGAGCCGGCAATGCCGGCGATGCGCCAGCCGGAGTGGCCCTCGTGGTTCTTGTCGGCCAGCGCGGCCGGCCCGTCGGACTGCGAGCCGACGAAGTCGACGTTCAGGCCGTCGGCGCGCAACGCGTTGTAGAGCGAGGTGCGGTAGCCGCCCTGCGTGCCCTTGCCGTCGTAGCCGTAGGTGATCGAATCGCCGAGCAGCATCACCGTGGTCGCCGGCGTGGCGGCGGCCGCCAGCGCCGCGGCGGATTCGAGTTCATCGGCCGCCGGTGTGCCGGGGCCGGCGGTGTCGTCCGCGCCGCCGCAGGCGGCCATCAACGCTGTGGCCGCGACCAGCGCGAGCCATGGGGGGGAAGTCTTCAACGGAGTCTCCTGATACCGGCGGTCACAATGGAAAACATGTTCTATCGTTTGAACAATGTAGAACATTCATTCCACCGCACCAGCCCGGCCAGGTGACATCGGTGTCGCGGTGTTAACAGGCCCCTAGTTGCGAACCCAACGCAGCGCCAGCACGTCATCCGGCCACTGCACCGCCTTCACCTTCTTCTGCATCGCCCAGCTCAGCGTGCGCCGGTACAGCGGCACGTAGGGCAGGTCTTCGCCGATCAACCGCAGCGCGACGCCGACCATCGCACGCCGGCGCATCAGGTCGGGTTCGACGCGGATGCTGTCGATCAGCGTGTCCAGCGCCGGGTTGGCATAGCGGCCGACGTTGAAGGTGCCCGCCCCGCCCTTGCCGAAGCTGTGGAACAGCGCGTTCAGCGTCGCCCACGCGTCGGTGGTCGGCGTCCAGCCGAATTCGACGAAGCTGCCGGTCGCCTGGCTCAGCTTCGGGAAGAACTGGTTGGTCGCCGACGAGCGCAGCGTCGTGCGGATGCCCACCTGCGCCAGCATCGCGGTGGCGGCCTGGCAGACGTTCTCGCGCCACGCGATGTTCACGCAGTCGAGCGTCACCGCGAAGCCGTCCGGGTAGCCGGCCTGCGCGAGCAGCTTCTTCGCGGCCACCGGGTCGTAGGGCAGGCGCCTGTCCAGTTCGGCCAGCGAGCCGTCGACCTGCGGCGACAGGAAGGCCCCGGTCGGCGTGCCCTGGCCGCGCAGCACCTTGCTGACGATCAGGTCGACGTTGATCGCCTGGTACACCGCCTGGCGCACCCGCCGGTCCTTGAAGGGGTTGCGGCCCTTCACGTCGGCATCGAGCAGCTGCTCGCGCGCCTGGTCGAACGCGAGGTACTGCTGGCCCAGGTCGGCGACCTGCAGCACGCTCAGGCCAGCGTCGGTCTTCAGGCGCGCCACGTCCTGGAACGGCGGGTCGAGCACCAGGTCGACCTCGCCGGAACTCAGCGCCGCCAGCCGCGTGGCTTCCTGGCGGATCGGCAGGAAGCTCACCTCGTCGAGGTTGCCGTTGCGCTTGTCGCCGCGCCCCCACCAGCGCTCGTTGGCCTTCAGCACGACACGCACGTCCGGCTCGTAGCGCTCCAGCCGGAACGGCCCGGTGCCGTTGGCATTGCGTACCGCGAAGGTCTCCTGCTTGCCGTTGAAGTCCTGCGCGCGCTCGACGCCGTGCTGGCTGGCCCAGGCCTTGCTCATGATGCCGATGAACGGCAATTTCTCGGGGAACACCGCATCGGGCGAGCTCAACGCGAAGTCGACCGTCAGCGCGTCGACCTTGCGGACCTCGGCGACGGCGCCGAGCTGGAAGGCGCGCTGCGATGGCGGCTGGCGCGCCCGGTCGACCGAGAAGATCACGTCGTCCGCGCTCATCGTGCCGCCGTCGTGGAACAGAACGCCCGGCCGCAGCCGGAAGCGCCAGGTGCGGTCGTTCAGCGCCTGCCACGACAGCGCGAGCGCCGGCTCGAGCTTGAACTGCTCGTCGCGCCCCACCAGCGACTCGTACACCTGCGTGACGACCCGCGAGTGGTACAGCAGCGCGAGCGCATGCGGATCCATCGTCTGCGGGTCGAACCCGCTGGCCACCCGCAGGCTGGCCGCAGAAGCCAGCCCCGCGGCGCACCCGATCCAGAGCCCGACGATCGCCAGCAGCCAGCGCTTCACGTTCCGTTCCATGAACACTCCCCCGCAGTTGGATGCCTGCATGATCGCAAAGACGGGCCCGAAATTGGGTTACAACCCCACCACATGCAACACCTGCTGAACCTGCTCGCCGCCATCTCCCTGCTCGTCTGGGGCACGCACATCGTGCGGGTCGGCATGCTGCGGGTGTTCGGCGAGAACCTGCGGGCCGTGATCTCGCGCAGCGTGCGCAGCCGCATCGTCGCGCTGCTGGCCGGCGTCGGCGTCACCGCGCTGGTGCAGTCGAGCACCGCCACCAGCCTGATCGTGACCTCGTTCGTCGGCAAGGGGCTGATGGACACCGGCGCCGCACTCGCGGTGATGCTGGGCGCCGACATCGGCACCGCGCTGATGTCGGTGCTGCTGTCGTTCGACCTGTCGTGGGTGTCGCCGCTGCTGATCTTCGCCGGCGTCGTGATGTTCCTGTCTCAGGAGGACCGCGGCATCGGCCGGGTCGGGCGCGTCGTCATCGGCCTCGGCCTGATCACGCTCGCGCTGCAGCTGATCGTCGCCGCCACCGAGCCGTTGACGCGCTCGCCGGCGGTGCGCGCGATGCTGGTCAGCCTGCCCAACGACGTGATGCTCGAGATCACGATCGGCGCGGTGCTGGCCGTCGTCTCGTATTCGAGCCTTGCCACCGTGCTGCTGGTGGCGATGCTGGCCAACGCCGGCCTGCTGCCGACCCCGGTCGCGCTCGGCCTGGTGCTGGGCGCCAACCTGGGCACCGGCGCGCTGCCGCTGCTGGCCACCGCGCGCGGATCGGTGCAGTCGCGCCGCATGCCGCTCGGCAACTTCCTGTTCAAGGTGATCGGCTGCCTCGCGATGATTCCGCTGCTGCCGCAGGCCCACGTGCTGCTGCAGGAAGCCGTGCCGACCGTGCTGCAGCAGGTGGTGGTGTTCCACCTCGCCTTCAACGTCGCCCGCTCGGTGCTCTTCATCCCGTTCACGCCGCTGGTCGGCCGCCTGCTCGACCGCTACCTGCCGCAGCCGCGCGCGCTCGGCACCGACCGGCCGCGCCACCTCGACCCGCTGGCGCTGAGTTCGCCGTCGGTCGCGATCGCCTGCGCGGCGCGCGAGGCGCTGCACCAGGCCGACGTGGTCGAGACGATGCTGCGCGGCATCCTGCCGGTGATCCGCTACAACGACCTGGCGCTGGCCGAGCAGCTGCGCAAGATGGACGACGTGGTCGACGAGCTGTATTCGGCGATCAAGTTCTACCTGACGCAGATCTCGCGGGCGGCGCTGTCCGAGCGCGAGAGCCGGCGCTGGACCGACATCGTCTCGTTCACGATCAACATGGAGCAGATCGGCGACATCATCGAGCGCGTGCTGCAGGACATCGAGGACAAGAAGGTGCGCAAGAACCGCAGCTTCTCCGATGCCGGCATGGCCGAGATCGTGCACCTGCACGAGCGGCTGATGGCCAACCTGCGGCTGGGCATGAGCGTCTTCCTCGACGGCCACGTGCGCGACGCGAAGCGGCTGCTGGAAGAGAAGGCGCGCTTCCGCGACCTGGAGCACGAGTACGCCGCCAGCCACATCGTGCGGCTGCAGGAAAACACCGCGCAGAGCATCGAGACCAGCTCGCTGCACATCGACCTGATCAGCGACCTGAAGCGCATCAACTCGCACATCTGCTCGATCGCGTACCCGATCCTCGAATCGGCCGGCGCGCTCTCGCAGACGCGGATCCGGCACTCGCAGCTGTCGGCCTTGTCTTCCGACGAGTCCTGAGCGAACGAACCTAGAGGTGGTTGTGCCGGCGCAGCCAGTGCGCGTGCACCAGCGCCGCCTCGAGCGTGAAGACGCCGGCCTTCAGGCTCTCGAGCAGCTGCTCGGCCGGCACGCAGTCGAAGCCCTCGACCTCGCCATCCTGGTTGTCGGGGTCCAGGCCCGGCAGCACCTCACCCTCGAACATCTCGATGCGCTCGATCATGTAGCCGTTGCCGTCGACCGGGCGGCGCACCCACTGGTGGCCGAGCGCGCGCACGTTGCGCATCGTGGCCACCTCGAGCCCGGCTTCCTCCCAGGTCTCGCGGTGCAGCGCGGACGCGACGGTCTCGCTGGCCGACAGCATGCCGCCGGACAGCGTGTCCCACTGGCCGGGGTCGGTCGCCTTGTCGAACGCGCGTTGCTGCACCCACACCCGGCCGTCGCCGGTGTGGCCCACCAGGTGCACCGCGACGGTCGCGATGCCGAGCGGGCGCACCGCTGCGCGCTCGATCAGCGCCTGGCGCTCGCCATGCTCGTTGTTCACCACCAGCAGTTCGTTGCGCCAGGCGCCACCCAGGTCGTGCTGCTGCATCCAGCGGGCGATCACCGCCAGCGCCGCATCGGGCGGGCCCTCGACCTGCCAGCCACCGGCGCGCGGGCGCACCGGCAGGTCGGCTTCTTCCATGTGGCGGGCGAGCAGCGGCTCGATCGAGCCGATCACCGCGTCGGTGGCCTGCAGCCACAGCCGCTCGCGCAGCGTCTGCGGGGGCTGGTCGGCCAGGGTGTGGAGGTGTTGCAGCCAGTCGGGAATGTCATCCATCGTGACTGCGATGGTATCGGCTCCGCGACCGGTTCCCGGACCGACCTGGCTCCTCAGGCGGAGAACAGCCGCCAGCGCGCGGTCATCGCCTTCAGGCCCTGCAGGATGCCGCTGGGGACCGGCGCGTCCTGCGCGGACATCCGCACGGTGCGGTGCAGCGCGACGTGGCGCGCGTCGCCCACGCAGCGGTGATGCTCCTTCATCGCCGCCGACACCGCCAGGCTCAGCACCGCCGGGCGGATCGGCTTGCTGGCGAAGCGGTAGATGCGGGCCTGGTTGATCAGCCGCACGACCTCGTCGGCATCGGTGCGGTCGGTCAGCATCACGGTGATCAGCGCCGGGAAATGGGTCTTCAGCGCGTGCAGCAGCTGGCCGGTGTCGGCCCCGCCCACGCGCGATTCGCAGACCATCACGCCGATCGCATGGCGCGCCAGCAGCTGCAAGGCGCCGGCCACGCTGTCGGCGCGGTACACCGTGATCTCCGCGCCGAGCGCCTGCCGGACCAGCGCGCAGTCGCTTTCGCTGTCGTCGAGCAGCAGCACGCCCGCGGTGGGCGCCGGGCCGCCGCGGCCGGCCGACCCCGGCGGCGTGACGATGGGCGCCGGCCGCGACTGCATCTGGCCGACCTCGGCGGCATCGGCCAGCGTCGTGCGGAACGCGTCCTGGTCCCATGGCTTCGTCACGTAGCGGAAGATCTGGCCGTCGTTGACCGAGCCGAGGATGGCCTCCTGGTCGGCGTAGCCGGTCAGCAGCACGCGCACCGTCTGCGGCCATTGGTGGCAGACCTTGGCCAGCAATTGCACGCCTGTCATGCCGGGCATGCGCTGGTCGCTGACGATCACGTCGATGTGCTCCTTCCGCAGGATCTCCAGCGCCTGCGCGCCGCCGGATGCGGTGAACACCTCGTAGGTGCTGCGGAACATCACGCGCAGCAGGTTGATGATGCGTTCTTCGTCGTCGACGAACAGGATGCGGGCTTTTTGCGGGGCGGTCACGTGGCGGGCTCCGTCGGCGGGTTGGGTGGATTTGGCAAGGGGATCAGGCGGCCAGCAGCGCCGGCTCGCCGGCGTTGTCGGGCTTGCCGGGCTCGCGCGGGCGCAGCGGCAGCAGGATCGAGAACACGGTGCCGACGCCGGGCTCGGTGTCGACGAGGATCTTGCCGCCGTGCTCCTGGATGATCTTGAACGAGATCGACAGGCCCATGCCGGTGCCCTTGCCGATCGGCTTCGTCGTGTAGAACGGGTCGAAGATCTTCGGCAGCACGTTCGCCGGGATGCCGCTGCCGTTGTCCTGGATCTCGATGCGCACCATGTCGTCGCCCTCGCGCGCGGTGCGCAGCGTGATCACGCCGGGCTCGGCGCGCTCCGCCGGCATCGCATGCACCGCGTTCGTGATGATGTTCAGGAACACCTGGTTGATCTGCGAGGGCGAGCACTGGATCTTCGGCAGGTCGAAGGCCAGTTCGCGGCGGATCTCGACCGTGTTCTTCAGCAGGTTGCGCGCCAGCAGCAGCGTGCTCTCCAGGCCTTCATGCACCGCGAACTCGCTGACCTTCGCGCGGTCGAGCCGGCTGAAGTTCTTCAGGTTCATGACGATCTCGGAGATCTGCTCGATGCCGTGGATGCCGTCGGCCAGCAACTGGCCCATCTCGTCCATCACGCGGCTGCCGGAGACCTCGCGCGTGGACTTGTCGAACTGGTGGGCCAGCGTCTGCAGCTGCGCACGATCGCGCTGCTCGTTCGGCAGGTGCAGCATCTGCGCGAACTGCACGCTGTTGGCCGCCAGCTGCGCCACCGGCGCGACCTGTTCGCGCAGCACCTCGAACGTGCCCTTGACGTAGGCGAGCGGCGTGTTGATCTCGTGCGCGATGCCGGCCACCATCTGCCCGAGGGCGGACATCTTCTCGGACTGCACCAAGTGCACCTGCGATTCCTTCAGCTCGGCGTGGCTGCGCGTGAGTTCCTGGTTGACGCGTGCGAGCATCCGGTAGCTCGCGACGAGGCGCCACGCGAACCAGCCCAGCGCGACCAGCAGCGCGGCCGAATAGGCCACCAGCACCCAGCGCCAGGTCTGCTGCGAGACCAGCAGCTTCTCGTGCTCGAGGGCGTGCATGTCGGCCAGTTCGTCCAGCGCCCGCGCCGTCGGCAGCACGGCGAGCTGCTTCAGCAGCTTGTCGCCCAGCTGCTGCTGGCGCACCACCGTCTCGGCATGGGCCGAGAAGCCCGCGACGCGCTCGGCCGTTTCGGCGGGCAGCGATTTCGCGAGCTTGCGCAGCTGGGCAAGGCTCTCGTCGACACGCGCGACCAGGCCGGCCTCGGGGGTGTCGGTGTAGACGAGCGTGTCGACCAGCACGCGATCGACCGCCGAGACCAGCCCGTCGCGCTCGCCCGCCTGCCAGGCGGCCAGCACCTCAGCGGCCGCCGACGGCAGGTAGCGCGTGGAGTTGCGCAGGATCGAATGCTGCGACTTGAACCGATCGATCAGCTCCACCTTGGAACCCATCAGCTGCCGGTAGTTGTCGAGCAGCGGCACGATCCGCTCGCCGCTGTCGCCGTGACCGCGCCAGAACAGGTTGGTCTTGCTGCGCAGCAGCTCGTCGAGCGACTCGATCACCGGCAACGGGCTCGCGACCGGGTCGTAGCTCGCATTCAGCCCGGTCTTCGAACGCAGCACGTCGACGTTCCATTCGGCATCGATCTGCTTGAGCTGGCGCAGCAGCGAGCCGATCTCGCCGTACTCGGCGTGGTTGACGTCCGAGGTCTTGTTCACCAGCAGCGCCAGCACCACCGCCAGCGCGGTGCCGACCAGCAGATGCATCCAGGTTCGCTTGTTCATCATGATCATGGCCGGGCACTCGCTCAAGGTTGGTGTGATTGAGATGAGGGCTCGAGCGGGCGGCCGCGAAGCTCGCCGGTGAGCGTGTACAGGAACTTCACGATCAGCGCCTTGTCCTGCTGCGGGGCCGGCCGGCCGAGCTGGTAGCGGAACATCGTGTCCACCGCATCGTCGAGCGTGCGGGCCGAGCCGTCGTGGAAGTACGGTGCCGTCAGCGCCACGTTGCGCAGGCTGGGCACCTTGAACATGTGCCGGTCCGCCTCGTTGTGCGTGACGTTGTAGCGCCCCATGTCGGCGCCGGTCGGCTCGCCGCGGCCGGCGAAGTAGTCGCCCATCACGCCGAACACCTGGAACATGTTGCCGCCGACGTTGACGCCCTGGTGGCAGGCCACGCAGCCGTAGCTCTTGAACAAGCGGTAGCCTTGCAGCTCGTCGCTGCGCAGCGCCGTCGCGTCGCCACGGAGGTACTTGTCGAAGCGCGCATTCGGCGTCGTCAGCGAGCGCTCGAACACCGCGATCGCATCCTGGATGTTGCGCGGCTTCAGCCCGTCGCGGTACGACTCGCCGAAGGCCGAGACCAGGCTCTTGTCGCGCGAGAGCTTCTCGATCACCTGCGACCAGTTGCTGCCCATTTCCTTCGGGTTGTGGACTGGACCGGCCGCCTGCTCTTCCAGCGACGCCGCGCGGCCGTCCCAGAACTGGCGGAAGTTGAAGCCGCTGTTCAGCACCGTGGGCACGTTGATCGGGCCGACCGAGCCGCCGATGCCGATCGCGCTGACGCGCCCGTCGACGCCGCCGCGCTCGAGCGAATGGCAGCTGGCGCAGGCGATGGTGTCGTCGCCGGACAGGCGCTTGTCGTGGAACAGGCGGTCGCCGAGCGCCACCTTCCGCGCATCGAGCCGCACATCGAGCGGGATCGGCCGGATCGGCTCGTCGACCTGCGCCCACGCTTGTCCTGCAGTGAAGCCGCCCACGATGGCGGCGAGGAGAGCGGCGGAAATTTTTTCGGCATCCAACCAGGGCATGAGCACCTCATCAGTCGTTGTGTGCGTGGTACGTCACTGCACCCGTGGACTATCGACTCAGGTTGTCATGTGACGTAAGGAATTGCCGCACAGGTCATCGACCCAAAAGGTCAACAACTGCCAACTGAGTTGAAACGCCATTCACAGGACCAAACGTCTGGCGATTCGATGGGAACCTGCGGCGACTTCGGGTCACTCAGTCCGCACCGAATCTCCCGGCGCAGACATCGACCCATGAGCAACATCCTCAAGAACCTGGTGGACGGCTTCGCCCGCCGCGTCGGCGGCGCGCACGTCGAGTTCGACGGCGAAGGCCATCTGCAACTGGTGGCGGACGGCAAGTTCGTCGTGAGCCTGCTGCACGAGCCCACCGAATCCCGGATCCACTTGTTTGCCGAAGCCGGCACGATGCCCTTCGGCCTGGAACACGTCGTCGACGAAGACCGCTGGCAAGCCAGCACCGATCGCATCGATGCCGAGGGCTTCACGTCGATGCTGCGCTGGCATGAATCCACCGGCAGCGTGCTTCAGCTGGCGAGCGCGCCGCTCGCGCAACTCGACGATGTGAAGTTCGCGACCTGGCTCAAGCTGTTCCTCGACAACCTGTCGAAGCTCGGCGACATGATCGCGGCCGGACCGGATGTCGACAACGCCGAGGTGATCGAGGTCAGCGAGTTTCCGCCGATGGATCCGCTGGAACTGGAACTGCAGCTGATGGTGTGAGGCGGGCTGACAGCACGAGAAGGGCTGGCCGCCCTCCCGAGCTGGCCGCAGCGCTGATCGCCGGATCTACAAGCAGTCCGGCGCCTGCACCGCCTGCAGCACCGTGTCGACGAGACCTTCCCGGTCACGCCGGCGCAGCCACCACACCGCGCCCTTCTTGATCGACCAGTCCTGCGCCTGCCCGCTCAGCAGCAGCGCCGCCACCTGCCCCAGCGTCGGCTGGTGACCGATCACCAGCACCGGCTCGGTCGCATCGGGCCAGCGTGCGGCCTTCAGCACCGCGTCCGCCGCCGCATCGGGTGCCAACGCAGGCAAGGTCTTGAACGACTTGTCGAGCGCCTTCGCCGTCTGCTGCGTGCGCAGCGCCGGGCTCACCAGGATGCGCGTCGAATGCGCGAGCCGCTGGTTCAGCCAGTCGGCCATGCGTTGCGCCTGGCGCTCGCCCTTCGGCGTCAACGCCCGCTCCAGGTCGTCCTGCCCGTCGCGCAGGACGTGCGCTTCCGCATGGCGCCACAGGATCAGGTCCATGGCGATCACCCCGCTTGTTTCGCGGCCATCCGCGTCATCAGCGCCTGCTGCGCGCTCGGGCCGTCGGTACCGATCCGCTGGTAACTGCCGTCCGACTGCAGGCGCCACGCGTCCTTGCCGTCGTGCAGATAGGGCACCAGGCATTCGTCGATGACGCGCTGGCGCATCGCCGCATCGCGCACCGGCCAGGCCACCTCGATGCGGCGAAACATGTTGCGCCCCATCCAGTCGGCGCTCGACATGAACAGCGCTTCGTCCGCCTCGCTCGCGCCCCAGCGGAAATACAGCACGCGCGAATGCTCAAGCAAGCGACCGACCACCGAGCGCACGCGGATGCGGTCGGTCCGGCCCGCGATGCCCGGCGGCAGCATGCAGGCGCCGCGCACGATCAGGTCGATGTCGGCGCCAGCCTGGCCGGCGGCGACCAGCGCCTCGATCAAGGGCACGTCGGTCAACGCGTTGATCTTCACGACGATGCGCGCCGGCCGCCCCTGCCGCGCCGCGTCGGCCACCTGGTGGATGTGCGCGAGCATCTGCTTGTGCAGCGTGAACGGCGCCTGCAGCAGCTGGCGCAGCGGGCGCATCTTGCCGAGGCTTGCGAGCTGCTGGAACACCGCGTCGATGTCGGCGGTCATCTCCGCATCGGCCGTCAGGCAGCCGACGTCGGTGTACAGCCTCGCCGTCTTCGGGTTGTAGTTGCCGGTCGACAGGTGGCCGTAGCGGCGCAGCCGGCCGTCTTCGCGGCGCGTCACGAGCAGCAGCTTGGCATGCGTCTTCAGGCCGACGATGCCGTACACCACCTGCGCGCCGACCGCCTCCAGCCGCTCGGCCCAGTTGATGTTCGCCTCTTCGTCGAAGCGCGCCTTCAGCTCGACGACGGCCATCACCTCCTTGCCGCGTCGCGCCGCCTCGATCAGCAGGTCCATCAGCGGCGACTCGCTGCCGGTGCGGTAGATGGTCTGCTTGATCGCGAGCACGTCCGGGTCTTCCACCGCTTCGCGCAGGAACTGCACCACCGGCTCGAACGATTCGAACGGGTGGTGCATCAGCACGTCGCCGTGGCGAAGCCGTTCGAAGATCGAATGATCGCGCGACAGCCCCGCCGGCCACGGCGCGTCGTGCTGCGGAAAACGCAGCGCCGGCGCATCGGCGCCGTCGATCAGCGCGTTCAGCCGCACCAGGTTCACCGGCCCGTTCACGTGGTAGAGCGCGGCCTGCGGCAGCGCGAACTGCATCAGCAAAAATTCCGACAGCTCCGGCGGGCAGGTGTTCACCACCTCCAGCCGCACCGCCTGGCCGAAGTGACGCGTCGTCAGCCCGGAGCGCAGCGCCTGCCGCAGGTTCGCCACGTCCTCCTCGTCGACCGCCAGGTCCGAATCGCGCGTCAGCCGGAACTGCGAGAACGCCTCGACCTCGCGGCCTGGGAACAGCTCGGCCAGGTGCGCACGGATCACGCTCGTCAGCAGCACGAAGGCCTGGCCGGTGCCGGCGATCTCGTCCGGCAGCCGGATCACCCGCGGCAGCACGCGCGGCACCTTGACGATCGCGATCGTGTTCTCGCGCCCGAACGCATCCTTGCCACCCAGCCGCACGATGAAGTTCAGCGACTTGTTCGCGACCTGCGGGAACGGGTGCGACGGGTCCAACCCCACCGGCACCAGCAGCGGCCGCACCTGGCGCTGGAAGAAGGTGTCGACCCAGCGGCGCTGCGCCTCGTTGCGGTCGCTGTGGTTCAGGATCTGGATGCCCTGCAGCTTCAGCGCCGGCATCACCTCGTCGTTGAAGCAGCGGTACTGGTCGTCGATCAGCAGGTGGGCCTCGGCGGCCACCGTCGCCAGGTCGCGCGCCGAGACGCCGGCGCCGGGCTGGCGCACCGCCTCGATGTAGTCGGCGAAGCGCACCTCGAAGAACTCGTCCATGTTGGACGACACGATGCAGATGTAGCGCAGCCGCTCCAGCAGCGGCACGTCGTCGCGCCGGGCCTGGGCCAGCACGCGGCGGTTGAACTCCAGGATGGCGCTTTCACGGTTCAGCAGCGCCGGCATCAGCGGTGCCGGCGAAGCGGCGGTCGTCGGGGTCATCCGACGAGTTTATGAAGGTTTTGCGTCGGTTTCGTGACATCGATGTCAGCCCCGCGCACC
This sequence comes from Rhizobacter sp. OV335, assembly GCF_900142965.1. GTDB lineage: Bacteria > Pseudomonadota > Gammaproteobacteria > Burkholderiales > Burkholderiaceae_C > Rhizobacter. Next base: position 280,340 of record NZ_FRCQ01000004.1, read on the forward strand.
GCCGGCACCAGGTGGCCGAGGAACTCGCGGCAGACCGGCTCCCAGCCGAACTGCAGCGCGCGCTCGCGGGCACGATCGCGCGGGATCTCCAGCGCCTGCAGTGCCGCTGTGCGCAGATCGTCGTGCAACACGCCGCCATCGCGCCCGTCGCCCTGCGGCGCGACCACGTCCAGCGGACCGGCCACCGGGTAGGCGGCGACCGGCGTGCCGCAAGCCAGCGCCTCCAGCATCACCAGCCCGAAGGTCTCCGAGCGGCCGGGGAACACGAACACGTCGGCCGCGCTGTAGATGCGCGCCAGCTCGGTCCGGTCGACCACGCCGCGCCAGTGCACCTGCGGGTACTCGCGCTGCAGCCGCTCCTGCAGCGGCCCGACGCCGTAGACGATCTTCGAGCCCGGCAGGTCGAGGTCGAGGAAGGCCTCCAGGTTCTTCTCGTAGCTGAGCCGGCCGACGTGCAGGAACACCGGCCGCGGCAACCCGAGGTCGGCGCCCGGCACCGGCTCGAACAGCCCCAGGTCGACGCCGTGCGACCAGCGCCGCAGCGGCGTGAAGCCATGGCCCTGCAGGATGTCGAACATGCCGGAGGCCGGCACCATGATGCCGCTGGACTTCGCATGGAAGCGGCGGAACCAGGCATAGCCCCAGCGCTCCGGCAGGTGCAGCGCACGCGCCAGGATCTCGGGGAAGCGGGTGTGGAAGGCGGTCGTGAAGGCAAGGCTGCGCTTGAGGCAGTGCGCACGCGCCGCGCCGCCCAGCGGGCCTTCGGTCGCGATGTGGATCGCGTCGATGCCACCGTCGCGCAACGCGGCATCGATGCGGCGCGCCACCTCGCGCCCCGGCCGCCACGCGAGTTCGATCTCGCGGTAGCCCGGGCAGGCGAAACGCCTGAACCCCGAGGGCTCGATCATCAGCACCTCGTGGCCGAGCGCCGTCAAGCCCTGCTGCAGCTCCACCAGCGTCGTGACGACGCCGTTGACCTGCGGCTTCCAGGCATCGGTGACCAGCAGGATCCTCATGCGGCCTCCACCACGGTGGGTGCCGCTTGTGCCACTTTGGGTGCCACTTTGGGTGCCGCCTGCGGCTCCCGCTCGCGCAACTGCTGCGCCCAGTCGATGATCTCGAGCCGCCCGTCGGCATGCTCGACCAGCGCGGTCAGGCTCTCGACCCAGTCGCCGTCGTTCGCGTAGGTGATGCCGTCGATGTCGCGCAGCTCGGCATGGTGGATGTGCCCGCAGACGACGCCCTGCACGCCGCGGCGGCGCGCCTCGCGGGCGACCGCGTTCTCGAAGTCGCCGATGAAGCTGACGGCCCGCTTGACCTTCAGCTTCAGGTACTTCGACAGGCTCCAGTAGGGCAGGCCCATGCGCGCGCGCAGCGAGTTGAGGTGGCGGTTCAGCTTCAGCGTGAACTCGTAGAGCGTATCGCCGACGTGGGCCAGCCACTTGGCGCACTGGATCACGCCGTCGAACAGGTCACCGTGCAGGATCCACAGCTTGCGGCCGTCGGCCGTCTCGTGCACCCATTCGTCGGCGACCTCGATGCCGCCGAACTCGTGGCCCACGTAGCGGCGCGCGAACTCGTCGTGGTTGCCGGGGATGAAGACGACGCGCGTGCCCTTGCGCGCCTTGCGCAGCAGCTTCTGCACCACGTCGTTGTGCGACTGCGGCCAGTACCAGTGGCGCCGCAGCTGCCAGCCGTCGACGATGTCGCCGACCAGGAACAGCGTGTCGCTCTCGACGTGGCGCAGGAAGTCGAGCAGCGCATCGGCGCGGCAGCCGGGCGTGCCCAGGTGCAGGTCCGAGATCCATACGCTGCGGTAGCGCAGACTGTGCGCGGTCGGCTCGTCCTCCGGCCCGGAGGGCGGGTCCTGCGGGAGGGTCCAGGCCGCGCGAAGAAAAGCGTCTCGTTGCATGGACGCCCAGCTTCGCAGCCGGGCATGACGTGGTGGTGGCAAGGGCATGACGGACCGGTGACGCGGGCACCGCCGATAATCGCCCGATGCACTTGTTGATCCCCTACGCCAGCACGCTCTCCGACGCTGGCCTGCCGACGCAACGCGGCCTCGCCCTCCCCCACCTGCAGCGCCTGCTGCCGCGCATGGTGCCCGCCCAGCGGCTGGGCACCGACGAGTACTCGCTGAGCACGCCGGCCGAGCAGGCGCACGCGCAGCTGCTGGGCTGGCACGGCGCCGACGGCTGCCTGCCGTGGGCCGCCCAGGCCGCCGCAGCCGACGGCGTGCCGGTCGGCGACGCGCCCTGGGGCCTGCTGACGCCGGTGCATTGGCATGTCGGCGCCGAGCATGTCAGCGTCGGCTACCCGGAGCAGCTGCGGCTCAGCGCCACCGAATCGCACGCGCTGTTCGAGGCGGTGCGGCCGCTGTTCGAGGGTGAGGGCTGGCAGCTGACCTGGGGCTCGCCGCTGCGCTGGTATGCGTCGCACGCGTCGCTCGACGGCCTGCCCACCGCATCGCTCGAGCGCGTGATCGGCCGCAACCTCGACCTGTGGATGCCCGACCACCCGCAGGCCAAGGCGATCCGCCGGCTGCAGAACGAGGTGCAGATGATGCTGTACCAGCAGCCGGAGAACGACCACCGGGCCGAGATGAGCATGATGCCGGTCAACTCGTTCTGGCTCAGCGGCTGCGGCCGCCGCCAGCCGACCGCTGCCACCGCCGACCTTGTCATCGACCACCGGCTGCGCGCGCCGCTGCTGGGCGAGAACTGGGGCGACTGGGCCGAGGCCTGGCGCGCGCTCGACGCCGGACCGGTGCGCGAACTGCTGGCGCACCACGACGCCGGCGAGGCGGTGTCGCTGACGCTGTGCGGCGAGCGCTTCGCGCAGCGGCTGCAGGCGCAGTCGCAGGGCTTTCTCGCGCGGCTGGCGCGGCGCTTCGGTGGCTCGTCGCCGCTGGCGTTGCTGGAGGCGCTGTGATGGCCGAGGTGCGGCTCTCGCGCCGCGATGCCCCGCCGCGCAGCGTGTGGGCGCTGGAGCAGGCCGGCGTGCACCCGCTGCTGGCCCAGCTGTTCGCGGCGCGCGGCGTGCGCAGCAACGACGAGCTCGACGACGGCCTCGCACGGCTGATCCCGCCGACCGAGCTGCTCGGCGCGCAGGCCGCGGCAGTGCTGCTGGCCGACGCGATCGCAGCGCGCAAGCGCATCTGCGTGGTCGCCGACTACGACTGCGACGGCGCCACCGCCTGCGTGGTCGCGCTGCGCGGGCTGGCGCTGCTCGGCGCGGCAGCGGGCACGCTGCAGCACGTGGTGCCCGACCGCGCGGTGCACGGCTACGGGCTGACGCCGACCATCGTCGACCTGGCGCTCGCGCTCGGTGAGAAAAGCGGGCAGAAGCCCGCGCTGCTGCTGACCGTCGACAACGGCATCGCGAGCATCGCCGGCGTCGCGCATGCGCGCGCGCTCGGCCTCGACGTGCTGGTCACCGACCACCACCTGCCCGCCAAGGAAGGCGAGCTGGTCGTGCTGCCGGACGCGAGCGTGATCGTCAACCCGAACCAGCCCGGTTGCGGCTTCCCGAGCAAGAACCTGGCGGGCGTCGGCGTGATGTTCTACGTGCTGCTCGCGTTGCGCAGCGAACTGCGCACGCGCGGTGCCTTCAGCGCCGAGCAGCAGCCGCGGCTCGACGCACTGCTCGACCTGGTCGCGCTCGGCACCGTGGCCGACGTGGTGCGGCTCGATGCCAACAATCGCCGGCTGGTCGCGCAAGGCCTGCGCCGCATCCGCAGCGGCCGCATGCAGCCGGGCATCGCCGCGCTGTTCAGCGCCGCCGGGCGCGATGCGTCGCGCGCCTGCGGCTTCGACTTCGGCTTCGCGCTCGGGCCGCGCATCAATGCGGCCGGCCGGCTGTCGGACATGTCGCTCGGCATCGAATGCCTGCTGACCGACGACCCGGCGCGCGCCGCGCAGCTCGCGCAGACGCTGGACACCATCAACCGCGAGCGCCGCGAGGTCGAGGCCGGCATGCGCGAGCAGGCCGAGGCCATGCTCGAGACGCTGATGCCCGAAGGCGATGCGCCGCCAGCACTGGCGCTCTACGACCCCGAGTTCCACGAGGGCGTGGTCGGCATCGTCGCCGGGCGGCTGAAGGACCGGCTGCACCGGCCGACCTTCGTGTTCGCGCTCGGCCAGGATGGGCTGCTGAAGGGCTCGGGCCGCTCGATCCCGGGCTTTCACCTGCGCGATGCGCTCGACCTCGTCACCAAGCGCCACCCGGGCGTGCTGAAGCGCTTCGGCGGGCACGCAATGGCCGCCGGCTGCACCTTGGCCGAGGAAGATTTCGACACCTTCGACGGCGCGTTGCAGCAGGTCGCACGCGAGTGGCTCGATGCGGCGACGCTGTCGCGCACGCTGCTGACCGACGGCCCGCTGGCGGCCGAGTATTTCAATGCCGAGACGGTGCGCTCGCTCGATGCGCAGGTGTGGGGGCAGGCCTTCGAGCCGCCGCTGTTCTGCGACGACGTCGAGGTGGTGTCGCAGCGGCTGGTGGCCGAGAAGCACCTGAAGCTGTCGGTGCGGCATGCGGGCGCGCTGCGCGACGCGATCTGGTTCGGCCACACCGAGCCGGTGGGCGCGAAGGTGCGGCTGGCCTACCAGCTGCGGGTCGACGAGTACAACGGCCAGCAGCGGGTGCAGATGGTCGTGGAAGGAGCGGGATGAACGCGATGATCCGGGCGGCGCTGGTCGCCATGACGTGCGCGGTGGCTTGCACGGCGCAAGCCGTCGACGTGGCCTCGGTAGCGAGCGGGCTGCAGAACCCATGGGGACTGGCCTTCCTGCCGGACGGGCGGATGCTGGTCACCGAGCGACCGGGCCGCATGCGCATCGTCACGGCCGATGGCCGGCTCGGCGAGCCGCTGCAGGGCCTGCCGGCGGTCGATGCGCGCAGCCAGGGCGGGCTGCTCGATGTCGCGCTCGATCCGAAGTTCGCGAGCAACGGCCTCGTCTACTGGAGCTATGCCGAAGCCGGCAGTCGCAGCGAATCCGACAAGAACGGCACCGCGGTCGCGCGCGGCCGGCTTCAGGGGGACAGGCTGACCGAGGTCAGCGTGATCTTCCGGCAATTGCCGAAGGTGAAGAGCACGGCGCACTTCGGCTCGCGGCTGGTGTTCGGCCGCGACGGCCGGCTGTTCATCACGCTGGGCGACCGCTACCTGATGCGCGACGACGCGCAGAACCTCGGCAACCACCTGGGCAAGGTGGTGCGCATCGAGGCCGATGGTCGCGTGCCGGCCGACAACCCGTATGTCAAGACGGCGGGCGCGCGGCCCGAGCTGTGGAGCATCGGCCACCGCAACATGCAGGGCGCCGCGCTGAACCCGTGGACCGGCGCGCTGTGGACGCACGAGCATGGGCCGCAGGGCGGCGACGAGGTCAACCTCGATGGGGCAGGAAAGAACTACGGCTGGCCGGTGATCACCTACGGCTGCGAGTACGGCAGCTGCGCGGCGATCGGCGAGGGCAAGGCCAAGGCCGGCATGGAGCAGCCGCTGACGTACTGGGTGCCGTCGATCGCGCCGAGCGGCATGGCCTTTCTCACGAGCGAGCGCTACGCCGGCTGGAAGGGCAGCCTGTTCGTCGGCGCCTTGGCCGGGCAGATGCTGGTGCGGCTGCAGCTCGACGGCGACAAGATCGTCAAGGAAGAGCGGCTGCTGACCGAGTTGCACGAGCGCATCCGCGACGTGCGCCAGGGGCCGGACGGGTTCCTGTACCTGCTGACCGACAACAACCCCGGGCGCGTGCTGCGCGTGGTGCCCTGAGTAGCCCCTGCGGCGGCCTTGGCAGGGCCGGCTCCCTACAATGCCACTCGTGAGCCTGCCTGCTGTCTGGACCAACGCCGACCTGCACTGCCATTCCGTCGTGTCGGACGGCACGCTGCAGCCCGAGGAACTCGCGGCGCGCGCGAAGGCCAACGGCGTCGAGCTGTGGGCACTGACCGACCATGACGAGATCGGCGGCCAGCACCGCGCTCAGGCGGCGGCGCTGGCGCTGGGCCTGCCCTACCTGACCGGCGCCGAGATCTCGGTGACCTTCGCCGGGATCACGGTGCACATCGTCGGGCTCGGTTTCGATGTCGACGATGCGCAGCTCGCCGCCGGCCTCGCCGCGACGCGCGGCGGCCGCGAGGAACGCGCCCGCGAGATGGCCGCGGGCCTGGCGCAGGTCGGCATCCACGGCGCCTATGAGGGCGCGCTGAAGTACGTCGGCAACCCGGAGCTGATCTCGCGCACGCACTTCGCGCGGCACCTGGTGGAAAGCGGCGTCTGCCAGGACACCCACGAGGTCTTCCGCAAGTTCCTCGTCGAGGGCAAGCCGGGTTACGTGCCGCACCGCTGGGCCAAGCTCGGCGACGCGGTGCGCTGGATCCGCGAGGCGCATGGCATCGCGGTGATCGCGCACCCGGGGCGCTACAAGTTCACCGCGAACGAGGAGTACGCGCTCTTCACCGAATTCAAGGTGCACGGCGGGCGCGGTGTCGAGGTCATCACCGGCAGCCACTCGGGCAGCGACTTCATCAAGTACGCCGACATGGCGCTCGAGTTCGAGCTGCTGGCGTCGCGCGGGTCCGACTTCCACAGCCCCGACGAGAGCCACGTCGACCTGGGCACGCTGCCGCCGCTGCCGGGCAAGCTGACGCCGGTGTGGGAAGCGCTGGGCGATCGCGTGCAACTTCCGTGACAGGTCAGCGCCCCGCGCGAGGTATCGCGCTGATCGCTCTGGCGGCGCTGTGCTTCGCGACCATGGACACCACGATCAAGTACCTCGGCGCCTTCCTGCCGGTGCTGCTGATCCTGTGGGCGCGCTATGCCTTCCAGGCGGTGTCGATGGGCGTCTGGTTGCTGCGCTCGAAGACCGCCAGCTTCCGCACCGAGCACCCGCGCTTCCAGCTCGCCCGTGGCGCCTTGCTGCTGGCGACCAGCGCGCTGAGCTTCTTCGGCGTGCAGCGCATGCCGGTGGCCGAGTTCACCGCGATCAACATGCTGACGCCGGTGGTGGTGACGCTGCTGGCTGCGTGGGTGCTGCACGAGCGCGTGTCGGCGCCGCGCTGGGCGCTGGTGTGCGCGGCCTTCGCCGGCGCGGTCATCGTGATCCGCCCCGGCAGCGGGTTGTTCGGCTGGGCGGTGCTGTTCCCACTGGCCGGCGCGCTGACCTACGCCAGCTTCCAGGTGCTGACGAGCAAGCTGTCGGCGCTGGAGAGCCCGTACACCACGCACTTCTACACCGGCCTGACCGGCGCGCTGGCGCTGACGCCGGTGCTGTTCTTCAGCGCGATCGACACCGACGGCACGCTGCTGGCCGCGCCGCTGCAGCAGCTCGCGCTGCTGCTCGCGATCGGCGCGCTCGGCACCGTGGGCCACCTGTTCCTGATCCTGGCGCTCGGCCTGGCGCCGACGGCGACGCTGATGCCCTTCATCTACCTGCAGATCGGCGTGGCCGCGGCGGTCAGCTGGCTGGTGTTCCGCTACGTGCCGGACGCCTGGGCCTGGGTCGGCATGGGCGTGATCGCGGTGTGCGGTGCCGCGAGCGCGTGGCTGAACATGCGAAAGACCGCGGCGCACCCCGCGACATCGACAGTGGCGGCCGACACGATCGCGGATTAGCATCGCGGCCCATGCCGCAACTCTTCGAAGTCCATCCCGACAACCCGCAGCAGCGTCTGCTGAAGCAGGCCGCGCAGATCCTGCACGACGGCGGCATCGCCGCGGTGCCCACCGATTCGAGCTATGCGCTGGTGTGCCACCTCGACGACAAGGCGGCAGCCGAGAACCTGCGGCGCATCCGCGGCGTCGACGACAAGCACCACCTGACGCTGCTGTGCCGCGACCTGTCGGAGCTGTCCAGCTACGCCCGCGTCGACAACCGGCAGTACCGCCTGTTGAAGCATGCGACGCCCGGCCCGTTCACCTTCATCCTGGAGGCGACCAAGGAAGTGCCGCGGCGTGTGTCGCACCCGTCCCGCCGCACGATCGGCCTGCGCGTGCCGGACCACAAGATGCTGCAGCAACTGCTCGACATCTTCGGCGAGCCGCTGCTGTCGACGACGCTGATCGCACCCGGTGAAACCGAGCCGATGAACGACCCCGACGAGATTCGCGAACGCTTCCAGGGCCAGGTGCAGGCGGTGGTCGATGCCGGCGCCTGCCCGCGCGAGCCGACCACGGTCGTCGACCTGACGACGGACGAACCGGTGCTGTTCCGGCTGGGGCGAGGGGATCCCGCCCTGCTGGGGCTGCCGGTCGCGTGACGCGTCAGGCCGCCGCGAGCAAGCCGTCGTCCTTCAGCTTGAACTGCCGCACCGCATCCACCAGCCGTGCCGCCTGCTGCTGAAGGCTGTCCGCCGCCGCAGCCGACTGCTCGACCAGCGCCGCATTCTGCTGCGTCACCTGCTCGATCTGCATCACCGAATCGCTGACCAGCCCGATGCCGGCCGTCTGCTCGCCGGTCGCATTGCTGATCTCGTCGATCAGTTCGGCCACCCGCTTCACCTGAGCCACGACATCCTTCATCGTCACGCCGGCGTCGCCCACCAGCTGCGTGCCGGCCGCGACCTTCTCGACGCTCGCGCCGATCAGCGCCTTGATCTCCTTGGCCGCCTGCGCGCTGCGCTGCGCGAGGCTGCGCACCTCGCTGGCGACCACCGCGAAGCCGCGGCCCTGCTCGCCGGCACGTGCTGCCTCGACGGCCGCATTCAGCGCCAGGATGTTGGTCTGGAACGCGATGCCGTCGATCACGCCGATGATGTCGCTGATCTTGCGCGAGCTCGCGCTGATCTCTTCCATCGTCGTCACGACCCGGCCGACCACGTCGCCGCCCTGCACCGCCACCTGGCGGGCCGAGCTCGCGAGCTGCGTCGCCTGGCGCGCGGTGTCGGCATTCGCCCGCACCGTCGCGGTGATCTGCTCCATCGACGCGGCCGTGCGCTGCAGGTTCGACGCCTGCTCCTCGGTGCGCTGCGACAGGTCGGCGTTGCCGCCGGCGATCTCGCTCGAACCGGTCGCGATGCTGTCCGAGCCGGCGCGCACCGCGCCCACCACCCGCACCAGGCTGTCGTTCATCACCTGCAGCGCGCCCAGCAGCTGGCTGGTCTCGTCGGTGCCGTGCACCTCGATGCGCGAGGTCAGGTCGCCGGCCGCCACCGTCTCGGCCACCAGCACCGCGCGGCGCAGCGCACCGGTGATCGAGCGGCTGATGACCAGGCTGATCGCGACGCCGCACAGCGCGGCCACGCCGGCCAGCACCAGCGTCGTGACGATCCCCGCACGGCCGGAAGCTTGCGCCTGCTGCGCGTCCGCCTGCATCTGCGATTCGTGGAACTTCACCATGTCGAGCGACGCGGCGAGGTAGGCATCTTGCAGCGGCCGCACTTCCTTCAGCAGGAAGTTGCGCGCGGCATCGGGCAGGTTGGCCTGCAGCAGCGTGACGACCTTCTGGCGCTTCTTGACGTAGGCGTCGCCGCTTTCCTGCAAGGCCTTCAGCAGTTCGTCGCCCTTCGCGGAGGCGCCGGTCGCGGCCAGCTTCTCGCGCAGCAGCGAGATCTCGCGCGTGGCCTCGCTGACCTTCGTGATGTAGCCCTTGACCTCGGCCTCGTCGCCGACCGCCAGCACCGCGCTGCGCAGGTGGTTGGCCTGCTTGTTGACGGCGCGGTCGATCTCGGTGGCGAGAGCGATCTGGCCATAGCCCTCGGTGACGATCTCGGCCGTGGCCGCATTGATGGCGCGGATGCGCCACACCGACACGCCGGTGATCAGCACCAGCAACAGGATCACGACGCCGAAACCCAGGCCCAGCCGCGTCCCGATCTTCATCCGGTTGACGAAATTCATGTTGTCTCCTGATTCGCTCGCGCAGCCTGGGCGGCTGCAACGGGATCAGGAGGCTATCGGCGCGCTCTGGCGCCGACTTGAGGACGCCTGGACCCTATTTGGTCAGGATCAGCTTGCCGAGCGACGTTTGTCGCAGGCGGTAGCGCATGCCGTCGTGTTCGATCTCGACGACCGTCTCGCCGTCGAGGATCTGCGCGCTGGTGATACAGCGGACCGGCCCCGCCGTGCTGCCGCCAGCCGGCTGCGCACGGTGAGAACGGGCGGGCGCCGCGGGCAAGGCCTGCGCGGCGGAGGACAGGTGGGTGGAGGTGTGCATGGGTTGCAGTTTAAATGCGAACCGTTCGCATCTACAAGCCCCCTCGTCGACAAACCCCTGCACCGGCGCGGCTTTCGCCGTGAGGCGGGGGCGATCAGGCCTTCAGGGCCGCGGTGACGACGATCTCGATGCGGTAGGCCGGGTTCGCCAGCTTCGCCTGCACGGTCGCGCGCGGCGGAGCGTCGCCGGGCGCGACCCAGTCGTCCCAGACCTCGTTCATGCCGGCGAAATCGGCCATGTCGGCCAGGAAGATCTGCGCCATCAGGATGTGCGCGTTGTCGGTGTGCGCTTCGCCCAGCAGCCGGTCGACCATCGCCAGCACCTGGCGGGTCTGGCCGCGGATGTCCTGCGTGGTGTCGTCCGGCACCTGGCCGGCGAGGTAGACCGTGCCATGGTGGATGGCCATGTCGGAATAGCGGTCCTCGACGTGGAAACGCCGTACGGCGTGGGTCATGGCTTGGCTCCGTGGTCGGAATGCTTGGGGGGATGCTTGTGCGAATGCTTGGCGCCGTGCCTGGCGGCATCGTGCTTGGCAGCATCGGCCTTGGCCGGCGCGCTCTTCTTGCTGCCGAGCTTGCTCTCGGTGCCGGCGATCAGCTTCTGGATGTTGGGCAGGTGGCGCCAGACCAGCAGCAGGCTCATCACGACGATCGCGCCGGCCAGCGGGCCGCCGTCCCAGATCAGCAATTGATAGAAGGGCGCGAACACCGCGGCCACCAGCGCCGCGAGCGACGAGTAGCGGAAGAAGCCCGCGATGATGATCCAGGTGAGCAGCGTCGCCGCGCCGAGCCAGGGGTTGAACGCGAGCAGCACGCCGGCCGCGGTGGCCACGCCCTTGCCGCCCTGGAAGCGGAAGAACACCGGCCACAGGTGCCCGACGAAGGCGGCCAGCCCGACCAGCGCGACGGTGCCCTCGTGCAGCCCGAAGCGCGCACCGAACAGCACCACCAGCAGCACCGGTACGTAGCCCTTCAGCGCGTCGAACAGCAGCGTCAGGATGGCGGCCGTCTTGTTGCCCGAGCGCAGCACGTTGGTGGCGCCCGGGTTGCCCGAGCCGTAGCTGCGCGGATCGTTCAGGCCCATGGCCCGGCTGACGATCACGGCGAACGACAGCGAGCCGATCAGGTAGGCCGCGATCACGGCGGCAACGGTGTAGAGAGTCTCCATGGGGTTCTTGGCGTGCGGTTGGCGGCTGGGCGCTCATTCTGCACCGGCGCACTGCACCGGCTTCGCCCCGAGCAGGCTCGTCAGCACGCCGGGCGCGATGCCGACCAGGTAGCCGCGGCGCCCGCCGTTGATGTAGATCGCGGGCAGCTCGAGGATGCTGGCCTCCACGTACACCGGCATCGCCTTGCGCGTACCGAACGGCGAGGTGCCGCCGACCAGGAAACCGCTGTGGCGCTGCGCCACCTCGGGCTTGCACGGCGCGACCTTCTTCGCGCCGATCTGCCGCGCGAGGTTCTTCGTGCTGACCTGCCGGTCGCCGTGCATCAGCACGATCAGCGGTGCGGCGCCCTCGTCCTCCATCACCAGCGTCTTGACGACGTGGTGCTCGTCGACGCCGAGCTGGCGCGCCGATTCGGTGGTACCGCCGTGCTCGACGTAGTCGTAGAGGTGTTCGGTGAACGGGATGCCGCTCTTGCGCAGCAGCTGCGTCGCGGGGGTCTCGGAAGCGTGGTCCTTGCGTGCCATGGCCGCGAGTGTAGGGACATCGTTCTGTATCACTCTTTGTCCGGACCGGGCGCCGACACGGCGCGGGACAAAAACGCGGCCTCCATGACACACCCGGGATACGTCGGGCCGGCTCAATGAGCCCTGTCCTTCAACCCGTCTCCAACACAAGAGGTTCGCCATGTCCGAGAAGATCGATCTCCAACGCCGCCACCTGTTCGGCGCCGCTGCCGCCACCATCGGCGTTGCCCAGCTGGGCCTGATGACCCCGGCCTTCGCCGAGGCATCACGCACCACGCTGCCCGACATCAAGCCCGGCACCAACACCTCGTTCGGCGCGCTGAAGCAGATCGATGCCGGCGTGCTGAGCGTCGGCTATGCCGAAGCCGGCCCGGCCAACGGCCCGGTGGTCATGCTGTTGCACGGCTGGCCGTACGACATCCACACCTACGTCGACGTGGCCCCGCTGCTGGCGGCGGCCGGCTGGCGCGTGATCGTGCCGTTCCTGCGTGGCTACGGCAGCACGCGCTTCCTGTCGGCCGACACGCCGCGCAACGGCCAGCAAGGTGCCATCGCGCAGGACGTGATCGCGCTGATGGACGCGCTGAAGATCGACCAGGCCGTGATGGCCGGCTGCGACTGGGGCGCGCGCACCGCCTGCATCGTCGCGGCGCTGTGGCCGCAGCGCACGAAGGCGCTGGTGTCGGTCAGCGGTTACCTGGTGTCCAACGTGCAGGCCGGCCAGCAACCGCTGCCGCCGGCCGCCGAGCTGCAGTGGTGGTACCAGTTCTACCTGACGACCGAACGCGGCCGCCGCGGCTACGACGCGAACCGCCATGCGTTCGCGAAGCTGATCTGGCAGACCGCCTCGCCGCAGTGGCGCTTCGACGACGCGACCTTCGACCGCTCGGCCCGCTCGCTGGACAACCCGGACCACGTCGCGATCGCGGTGCACAACTACCGCTGGCGGCTCGGCCTCGCGGCCGGCGAATCGAAGTACGACGAGATCGAGGCGAAGCTGGCCACCGCACCGCGCATCGCGGTGCCAGCCATCACGCTGGAAGGCGATGCCAACGGCGCGCCGCACCCGGAACCTTCGGCGTATGCCGGCAAGTTCAGCGGCCCGTACGAGCACCGCAACCTGAAAGGCGGCATCGGGCACAACCTGCCGCAGGAAGCGCCGCGTGCGTTCGCGCAGGCGGTGATCGACGTGGCCAAGGCATGAGCGCCTTCCTTCGATTTTCCCCGGTTCTCCCTCCACACTGACCACCATGTCCATCCTCCACCGCATCACCTCGCCGTGCCGGCCGCTGACCCTGTTGGCCGTGCTGGCAGCCTGCCTCGCCACGCCCATCGCCCGCGCGGCCGAGCCGCCCATCGCGCCCCCCAGCCTCGCCGGCGCGGTCGGCTGGCTCAACTCGCCACCGCTGACGCTCGAGTCGCTGCGCGGCAAGGTCGTGCTGGTGGACTTCTGGACGTACTCGTGCATCAACTGCCTGCGCACGCTGCCCCACGTGCGCGCGTGGGCCGAGCGCTACGCCGCCCAGGGCCTGGTCGTGGTCGGCGTGCACACGCCGGAGTTCGCGTTCGAGAAGAACCTCGCGAACATCCAGCGCGCGATGCAGGACCTGAAGATCGGCTTCCCGGTCGCCGTCGACAGCAACTTCGCGGTCTGGCGCTCGTTCCAGAACCGGGCCTGGCCGGCGTTCTACCTCGTCGATGCGCAGGGCCGCATCCGCCACCAGCAGTACGGCGAAGGCGACTTCGACGCAACCGAGAAGGTGATCCAGGCGCTGCTGAAGGAATCGGGCACCGATGCGGCCCGCAAACCGATGCCCTCCGTCACGCTGGACACCAGCGGCGTCGGCCTGCCGCCCGACATGGCCAACGCGAAGTCGCCGGAGACCTACGTCGGCTACCAACAGGCGGAGAGCTTCGCGTCGCCGGGCGGCATCGTCCGCGACCGCGCACACGCCTACACGCCGGGCATGCCACGCGTGAACGAATGGGGGCTGTCGGGCGAATGGGCGGTGCAGCCCGAGTTCGCCGAGCTGAGCCGCGCCGGCGGCAGCGTGGTGTATCGCTTCCATGCACGCGACCTGCACCTGGTGCTCGGCCGCGCATCGGCCGGCATGCGGGTGCGCTTCCGGCTGACGCTGGACGGCAAGCCGCCCGGCGCCGACCACGGCGTCGACACCGACGCCGACGGCAACGGCGTGATCGACGCCGAGCGCCTGTACCAGCTGGTGCGCCAGCAAGGCCGCATCGGCGACCGGACGATCGAGATCCGCTTCCTCGATCCCGGCGCGCGCGCCTTCGCGTTCACCTTCGGCTGAACACAACAGCCCGCATCACTGCGCCGGATCGCGGTGCGTCCAGCGGATCGCGTCGATCTCGGCCAGCAGCTCCGGTGACAGCGCGGTGCCCCAGGCCGCCAGGTTCTCGTCCAGCTGCGCGAGCGAGGTGACGCCGATGATGGTGCTCGCGACGCGCCGGCTGCCGTAGACGAAGGCGAGCGCGAGCTGCGTCGGCGTCAGGCCATGGCGGCGTGCCAGCGCGTTGTACAGGCGCGCCGCGGCCAGCGCCTCGGGGCGGCCCCAGCGGCCTTTCTTCATGCCGTCGAAGATCGCCAGCCGCCCGGGCTTGTCGGCAGCGCCGAAGCCGATCTCGTCGTACTTGCCGGTCAGCGAGCCGAATGCGAGCGGCGAATACGCGAGCAGTGAGACCTGCTCGCGGTACAGCATCTCGTCGAGCCCGTTGTCGAGCGCGCGGCTGGTCAGCGCGTACGGGTTCTGCACCGTGGCCACGCGCGGCAGCCCGTGCTGGCCGGCCACCCGCAGGAACTCGCCGACGCCCCACGGCGTCTCGTTCGACAGCCCGATGTGCCGGACCTTGCCGGCCTTCACCAGCCCGGCCAGCGCCTCCAGCTGCTCGTGGATGCTGCTGAATTCGGCGTCCTTGGCCGGGTCGAAGTAGAGCGCGCCGAAGGTCGGCACGTTGCGGTTCGGCCAGTGGATCTGGTAGAGGTCGATCACGTCGGTGCGCAGGCGCTTCAGGCTCTCGTCGCAGGCCTGCACGATCTCGGCCGGCAGCAGGTTCGGGCTGCCGCCGCGCACCCAGTCCATGTTGCGCCCCGGGCCGGCCACCTTGGTCGCGAGCACCACCTTCTGGCGCACGCCGGGCCGGGCCGCGAACCAGCTGCCGATGATGCGTTCGGTAGCGCCGTAGGTCTCGCGGCGCGTCGGCACCGCGTACATCTCGGCGGTGTCGATGAAATTGATGCCGCGCGCGACGGCCTCGTCGAGGATTCGGTGGGCAGCGGCTTCGTCGACCTGTTCGCCGAAGGTCATCGTGCCGAGGCAGACGGGGGTGACGCGCAGGTCGCTGCGGCCGAGCGGGAGGGTGGTGAAGGTGGTCATCGGGCAAGTTTAGGGAGAAATCCGGAAGCTCGCGCGCGCTCCTCCTCCTGCAGCCGCAGCACCCGCCGCTGCACCTTGCCGGTGGTCGTCATCGGCAGCGCGTCGATGAACTCGATCTCCTTCGGGTACTCGTAGGGCGCGAGCCGGCCCTTCACGTGCGCCTGCAACTCCTCGATCAATGCCGCATCGCCGACCACGCCGGGGGCCAGCACCACGTAGGCCTTGACCAGCGCGCCGCGCTCGGAGTCGGGCTTGGGCACGACCGCGGCGTTCACGACCGCCGGGTGCTTGACCAGGCAATTCTCGATCTCGCTCGGCCCGATCCGGTAGCCGGCGGCCTTGAACACGTCGTCGCTGCGGCCCTGGTACCAGAGGTAGCCGTCGTCGTCCATCAGCGCGGTGTCGCCGGTGCGGCACCAGCTGTCGTCGGGGTCGCCGGTGAACTTGGCGCGCGTCGCGCCGTCATTCCTCCAGTAGCCGAGGAAGAACACCGGGTCGGGGTCGCCATGCACGTCGCGGCAGTGCACCGCGACATCGCCGGGCGTGCCGCGCGGGCATTCGCGGCCGTCGTCGTCGAGCACCGCCACCCGGTGCCCCGGGTAGGCCCGGCCCATGCTGCCCGGGCGCGCCGGCCAGCCGGGCTGCGCGCGGCCGTCGGCGTCGAGGAACTCGGTGCAGTTGCCGACCACGTAGTTGATCTCGGTCTGGCCGAACATCTCGTTGACGGTGATGCCGAGCTGCTCGCGGCACCACGCGAACACCGCGTCGCCGACCGCCTCGCCGGCGCTCATCACCGAACGCAGCCGCAGCGCGTAGCGCCCGCGCGGCGACGGCACGGCCTTCATCATCGCCTTCAGCGCGGTCGGGAACAGGAAGGTGTTGGTCACGCCGTAGCGCGCCATCAGCTCGAAGGCTTTCTCCGGGCCGAAGCGGCCCTGGTACGCGACGATCTCGCGGCCGAAGTACAGCGTCGGCAGCAGCGCGTCCATCAGGCCACCGGTCCAGGCCCAGTCGGCTGGGCTCCAGAACACCTCGTCGCGGCGCGGGAACCAGTTCTGGCTCGCGACGAAGCCGCTCAGGTTGCCGATCAGCGCCCGCTGCGGCAGCAGCGCACCCTTCGGCGGGCCGGTGGTGCCGCTGGTGTAGATCAGGATCGCCGGGTCGGCGGCGTGCGTCGTGACCGGCACGAAGCCGGCCTCGTCCTGTTGCAGCAGCGCGTCCCAGTCGACCTCGCCCGGCCCGGCCGCCGCCGCGCCGACGGCGATCAACGAGGCGAGCGCCGGGCACTGCGGGCGCACCGCGCGCAGCGCGGCGATCGACGCCTCGTCACCGATCGCGACACAGGCCTCGCTGTCCTGCAGCCGGAACTCGAGCGCCTCCGGGCCGAACAGCACCGACAGCGGCATCGCGACCGCGCCCAGCTGGTGCAGCGCGATGTGCGCCACCGCGGTCTCGATGCGCTGCGCCATCACGATCGCGACGCGGTCGCCTCGCCGCACGCCGAGCCGCTGCAGCGCGGCCGCGAGCCGCCGCGAACGGGCCTGCAGCTGGCGGTAGCTGCAGGTGCGGCGCGTGCCGTCCTCGCGTTCGTGGCGGATCGCGATCGCGTCCGGCGTCTCGCGCGCCCAGCGGCCGCAGCAGGCCTCGCCGATGTTGAAGTCGGCCGGCACCTGCCAGCGGAACGAGGAATGAAGGCTGCGGTAGGCGTCGACGGCGGTCATCCGGCGCAGCTTAGGCGCCGGCGCCGCCACGGCGCATCGGGATCTACGCGGGCGTCAGGCGCCGAACCTCGCCAGCGCGTCGCCGGTGATGCGGCAGATGCGCCAGTCGGGCAGCACCGTCGCGCCCATGCGCTCGTAGAAGCGGATGGCGTTCTCGTTCCAGTCGAGCACGCTCCATTCGAAGCGGCCGTAGCCGCGGTCGACCGCCAGCCGGGCCAGCCGCGTCAGCAGGGCCTCGCCGACGCCCGCGCCGCGGTGCGCGGGCTGCACGTACAGGTCCTCCAGGTAGAGCCCCGGCTGCGCGAGGAAGGTGGAGAAATTGGTGAAGAACAGCGCGAAGGCGATCACCTCGCCGTCGACCTCGGCCACCATCGCCTCGGCGACAGCCTTCTCGCCGAACAGGTTGGGGCGCAGCTTCTCGGGCGTGACTTGCAGCAGGTGGGTCAGCTTCTCGAACTCGGCGAGTTCGCGGATCAGGCCGACGATCGGCACGACATCGCGCAGTTCGGCGGCGCGCAGTGCGTAAGCAGGGTTGCCGTCGAGCGGCATCGAAGAGGTGGGCATGCGGCGATTGTCTCAGGCCGACGGGCCTGCCGCTGTCGTGACCGTTCAGGCGGCCAGCCGCTCCCAGGCAACGGCCGGGGTGGCGCGGGCCGGTTCGGGCCAGATCACGCAGACGGTGCGCGGGGTCGTCAGGTGCTGGCAGAAAAAGGCGGCGGCACGCGCGGTGCGTGCCGTGTGCGCCGCGGCGCTGCCGGCAGCGGTCCGTCCGGAATCGAGCTGCAGCGCCCGGCCCCGCAGCGCGCCGATGCGCCGGCGCAGCCAGTCGTCGTCCAGCGAGGCACTGCCCAGCCACCAGGCCGCTGCCTGCACCCCGGGCGCCAGCGTGGCGGCCAGCCAGGGCAGCGCCTGCCATTGGCGGCGCAACGCGCGATCGAGCGTCGGGCCGGTGCCCTCGGCCAGCACCGCGCGAATGGCCGGCTCGTCGGCCGCGGCGCCCAGCACCGCGTTCGCGCCGATGCCCGAGCCCATCACGCCGATGCGTCCCGGCGGATGGCCGCGCTCCAGCAGGTAGTCGACCGCGCCGAGCACATCGTGGCGCTCGTGGCGGCCGAAGCTGCCGCGGTGCGCGCTGCTGCCGCCGCGCCCGCGCAGGTCGATCGACAGCACCGACAGGCCCTGGGCGCACAGCGCCTGGGCCAGCTCGCGGTTGCGCCAGCGGTCGCGGCCGTTCACCAGCACCACCGCGGCGCGCCCGGCCGGCGCCGGCAGGTACTCGCCGCAGACGCGGGCGCGGCCGTCGCGCGCCGCGAAATCCACCCGGTCGAAGGCCGCCACGCCGCGCGCCGGCGGTTTCGGCCAGGCCCGGGTGTGACGGTGCGCCAGCGCCAGGCAGGCCGCCGCATAGGCGAGAGCGCCTGTGAGCGCGACGACCGTCCCTGCCGAGCTGATGTCCACGATGAAAAGGTCTCCCTGAGCGAAACCCAGTGTCCGATTGCACGCCCGGGCCGTCCTTCAAAAGCCTGAAGCGCGCCTGAATCGTTCTGAAATCGGCGGCATCGCGTAAATTCGCCGCCTTGGAGGATCCCCTTGCCTGACCACTACCGCTTCGGACGCATCGCGCTGAACCCGGCCACCCGCCAGCTGCTGGTCGATGGCCGGCCCGCGCTGCTGGGCTCGCGCGCGTTCGACCTGCTGCAGGCGCTGGTCGAGCGCAGCGACCGGCTGGTGTCCAAGGGCGAACTGCTGGACCTCGTCTGGCCCGGCCTGGTGGTCGAGGAGAACAACCTGCAGGTGCACGTCTCGGCGCTGCGCAAGCTGCTGGGCACGCAGGCGATCGCGACGGTGCCCGGGCGCGGCTACCGGTTCACGATGGCGGCGCAGGCGCCCGCCCCGGCGGCGGCACCGTCGCCCGCACCGGTGGCCGCACTGGCCGCGCGCGACGCACTGCCCGAGCGGCCGGTCGCGCTGGTCGGGCGCGACCGCGAGCTGGCCGAGCTGCTGGCGCAACTGGACGGCTCGGGCCTGGTGACGCTGGTCGGCCCCGGCGGCATCGGCAAGACCACGCTCGCCCGCGCCGCCGCCCAGGCGCGGCGGCGGACCTGGGCCGACGGCGTCGCGTGGGTCGAGCTCGCGTCGCTCACCGATGCCTCGCTGATCGGCGGCGCGGTCGCGCAAGCCTTGTCGCTGCAGCTCGCGGTGGACGGCGATGCGCAGGCCGCGCTGCTGTCGTCGATGAAGAACCTGCAAGGCCTGCTGGTGCTCGACAACGCCGAGCACCTGCTCGACGGCCTCGCGCCGCTGGTGCAGGCGCTGCAGCAGGGCGCGCCCGGGCTGCGCATCCTGGTGACGAGCCAGGTGCCGCTGCACCTCGCCGGCGAGCGGCTGCAGCGCATCGAGGCGCTGGCGGTGCCGCCCGACGGCAGCGCCGCCGAGCCGGCGCTGCAGCACGGCGCGGTGGCGCTGTTCTGCGAGCGCGCCCTGGCGGTCGACCGCCGCTTCGCGCTGACCGACGCCAACGTCGGCGCGGTGACCGAGATCTGCCGCCGGCTCGACGGCGTGCCGCTGGCGCTGGAGCTGGCGGCGGCGCGCGTGCCGCTGCTGGGTGTCGCCGGCATCGCCTCGCGGCTGGACGACCGCTTCCGCCTGCTGGCCAGCAGCACGCGCGGCACGCCGACGCGCCAGCAGACGCTGCAGGCGGCGCTCGACTGGAGCCTCGCGCTGCTAACGCCGGCGCAGCGTGCGTTGTTCGATTCGCTCGGTGTGTTCGCCGGCGGCTTCACGCTGCCGCTGGCCGGCGCGGTGCTGGCCGACGGCAGCGACCCCGACGGCTGGGCCGTGATCGACGGGCTGGCACTGCTGTCGGACCACTCGCTGGTGCAGGTCGGCGCCGGCGATCCGCCGCGCTATGCGCTCAGCGAGAGCGCGCGGGCCTATGCGCAGGCGCGGCTGGCGGACGACCCGCAGGCCCACGCGCTGCGCGGCCGGCATGCGCGTGCGCTGCGTGCGTTCTTCGCCGGCGCGCACAGTGACTGGCTGCGCATGCCGGATGCGCCATGGCTGGCGCTCTACGAACCCGAGCTCGACAACCTGCGGGCCGCGCTCGCATGGTCGCTGCAGCACGACCCCGAGACGCTGGTCGCGCTGGTCGGCGCGGCCGCGCCGCTGTGGCACCACCTGTCGCTGCACGCCGAGGCCAGGCGCTGGCACGAGCTGAGCGAGGCGATGGTTGATGACAACGTTCCCAAGCCGCTGGCCGCCGCGTGGTGGCGGGCGGCGCAATGGGTGTGGGCCGAAGCCTCGCCGGGGCGCTCGCGCGGCGCGGCCGATCATGCGCAGTCGCTTTTCCGCGCGCTCGGCGACGAGCACGGGCTGTATGCGCAGCTGACCGGGCTGGCGGGCCTGTGGCAGGTGCCGAACCCGGCGGCGCGTGCCGCATTGGACGAGGCGCTGACGCTGGAGCGCCTGGACTGGCCGGCACGCGAGCGCGCCTGGGGCCAGCGCGCGCGGGCCGACGTGGCGCGCGCCGAAGGCCGCCTGGCCGACAGCCGGGCCGCCCGCGAGGTCGAGCTCGGCCTGCGGCTCGCGGCGGGCGACGAGCGCGGCGCGTTGCGCGCCCGCTCGCACCTGGCCGACCTGGCACTCGCGATGGGCGAGGTCGACGACGCGGTGTACCTCGGCCACCAGCTGGTCGATTCGCTGCGCGGCAAGCGCGCGCCGGCAACGCTTTGCACGGCGCAGCTGAACCTGATGCAGGCGCTGCTGGTGCGTGGGTCGATCGACGATGCGGCAGCGCTGGCCCACGACCTGGTGCAACTGGCGAGCGATTGCGGCTTGCTGTGGCAGGCGATCGATACCTTGGCGTGGCTGGCTGCCTGCCGCAACCGGCTCAAGACAGCGGCGCAGCTGGCCGCCTGGTCCGATGCGGTGTACCGGCATCGCGACGAGCCGCGGGCCGGGCAGCGTGCACAGGCGAGGCAACAGCTGCAGCCCCTGCTGGCCGCGCTGACCCCGGCGGCAGCGGACCTTGCTTCCATTGCGGGCGCGCGCCTCACCGAGAAGGCAATCGTGTCGTTGTGGAATGGCACGTCGGCCGGCGATTGAAGCGCCGGCGGATTCACATTTTCGCCAGCCACGATGCATGGCGCCCGCGCGAGGCGGGCGCTCGACCGGACGAACGTGACTCAGGTGTTGTCGTCTTGAATTACCGGAGCACCCGTCACGGCCCGCAATTCATCACTCGACAATTGCCGAGGCCAGGTCATTCACCTGGTGTCGTTCTGGACGACAGGCCCGCCGCACACCGCCCGGAGTTCGTCCGGATCGAGTTCTCGCGTCGAGGAAGGTGCCTGCATGGGTTCGGTGCTCGGTACATCCGCCGCCAGACCGTCCAGCTCGCCGTTCACGTTGACCAAAGGTGTCATTTCTGCTCCGTGTTGAGTTGAGGGGAAAGACGGCGCGTCGGGAACCCGGCGCGCCTGTCGAAGTATCGACGACAGGTCGGACAGCTCAGCGGTTTTTGTTCTGGATCACGGGATCGAAGCTGCCGGTCAAGCCCGAGGCGATTTCGCGGACATGGCCGACCTGGCGCTGGCGATGAGCGAGGTCGACGAGGCGGTGTACCTCGGCCACCAACTGGTCGATTCGCTGCGCAGCAAGCGCGCCCCGGCGACGCTGTGCACGGCGCAGCTGAACCTGATGCATGCGCTGCTCGTCCACGGCTCGTTCGACGAAGCGTCGCGGCTGTCGCGCGAGGCTGTGCCGCTGGCGAGCGATTGCGGGTTGCTGTGGCAGGCCGCCGACACGCTGGCCTGGCTCGCCGCCGTCCAGGGCGACCTGCAGACCGCGGCGCAGCTCGCGGGCTGGTCGGACGCCGCCTCCCGGCGCCGCGGCGAACCGGAGGGGATCCGGCGCTCGCCGCGCCGGGAGACGGTGCAATCGATGATCGACTCGCTGCCGCCCGCCCTGCGTGCCGAGTCGACGTCGACCGGTGCCGCGCCGGGCGAGGCCGACGTCGTGGCGCTGTGGGACAGGGCAACGGCTGCCTGAGGGCCCGGCCTCGGTGAGAAGCCTCCCCCGGGCAGCCGCGGATTCAGGTGTTGTCGTTCTGGATCACCGGATCGAAACTCGCCTTGTCCGTCGGACCATTCAAGCCGGTCTGCTTGATGAACACGGTGTACGAATACGCCTCGCCGTTGTTGTTCAGGTTGCTCACCAGGCAGCGGCTCGGGTCCTGCGGGTCGATCATCGGCGTGCCGAACGGATTCCCCGACAAGGTGTTGAAGATGACGGGCGGGTTGTCGAATTCCATGTTCTGGGTGACCAGCGAGAACACGATGGTCAAGGGCCCCGCGCCGTAGTCCGCCATGTAGAGCACCTCGGGCGTCGCGCTGGCCTTCAATTTGTTGTCTATGTCGCGAAAGCCCACGACGCGGACGATGGGGGTGCGCACTGCGCTCGGATTTTCACTCATGACCTGGCTCCTGATGAAGGGTTGGAGACCGCACTGCCGCCCCGCGCGGCACGCAGCTTGTTGGCAAACTCGACATACGCGGGGTGTCGATAGGTGGAACGTTCGATCCGCTCGGCCAGGGCATGGGCCGCCGCGAGATCCCCGAGGCGGAACTTCGCCCAGGCGAGCGGGGTGAGGATCGCGCCATCGGCCATGTCGGCAAAGGGCGCCAGCTCGTCGGCGGCGCGCCGCCACGCGGCGCGTGCCGCGTCGGGGTCGCCCTCGGCTCGCAACTCGCCCAGGCCGAGCGCCGCCTGGGCGACGAACACAGCATGCTTGGCGCGGTCCGGCGTGCCGGCGCCCAGACGCGCCGCGGGATCGTTGAGGAAACTGTCGATGCGCACGGCCACCGCCGATCGATCCTTCGGCTCGGCCAGCTGCGCCGCCAGTGCCAGCTCGCGCGCGCGCAACCGCACCGCGTAGAGAGGGTTGCTGCTGTTGGTCGAGCGCACCTGGGCACCGCATTCGGAGGCCTGCGCCCACTCGCCGCGGGCCTCGGCCAGGCGCTGCCGGGCGAGCAGGACCTCGGCGACGCGCAGCCGGGCGAAGCAGGCGTCGCCCTTCCAGAAAAGATTGGCCGGGTCTTCGTTCGACAGCCTGTCCGCGATGCGCAGGCTGGCCGCCGCATCCTCGGTGGCCTCGGTGGGGCGCCCCAGCGCCAGCTGGTACTGGCTGGTCGCGTTGAGCGCATTCTGGATGCCGCGCTGTGCCGTCTTGTTCCTGTCGACGTCCGGCATGCCGCGGAACAGCGCCAGCTTCTCGCGCTGCTCCGCCAAGGCACGCTCGTAGTCGCCCAGCATCTCATAGCCGATCGCGCGCCAGCCGAGCGCCTGCGCCAGCTCGAACCTCACCGCCGGCCGGCTCTGCGCGATCTGCTGCAGGAGATCGCGTGCCGCCTGCAGCGATTCGAGGGCCGGCCCCGGCCGGTTCGTGCCCAGCAGCACAGTGCCCAGGTTGACATGCGCAAAGGCGACCTCGGCGCGCCAGTCCAGGTTGGACGGGTCGATGCGCAACAGTTGCTCCGACAGCGTCCGGTACTCGGTGAGCCGGGCCTCCGCGGTGCGCACGTCCCCACGCTTCCACGCCGCCTGGCCGACCCAGAACACGCTCTGCGCATGCTCGAACAGGCGCTGGCTGTCGCCCGGTGCCTGGGCCAGCAACTGGGCCGTGGTCTGCGCCGCGCGCTCGAACACTTCCTGGGCCTGCGCGGCGTTGCCGCGCAATTGCCGGATCTCGCCGATCAGGTGCATCGCCCGCGACCGGTGCCCGAGCGCGGTC
This sequence comes from Rhizobacter sp. OV335, assembly GCF_900142965.1. GTDB lineage: Bacteria > Pseudomonadota > Gammaproteobacteria > Burkholderiales > Burkholderiaceae_C > Rhizobacter. The sequence goes on from NZ_FRCQ01000004.1 coordinate 304,092, forward strand.
GAATCCAGCACCTCGGCGTCCTGCGCCCCGTAGTACGCGAGCGCCTTCTCGCCCACCGAATCCAGCACCTCCAGCCGGCCCACCGGCTCCAGCTTCTTGCGCAGGTCGCCGAGCATGAACTCGATCAGGCCCTCGGCCTGCGCACGCTGGTGCTGTGCCTCGTTGCGCGCGCGCACCGCCAGCACGGCCATCAGCGCGAACACGACGACGCCGACGGCCGAGGCCGATGCGATTCCCGCCAGCCAGCGCAGCCGGCGCTGCGTGTCGCGCTGCACCAGGTCGTCGAAGCCGACGCCGACCATGCCGGCCAGCAGCTTCAGCGCCGCGCGACGCGGGCCGTCGCCCTCGGCGCGCTGGTCGGCGGCGATCGGCTCCAGCGCTTCGCCCTCGGCCCGGCCGTCGGCCGTCAACGCGAAGCGCAGCGCTGGCGGGAAGCACTCGCTCGCCTCGCGGCCCGGCGTGTTGCTCGCGAACGGTTCGCCCGCCGCGATCAGTGCCAGCACGCGGCCTTCGCCATGCAGGCGCTTGAATTCGATGATCTCGCGGTTGACCCACGGCGATCGCGCCGCGTCCGGCGAGCAGACGACGATCAGCCAGCGGCTGGCCGCCAGCGCCTCCTGCACGCTCGCCTTCAGGTCGGCGCCGGCGTTCAGCTCGTCGCGGTCGCGGAACAGCGGCGACAGCCGCGCCGGCACCGGCCCCTGCGGCGTCGCGCGCCCGACCAGCCGCTTCGGCACGCGGTACGTCTCCAGCTGCCGCTGCAGGCGGCGCGCCACCAGCTTGTCGTGGTGGCTGTAGCTGATGAACGCCCCGTAGCGGGGCGAGGGGGCGGGCGGCGAGGCGGGCAGCGAATCCTCGGCGCTCATCGGCGCGTGTCCCGCACGTGCGCGAGCACCGCGTCGAGCCGGCGACGGTCGCAGCGCTGCTCCAGCGTGCCGCCGGCGCGCGGCCACAGCAGCCGCGGGCGCTGGCGCGGCCGGGTCGACAGGTGCAGCACGGGGATGCGGCGCCGGACGGCTTCGTCGACCACGTCGGCGGTGCCGCCGGTGCCGCGCGACGGCGCGCCGTCCCACAGCGCGAGCAGCAGGTCGGCGCGGTCGAGCAAGGCATGCCCGGCGCGCAGGTAGGTGCGCCCGGCGACGCGCAGCGGCCCGCGCAGCTCGGTGATGCGCGCTGCGTCGTCGAGCAGCGCCCGGTACTCGCGGCGCGATGCGGCGCTGCTGAAGCCGCGGGCGTAGTCGTCGCGCGGGCGCGGCAGCACCGCGTGCAGCGTGTAGCCGACCTGCAGGCCGAGCCGCGCGAGGTGGCGGTCGCTGCCTTCGGCCAGGTTCGACAGCAGCACCGGCTCGATGCAGCGCGACGCGCTCGCCAGGTGGGCGAGCACCGGCTCGATCTGCGGCGTGATCAGGTCCAGCTGATGTTGTGAGATGCGATTCAAGCGATGCCCCGTGACACCGACGTGCAGCCCCCTCGCCGGATGCCGCTTGTGGCACGGTGCCGGCATCGCGATCCCCTCGGGCTCCCTCACGTCGCTACTGCAGAACGGCACAGGTCAGTCCAGTTTTTCCTTCACTGCGGACATGGCCTCGTCCCCGAGCATAGGGCGCGTTGACCCCGTGCCGGATGACTGCGTGGTGCGTGCATGGCCAGCCGCGGTGGGAAGTGCGCAAGAAATCACGAGTGGCGCCGGCGTCGCGAGCGCATGGAAGCCCGCGAACAGCGCTGCGACCCCGAGAACGGCCGCGGCAAAGCGCAGTTGCGAGGTGTGCAGGATGAAGAGCGGGCGCATCGGTTTCATGGCCCCGATGGTCGGCGCTGCACCGGCCTGCCGTCCTGAAGCGCGGCTGAATTGTCCTGAAGCCGCATAGGCCGCCGCTGTCCCAGGGCGGACAGCGCGGCGGCGGGCAAGCTCCTAAGATCGGCGGCCATGTCGTCCCCGTACCTCCCCCATCGCCCCGGCCGCAGCCGCTTCGTCGAACTGCGCGGCCTGCGCTGCCACCTGCACGAATGGGGCGATGCGAGCCAGGCCAGCCCCGCGCGGCCGACGCTCGTGATGCTGCACGGCTGGATGGATGTCGGCGCGTCGTTCCAGTTCGCCGTCGATGCGCTGGCGGCGATCGAAGGCGCCGACCGCCACGTGATCGCGCCCGACTGGCGCGGCTTCGGCCTCAGCGACCCGGGCGGCGCCGATGGCTACTGGTTCCCCGACTACCTCGGCGACCTCGATGCGCTGGTCGATTCGGTGGCCGGCCCGGCCGCCGCGATCGACCTGCTCGGCCACAGCATGGGCGGCAACGTCGCGATGGTCTATGCCGGCGTGCGGCCCGAGCGCATCCGCCGGCTCGTCAACCTGGAGGGCTTCGGCTTGCCGGCGACCCGCCCGGCGCAGGCGCCGAAGCGCTACCTGCAATGGCTGGACGAGTTGAAGCAGCCGATGGAGCTGCGCCCCTACGACAGCCTGCAGGCTGTCGCCGACCGGCTGCGCAAGACCAACCCGCTGCTGAGCGAGGACCGCGCGGCCTGGCTGGCCGGCCACTGGTCGCGCCAGGCCGACGACGGGCGCTGGCACATCCTCGGCGACCCGGCCCACAAGCGCGCCAACCCGGTGCTGTACCAGAAGGACGAGGTGCTGGCCTGCTGGCAGCGCATCGCCGCGCCGCTGCTGTGGGTCGAGGGCGACCGCACCGACGTCTCGAAGTGGTGGGGCGACCGCTACCCGCGCAGCGACTTCGACGCCCGCCTCGCGCAGGTGCCGCAGGTCGAACGCCAGGTGCTGTCGCCGGCCGGGCACATGCTGCACCACGACCAGCCCGAGGCCCTCGCCGCCCATCTGGCGCGTTTCCTCCAGGCCTGACCGGCCGCCTCGCCCGTGCGGGCATGCGCTGCGTGCGAAAATCCCGCGATTCACAAAACACACACGGGAACTGCACCATGGACGTCGAACACATCAATGCCATCGGCAACACCCTGGCCGACCTGACCGAGCGCACGGTCGGCCTCCGGGGGTATCTTTGACTACGATCGCAAAGCACTGCGACTGAACGAAGTCAACGCCGCGCTCGAGAACCCCAAGGTCTGGGACGAGCCGAAGCGCGCGCAGGAGCTGGGGCGCGAGAAGCGCACGCTCGAGCAGGTCGTCGAGACCATCGACCACCTGACCGGCAACCTGGCCGACAACTCCGAGCTGTACGAGATGTCGAAGGCCGAGGGTGACACCGACGGCCTGCAGGCCATCGAGGCCGAGACCGCCAAGCTGGCCGAGATCGTCGACGGGCTCGAGTTCCGCCGCATGTTCAACAACCCGGCCGACCCACTCAACTGCTTCCTCGACATCCAGGCCGGCGCCGGTGGCACCGAGGCCTGCGACTGGGCCGGCATGCTGCTGCGCCAGTACCTGAAGTACGCCGAGCGCAAGGATTTCAAGGCGACGGTCGAGGACCAGTCCGACGGCGAAATCGCCGGCATCAAGAGCGCCACGATCAAGATCGAGGGCGAGTACGCGTTCGGCCTGCTGCGCACCGAGACCGGCGTGCACCGGCTGGTGCGCAAGAGCCCGTTCGACTCCGCGGGCGGGCGCCACACCAGCTTCGCGAGCGTGTTCGTCTACCCCGAGGTCGACGACACGATCGAGATCGACATCAACCCGTCGGACGTGCGCACCGACACCTTCCGCGCGAGCGGCGCCGGTGGCCAGCACATCAACAAGACCGACTCGGCGGTGCGCCTCACGCACATCCCGACCGGCATCGTCGTGCAATGCCAGGACGGCCGCAGCCAGCACAGCAACCGCGACGTGGCCTGGAAGCGGCTGCGCTCGCGCCTGTACGACCATGAGATGCGCAAGCGCATGGAAGAGCAGCAGAAGCTGGAAGACACCAAGACCGACGTCGGCTGGGGCCACCAGATCCGCAGCTACGTGCTCGACCAGAGCCGCATCAAGGACCTGCGCACCAACGTGGAGATCTCCAACACCCAGAAGGTGCTGGACGGCGACCTCGACCAGCTGATCACCGCCAGCCTGAAGCAGGGCATCTGATGACGCAGCTGAAGGCCCTGCTCTTCGACCTGGACGGCACGCTGATCGACAGCATGCCGCACCACCACACCGCCTGGGTCGAGTGGCACCGGCGGCGCGAGCTGACGATCGACGCCGAGCGCTTCTTCCTCGAGACGGCCGGGCGCAGCAACGTCGAGATCTTCACCGACATGCTGCCCGGCCGCAGCGGTGACGACTACGCCGCGCTCGCCGCCGAGAAGGAGGCGATCTACCGCGACATCGCCGCCACCCGGCTCGGGTTGATCGCCGGCACGCACGAGCTGCTCGACCGCGCGGCCGGCCTCGGCCTGAAGCTCGCGGTGTGCACCGCGTCGACGCCGCAGAACATCGCGCTCGCCTACGACCGCTTCGGCATCGGCGACAAGGTGCAGACCACCGTCAGCCCGGCCGACGGCCTGCGCGGCAAGCCGCACCCGGACATCTTCCTCGAGGCGGCGAAGCGCCTCGGCGTGAGCCCGGCCGAATGCCTGGTCTTCGAGGACGCGCCGCTCGGCGTCGAGGCCGCGCGCCGCGCCGGCATGAAGGCCGTCGCGCTGACCACGACGATGGGCGCCGACGCCTTCGCCGGCTTCGACAACGTCGTCGCCGTGGTGCCCGACCTGCTCGATGTGCACCTTTCCTTTCCGATCCATCAGCCCTGACGAAAGAAGAACACCATGCGTGAAGGCACTGCACCGCTGATCCGCCGCGAGGACTACACCGCCCCGGCGTTCTGGATCCGCACCGTCGACCTGACGTTCGACCTCGACCCGGCCAAGACGCTGGTCATCAACCGCATGACGATGGAGCGCAACACCACGCTGCCGCCGCAGCCGCTGCGCCTGCATGGCGAAGACCTGACGCTGACGCGCGTGCTGGTCAACGGCGAATCGGTGTCGTTCCGCCATGAAGACGGCATGCTGGTGATCGACAGCTTGTCCGACGTGCCGGCCGGCGAGTTCACGCTCGAGATCCGCAACACCTGCGCGCCCGAGAAGAACACGCAGCTGTCGGGCCTGTACACCTCGGGTGGCGGCTTCTTCACGCAGTGCGAGGCCGAGGGCTTCCGCCGCATCGCCTATTTCCTCGACCGCCCGGACGTGATGGCGGTCTACACCGTGACGCTGAAGGCGAACAAGAAGGCCTACCCGGTGCTGCTGTCGAACGGCAACCTGGTGCAGCAGGGCGAGCTCGACAACGGCCGCCACTTCGCGAAATGGCACGACCCGTTCCCGAAGCCGAGCTACCTGTTCGCGCTGGTCGCGGCCGACCTGGTCGCGCGCGAGCAGCACATCCGCACCCGCTCGGGCAAGGACCACCTGCTGCAGGTGTACGTGCGCCGCGGCGACCTCGAGAAGACCGAGCATGCGATGAACTCGCTGATCGCGAGCGTGGTGTGGGACGAGGCCCGCTTCAAGCTGCCGCTGGACCTGGAGCGCTTCATGATCGTCGCGGTCGGCGACTTCAACATGGGCGCGATGGAGAACAAGGGCCTGAACATCTTCAACACGAAGTTCGTTCTCGCCAACCCGGCGACGGCCACCGACGTGGATTACGCCGGCATCGAGAGCGTGGTCGGCCACGAGTACTTCCACAACTGGACCGGCAACCGCATCACCTGCCGCGACTGGTTCCAGCTGAGCCTGAAGGAGGGCCTGACGGTCTTCCGCGACCAGGAGTTCAGCATGGACATGGCCGGCAGCCCGACGGCCCGCGCCGTCAAGCGCATCGAGGACGTGCGCCAGCTGCGCCAGATCCAGTTCCCCGAAGATGCCGGCTCGATGGCCCACCCGGTGCGCCCGGACAGCTACGTCGAGATCAACAACTTCTACACCGCGACCATCTACGAGAAGGGCTCGGAGGTGGTGCGGATGATGCAGACGCTGGTGGGCCGCGAAGGCTTCGCGCGCGGCATCACGCTGTACTTCGCGCGCCACGACGGCCAGGCCGTGACCTGCGACGACTTCGCGCAGGCCATCGCCGATGCCAACCCCGACAGCGAACTGGCGAAGCACCTGACGCAGTTCAAGCGCTGGTACAGCCAGGCCGGCACGCCGCGCGTCAACGCCCGCGGCCGCTACGACGCGCCGTCGCGCACCTACACGCTGGGCATCGAGCAGAGCTGCCTGCCCTCGCCGGGGCAGGTGGTCAAGGAGTCGAACGTGATCCCGGTCGCGATGGGGCTGATCGGCCGCGACGGCCGGCCGCTGCCGCTGCAGCTGGAAGGCGAAGCGGCCGCCGGCGGCACCGAGCGCGTGCTGGTGCTGCACGAATCGCGCAGCTTCTTCACCTTCGTCAACATCGACGTGGAACCGGTGCCGTCGCTGCTGCGCGGCTTCTCGGCGCCGGTCATGCTGATCGACCACCTGTCCGATGAGGACCTGCTGGTGCTGCTGAAGCACGACAGCGACCCGTTCAACCGCTGGGAAGCCGGCCAGCGCCTGGCGCTGAACCGCCTGCTGGCCGCGGTGGCGACCGAGCAGCCGCAGCCGCTCGATGCCGCCTTCATCGAGGCGATGCGCGCGGTGCTGCGGCATGCCGAACTCGATGCCGCGTTCAAGGAACTGGCGCTGACGCTGCCGAGCGAGACCTACGTCGCCGAGCAGCTCGACGTGGTCGACCCGCAGCGCATCCATGCGGCGCGCGAATCGATGAAGCTGCAGCTCGCGCAGGCGCTGCGCGACGACTGGCAGTGGGCCTTCGACACGCACCAGGTGCGCGGCGGCTACTCGCCCGACCCGGTGTCGTCCGGCAAGCGCGCGCTGGCCAACCTGGCGCTCGCGATGCTGTGCCTCGACGCGACGCGCCGCGGTGACACCGTGTGGCCGGGCCGCGCCTACCAGCGCTTCAAGGACGCCGGCAACATGACCGATCGGCTGGGCGCGCTGGCCGCGCTGGTGCATGCCCACGCCGAGCTGGCCGAGCCGGCGCTGCAACGCTTCCACGAGATCTTCAGGGCCGAACCGCTGGTCATCGACAAGTGGTTCACGCTGCAGGCCGGCGCCCCCGAGAAGGACGGCCGCGTGTTCACGCGCGCCAAGCAGCTGCTGCAGCACCCGGACTTCTCGCTGAAGAACCCGAACCGGGCGCGCAGCCTGATCAGCGCGCTGTGCATGCTGAACCCGGCCGCCTTCCACCGCAGCGATGCCGCCGGCTACGTGTTCTGGGCCGACCGCATGATCGAGCTCGACAGCCTGAACCCGCAGCTCGCCGCGCGCGTCGCCCGCGTGATGGACCGCTGGAGCAACTTGGCCGAGCCCTACCGCACCGCCGCCGGCGAAGCGCTGAAGCGCGTCGCGGCCAAGGCCGACCTGTCGAACGACGTGCGCGAGATCGTCGGCCGAGCGCTGCAATCCGGCGAGGTCGCGGCATGACGCAGCGCCTGACTCCGAAACGCATCAGCCTGACGCAGTACCTGATCGAGCAGCAGCGCAGCCACGGCAACATCCCGTCGCAGCTGCGGCTGCTGATCGAGGTGGTGGCGCGCGCCTGCAAGCGCATCAGCATCAGCGTCAACAAGGGCGCGCTCGGCGGCGTGCTCGGCAGCGCCGAGACCGAGAACGTGCAGGGCGAGATGCAGAAGAAGCTCGACATCATCGCCAACGAGGTGCTGATCGAGGCCAACGAATGGGGCGGCCACCTCGCGGCGATGGCCAGCGAGGAGATGGAAGGCATCTACGTGGTGCCCAACCGCTTCCCGCAGGGCGAGTACCTGCTGCTGTTCGACCCGCTCGACGGCTCGAGCAACATCGACGTCAACGTCAGCATCGGCACGATCTTCTCGGTGCTGAAGAAGCCCGAGAGCACGGCGGGTGCGAGCGTGGGCGTCAGCGAGGCCGATTTCCTGCAGCCCGGAACGCAGCAGGTCGCGGCCGGCTACTGCGTGTACGGCCCGCAGACGATGCTGGTGCTGACGGTGGGCGACGGCGTCGCGATCTTCACGCTCGACCGCGAGGAAGGCGCCTGGCTGCTGACGCAGGACGGCGCGAAGATCCCGGAAGACACGAAGGAATTCGCGATCAACATGAGCAACCTGCGGCACTGGGCGCCGCCGATGCAGCGCTATGTCGAGGAATGCCTGGCCGGCAGCAGCGGCCCGCGCGCCAAGGACTTCAACATGCGCTGGATCGCCAGCATGGTGGCCGACGTGCACCGCATCCTGACGCGCGGCGGCGTGTTCATGTACCCGTGGGACAAGCGCGAGCCGAAGAAAGCCGGCAAGCTGCGGCTGATGTACGAGGCGAACCCGATGGCCTTCATCGTCGAGCAGGCCGGCGGCGCTGCGACCAATGCAGGGCAGCGCATCCTCGACCTGCAGCCGACCGCGTTGCACGAGCGCGTGAGCGTGATCCTGGGTTCGAAGAACGAAGTTGAACGCATCACGGCGTATCACCGCGAACACCACCGCGAAAACGGCTGAAAGTCGAGCTATACTCGTTGGCTTCACGCCGGTGTAGCTCAGTTGGTAGAGCAGCGCATTCGTAATGCGAAGGTCGGGAGTTCGACTCTTCTCACCGGCACCAACATCGCTGGCCCTTCCGGGGGTCGGATCAAGAAAAGCCGCTTCACAGCGGCTTTTTTTGTGCCTGGCTTTCTTTGAGATCAGGCCGGCATCGCCGCGTGCCCGCCGCGCAGCTTGAACACCGCGACCGCCTCCACCAGCATGCGCGCCTGCTGCTTCAGGCTTTCGGCCGCTGCGGCGCCCTCTTCCACCAGCGCCGCGTTCAGCGCGAGGATGTTGGTCTGGAACGCGATGCCGTCGATCACGCCGATGATGTCGACGATCTTCTTCGACGACTCCTGGATGCCGCGCATCGTGTCGACCACGCGGCTCACCGACGCGCTGTGCACCGTGGCCTCGAGGCCGCTGATGATCTCGGCGTTCGTCGCGCGCATCTCCTCGATGCGCTTCTTCTCGGCCTGCATCACGGTCTTGTCGGCCAGCAGCACGACACCCCGGGGATCGGCGCCGGATGAAGAACGCCCCGCGCGGCAGAAGCCGACGCGGGGCGCGGGGTCTACAGCGGCCCTCAGGCCGCCGGGTTCATTGCGCCGAGCGCGAAGCGCGTTGTGCGCTCAGCTGGTTGTTGACCTCGACGTTGTAGCCGGCCAGTTCGCCTTGGCCCACCGAGCGGCCGATCAGCTTCATGCGCTGTTCGAACTGCTGTTGCGCGCTGCCGGCGAAGGTGTCGCCGACTGCTGCTGCCGAGGTTTCGCCGTAGGCGGCGGTGCGGCCGATCAGGTTCATGCGGGCGACATGGGCGGCGCGTTGTTCGGAGGCCGTCTGCAGCTTGCTGGTGCTGCTGTCGACGAACTGGGCGGGAGCCTGTTCACCGGCTTGGGCGGTGCGGCCGATCAGGCGCATTCTTTCGGCATACGATGAGGTTTCAGCCATCGCAGCACCGTGGGCGGCGGCAAGGGCGAGGGAGGCGGCGATGAAAAGCTTGCTGTTCATGATGAGTTCCTTGAGCTTGAAGGTGGCAAGTGAAAGATCGTTGGGGCTTGTTTCTTGCGGGTCGCCACGCCTTCATCGCGTGTCCGGCTCGTTCGAACTCGACCGGTCATCTGGGGAGACAAAGAGTCGATGGGGTGAACTCTAGTGGTTAACCCTGAATTCATCGACGGCCATTTGGTGAATTGATCATTGCCACGATCGCAACAATGAAACGCGACGACCGCACTTGAAGTCGGGGCGATCGGCTGGGGGCGCTGTTGCGCCGCGGCGGCGCGGGGTAGCCTGTCGCCTCGCGTCTTGACCACCTCAAGGAGAACACCACATGAGCAGCACTTCCCCTCTCGATGTCGTCGCGATCGTCGGCAGCCTGCGGCGCGCATCGTTCACGCGCGCGCTGGTGAACGCGTTCACGCCGCTGGCCCCGCCGTCGTTGAAGATCGAGATCGTCGGCATCGGCGACCTGCCGCTCTACGATGAAGACGGCGAGGCCGCCCCGCCCGCCGCGTGGAAGGCCTTCCGCGAGCGGGTCTCGCGGGCCGATGCGGTGCTGTTCGCAACGCCCGAGTACAACCGCTCGATCCCCGGCGGGCTGAAGAACGCGATCGATGTCGGCTCGCGCCCGTATGGCAAGAGCGTCTGGTCGGGCAAGCCGGCGGCGGTGGTGAGCTGTTCGCCCGGCGCGATCGGCGGCTTCGGCAGCAACCACCACCTGCGGCAGTGCCTGGTGTTCCTCGACATGCCCGTGCTGCAGCAGCCGGAGGCCTACATCGGGAATGTCGCGAAGCTGCTCGGGCCGAACGGCGAGATCAGCGACGAGAAGACGCGCGAGTTCTGCACGCAGCTGCTGCAGAAGTTCGAGGCCTGGATCCAGCGCCAGCGGCGCTGATCAACGCCGAGCGGCGTCAGGCGCCGCCGCGCACCGGGATCGCCGCGCCGTGCACGGCGCGCGCGTCGTCGCTGCACAGGAAGACGATCACGCGGGCGATGTCCTGCGGCGCGGTCCACTGGGTGGCGTCGGCGGTCGGCATCGCGCTGCGGTTGGCCGGCGTGTCGATGGTGCCGGGCAGCACCGAGTTGGCCCGCACGCCGCTGCCGCGCAGCTCCTCGGCCAGCGCCGTCATCAGCGCAAGCACCGCGGCCTTCGCGGCCGAATACACCGCCGAGCCGGCCGCCGGCACCAGCCCCGACATGGCTGCCACGTTGACCAGCGCGCCGGCGCCGCGCGCCTGCATCGCCGGCACCACGGCGCGCAGCAGCGCGTGCGTGGCACGCAGGTTCAGGTCGATCATCTGGTCGAACGCGGCCGCGTCCTGCTGCCACAGCTTCACGCCGCCGGCCCAGCCGCCGATCGCGTTGACCATCGCATCCAGCCGCCCGTGGCGCGCCAGGCAGGCCGCGACGGCCGCGCGCACCGCGGCCTCGTCGCTCGCATCGAGCTCGATGCCTTCGACCGGCACCGCCCCGGCGCGCAGCTGCTTCTGCAACGCATCGAACGACTTGCGCTGCCGGTAGGTAACCAGCACCGTCGCGCCGGTGTCGACGAAGGCCTGCGTCACCGCGCCACCGAGCGCACCGGTGCCGCCGGCGACCAGCACCACGCGGGAAGAGATCGAAGAAGTCATGCGCAGGTCCTCGAGGGGATTCGGACAAGAGAGAGGGACGAAGGCGGCGATTGTCGCGGTTCGCGCAGCGCCCCGCCCTCATTTGCAACCGGTTGTTCCCGGGACACCCACCCATCGCCGAACCGGGCAGACCCACCCGCCACCTGTGAGCGATCCCGCATCCGATCGCACGGTCGTTCGTGAAAGCGCTTTCTGAATCCCCTCGCAATTGGTTGCAAGCCGTCGCCCCGCCCGGGCGGCCGCGCTTCGAGAATCGCCCCCGAACGTCCGGCCGTGCCGGCAGACACACAGCGAGGGGAAACGTCATGTTGGGCAAAGCAAGAAGCTTCTTGGGATGGATCGTGGCCGCGTTCGCGCTCACGGCCGGGCTGGCGGGCCACGCCGCGGCGGCCGACTTCACGCAGGGCGTGACCAGTTCGGGCAGCACCGCGACGATCTGGTTCAAGTCGAGCGTCGCGACCACCTGGGTCGACATCCACTACCAGGTCAACGGCGGCCCGCAGCAGAACCTGCGCATGGGCTACAACAGCGGCACCGCCCGCTACGAGCAGGTGGTGACCGGCGTCGCGAACGGCAACACGCTCGGCTATTTCTTCACCTACAACAACGGCGCGCCGGCCTATGACTCGGCCCGCTTCAGCGCGACGGTCGGCGGCGGCACGACCACCCCGCCGCCCGCGGCCACCGGCACGATCTGCTTCTACGAGAACGCCGACTACCAGGGCGCCTCGTTCTGCGGCGATGCCGACAATTCCTGGGTGGGCGGCACCTGGAACGACCGCGTCTCGTCGGTCAAGGTCAAGAGCGGCTACCAGGTCGACCTGTTCGACGACGTCAACTTCGGCGGCCGCACGCTGACGCTCGGCGCCGACACGCCCAACCTGGTCAACGTGAACTTCAACGACATCGTGTCGTCGTTCCGCGTGCGCCAGGGCAACGGCAGCGTCGACCTGCCGGTGGGCAACGGCGTGATGACGATCAAGCTGGTGAACAGCACCAACGGCAGCTTCGCCGACAACCAGGTCTACTGGTCGATCATCGGCTACGACCCGGCGACGCGCGTGCTGTCGCACGTCGACGCGAGCGGCCGCCTGGTGCCGTCCGCGCTGTCCGACAACGACGCTGGCAACCGCCTCGCGAAGAACGGCCAGACCTACTCGAACTACTTCAACAAGCTGAGCGACGCCGGCTGGGTCTCGATCCCGAAGATCGACTCGGGCCGCATGTTCATCAGCCTGGGTTCGCCGATGTTCATCAAGATCAACACCGCCGGCGACGGGCGCCTCGGCTTCGCCGGCCCCGACCTGAATAACCCGACCGACCCGAACCAGGATGTGAACTTCGAGTGGATCGAGTTCACCGTCGACAACAGCGGCTACCACGGCAACACCACGCGCGTGGACCAGTTCGGCTTCCCGCTGAAGGCGCGCCTGCTGGGCAAGGACGGCTACGACCGCACGCTGGGCGAGAACGCCTCGCGGGCGCAGATCTTCGCCGACTTCGAAGCGCTGCCGCAGGCCGAGTTCCGCGCGCTGGTGCAACGCCCCTACCGCATCGTCGCGCCGGCCAAGGGCCAGTTCGGCGCCGGTCGCGCGCAGGGCAACTACTTCGCGTCGTACGTCGACCAGGTGTGGAGCCGCTACGCCGGCACCGACCTGGTGTTCAGCGCCGAGGCCGGCACCTTCCGCGGCCGCGTGATCGGCAACGACTTCGTGTTCTCGAAGGACGGCGGCCCGCAGAACCTGTACATCCGCGGCAAGCCGACGACGCAGGGCATCCTCGAAGCCTCGGGCAACCTCGCCAGCGGCAACTCGCAGGAGCTGGTGGTGCAGGCGCAGATCGCCGCCGCCTTCAACCGCCACCTGCTGATCAGCGTCGACCCGTCGCAGTGGAGCAACTCGGCCGCGTACTACCCCGCCGGCCCGGCCAACTACTACGCGAAGTTCTGGCATGACCACAGCATCGACGGCCTGGCCTACGGCTTCGCCTACGACGACGTGCGCAGCAAGAGCACGCTGCTGGAGCACCCGAGCCCGCGCGGCATGATCGTGACGATCGGCTGGTAAGGTAAGTCCCCGCTCCCGTGCCGGTACGCGTGTCTCGCGGCCGGCGCTCAAGCGGGAGGGTCACGGGCCGATAAGAAAAGGCGCCGTCCGCATGTCGCGGGCGGCGCCTTTTCGCTTTCGTGCATTCGTGCACCCGCCCGCGCCGTGTATCGCTTCACACTTCCGGTCCTTCGGCCTGCATCGCAGCAGCTGGCAGCCCTTGCCTGCGCCGCGGCGTGTGCCTGGATGCCTGTGGCACAGGCCGATGAAGCCGCCGAAGCCGAGCGCAAGGCGACCCTCGTCTTCAACCTGCTGCTGTTCGTCGAATGGCCCGCCGACGTGCTGCCCCCGCAGGCGCCGTCGCTCGCGCTGTGCATCGACCGCGCCAGCCCGTTGCGGCCGGCGGTGCAGGCGCTCGACGGCCGCATCGTGCGCCACTGGCGGCTCGACGTGCGCGACCTGGCGTCGGCCGGCAGCTGGTCGGCCTGCCATGCGGCGCTGCTGGACAGCCCGTCGAACGCGCCGGAGCGCCCGCCGGTCGGCACGCTGCTGATCGCCGACGGCGACGCCGCGCCGTCGATCGCCGCGGCCGTCGTGCTGCACCGCGACGGCGACCGCGTGCGCTTCGACATCGACCTCGCCACCGTCCGCCAGTCGCGCCTGCAGGTCAGCTCGAAGCTGCTGCGCGTGGCGCGCCGCGTCACGGAATGACCGCATGTCGACCGAGCGCATGACCGACGCCGAACGCCGCCGCGACCCGTTCCGCGTGCAACCCGGGCCGCAGCTCGGGCGCCGGCTGATGCGCGCGGTGGCGCTCAGCGTCAGCACCGCGCTGCTGCTGGCGGGCCTGAGCTTCGACGCCTACGTGTACTTCTCGCTGCGCAGCGCGATGGTCGACGACCTCACCGCGCAGGCGCACATCGTCGCCGACAACAGCTCGGCCGCGGTGCTGTTCGGCGACAGCGGCGCCGCGGCGCAGACGCTCTCCGGCCTGCAATCGTCGGTGGGCATCGAGCGCGCATCGCTGCTCGACCTGCAGGACCGCCAGCTCGCCGCCTACAGCGCGCCCGGCCAGCGCACGCAGCGGGTCGACGCCGCGCCGCCGGCCCTGGCCACCGAAGGCCATCGCTTCGCCGGGAACCGCCTGCACGTGCGCGTGCCGGTGCGCGAGGGCGACCGCGTGGTCGGCCACGTGCTGGTGAGCGCGAGCCTGCGCGTCCTGTACGAGCGCGTCGCGGCCTTCATCGCGATCACGCTGGTGGTCAGCCTGGTGTCGTTCGCGCTCGCCTATGCGCTCGCGATCGGCATCCGCCGCCAGATCGAAGGCACCGAGAAACGGCTCGACTACCTCGCCCACTACGACCCGGTCACCGGGCTGCCGAACCGGCATGCGGCCAACGAGCAGATCCAGCGGCTGATCGCGACCGTCGGCCGCACCAGCGAGGGCTTCGGCCTGCTGCTGCTCGACCTGGACGACTTCAAGCTCGTCAACGACACGCTCGGCCACGGCGTCGGCGACGAGCTGCTGCGCGCGCTGGCCGGGCGGCTGACGAAGTTCATGCGGCCGACCGACATCGCGTTCCGCTTCGGTGGCGACGAGTTCGTGATCCTGTCGCCGCGCGTCGTCGACCCGGTGCAGCTGCAGGCGCTCGCGAATGCGGCGATGCGCGCCTTCGACGAGCCGCTGGCCGTCGGTGCGCAGCTGCTGCGGGCGCGCGGCAGCGCCGGCGTCGCGCTGTACCCGAACGACGCGGTCGACGCGGCCTCGCTGGTGCTGGCCGCCGACACCGCGATGTACGAGGCCAAGCGCATGGGCAAGAACACCTTCGCGGTGTTCCACCCCCGCATGCTGAACGACACCACGCGCCGCGTGCAGCTCGAAGCCGACCTGCGCGAGGCCGTCTCGCACCGGCAGCTGCGCCTGCTGTACCAGCCGATCGTCGACCTCGCCACGCAGCGGCTGGTCGGCGTGGAGGCGCTGCTGCGCTGGGAGCATCCGCAGCTCGGCATGGTGTCGCCGGTCGAGTTCATCCCGATCGCCGAATCGAGCGGGCTGATCGTCGACATCGGCCAGTGGGTGCTGCATGCCGCGTGCCTGCAGATCCGCCGCTGGCATGACGGCGGCCACCGGCTGCACGTCGCGGTGAACGTGTCGGCGCTGCAGATCCGCCGCGGCATCCAGGCGCAGATCGACGCCGCGCTGCGCGCCTCGGGCGCCGACCCGCGCGCGCTGCAGATCGAGATCACCGAGCATTCGATGGTCGAGGACCTGGCGAGCAACGTCGCGCAGCTGGAGGCGGTGCGCGCGCTCGGCATCCAGGTGGCGGTCGACGATTTCGGCACCGGGCTGTCGTCGCTCGCGTACCTGAAGCGCCTGCCGATCGGCAAGCTGAAGATCGACCGCGCCTTCGTCAAGGACCTGCCGGACAGCAGCGACGACGCGGCGATCGCGTCGGCCATCATCACGATGGCGCACAGCCTGTCGCTGACCGTCGTCGCCGAAGGGGTCGAGACGGTGGCGCAGCGCGACTTCCTGGCCGCACAGCGCTGCGATTTCGCACAGGGCTTCCTGTACAGCAAGCCGGTGAGCGTGCAGGCGATCGACGCGATGCTGGCCGCGGGCCGGGTGTTGCCCGCACTCGCTGCAACTTAGGCAGCCCGGGTGGCCGCCTCTCGCGCCACCGCCGCCAGCGCGGCATTGCGGCGCTTCGCATCCGCCTTGCTGTCGGTCAGGTAGGCGGTGATGACCAACGGCGCGCGATTCGGCGGCCAGGCCACCGCCACGTCGTTGGTGCTGCCGCGCGCACCGGTGCCGGTCTTGTCGGCGACGCGCCAGTCGGGCGGCAGGCCGGCGCGCAGCCGGTCGGTGCCGGTGCGCACCGCTTCCATCCACGCGACGAGCCGGGCGCGCGAGGCGTCGGAGAGCGCGGTGCCGAGCAAGGCGCTGCGCAGCGCGGTCGCCATCGAGCGCGGCGTCGTCGTGTCGCGCGGGTCGCCGGGGCGGGCCTCGTTCAGCGCGGGTTCGGTGCGGTCCAGCCGCGTCTTCGTGTCGCCGAGCGAGCGTGCATGGCGCGTGATCGCGGGCGGTCCGCCGAAGCTCGCGAGCAGCAGGTTGGCCGCGGCGTTGTCGCTGACCAGCACCGTCGCTTCGCACAGTTCGGCGATGCTCATGCCGTCGCCGCCCACATGCTGCTCGCTGACGGGCGAGTTCGCGATCAGCACCTCGCGGCGCACGACGATGCGCCGGTCCAGCCGCTCGAGCCCGGCGTCGACGCGCTGCAGCACCAGCGACGCGGCCAGCCACTTGAAGGTGCTGCACATCGGGAAGCGCTCGTCGAGGCGGTGCCCGTCGACGCGGCCGCTGCCGGTGTCGAGCACCGCGGCGCCGAGCCGTCCGCCGACATCGGCCTCGATCGCGGCCCAGCGCGCATCGGCGCCCTGCTCCCAATTTTTCTGGGCGGCCGTGGCCGGCATCGCGGCGCAGGCGAACGGCATCGCGGTGCCGAGCGACAGCGCGAGCGCGCTGTTGAACTGTCTTCTTTGCATCGGGGAATCCTCAGGGCGTGTCGGTTGGGAGCGTGCACGATAGCGACCGCACCGCCATCGCTCAAACACTGCTTTCGGGGGCGAGCCCCCAGATAATCTGGGCCATGCAACTTCCGCTGAACGCCTTGCGCGCCTTCGAGGTGTCGGCGCGCCACCTGAGCTTCACGCGCGCCGCGCTGGAGCTGTGCGTGACGCAGAACGCCGTCAGCGCGCAGGTCAAGAACCTCGAGGAGCGCCTGGGCGTCTCGCTGTTCCGCCGCCTGCCGCGCGGCTTGGCGCTGACCGACGAGGGCAGCGCACTGTTGCCGATGCTGAGCGAAAGCTTCGAGCGCATGCGCCTGGTGCTGGAGCAGTTCGAGGGCGGCCTGCACCGCGAGGTGCTGACGGTGGCGGTGGTCGGCACCTTCGCGGTCGGCTGGCTGCTGCCGCGGCTCGCGGCCTTCCGGCGCGACCACCCGTCCATCGACCTGCGGCTGATGACGAACAACAACCGCGTCGACCTGGCCGCCGAGGGGCTCGACTGCGCGATCCGCTTCGGCGATGGCGCCTGGCACGGCACCGAGGCCGAGCCCTTGCTGGAGGCGCCGTTGTCGCCGGTGTGCGCGCCGGCGCTGGCGCGGCGATTGCAAACGCCGGCCGCGCTCGCCGACGAGACCTTGCTGCGCTCGTACCGCGCCGACGAATGGGCGCGCTGGTGCGCGGCCGCCGGCATCGAGACGCCGCTGCTGCGCGGGCCGGTGTTCGATTCGTCGATCGCGATGGCGGCCGCCGCGGCGCAGGGCATCGGTGTCGCACTGCTGCCGCCGGCGATGTTCGGCGAGGAGCTGCGCACCGAGCGGCTGGTGCAGCCGTTCGCGCTCGGCGTGTCGCTCGGGCGCTACTGGATCACGCGGCTGAAGTCGCGCGCGCCGACGCAGGCGCTGCGGGTGTTCCAGGCGTGGGTGATCCAGCAGGCGTCGCAGCAAACGTCGCAGCACTCGACTTGATGGCTGTACGCCTATACAGTACGCCCCCAATCCCTTCACCATCCCGCTGTCATGTCCGACACCACGACCCCCGTTGATGACGAACCCGCGCCGATCCAGGAAGCGCGCCATTGGGAAGACGAGGCCTGGATCGCCCAGGTCATCAAGAACGAAGACGACGACGGCTGGGCCGTCTCGATGACGCTGCGCGGCGAGGCCGAGCCGGCGCTGATCGGCCCGTGGACGATGGGCCGCGACAAGAAGAACCCGAAGCCGCTCGATGCCCCCGCCTTCCACACGCTGGTCAAGACCGCGCATGAAGTGCGGCGCCGGCATGAGCAGCAACTGGCGGCGCGGCTGCACAAGAAGATATGGATCGGCAGCGGCGCCCATGAGATCGTCGTGACGCTCGACATCGTGCCGGACGACGACGATCCCTACGCAATGCTGGCGGCCCGCAATGCCGATGGCCAGGAAGTGGCCCGCAAGCGCGTCGAGGCCGGGTTCCGGCTGACGGCCGACAGCGCGGCGACCTGGCTCGAGCGCGAACTCGCTTGATCCGGCGGCGTTTTCGCAGCGCGGCGGCGCTCGCCGGCGCGCTGCTGGCGGCCGGTGTGGCCCAGGCGGAACCCGAGGGCGGCGACGAAGGTGGCCGCGACGGTGCCGATGCGCCGATCCCGACCATCACGCTGTTCGGCTACGAGCGGGTGCGGCTGCCGCAGGGCGAGCGCATGGGCCTGGTGGGCGGCTCGCTGCTGTTCGATGCCGGCTCAGGCTGGGCGTTCGGGCCGGCGGTGTACGGTGCGGCCACCGGGCAGCGCGGCGGCTTGTTCGTCGCCGGCATCGAGGTGCAGCACCGCTGGCAGTTCAGCCCCGGCTGGACGCTGGCCACGGGCTTGTATGCGGGCGGCGGCGGTGGCGCCTCGGCGCCGGTTGGCTCGGGCCTGATGCTGCGGCCTGCGCTGACGGTGATGAGGGACATCGGCTCGTCGTTGCAACTGGGGCTCTCGGCTTCAGCCGTGAGTTTCCCGAGCGGCGAGATCAAGAGCCGGCAGTTCGGGCTGGCCCTCGCGTGGCGCGGCGGTTTCGCGCACCTGGCGGGAGAACATGGCGGCGTGGCCAGCGCGTCGAGCGGCATCACCGGCCTCGGCTTCGACCGCATGGCGCTGACCGCCACCGCCTACCGCTTCGATGGCGCGCCGCGCCCGACAGCCGGCCTGGCCGGCGCACGCGCGGAACGCCGATTCGCCAACGGCTGGTCGTGGGGCCTCGAATCGGCGGCCGCGGCCAAGGGCGATGCGGCCGGCTACATGGAGATCCTCGGCACGGTCGGCGCGAGCTTCGCGCCGTTTCCGGTGATGTTGCCCACGTGGCGGGCCGGCCTGCGGGTGGCGGGCGGGCTCGGCGGCGGCGGTGCCGTGCCGACCGGGGGCGGCCTGATCGGCAAGGCCACCGGTACGCTGGAATGGAGCCCCCTGCCCGGCTGGACGATCGGCGGCGAGTACGGCCGCATCCGCGCCGCCAACGGCGACCTGCGCGCGCGCCAGGCCCAGCTGTGGCTGGGCATCGACCTGGAACCCGGTCACGACGGCCGCAACACGCCGCCGCGCGTCGTGCGCACCGAATGGGTGGCCGCGCTGCAGCACCATGCCCGCGTGCTGCGCCAGGACGGCAGCCGCCAATCGCTCGACACGATCGGCCTGAAGCTGAATCGCTACGTCGACGACTTCATCTATGTCAGCGGCCAGGCTCACAGTGCCTACGCCGGACATGCCGGCGCTTATTCAACCGGGCTGATCGGGGCCGGCATCGCCAGCCGCCCGGGCACGCCGGTGCGAGTCGGCATCGAGGCGCTGGCCGGAGCGGCAGGCGGCGGCGGGGTCGCCACGGCCGGCGGCGCGATCCTGCAAAGCGTGTTGTGGGCCGGCTGGGCCGCCACGCCCCGCAGCGAATGGCGCCTTGGTGCGGGAGCGATGCAGCCGTTGCGTGGAAGCAAGGCGACTCCGGTGGTCGAACTGTCCTGGAGCCGCAGCTTCGGAATGTCAGGCTGGTGAACTTCCGCGGCTGCTTCTGTGCGGCGTGGCGCGGCGGGTGGCGTGAGGGGCCGGGGGCTCGGCTGGGGCGGTGGCACAAAGGCGCGGGTGGGGAGGCTGTGGAGCGCCAATGAGGAGGGGGCGCCGGAGCTGGCTGGTTTCATGGCCCGCGTGCGCAGCACGCTTCGTGCACTGACTGTCGCCGACTGTTTGACCACAACGAACGAAGTGAGTGGCGGGAGTTTCGGCGACGGGCCATGAAACCAGTCAGCGCAGGGCAGTCATTGCCCCGCCAGGGGCGATGACCGCACCTGACGGCGAGCCACAGCCTCTCCACCCGCGCCTTTGCCGCGCCGACCTGCGAATGAGCTCACCAGCACAAACCGGCAAACAAGAATATGATTCACATCATATTAAATGGAGCCGCAATGGCACGCCCCGCCAACACCCGCAAGGAAGAGACCCACGAGCGCATCGTCGAGGCCGCGGCCCGCGCGATCCGCCGCCACGGCTATGCCGGCCTCGGTGTCGCCGACGTGATGAAGGACGCCGGGCTCACGCATGGCGGCTTCTATGCGCACTTCGAGTCGCGCGACGCACTGCTCGTCGAAGCGCTCGAACGCGCCGGCCGCGAGAGCGCCGACAGCGTCGCGCGCTCCACCGCGCAACGCGCCGCGAAGGGCATCAGCCCGTTCCGCGCGCTGGTCGACGCCTACCTCGCCGACCGCCACCTCGTGTCGATGGACAGCGGCTGCCCGGTCGCCGCGCTCGGCTCCGACATGCCGCGCCAGTCCGACCTCGTGCGCGAGGCCTCCGCGCAGCGCGTGCGCCGCCTCATCGAGCGCGTGAACGCCGCTTTGCCCGAGGCGCACCACGCCGCCGCCAGCGTGGTCACCGGCACGCTGGTCGGCTCGTTGCAGATCGCCCGCGCGCTCGGCAACACCGCCGAAAGCCGCGCGATGCTGTCGGGCGCACGCCAGGCGCTGCTGCTGCAGTACGACACCCCCTCCCTCGCATCCGCTGCCACTGCAACCGCATCCACCCGGAAATCCCCATGAGCATCGCCACCCCCGTCGCCATCGAGCCGCCCGCCCCGCGCACCTCCCCGTGGCCCGTGTTCTGGGTCGCGAGCGTCGCGGCCTTCCTGGTGTCGCTCGACAGCACGATGCTGTACGCGGCCTTCGGCGCGCTGCGCGCCGGCTTCCCGCAGGCGACCGCGGCCGACATGTCGTGGGTGCTCAACGCCTACACCGTCGTCTATGCCGCGATGCTGATCCCCGCCGGCGGGCTGGCCGACACGCACGGCCGCAAGCGCGTCTTCCTGTTCGGCGTCACGGTGTTCATCGCCGCCTCGGCCGCCTGCGGGCTGGCCGGCAGCGTCGGCTGGTTGATCGCCGCACGCGTGCTGCAGGCCGTCGGCGCGGCACTGCTGACGCCGGCCTCGCTGTCGATCGTGCTGGCCGCCTTCCCGCAAGAAAAACGCGCGTTGACCGTCAGCCTGTGGGGCGCCGTCGCCGGCTTCGCGGCCGCGGTCGGCCCGAGCCTCGGTTCGCTGGTCGTCGAGACCGTCGGCTGGCCGTGGGCCTTCTTCATCAACCTGCCGATCGGCGCGCTGTCGCTGTGGCGCGGTGCCGCACTGCTCGGCGAATCGCCGCGCGCGGCGACACGGCGCAAGGTCGATGCGGTCGGCATGGCGCTGCTGATCGTCGCGGTCGGCGCGATCGCGCTGGCCATCGTCGAATCCGAATCCCCCGCCTGGACGCGGGCGCAGCTGATCGCCGCCGCCGGCACCGGCGTGATCGCTCTGGTCGCGTTCGTGATCTGGGCCGGCCGGGTGCGCGATCCGCTGGTCGACCTCGGCCTGTTCCGCCACCGCACCTACAGCGCCGTCAACGCGGCGACGCTGGCCTTCGGCATCGCGTTCGCGATGATGTTCTTCGCGTTCTTCTTCTACATGAACAACGTGTGGCACTACAGCCAGGCGCAGGCCGGCCTCGCGATCGCACCCGGCCCGCTCACGGTGATCCCGGTCGCCATCATCACCGGCCGCCTCGCCGGGCGGCTCGGCCATCGGCCCTTCCTGGTCGGCGGAGCGCTGCTCTACGCGGCCGCCGGCCTGTGGTTCATGCTGGTGCCCGGCCTCGAACCCGCCTACCTGACGCACTGGCTGCCCGGCCTGTTCCTCAGCGGTGCCAGCGTCGGCATGGTGCTGCCGTCGCTGTCGGGCGCCGCGGTCAGCAAGCTGCCGGCGCAGCACTACGCGGTCGGCAGCGCGGTCAACCAGGCCACGCGCCAGATCGGCGCGGTGATCGGTGTCGCGATCACGGTGCTGCTGCTCGGCCACGGCGTGGTGCAACGCAGCGATTTCGACGTGGTCTACGGCCTGCACATCGGCCTCGCGCTGCTGACGGCCTTCCTGTGCCTGTTCGTCAACACGCGGCCGGCCCCGCGCCCCTGAGCGTCAGGCCGCCGCCTTCGCCACCACGAACTCGAGGAACGCGCGCAGCCGGCCGGCGTTGCGCAGGTCCTGGTGGTAGCCCGCCCAGACCTCGCGGCCGGGCGGCGGCTCGGCCCGCGCAACACGCCGCAGGCCGGGCATGCCCGCCGCCAACGCGCACGGCAGCACCGCCACGCCGGCACCGGCCGCGCACAGGCGGGCCTGCGCCTCGCGGCTGTTGCTGCCGAACACCGTGCGGCCCTCGGGGAAGCTGCGCTTGAGCCAGGCCACGTCGGGCATGTCGTCGAAGGCGCTGTCCATCGTCACCAGCCGCAGGCCCTTGCCGCGCCGCGGCAGCGGCCCCTTGTGGGTGCTCGCGACGTACAGCCCGTAGTCGAGGTGCATGAAGCGCCGCTGCACCACCTCGGGTTCGCTGAACGGCGCGATGCGGAACACCAGGTCGGCCTCGCGGCGCGCCAGGCTGAACAGACGGCTGTCGGTGATCAGCTCGATCGTCACCTCCGGGTGCAACGCCATGAACTCGGCGCACCACGGCGCGAGCACGTGCACGCCGAACCAGTCCGACGACGAGATGCGCAGCAGCCCGCTCAGCGCCACCTGCCCGTCGGCGAGACGCCGCTCGATCGCCAGCGCTTCTTCCTCGATGCGCTGCGCATGCTGCAGCACCGACTGACCCTCCTCGGTCAGCACGAAGCCGGCGCTGCCGCGCTGGAACAGCCGCTGGCCGAGCGAGTCTTCGAGCGCGTGCAGCCGCCGGCCCATCGTCGGCTGCGTCTGGCCGATGCGCCGCGCGGCACCGCCGAGCGAGCCTTCGCGAGCCACTGCGAGGAACACCTTCACATCGCTCCATTCCATCTCGACCTCGCATTCATATTTGCATGAGCAACGTGCATTCTTGTCGATTGAAGAACGTTTGTGAATGAACCAGACTGGCTGCATCGATCACCGGAGAACAGCCATGTCGACCTTCCACCTCCCTTCCACCACCACCGCGGCCTTCGCCGACGCGCCCGGCGCGCCCTTCGTCGTGCGCGAGCTGCCGATGCCGTCGGTCGGCGCCGGCCAGGTCCTCGTCGAGGTCCGGGCCAGCGGCGTGAACCCGCTCGACGCGAAGATCCGCGCCGGCCAGGCGGCCCATGCACGCCAGCCGCTGCCGGCAGTACTCGGCATCGACATGGCAGGCACCGTGCGCGCCGTCGGCGCGGGCGTGTCGCAGCTGAAGCCGGGCGACGAGGTGTTCGGGATGGTCGGCGGCGTCGGCGGGCATGCGGGCACGCTGGCCGGCTTCATCGCGGTCGATGCGCGCTTGCTGGCGCTGCGGCCGGCCGCGCTGTCACCGCGCGAGGCGGCGGTGCTGCCGCTGGTCACGATCACAGCGTGGGAAGGGCTGGTGGATCGCGCACGAGTGAAGCCCGGCGACCGTGTGCTGGTGCACGGCGGAGCGGGTGGCGTCGGGCACATCGCGGTGCAGCTGGCGCGTGCGCACGGGGCCGAGGTGTGGGCGACCGGCAGCGCAGCGCAGCTCGACGCGATCCACCGGCTCGGCGCCACGCCGATCGACTACACCGCGACGCCGGTGGAGCGCTACGTGACCGAGGCGACCGCCGGCGCGGGCTTCGACATCGTGGTCGACACGGTGGGCGGTGCGACGCTCGATGCGTCGTTCGTCGCGGCGCGCCGCTACACCGGCCACGTCGTCAGCAGCCTCGGTTGGGGCACGCATGCGCTGGCGCCGCTGTCGTTCCGCGGCGCCACCTACTCCGGCGTGTTCACGCTGCTGCCGCTGCTGACCGGCGAAGGGCTCAAGCACCACGGCGAGATCCTCGGCCACGCCGCGCGGCTGGCGGCCGAAGGAACGCTGCGGCCGATGCTCGACCCGCACCGCTTCACGCTGGCCGAGGTGGACGCCGCCCACGCGCTGATGGGTGGGGCCGGCGGGCCGGCGCGCGGCAAGATCGCCGTCGACCTCGGCGCGGCGTGATAGCCGGCGCCGACCACGCCGTCGCGACTCACGCAGATCGGGGAGGAGTCGGACTCTCGCCGTTGCGGCGCACGCAGATGCGCGGCAAGCGAAGCTCGAAGCGCGTGGAGTCCGCATCTGACGAGACACCCACCGTGCCGCCGTGGGCCAGCGCGATCTCGCGGACGACGTACAGCCCGAGGCCCAGATTGGCGCCGGCCACCTGGGAGTCGGCATCGTCATCATCGCTGCCGGCGCGCACCAGCGGATCGAAGAGGCTCGGCAGCAGGTCGGCCGGAATCGGTTTGCCGTGATTCTCGACGGCCAGCAGGACTTCGTCGGCGAGGGTTCCATCCAGGATGACGCGGACCGGCGAACTGGGGAATCCGTACTTCAAGGCATTGAACACCAGGTTGGACAAGGCCTGGTGCAGGCGCCGCGCGTCCCATTCGCCTTGCAGATCGCCCAGCACGGTCAACTGCAGGACTCGACCGGGGGTGATCGCATCGATTTCCTGCAAGGTGTTCTGGGCGAACTTGTCGAGATGAAGCGGCGCCGGACTGACGGGCAGACCCGACCCCAGGCGATGGCGCGTGTACTCGACCAGGTCGTTCAGCAGGGCCTTCATCTGGCCGACGCTGCGCTGCACCACGGCGAGTTGCGGCGCATCGTCGGGGCGGGTGCGCAGCGCCAGCGCCGCGTAGGCCGAGATCGTGCTGAGGGGACCCCGCAGGTCGTGGCCCAGCATCCCGAGAAACAGGTCGCGCGTGCGGTTCACTTCCAGCACGAAAACGCTCAGCGACTCCGCGATGGCCTGGTCCACCGCCTCGTTGAAGCGCGTCACGTCGTCGAGATCCCGGGCAACCTGTGCCTCGCCCGGGGAAGCGCTCCACAACCTCAACACCGTCGCCCGCAGCGCACGGTATTCGGCCACCATCTGCTCGACCTCGAACCCCTGTCGCTCGCGCTGCCGGGCATGGCTGCGCGACGGGACGCTTCGGGCGCGGGCGGGCGTGTCGCTCTGGCCTTCCGATTTGGCTTGCCGCTCGTCGTCGTCTTGCGGACGGCGCATGTCTTCGGCGATCTCCTGCAGGATCAACCTGCCGTGGTCGAGCAGGCCCGCCTCGTCGATGCTGGCCGCGGCAGGCAACTGGCTGGCGGCGAAAGCGACCCACTCCCGCAGGATGGCATCGAGATTGGCGTGGATGAAGCTCGACAGGCGCATCCGGCATTCTGCGCTCAGCGTGCGGCCGCCGAAGCCTCAGCGCTGCGGGTAGTCGAGCTCCGGGTACCAGTCGGTGCCGCGGCCACCCGGCGTCATGTCGAGCACGATCCAGATCGGCATCACCTCGGGCGCACCGCGCGGGTCCTGGCCGGGGTCGGCGCTCTCCGGGCCCATCTCGTCGCCCCAGGTGTGGCGGATGACGCCGTCGCGGCGCGTGAAGACGTTGAAGCCGGCGTTGTCGGAGCCGCTGGCCGGGTCTTCGTCGGCATAGTCGCGGTTGAAGTCGTTGCCGCCCGACGAGTACAGGCGCAGGTGGCGCCAACCGCGTTCCTTCTTGAAGGCGACGATGCGGTCGAGCGGCGCGCGCGCGATCACCGCGAACGACACGCGCTGCAGCATGTCGGGCATCTCGCCGTCGAACGCGCTGAGCATCGAGGTGCACATCGGGCACGGCCGCTTGCGCTGCGGGCCGAACATGAAGTTGTAGGTGACCAGCGTGTCGTGCTCGCCGAACAGCTGCGACAGCGTGACCGGGCCTTGCTCGCCGTCGAAGCGGTAGTCGTGCGGCACGACGCCGCCCGGCGGCAGCGCGCGGCGCTGCGCGGCGACGCGCTCGTTCAGGCGGCGCAGCTCGATCTCCTGTTCGAGCAGCGCGTTGCGGGCGGCGCGGTACTCGGGGGTCTCGCCGGGGAAGCGGCGCTTGGACTGGGCCAGGTCCTTCGCGGGGCGGAGGGTGGGCTGTGCGGTCATGGGCATCTCCAGGGATGAGGGGATGCTGGGACGACGAACGACGGAAGGTGGAATCGACTATCGAAGCCGAAAAATTCGACCTACTGGGCTGACAAAGACGATCCGACAGATGGGAGAGTCAGGCACCGACTCGCACTCGCAGATCTTCAACCGAAGCCTGCCAGGCATCGTATTCATCACTATCCTGCCAGAGTTCCGCCAGCTCGGAATTCTCGGCAAGGATGCGGGCGATTGCGGCTTGCGCTTTGTCCACCAGTTCCACCGATGGTTTGAGTGGGTGCTCGGCCACCCACTTGTCGGCAGTTTCCGTGTACGAGGTCTTCTCGCCGGAGCCGCCTCCCAGTCTGGCCAGGACCTCGATGGCCGCGATGGCCACCGACGCTTCCGGCGCTTCAAGGTAATCGTCGCCAGACGAAAGCACCGCGTCGATCGCTTCTTCGATGGGAGCGAGGCTGTCGGCTTCTTCAAGCTCGTAGGCCCAATCCGCGGCGTCGTCATTTCCGAAGGGATCGACAGACCATGCTCCCATGTGCGCTCCTCGATGAATTCCGTGCTTGGACCGGCTCAGTCCCGATGGAACACATGTTCCGCAATTTCCTGTGCTCGGGCAATGGAAATTCCACGAGTTTGATCAATGACCAACGGATCGCGGTCGTGCTCGCCACGGTGGAGAATGACCTTGGGTCGCTGACCTCCGGGCTGCACCACGACATCGGCCGGCCTCGACTCGCCGTACGGGTAGTCCGGAATCCCGTTGCAGACCCAGCCGAAGAAGCAGTCTCCGTCGACGGGCTCATCGTAGGTTTCGAGATAGCGGTTGAAGCTCTTCTCGCTCAGCGACACCCAGATGCCCCACAGGAACGGCTCCTCGATCCCGTGAATCGGCACCTCCAGCACGGCGCGGATGAAGCGGTCGGTTCTGTCCTCATGCGTGATGGTGCAGAAGTCGCTGCTCAGTTCTCCCATCGTCGCCTTCTGCTCCTCCGACAAGGATGCGTACGGGTCGGGCATTCGATAGCCGATGCTCGGAGAGCCCTCGTGGATCTCTTCGCAATTGCTGCACTTGAATGCAAAGATGGCTGCCATGGTTGTCGGGATCAAGAAGTGGGACGGAACCGGAAGGGTCAGGGTGTCGGAAGATCATCGACGCTCTTTGCACCTCGGCTCTGCAGCAGCGACGCAAGCTCCTGGTATCGATGGGTCCACGCCACGTCGAGCGGCGTGCGCCCGCCATCCACCCACGCTTCCGCTGCAGCCGTCAGGCTGGCACCTCGCTCGATGAGCATCATCGCGATGGGAATGGCATTCACCGCGCAGGCCCGATGCAGCGCGGTGAAGTCTGGATACCCTCTGGCTTCGAGATCGGCGCCGCGCGCCAGCAGAACGTCGACCAGTTGCAACGCGACTTTCGGCGAACGCTCGAACAACTCGATGGCCGTGTGGAGTGCCAGGCAGCCCTGGTCGTTCAATTGATCAGGATTCGCGCCCAGGTCGAGCAGCACTTGCACCAGCTCGCGCATTTCGAAGAAGACGGCTTGCTCCAGCGCGTACTCGGACAACACGGCATCCGGCACGTTCACCAGTTCAGGCTGCTGGCGAATGAACGAGATCACGTCCGCCTCTGAACGATCGCGCAGCAGGTCGCCCCAGGATTCGATGGACGGCAATGTTTGCCTCCGGGTCACGAGAACAGTGCCATCAGCAACTCAAGCGCACCCTCGAGGAAGGTCGATGCAGCCGCGGCCTTCGCCAGCTCGGGCTCGCGTGATTTGAAGTTCAAGAGCAGCATCGTGCGCACCGGCCAGGATTCAGCTTGCTGGTCCATGGATCGCCCTTTCGTAGACCGCCAGATCGCTGGGCGAGAAGCAACAGAACACCACCTCTTCCAACTCGGGAAACTGCGCGAGATGGCTGCGCACGGTGCGAACCGCAACCTGCGCCGCCAAGTCGATGGGGTAGCCGTAGATGCCGGTGCTGATGCTCGGAAACGCCATCGACCTGACCCCCTTCGCACCGGCGACTTCGAGGGATCTGCGATAGCAAGACGCGAGCAGATCCGCCTCACCGTGCTCGCCACCACGCCAGACCGGGCCGACGGTGTGGACGATGTACATCGCCTTGAGCCGGTAGCCTTTCGTCAGCTTCGCGTCGCCCGTCTTGCAGCCAGCCAGCAGTCGGCATTCATGCACGAGTTCCGGACCTGCCGCGCGGTGGATCGCTCCATCCACGCCACCGCCACCCAGCAGCGACGAGTTCGCGGCATTGACGATCGCGTCGACGGCGAGGGTCGTGATGTCGGCGCGAATGGCGCGGAGCGTTGCAGGCATGGGCCTGCAGTCTACCGATGCGGCCGCGCGAGCGCCGCCGTGCCATACACCGGCTTCAGCACCGGCCCGAACGCGAAGTCGACCATCATCCGCAGGTAGCCGTCCGGCTGGCGGGTCGACAGGCGGCTGCCGTCGGCGGCCGTCTCGTACTCGTAGATGCCGTGCTCCGTCCACGGGAACACCGCCGTCGCGATCGGGCGACCGGCCATGCGCAGCACCGCGAGGCGGCGTGCTGTCTCCGCGGCGGGTGCCTCGAGGTCGTCCTGCGCGAGGATCCACAACTGCGGAGCCGTCACCGCCCCGATCGTCGCCAGCGGATCGAACAGCCACGGCGTGCCGGCATTCAGGTGCTGCGCGAATTCCGCGAACTCCTCCTGGGTCTTCAGGCCCAGCAGCAGGTAGCAGAAATCCCCGCGCACGTCCTTGAACCACGGCTCGCCTGCAAAGCGCTGCCGCACGCGCGCGAAGCGCTCGAACACCTGCGGCGCCGGGTTCACGGCCAGCGCACCGCATGCGTCCACCAGCGCCATCGCACCGGCCATCGCCTGCGGCCCATGCCCCGCTGCGGCGATGTTCATCGCGACCGCTTCGCGATCCTCGTCCAGCACCGACACCGCCAGCCCGAAGCCGACGATGATGAAATCGACCGGCGCGATCCTTGCCGCGAGCGGTGCGATCCAACCGCCCTGGCTCGGCCCGTGGAATCCGATCCTCGCGACGCGCGTGCCGACCAGCCGACGGGCTTCCTGCAGCGCCGCGACCGCGTCGCGCGCCAGCTGATCGAAGTCCTGCGAGTAGCGACCGCCGGACGCCCCGGTGCCGCGCTTGTCGAACACGAAGGCGCCGACACCCGCCGCGGGGAATCGCCGCTGCATCGAATCGAAGCGCATCGCCGAGTCGTGCTCCGAGCCCTGCAGCAGCACGACGACCGGCACCGGCCCGTCGCCCTCGGGCATCACCAGGCGGCCCGCGAGCGTCGTGCCGTCGCTCGTGAAACGCACCTCGGTCGTCGCGAGCGCCAGCCGCCGGCCACGCACGCCGTCGACGTCGATCTGCGCCTTCGCGCAGTCGATGCGCACACGCTGGCCGTCCGGCCGCTTCGTCCACCCGAGCGAACTCACGCCGGCCTCCGGGCCGGTGGTCGAGAACGCACCGCTCGTTCCGTCGGGCCGCCGCCAGCGCAGCGAGCTGCCCGCCGACGGGCCGACATCGAGGCTGGACCCATCGTCGAGCCGGTACGTGCCGACACCGCAATCCAGCGCCAGCTCCTCTGCCGCCTGCGAAGCCGGCGACACGCCGAGGCCGCACAGCGCGAGCGCGGCCATCGCCACCCACGCGCGCACCAAGTGGATTGTTCGTTCAGCCATCCTGGTTCTGCTCCAGCCATTGACGCGGTGAGTGGCCCACACGCTGGCTGAACAGGCGCGACAACGCCGACGCGTTGGCATAGCCCAGTTCGTCGGCGATGGCCTTGACCGAGCGGCCCTGGCGCAGCTGCGACTGCGTCAGGCTGAGCCGCCAGTCGGCGAGGTACGCGGCCGGCGGCTGGCCGACCACGGTCTTGAAGGCGACGGCGAACGCACTGCGCGACATGCCGGCTTCAGCCGCCATCGTCGCCAGGCTCCACGGCGCGCCGGGCGTGTCGTGCAGCGCCACCAGCGCACGCGCCAGCCGCGGATCGGACAGCCCCGTCAGCAGCCCCTGCGGCATGCCGGCCTCGGCCGGGTGGTCGATCAGCCAGCGCAGCAGCTGGATCAGCACCACCTCGAACAAGCGATCGGCCAGCAGGCGCTGCCCGCAGCGCAGCCGCTCCGCCTCGCCGAACAGCAGCGCGAGCGCCGGCGCCAGCCCCTCGACGCGCGACAAGGGCAGCACGATCAGCGGCGGCAACGCGCGCACCAGCGGGTTGCGCTCGCCGCCATCGAACTCCAGCTCGGCGCACACGAAATCAGAGCCGTCCTGCGGCGGATTGCGGAACGCGTGCGACAGCGGCCGCGGGTAGAACAGCAGCGTCGGCTCGGCGACGACGATGCGCCGCGGCAGCAGCGTCTTCGCGCCATGGCGCAGCTCCATCTCGCCGCGCCGCATCACGTGCAGGAAGCCGCGGCCCGGCTCGGCCGGGAAATGCGTGGTGCCGCACAGCGGGCCGCTGTGGAACAGCCGCGCACGCACCTTGAACCGCTCCAGCAGGCCGGAGAGGCGGTCGATCGGAGCCGGGTCGGGATGGTTCATGCGGAGGATGCGAAGCCCTGGACGATCAGGCATGTCATCGGGACGATAGGTGCCCAATGGTACGGCTTCGCGACGCACACTGGCGACCAGCAGCTGCCGATCACCCTCCCAACCAACTTCTCGACCTCTCAAGGAGACCCACCATGTCCCGCGTCCAACTGATCGCTCCCGCAAGCACCGACGGCGAGCGCAAGCAGCTGCTCGACCAGATCCACGGTGCCCTCGGCGCCACACCGGCGATGTTCCGCGCCGTCGCCAACTCCCCTGCTGCGCTGAAGAGCTTGTGGGGCAGCTTCGGCGCATTGGGCGCCGGCGTGCTCCCGGCCAAGCTGGGTGAGCAGATCGCCGTGGCGGTGGCCGACCGCAATGCTTGCGAGTACTGCCTGGCGGCCCACACGGCACTGGGGCGCAAGGCAGGTGCCAGCGCCGACGAGATGGTGGCGGCGCAAGACGGCGAATCTGCCGATCCGAAGACGGCCGTCGCGCTGCGCTTCGCGCTGAAGCTGGTCAACGACCGCGGCCAGGTCGGCGATGCCGACGTGCAGGCGCTGCGCGGTGCGGGCTTCGACGACGAACAGATCGTCGAGATCATTGCCCACGTCGCGCTGAACCTGTTCACCAACTACCTGAACGTGGCGCTCGCGGTGCCGGTCGATTTCCCGGCGGTCAAGCTGAGCCGCCGGGCCGCCTGACGTCCTCGCTCAGGAGTCGTACGCGATGCGCGCCCCCGACCCCGGCGGCGTGCAGGTGTAGGTCACCTCCTGTCCCGGCACGGTGGCCAGCGCCCGCACGGCCGCATCGCTGCGCTGGCTGCCGTCGGACGCGACGAAGGCCTGCACCGCCGGCTTGTAGAGCAGCCCGCGCGACACGCCGCCTTCCACGATCCGCACGACCAGGCTGCATTCGGTGGTCGCGCCGCCCAGCTCCTTCGACGTGAACGGCGTGGCCGCGCGCTGCAGCAGCAGGTTGATGCGGCCCGCCACCGCCGCTGCATTGGTGCTGGTCAGCGTGACCTGCTGGCCGACGATCGGCGCGAGGTCGCTGTCGAAGGCCATCATGAAATCGACCACATCGCGCCGCGTCGCATCCGGGTCCACGATCGGGAAGCCGACCGTGAGCTGCGGGTTGAACACCTTGGCGGTGAAGAAGCGGAACAGCGTGTCCACCGAGCCGTCGTTGACGAAGCCGAAGCCGCGCACCTGGTCGCCCAGGAAGCCGGTGTCGGGCGCGCCGAAGAACTCCACCCGCGGCGAGCCGAACATGCCGACCTTCTGGTACATGTTGCGCAGGTGCGGGATCTTCACGATCTGCGTGATGCCCTCGAAGCTCGCGCGCCCGCCGGTGCCGAAGAAGCCGCTGGCCGGGTCGAGCCGGTGGCAACCCTCGCAGGTGAACGCCGTCTGGTTCGGCACCAGCCCGCCCAGCGCGCCGATGTCGATGCCGTCCGACGGCCGCGTGCCGCTGTAGAAGCTGCGCCCGCGCTGCTGCGATGCGGTCAGCGTGTTGTCGAGCTTGCGGATCGGGTTCGGCGGCAGCATCACCGGGAGCTGGAAGTCGGCGAAGGTCTGCATCTCGGCCTCGCTCAGCGGCGCGGTGCCACCCAGGAGGCCCTCGAAGGCCACCGCGAAGTTCTTGAACGACAGCACGCTGTCGGTGCCGCTGCTGCCGAACAGCCCGGTGGCGCGGTCGCCACGCCAGTGCATCGCACCCGAGTTGCGCATGCCGCGCAGCGTCTGCGTCGTCATCGGCCCCTTCATCGGGTGGAACTCGTTGGCGTTGTCGCTGCCGTTGACCGGCGACTTGACGCCGAACAGCAGCTTGCCGAGCGTGATCTCCAGCGGCGACGCCAGGTTCTTCGTGATCGGGTTGTTGGTGACGCGGTCGTCGGGGTTGCCGAGGTCCCAGGCCAGGTCGTCGGCATCGCCGAAGGTGTGGCAGCTCGCGCACGAGGCCTCGCCGTTGGCCGAGAAGCGGCGCGCGTCGTACAGGAACGGCCGCCCGGCCGTCACCGACGCCGGCTCGGGGTTCTTCATCGCGACCGACGACAGCGTGGCGCGCGACGCCAGGTCGACCACCTTGACCGCGTTGTCGAAGCGGGTGGTGACGTAGAGGCGGCCGCGCGCCTCGTCGAGCACCAGCCCGCTCGGGCCGCCGCCGGCCAGTTCGATGTAGCGCGCGCTGGCGCTGCGCGGATCGAAGCTGTCGCTCTCGAGCGCGGCGGTATCGAACACGCCGATGCGGCTGGAGCCGAAGGCCGCCACGTACAGCGTGCGGCCGTCGCCGGTGACCACCATGTCGAGCGGCATCGCCAGCGAATGGTTCTTCATCGTCCAGTCGAAGCCGGGGTTGCCCGGCAGCTTCGAATAGTCGATGTGCTTGTTGAGGTGGCGTGGCGAGACGTTCGCGCCCGACAGCACGGTGACGCGCGTCTGCGCCAGCTTGCCCTGCACCGTGTGGCCGGCGTAGGTGCCCGGCCCCTCGAAGCGGGCCTCGTTGATCGCCTCGGTGTTCGACACGTAGACCGCGCCGCTGACCGGGTTGGTGACCATGTTGAACAGCACCGTGCCGACACCCGACCAGCTGGTCTTCTGCGCCAGCGTGTTGGCATCGACGGCGAACACGTCGCGGTCGGGCAGGCGGAACTGCACCGCGTTGTTCCAGTTGCGGTGCAGCTCGTCTTCCCAGCGCCCGGCAGCCTTGTTGAACTTGACGATCAGGCCGACCTCGGGCGCCTGCTTCCCTTCGAAGTTGGTCTTCGGGCCGGGGTTGCCGCCGGGAACGATCTTGAAGTTCGGACCCAGGCACGGCAGGTTCGGGTTGAAGCCGCCGCAGATCATTCCGGCCAGCAGCGTGGTGGTCTGGTTGCCCGACTTGAAGGCCGCGACGTAGACGGTGCTGCGGTCGGGGCTCACCGCCAGCGCGCGCGGCGTGTCGCTGAAGAAGCTCATGATGCGCAGCGGCAGGCCGCCGAACGCGCTGCCCAGGCTCGCCGGGTTGAAGACCCACACGTCGGCGCGGCCGATGCCGGGCGTCGTGAGCTGCGGGTCGCCGGCACCAGGCACGGCGGCCAGCGACGGGTCGCTGCGCTGCTGCCCGCGATGCGCGGTGGTGATGAAGGCGCGCTCCGGGTTGCCGGCGAACACGATGTCGCGCGGCTCGTCGCCCACCAGCAGCGTGCGCACGACGCGCGGCGTGCCGGCCAGGTCGACGATGCTGACGCTGTCGGACAGGTGGTTCACCACCCACACCTCGGTGTTGCCGCGCACCGCCACCGACACCGGCTCCAGCCCCACCGGCACGCGCGCGACGAGCTGCGGCGTGGCGCCGGCGATGTTGAAGACATCGAGCGTGTCGTTGGGCGTGTTCGCGACGAACAGCCGGCTGCGGTCGGGCGACATCGCCATCGGCCGCACCGGGCCGCTCTCGAACTGCATGAACGACGGTGCCTGCGCGTGCGCCGCAAGCGGCATCAGCAACAGGGCCATCACGAGGCCCGTCAGGGACCGCAACGACGACAACAACATCGACAGGGTGAGCCGCGGCCTGCCTCGGCCCGGCATGGGATGCGCTTGCATGTGTGTCTCCTTGATTCTTTGTTGGATGGCGGGCTGCCTCGACGGTGGCTCGCCGCACGATCGTACGGAGCGCCTTTCCGCCGCGCCCCCTCCGCCGGGAGGGGGCGCTACACTCGCGCGCCCTCCCTCCAGGGGTTCACCCTCCCCGGCCGCCGCGATGTCAGAAACGACGATCGAGCCCCCGCTGCTGGCGCCTTCCAGCGTCTCGCGACCCGCCTTGATGGCGCGGCTCGATGCCGCGTCGAAACTGCGGCTGGTGCTGGTGGCCGCGCCGGCCGGCTCCGGCAAGACGACGCTGCTGACGCAGTGGTTCCGCAATCGGCGGCAACGGCGCACGGTGGCCTGGTTGACGCTGGACGGGCCGGTGCCGAGCCCGCAGGCGCTGGCGACGCGGCTGCTGGCCAGCGTGGCAGCAGCCGGCGTGCAGCCCCCATCGGCGACAGGCGCCGACGGCGCGGTGCAGACCCTGCAGACGCTGCTCGCACAGCGCAGCGGCGACCTGCTGATCATGATCGACGACGTGCAGCACGCGCAGGACGCGCCCTGCCTCGCGCTGCTCGACACGCTGCTGGCATCGTGCGCGCCTGGAGTGCACTGGGTGCTGTCGGGTCGCTGCATGCCCGGCCTGAACCTGCCCACGTGGCGGCTGCGCGATCAGCTGGAAGTGCTCGATGGGGGTGACCTCGCGTTCGACATCGGCCAGGTCACGCAACTCGGCCGCAAGCTGGTGCCCGAGCCGCTGAGCCGCGAACACGCCGAGCGATTGCTGGAGATCACGCAAGGCTGGACAGCGGGCGTCAAGCTCGGCCTGCTCGTGCACGGTGACCACGGCGACTTCGACGGCGGCCATGTCGACATCGCCGCCTACCTGCAGCGCGAGGTGCTGAACGAGCAGGATGCCGCGCTGCAGGAGTTCCTGGTCTCGACCAGCGTGGTCGAGGTGATGACGGCCGAGCTGTGCGATGCGCTGCTCGGCCGCGACGGCTCGCAGGCGGTGCTCGAGAAGCTGGAGCGCAGCCAGCTGTTCGTCACCGCGCAGGACAGCCACGGCCTCGCCTTCCGCTACCACCCGCTGTTCCTCGGTTTCCTGCGCAGCCGGCTCGCCGCCGACCCGGCACGCCAGCGCGCCTTGCACGCACGCGCCAGCCATTGGCATGCCGCGCAGTTGCGCTTCGCCGAAGCGCTCACCCATGCCTTCCAGTCCGGCGAGCCGGCGTGGTGCGCCGAGCTGATGGAGCGCGCCGCCGCACGCTGGCAGCAATCGGGCGACATCGCCGAGGTGGTGCGCTGGTGCGAGCGGCTGCCACCCCAGCAACTGCTGGCCCGGCCGGCGCTGGGCGTGACCTTCACCACCTGCCTGGTGCTGTGCCGCCGTTTCGACGAAGCGCGTGCGATGCTGCGCCACCTGGCCGCGGACCCTGCGACGCACGAGGGCGCGCCGTTCGGCTTCCACCTGCGCACGCTGCAGCAGATCCTGCAGGCGATGCTCGGCGAGCATGCGGCGCTCGGCGTCGAGATGCCGGCGGCCGACGAGAGCGATGGCGATGCCCAGCTGCGCGGGCTGCAGTTGGTCAACCGCGCGTATGCGCTGTTCTGCGCGCACCGCTTCGATGCCGCGTGGCGGCTCGCGATGCGCGCCCGCGAGATCCTGCAGCCGATCACCCCGTACGGCGAGGGCTACGCGAGCAGCGTGCTGGCGATGGTGGAGCGGGCGAAGGGCGATTTCGGATCGGCCGCGCGCCGCGTGGAAACGCTGTGGGCCGGCACGCGCAACGGCCCGCGCAATGCGGCGTGGGCGAATGCGGCGACCGCGCTCGCGGTGCTGCGCTACGAGACCAACCGGCTGGCCGAAGCGCGTGCACTGTGCGAAGAGCTGCTGCCGCTGGTCGAGGCCGGCGGCACCTACGAGACGCTGGTGGCCGCCGCGCGCACGCTCGCCCGCGTGCATGCCGCCGAGCGCGAACCCGAGGCCGCGATGCGGCTGCTCGACTACCTGCACGGCGTGCTCGGCGGCAGCCACGAGCGGCGCTTTGCGGCGCAGGTGGGATTCGACAAGGTGCGGCTGTGGCTGGCGCAGGGCGAGCCGGTGCGGGCACGCGACTGCGCGGCAGAATTCGGCATCGCCGACGCGACCGAATGGCAGGCCATGCGACCCTATGACGAGGCCTGGGAGCGGCGCGGCATGGCGCAGGCCGCGCTGCTCTCGCATGCGCAGCGGCACGATGAAGCACGCGGCGTGCTGCAGGTGCTGCGCGGCAGTGCCGAGGCCGCAGGGCACGTGCTGCGGCTGCATGCGATCGAGGCGGCGCTGGCCAGCAACCTGTGGGAGACCGGCGCGCGCGACGAAGCGCTGCAATGCCTGCACACATCGCTGCTGCGTGCGCGCGGCCATGCGCCGTCGCGCAGCTGGTTCGACGACAACCCGCGCTTCCACGAGGTGCTGGTGGCCGCGCTGCAGGTGCCGACGATGCGCCGCCTGATGCCAGAGC
Organism: Rhizobacter sp. OV335; assembly: GCF_900142965.1. Taxonomy (GTDB): domain Bacteria; phylum Pseudomonadota; class Gammaproteobacteria; order Burkholderiales; family Burkholderiaceae_C; genus Rhizobacter. The sequence goes on from NZ_FRCQ01000004.1 coordinate 340,810, forward strand.
ACGTGCTGCGCGTCTTCGGTGCCGCGCTCGGGCGCAGCGAGCCCCGGCCCGCGCATGCGGTGGATGCGCTGACCGCGCGCGAGCTGGAGGTGCTGGCGCTGCTGGCGCAGGGCTTGAGCAACCAGCAGATCAGCGCGCGGGCACAGATCTCGATGACCACCGTGAAGTGGCATGTGAAGAACATCTTCGCGAAGCTGGGTGTCGGCACGCGGGTCGGCGCGTTGGTACGGGCTCGGGCGCTGCGTCTGGTGTAGCTTGTGCGCGGCGCGGCGCCACGCGTCGCGGCGGGTGAGGGGATGGGCTGGGCTGGGTGCTCATGCCGGGGCGGTCGGCCCGGGGGCCGACTCCACGAAGAAGATCGGCTTTGGGGATGCATCGGCAAACTCCCGCCACTCACTTCGTTCGTTGTGGTCAAACAGTGCCGATGAGTATGTCTACGAAGCGCGCTGGCGCGCGCCATCCCCAAAGCCGATCTTCTCCGTCGCCCCAGAAATCGCCCCCAGCCCA